>CAZZNV010000025.1:0-2094 GCA_964655915.1 uncultured Azospirillaceae bacterium | reverse complement strand
TAGAAAACAATAACTCATCACGATATTTTCCGTAAGCAAAGCGCGATTCTCTCATTACGCCTTCCTGCTCAAAACCGCACCGTTTTGCCACCGCCGCTGAAGCTTTATTATTCACATCACAAACAATTTCCAAACGGTGAATACCTCTTTTAAACAACTCAGCTTCCAACAACTGCACCACTTCCGTAATATAACCGTGACCGGTAGCCTTTTTATCCAAATAATACCCATACTGCGCAAAACGATGCAAATAAGAAACCGTATGGATTCCGCCGGCACCGACTAATTTTTGGGTTTCTTTATCCAGAAAAACATATTCAAAAGAATCTTTATTTTCCCAATTCTTCTGAAAAACGGATGTCACTTCCCGCACATCATCAATGGAACGGGTATCATCCACCCAAAACAAATATTCTCTTAAGAACTCTCTTGATGAATCAATGAGCTCAAACAACGCCTCATCATATTGATGCGTCCGCGGCCGTAGAATCACCCGATTCCCGATAATTTCTTCCGGCAATAAAAATTTCTCAAACTTCAAATTTCCTAAATCCAACATCGCTCTTACCTGTTTTGATTATTATGAATTGTTGGCTTAAACATAGAATGAACTCTCGGAAATGTCAATTTCAATAACCCATACCCCTCCTGCAGATAACACAAAAGTCCCGTAAAAACGGGACTTTTGTTAATAAAAGAGCCTCTTGTCAGTCAAAAACTTGCGTAAAATGACATGAATCATAGCGTAAGTGCAATATACTGCAATTATCGTACGACACATTCTTCAAGCCTAAACCGAACTCAAGAGCACTAAGAACACCTGCATGGCAAACAATACCGGCCTTGTGTTTCCGCCGAACATCACTGCAATCATGCACAATCTGCTCCAAACAAGCCAACACGCGCCTAAAGACACTTCTCTTACTTTCACCTTGCGGAAAATGCAGATCAGCGGTCTTCTCATCCGGCCACATCAATTTATCAACAAAATCGCTACCATATTGCTTTCGGACTTCTTCAAGAGTTAAGCCCTCCGCAACCCCGAAATCACATTCCCGCAAATCCTGCATAATGGTGATTTGCGGCTGATAAATACTTTTCTGAGCAATTTTATTTGCCGTTTGAACAGCCCTGAGAAGCGGTGAAGAATAAAGTTCCATATAAAGATCACTTACTTTTTCAGCCAACGCTTCAGCTTGTTTTTCTCCCTTTGCATTCAGAACCGAATCTATGTGACAGCCCTGCCAAACATGAGCAACATTTTTATCTGTCTCCCCATGCCTGAAAAGAAAAAGATCAATATTCATAATTCTTAAATCAGATATATTTATACATTATACACCGATAAATTTTCTGGAAAACTCTATTGCCTTGTCAAACGAAATTTTCTCCTCAAAACGATGAAGAATATCGTCCTCCATTGTTTCCACATTCCTTTTGATCAGTTCCAAAACCTTAAGCTGACCTGTTTTGTGATTTAAATGACACCGCAAAGCATAAAGAATCGGCTTTTCACTATATACCGGCGCTAAAAGCTCTTCAGTCGGCTTAAAATCAAAAGCATCCGGCTCACAGGAAAACACTTCCGTGCCTCCGATGACATTTGCATAATACAAACCTTTATAGTACGTGGCATAACAGCTTCCTAAAAAGGCTTTTGTTTCCCGATCTCTCAACTCAAACAGTTTGATGTCCGACACGGAAAAATAAACACCTTCCCGCAAAACATAGGCCATCGCCATACCTAAAGATTGCATTAAGTCCGCAGGATGTACAATACATTGCGGCATTGAGAGAATGACATTCACCATTCCTGCTCCTGATTTGTTTGTGCGTTTTTTCCTTTGAAAAAAGGCACGGATTTTTTCAAAATAACTCATACCATAAAAATTTTAGTTTATAATTATATTTATTTGCCCGCCAATATAGAGCAAATAAACATTTTGACAAGTAAAAAATAAATCGGCCTTCCAGCCGATTTGAGAACCCGTATTATTCAGCCATAAAAAAACCACCCTCAAAGGGTGGCTTTTTTATGGCTGCTTCACCTGGATTGGGTACTCCCGCAAGCGGGTCCTCCTCGCGTCGTAAGTC
>CAZZNV010000024.1:0-3867 GCA_964655915.1 uncultured Azospirillaceae bacterium | reverse complement strand
CCTTAGTCAAAGCCAGTAAAAATTCAGCAATGATGCCGGCGAGCGTTGTCCACCGAGGAATGAATCCGGCGGATATTCTGCGTTGGTTCAAACCGGACACACAGGACAAAGTCATTGCCGCTAAAATTATCAGTAAGGATCCGCAACACCCATTTGAAATCATCGCCGTTGCCGACACTGATTTTATTTACGATTCCTTCTGGACACAGTCATCTTCCGTTCTGGACAGGAAATACATCATTCCTGTTCTGGATAACGGAAATTTCATACTTAATGCTTTGGAAAGTCTGAGCAACCAAAATAACCTCATAGACCTGCGAGGGAAGACCTCATCTGACCGCCGCTTTGCCGATATCGAAAAAATGCGCAAAGACAATCAACTCCAATTCAAGCTCAAAGAAGCGGAAATCTTCAATCAAATAGAGGAAACCAAAGACAAGCTTTCGGAAGTATGGAATAAAAAGGATTTTGAAGGACGAAATATCTTCTCCGCTGACGAACTCGCCGTCATTGCCAACTATCGCCAAAAACTAGATTCCTTGCGTCGAGAACTGGCAAGCATTCGCCAAAATATGAACAATAACATTCAGCAAATTGCACTTCACATAAAGCTCGTCAACATCTACCTCATCCCTGCTGTTTTACTGGCCGGAATGCTCCTCCGCATACTTTGGCTACGCCGCAAACAACCGGCATCATCGATTAAATTCCGCCTCAACAAAACTTTTTGTATTGTCGCGGGTGTATGTCTCTTGCTGTTGGGAATTGGCATTATCTCCACCTATCTTAACAATCAGTCGCCTGTCAGTGCCTACGAAGATAAACCGGTATTTCCCAACTTGGCACAAGAGATTAACCGCATCACGGAAATCCACTTAACCACCAGCCAAAGCAGCCTAAAATTTGTCCTCGACAATAATCTTTGGCATCTTGACGGACACCCGGATTTTCCTGTCTACCAAGAACGCATCCGCAGATTTTTAAACGCTTTGCTTGAAGCGCGCTTTTATGAAAAACGAACCGCATCACCGGAATATCTGCATAAATTCGGCTTAAGTCCGTTGGAAGTTGCCGCCTCTCGCACAACGGAAATTGCCCTTAGAGACGAAAAAGGAAAGGATATTATCCGCTTTGATGTCGGTGACTACAATATTGACATCGGACGCGGTGCACAAGGAGCCTATATCAAATTCCCCAACCAATTTCAGGTTTGGCTGATTAAAGGAGATTTCATAGACCTGTCCTCCGAATGGCAGGATTGGACATACAGTTCTCTTTGGAACTTGCGTTTCGGACGCATTGCTGATACCAACATCATTCATAATCCGGAACAAATGACGCTTCTGGTGCGTGATATGCTGACCACACCGCTCCTCAAAGCATATCAGAAAGTGGATACGTCTACGCTTTATCAAACGTTGGATATTCTGACAGAAGACCACAACCAACTCCGGCTGCAATTCTATAAAAACAAAAACAGATATTTTGTTAAATACCTGTTCGATAACACCATTAACGGAAAACATTTGCAATTTTTTGCCGACTATGCTAAAGCCCGTTTTTATGAAATTCCCTCTGCCGATATGGAGAAAATAAAACATGCTCTCACCGCAGAAAAAACTAAAACAAACTAACCGCCTGAAACGTGCGGCAACCATCGCCAGCATCACCACATCTGTCAGCTTAAGTTTGCTCAAAACATTCGGTGCACTCTATACGGGGTCATTGGCGGTTTTATCATCAATGATAGACAGTCTGGCCGATATTTTCGCCTCATCAGTGACTTATGTTGCGGTCAAATATTCCTCACGTCCGGCAAGCAACAGCCATCGTTACGGCTATGGCAAAGCCGAAGCCTTAAGCGCCTTGTTGCAATCGGCATTTATCGCCGGCTCCGGCATTTTTGTAATGTATGACGGGTTCAGCCGCTTATTGTTCCCCAAACCTTTGGAAAAGACCGATACAGGCATTATCATCATGATAATCAGCCTAATTGCCACCATTGCTCTGATTATATTTCAAAAATACGTCACACGCCGCACAAGATCTCAGGCGATTGCCGCTGACAGCGCACATTATGTCGTTGATATGATGACAAATGTTTCAATCATCCTCAGTCTGTTAGTCGTGAAATATTTCGACATCAACTGGTTTGATACTTTGACCGCTTTTGTAATTTCAACCTACCTGCTGATTAATGCCTATCACCTCGCACGAGATGCCATCAGCCTGCTGATGGATGAGGAACTCAGCGATGAAATACGCACAAACATCATCCGTATTGTCCGCTCCTCCCCTTTCACAAAAGGCATACATGACTTGCGCACCAGAGACTTGGGCGGAACATATATGTTTGAATTTCACTTGGAGCTTGACGGCAATCTGTCGCTTTATGACGCGCACGACCTGACAGATATGATTGAAGATGACATTCTGGAAGCCTATCCCGAAGCTCAGATTATTATCCATCAGGATCCTGCCGGAATTAATGAAGAACGTTTGGATCAAATTATCTTAAAAAATAACAAAAAAAGCCGGAAATAAACTCATTTCTGAATTTATTTCCGACTCATAGCAAACAAACTATAGGCCTATTCTCACGAACTGGCGTATGGCCGTTTCCTTCTGAATTTCACAACCCATAAGGAAAAATTCACAATTTTCAAACATTATTATACCAGAGATTATACACACTAATTTTTAATTGTGCTTAATGTAAAACATTACCTCCCTTTTGTCAAGACATTATTTTTTGTCAAATTTCTAAAGCTTATTGCCCTGCCTGTCGATATAAAACCACTCAATAGTCTTATCATTTGCAGGATTTTGCAACGTCTGAACTTTTTCAGAGTAGGTCACCTTGGCCTTCCCACCAGAAAAAGGAAAAGCATAGGTATATTGCGGATGAATAATCACCCCGATAACTTCGTCCGCATAACCAACTCGCCCACGATCATCCGTAATCCTGTAAGTTCCCTCCCGAACCGGATCATCATGGTTGTTTTCCTGAAAAATACCATAGGAATAACGAATAATACAACCGGATAGCCCCATAACCATCACCATTAATTTAAATAACCTCATTTCACCCTCTTGCCATAAAATATGAATAGCACCAACATAGCCGTCACCGCCTTAAAAGACAACAAAAAAAGGCAATCCTTTCAAAGAATTGCCCTTTTGCAACAATCGGGTTTCGCAACCGGATTATTGATATGTAATATAAGCCAGAAGTAATCAAAAAAAACAAACTCTAATTTCACAATCCGAGTTTGCTCTGTCACCATCGTCGGAATAAAATTCCTAGGTAACATGTTTTTGAAAGCTAAAAAATAAACAAAAAATCCAAAGTAATATGAAAAGTAAGAACATCATACATTTTTTTGAAATTTTGTCAACAAGAAATTTTTTTAATAAAAAAGCGCCTTCATCTTCATGAAAACGCTTTTAAATTCACCACTTAAAAAGCTTGGATAGTGTGTGTTGATAGAGTGATTTCTAGCTATGGGAAAAACGTTAACCCCAAACCTAAAAGATTGAGTAACATAACAAATAATAAGAATTAAGGGAGCTGAAAAATTTCAGCCCCCTTATTAAAAAGTTTGGATAGCGTGCGTTGATAGAGTGATTTCCAATTGTGGAAAAAACGTTAGCCCCAAACCTAAAAGGTTGAGTAACATGACAAATAATAAGAATTAAGGAGACTGAAAATTTTAGCGTACATTGAGCTACGTGAATTTTCAGTCTCCGAAAATTCTGTATTAGTTGGCTGTTAATCGACCTTTTTAGCTTCGATTCGCATCCGGTAGAACGATCTCCATACAAACACTAAACCGATGAGGAAGAACGCAACACCAAGACCGAGAG
>CAZZNV010000023.1:0-4803 GCA_964655915.1 uncultured Azospirillaceae bacterium | reverse complement strand
GAGCATCTCGTTTACACCGAGAGGGTCGGGAGTTCGAACCTCTCAGCGCCCACCAATTAAAAGCCACCTTTAAGGTGGCTTTTTCGTTAAACAAAACACTTCAAAAGATATCAACTTCCATAAAAAAACGGAGCTTCTGCCCCGCTCTTCATAAAAATAAAGAAAAGGGTCGGCAAATAACCGACCCTCACTTATATTAGTTTACAGAATCCTGTAAAGCTTTACCTGCTTTGAACTTAGCCTGCTTACGTGCCGGAATTTTAATTGTGGCACCAGTGCGCGGGTTGCGGCCGGTTGTAGCTGCACGTTTAGAAACAGCGAATGTACCAAAACCAACCAAGCGAACTTCGTCACCAGACTTCAAAGCTTTAGTGATAGAAGCTACAAATGCATCCAAAGCCTTAGCTGAATCAGTTTTTGTAAGGCCTGTTTCGCTAGCCATGCTAGCAATCAATTCGTTTTTATTCACAGCGAGTGCTCCCTCTAATATAAGTTATAAAACAATGTGGAGATATAATCTCTAACCACAAGAAAATTTAAGCGCCAAAATTCCTTTAAGTCAAACAAAAACAACGTTTACAGAGGATAAAAAGGCTTTTTTTTGCCACTTATACACATTTTTTTGCAAAAAAATAAAAATAAACAGCACTTTTCCCTAAAAACAAAAGCTTTTCACAGCCTTTCTCAAAATATAAACAAGATTCGGAAATTTAGCGTGCAAACAAATTTGCAACAAACTTCGGCAACTTTCCGGCATAGCGAAACTTTACCGTCACTTCAGGAATTTTATGTTCCAAACAAATGTTAATTCGATGGTTGCCATCATCTAAACTATCAAAATAACTAAAAGAGCGACACAACATAATTGCTAAATCGCTTTGTTTTGCATCCCAACCGTCTTGAACAATTCTTTTTTCTAAATCATCATAAAGCTCATGACGTTTTTCGTCCGGAATATGATATTGAGTAAACTTATAGGCGTTCTCACGCGTCCGCACACAACGAATAAGCCCCTTTCCTTTTATTTCTTCGGGACGAATACGATAACTGTTTGTTCCTTGAACCTTAAACCTTTTGCGCAGTTTCCCGATAAACAACAGCAACAAGTTCCAAGAAGAAATAACAGGCTGAAAATAGATTTCGGTTTCCACATAATCCTGCTTCTTTTGCAATTCCACAAGTTCCTCTCGTGAAGAAAGTAAACAGTCCGCCTCACCTTTTTTGGAATTTCCCAGCAATATGGCTACGTTTTCAAAACTTTTATCAATAGAATGAGGCGCATCCGGCAAAACCAACAAGTCGTCTATTTTCAAAGAATATGTATATAAACCTCTTTCCAGTTTCATCAATCGCTTCCCATTTCAAAATCTTCCTCATATTCCACACCGTGCCGAATACCTCTGTAATGGTTTAATGCAACAATCCTTGAAATATAATTAACATTTTTCAACTGAGACTCATAAAATGATATGGCCTTGCATTTTTCTTCAATCACATCTGAAATATCAATATAATGCGTCGGCATTCGCAAAGGGCTCCACAATTCATAATAAACAGACTGAGCTTTAAGCGCCTTTGCTTTTTGCAAACGTTTCCACAAAGCACTGACAGCGCCATGGTCAACATGAGCATCAAACGGGTGCGGCATTAATACATAAGTATATTGAGAAAAATCTATTTTTGAAAATTCATCATAAGCATCCAGTAAAGATAAATCCTCCGCGTGCACATATTCAAAATGTCTGACTTTCAAAAATTCCATGACTTGCTCAAATTCTTTCTGCCTCGTAGAAACTGTTTTTTCCGTACTCCAACCGGCAAGTCCGCCTTTTTGCCCATCTGTTAACAGCACAACATCACATTGCGCACCATATTTAAGAAGTAAACCGCCGCAAGCTATTGTTTCATCATCAGGATGCGGTGCCAAAACACATATCCTGTCCGCGGGTTTTATAGTCCACGGCTTAGATTTGATAATCTTGGGATAATCATATCCGTGAACCACCTTTTGAACAAGCCTCTTAACCTTTTTCAGTCCCATATCACGCAACCTTTTTAATCAAAACCCATTTAGATCGCTTTGATGTGTTGAGAGCAAACACAATCCGCTCATTTTCCTCCAAAGGCATCGGCTCGCCTTCCCGATTCTTCTTATATTTACGCAGCAGCAAATTGCAGGGAAAACTAAATTTATCTTCCACCTTCCAATCAGGCTTCCAGCTTCCCGAATAATGATGCACCGCATATGCGTCCTTGTTATCCGTACAAAAATAATAATACGGATAAATATAAGCATTTTCTTCAATTTTTAATTTTCCTGAAGTTACAAAAACATCGTCCAAACCATAAATATCTTTCATCACATGCGCAAAATAAACAGGATTCGTCGTTAAATTGTAACTTCCGTCCTCTTTTAAAAAGACTTCGCTATCATACACAGCCAATAAATTTTTCACAATCGAACTGTGAGGAATGGCGCCAATCAGTGCCGGAGAAATATTACGACAACTTCCGCAACGCTGTGAGCCGATAAAGAAATCATGATCCATAAACGAATCTAACGGGCGACGCACTTCTTCATCCGTATCAAAATAAATTCCGCCATCTTGGTACAAAGCGTAAAGCCGTACATAATCCGAAACAAAAGCCCACTTTTTCGCAGCAACTGCTTGCCTTAAATAAGGATTGTTAAACTTTTCTAAATCCTCGTTTCCCCAACAACGTATCTGATAATCCGGAAAAAACTTTTTCCACGATTCCAAACACTTTTGTTCCAACTCGCCCAACGGGTTGCAGCCAAACCAACAATAATGGATAATCTTAGGTATCATAATTAATTCCTCAATATTTTTCTTAATTTATATAAACAAAATACAGGCTTGGCAATATTAATTTATAAGTCGAGCCAAGAAATCATCCCAAACAAAAAACCGGCCATTTAGCCGGTTTTCACTCAGTTTGTCATCATGCTCGTTGGTTTTCCTTCCGTTTTTTCCAAACACGCCGGATGAACATCCATCGCCGGAAGAGGTCTAATCTCACCGTTTAAGGCTATTTTTAACACTTCTCTCGCGTCGGAAACAGGAATAATTTTCATTCCTTCTTTCACGTTATCCGGAATCTCTTTCAAATCTTTTTCATTATCCTTAGGAATAATAACCGTTTTAATTCCTCCGCGCAGAGCAGATAGCAATTTTTCCTTCAACCCGCCGATTGGCAACACCCTGCCCTGTAATGTGATTTCACCTGTCATAGCCACATCTTTACGCACCGGAATTTTAGTTAAAACTGAAACCAATGTCGTAAACATGGCTATTCCCGCAGAAGGACCGTCTTTAGGAGTGGCGCCCTCCGGCACGTGAACATGAATATCCGTCTTTTCAAACACATCGGGATTTATACCCAGTTCGGCCGAATGAGCACGCACAACGGAATATGCCGTATCAATAGATTCCTTCATCACTTCGCCGAGTTTACCCGTTTGCTTAACAACTCCTTTGCCCGGCATATCCACAGCCTCAATAAACAGAATATCACCACCGACCTCTGTCCAAGCCAAACCGGTAGTTACGCCGATATGGTCTTGCTCTTCCGCCTCACCAAAACGATACTTAATAACCCCCAGATATTTATCCAAATTCTGTTCCGTAACCGTTACTTTTTGCTCACAAGACGTCAAAATGTCTTTGATAGCCTTGCGTGTAATCTTTGAAAGTTCCCTTTCTAAATTGCGCACACCGGCTTCTCGGGTATAGTAACGAATAATCCCTCGAACAGCGCTTTCATCAATCTCCAATTCCTCAGGCTTAACAGACATTTCGCTAAAAATCTTTGGAATAAGGTGATGTTTTGCAATTTGGATTTTCTCATCTTCCGTATATCCGGACAAACGAATAATCTCCATTCTGTCCAACAACGGACGAGGCATATCCAATGAGTTTGCTGTTGTCACAAACATAACATCGGACAAGTCGTAATCAACCTCCAAATAGTGATCATTAAAACTTGCATTCTGCTCAGGGTCCAGCACTTCAAGCAGTGCAGAACTCGGATCGCCGCGATAATCATTGCCCAGTTTATCTATCTCATCTAACAAAAACAACGGATTTGACGTTCCAGCCTTTTTCATACCCTTGATAATTTTACCGGGCATAGAACCGATATACGTCCGTCGATGTCCGCGAATTTCGGCTTCATCGCGCATACCACCGAGTGAAGCACGCACAAAACTACGCCCTGTTGCTTTAGCAATGGACTTTCCGAGTGAAGTTTTTCCAACTCCCGGAGGACCAACCAAACACAAAATAGGGCCTTTAACCTTATCAGCTCGCGCTTGGACGGCCAAATATTCGACAATACGTTCCTTAACTTCGTCCAGTCCATAATGGTCTTTATCCAAAATATCCGTAGCCTTGCACAAATTCTTATTGACTTTTGAACGCTTCTTCCAAGGAATATCCAACAACCAGTCAAGATAGTTGCGCACCACGGTCGCTTCGGCTGACATAACACTCATTGACTTAAGCTTTTTAACTTCTGCCAAAGCCTTCTCTTTAGCCTCTTTAGAAAGTTTTGTACTTTCAATCTTCTTCATATAATTGGAAATCTCGGCATCTTCGTCTTCATCACCGAGCTCTTTCTGAATTGCCTTCATCTGCTCGTTCAGATAATATTCTTTCTGGCTTTTTTCCATTTGTTTTTTGACACGGTTTTTAATTTTGTTTTCCACTTCCAGCAACGTAATTTCCGCATCCATAAACTCTAAAATTTTCTCAAAACGCTCATTAAGAGTCGCGCCTTCCA
>CAZZNV010000022.1:0-6103 GCA_964655915.1 uncultured Azospirillaceae bacterium | reverse complement strand
GAAGCTTGATTAACCCTAAAATTTTCTTTTTAGACTTAGCCATTTCATACCTCTTTTCAGGTTCGTGGTTTTCCAGACCATGGCAGGTCTCCCACGAGTTAAATTAAAACAAAACCCCAATAAACAGCGATTCGCAGAAAATCAGACATATATCGCCCATTCAGAGTCGCTCCTGTATACCACAGCCGATTCAAATTGCAAGCATTTTCTTTATAATCTTTCGCCTTCCAGCGACATTTTTGTCCAATACCACATTTTTTTGTTGAAACAAGACTAGTTTAGCTATATAATCATCGTAAACAAATACAATTATTAAATTAACTTAAAATGGAAAACTACTTCCGCTGCGGATTCTGTCTCAGTGAGATACAGACCGCACAGATAGTCGGTGTAAGAGATGACCGGGTAAAATTCTCTCTAATCAACCAGTTTGGAGAAAAATATGTGGGATGGTACTATGTAAAGTGCGCCCCGCACTGCAACCCTCACAAAGTATTCCACCAAGGAGAGACTATCCCCGTACGCATCGTCAATCTCTACAAACGTCGTCATCGCGATGTTCAAGTCGAGGTTCGCCCCACATCTCTTCCCATTGACGATTTTATCGCCGATCACGAACTCGATGAAGTTGTCAACGGCACCGTATACGCAGAAAAAAAAGACGGTTTAGTCATCTGCCTTGGCAAAAATGTCTTTGCACTGGCTAAGAAAACCAAATTCTTCAAAACCGGTACGTCAATTCTCTGCCGTCTGAAAAAGTACGATGAAACAAAAAAACTGCTCTACGTCAGCATCTTGACCAGTATAGCTGTTTAATCTTCGCAAAAAAAAGAAAGCCCCGACATCATAGTCAGGGCTTTCTTTTTCTTCCACATTACTCAGCTTTGGTCAATGAGATATCCAACGTATATCGAATACTTCCACCACCGGAAATCGAATTTGGATTAAGATGCACATCTCCCGCAGCAGCGACATTGCTCATCGGAGAAATTCTCCAATAGCTACTCAAAAAGCAATCTCCGCCAACCTTCTTAAGCATCATATTGAGCTCGTCCTTAGCATTTTTAATCATTGCATACTGCACTGAATTCATAACCAGCCAAGGAGAACCGTTAATCTGCTTGCCCTTTTCCGCTAAATCAGCCATGGCCTCACTGGGATGCGAAAAAACATTCTCGTTGTAAACATCCACAATAAAACCATCATAGCGACCAAACATCTTCGACGAGTACTTGATAAAAATCCCAATGGGATTCAAACCGTTAACCACAAAACAAGACAACAAATAGCGTCCGTCAGCCATTTTATAGACAAAACGATACTTTTGCTCACGCCCCATGGTTTCAAGGTCGGGATAGTCACTGAGTTCGGCAAAGAACGCATTTTCTAACGCCTTTCCTCGAGAAGAAAACGTCTTCTTCTCTTGCTTTTTCTGTTGCGATGTTTCCCCGATTTCATCAAGCAAACACCCTCTTTCAATAGCAACTAAAGCCGCATCTTCCGGCTCAACGTTCTCCATCTCATCATCAGAAGTTTCCGACGAATCAGCAACTGCTTTCGGTGTGTTCTCTTTTCTCTTGGGACGGCCTCTCTTCTTTTGAACAGAAGAAACCGCTTTCTCCTGTTCCGGAGCCTTCTCGCCTTTCTTAGGGCGTCCGCCTTTCTTTCGAGTCGGAGAAGCCGTCACATTTTGTCCCTGAGCTTCTTCTTTTTTCGGGCGTCCCCTCTTCTTTCGAATTGGAGAAGCCGTCACACCCTGTTCCGGAATCAAAACCGTTTCTTCAACACAGTCAGACTCCTGAACTTCCTTAGTTTCCTTCGTCTTATCAGACTTCAGAACACCCTGTCCATCCGCCACACTTGGCGTTTGGGCTTCGGATAACAGGTTGTCAATCAGTGCCTGAAGGCTGCTTTTAGGCAACGTTTCTTCCAGCAACAATACTCTGATAATCAAGACATCAAGACTCTCTCGTGAAGCAGGCTCCAACCGAGCGATTAATTCCCGAACCATCGTCCGCAAATCATCTTGCGACACCAACTCCGGAAACAGAGCTGCTCGAATAAGCAAGACCTCTGGCTCTCTCTGTCGTGGCTGATTCATCTTTTCAATCAGCCCCCCTGCCATCTCCTTTCGCTCCGTCAATGACAAAGAATCGGGAAAGCACAAGGCTTGAATAAGTAGATTCAACATAAGCCATTAAAATTATTAATTAATAAATAAAGAAATCGTCTACATTTTGCATAATATTAAAAAAAATGCAAGCACTATTACCAAAAAAAGCCCCGACTTATCGTCAGGGCTCGCCAAATCCTTTACAAGGACTAATCTTGGTGTTTTTTGCCGTCAAGGTAAGATGTACAATTCGGACAACGAGTTGCCTTAACGGGAATTGTCTCACAACAATAAGGACAAACTTTTGTTTCCGGTTCCTTTTTAGCTTCCTCAGCGGCCTCTTGTTTAATCATCTTGGCCTGCAGCTCATTAATAGCCTTAATTAAGATAAATACGGCAAACGCAACAATCGTAAAGCTGATAAGAGCATTAACAAACAGACCGATGTTTAATGTCACGGCACCGGCCTTTTGAGCAGCGTCTAAAGACACATACGGCGCCGCCTTTGCCCCTTCTTTCAAAACGATAAACAGATTGGTAAAATCAACCTTTCCCAACAGCAGACCAATTGGCGGCATGATAACATCTTTAACCAGAGAATCTACTATTTTTCCAAAAGCGGCACCAATGATAATACCGACAGCCATATCAATGACATTACCGCGCATTGCAAATTTCTTAAATTCATTAAAAAAATTCTTAAACATAAGTCCCTCGTAGCACAAAAAAGCCCCGTCGCAAAACGGGGCAGCAACAACACTAACTTACTTTTTCAACTTGTGAAAACTCAAGCTCAACCGGAGTTGAACGACCAAAAATTGAAACAGAAACCTTAACACGAGATTTTTCAGTATCAACTTCTTCAACTAAGCCAATGAAAGATGAGAACGGCCCGTCACAAACACGAACTTGCTCTCCAACCTCAAAATTAACAACCGTTTGCGGACGTTCAATACCTTCTTGCATTTGCGTCATAATACGCTGAGCTTCTGCCTCAGTAATCGGACAAGGCTTATTACGGCTACCCAAAAAATTGGTAACATTCGGGTTATCCTTAACCAAATGCCAAGCTTCATCACTCATAATCATCTTAACCAAAATATAGCCGGGAAAGAACTTACGTTCACTGTTAACCCGAGCTCCCTTTTTGATTTCAACAACTTGTTCCGTGGGAATCATAACATCAAAAATTCTGTCTTCCATTTTTTTCAAGACAGCTTGTTCTTTGATAGATTCGGCAACTTTCTTTTCGCAGCCGGAATGAACATTCACGACATACCAACGAGCATCCATAAAACTAAACTCCCAGACCTAAAATTAACTTAACACCCCAACCAAGAACTTGGTCAGCAAAAAAGAAAAACGTCGCCGCAATAGCCACAATAACAACCACCATAAAAGATGATTGCATAACTTCTTTTCTGGTCGGCCAGGTAATTTTCTTAACTTCTTGTTTTACCTGTCTGAAAAACTGTATCGGACTAATTTTTGCCATTTATTTTATCCGTAAAAAAATTAAAACATGTTTCCAAATTAACGTCAGTCCTTTCTGAAGAAACTGGCAGGATATGCAACGCAAAAACACAAAGGAAACAGCCACACATATCCTAGCTTATTGCCGCAAACATAGTAAATTATTTCGTCCGTGTCAATAAATATATTTTTGTTTACCCAAATAATAGGTTCGCAATCCGGACACACCCGCAAAACAGTTTATTTCTCCCTCACGATACACCCGATCTGTTTTTAATCAACTTTTAAAAAAGATGAACTATCATCGCCTTTAAAATAACATTTAGGTTTCCCGACATGAGTTTTATAATTTTTGATACCGAATACATCGCCGACAAAGGCCTTTATGAAAAAGGGTTTGATGGCTGGAAAAACATCGAAATCATTCAAATAGCCGCACTCAAAGTCAGTGAAGAATTACAAGTTGAAAACAAACTAAATTTTTACACCCTCCCCATCAAACACCCCGCCATTCCCCCCTATTTTATCAGTGTTACCGGCATCACGAATGAAATCATGCAAAACAAAGGTATTCCTTTTATGGAAGCCTACAAACAATTTGCCGAATTTGCTCAAAATATAACCTGTTATTCTCATGGTTGGGGAAGCCCCGTAACGGATAAATGCGACGGAAACGTTATGGAGCAGACGCTGAGTTATTATCCCCCTCTGCAAACGCCCACACTAAAGTATCTAAACATTGCCCCTTGGTTTCAGTTTCAATATGAGAAAAACAACCTAAATATAAAATCTCAAGCTTCCGGAAACATCGCCGCCTTGCTGGGATTGGAAGAAAATTTAAATGCCTTGGGATTAAAACCGCATAATGCCTTTTATGATGTCTACTCCATTCTTGAAGGGCTGAGGCATTTTGGCTTCAAACAAAGCGATATTAAACGGTTATACTGAAAATAAATCCTAAAATCAAAAATAAAAAATCGCCATGTCGCCCCTACGACAACACAGCGAATAAAACAGATAGCTTTATCAATGGAACATAAAGTTCATAAAGACAATAATCACAATAACGGCTATGATAACCACAAGACCGAGGATTATCTTCCTCACAACATTATTCTTCACTTCGTACGCGACGTTTGTTACAAACATACACACCGCGACAAAGGCAAGGAATAAAACAAACGCTAAAAGCTTGCTCATACTTTACAGAATTATTTAATGACACACTAATTTTGACATGCCGACATTATAAACATCTTAAGGAAAATTACGCAAGCAAAAATACGTCGCCTAAAATTTCTTTACTTTACACGCGCAATGGGATACAATGACTCGAAATCAAAATATTATTCACTAAAAAATAAGAATTATGTATGTACTAGCAAGTGTTGTGGCCGCGATTCAGCCCGCAACCGAGGAAGCAACTCAGAGCATCGACAAGATGCCCACCTTCTTGATTCATACTTGTCTGGTTTTAGCGCTCTTTCTGGCACTCTACGGACTGGTAAGATTTACAATCCCCATAATATACTGTTTTAGGGATTATTACCCTCCCGATTGGGTTGATGATTTTGATGATAGTCCCTCGGGATATCTCATCAAGTCTGCCATAGGGTTAACTGCCATCACTCATCTGGTTTATGCCTGCGCCTTTTCTGATGTCGGTTTTTTATCCGGATTGGGCTATTGCCTTGCCGTAACAGCAATTATATTAGTTGCCGTTGCTATCATCGGCCTTGTCATCGGGTTGTTATTTTTCCTCATTATTGACCCAATTTTATATTGGTTTTCATAAATGCTAAACACAGTTCAAAAAGAACCTCGCGATTGACGCAAGGTTCTTTTTTTGGTATCTTATATTCGGCCTTAAACAAAATATAAAAGAGAACTACATGAAACTTTTCCACTACATCACTAAAGGAAATACAGCCTTACAAGACGGCATACTATCATTTGCCCAAAATCCTCAAGCGGATTTGCATTATTACTACAAGCGTACAGGCGGAGAAACAACACATGAGGGTATTGTTAAGTGGATGGAAAATTGTTTTGAAGGTCGGAGTCGGGCTATTCGTGGTTTTACCGAACCAATTCAATGGACAGAAAAAAGCATAAATATGTTTAAGCCTTTTATTGAAACTGCTGATTTATTTTCAATTGATTTAGACGCTCTGCAAAGAGATGGATTTATTGAGGCGGTCTATGTTTCACCGGCCATCAGACCTAACTTAGATAAAGATTTTCCGCAAGATGTTGATGAACGTTTGGTAAAATTGACCTCAATTAATGATATTGATACCTCTCCGATTGATTGGTCGGTTTGTGATGAGAAATTGGGGCTTCGATTTTCTGTGGTACCATATCATTTGGTTGTTATAAAAGGCGGCATTATTCCTCCTCAGTATATTACCAAAGAATCATAATAGTATTGTCCCCAAAGTGATAAAATTACAAAAAAATTAACTGCTTGATTTATATGTAAAAATAAACGGGATAGTCCGTGTAACTAGCGGGAAA
>CAZZNV010000021.1:0-12435 GCA_964655915.1 uncultured Azospirillaceae bacterium | reverse complement strand
AAGAGGTATGAAATGGCTAAGTCTAAAAAGAAAATTTTAGGGTTAATCAAGCTTCAAATCCCCGCCGGAAAGGCTAATCCTTCTCCTCCGGTCGGACCAGCTTTGGGTCAAAAGGGCTTGAACATTATGGAATTTTGCAAAGCGTTTAACGCTGCTACGCAAAAAATGGAGCCGGGTATCCCTGTTCCTGTTGTTATTACTGCTTTTGAAGACAAATCTTTTACGTTTGTTACAAAGCTTCCTCCTGTTGCCTATTATTTGAAGAAGGCTGCTAATGTTAAGTCCGGTTCTAAAGAGCCAAACAAAAACATTGTCGGCCAGATTACATTGGCTCAGGTTAAGGAAATCGCCGAGGCTAAATTGCCGGATTTGAACTGTGCAACAGTTGAGTCTGCTATGAACATGGTCAAAGGTCAGGCTGTTTCCATGGGTATCAAGGTTGTGGAGTAGTGTTATGGGAAAAAGAATCGTAAATGCTTATAAGGCAGTTGACAAAGATAAGGCTTACGCTTTGAAGGAAGCTGTTAAGATTGTTAAAGAAAACGCTACTGCAAAATTTGACGAAACTATTGATATTGCCGTTAATTTGGGTGTTGATCCGAAGTATGCCGACCAGATGGTCAGAGGCGTTTGCTCTTTGCCTCATGGTACGGGTAAGACTGTTCGTGTTGCCGTTTTGGCTCAGGGTGAAAAAGCTGACCAGGCTAAGGCTGCCGGCGCAGACATTGTTGGTGCAGAGAACTTGATCGACTCTATTTTGAGCGGAAAAGTTGATTTTGACAGATGTATTGCTACTCCTGATATGATGGGAATGGCCGGTAAGGTTGCTCGTATTTTGGGACCTAAAGGCTTGATGCCGAACCCGAAATTGGGTACAGTTACGACAGATGTTGAAACGGCTGTTAAAAAAGCTAAAGCCGGTGAAGTTCAGTATCGTGTTGAAAAAAGCGGTATTGTTCACGCTGGTGTGGGTAAAGCCAGTTTCAGCGAAGAGCAAATCTATGAAAACGCTGCCGCTTTTATTGATGCAATCATGAAAGCTAAACCGAGTGGAGCTAAAGGAACTTATTTGAAAAAGATTTCTTTGAGCAGCACGATGGGTGTTGGCGTGAAAGTGGATTCTACAGCTTTGTAGTTTTTTAAATTCTCTTTAGAGAGAATTGTGAAAGTTTTGGGTGGTGAGCTTTATCACCACCCGCTCTCAGAAAAACAACATGTTTTTCTGGAACTGTCCAAGACCGTAGGTGGTGTCGGCAAGGGAGGCTCTTAACAGACCTTATTGGGGACGTTGATGGCAGAATTGCTTTAATCTTAAATATCCTACGCAGACGGGAGTAAAGAAAATTTATCATCTTTTTTCTCCTGGACAGGTTTGGTTCCGCTAGGCTTGGTAAGGGAGAATGTTCTCCTTCTTTGAGTCTTGGCGGTATGTGTTAAAAAGATGCGCTTTGCTTATTGGCAGGGTGTTTAATTTGGAGACAACAAGTGAACCGTGAAGAAAAATCACAACTGCTCAGTGAACTGAACGAATTGTTTTCCGGTGCTGAAATTGTTATCGTTTCTCATTATAAGGGATTGACGGTGCAGGAAGTTTCAGAACTGCGTGATGCCATTCGTAAGGTTGGTGCTGGGTTTAGAGTTACTAAAAACCGGATTACTCGTCTAGCTCTTAAAGGCACAAAGTTTGAAAATATAGCTGATTTGTTTACAGGTCCGACGGCAATTGCTTTTGCTAACGACCCTGTTTCAGCTTGTAAAGCTTGTGTCGAATTTGCTAAAACCAATGAAAAATTGATTGTTGTCGGTGGCGCTATGGGAACAGGTGTTCTTTCTACCGCGGAAATTAACAAGTTGGCTACTATTCCGTCTATGGACGAACTTCGTGCCAAAATTATTGGTTTGTTGCAAGCTCCGGGCTCTCAATTGGCCAGAGTTACAAAGGCTTACAGCGAGAAAGAAGCTGCTTAGTGTTGGCAGAACCTTCTTTTGAGAAATTTGTTTTTATGAAGCAATATTTATGAAGAAGGTGTAAGTTGATTTTATGCAGTTGAAAAACAAAATGTTTTTAGTTTAATTTGTTTAATAAATTTATTGGAGAAAAAAAATGGCCGATTTAGCCAAGTTAGTAGATGAATTGTCAGCTTTGACTGTTATGGAAGCCGCTGACCTGTCAAAAATGTTGGAAGAAAAGTGGGGCGTTTCTGCCGCTGCTGCTGTTGCTGTTGCTGCCGGTGGTGCTGCTGGTGGTGCTGCTGCCGCTGAAGAAAAAGATGAGTTTGATGTTGTTTTGGCCGAAGCTGGTGCAAACAAAATCAATGTCATTAAAGAAGTTCGCGCTATTACAGGTTTGGGCTTGAAAGAAGCTAAAGACTTAGTTGACGGTGCACCTAAGACAGTTAAAGAAGGTGTTGCTAAAGCTGAAGCCGAAGAAATGAAGAAGAAATTGGAAGAAGCTGGTGCTAAAGTTGAATTGAAGTAATTTCAACCGAAAGTATTTCCTGAACAGGCTGGAGTTGTCCAGCCTGTTTTTTTATGTTTGAGGTCGGTACTTTGGGTGGTGATGGTAGAATGTTTTGAACCGGTTGCTACGTTTGCGTCGTTTTTTTGAGAGGTAATGCTGTTTAGAGAAGCGAGCTTTATCTCTTAGGTTGGGCTGAAAAGGTAAAAAGATTTGAGATGAAATAAAAAACGCTTATACATTTCTGTATAAGCGTTTCTTTGAGGTTATGGAATTTTATTTAGCGTTTCCACCACGTCCTCTGTTTATGGAAACATTTTCAAATGTTTTCTGAGTGTTGATGGCTGTACGCATCTGGGCATAACCGGCGCGTTGGGCCTCTTCAGACAGGTACATATTGGGTCTGTCATGTAAGTCATTCATCCACATCAGAACGTGAGTTTTGCCATCGTTTCCTTTGTATTCTACACCATGGACGATACCATTTTTGGTCAGCATAGAATAAGAGGCGACAGTCTCAGCCGGCTTAAAGTCAGGTGTTTCCGTCAAAGGTTGGAATTTGTCACCAACTAATTGTGTCGGGTGCAAGTTGGGAACATTTACCTGCAAGCGGAGCTGGCTCATTTGACTGTTATAGCTGCTCATGTTGCGTGTTACATTCAAGTGGTTCAACTGCATGTTGTTTTCTTTAACAGCCAGTTGAACATCAGTATCGGTATATTCCACAGTTCTGGCTGTGCCACGGCCGATGTGATCAAGATTTTGCTGAATACGACTGTCAGCATCATGATATTCGGCTCTAGGCTCAACAAGATCGTGACGTTCAAAGTCTTGAATGATGTTGTTGTCAACATTAGAAGCTTTTACTTTTACTTCTCGAGTGCTACCATTTTCCAGCTGGACAACCAATTTGGGGTTGTTTGTCGCTAAAGTACCGTCAACATTAGTGTCTCCGACAATACCGACAACATGACCAACATGTTTAGCTTTTTCTGTTGAAACGTAAGTCGGTGTTTCACCATCTTGCATCATATAAACGTCAAATCTGTCCGGCTTATTGGGATTTGGACGCAACCATACGGTTTGATCATCGGCTCCTGTTGTGATGAAGTTTCCGGCATCATCGAAAGAACCTTCACGGCTTACGTGATGTCCATAGTCACCGGCAATATAGACATATCTGGCATCGGCAGGAGGTGTGTTTTCGATTTGATCATATTCTGGTAATTCCAATGGAACTTCCTGCAAAACAACCGGTTCAACAACATCCTCTTCAGGAACCACAACTTCAGGAACAACGTTCTCTTCGGGAACAACAGTTTCAGGAACAACAACGGGTTCTTGTCTTACCGGAGTGGGATGATGTCTAACGACCGGTCTCGCTCCAACACCATGTGCTTCATTGCTGTTTTCGCAACCAGGATTGTCTATTCTGGTAATGACATTGTGAGTGCGAGGTCCAGGCAGATCGCTGTTTCCATGCTCATCAAAATGTTGATTGAGGAAGTTGCCCGCATTAATGAAGTCTGTCATTGAATTAACGTCGGCATTAGGATTAACGTTTACATTTCCGCATTCAATAATGTCTTTGAGAGTGCGAAGCTCTTCATTGGCCATGTATCTAACAACACCGGTTCTGGCCAATGCTTTAAATATTTGCGGATCAACGTTTTCACCATGTTCAATCTGGCTCTTATATTCCAAAAGCTGTTCTTTAGACATGTTCAGTCCTCTGGGAACAGATTCTCCATCCCAAAGGGGTGCCAATCTATTTCCGTTGACAAACTTTACTCGAGCCGTTACAGCGTCTAAACGATTATATTTGTAAAGAACGTCTTCTTTAGATTCTGCACCAAACATTCTTTGATATAATTCCGGATTGTCTTTTTCAAACTGAGCTAAGTTGTTGTATTGGCTTGTTAATTCTTCTGGGGTGCGTGTTGTCATCCAGAAATCGCTACGGTTTCCTCTATTAGCCGCCTTTAATCTGTTAATGACTTCCTCCTGAGAGTATGTTTCGGATTCAGGGGTAACATTACCATCACTTTCGGTTGGTGTTGAGTCTGTTGTGGCTTCATCAACCGGAGTAACAACGGTCGTTGAGTCTGTTGTGGCTTCGTCAACCGGAGTAACAACGGTCGTTGAGTCTGTTGTGGCTTCGTCAACCGGAGTAACAACTGTCGTTGAATCTGTGGGGGTGTTCACATCATCAAGCAGGCTTTCAACAGGGGAACCTGCGGCAGCAGAATCTTCAGCCGTCAAATTAAGCCCATCAAGTAAACGTTGTGTCGGTTCGCTACCGGCAGCAGCTTGACGAGCGGCATTTTCGAGCTGTTCTCTGGAAAGTTCGTCAAAATTGTAATGTAACATTCCATTGCCGGTGTATTCAGGAACTTGTTTTTCAGCGGCATTGCTGATAGCCTTTCCGGCGGCAACAACGTTAGATTCTGAAATTTCTCCATTGGCCAACATTTCGCGAACGGCGTCACCTTGTCCCATCTTATCAAACGCATCTAAGGTATTATTTAAGTTTGATTGAGCATTGAGACCAAATGCCGTTGAAGCAACTGCTCTGGCTCCAAAAGCAATACCTTTGCTCTTTGCGCGTTGAGCTGCATTGGTATAGTTCAGGTAAGATGCAAGAGTTCTTTGTTGCAACAAGTTCTCTTTAGCGGCACCTTTGACTTTCCATGCAGAAGCCCAAGCTACGGCGCCACCGATAACAGGGGCGGCATAACGGGCCCAAATGCTACCAACTCCGGCCATCATTCCTCCGGTGGCTAAACCGGTAACAGTTCCAATCCAACCATCACGAAGATAGTTTTTGCGATTGCTGCTGTTATTGCGATCTTTGGACAGGAGTTCTTTTTTAGCCGCTTTAAGAGCTTTAAGATTAAAGGCTGTTTTCATAGCTTCTTTCCAAGTCAACTCGCGTTTGAGTTCACGTTGCTTCATTTCGCGGGCTTTATCAATAAGCGGGTTAACCCAGCTGTTTACGGCCGTGTAACCGGCATAAACGCCGGCAGCGGCAAGGGCTGCTGGAGACATAACGGCGGCAGTGGCCATGGTGGCATAAGTTCCGGCCATAACAGCGGCGCCGATACCCATGCTTGCACCGTTATTTTTAACTAAGTTTTTGATAGTTTTCCAGTTGAACAAAGTTTTGGCAACTGTTTTTAATTTATCTTTTATTTTTTTGAAATTCTTCAGCCAACCTTTGCTGGGAAGTTTATACCATGCAGAGGCTGTGTGGGCGAATTTATCGGCTTGTGCATCGGCGTGAGCACAATCCATGGCAACCCAATTCTGTTGTACTTTTAATTTGTTTTGGTTGTCAGAAGCCATGTTGATGTTTTGAGCGGCGTTGTTTATTGCCGTGATGATTTTATCAGCCAGCTCCTCGTCGTAGTATTGTTGTATTTTCTCAACGGCTTCATCAGAAAGACTTCCATTTTGAATATCTTTCCAATTTAAGTTCGCAACAGCCGCAAAATCAATACTGTCATCGGCTAAGTTTTTCTGAACTTCATTCAGCATTAAAGCTTTTGTGAATTCATTTTTGACTTCTTCCGTCATGTCAAGGGACGGTGTTGTGATTTTCTTTTTGGCGGCACGAACAACAGCGGCTTGGAATAAAGCCTCTTTGTCATTTTGTTGTTGCTGTTCATCAACTTCTTTTTCGTTGCCTTCTTCATCAAGCCCGTAGGTAACAGACAAATTGTCAACTAACGGAGTCAAATCGGCAAATTTGGGGTTGACGACAACCCTTCCGTCTTCCACATGGTAGAGATTCAGTCCATCCAGATTTTCGCCAAATTCATCGGCTAAGCGAGCGTCATTGCGAATTGCTTCGCTGGCGTTTAATCTATTCAAGCCTTCGTTGGTTGCCATTTTTTCTGCATAATGGGCAATGGTGGCCTCATCTAAAAGACTGTTGGCAATGGCGAATTCCATGGCATCAAGAGTTGCTCCATCGACATCTCTAACTTGAAGGGCTTCAACTTTTCTTTTGAGTTCTTCATCAAAAGCAGGATTCTGGCTGACCGGCAAGTTAAGGGCTTTGGCGGCAATTAAATCTCTGACTGACGCACCTTCAATGCCTTTTACTTGGAAGAGATCATTCAAGCGAGCCGTTTCAGCATCATAAACCTCTTGAATGGCTTCTTGAACATCGGCAACATCATCGTCGTAAAATGTGGGTTCTCCGGTAGACAACAAGACATTTTGCACGGTCTGAATGTATTCATTACTTCCGGCAATTTCAAAAATGGAGTCTGTGTTGCTGACAGTCGGAAGTTCAAGCTCAGGGGCGACACTTTTGAGGTAATCTTTTACCTCATCATTAATCGTGGACTCCTGTAACAGAGTATCCAACGCATGGTTTATTTTTAACCATGATTCACTTTGGAGACCGTTGTCTACAATTTTTTTTGCTTCGTCAATTGTCATGTTTGCCATTATTTTGCTCCTTAATTTAGCAAGTAAACCGTATCAAGTTGACAAGACTATACACCATTTTTGATGTTTTGGCAACATGTTTTTTGTCAACTTTGGTGATTTTGCCGAAAACATGTCCGAATCCTAGCCTTTTAAGGTATTTTATTGCCAAAAAGTTAAAATATTCCATAAATATTTGGTTTTTTTAGGAATTTTTTAATCCTATTCCGTTAAATCGTTTTCATTGAAAAATTTATTGTTTATGATACAATAGACAGGAGTGGTTTTATTTTGTTGGCGAGGTGTGATATGTTAAAGTTTTTGAAAATTGGGGTGTTTGTATCACTCTGTTTTGTCAGCGGTACGGTTTTTGCGAAAACGAGTTTTTTGCCGGATTATGTTTCTGACAATCTCGGGCGGTCGAGTGACAGTACCCGTGGTGGTGGCAGTTCGGCAAGTTGTGCCACATATGGTTATCCGACGGAGTGTCCTGAATATACTGTTCTTGACGGGCCGGTTATTCCGAGACCGGGGCTAACTTGTTATAAGCGGTGTGTTTGCGATACGGGGCATTTTTCAGTGACCGGGTGTGACAGACCTAAAGTTCCCGGGGGAAAATCTTGTACGAAAGATGGTACGAAGTACTATGAAAGCTGTGTTTGTCCGGCGGATTACAATCTTTCCTCTTGTCCAGAGGGGGCTATTTGTGAAAAATGCGGCGATTTATTTAAGTTTGTTTCTTGTGATAAGGATAATGGTTGGGAGAGAGCGTCCGGCGGCTTTGGCTTTTTCAGAATTAATATGTGCGTTCCGGCTCAGTGTCCTAAGGGTTATAAGGTAGATAATGGAAGTTGTTCGGGGGATACTCCCGATGAGGACTGTTCCGGTCTTTCCGGCGGAAAAGATTGTTGTAAGTGTGTTTGCGACAACGGGACCTCTAAAAAATGCCCGGAAAGCGAATATCCTTTGACGAGCGAACCGGAAAACGGGAGCGCCATTAGCTGTAATTATGGATGCGGTTCAACCAAGGTTACAAGATATAAAGCCGTTAGGTGCGATGAGGATTATAAGCTGCAAAATGGTGTATGTGTTGCGAAAACATGTAAAGAAGTTAACAGCAAATATGAACCAGCTAACCTTGCTAACGGAAAATGCAAAGAGGTTACCACTAAGGCCGGAGTTAAATGTTATACGGATTGTGTATGTGATGAAGACTACAAGTTAGCTGAAGGTCAATGTGTTGCTAAAACGTGTAAAGAGGTTGATTCTAGATTAGTGGAGGTTTGTCCGGATGGTTTTGTCGGGATAGAGGTTAAAACAAAATCAGGACGTCCTTGTTTCAAAGACTGTAAAGATCCTAATGATCCGGCTACGGTCTGCAAAGGTTCCGGATATGAGGATAGTGCTGTTTCCGGTAAGATTTGTAAGAAAGTTACTGTTAACAATGTAACTTGTTATGAATGCTCTGCTTCTCCGGCTTGTGGAACAGGTATTTTGAACCCGACAGACAATATTGTTTACAATGCCGAAGGTAATCCTATTGCGTTGTTATATGATGGACAATATTACAAACCGATGGCTTATGATAATCTTTACTGTGGAGGAGGTGTACCTTCTACCGTTGGTACAGGCGGAGCTAAAAATATGATTTGGGCTTATAACTATCATTTCATTGGTGAAGGTTCAGGTTTATGCAGCACTCGGTTTTCTATGTTCCCTCCTCTAGAGACAGCCAAGCAAATAAAGGTATTTTGTGACAGCATAGGAGGAAATAATGAAATTGGTGCTGCTCGGGGATTTGGTACCAAAATGGGAGCTGCATTTTGCTATGGTAACTCCGGTCAATCATGGCTCAATGATTACTGCAGTGATGATAGAACAAAAGCCAATTTGGCATATTATTCGGGTGACACATTAAATGTGGTATGTTCTCCGCTTAATGATTATAGAGACTACGTCATTGGGTTAGTGAAGTGTTCTATTACCATGGATTCTAGTACTCCCCCAAACATAAAAGAGGGAGAAGTGGTTTCCTCATGTTTGAGTGCAAAAGCGGGGTATTTTAGTTGCGGTTATCATATTCCGTCTGGAAAGTATGTTGCAAATTGTGATGGATATACAAAAACAAGAACTAGCACTTCGGTCAAAGGGAGTTGTAGTACGGGACATCATCCAGAGTACTGTCCGTACAATAAATTGAAGTATTATTGTGCTATTGGATCTGACTCAAGCTCAAGTGGTTCTTCAAGTTCATCTTCGAAGTGTGCGGGTTACGATTATAAAGCAGGGGATCAATGTCCCGGAGGAGCACACCTTATCCAGTGCGCTGATGATTCTTCGAAGTATCGTTGCGGATACTGAGTGTAGTCTAACTTAAACAAACAAAAATCCTTCACATGATAGACCTGTGAAGGATTTTTTGATTACTTATATAACCATTTGACGTAGGCAAGCAAGGGGTAGATGATTGCGGCAACTATTAACCAGCAGAGTATTCCCAAAAGGGTTAGAATAAAGCAACATATAGCCGTTATGGCTGCAGAAACGCTGATGAGAGCGAAGACATGTCCATTTCCCAAGCATATACCAAATGTAAGTATGGCAATCCAAATGCAAAGGATTGCTATGTTTATTGCTGTGACTAGAGGTTGTTTGCACTCTAGTTTAAAGTAATCTTTTGTTATGTTTTCTTTAAAATTTATTATTCCCCATGTAGGATCAGCACAAGTAAAAAGAAAGATAAAGCGGAAATCACAAGGACCAGCAACCCCATAAAGAAGCCTCGTTCTTCAGGAGAATTTGCAGAATAAGTATCCCAGAAACCACAGCCGAGAGCCGTCAGCACCACGGCGGAGTAGAGCAGTTTCAGCAGAATCTTGCGCCACTTAGGGGCTTCATCGAGGTCAAGCCAGCGGAGAATTTTCCAGAGAATACGTTTCCATGTCGGCGTGTCTTCTTTTGCTTTATGCCAGATACCCAGCGAGAGAATAAAACCCACACCAACCATTACAGATGCAATGATTGCGATAAAAGATAACGGTGTCATAATAAGAAATTTAAGTTAATAATATAATTTTATGGGTGCTAATCTAGTTGTTTTTGTTTTTTTGTCAATATAAATTTGAGAGGCGTTTGGGTGGCAAAAAAAGACTCGTGGCGGTGCATTTTTTGCTTGCCAGAATCATAAAACAGAGTCATTATCCCCTCGAATTTGGTCGCGAATCGCGACAATTGCATGCAATTATTTTATTTTACCGTCAAGAGGAATGGGCGCAATGCCTACATTTTCTACGGTTTGGCGGATTCTTTATTTTAAATTTGTACAAAAATTTAACCTTCTGCGGTCGGGTTTCAGTTTTTCTGATAGTATTGTCGCAGGATTTAACCACAAGGATATATAGTCAAATGAAAGAATCTTATACGAGCAAAAGACGTGTAAGGAGAAATTTCGGCAAAATTGATGCTGTTGCAGATATGCCGAGCCTCATCGAAATCCAAAAGGGTTCTTATGACAGTTTTATTCAGGTTAAAGGCGCTGAAAAATGCGAGTTTGGCTTGGAGGAAGTTTTCAGATCCATTTTCCCAATTAAAGATTTTTCCGGTAATGGCGAATTAGAGTTTGTTAAATATGAACTTGAAGAGCCGAAGTATGATGTTGACGAATGCATTAAACGTGATATGACCTTCGCCGCTCCGGTTAAAGCCACTTTGCGCTTGGTTGTTTGGGATACGGACGAAGCTACCGGCGCGAAGTCTATTCACGATATTAAAGAACAAGATGTTTATATGGGCGATATTCCGTTGATGACAGATAAAGGAACTTTTATCTGCAATGGTACGGAACGTGTTGTTGTTTCCCAAATGCACCGTTCTCCCGGCGTGTTCTTCGACCATGACAAAGGTAAGACGGTTGCTTCCGGTAAATATTTATTTTCTGCCCGTATTATTCCTTACCGCGGTTCATGGCTTGATTTTGAGTTTGACGCCAAAGATTTGGTTTATGCTCGTATCGACCGCCGCCGCAAATTACCGGTGACATCTGTTTTGTATTCATTATACTCTAAAGAAACAGAAGAGAAAATTGCAAAGTTGGCCAAGCAGGGCAAAAAGATTGATCCTGCCGAAATTAAAGGTATGGATAAGGAAGAAATCTTAAACTATTTTTACGACAGCGATACTTATGTTGCCGAAAAGAAGAACTGGAAAGTTAAATTTGTTCCGGAACGCATGAAAGGCGTTAAGTTTGAGTTTGATTTGGTTAATGCCCAAAATGGTGAAGTTGTTTTGGAGCAAGGCAAGAAGTTATCTCCGCGTTCAGCTCAGAAATTGGCTGACGCCGGTTTGGAATATTACAAGGTTACGCCGGAACAGATGATTGGCAAGTTTTTGGCGACTAACGTTGTTGTGGCTAAAACAGGTGAGGTTTTGGCCGAAGCCGGTGACGAAATTACCCAAGAAATGCTTGATAAGTTTGCGGCAAACAAAATCGGTGAAATCAAGACATTGTTTATTGACGGTGTTAATGTTGGACCGTATATCCGCAATACTTTGGCTGCTGATAAAAACAGTTGCCGTGAAGAGGCTTTGTTGGATATTTACCGTGTTATGCGTCCGGGGGATCCTCCGACATATGAAACAGCGGACTTGTTATTTAACAGCTTGTTCTTCGACAATGAACGCTATGATTTGTCTTCTGTTGGTCGTGTGAAGATGAACGTTGCTTTGGATATTCCTTTTGATGAAGCTCCCGATGATTGCAAGATTTTGCGCAAAGATGATATTTTGCGTATTGTAAAGCATATGGTTGAGTTGCGTGATGGTAAGGGCGAAGTTGACGATATTGACCACTTGGGTAATCGTCGTGTTCGTTCGGTCGGTGAATTGATGGAAAACCAGTACCGCATGGGTTTGCTCAGAATGGAAAGAGCTATTCGCGAAAGAATGAGTTCCGAAAATCTGAACAATGTTAAACCGCAGGATTTGGTTAATGCCAAACCGATAGCTTCGGTTATTCGCGAGTTCTTCGGTTCTTCTCAGTTGTCACAATTTATGGACCAAAATAACCCGTTGTCAGAAATTACGCACAAACGTCGTTTGTCTGCATTGGGTCCAGGCGGTTTGTCTCGTGACCGTGCCGGTTTTGAAGTGCGCGACGTGCATCCGACCCACTATGGTCGTATCTGCCCGATTGAAACTCCGGAAGGTCCGAACATTGGTTTGATTAACTCATTGTCTACATATGCTCGCATTAACAAGTATGGTTTCATTGAATGTCCGTACCGCAAGGTTGTTAACGGTGTGGTTACTTCCGATGTTGTTTACTTGTCCGCTAACGAAGAAGGTAAGTTCAAGATTGCGGAAGCCAACGCAAAAGTTAAAGACGACGGACATTTTGAAGATGACTTGATTGCTTGTCGTAAAGCCGGTGAATTTGAGTTCTCTCATCCTGAGGAAATCGATTTCATCGACGTTTCTCCAAAGCAATTGGTTTCTGTGGCTGCGGCTTTGATTCCGTTCTTGGAAAACGACGATGCTAACCG
>CAZZNV010000020.1:0-12918 GCA_964655915.1 uncultured Azospirillaceae bacterium | reverse complement strand
CCTTAACCCGTCGGCGAAGTGGTTTATAAATCACACTTCTATTCTTGTCAACACATTTTTTCAAAAAAAATTTTCATTCTTGTGAAAAAAAAGATAACCGACTGAACTTTCACGATATTAAATAATATTTTTTTAAGAGTCAATAATTCTTTAGACTACGAACATAGGATTTATTTGTTGTATTTATTGATGTTTACAAACGGAGTCTACCTTTACTTTCGCAAAACGCACTTAATATATTGTGTGCTGCAACACACTTTGCCGCAAATTTATCTTGAAAACTGAAAAGACTTATATATTATAATAGCAAATTTTTTAACAACCGACAGGAGGCTAAAATAGCTAAAGAAAATATCAATGCGCCAGTACGTGAGGACGACGGACCACGCATTAACGAAGAGATTCGAGTAAAAGAAGTACGTTTAATTGATGAAAAAGGTGAAAACCGAGGAGTCGTTTCTATACAAGAGGCTCTGCATTTGGCTGATGAAACCGGACTTGATCTTATTGAGATTTCCCCGCAAGCGGTTCCACCTGTTTGCAAGATACTTGACTACGGCAAATATAAATATGAAATGCAAAAGCGCAAAGCCGAAGCCAAAAAGAATCAGAAGGTTGTTGAAATTAAAGAGCTTAAACTAAGACCTATGATTGACACTCATGATTACGAAGTTAAAGTTAAACAGGCGAAAAAGTTTCTTTCAGAGGGCAATAAGGTTAAGTTCACCATGCGCTATAAAGGCAGAGAGCTGAGCGCTAACGATATGGGAAAGACGATTCTTAATCGTTTACTGGAAGATTTAGAGGGCTTAATCAAGGTCGATTCGGCACCTAAACTTGAAGGGAAACAAATGATGATGATTGTCAGCCCTGAAAAATAGAACAATTCATTCCTGAAAAGCGTGCGCAAAGCACGCTTTTTTTTGCACCAAACACAATCGCTTGTTTTCATCCGCCCAATATGCTATACTTATATAAATTGCATTTATATACGAAAGGGAAAAGGTCATGTGCAACAAGAATGGCATTCATGTTGAGTTTAATGGCATAAGATTATATGACACTAATTATGGCTTTATGAAGATGAATAGCCTATCTAAAGGCCTACTAATGACTAGCGCCCTTACAACGATACTCAATCCCAAACTAGGAAAGGTGTTTAAAGGACTAGGCAAAGGCATTGACAATCTGCAAAGACTCAGCAACGGCAAACAAAAAAAGAATTACTACAACAATATCGACCAACATTTAGAGAATTATCGTTTGTCAGAGCAATTATGGAAAAATTGGCCGAAGGGAAATCTCAAAAACGCCCTGCAAATACAAAGTTTAGAATATAATATACACATAAACGACACCGAAAACCAGCCTCTTTTTTATATATCAGATGATTGGCCGAAAGGAAATCTCAAAAACGCTCTGCAAACACAAAGTTTAAAACATAATATACGCATAAATAACACAGAAAACCTATCTACTTTTGATGCACCAACTGAACAAACCACAGATGAAAAAGCACCTCCTTCCGTGAGCGATAAAATCACTCATGTAACAGAACGCAAAAAAGCTGTTGAACAACTGAGTTCTTCAGATGATTCATCAACACCGGCTTCGATTCCATCGCCAAATCCCAAGTCTAAAACACCATCATCTAATGATATGCTGATATACAACAAAATGCACAATTCCTCACACGAGTAAAATAGTAGCGCGCAAAAGAACAGCTTTTAAACAGAATGCAGTGCACCGGAGAAGTGTGTAGATGGTAAGATGTTTTCCTGACAAGGGATACAACGAAATGCAACGGAAATTGCGACAAGTTCTTAGAACAATTGCAAGACGGATTGCGCCGCCTGAGCCGCCAGGCTTAGAGAGTTAACCCCCAGCATTTGTCTGGTTTGCAGAGCCAGCATGTTGGCGGATTCTTCGTTCATATCCGCCAAGGTCAGGTTATCGGCGCCTTCTTGCAGAACGTTTATCAAGTTTTCCGTAAAGTTTTGTCGGGTTTGGATTATGGTATAGCTGGTTCCCAAATCACTAGCCACGCTCCGCAGTTTGTTAATGGCGGCACTGACTTCGTTCATTGAAGTCAAAACATCGTCCATCGTTTCCCACAACGCCGGATTCAGCCCCAGTTGCATTGAGGATATATCGCCCACGGAGACGGTGTATTTACTGTCGCGGGTTTCGTTAAAGGTAACGCTCAAACTGTTGCCACTGAGCAGATTTATGCCCTTGTACGAGCTGTCGTTAATCAGGCTGTTGTATTGTTCCAGCGCGCGGTTAAAACGTGACTCAAATGAATCCATTTGAACTTCGGCAAACGCGGCATTCGCGTCAGCAACGCTCACGCCGGATATGGCTGAAGGATTTAAGGCGTCCACCATCTTCAAAGCTGAATAGTCCTCAACGCCTTTGATATTATCATACCTATGCTCGCCGATTGACCAGTATGAATGCGTTTGGCTGCCGCTGTACGGATCGGCGGGGTTGAAGTTGCCGACCTGGTCAAGTGAGTCGAATCTGTAATCTTTTAAATTGACAATCTTCACATCTTGGCATCGGGTGTTTTCAACAAATCTTGTATCTCATCATGGCTCATATCCGAGTTGATTTCCCGGTAGCCCTGCGCCAACAGCTCCTCGGCATTATTCGTCAGCTCCGCCACGTTTGACAGCGGCTGTTTTACCGAATCTGACAAGGTCTGATTCGCTATGGATTGCATTTGTTCCAACAAAGATGTGGCGGTTTCCACACCCTGTGTGGCCGCCTTTATCGTCTGAACACCCTGACCCATTGCGTCCAACAATGACATCAGGTCTGATGCCCGATTCGTTAAGGATTTTGCCGTATAGAATGATGATGGGCCGTCTAATGCGCTGTTTATCTTTTGGCCCGTGGACAACCTGTTTTCCGTAACATCCAACAAGCTCGCTGTTCTCTTCAAACTCAGCAAGTTTGTTCGCATTGATGATGTTAACGTTATCTGCTCCATTGAGGTTCTCCTCAATTTTGTCCACATACCTCTATACATTCTGTATCTTTCAGAGTAGCACAATCCTTCCTTTTTGTAAAGGTTTTTCCTGTGCAAACCGACATGAACACAAGCACGCTTTTTTATTCACACTTTCTATGAAAAACAAATATTAAATATAGAAAAACTCTGCCAAACAGGTATATTCAAAAGAGTTGTCATACAAAAAAAGGATAAGCCATGAAAAAAATTGAGGAATTGACACCTGATGAAGCCGCCGATGAATTAGAAAGAATCGCCAAAGAAATGGCTCAATCTGACATAGCCTATTACCAAAATGACAACCCTTATCTGACCGACTCTCAATATGATGAATTGAAACTTCGCAACCAACAAATTGAAGCCCGCTTTCCGGAATTAATACGGACAGACAGCCCTTCTCACCGAGTCGGAGCCGCCATAAAAAGCGAATTTAGCAAAGTTTCTCACCGATTTCCCATGTTATCTCTCGGCGATGTTTTTAATATTGAAGAAGTTGACGATTTTATTATGGGCGTCAAACGTTTTCTAAACACGGCGGAAATGCCCGTCTTTATGGCAGAACCCAAAATAGACGGCTTGTCATTTTCCGCTCGTTATGAAAAGGGACGTTTTGTTCAGGGCGCAACGCGTGGCGATGGAACCACCGGCGAAGATATAACCGAAAACCTGAAAACCATCCGCCAGCTTCCCTTAATCATTCACGGCAACGTACCTGACATTTTAGAGATTCGCGGCGAAGTCTACATGTCTAAGGCAGACTTCTTCACCTTAAATCAAAAATATGAAAATGAAGGAAAAAAAACTTTCGCCAATCCGCGTAACGCCGCAGCTGGCTCCTTAAGGCAACTGGATTCTAAAATAACTGCCGAACGCAAGTTATCTCTGTTTGCCTACACATGGGGAGAAGTGTCACAACGTGTTTGGCAATCACAAGCAGACTTTTTTGAACACTTAAAAAACTGGGGATTCCCGATTAACCCCCTGAACACCCTGTGCCAAAACCTCCACGAAATAGAAAACAATTTTAATCATTTGATGGAAATCAGAGCCGCGCTCCCCTATGATATTGACGGCATCGTCTATAAAGTAAACGATATTTCCCTGCAAGAACGCCTCGGCTTTTTAACCCGCACGCCGCGTTGGGCAATAGCCCATAAGTTCCCTGCTGAACAAGCGCTCACCACCATAAAAAATATTCGCATTCAGGTGGGGCGCACCGGAACATTAACCCCTGTTGCCGATTTAGAGCCTGTTAATGTTGGCGGAGTTGTCGTATCTCACGCCACTTTGCATAATGAAGACGAAATCAAACGTAAAGATATTCGCATTGGCGACACTGTTGTTATCCAAAGAGCCGGAGATGTTATTCCCCAAGTGGTTGAAGTACTCCGAGATAAACGCCCGACGAATAGTATCGCTTTTGAATTTCCATCAATCTGCCCTGTTTGCGGCGCACATGCCATAAGAGAAGAAGATGAAGTCGCCAGACGTTGCACCGGCGGTCTGACCTGTCCGGCTCAGGCTATTGAACGCCTCATCCATTTTGTTTCCAAAGATGCCTTTGATATTACCGGACTCGGAGACAAAATTATTGAAGACTTCTATAACGACAACATCATAAAAAATCCGGTCGACATCTTCACTTTGGAAGAGCGCAACCTCAGCACACAAGATGACCTGTTTGCTCAATTGGATAAAGGCGCTTTGCACCTACAAAATCGTGAAGGATGGGGCAAAAAGTCCGTCGAAAAATTGTTTAACTCCATCAACAACAGACGCACTATCTCTCTGCCTCGTTTTATTTATGCTCTGGGTATCCGCCAAATCGGCAATGCCACGGCTTTATTAATCGCCAAGAACTATGGAAACTTTGATGTTTTTCAAGAAGATATGCGCCAAAAAGACACCTCTAAGTTAATTTTAATCGACGGCATCGGTGCCTCTATGGCCAAAGATATTGTGGAATTTTTCGGCGAAGAACATAATATCAATATTATAAATTTGCTGCGCCGACAAATTCGCATTGAAGATTTTACCGATACCGCCGATTACTCTTCTCCCTTAGCGGGAAAAACCATTGTGTTTACCGGATCTCTGGAGAAAATGACGCGCTCAGAAGCCAAATCTAAAGCACAAAGTTTGGGGGCTAAAGTTGCCGGTTCTGTTTCTAAAAACACCGATTACGTCATCGTTGGCGCCGATGCGGGCTCAAAGGCAACAAAAGCGCAAGAACTGGGAATAAAAACCTTAAGCGAAGACGAATTTGTTAAATTATTATCCTAAAGCTCAACAAAGAAAAACTCATAAGTCTTTGCTTGCACAATATTAAAATAAATCAGCAGCGGCGACAAAAGGAAAAGCATAACAAATTCAGGAAAATGCAATAACATCGAAACTTGCTGAATCAAGATAAAAGCTAAATTAAAAACCAGAGCCATCATTAAAAAAGGAATGTAATTGCCGACGGTTTTCTTCCATGCGGAATGCAAAACCCCGCTCCTTCCCTGCAATGAAGCTATCCAAGCCATAAACGGCCTGTAAATAACGTATGGAGAAACCAACGTAACAACCAGATTCAGGCCCATATCCAAAACATCTGATTCGTGCATATATTTTTGCAAAAAAGCACTGTATTTATATTGCATTTCCGCCGGCAATCCCAAAAATAAAGGAACTAAAGGAAGCAAGATAATCACACTGACAAACAATAAACTAAGCACTATTATTTTAGTGGAGGGAACAGTTGATTGCCAAATAATACCCCCGTCAAAATAAGGCTTACGCTCAAAATACCAACGAAAAAAAACACTCCAAAAAATATAAGCAACAATCAACAACGGAAAAAAAGCAACCGTCTTCCACAAATAAAAACCAGCCAGCAAAACAACATAATTAACAGCAGAAAATAACAGCATAGATTTCATATTCTTTGCAAAATATTCCAAACTATCGCCTAAAACTCTAGCCAATGGCAGTTTTTTTACATCACTGGTAACCATCTTCAGTCTCCGGAAACTATCTAACAGAAGCATCCATAGGGTTAAACCTTAACAAGATGCTCTTCCATAAATCATATTTTTCCGCATATTTATCTGCCAAAATTGTATATGGCGCGCAAATAAACACTGCCCTTCGTGCACTATCTGCCACCGAGCGGAAATGCCCATCGCTGTTATAGCGTGAAGTATCCAAAATATCCACCTTGGCCACCGTACCGTTTTGGTTCAGATAAGCTCTTATTTCAACAATCATATCTTCAATTCCCATAGCTCCGGGATCAAGATTCCAGCAAGCACGCAAACGTCCGGCTAAAGCGTCAAGTTCTGAAATAGACAAATCGCTGAAATAAGAACCTCCAATTCCGCCTTCCACGCCCATATTGTTAACTTTTGTACCTTCCTTTATTGTAGCGGTGGCATCTTTATCACCGATATTTTTTTCCAGCTCATCAACAGAAGCGAGCAAACTTTTCAGAGGATTAGCCAGTTCGGGCTTTTTATTATCCTTTTTGGTATCTTGTTTTTTGGGTTCCGGTTTCTTTGTCGGTTTGGGAGCTTTTTTAGGTTCCTGAACCTTTTTCTGCACCGGTTTTTTAGGTTGCGGAGCAACCAAAAAATCTTTCTTTACCGGTTTGGGAGCTTCCTGTTTTTCAACAGTTTCCTCCTGTTGTTTTGACTTTTGAGGCGTTGGCTCCGCCTTATCGGTGTCTTTGGTATATTTTTCCTCAATTTTGCGCTTAACCACACTGGCTGCCTTATCCTCTTCTCCCATTTTTGCCTTAGGGGGAAGATTTGTCATTTCGGAAATTTTTACATCTTTCAAATCAACAATAATCGGCACTTGCGAAGGCGTTGTTCGCTGAAACCAAAACAACGGAAAATCTATCAGGCAGAGAACAAACACTGCCAAATGCAAAACCAAAGATTTTTTAAGCGCCGTCTTCATCGTGTGTTATTTTTTCTTCCTCAGACTCTGCGGTCTGGGTTCTGTTTTCAAACCGACTTTTTCAAAACCGGCCTCTTTCAAAATGGCCATTAAACCAATAACGCGACCATACTCAGCCCCTGTATCACCGGAGATTGTAACACTCAATTCGCTATTCGCTTCACGCAACGCGTTAAGTTTGTCAATGATTTTATCTGCCGGAATTTCTGTCTCACCAATGTAATAATACCCTTCTTTATCCACACTGATGTTGATGGATGTCTCTTCGCCTTCCATGGCCTTTCCGCCAACTTTAGGCAAATCCAGAGCAATACCCGAAGTCATCAACGGTGCCGCCACCATAAAAACAACCAACAGCACCATCATAACATCCATCAAATTAGTTATGTTCACCTCGGCATTGCGCTGGTAGCGTTGTGAACGTCTGCTATTTTGCACCGTAAACCCCATGAGAACTATTCTCCCGCCATATCGGCCTTAATGGCCGTATCATCAATTTCACGAGACAGAATACTGGAAAATTCAGCCATGAAATTTTCCAACTTTTTCGCAAATCTATCAATATCAGAAGAAATCTTGTTGTATGCAACCACCGCAGGTATCGCCGCAATCAAGCCGAATGCTGTTGTAAACAAAGCTTCCGCAATACCCGGAGCCATGGCCGATAGCGAGTTGCTCTGTGTCGCTCCGATGGCGTTAAAGCTGTTGATAATACCCCACACCGTACCAAACAAACCAACCAACGGCGCAACAGAACCCGTTGAAGCCAAAAACCCCATTCGGGTATCCAAACCGTCTAATTCCTTGTCCATGGAAACCATCATTGCTTTTTCAATACGCTGTTGCAAAGAAACCCCCCGCAAACCACGATCTGTTTTAGACTTCAAAATATTTGTGCGTTTCCACTCCCGCATTGCGGCAACAAACATAGCCGCCATCGGATCACTCGGGTGGTTGCCGATAGAATCATACAGACGATCTAAAGAACCGCCGGACCAAAATTTTTCTTCAAACTTGGCCGAACGTTGTTTCACTTGGCGCAACGTTCCAACCTTTTCAAAAATAATCGCCCAAGACCATACAGAAGCGGCAATCAACCCAATCATAACCACTTTTGTAATCATATCAGATGCCCAAACCAAATCCCACATAGACATCTGCGCCGCCGTTGTTGTAACCTCACTGAGTGTTTCTGTATCCATAATTCTCTACCTTTTTACAAAGCCCAAACCTAAAAATTTAAGCGCAATCTAACACAGAATATTAAAGATTCAATTAATAACGTTTTATTTTCACCACAAAAAAGGGGGATTTCTCCATCCCCCTTTCAAGACATTAGAAATCAGAGATATTGTTCAGCCTTCACCGCCAAGTCCTTAGGTATTCGTGTTGGACGTTTCGTGTTCAGACTCAGATAAACAGCCTTAACATCTAAGGTCACCAGAACTTGGTCTTCTCGTCTGATTTCCTGATGCACGTTCAAAGATGCTCCGCCCAAATCCATCAATCGGCAAGAAACCGTCAGCTCATCGTCCAGTACCGCCGGCGCCAAATAATCAATATCGCAATGCCTGACAGCAAATCCGGCTTTATCCTCTTTCTCCAGATCATCTTGCTGACGCACCCCCAGTGCTCGAATAAACTCCGTCCGCGCCCGTTCGGCAAATTTCAGATAATTAGCGTAATACACTATGCCTCCGGCATCTGTATCTTCATAATACACCCGAACGGGATACAAAAATTCATTCTCACGAAACTCTCCTTTGGCCGCAGCCACTCCCTTTATAATCATTTTAGTTTCCTTCTAACAAGTCCAGTTGTTTGGTATCTTTACGCAACTTTGCTATTCCCAGATATTGGCACCCCAAATCAGAAATAACACGCCCTCTGGGAGTCCGTTGCAAAAAACCGAGTTTCAACAAAAACGGCTCTATTACTTCCTCTATGGTATCTCGCTCTTCAGACAAAGCGGCAGCAAGCGTATCAGCGCCAACCGGACCACCTCCGTAATTTTGCACAATACAATTCAAATATCGGCGATCAAACGCATCAAGCCCGTAATTATCAACATCTAAGCGTTTAAGAGCCGTATCTGCTGTTTTATTATCAAATTCCGCTGCCCCGCTGACATCGCCGAAATCCCGCACGCGCCGCAACAAACGCCCTGCCACGCGAGGTGTTCCGCGTGAACGACGGGCAATTTCCAAAGCTCCGGTTTCAGACAACGGCATACTTAAAAGTTTAGCTCCCCGCAAAACAATCTTCTTCAGCTCGTCCGGAGAATAAAAATCCAGCCGCAAAGGAATACCGAACCTCTCACGCAAAGGAGTAGAAAGCATTCCCGAACGAGTTGTTGCTCCCACCAACGTAAACGGCTGTAAATCAATTCTGACCGAACGAGCAGAGGGACCCTCACCAATAATCAAATCAAGCTGAAAATCTTCCATCGCCGAATACAAAACTTCTTCAATAGCCGGATTCAGGCGGTGAATTTCATCAATAAACAAAACATCATTGCGCTCTAAATTTGTTAGAATAGCGGCCAAATCTCCGGATTTTGAAATCATCGGCGCAGATGTCGCTCTAAAACCGACACCTAATTCTTTAGCCACAATAGACGCCAGCGTCGTTTTTCCAAGCCCCGGAGGCCCAAACAACAGTACATGGTCTAAAGCCTCTCCTCGCTGCTTTGCCGCCTCAATAAAAACTTTAAGATTCTCGCAAACCTGACGCTGCCCGACAAAATCGTCCAAAGATGTCGGCCGCAACGACACCGGTGTGTTCAACAGGTTATTCTCATCTTCTTCCGTCTTTTGCGGGCTGACAATACGTTCATCAATCATAGTTCAATTAATCCTTCTGCGCAAATTCCTTCAAAGCCAACTTAATCAATTCGGCCATATCTGCGTCAGGATTATTCAGTGCCGCCTGATTAACCGCTTTATAAGCCTCAAGCCGTTGATACCCCAAGTTGACCAAAGCCGAAATGGCATCTTCCGTCTTAGATGGATCTTCCTGATAAGTCACTAAATTATCCTCGTAGTTCTCTGTCTGTTCCTGCGGGGTTATATTCATATCCAAATCCTTTGCAACATCACGAAGCGGAATAGTGACAATTTTATCCTTAAGTTCCGTAACAATACGGGCGGCAAGTTTCGGACCCACACCGTTAGCTCTGCTGAACGAATTTTTATCTTGAGCTGCCACCGCCTGCGACAATTGACCGGGGGTTAAAACAGACAAGATAGCCAGACAAACCTTAGCGCCAACACCCTGAACTTTGGTCAAAGTTAAAAACCATTCTTTTTCCCAAGCGTCAGCAAATCCGAACAGTGAGATACTGTCCTCGCGCACCACTGTTTCTATTAATATACTCGCTGTTTGCCCTGCTTTCAAGCGAGCCAAGGTTTTAGCCGAAGCAAAAACCAAATATCCGACCCCGTTCACATCAATGATACAGGAATCCTCCCCGGTTGAGTCGATAATTCCGCGCAGTTTGGCTATCATTTTCCAATCCTTTTCAAATTCACAATCTTTATCCTAAACAAAAGCCATACATTTCTCAAGCGCTTTTTAAAACTAAGAACAAAATAAAAACAAATATTTCTTACTTTTGTTGATATTCTTCAAGATACACCAGCCAATTCGACAAATTCTCCTCTTCAAAAAATTGCCGCAAAAACCCCAACATCAAAGCATGGCGCTTTTCAGCCTCCTGCCGTCCGGCAGAAGTCATCATCAGGTCTTTAAGCCGAAGAAGTTTTTCAAAAAAGTGGTTAATAAAATTATCTGACGGACGGTTCGCCTTTCTGTATTCTTCCGCCGACATATCCGGCACCGGAAATATATCTTTATCAAAAATCGGCGTACCGTACTTAGTGCACCGCTCCAAAGCAAACGCCAAACAGCGGATAATGCCGTGCGCCCCCATAGCATCAAGCATGTCCGCATCAGACACGACTTTTCCTTCTAAAGAATGAGGACGTACTCCCTGCAAAAGTTTGTTATACCCCATATTACGAATGATAGAGCATACCTTTTTCGCCACAGGTTCAGACACACTATGTTTTTTCATTAATCTATTGGCATTGGTTAAATTCTCAGCGGCTTCTCGCCCGAAGAGCTTATAATCGTCTACATCATGCAACAACGCCGCCAAACCGACCAAATACGAATCAGCCCCTTCCCTGGCGGCTAAAGACATTGCATTTTGATAAACCCTCAAAACATGATCAGCCCCATGCCCGTCGACATTCCCCTCAAGCAACAAAGCCACATCTTTTTGCAAATCATCAAACACGAGGTTGTATTCCTTTCAAAAAACCGATTCCACGCATATTAAAATGACAAATAGCCATCGCCAAAGCATCAGAGGAGTCATTATTTTTAGGCTTACACCCAGGCAACAAAACTTGCACCATTTTTTCCACTTGGTTTTTGTCAGCATGCCCCACACCCACAACAGCTTTTTTAACCTTATTCGGCTCATATTCCGTAACCGGTATATTATAAAGTGCCGGCGCCGTAATAACCACACCGCGCGCCATACCCAGTTTAATGGTCGATACGGCATTAGAATTTAGAAACACTTTTTCAATCGCCGCCTCATCAGGCTTATAAAGTTCTATTACCTGTTTCAAAGTTCTTAGAATCTCCGCCAACCGTTCGGCAATCGTTTTTTTTGTATCTGTCTTGATAAAACCGTCAGCCACATAACGCAACCGATTATTTTCAGTTTCTATGATTGCCCATCCGGTTGAAGACAAACTCGGGTCTAACCCTAAAATTCGCATAACTCTTCTTTCATAAAAAAATCCGTTGTTCATCATCATAAAACGAACAACGGATTAAATCATCAAAAAAAAACGGCTTATTCCTCAGAATTAAACTTCTGCATAATTTCATCGGAAATATCAGCATTGTGATAAACTCTTTGAACGTCATCGTCATCATCTAATGCGTCAACAAAATCGAAAAACTTTTGAGCCGTCTCAAAATCTTTGATTTCTGTCTTAACCATAGCCTTCCAGTCCAAACGAGAAGCAGAAGGTGTTCCGAATTGTTTTTCCAAAGCTTCCGTTACCACATTGAGGTCATCCGGCAAAGTTTCAATATCATGATGTTCTTCATCAGAAATCACGTCATTAGCACCGGCCTCCAAAGCCGCCTCAAACATTTTATCGGCATCTGCCGCAGCCAACGGATATTCAATAAAGCCGATACGCTCAAAATTAAACGCAACAGAGCCGCTCTCACCCATAACACCACCGCGCTTGCCAAAAATAGTACGAACATTTCCGGCTGTACGATTTTTGTTATCCGTCAAAGCCTCGACAATAACAGCTACTTTTCCGGGACCGAAACCTTCATAGCGAACGGAAACATAATCTGCACCACCGGCTGTTTGGCTGGCTTTAGCAATAGCGCGTTCAATATTATCTTTCGGCATACTTTCCGCACGCGCCGCCTGAATAGCTAAACGCAAACGCGGGTTTTTATCCGGCTCAGGTAAACCGCTCTTGGCGGCAATGGTAATATCACGAGCCAATTTTGCAAAAACCTTGGCTTTTTTAGCATCTTGAGCACCTTTACGGTACATAATATTCTTAAACTGGGAGTGTCCAGACATCTATTTACTCCTAAAAAACTATAAACTCGGGGCTGTTATACAACAACATCTGCCATCACGCAAGAAATTTTTCAAATTTTTACGCCTTGTAAAAAGAATCGGTTACAGACTCGAAAAAAAATAAATACCATAAAAAAGCATAAAAAAATACAAATAAAAATCAATACGTTAGATGAGAACACACGAATCCGCTTTAAAAGGTTGGGAAAATGTGGTAGTATGAAAAATGTATCGCCAGTATGACGATAACAGAGCATATAAACCATAGTATTGGGAGAAAAGCTATGTCAAACATTACACTTACCGCAAGTATGCGCACAAACCTGCT
>CAZZNV010000019.1:0-14802 GCA_964655915.1 uncultured Azospirillaceae bacterium | reverse complement strand
AAACAGAAAAACCTGTGGGGCGTTATTCCTGAAGTTCAGGAAATGCAATCCGAAGCCGGTGCTGCCGGCGCCTGCCACGGTTCTTTGCAGGCCGGTTCTTTAACAACCACTTTTACAGCCTCTCAAGGCTTATTGTTGATGATCCCCAACATGTACAAGATAGCCGGTGAATTAACACCGTTTGTTATGCATGTTGCCGCTCGCTCATTATCTTATCACGCATTGTCTATCTTCGGTGACCATTCCGATGTTATGGGCTGCCGCCAAACCGGCTTTGCCATGCTTTGCTCTAACTCAGTGCAAGAAGCTCATGATTTTGCCGCCATTGCGCAAACATCAACATTGCGTTCACATATTCCGTTTATGCACTTCTTTGACGGTTTCCGCACTTCACATGAAATCAAAAAAATCAAATTGCTTTCTGATGATGATCTTCGCGGCATGTTGGAAGGTGTTGACTACCATCGTAATGCGGACAAAGCTCTCCGTCCGGAAGCTCCGGTTATTCGCGGTACGGCTCAAAACCCCGATGTTTTCTTCCAAGGTCGTGAAGCCGGAAACATTTTCTATAACAAAGTTGAAGCTATTGTTCAGGAAGAAATGGACAAGTTCGCCAAGATTTCCGGTCGTCAGTACAAAACCGTTGAATATGTTGGTCCGAGCGATGCTGAACAAGTTATCGTTGTTATGGGTTCCGGAGCTGAAACCGTTGACGAAACTATCGCCTATTTGAATGAAAACGGCTATAAAGTCGGCTTGATTAAAGTTCGCTTGTATCGCCCGTTCCCGTCAAAGAGCTTTATCGCCGCATTGCCGAAATCTGTTAAAGTTGTTAATGTCTTAGACAGAACAAAAGAATCCGGCTCCATCGGTGAACCGTTGTATTTGGACGTTGTTGCCACATTAACACAGGCTTTTGCCAACAATGAAATCGCTGCCATGCCGAGAATTTTGGGTGGCCGCTACGGTTTGTCCTCTAAAGAGTTCACACCGGGAATGGTTCGCGCTGTTTATGATAACGGTGCTTCAAACAAACCCATCAACGGTTTCTCTGTCGGTATCATCGATGACGTCAACAATACTTCTTTGCCGTATAATGATGACATTGACACCGAGGGTAAAGATGTTGTTCGCGCCGTATTCTTCGGCTTGGGTGCTGATGGTACGGTTGGCGCCAACAAAAACTCCATCAAAATTATTGCTGAAGATGCAGGAAAATATGGCCAAGGCTATTTCGTTTACGATTCTCGTAAATCCGGCTCAATGACCACTTCTCACTTGCGTTTTTCAGACAAACCGATTAAAGCTGCTTACCTGATTAACAAAGCAGACTTTGTGGCTTGTCACCAATTCCCGTTCATGGCAAAAGTTGATATTTTGAAAATTGCCAAACCGGGAGCGACATTCCTTTTGAATGCCCCTTATGCAGCTAATGAAGTATGGGATCATCTGCCGATTGAAGTTCAGGAACAAATCATCGAAAAGAAACTGAACTTCTATACAATTAACGCTATTGAAGTTGCTCGGGCAACCGGCATGGGCATGCGTATCAACACTGTAATGCAGACATGCTTCTTCGCAATATCCAATATCTTGCCAAAAGACGAGGCTATTGCTCAAATCAAGAACGCAATTAAGAAAACATACAGCAAAAAAGGTGATGCCATCGTTCAAAAGAACTTCGTTGCGGTTGATGCTTCTTTGGAACACTTGCACAAAGTTGAATATCCGAACAACGTTACGTCCACTTTCCGTCGTAACTTGCCTGTTCCGGCTGATGCACCTGAGTTTGTTAAAAAATTGACCGGTGAAATTATTGCCGACCGCGGTAATGAGCTTCCGGTTAGTGCTTTCACTCCGGTTGTGGACGGTACATGGCCGACAGGAACAACTCAGTATGAAAAGCGCTGCATTGCAACAGAAATTCCTGTTTGGGATGAAAAGTCTTGTATCCAATGCGGTAAATGTTCTCTGGTTTGCCCGCACGGTGTTATCCGCATGAAAGTTGCCACAGAAGAAGAGTTGAAAAATGCGCCGAAAGGCTTCAAATCAGCCCCTTACATTGGTAAAGAATTTGCCGGAAAACAATTCATTTGGCAAATGTCTCCTGAGGACTGCACCGGCTGTGGTATTTGCGTAAGCTCTTGTCCGGCTAAAAACAAGGCCAATCCGGAACTCAAAGCCATCAATATGGATCACATTGAGAATCATCTGGCCGAACAGAAAGAGTGCTGGAAATTCTTTGAAACTCTGCCTTACGTAAAACGTACGGAAGTTGAAAAGAAATTGCCTAAAACGACCCAACTGATTCAGCCGTTGTTTGAATATTCAGGTGCTTGCGCCGGCTGCGGTGAAACACCATACATCAAGTTGTTGACACAACTGTTTGGTGACAGAATGGTCGTTGCTAACGCTACCGGATGTTCTTCAATCTACTCCGGAAACTTGCCGACCACACCATACACCAAAGATGAAAAAGGTCATGGACCGGCTTGGGCAAACTCATTGTTTGAAGACAATGCCGAGTTTGGTTTGGGTATGAGATTTTCTATTGATCAGCAAACCAATATTGCCAAATCTTTGTTGGAGAACCTCAAAGACAAAATTGGCGCTGATTTGGTTGAAAAAATTGAAAACAACCCGCAAGCGACAGATATTGAGATTGACGATCAAAGAGCCAACGTTAAAGCTCTGCGTGACAAATTAGCCTCCATCAAAGGTGATGAAGCTGAACACCTCAACAAACTGGCTGACTACCTGATTAAGAAGTCTGTTTGGATTATCGGTGGTGACGGTTGGGCTTATGATATCGGCTTTGGCGGATTAGATCACGCTATTGCTTCCGGCAAAAACGTCAATATCTTGGTTATTGACACAGGCGTTTACTCAAACACCGGCGGTCAACAATCAAAAGCAACTCCGATGGGTGCTTCTGCGAAATTTGCCACAGCCGGTAAGGCTCTGCCGAAAAAAGATTTGGCAATGATTGCTATGTCTTATGGAAATGTTTACGTTGCCCAAGTATCCTTCGGTGCCAACGATACACAGTTGATTAAAGCAATGAATGAGGCCGAAGCCTTTGACGGTCCGTCAATTATCATCGCCTACTCACACTGTATTGCTCAAGGTTTCAATTTGGCAGACGGTCTGTCTCACCAAAAAGATGCCGTTGAGACAGGTTCTTGGCCGTTGTATCGTTACAACCCGAACAACATTAAAGAAGGCAAAGCTCCGTTGACTTTGGATTCAAAAGCACCGAGCAAACCTTTAGCCGAATATATGGCAAACGAAACTCGTTTCCAAATCGTGAACAAACAGAACCCGGAGCGTTATGAAACATTGTTAAATAAAGCTCAGGAAAACGTTAAAGAAAAACGTTCTCTGTTAGAACACATGGCCGGTTTCAAATCTGCAGAATAGTCAGATTTAAGCCAAACATAAAACAGCCTGCATTAACAATGCAGGCTGTTTTTTACTAAAACAACTCAAGCCTCTTTCCTTGACACCCGTTCCTGCAAGCAGATATTCCCCTTTTGGCATGATAATGCTGATGATATTCTTCCGCCGGATAAAACACCGTGGCCGCAACAACCTCTGTAACAATATCCGCTTCATATCTCTTCGCATTTCGCAATGCCGCAATCTTATCTAAAGTTTGACTGCGCTGCCGCTCGTTCGTATAAAAAACAGCCGAACGATATTGCGAACCGATATCCACCCCCTGTCCGTCTGCTTGTGTCGGATTATGAATAGAAAAAAACACATCCAACAACCTGTCAAAACTGACAAATTCAGGCTCAAACACAATTTCAACAGCCTCAGCATGCCCGCTTCTTCCGGAACTGACCTCCATATAGGTCGGATTGGGAACTTTTCCGCCAATAAAACCAACCTGTGTCGACAAAACTCCGGGAATCTTTTCAAATGCCGATTGTATTCCCCAAAAACAACCGCCCGCAAAAATTGCTTTTTCTTTCCCCATGTTCACACTCCTTATTCCGTAGAAATAGGCCGTAAAAAAGGATATTAAATAGATAATTCGGACTACACATAAAAAAATTGCACACGCATTTTTAATCCGGAAATATATATCCTTCAGAGAAAAAACAAAAACGAATAAATTTCCGAAAACAACAGCTAAAGCTCCAAGCAAGTTAACCTTAAATTTACCTCTGTAACCCATAATGCCTTACAGTGATTCCAAAGAGAAAGGAAGCTTCGATGAATAATGCTTTGTGCCTGCATAATGCGACAGTTTTAACAGGTTTTTCCACGATGAAAAATTGCGCTGTGTACATCAAAGATGGTCTGATTGCCGATGTTTATAATGAAGAACGCTTCCGAAACAAACAATTTTCTCCCAAAGTAAAAGTCATTAACGTCAACGGTGCATACATCATGCCGGGACTGATTGACTCACACATTCACGGAATTGGCGGTTTCAGCGCTGATGCCGCGGATGAGAAGCAACTGCTGTCGATGTCTTTATTTTTGGCTTCTTGCGGCGTAACATCATTTATCCCCACCCTATGCACCTCCAAACCGGAAATTATGCTCAAAAAAATAAAAGCCGTGGTAAAAGCCATGGGACATGAGAAAGGCGCGCGCATTTTGGGCATGCATCTTGAAGGACCGTTTATTTCTCCGGAACGCATCGGAGCTCAACCGGCAGACGGAGTTTGTCCGGCAGATGTTAAATTAATGGATAAATTTTGGAAAGCATCAAAAGGTCATATCGTCAACATGACCGTTGCTCCGGAAATTAAAGGAATGCGCGAATTGGCGCTGTTTTGTCTGGAAAAAGGAATTGTCTTGCAAGCCGGTCACACCAATGCAACCTACGAACAAATGATTGAAGGAATGCAAGTAAACATTATGCATGTTACACATTTGTTTAACGCCATGCGTCCGCTTCATCATCGTGAACCGGGAGTTGTGGGTGCGGCTCTGATTCACCCTGAAATTTCCTGCGAATTTATTGGTGACGGAGTTCATGTTAATCCTAATCTGATTAAGCTCCTCATGAAAAGCAAACCGCTAAGCCAATTGGTCTTGATAACAGATGCATTTGATTTAGCCAAAACTAAACTCTCCCCAAATTCCGAATACTATTTCGACCAGTGTTTTCACCGTAAAAAAGACGATGTTATCATTGGATCTGGCATTTCAATGCTTGATGGATTGCGTAATTTAATCAGAAACGATATTCCCCCGGAAAAAGCCATACGCATGGCGGCAACCAATCCTGCTCGCATCATGAAACAAAATTCTCTGGGCTCTATTATTCCCGGATTTAAAGCTGACCTGATTGTTTTAAATAAAGATTTGGATTTGATGTATACCATCATTGACGGTAAAATTTTTAAGGAGAGAAAGAATGCGCCTCATCATTAAAGAAGATTATCAAGATTGCTCCTTATGGACGGCAAATTATGTGGCCTATAAAATAAAAGCTTTTCATCCCACCCCGAAAACTCCTTTTATCTTGGGGCTCCCCACTGGTTCAACACCTTTGGGAATGTACAAAGAGCTCATAAAAATGCACAAAGCGGGAAAACTCTCTTTTGAAAATGTTGTGACCTTTAATATGGATGAATATATCGGGCTTAAGCCGACTCATCCTCAAAGCTATCACTACTTTATGCAAAAAAACTTTTTTGACCATATAAATATTCCTAAAGCCAACATTCATATGCTGAACGGAATGACGACGGATTATGCGGCAGAATGTCGTGCTTATGAAGAAAATATCGCCCGCTATGGTAAAATCCATTTATTTATTGGTGGTGTGGGTGAAGATGGTCACATCGCCTTTAACGAACCGGGATCATCCCTTTCTTCCAGAACGCGGGTTAAAACTTTAACCAAAGACACCATCAAAGCAAACTCCCGCTTTTTTGATAACGATATAAATCAAGTCCCGACAACGGCTTTGACTGTCGGAGTTGGAACAATCATGGACGCCGAAGAGGTTGTTATCTTGGCAACGGGACAAAAAAAAGCACGCGCCCTTCACCATGCCGTCGAAGGAAGTATCAATCACATGTGGCCTGTCAGCGCACTGCAAATGCACCAACACGGAATTATCGTTTGTGACGAAGAGGCGACCAGCGAGCTTAAGGCTGACACGATAAAATATTTCAAAGATATTGAAGAGCAAACACTTGAAGGGTTAAAAAAATAAAATTGCTTTGACAATTAAACCGATTATATTTACTATGTAGACGTTTTGATAATATATTTCATCAAAGGAAATTCTCATGTTAAAAACAATATTTGCTTCGTATAAAAGCTTTTTCAAAAATTTTCCGCTGATTTTAGTATATGCTCTGCCTCTATTGGTTTTATCTTTTATTGAGGCTTATTTTGAAGGAATTACTGCCCCTTCTCGCAGCGTAATGTGGTTTTTGACCGGAATGGTTTACATTATGCCCTTTATCAGCGCATCGACTGATGTAGCAGTTTATCAACGCCTCTTATTAAAATTGAAAAAAGTTAATCCTTTCTCATCATTAAAAATATTGTTTGAATACCTTTTCGTGCAGTTGGGCATCGGTTTCCTGTCTGTCATTCCTCTGTATGTAGTATATTATATTCTAAATCGTAATAGTGGTCCGACATTATCGCACCTTTGCATCGCCATCTTTGCCAATATTTTCACAGGCTTTTACTTTATGGCGCGTTTCAACATCATGTTGCCGTTAATAATCTTAAAACGCAATATGCCTTTGAAAGAGTTTCTCTCTTTTACCCAAGAACGTTACCAAGATTGGTTGCTGACATCACTTCTTATTTACACACCATTTGTCGTTTTGGTTTACCTTGTTGCCAATCCGTTTCTGAATGCCTTCGTGACAACACTATTTGCTTTGGTATTTGTTTGCTTCAATATCACCTACCTAAACAGCAAAACATCTGTTAAAGAAAAAACAGCAGCCACCACCAAAGTTGCCGTAAAAAAACGCACGGCAAACAAGGCCACAGCGCCCAAGGTTGCACCGGTAAAAAAGACAGAAAGCAAAGAAAAAGCCCCTAAAAAGCCGGCTAAAACAACAGCCTCAAAGAAAGCTTCTGAAAAAAAGCAGGCTTCCGCTGAAAAGACTAAAAAAGCAACATCGGTAAAAACCAAACGCCCAGGGCGTCCTAAATTAAAGCCGGCGATTGCCAACGCTTAAATCAAAGCTCTTCTATCCCGAAAATTATGTTTATAATTTTCGGGATTTTTTTGTACATCAAATTAATTAATAGCCAAGCCCCCCTTCACTGTGCATAATAAGAAAACTCAAAAAAGCAAAAAATAAAGGAATAAAAAAGCCGCCCTTACAGGCGGCCTTCTCATAAGCAGAAAACAGCGCATTTTGCACAGAGTCTACTTTTCACCCAATTTGGTAATAAAAAAGTTCAAAACACGCACACCAAAACCGGTAACCCCTTTCGGACACAGTGCGGTATCACTCTTTTCTCCGTCAACACCGGCAATATCCAAATGCGCCCAAGCATTACCCTCTTTCACAAAACGTTGCAAAAAACAAGCCGCCGTGCTGCCGCCGGCGTTCGGACCGCCGATATTCTTCATATCCGCAATATCCGAATTTATGAGTTTATCATACGCCTCATTAACCGGCAATCGCCACAGCTTTTCTCCGCAGTCATCTCCGGCCTTAATCAATTGCTGGCACAGCTTATCATCATTTGAGAAAATACCGGCATATTCACTGCCTAAAGCACGCATAACGGCACCCGTTAATGTGGCAATGTCAATAATCTTGGTTACGGGATAATTGCTTTGTAAATACCACATGCAATCACCCAAAACTAAACGACCTTCCGCATCAGTGTTTAAAATCTCCACAGTTTGTCCGGACAACGAGGTAACCACATCTCCTGGGCGGGTTGCGCAACCGGAAGGCATATTTTCAACTAAACCGACAATACCTATAACATTTACCGGAGCTCTTTGCAAAGCCAAGGCCTTAAGACTGGAAACAACAACTGCAGCACCGGTCATATCGCGTTTCATTTCATCCATACCGGCTCCCGGTTTTAATGAAATTCCGCCGCTGTCAAAGGTAACACCTTTTCCCACCAAACCATAATCAAATTCTTCATCGTCAGGCCGCCCCTTCCAGCTAATAACCACAACACGGGGAGCATTGCAAGAACCTCTGGATACGGAAAGCAACATCCCAAATTCTTTTTCCTCAAGTTCTTTCTCATCCAAAACCTCTATATCAAGCCCCAAATATCCTAAGCGTTCGATATCCGCTGCAAAAAGCTCCGGCGTCAGATTATTAGCAGGTTCATTGCACAAATCTCTGGCATAGCGCACTGAGTTTCCTAATGCAGCAAAGCGACGATAACCTTCACCAACTTCCTCAGGAGCCGGAACTTTAAAAATAACTTGTTCCAAACAAGGATAATCTTCCTGTTTCTTCTTCGTAAAATATTTATCAAAACGATATGAACCCAATGTTAAACCAAAAGCAACATTATGAGCAATCTCGGCCAAAGAAAGTTTGCAGCCTTTGATTTCTTCAACATAATAACAAGCCACGGCATCTTTAAACAATTTCTTATTCAAAGCTCCGCCCAATTTCTGCAAATCTAACGCGGTCGGTTTATTCCCCAAACCGGCAACAATTATCTTACCTGAAGCCCCAAAAACCTCAACAAAGCTCCCTTTTTTTCCCGTAAAGGAGGCTTGTTCCACTGCCTTTCTGACCAATATGGTTTCTTCCTTAGTCAAAGCCTTTGATGCAATCTTCGCATTTTCGGCAACCCCGATAATTTTTACAGCTCTTGAACCGATTTTTCCATCTGTAAATACAATTTCAAGCATTGAATATCTCTCTAAAAAATTTACCCTGAATCCAATATAACGTCTTTTTTACAAAATATATAAAATTTCTTGAATTTCTCCACAAAAGTGTTAAAAAAAGGGCTGATAAGATGAGGAATATTACAAAATGACAAACATTTACGCCCCCACACCGGAAAATACCGCTAAAGCTGCCCAGACAATCAAAAATGGCGGATTGGTTGCTTTTCCGACAGATACGGTTTATGGACTAGGCGCCAATGTTTGGTTGCCACAAGCCGTGGCCGGTATTTTTTCCGCTAAAGAGCGCCCCTTGTTTGATCCGCTCATCTCGCATATTGCGGACATTGATTTTCTTCCCGAATACGCGCAAACAGACCAAAGAGCTATTGACTTAGCCAAACATTTTTGGCCCGGCCCCTTAACGTTGGTTCTCAAAAGAAAAGATAAAAACCACCAACTGGATATGGTTTGTTCCGGATTGCCTAATATCGCAGTGCGAATGCCCAATCATCCGCTGGCGCTTGCCCTGATTAAAGCTGCCGGTGTACCTATTGCTGCACCGTCTGCCAATCGCTTCAAAACAGTTTCCCCTACCACAGCTCAACATGTTTATGACAGCTTGGGAAACCGGGTGGATATGATTCTAGATGGAGGTCCCTGTGCCATTGGTGTTGAAACAACCATTCTTGACATCACCACGCCGCAGATGATCATATTGCGAGCCGGCGGGTTGGCTAAAGAAGAGATAGAAGCTTATACCGGAGAAAAAGTTTTTCTCTCTCACGGAGACCCTAACAAACCGTCTGCCCCCGGGCAACTGCTCAAACACTATGCTCCATCTCTGCCCATGCGTATCAATGTAGATGAAAAAGACGTCCGTAATGACGAATTTTTTATTGGTTTTGGTAATGTTGAAAAAGCTCACCTTAACCTCAGCCCCGATGGAGATTTGCATGAAGCGGCGGCTAATTTATTTGCCTTCATGAGAACAGCCGGAACACATACCGAATTTTCAGGCATTGCCGTTTCTCCAATCCCTGAAACGGGATTAGGTTTGGCCATTAACGACCGTATTCGCCGTGCCTCTTATAAAGAATAAAAATTTAATTGACCGAACTCCTGTTTTATGATATTATAATAGGCACATAGAAGTACATTGACAATTATTATAAACTAAATACATACGACCATGATAACGACAATAGCAAACATCTCGGCAATCATCATTTTCGCAGGTTTCGCAGCACTGGCTCTCTTCTCTCCTTCGGAGAAAACCCTTGAAGAAATTAACGGAAAGATGAAAGAAAGCCAAGCGTTCTGATAGTCCTTACCGTATGGTTCTTTCAAGAAAAACCTGAAAAGCTCATGCTCTTCAGGTTTTTCTTTTTGATGTTGATGTTATTCTTTGAACAATTTTTACTCGGCAAAGTAATTCCTCAGATAATCTTTTAAATCCGCTACATTAACTCTGTGCTGTTCCATCGTGTCACGATCTCTAACCGTAACAGATTCCGGCTGTTGTTCGATTGTTTCAAAATCAACGGTCAAACAAATCGGCGTTCCCACCTCATCATGGCGACGATAAGCCTTGCCGATATTTCCTGTATTCTCCAATGCTACACGTCCGATACCCAGCTTCAGCAAATTCTGTTTAATCTCATGACATTTTGCCATAATTTGCTCATTATTTTTCTTCAACGGAATAACCGCCACCTTAATCGGTGCCAAATGCTTTTTCAGTTTCAATACAATTCGGCAGGTACCATTGCCCAAATCTTCCTCCTCATAAGCTTCTGTCATCACCGCCAAAACACCACGGTCAACACCCATAGAAGGCTCAATCACAAACGGCACCACCCACTTATTGGCATCGTCTGTCACACAAAGTTTTTGCGTTGATTCCGAATTTTTATGACAATGAGAAGATAAATTTAATTCGTCTTGCCCTTTGGTATGATTACCCAAATCATAATCCGTACGATTGGCAATTCCTTCCAATTCTTCCATACCATGAGGAAATCGGTATTCAATATCGTAACAAGCCTTGGCATAATGGGCCAAATCATCTTTCGGAGTGGTGTAAATATTAATATTTTCACGTTTCAGCCCCTGTCTTTCCCACCAAGCAATACGCGCATCTTTCCAATATTCGTGCCACTTCTCATCATCACCGGGATTTACGAAATATTCCAACTCAGCCTGTTCAAATTCACGTACCCTAAAAATAAAATTACGAGGAGTAATCTCATTGCGGAAAGACTTTCCTATCTGTGCAATACCAAACGGCAATTTCCGAGAAGTTGAGTCAACAACGTTCTTAAATTGAGTAAAAATAGCCTGTGCCGTTTCCGGACGCAAATAACCAAAAGAAGAACCGTCATCAACCGGACCGATAGCCGTTTTAAACATCAAATTAAACGGGCGCGGCTCTGTTAACTCGGTAGAACCACAGTTAGGACATTTACCGTTTATATGGTCTGCACGAAAACGCCCTTTACACTTTTTGCAATCAACCATCGGATCAGAAAAAGTATCTTCATGCCCGGAATAATGCAGAACCTTTTGATTCGTCAAAATAGCCGCATCTAACCCTTCCACATCATCACGTTCATAAACCATTGAACGCCACCAAGCCTGCTTCAGATTATTTTTCAACTCCACACCCAAAGGACCGTAATCATAAACCCCCTGTAAACCGCCGTAAATGTCCGCGTTTTGAAAAATAAATCCCCGACGTTTACAAAGTGAGACCAACTGGTCCATCGTTTTCGCAACCATTTTTTCTTCCTCTTAAAAATCAGATAGTAAATTTTTAACTTCTTTGTTTTACAATACTAAAAAGGAAAATGCAAGCGGAGATAACAAAAATGGTAAAACCGGCCAAAGTAGCACTGATATACGATTTTGATGAGACGCTGAGTGTAACTTACATGCAAGATTACATTCTTATCCCCTCACTCGGAATGACGCCCAAAACCTTTTGGAAACAAGCCAATCAATGGTCAAGGGATAACTGTGCTGACCAAATAACCGGAAGTATGTACTACTTTTTCAAAGTTGCTAAAGAAAAAGGCATCAAATTAACCAGAGAATTTTTTTGCGACGCGGCAAAAAGCATTACCTATTTTGAAGGAGTAGAAGACTGGTTTGAGCGCATTAACAGATATGGCCGCATGCTCGACTTGCAAATTGAACATTACATTGTCTCTTCCGGTTATGAGGAAATTATAGCCGGAGCATCTATTCGTAAACATTTCAAAGATGTTTTCGGATGTTCTTACGCTTTTGGCGAAGACGGCACGCCTGTTTGGCCGGCTCGTATCGTAAACTACTCTGCAAAAACTCAATATCTGTCAAAAATCAATAAAGGCCTTGGCAAGCTTGAAGATCGTGCCGTCAACGAGTTCATGCCTGATGAAAAGCGCGCCATCCCCTTTACGCGTATGATTTATTTTGGCGATGGAATGACCGATATTCCCTCAATGAAACTAACCAAACAAAAAAACGGCATTGCCATAGCTGTTTATCGCCCCAAAAGCCAACACAAACAAACCGCAATTAAACTGTTGCGCGACGGACGCGTCAATTTTGCTTTGCCGGCGGATTATCGAGAAGACAAACAGATTGATTGTGTGGTGAAAACTGTTCTTAACCGAATGGCTACGGAACGTGATTTGGAATTATTAAAAGCTAAGGAAGAAAAGAAAAAGCTGCTTGGATAGCAGCTTTTTTATACCTGGTAACCTCAATAAACAATTAATCGGGCAATTCTGCGACCAAGCCGTCATAACCGACTTGCCATTTTTCAGAAGGCAAACGCGCGGCCAAAACATCATAATCAACCCGCGCGGACAAATGCGTCAACACCACTTGCTCAATGCCGAGTTCAGAGGCCAAATTCTCAGCACATCCCAAATCACTGTGCCCGTTTTTTTCCGGTTCTACACCGTTATTACATTCCACAAACAACAATTTGACACCTTTAAGAACTTCTTTTCCTTCTTCAGGCATACCTTCCCAATCCGTAACATAGGCAAAATCTTTATACCGAAACGCAGAGCTGTGCCAACGATGATGAGGAACTTGAAACGTTTTAAAAGCCAAACCACAGCAGTTAAATTCTCCCAAATCAGGCAACATCTTCCAGCAAACACCGTCGCCTTCAGGTTCTTCACCCTTAAACAGATAGCCATAGCAGTTTTTTAATTCATCTGTGGTTTCCGCACTCGCCCAAACATCAATAACATGAGCGGCCAACTTAGATGCACGCGGCAACTCCGGCACGCCTCCGATATGGTCATAGTGCCCATGGGTTAACAAAACAGCATCAACGTCACTCACGTTACAACGATTAATTTGGTAGCGCACATCAGGTCCGGCATCAATCAAAATGCTTTTACATTCAGCCTCTATCAGCACAGATGCTCGGCTACGAATATTTTTCGGATTATTCGGATTTGCCCCGCGCCACCTATTAAAAATCATAGGTGTCCCATAAGCAGAACCGGCTCCCAAAAGTGTAATACGCATTATTTCTCTCTTTTTCCCGATAAAATATAAGAAAATACGGGAGAGAGTATAGAACGGTTTAAACGCTGAGGGGAAGTCTTTTCTTCGCCCAACGCATCAACCCTGTGAATAACCCGCGGATCTTCACGATCGCGTTCTCTTTTTTGAAGGAGCATCATCTCATCAGCCATCGCATCTCTGTCTTTTGCCGCGCCAATCATTCTTTCAATAAGCTCAAACTTGTCAGCCGGCTGTTTTTCTTTAATGCCTTTTAAAAATTCTTCAGAATGCAAAACCCCGTTTATTGCCGGAAAACCATATTTGAATAATTCCGTCTTTCCCATTCCTTCCAAATAACCTTCCATATTTTGTGTACGAAAAGCAGCCCCCAAAAAACGAGCTAAACAACGCATACGTTTATACTCCGAACTTTTATCAACCGGAGTCTCTCCTAGCCGACGATGAAGAATATCTATTGTTTCCTTATTAACCCCTTCTCTATCCAATGAAAAATCATACTTTCCAGCTAATACGGAAAAACGACGCAACAAATCATATGCATGCTCTTTGTCAGGATCATTCACCGGTCTGATAATTCCACGACGCAACCCATCTACCGTGTTATATGAATCAATGGCTCGTCCATAAGGATATTCTTCAGAAAACTCAATATAAAACTTTTCTAGGTTGTAAATTCCATTTTTCTTAATATCCATACAAATGAGATCAAATTTACCATACTGCGGATGTTTAGCAACAACAGAAAAATCATTATTTGAACGAGGTTCTCCCACATCAAAACCAAAGTCTTTCAACTTCCCTACAACCGAACGATAGGAATCAATATCCCCGATTGCCAAATCATAATCCATAACTTCGGCTCGCGGATTAATATAGCGGTCAACAGCTGCTCCACCATATAAGCAGGCACGGGTGCAACCGGTCATTTGCATAAAATCATGAATAACTTCGCTTGTAGGTTTTTGAGTATTATTTTCCATTGTAGATACCTCGCCTATTTGTTAAATAATGCATCATTTTATAGCAGAAATAGTCTATGGTGTCAAGCATTTGTACAAAATTTTTGTACATTTTCTAAAAATATTTTTCATAAAGCTATATTCCGCCGTTTTCTTTGTGACTGTTACAAAAAACATAAGACCAAACTTCGCCCACCATAAATGATACAAAATTTTCAATCCGTTTTTCATCAATCCATTGCCAAATATTTCCATAAAATCAAAAAGATAACTAAAAATAGATTCTAAAAAAATAACATTTTACAAAAAAATAAAAAAAATACTTGCGTTTATATTTTTTTTATTCTACATATATCCGTGTTAGCGAATGGGGTGTCGCCAAGTGGTAAGGCATCGGCTTTTGGTGCCGACATTCGTTGGTTCGAATCCAGCCACCCCAGCCACATTTTGCAAACCGTCAGAAATGGCGGTTTTTTCTTTATTTTTCAATCG
>CAZZNV010000018.1:0-14958 GCA_964655915.1 uncultured Azospirillaceae bacterium | reverse complement strand
TGAAGATTAACCCGACAGGTGTTATTCCTCCGATTTTTGCCAGCTCTTTGTTGTTGTTGCCTATAACAATTGCTAATTTCAGCGCTGAAAATGGTCCTTCTTGGGTTCAATCTTTGAGCACAATGCTTGGCCATGGTCAGCCTTTGTATCTGGGATTGTATGCCTTCTTGATTGCTTTCTTCGCGTTTTTCTATACCGCGATTGTGTTTAATCCGGAAGAAACGGCGGACAATCTTAAGAAACATGGTGGCTTTATTGCCGGTATTCGTCCGGGTAAAAATACTGCGGAATATTTGGATTACGTCATTACGCGTTTGACGGTTTTGGGTGCAGTTTATTTGGTTGGTCTGTGTATTTTGCCGGAAATCCTTATCAGTAAGTTGTCCGTACCGTTTGTTTTGGGTGGAACGACTCTGCTTATCGTTGTTCAAGTTACGATGGATTTTGTCGGACAAATTCAATCCCATCTGATTGCTTATCAGTATGAGTCTTTAATTAAGAAAGCTTCTCTGGCCGGTAGAAAGAAACGCTGATGAATAAAAATGGGTTGGGACTGCATATCGTTTTTACCGGTGCTCCGGGCTGTGGTAAGGGTACGCAGGCCAGATTGTTGAAGGAGCGCGTCGCTATCCCCCATTTATCAACGGGAGAGATGTTGCGCGCCGAGGCCGCCAAGGGGACACCGTTGGGGCTTGAGATAAAAGCTCTTATTGATGGCGGGAATTTAGTCCCTGATGAAATGATTATAAAAATGCTGTCTGCGCGAATCGACGAAGACGATTGCAAAAATGGTTTTATTTTAGATGGTTTCCCAAGAACATTACCGCAGGCGGAAGCGCTTGAGGAGATGCTGTCTAAGAAGGGAATTTCGCTGGACGCCGTGATAGAAATTCAGGTTCCCGATGAGATTATTATGGAGCGTATTTTGGGGCGTTATGCCTGTATGTCTTGCGGGCAGGGTTACCATGATAAATATCAAAAACCGAAAGTGTACGGGGTTTGTGATAGTTGCGGCGGAACAGATTTTTACCGCCGAATCGATGATAACCGTACAACGGTTCAGAATCGGTTGGTTAATTATCGTGCTTTGACCTATCCGACTATTCCGTATTTTGAGCAAAAAGGCTTATTGCGTTGTGTTGACGGAACAGGAGCGATTGATGCCGTTGCCAAGAAAATTGATGCATTATTAGCCGTTTCATAAGATTAATATTTGAAAAAATATTTGTTTTAGGTGAAAAATATCCGGAAACGGGGTATGAAAATAATAGTTTTCTGAAAAAATGTGATTTTTTTCGGAATTTTTGTGAAATCTGTGGTTGACACTAGCAAAATTTAGCCTATAATCCGGCTTAATTTTGAAAAGTGGTGATCAACTTTTTGAATGATTAATTAACATAAAATGGAGAGTTAATTTGGCTCGTATAGCTGGTGTAAATATTCCAAGTGCCAAGAAAATTGAAGTCGCTTTGACTTATATCTATGGTATTGGTCGTAAAACTGCTCAAGACATTTGCGCAAAATCTGGCGTTTCTTCCGACCGTCGTGTTCAGGAATTGAGCGATGAAGATGTTGCGAAAATTCGTGAAGTTATTGATAACGATGTTGTTGTTGAAGGTGAACTTCGTCGCGAGGTTGGCGTTAACATTAAAAGATTGATGGACCTCGGATGTTATAGAGGTTTGCGCCATCGTAAAGGATTGCCTGTACGCGGACAGAGCACAAAACAAAATGCTCGTACTCGTAAAGGTAAGCGCAAGACTGTTGCGAATAAGAAGAAATAAGGTGGGTTGATAAATGGCTAAAGCAGTATCACAACGTATTAAAAGAAAAGAGAAAAAGAATATTACGGCCGGGGTTGCCCACGTAAATTCTACTTTTAACAATACTAGAATTACAATTACAGATGCTCAAGGTAACACTGTTTCTTGGGCTACCGCAGGCGCACAGGGTTTTAAGGGTTCTCGTAAGTCGACTCCGTATGCTGCACAAGTTGCTGCAGAAGAAGCTGGTCGTAAAGCGCAAGAACATGGTATGAAAACTCTGGAAGTTGAAGTTAAAGGTCCGGGGTCTGGTAGAGAGTCCGCTATCAGAGCTTTGCAGGTTATTGGTTTTACAATTACGACGATTCGTGATGTTACTCCTATTCCGCATAACGGATGCCGTTTGAGAAAGAGACGCCGCGTTTAGTTTTTTGTTCCTGATTGTGAGGTTCTTGTAACCTCACGGTCGTTTTTCGTTTTTATAAATTTTGCATATGCAGTAATATAGAGGACATAACCGTGATTCAAAAGAATTGGCAAGAACTTATCAAACCATCGAATTTGGAAATTACCCCTTTGGAAGGGGCCAATAAAGCCAAAATCATGGTTGAACCCTTAGAGAGAGGCTTTGGTCTTACTTTGGGGAACGCAATTAGAAGAGTTTTACTTTCTTCATTGCAAGGTGGTGCTGTTACCAGCATCAAAATCAACGGAGTCCTGCATGAGTTCTCAGTTGTTCCCGGTGTCAGAGAAGATGTTACCGACATTGTTCTGAACGTTAAGGGATTGGCTGTCGCTGTTCATGGCGAAGGACAAAAAACTATGACGTTGAAAGCTGAGGGACCTTGTGAGGTTACAGCTGCAATGATTGAAACCGGACATGATGTTGAGATTATGAATCCTGATTTGGTTATCTGCAACTTAGATGCCGGTGCCAAAATCAATATGGAGATGACTGTCGGTACAGGTAAGGGATATGTTCCTGCCGCTATGAACAAAGCCGCAGATGCTCCTATTGGTGTTATTCCTGTTGACGCTATCTACTCTCCGGTTCGTAAGGTTTCTTACAAAGTTGAGAATACTCGTGTTGGTCAGGCCACAGACTTTGATAAATTAACGATGGTTGTTGAAACAAACGGCGTTGTTTCTCCTGAAGATGCCGTTGCTTTAGCTGCTCGTATTTTGCAAGATCAGTTGAAGCCGTTCATTAACTTTGATGAGCCTGAAAATGAGGCTGAAGTTGAGAAGGAAGAGTTGCCGTTCAATAGAAACTTGTTGAAAAAGGTTGAAGAGCTTGAGCTTTCTGTTCGTTCAGCTAACTGCCTTAAAAACGACAACATTGTTTATATCGGTGATTTGGTTCAGAAGACAGAAGCCGAGATGTTGCGTACGCCGAACTTTGGTCGTAAGTCTTTGAACGAAATTAAGGAAGTTTTGGCAAAAATGGGGATTCATTTGGGTATGGATACTCCAGGGTGGCCGCCTGAGAATATTGAGGATTTGATTCGTCGTTGCGATGAACATTTCTAAAATGATGTCGTATTGTAAAAGCCCCTTGAAATGAAAGTTTCAGGGGGCTTTTTTCGGAGTTTGTTTTAGAAAAATGTTGAGGCGATAGTTCGTTAACAGTCAGGTTGTTCATATAAAAAACTTGAAAAACAGTATCTTTTCCGATGAGGGGAGAGGATTGGTGCGTGTGTGATTGTTGGTCTAATATTTCTCAAAACAATTGGACAACAAAGAATAATTTTGGTCAGCATGGTATTGAGTGAGTATGGGTTTTCTGTTTTTTTGTTATTTTGCTTGCAATTAAGTTTTTTGTGTGCTAGAAACGCAAACGATTAATGAGTCTTTATGTATGAGCGGGGAGACCTGAATCCGTAGTAAAGGCTGTGGTTTTATCCGGTCGGTCCTGCCGGCCATAGAGAAAAGAAAGGAAAATGTCATGAGACATGGAATGAAACATCGTAAATTGAATATGGATACCAATGCACGTAAGGCTTTGTTTTCAAATTTAACGGCTGCTGTATTGACCCACGAACAAATTAAGGTAACTCTTCCCAGAGCAAAAGAATTGAGAACCTTCGTTGATAACATGATTACTCTTGGCAAAAAAGGTCAGTTGAGTGACCGCAGACAAGCTTTGGCTTTTTTGCGTGACAATGAAGTTGTTTCCAAGCTTTTCTCTACTTTGGCAGAGCGCTATAAAAATCGCAATGGTGGATATACTCGCGTTTTGAAAGCCGGTTTCCGTTATGGTGATGCCGCTGACATGGCGATTATTGAATTGGTTGACAGAGATGTTAATGCCAAAGGTGCTAAAGATTTGGCTCGTGTCGCTGCCGAAAAAGCTGCAATTGCTGAGGCTGAAAAGGCTGCTCAAGAGAGTAAATAATTTTAGAGAAGAAAACAGCCACCGAAAGGTGGCTGTTTTTTTTGTCTTTTATAACCAGCCTTTTTCAGACGCCAGATATAAAGCTTGTGTACATAAGGAGTGTTTCTTTTTATACGCTGTTACAAGCGTTTTAGCGTGGAGAAAATCGAATAATTTGATTTGGGCTTCATCACTTAAACAGAAACCTTGAGCGATATAGCTTTTGAACAGATTTTCAGCTCCCGGTAAAGGAAATATCTTACAGAGATTTTCTTTTTTGAACTCGTAATTGTGCTCTATAAGTGTTTTTATGTAGATATTAGCCGAGGGAAGTTCAAAAAGCGCATCTTCCAGTTCTTTGTTCATGAAGAACCAATCGTCGTCGGACAGAATCCTAATAATAAATTCACGTTCGGTCATAATAAGTCGATTAAGTAATATTAATTTGCGATTATTATGTTTAATGTGAGTATTTTTGTCAATATTTTAATGGTGCACCTTTTTGTGCGTCATCAGGCATCGAATGTCGACGATGCTTTGCAATGGTTGGTCTGGAAGGGAATGTATTAGTCTGTGATTTCTGCTTCGTAGGCATGAACGATTTTGGTGTCTTTATCGTCTTCCTCAATGCTCAATTCACAAACTAAAAGTTTGTCTGCCTCAGCAATGCTATCCAAGAAGTCATCCGGAATATTGTTTAACGTTAACGAATCGTTTTCGTTTCGGTAAAGAACCGCACTTTTTTCTTCTGCATTAATGTTGATGCTGGGGGAGATTGGCTCTCCTTCACGAGCATAGAGAAGGAGCATGGCTTCGTCTTCATCATTAATTAAAAAATCATAAGTATTAAATTCTTTATCCATAAAAGACCTCTTTCGTAGCAATTCAATCGCCGCCCCTATGTTTCTGGGGGAAGCAAGAGGCGGCTAAAAACCTATAAAAGCTATAAGTTCATGCGGGTAGTCTATCCGACAAAGATTGAAGAAGTGTTAATAGAATGCAGAAATGACGTGAAAAAAATTTTTGTTTTGTTAGGATTTGTAGCAGAGGGACGAATGAGTGCTTTATTGAATAAATTTATTGAACTGTTAAAGTGGCCTGTAACAATATACTTATTGTTTTCTTTGCCCGCATTTGTGCAATCGTTGAAGTTTTTTCAATTTTTTCAGTTTCGTTATTTTGCCTTGTTGGGTGGTTTTTTTCTGTTCTTTATATCAAGAAGCATGATGGATAATTCAGCCAAAACGAGCATGGAAATTTTAGCTCATGAGATGACGCACGCTTTTTTTGCTTTAATTACTCTTCATAAGGTAACGGGGCTTCGTATTGAGGGAGATAATTCGGGCGGTAATATGTCTTTTGAAGGAGAACCCAATTGGCTGATTATTATTGCCCCTTATTTCTTTCCGTTGTTTGGTTTTTTGTGTATGATTGCCATTTCTATTTATACGCATTTCGCGCCGATGAATTGGCTCTTACATGGTGTGTTTGGGTTCTTTATCGGGTATCATATGGATACGGTTGGTTCACAGATTCATGAAAAACAAACCGATTTTCCCAAAGTGGGATACCGATTTTGTGCGTTGTTTTTACCCTCTGCGAATTTGTGGGCAATAGGAACGATGCTTGCTTTTAACAGTCGCGGTTGGGATGGTATATGGTTATATCAAAAACTTATTCTTTTTTTGAACGCCAAAAACTTTGAATTTGTAGTGCAATTTTTAAGAAATCTGTTCTAAACGACAAGTTTTGGCATCCAGTTTATACGGAATACCAAATGTTAAGACGTGCCGTTCCGGAAAATGTCCGTAATTAAAATCTTTTATAACCGGAATGTTTGTTTTATCGGCGAAATCTTGCAAGATGTTGGCGATATCGCCAAAGGTTGAGTTGTCATCAGAGCACTCGCTAAATCGTCCGAAAACCACGCCTTTTACCTGTTTGAACAAAGGGTTTAAACGAAGCTGGGTGAGCATTAAACTTATTTTATAAGGTTTTTCACACTCATCTTCCAGAAGGAGTATGGTATTGCGGATATCCGGATAATAAGGAGTTCCGTTGAGGTCGCTTAAGATGCTTAAATTTCCACCTAAAAGTGTTCCTTGAACGGTTCCCTCTCGAAGGCAGGTTCCTTCTTGTGCGGAGAATTTTTGCCCGCTTAAAACGGCTGTTAAGTCTTTTTCCACCAAAGAAGATATTGAGCCGTTTCTGAAATCATATTCACACAAAAAACCGCTGATATAAGCGATTTTGGTTTGAGTGAAAATTCCCATTTGGATGGAGCTGGTGTCACTAAAGCCGATTAACGGTTTGGGGTTGTTTTTTATAACTTCGTAATCAAGGTATGGCAGTAAGCGTAGAGAGGCTGCTCCTCCGTGAGCGGCAAACAATGCCTTTATCTTAGGGTTTTGGTACATGTCCATAATATCGGCGCTTTTTTGGCGGTCGGAATCCGGAGTTAGCCAAAGTCCGCTTGAAGCTGACGGCGACACAACGACGTTTAGTCCTAAATTTTGCAAGAAAGATACTGCGGGCTGAAGATTAATTTCTTTTCTTTGCGACAGCACGATTGACGGAGAAATAATGCCGACGGTGTCGCCTGCTTTTAATAGAGTGTTCATGTTATATGGCCTTCATAATTTCTTCGCAAAAAGCGGGAAGAGAATTGTCGTGCGCTCCCATAATGACGACACAATCTCCCGGGCGGGCGTTTTCCAAAATGAATTTACGCGTTTCTTTTTTGCCGGGCATGAAATAGGAGTTGTCGTGCCCATCGGATTTGAGTTTGTTGATAATATCTCGTGAAGAAACGGTATCTTGTGGCGTAATTTCATAAATTTCCTGCATAAGGACAATATCTTCAGGTGAAATTACTTTAGCTAATTCCATGGCGACCTCATCTCCGGTGTTGCGTACGGAGAAAGGTGTGTGCGGTTGATACATCATAATTAAACGGCCGGAATGTTCTTTAATGGCTGCGGCTGAGGCGGCTATCTTGCTCGGGTTATGAGCAAAATCAGCATAAAAAGTTATATCTTTTGAACTGCCGATTTTTTCCAAACGCACCTTAATTCCTCTGAAGCTTTCCAAGACCTTGGCGGCTTCATATTTATCAACCCCAAGAACCGTGCAAGCCGCAATAGCCGCTAATGCGTTAGACACGTTGAAACGACCGATGATGTCTAAAGTAAAGGTTCTTCCGTCCAGTTTGTATTCAACACCTTGTTGTACGGCCTTAATGTCATAAGCATATAAATCAGCGTTCGGATTGAGGGTCGAAAAGCGTAAAATACCGTTCGGACTCGTTAATGTAGATGCTTGCGGGCAGTCGGCGTTAACAATTAAAGTGTGGCGGACGTGAGATGCAAAGTTGGAAAAATATTCCATTAATTTTTCCATAGAAGTGTGGTCATGCGAGATGTTATTTACAATGCCGATATAGGGGTGGTATTTTTGTATTGATCCATCGCTTTCGTCAGCTTCAATGACGCAAATATCGTTTTCATTGTAGATATAATTGGGCAAACCGGGGCGGTCAGAAAAATTGCAAAGCATTCCGCCGTTTATCATACACGGTTTTTTGCCTAACACATCTAAGATGTAGCCTATCATAGCGGTGGTGGTTGTTTTACCGGCTGTGCCGCCGACAGCTATGTTTTGTTCATATTGGCTGAAAATTTCTTGTAACAAATCAGAGCGCTTTTTAACGGGAATGTTGTAAGTGCGGGCAGCTTTAACATCGGGGTTGTTTTCGTTGATGATTGAGGAGATGTAGAGACATTCCGTGTCGGGGGCGACGCAACTACCGTCTTGTGGGCAGATTTTCAGTCCTACGCTTTCTAGTGCCTTTTTACGATCCAGATTGAGGCCTATATCAAAACTCTGGTCAGAACCGTAAACTTCGTAGCCTTTTTTTATCATGATTTGTTCTAAGGGGCTGATGCCGTTTCCGGCGGCGGCGCAGAAAGCTATTTTTTTCATTTATAAATGTCCTTTAGTCTTTTTTAGTTTGTTTTAGAGGGCGTCCAGCGTTTGGTTTTCGCGTTGGCGCAATATCTTCAAATTTTTATAGTCGAGAACTATGTAACTTTTTCCTTCACCGTCAACGTTTATGGCCAGAGCGGCTCCAATATCGTTGTTGTTATAGGTGGAGTAAAGAACGGCGGTTCCGTTTTGAAGTTGTTTTAAAAAGTCAGGGTTTCCGATAGGGGCTTCCTTTTTAACGGTTATGGCGCGTCCTTTGTCGTCTTTTTCTTCAATATTGATAGTTGCAGGCGTGAAAAATTCTTGAGCGTTGCCGTATTTTTTTGTGAGCAAATCTTTGTATATTTTATATTGGCGTAGAATGTTTTTAGCTTCGGGGGTGTCTTCCAATTTTTTTCCGTAAGCGATAATTCGCCACAGCTCATTTTCTTCTCCATAGGTCACATCAATGCGGGAAAAATCTTTAACCGTTTTGGGAAGATGTGTGGCTGAAAAGCTGTTGACATAGTCTTTTTCATTTATTTTTTGCAATAAAATTCCCTGACTTTGGGTTTCTTCGATGGAAGAACCCCAAATCAGTCCGAACGGAGCGGCTTGAGCTGTTTGAGAGGGGGGGGTGGGCAGCTGAACTTTAGATGTTTTGAGGTTGGGAAATTTTTGTTTCCGGATAATGCGCGGACGTTTATTCAGCATTTCTTTGGCCTGATTTTGTGCATCGTTAATTTCTTGTTTGGTTGCAGACATTTGAGACTCAGCCGTTTCATCAATTAAAATGCTGCGGTAGGTGTTGTTTACCTCTTCAGCTGTTGCGGCAGACAGGCCGAAGGCCAAAAATAAACAAGCGCTTAAAATGGTTTTATTCATGCTTTTTCCTATTTTGTAAAAATTGGATTGAACACTGTTCAGTTTTTGGTTATTGTAAACACATAATTGCAAATATTTTGTTAAATATATAAACTTTCATGATAAAAAGACAATGACAGATTTAGAAACCAAAGATGATAGGCTTAAAGCCTTTTTACGTAAGCAGCTGAGGGACAGCCTCTTAAAAACCGGTCGGCGTTTGGTTGTTGAAAAAGGTGTTGAGTTTTTGACGGCTCGAAAATTATCAGAAGCTTCCGGTGTTTCGGTTGGAAGCATCTACAATCAATTTGGTACAATGGAAAGCTTTATTTTAGCTGAAAATATGCAGACACTCGATGATTTGTTCGGTGTAATGTCCGCTGTTTTCCAAAGCAAAGATGCTTACGTTAATTTGAATCAATATGTTGATGTCTTTAGTGGTTTTGTCATTGATAATCCTCAATTGTGGCGCTTGTTGTTTGAGTGCCATTTGTTGGCTAAGAAGAGGTGTTTCCCTTTTTCGTTTGTTCGAAAAACAAAACGAATCGAACAGCTTTTTGAGTGCCAGATAGACTCGTTATTTGGTAGTCTTCCTCGTGCTCAGAGAAGGCTCTCTTCGCAGGTGTTGAGTATGACATTGTTTGCTTTGAGCGGTTTTTTAACATCCGAAGGTTGGGAAAATTTGCGGCAAGTTAACAGGCAAAATGTTTGTAAGTTGCTGTTGAATACTTATTTGGCAGGTTTGACCGTGTTAAAGGCGAGGTAATAATGTTATATGATGCATTTTATAAACTGATGTCTATTGTTAATAATCCGATTTTTTTACGAGGATTTTTTGAAAATCGGTTTTATTTGATTTTGCTTGTTATTATCTTAGTACGGGCTAAATATGCGACTTATAGCAGCATGTGGGGGTCTGCATTGGTCAATGTTCCGGGAACACTGTTGCATGAAACAATGCATTTTTTGGTGGGATTGTTTTTGAATGCCAGACCTTGCAATTTTACTATTTTTCCTCGCCGCGGAGAAGATGGTAATTATGTTATGGGGAGCGTTGGTTTTCGTAATGTGACTTTTTATAACGCAGTGCCCTCGGCTATGGCTCCTTTACTGTTGTTGCCAATCGGGTTTTATATTAATCGCTATGTTTTGCCCCAGTTGCCGCCAACGTTTGTTAATTACATTTTATATGTGCTTTTGCAAACCATCATTATTGAAAATGCTATGCCGTCGAGGGCTGATTTTAAAGTTGCCGGATTGTATCTTACCGGTGTGCTTATGTACGGTTTTATCTTTTTGTCTTTGTTTTTGATGATGTAAATTAGGTTATATCGACTTGTAATTTGGATAACGATACTTATTTTTGCGGTGAAAAAACAGCAAAGGAGGAAGTTATGCAAGTTGCCAAAACAAGAGAAAACCTTAAAAAGTGTCAGTGTTTGAAATGCCCCTCTTATACCATGGGGTGTAAGCTCAAGAATACGCCTGTGAATTTGATGAAATTAGCAGATGGTTTAGATAATACCGATCATTATGAAGCGATGTTTTGTGCTTTTGAAAAAAGCCGTTGCATTGATGAAGATAAAGGGTGCTTATGTGAAACGTGTCCGGTGCATGCAGAATATGGTTTGCATCGAGAAGATTATTGTATCAAAACAGGTGGTTTGTTAGGACATAGCTGTGTTATGGGGTTTGATGAAGAAACAGAAGAGCCGGGTTTGAAACATTAGTTTTAAGGAGGTGCGGTTATGAGTAAATCATGGCAGCCTCCGCAAAACCTGATGCAATCATTTCGCTTGGCGCGTCGGATAGCGGATAGTTCTCGTGATGTCGATGAGAGAATTGAGGCGTATTCTAGTGTTCTTGATTTTTGTACGCGAACTAAAGTTTGCCGAATGGAACAAAGTATAAAAAAGCAAACACTTATGTTTTGGGTTTATGACAAACTCGGTGATGCGTTCGCAGAAAAAAAGGATATTGCCAGTGCGATTGATGCTTTTAAGAAAAGTTTCGCGTTGGCACGCAGTTCCGAGCAAAAAAATTCTGTGTTGGATAAAATTATAAAGTTGCGTGGATATAATGCGGATATGTCGGCTGTTGCAAAAGAGGGGAATGAGAGAGCAAATTCTAAAGAATACATATTCCCTGAGGGGAAGAAACGAACTTTGGGCAGAGATATGTGGCAAGGGTGGAAAATAGAAAATTTACAACGCATGAAAAAACTTATGCTGCGTTTCAAAAATCTTCGGCAAAAAGTACATACAAAAAAACAGCCTCCCGTGTGACTGAGGCTGTTTTTTCAGGAATAATAACGTTATTTTTGACTGCACAAAATATTAAACTCATCTTTTTTGTGGGTGAGCATAGTTTGTTGATTCTCCGGCAAAATTGCAGGTTTGCGAGCGATGCTGTATTGAGGGAGCAATTGCTTAATTTGTTCGACAGGTTGTTTCCAACAGGAAGGTTTGATGCGTATTTTTTTACTTTGTCCGGCGGAAACTCGCGGTGTTATTTCTCCGGTTTCGGCATCTTCAAACTCATTTAATGTTAAACGTATGTTGTGCAAGCTTTGCGGCTGTAAAAATTCAATAAATTCACCACTGTTGATGTAGTTACGGACTTCAAAAACAGCATCATCTCCCTGCCATTCAACAATAGAACCGGCGAACAACCAATCTCCTAAAGTGCGTGTATATTCATAGTTTTGGCTGATGTTGGTCAGTTTTCCGTCATGAAAACCAAGGCAATATCCACGGTTTTGCAAAGTGTAAAGGTCATCCATGTATTTTTGATAATTCCAGGTTTCTGGGTTTTTATACCAATCGTCTATGGCCTGACGATATGTGCGGGCAACGATTGCCGCATAATATTCAGTTTTGTTGCGTCCCTCCACTTTTAATGAATCCATTCCGAGAGAAAGCAAATCAGGAAGTCGCGGCATAAGGCACATATCTTTGGAGTTGAGCAAATAACCGCCATGTTCATCTTCCATTACTTCAAAATATTCTCCCGGGCGAAACTCTTCTTCCAGTAAGAATTCAAAGGCATCTTTGTTTTGCTCGTTGATTTCAATTTCTTTGATTGTTCCGTCTTTCAGGCGCAAATGCAATTTGTAATGCCAGCGACAGCAATGCGCACATTTACCTTGATTGGCACTGCGGTCGGCCAGATAGTTTGAAATCAGGCAACGACCGGAATAAGACATGCACATCGCGCCGTGCATAAAGCATTCAAGTAAGATATCGGGACAATTTTGGCGAATTTCTTTCATTTCTTCAAAGGTTACTTCACGTCCCAAAACGCACAGTTTAGCCCCCTGTTTTTGCCAGAATTTCACTGCCAAAGAGGAGCAGATATTCGCCTGAGTTGAAACGAAAAGATTAAGTTCAGGAGCTTGTTCGCGAACAAACTGAAATACTCCGGGATCGGCAATTAATACTCCGTCGGGATGCAGTTCACGCAGAGTGTTGACGAATTGCGGCAATTTGGCAGCGTCGCGGTTGTGCATGAACAGGTTAAGTGTCAGATAGATTTTTTTATTGTGTTGATGTACAAACTCAATCCCTTCTTTTAAATCTTCAATAGAAAATTTTGACTGGGCTCGTAAACACATATCCGGTGTTCCGGCATAAACGGCGTCAGCGCCGTAGAGAATGGCTGTTTTGAGTTTAACAAGAGAGCCTGCGGGGAGTAGTAATTCAGCTTTTTCTAACATCTTAATCCTTTATTGTAATGTTTGTTGCGAGGGCCTTGAGTTCACCGAGAGGAGTGTCTTTTACCCATATTTTCGCAATGAACGGTTTTTTTGTTTTTTCATCTTCTAACAGCCAAAAATAGATTGGGCGGTCAGACGTTAATTTCCAAAGTAAATCATCGCCTTCAGAGCTTAATTTGTCAATATACATTGAGCATTTTGCGGCCATACCACTGAAGGGGCTTGTGTTGTTCGCCGTTAATTCTTCTTTTCCTTCATCTTGAAAAATCACGTCAAAACGGCGTTTCCCGTCAAAAACCTGTAAACGCGCATCACAAAATTTTACGTTGTTATATTGGTAGGCCAATTCAGCAAAGACTGTTTGCAAATCTGTGGTGCCCAAGTTGTTTTTATCTTTTTTTATGTTGGTCTTTTTTTGTTTGCCGTTTTTGGTGCTGAGGCGATAAAGCGGCGTTCCTTGTTCGTCATAGATCAGTTCTTTACTGCGTGTGTTAAATCTTGATTGCGAATCGTAGTGGTAGCTATGTGTCTCCAATCGGTCTTCTTTTATGCGTCCGGTTGTGGCATAGTTGGCTTCAAAAGGGTATAGCGTATGAAATAAACCATTTGTTCGCACGGTGGAATTTACGCTGTATTCCTGAGGTGAAATTTGGTAGCTAAAGTTTGTTATGCTGGCGTCAAATGTTCCTATTTCAACTGCGAAATTGTGTTCAACGGTAAAAGCTTGTACTTTTTGAGATACGAGGGTGCAAAAAATGAGGGATAAGAATATTTTTTTCATTGCGTTTCGACTTTCATAATCTTTATGCTAACCATAACAGTATATTTTATAAAGGAAAGTAAAAATGTCAAAAAAAGTTTTGGTTTTAAGCGGCGGTTTTTCCGCAGAAAGAGATGTTAGTCTCAGTTCTTCCGGAGATATTGCAGAGGCTTTAAAGACTAAGGGCTATGATGTTGTTATTCATGATTTGCGAGATACGTGGAAATTTATAGATGTTTTGAAAAAAGAAAAGCCTGATGTGGTTTTCAACGGTTTGCATGGAAACTGGGGGGAGGACGGCGAAGTTCAAGGGTTGTTGGATATGCTGCAAATACCATATACGCATTCAGGGGTGAAAGCATCGTGTATCGGCATGGATAAATATGTGACTAAAATTGTTGCCGAAAATAGCGGAATCCGCGTGGCTTCGGGGCAGAAAATGACAGTGCGCGAGTTTGTCGCCAACGGGACGGTTATCCCTTATCCTTATGTGGTTAAGCCGGTTTCGGAAGGGTCAAGCGTAGGCGTTTTCATTGTTAAAAATGCGGAAGAGAAACTGCTGGTGAAGTATGACGATCCGGACAGAGAAATTTTGGTTGAAGAATTTATTTCCGGTCGCGAACTGACGGCTATGTGTTTGGAGGGAAAGGCTTATTGTGTTACGGAACTGAAGGCTTCAAATGAATTTTATGATTATAAAGCCAAATACACGAATGGGATTACTCAACATATTTTACCAGCTGAACTACCTCAAGATGTTACGGAGATTTGTAAGAAATATGCGGAGAAGCTTCATCTGGCTTTGGGGTGCAATTCCGTTTCCAGAACGGACTTTCGTTATAATCCGGAAGATGGTGTCGTTTTTTTGGAGATTAATACGAATCCGGGAATGACATCGTTATCTTTGGTGCCTGAACAAGCCAAATATGCCGGAATTGATTATTCGACACTCTGTTCTAGATTGGTTGAAAATGCCAAGTGTCGGAAATTGCCCGCATGATTGCTTTGCCGGAATTAAACGCTCACTCTGTTGTTGTTATCGGCGGACCGACCGCATCGGGAAAATCAGGTTTGGCAATAGATATTGCAAAGACGTATAACGGAGAAGTCGTTAATGCAGATTCAATGCAGGTCTATCGCGGAACGCCAATTTTGTCGGCGGTGCCTTCTTTGGAGGAACGGCAGAAAATTCCCCATCATCTTTATGAAATATATGATCCTTCTGTTAACGGAACAGTTGTTGATTGGTTAACTTTGGCAACGGCGAAAATTCGTGAAATATGGGAAAGAGGAAAGCTTCCGGTTGTGGTCGGCGGAACAGGTATGTATCTGGATAATCTTATTAACGGGACAACCCCTATTCCGGAGCCGAATAAAACAATAAGGCAGCAGATTTTAAGCTTGCAACGTCAGTTGAGTGTGGAAGAATTTTATGAGAAATTGCGTCAAATTGATGCGGCAGGGGCGGCAATGCTCAATCCCAATGATACAACCAGAGTACGACGGGCATATGAGATTT
>CAZZNV010000017.1:0-19203 GCA_964655915.1 uncultured Azospirillaceae bacterium | reverse complement strand
GTTAACATCTAAAACCAGCTGCCAATCTTCATCGCTCATGCGGACGAAAAGGTTATCTCTCGTCAAACCGGCATTATTGACTAAAATATCAATCCGCCCCAATTTTTCTTCAACTTGTTCAACCAGATTTTTAACATCATCTGCTTCGGTAAGGTTCGCAACAAAACACTCAACTCTTTCACCCAGTTCTTCTTTTAACTTCAACATGGGTTCTTCGCGTCTGTCTGTCAGAGCCAAGATAGCTCCTTGTTGGTGCAGAGTGCGAACGATTTTGTCTCCGATACCGCCAGCGGCACCTGTTACCAAAGCTACTTTTCCATCAAGTCTAAACATAGTTTTTATCTCCTTTTGAAATGGATATATTTAACGGCTAACCCTGAGGGGGCCTGTTAATTACATATTCAGTTATTTTTTGTTTTTGCCAAAGTTTGAGCGAGTTCTTCAATCTCAGCGACCGAACCAACTGATGTTGTGGCAATACCTTTAGCACTACGATTAATAATTCCGGCCAAAACTTTTCCGGCACCCAGCTCAGTTGCATTTGTAACTTGTTGTTCTGCCATGTAATTGACTGTTTCGCGCCAACGTACCGACCCTGTGACCTGAAGAATCAGGTTTTTGACAATTTGCTCAGAGCTTGTAATAGCTTGAGCTGTGATATTAGAAATCAGTGGAACTGTCGGTGCGGATGCAATGACGTTATGCAGGGCATTTGCCATAACTTCTGCGGCGGGTTGCATCAACGGACTGTGAAAAGGCGCGCTAACAGGCAACTTTATACAACGCTTTGCTCCGTATTCGGCGGCAAGCTCAACGGCTTTGTCAATAGCCGTCATGTGTCCGGACAAGACAACTTGTCCGTCTGCGTTATCATTGGCGGCAACGCAAACAGCCCCGTCTTGGGCGCAGGCTTTAGCCAGGTTTTGTACATTTTGATAAGGGGCGCCAATAACGGCGGCCATGCCTCCGACTCCTACGGGAACGGCTTTTTGCATAGCATCGCCGCGGGTTCGGAGAAGTTTAGCCGTGTCTGTCAATGAGAATACTCCGGCGGCGCAAGCTGCCGAATATTCACCTAAAGAGTGACCAGCTACAAAATCTGCGTAATCTTTTACATATATTCCAAAATCTTTTTCAAGAACTTTGACCACGGCCATAGACTGAGCCATCAGAGCCGGCTGAGCATTAGATGTCAGGGTCAATTCTTCAACAGGGCCTTCACACATTAATTTGAACAAATCTTGTGAAAGAGCATCATTGACTTCTTGAAAAACCTCTCGTGCCGAAGCAAAGTTATCGGCAAGTTCTTTCCCCATTCCCACAAATTGGGAACCTTGTCCGGGGAAAACGAAAGCATATTTCATCTAAATTTTCCTTCCTATATTTTATCAGAAAAATCTTGATGAATTATGATTGAAGAGTCAAGCTTTTTGCGCCGGTTATACGCTGATTAGTCCGGAAAGGACTCTGTTTTGTTAAGATAATTTTGAGAATTTGGCTTTATAATGTCGCTGTTTTGAGATATTTGAAAACGGACGGGATAAATGGCAAAAAAGAAGAAAGAAAAATCATTTTTGGCGAAAGCTTTTCGTTGTTTTTTAGGTTTGGCGCTTGTAGCTTGGGTATTAAGCGTTTGGGTATCTTGTCTGTTTTACCATTCCACAGATGCGGCTTACAATGTGGCGTCATCTCAAACAGTTCAGAATGTATTGGGGGTTTATGGTGCTAATTGCGCGGATGCCGTATTGACGTGGTTTGGTTTGAGCTTGCCGTTTTTTCTTGTTGCAGTTTTTATATGGGGTTGTAATTTGCTTCGTCTGAGAGAGTTATCCCATTTTTATTGGCGTTTCTTTGCTTTAGTGCTTGGTGTTTTTTCAGGCTCTGTTGTTTTAGGGGTGCTGTATCCTTTTTACGGTGATTTTAAAGTTGGCGGAAATGTGGGGATATTTTTATCTCGTCAGCTTATGACTCTGGTCAACCGATTTTATATGTTTGCGTACGGGCGATGGTTGTTGGCCGGAGTTTTGCTGCTTGTGTCTGTTATGGCTTTTAATCTGGCCTGCGGTTTAACTCTTAAGGGGTGGTACAAGGCAATTAAAAGGGTTGTTTTGTCGGTTGTTTGGTGTGTTGTATGGAGCTGGGTTAAGCTCAGAAAGCTTTTCTCTTCGTTCCACCTTGGAAATAATATTGCCGAGAAAAAGCCGCGAAAAAAACGGGAGCCCAAAGTTCGGAAAGAGCCGACATTTGCCGAGAAGGAAAATGTGTCGGGGGATAAGCCTCAAGAAATCAGGATTTCTAAGGTTAAAAAGATTGATGACGGTTATCGTTGTCCAGACATTAATTTGTTGTCTGTTAACAAAGACAAAATCGGCAATGCGTTTAATCAAAAAGAGCTGGATAGAATCGCTTTGGAGCTTGAAAATGTGTTGCAGGAATTTGGTGTTAACGGAAAGATTGTTAAAGTGCGTCCGGGGCCGGTTGTTACGCTCTATGAATTGGAACCTGCTCCCGGGACTAAAAGCGCCCGCGTTATCGGATTGTCAGATGATATTGCCCGTTCAATGAGCGCGGTTTCCGTTCGTATTGCCGTGGTTCCGGGGTCTAATACGATAGGTATTGAGTTGCCTAATCCCAAACGTGAAATTGTTTATTTGCGCGATTTGTTGGAGGCGCCAGATTTTAAAGAGTCGAAGGCGGCATTGACTATTACTTTGGGTAAAGATATCGGTGGTAAAAATGTTTATGCTGACCTGGCTAAGATGCCGCACTTGTTGGTAGCAGGAACGACCGGTTCGGGTAAGTCGGTTGGTGTTAATTCAATGATAATTTCGTTGCTTTATAAAATGCGACCGGAAGAATGTAAGCTTATCATGATTGATCCTAAAATGTTGGAATTTACCATGTATAACGGTATTCCGCATTTGCTTACTCCGGTTATTACGGATCCGGCCAAAGCAGTTATCGGCTTGAAATGGGCGGTTAAGGAAATGGAGGACCGTTATCGGGCAATGGCCAAACTGAATGTGCGCAATATTACAGGGTATAATAAACGCTTGGAAGAACTCAGAACATCCGGAGAGAAGATTATGCGACGGGTGCAAACGGGTTTTGATATGGAAACAGGAAAGCCTATTTATGAAGAACAGGAGCTTGATTTAACCCCAATTCCCTACATTGTGATTGTTGTTGATGAAATGGCTGATTTGATGCTGGTTGCCGGAAAAGATGTGGAGGCGGCTATTCAGCGTTTGGCACAAATGGCGCGCGCGGCCGGTATTCACCTGATTATGTCTACGCAACGCCCGTCAGTAGATGTTATTACCGGTACGATTAAAGCCAATTTCCCGACACGTATCAGTTTTCAGGTTACATCTAAAATTGACAGTCGTACTATTTTAGGCGAACAAGGAGCGGAACAATTACTTGGTATGGGGGATATGCTGTATATGCCCGCCGGACAACGGCCGAATCGTGTTCATGCTCCGTTTGTTAAAGATAGCGAGGTTGAGGCGATTGTTGAGTTCTTAAAGCAACAAAAAGAACCAGAATATGTTGAAGCGGTTACGGAGGGAGAACTTAGTACGGATAAAGGCGGAGCCGTTTTTGATAAGGGTGATTTTGGCGGTGGTAGTGATGAGGATTTGTATTCTCAGGCGGTGGCGATTGTCCAAAATGATAAGAAGGCATCTACCAGCTATATTCAGCGTCGTTTGCGCATAGGTTACAATCGTGCGGCTTCTTTAATTGACCGTATGGAGCAGGAAGGAATTATATCGGCGGCTGATCATGTGGGGCGTCGTGAAGTCTTATAAAAGTCATCTATTGGTTTTCTAGAGCAATTTTGTGCAGTCTCAGAAAATCCACGTACGTCTATGTACGCTAGGATTTTCTTCGCTTTCAAAATTACTCTATAAATTCCAATATCTGCCTTTTCCTCCGTGGTCTATCCTACCTTTTAGGGCTTGATTAATTTCATTTTTCCGATTATATCTAAGCTTAAGATGATATAAGGAGAAAAGATATGGCAGAGAACAAAGAACCGTCACAGCGTCAGTTGCGTGTTGGACAAGAAATCAAAAAAATTATTGCAGGGCAAATTGAACGCGGTGAAGTGCGTAATTTGGAAGGGGTTGATGCCATGGTAACGATTATGGAGGCTCGAGTATCCCCCGATTTGAAGTATTGTAATGTTTATTTTATCACATCGGACGATAATCAGAATGAAACTGTTCGCGATGCTTTGCAATTGGCTGCTAATCATTTTCGCAAAGTGGTTGGGGCAAAGACGGAGTTGCGCTATGTTCCTGAAATTGTTTTTCGAGTAGATAATAGTTTTGCTGAAGTTGACCGGATTGAAAAACTTCTGCGAGATCCTAAAGTAGCTCAAGATTTGCAATAAGAAAAAACCGCCATTTGGCGGTTTTTTCTTGACTCTTTGGGCGAGAGGATATACGACTTACTTGTTAAATTATAATTAATTCTTACAATCATGAAACCAATACCAATTTTTCAAATTGTTCGTCTTGATGATACCCGAGTGGTTATTCGTCATTACAACGAGGCAGCGGACAAGTTTGAAAGAGTCTGCTCAGCGCAAGATGATGTCCATCTTTCCTTGCCGCGGGATTATGCTCTGCTTCGAGATCGACTGTTGATTACTCCTGACGGGCGTATTTGTTACAGCCACAAAGGGAAGTTGTATTATCCCGGAAAAGTATCTGACCTTGTGACTGTATTGAGCGCAACGTCCGGTGAGATCCAAATGTTGGATGTTTCGTATATGAATATGATACAGATGCCATTTAACTACTTGTTTATTAATCAAAAAGGTGAATGGTTTGATGAAGTCATTTCTTACGAAAAAACAAACGAAGGCTTGAAACTTCAAACCGCCCAAGGTTGTGTGCGGTATACTCTTCGGACGAGAGATTATGAGGATCCTGATGAAGGGCCTGTGAGCTTTACAGAATTGTATCGCGGATAACAAAAACCGGTACTGCTTGGCAGTACCGGTTTTTTATTGACTCTGTACCTGATTTTTTGTACCTTCGGGGACAGAAAATTGATTATTAACTAAAATTATTCATATGGACAAAAGAAAAGACTTCAGAGTTATTCAGACCTTTACCTTACAGGTTTGGAGTGAGAAAAAGAAGGCCTATGAAACGGTGGTTGAAGAGGCTTCCTTCTTTAAAGAAGATGACAAGCAGTTAATCATCGGTCAGAGTGCGAAAAAATCGACGATTTACGCTAAGACAGAGAGTGGACTTGTTGCCGGTCCCAGTATGTTTACCAAAGCCGAGTATCTTGGTGGTGCGTTCATTTACAGTAAAGGACGCGAATGGTATTTACAGATTCAGGGAACGGTAAAAGAACTTGCTTTAGGATGCGATGCCACTTATGAATGTCTCTCCGGAATTTATGTCATTGAAACTTATGATGTTGAGCTACGGGATAGTGTTATTTTCCTGTATTTTCCCGAGACGCAAAAGTGTTTGAAATATGTTGATACATATTATCGTTCTTATCGTGGCGGTGTTTTGCTTCATAAAGGGCGGGAGTATGTCTTTGTCAAAGCACCACAGGTGGAAATTTCACTTGGGCACTTCAATGAAAGAGGAGATTTTTTCTGGCGGCTTTGTCAGGATGGGCACTATCTTGTTTCTAGTTTTGAGCTTTCAGGAAAACATATCAGAAAGCTCTATGCGGATTTGTCTATGGCAGAATGTGTCGCTTATAGCTTTGATGAGCAGGCAAGATGTCGTTACAGTAGCATTGCGTGGATCAATGATGAACGTTTTGATGTTTTAGGGCCAGTGTGGACTTCGTCAATGATTATCATCGAGAACAAAATAATGAAGAGTATTAACGAGCATGCGCATTTGCATACAGTTATTCTCGGATTTCGTGATGGTGACAGTTACATCAAAGCGTTTGAAGGAGAGGTTTATCTGCAATGGAAAAATCTTATCGTTTTGAAACAAGATGAGCTTTTCGTTCTTTATTATGTTAGTCGAAATGGTGAACTTACAGAAATTTCATCTTCTCGGACCTGTACGGCAAAACGTCTGTTTTTCTTTGATCAGCCATTCCGTCTGAACTATTTTGATTGTGACGGGACGTGGCATGATTATTCAACGTTGCGTGAAAAACAGTGGCGATGGGATGCTCAGGAAGACGAAGATCAAAAGCCACGTCAGCCAGAGCAACCTGTTCGCAAAAAGTGGTGGCAAAAACTCTTGTCTTAATTGGTCAGAGGCTTCGGGAAATCCGAGGCCTCTGGCTTTTTAAACGCGTTGACAATTTTTAACCTTTCTTTTATGAAAGAAGAAATAACAGCGAGGTTTTATATGCGTCATAAAAAAGGAAATGAGGTCAACGGTTGGCTGATTATTGATAAGCCCAGAGATATGGGGTCAACACAGGTGGTGAATTTGACTCGCCGATTGTTTAATGCCAAAAAAAATGGGCATTGCGGGACATTAGATCCTTTTGCAACAGGGGTTTTACCGATTGCTTTCGGTGAGGCGACAAAGCTTATTCCTTATGTGACGGATGGTGCCAAGGAATATGAATTTATCGTTAAGTGGGGATGTGAAACCGATAGCGGAGATACTGAAGGAACAGTAACGGAAAGCGGTGGTTGCATTCCGACAAAAAATGAAATTTTGCAGATTTTACCGTCTTTTCTGGGACTGATAACACAAGTGCCGCCGGCGTATTCCGCTATCAAAATTAACGGGCAACGTGCGTATGATTTGGCTCGTCGGGGTGAAGAGGTAGAGATGCCTTCGCGCCAAGTTGAAATTTATTCTCTGGAACTTGTGGAAGAAATGTCTGCGAATCGGGCAAAGTTTCGTGTCGGTTGTTCAAAGGGAACATATATTCGAACTTTGGGGCGGGATATTGCTCGCAAATTGGGAACATTGGGCTATTTAGAGGAACTTCGGCGAACAAAATGCGGTAATTTTGACTTGAGTCAAAAGATTTTGCTGGAAAATATAAAAAATATAGAGTATGGTGAAGACCTTGAAAAAGTTTTGCTTCCTTTGATAACTTGTCTGCGCGACATCGCGGTCATAGCCGTAGAGGAGGTAAATGCAGCCAAGCTCCGCATGGGACAGAGCTTATCTCCTAAGGCTTTTGATGTTTCTGAGCTGATTGGACGAGAAGCTGCGGTTGTTTGTGGGGGAAAGTTGGTTGCTTTGGTGCGAATCGATGAAAGAAAAATTTCGCCGGTTCGAGTTTTTAATCTTTAATTTTAAGGAATGTATGATGTCGATTTCTAATGAACAGAAAAAAGAATTAGTTAAAACTTATGGTTTGAGTCCGAATGATACCGGTTCTCCGGAAATTCAGATTGCGATTTGGACTGCTGAAATCAATAATTTGATTGAGCACTTCAAGACGCACGCCAAAGATACTCACTCTCGTCTGGGTTTGATGAAGAAAGTTAGCCGTCGTCGCCACCTTTTGGATTATTTGAAAGGTAAGAGCGAAAGCCGCTATCAAGACTTGATTAAGAAACTGGATTTGAGAAAATAAAAGTTTCAGAACTGCGGGGCAATGAAGCTCCGCGGTTCTTTTTATAAAATCCTGCATGGGGCAGGTAGATGTTTTGGTTATATGGAAGAAAGGTAAAGAAATATGATCGATTTTAAAGTGTGCCGCAAGGAAATGGAATGGGGCGGTCGCAAGTTAGTTTTAGAAACAGGAAAAATTGCCAGACAGGCTGAAGGGGCTGTTTTGGTAACGTATGGAGAAACACAGGTACTGGCTACGGTCTGTGCCGCTAAAGAGGTAAAGGCAGATCAGGATTTCTTTCCTTTGACGGTTAATTACCAGGAAAAATATTATGCAACCGGAAAAGTTCCCGGGGGTTTTATGAAACGCGAAGGCAAACCGAGTGAGCGCGAAGTTTTAATCTCACGTTTGATCGACCGGCCAATTCGTCCGCTGTTTCCGGATGCTTTTAAGAACGAAGTTCAGATTATTTGTACAGTTTTATCGCATGATCAGGTTAATGATTCGGATATTCCTGCAATGATTGCTGCTTCGGCGGCCTTGGCTGTTTCGGGTATTCCTTTTATGGGACCTATTGCTTCCGCAAAAATCGGTTATAAAGAGGGTCAATATATTCTCAATCCGACAATAGAACAGCTTAAAGATACTCAATTGGAATTGTCGGTTGCCGGTACATCGGAAGGCGTGTTAATGGTTGAATCGGAAGCTCAAGAGCTGTCTGAGGAAACGATGCTTGGTGCTGTTATGTTTGGTTTTGATAACTTCCAACCGGTTATTAGTTTGATTAAAGAGTTGCAGGTTGAAGCAGGACGTCCGGCATGGGAAGCTCCCGTATTTCCTCCTGAATTTGATGCTTTGTATGCTCGTGTTGAAAAAGGATTTATCTCTAAGTTTGAGGAAGCCTTTAAAGAGACGGATAAGTTGAAGCGCGGCACTTTGGTCGGGCAGGCCGCAGAGGAAGTTAAGGCCTCAATTGACCCAGAGAATGAATTGGAAGTTCGCTATGTAGGCGATGCTATTGAAAAGTTGATGCATAAAGTTATGCGTGAAGCCGTTTTAACAACGGGGCATCGTATAGACGGGCGTGATACAAAGACGGTTCGTCCTATTCAGTGCCAAGTTGATGTTTTACCGACAGCGCATGGTTCTGCTTTGTTTACTCGCGGTGAGACACAAGCTTTGGTGGTTACCACTTTGGGAACCGGTGAAGATGCACAAATTGTTGACGGTCTTTTGGACGAGTATAAAGAAGACTTTATGCTGAACTATAATTTCCCTCCGTTTTCTGTTGGTGAATGCGGACGTATCGGTAGCCCCGGTCGTCGTGAAATCGGTCATGGGAAGTTGGCATGGCGCGCCATTCATCCGATGATGCCGAAAGATAAAGATGCGTTTCCGTATACGGTTCGCGTAGTTTCAGAAATTATGGAATCAAACGGTTCTTCTTCAATGGCAACCGTATGTGGTACAACAATGTCGTTGATGGCTGCGGGTGTTCCGATGCAAAAGCCTGTTGCCGGTATTGCTATGGGCTTGATTAAAGAAAATGATGGTCGTGTTGCTATCTTGACGGATATTTTGGGTGATGAAGATCATCTCGGTGACATGGACTTTAAAGTTGCCGGAACGAAAGACGGTGTAACCGCTTTGCAAATGGATATTAAAATCACTTCCATCACAAAAGAAATTATGAAAAATGCGTTGGCGCAAGCTCACGAAGGACGTATTCATATTTTGGGTGAAATGGCAAAAGCTATTGCAGAGCCGCGTCCGCATGTTTCTGATAAAGCTCCGCGTATTGTCGCCATTAAAATTCCGGTTGATAAAATTCGTGAAGTTATCGGAACGGGTGGTAAGGTTATTCGTGAAATCGTGGAAAAAACACATACTAAAATCGATATTACAGATGACGGTGTTGTCAAGATTGCTTCGATGAAAAAAGAAGACGGCGACGCTGCTTTGGAATGGATTATGGGTATTGTTGCAGAACCGGAAATGGGCAAAATATACCATGGCGTTGTTACCAAAATTATGGATTTTGGTGCGTTTGTGCGCTTTCTGGGCACAACGGAAGGTTTGGTTCATATCTCTGAAGTTCGTCCGGAGAGAATCGCAACGGTTTCAGAGTTCTATAAAGAAGGTGACTCTATTTGGGTTAAGTGTCTGGGCACAGATAACCGTGGCAAGATTAAATTGTCAGCCAAAAGAGTTAATCAGGAAACCGGTGAAGATTTGGAAAAGAACGCCTAAACTTTTCCACGCTGTTTAATCAGAGCCGTTCTCAGTTTTTTGAGAACGGCTTTTCTTTTTTACAAACTTGGGGATAATCGACTCATTTTATTGCGAATCTTTGAAAGGAAATTTAAACCTTAACTAAAGGTTAATAAGAGGACTTTCAGATGAACAACGGTGAGGAATATATTGTAAGCCAAACAGACGGAATTATCGTTTCCGCTTGTCCTGTTTTGGTAGAAGATACCACGGCCGTTCATTGGGGATATTACTTTTGTATAGAGAATAACTCTGACCGTAAAATTCAGTTGCTGGGCAAAGATTGGAAGGTGACTGACGAATACGGACATTCATATTCGGATACTTCCGCCGGTTTTAAAGGCGAGTTGCCTGAACTTGAACCGGGAGAGTATTACGAGTTTACTTCTGAGATGCTTCTGGACAGTCCGCATGCCGTGTTTTACGGAAGTTGCCGTATTCTGTCAGACGGTTGTGCTCGCGATATAAAAATCCCTACATTCAACCTCAGTGTTGAGAACCAAGGTTGCTCAGCGAGAGTTTTGAACTAGGTATCTTAATCGTAGTATGCCGGAGTCAGTTCCTGACCAATAACGAACATGTTCAAATATTGGTAGATGTTCGATGTCATCTTCGCATTGAACTCTTCAAACAGTTTATTGACCATTCCGTTCCAATATTTTTCTTTTTCCGCAATATCGGTGTCGGCAGGGATAATTAACTCACGCCATGCCTGAACCTCTGTTTCTGCACGAGAAAGGTTTCTTGGGTCGCTTATTTTGACAACCACAACCAATGATGCTCTGTATTTTATGCGATCTTTGTTAAAAAGCTGTCCGCTTTTTTCATATTCTTCCGTTACACTGGCGTCTTTTATGACAACTTCGGCGATTTTTTCGCTTGAGAAGTCTGCTGCTTTCAGACGATCACGAGCCCAGAGCTTAGCTGTTTTTTCAATAGAAATAGGGAACAAATGTTCAACATTCGGACGAGTGAACGAAGGTGTGAACTCGGAAATAACCTCAACTTTGTTCACTTTTAAGAGAATAGGGCTTTCCTGATTGTAGCGAGGTTCAATATAGCGATGAACAACCTCTTCGTCTTGGGGAAACCAAGAACAGTTGCTGACAACAAGGCTCAATACAAAAACTGGTAAAATCTTTTTTATGCTAATCATCTTTATTTTTCCGTAAAACAAAACCTAATTAATCTTACAAAGGCTAAGAGTAAAATATTAGATATTGATTAAAAACTGGTTAAATTAGTGCTTAATCAGTTCTTCGCGGTCGAAAATATATTTTTCGGAGCAAAAATGGCAAGTCGCCGTGATTTTACCATCCTCAGTCATGGCATCTAAATCATCATTGGAAAAAGTGCTGAGAGTTTGGAGAAGTTTATCGCGGTTGCAACGACATCCGAAATGATAATTTTTACAATTTGAAATTTGCAAATTATTTCCATGGAACAGTCGATGCAACAGGTCAGCAGATGATAAATCAGCATTGAAAAGTTCATCATCGCTCAGACTTTGCATAAAAATCTTAGCTTCTTCCCATGCGGCTTGCTGTTCTTCTTCGGTTAGTTCCGCTGTTCCTCCTTTTAGGGGCATTTTTTGCAACATGATTCCGCCAGCCAGCCAACTTTCTGATTCTCCCTCCGGTGCTTTGAGGAATAATTTTAGGTCTGTGTCTATTTGTTCGGACTGCTTAAAGTAGCGTAAGGCACATTCGGCCAGCGTTTTTCCCTGTAAGTCTACGATACCTTGGTATAAATCGGTTTTAGCTCCTTGGTCAACGGTAAAGGCTAAATGACCGCCTCCCATTAAGTGGGGCGCGGCTTCTATTTGTCCGCTTGTTTTACGGAGTCCTTGACTGTGCTTAAGACGTTCCTCGTCAAATTTGGCGCAGGCACGAACCTTGCCTTCAGATGTTATATCGGCAACAATGACGGAAATAATCCCGTTGCTTTGTGTTTGCAGGGTGAACAAGCCTTCGTATTTGAGCATACTGGAGAGCATGGCGGCCAACACGGTGCTTTCGGCAACCACGGCGGCTACGGGGCGTGGGTATTGATGTTTGCTCAAAATATTGTTTAGGACGTTGTTCATGCGAATGAGGCGTCCTTGATAGGCTCCGTTATCAATAAAAAAAGACACACAGGAGTCAAAATTTTGCTTATTTTGTGTAGGCATTAGTAAAAATCCTTGTATAATGTTGTTTTGATGATGTGTATAATCTAAGTTGAGGAATTTTTCAAGTGACGGAAGATAATGCGGCGCAAAAAAAAGTCAGAGTATTGCGTAAGATTACCAAACAACGATTAAAAAATATTGGTCTTTATTATTTGAAACGTTTTGAGTCGTCGGTTGCAAACCTGCGGCAGGTTTTGCAGCGCCGCGTTGATAGTTATGCCTATCAGAATAAAGATTTTGACAGGCATGAGGCTGCGGAATGGATTGAAGAGCTGTTATCTGATTTTCAGCGATTTGGTTATTTGGATGACAGACGATATGGCGAGATAAAAATTAAGAACTATGTAGCGGCTGGAAAATCTCCCCGTTATATCATGGGAAAGTTGCGTGAGAAAGGGGTTGATGAGAATATTGCCTCAGAATTGATGTCGCAGCAAGAATATAATCCGTTTGATGCAGCTTTAAAACTTGCCCGTAAGAAGCATATCGGTCCATACAGTCCGAGTGAAACCATTCGTAAAGAACGACGTTCAAAAGATATGGCGGTTCTTTCTCGCGCCGGATTTGATTATGATGTAGTCATGCAGGTTTTGAATTTTGAAGGATAGGCGCTTTGAGTGAAAAAAAGAGCGACATTTTGTCGCTCTTTTAGAAAATTCGTTTCATCAAATAATTTGTTGCAATACGGAATTTATGTTTTGGACGGAGGGCGTCCTGAATTTGTTTTGAAAATAAACCAACATAAACAAGCGTGTGGTGTAGGTCAGGCCGTCTTTGTTATCTTTAGCGTTTTCGATGGTTTCAATCAAAGCATTGCGAGATATTTTTTCTTTTTTACAGATTTGACTGAGAGCTTCCCACTCTTGTTTGCATAGGCGCATACTGGTGCGGCGACGATTTATGAAAATAATTTTGCTGGATAGGTGCATCATTTGTTTTTTTCCGATAAAGTTGTTATAATTAAGTATTTACTACTATAACATGAAATTTAGACAATGCAACAAAAAATTGAAAAACGACACAATATCGCTAATATGTTGAAACAAAGGTTGGAATTCTAGATATTTTTGTCTAATAATGGTGTCCTGCTTATAAAAAATGTTTTTTGAGCTGAGAATCGCTTATTCGACTCAATTAGAGTCGGGGCAAGGGATTCGAGATGATAAAAAGTATGTTTTTTTTGTTTTTTTGCTTGCAATATTTGTTTGTCTATGTTAAAAGTGCGACAAGAATCGAAGGACTCTATCAAAAGAGCCGGAAATTCGGATATAAAATATATCGCAATCCTTTTATTTATAACAGGTTTTGCAGAGTTTAACATTTAGATGGTAAACTTCTGAAGAGAGAGGTTTTGCCGTCTAGTTATAGGAAAAGTATTTAAAATGATGGATACTCAAAATATCAGAATTCGCCTCAAGGCTTTTGACCATCGTTTGCTCGACTTGTCTACAAAAGAAATCGTGCATACAGCCAAAAGAACAGGGGCAAATGTAAGAGGACCAATTCCTCTTCCGACACGTATCGAGAAGTTTACGGTTAATATGTCTCCGCACGTTGATAAAAAGTCTCGTGAGCAGTTCGAAATCCGTACTCACAAAAGACTTCTGGATATTGTTGATCCCACACCGCAAACTGTTGATGCTTTGATGAAGCTTGACTTGGCAGCCGGTGTAAATGTTGAAATTAAATTGTAATTAACAGCAATGTTGGCATTTGAAATAACAGTGTCAACCAATTGAAAAGGAAAAAATAATAATGCGTACGGGTCTAATCGCAAAAAAGCTTGGAATGTCTCGCATTTTCGAAGCAGACGGAACACATGTTCCTGTTACTGTTTTGGCTGTGGACGGTTTGCAAGTTGTAGATGTCAGAACCAAAGAGCGCGACGGTTATACCGCTGTGCAGCTGGGAACTGGTAATCTGAAGGCTAAAAATGTCAGCAAACCGATGAAGGGGCATTTTGCAAAAGCTAAAGTTGAACCGAAACAGAAATTGGCGGAGTTTAGAGTTTCAGAAGACTGTCTGCTTTCTGTCGGTGATGAATTATCAGTAGAACATTTTGTTCCCGGACAATATGTTGATGTTTGCGGAACGTCAATCGGTAAGGGTTTTGCCGGTGTTATGAAACGCCATAACTTTGCCGGTTTGGAAGCGACTCACGGTGTTTCTATTTCTCACCGTTCACACGGTTCTACTGGACAAAGACAAGATCCCGGTAAGGTGTTTAAGGGCAAAAAGATGGCTGGACACATGGGTAATGAGCGTGTTACCGTTCAAAACTTGCGTGTTGTCGCTGTTGATGCCGATAAAGGTTTGCTGATGGTTAGAGGTGGTGTTCCCGGTTCTGAAAATGGCTGGGTTTATGTTACTGACGCTGTTAAGAAAATCGCTTCGGTTAAATTGCCGATGCCAGCCGGTTTGAAAAAAGTTGATGAACCTGTTGCAGTTAAAGCCGAGAATGAAACTCCGGCTGAGAATGCATAAAGATTGAAGGAATGAAATTATGAAACAGGACATCTTAAATTTAGATAATAAAAGTGTTGGTTCAATTGAACTTGACGAATCTATTTTTGGTTTGGAAGTTCGTTCTGACATTTTGCATCGTGTTGTTACTTGGCAGTTGGCCAGATTGCAGACCGGTAACCACAAAACCAAAGGTCGTTCGGAAGTTGCTTTGACTCCGGCTAAACCTTTTAAGCAAAAAGGTGGCGGTCGTGCTCGTCAGGGTTCTCGCAAGGGCACTCAGTTTAGAAAAGGTGGTGTTGTATTCGGACCGGTTGTTCGCGATCACTCTCATGAACTGACCAAAAAGTTCAGAAAGTTAGGTTTGAAGACAGCTCTTTCTGCGAAGGCTAAGGAAGGTAACCTCGTTATTGTTGACGAAGCTAAGCTGGCTGAACCTAAGACTAAAGAACTGCAGAATAAATTGGCTGCTTGTGGTTTGATGAACAGCTTGTTCATTGACGGTAAAGAAGTTGATACAAACTTTGCGCTGGCTTCAAGAAATATCATTGGCGTTGATGTTTTGCCCACTATTGGTGCTAACGTTTATGACATCTTGAGAAAAGACAAGCTCGTGTTGACTAAAGATGCAGTTGTTTGCTTAGGAGAGAGATTGAAATGAGTAAGTCTAAAAAAACAAACAATGTAACTGCGAAAATGTATGACACTTTACTTCGCCCGGTTAGCACTGAAAAGTCTATGCTTTCTATGGAAGCCGGAAAAGTTACTTTTTTAGTTCCTTTGTCTGCCTCTAAAGATGATGTTAAAGCTGCTGTTGAAGCTATTTTTAACGTTAAGGTAAACAAGGTAAACACTATTCGTCAGTTCGGTAAGGAAAAGCGTTTCAGAGGTTATGTCGGACAGCGTTCTGACTACAAAAAGGCTTTGGTTACACTTGCCGAAGGTCAAAATATTGATGTTACAGCAGGAATTTAAGACATGGCATTAAAGAATTATAAGCCCACATCTCCTGGACTTCGTCAGCTCGTTATCGTTGATAGAGGCGAGCTCTATAAAGGTAAACCGGAGAAGACATTGACAGTTGGTTTGACAAAAACCGGCGGTCGTGATAATTTCGGTCACGTAACAAGTCGCAGAATTGGTGGCGGTCATAAGCGCAAACTGCGTATTATTGACTTCAAACGTAATAAATTTGATAAAGAGGCTACTGTCGAGAGAATTGAATATGATCCGAATCGCTCTGCTTTCATTGCTTTAATCAGCTATGAAGACGGCGAGAAGGCTTATATTTTGGCTCCGCAGAGATTGAAAGCCGGTGATAAGGTTGTTTCTTCCAAGAAAGCCGATATTAAGCCGGGTAATGCTATGCCTCTGAAAAACATGCCGGTCGGTACGATTATTCACAACGTTGAGCTCAAAGTTGGCAAAGGCGGACAGTTGGTTCGTTCTGCCGGCTGCTATGCTCAGTTGGTTGGTAAGGATGCCGGTTATGCCCAATTGAAATTGAGCTCTGGCGAATTAAGGGTTGTTCGTGAAGAATGTTTGGCAACAGTTGGTGCTGTTTCCAACCCTGACAATCAAAACAAATCACTCGGTAAGGCTGGTCGTAACCGTTGGTTGGGCAATCGCCCTGTTTCCCGCGGTGTTGCTATGAACCCGGTTGATCACCCGCATGGTGGTGGTGAAGGTCGCACATCAGGTGGTCGTCATCCGGTTACTCCTTGGGGTAAGCCGACTAAGGGTGCTAAAACTCGTACTAATAAAAAGACGGATAAGTTCATTATGAGAAGCCGTCATGAAAACAAAAAGAAATAAGGAGAAACGCTAATGACACGTTCCGTATGGAAAGGGCCGTTTGTTGATGGCTATCTTCTCAAAAAAGCTGAAGCTGCGAGAGCTTCCAGCCGTAATGAAGTGATTAAAATCTGGTCGCGTCGTTCTACGATGTTGCCGCAATTTGTTGGCTTAACGTTTGGTGTTCATAACGGGCACAAATTTATCCCTGTATTGGTTACAGAAGATATGGTTGGCCACAAGTTCGGCGAATTTGCTCCGACCCGCACTTTCTACGGTCATGCCGCAGATAAAAAAGCTAAGAGAGGTTAATGATGAGTAAATCTAAAGATGCAAGAAGAGTAGAGGCAAATGAGGCTTTGGCAATTTGTCATTCTATTCGCACCAGCCCTCGCAAGCTGAATTTGGTTGCCCAATCAATTCGTGGTTTGAATGTTTCTAAAGCTGTTGCCGAGCTTACATTCTCGAAGAGAAGAATTGCTAAGACAGCTTTGGCCGTTTTGCAGTCAGCTATTGCTAATGCAGAAAATAACCACCAATTGAATATCGATAAATTGTTTGTTAAAGAGGCTTTTGTCGGTAAGGGTTTAGTTATGAAACGTATGCACGCACGTGGTCGTGGTAGAGGCGCCAGAGTTTTGAAGCCGTTCTCTAACATGACGATTATCGTTGCAGAACGCGGGGAGTAAGTTAATGGGACAGAAAGTAAATCCGATCAGTCTTCGTTTGGGAGTTAACCGCACATGGGATTCCCGTTGGTATGCTGACGACAAATATGCCGATTACCTCCTCGAAGATGTTAAAATTAAAGAATTCTTGAAAGAAAAATTGGCTCAGGCCGGTATTAGCAGAATCGTTATTGAACGTCCTGCCAAAAAAGCCAGAGTAACAATTCATTCTGCAAGACCGGGTGTTGTTATTGGTAAGAAGGGTCAGGATATTGAACTCTTGAGAAAAGAAATTCAAAAACTGACAGATTCTGAGGTACAATTGAACATCTTGGAAGTTAGAAAACCTGAGCTTGATGCGAAATTAGTTGCAGACAGCGTGGCTCAACAGTTGGAACGTCGTGTGGCTTTCCGCAGAGCGATGAAACGCGTTATGCAGTCAGCTTTGCGTTTGGGTGCTGAAGGTATCAAAGTTTGCTGTTCCGGTCGTTTAGGCGGTGCGGAAATTGCCAGAACTGAATACTATCGTGAAGGTCGCGTGCCTTTGCACACTCTGCGTGCTGACATTGATTATGCAACCTCTACGGCTCACACAACTTATGGTGCTTGTGGCGTTAAGGTGTGGATTTATAAAGGTGAAATTATGGTCCGCGATCCAATGGCACAAGACAAGAAGTTGGCTGAACAAAAGTAAAAATGAGGTTTTAGAAAATGTTAAGTCCAAAAAGATTAAAATTCCGCAAGCAGCACAAAGGCCGTATTCACGGTGATGCTAAAGGCGGATACAGCTTGAGTTTTGGTTCATACGGCTTAAAAGCTCTTACACCGGAACGCATTACGGCTCGCCAAATTGAGGCTGCTCGTCGTGCTATCACTCGTGAGATGAAGAGAGCCGGAAAATTGTGGATCAGAATTTTCCCAGACGTACCGGTTTCTGATAAACCTGCTGAAGTTCGTATGGGTAAAGGTAAAGGCTCCGTTGAATTTTGGGTTGCTCGTGTTCACCCGGGGCGCATTATGTTTGAATGTGAGGGCGTCGATGAAGCCGTTGCTCGCTCAGCATTTGCACTTGGTGCTGCCAAATTGCCGGTTAAGAGCAAATTTGTTAAAAGACTGAATTCAGAGCAAGGAGCAGAATAATGGTAAAAACTAAAGAACTTCGTGCTATGACGGTTGATGAGCTTGAGGCTAAATTGTTGGAATGCAAAAAAGAACAGTTTAACCTGAGAGTACAACAAGCCTCTGGACAATTGCAAAATACTGCTGTATTAAGAAATGTCCGTCGTGAAGTAGCAAAAATCAACACGCTCCTCACAGAGCGCAAGAAGAATAGTTAGGAGAAAGACTATGCCTAAAAGAATTCTTCAAGGTGTTGTTGTTAGTGATAAACAGGATAAGACTGTTGTTGTTCGTGTTGAACGTCAGGTTATGCACCCTGTTTACAAGAAATTCATCAAGAAAAGCAAAAAGTATGCCGCTCATGATGAAAACAATCAGTTCAAAGTTGGTGATATTGTGCGTATTGAAGAATCCGTGCCATATTCTAAGACTAAGAGTTGGACTGTAATCGTTGATAACGCCTAAGAGAAAAGGAATTAAAAAATGATACAGATGCAAACCAACCTCGATGTAGCCGACAACTCTGGCGCACGTCAGGTGCAGTGCATTAAGGTTCTTGGCGGGTCCAAGAGAATGCACGCTTCTGTTGGCGACATTATTGTAGTATCTATTAAAGATGCTATTCCTAAAGGTCGCGTTAAGAAGGGTGATGTTGTCAAAGCCGTAATCGTTCGTACGGCTTCGGACATCAGACGCAAAGACGGATCCGTTATCCGTTTTGATAAAAATGCTGCAGTTCTTATTAATAAGGACGGTGAGCCGATTGGTACTCGTATCTTCGGCCCTGTTACAAGAGAGTTGCGTGCAAAGAAATTTATGAAAATAATTTCATTAGCACCGGAGGTATTATAATGCCTAAATTAAAAATTAAAAAGGGTGACCAAGTTATCGTTTTGTCAGGTGATGACAAAGGTAAAACTGGTGAAGTTGTAAAATCAATGCCGAAAGAGGGCAGAGTTGTTGTTCAGGGTGTTAACCTTGTTAAAAGACACACGAAGCCCAGCCAGACTAATCCTGGCGGCATTGTAACCAAAGAAGCTCCGATTAATGTTTCTAACGTTGCCGTTGTTGATCCAAAGTCTGGAAAAGCTACGAAGGTCGGTTATAAAGAAGTTAACGGAAGCAAGGTTCGCGTAGCCCGTAAATCCGGTGAAGTAATCGATAAATAGGAGAAAAATTTATGGCAAATTTTGA
>CAZZNV010000016.1:18821-22242 GCA_964655915.1 uncultured Azospirillaceae bacterium | reverse complement strand
GAACGTAAGAAATATGGTAAAGCAAAAGCTCGCCGTTCTTACCAGTTCTCAAAACGTTAATTGGTATTGTAAAAATATCAAGCTTTTACAATGGGTTGCAAGAAATTGCAACCCATTTTTAGTCTTTACATAATATTCACATAACCCTTGACAATCCTTAATTACCAATTTACCATTTTTTCTGTAAGCAATACAAAGTTTTAACATAAGGGAAGGTGTGGTATGGCCAAAAAAACAACAGAAATTTCAGATGCGGATAAAATAAAAGCGGCCGGTAAAGAAATTGTCGGCAAAGCAGTTTCAGGTTTTTCCGGTCTGAATGTCAAAAAGAAGATCATCAGCGTGTTAATGGGCATCATGATTTTATGTGTCATAAATTGCTTTTTCTCCGGCGTAAGTGTTATGGAAAATTCTAAGAGCGCCATTCATGAGATTGAAGGTTTGTTGTATTACGTATTGGCGGCAATTAACTGTTGCTCAGCGATAATCCTGGGGGTTATGCTTGAGAAAGAATAATTTCTAGATTGAATCGTTTTTCAAAGGGCTGTGATTTTTTTCACGGCCTTTTTTTCTGTAAAATAGTAATTTTTATATCTTAAGAGCGGCGTTTTTAATAAAAATTAATAAGATAATTGTATCATAAATGCGCTGATAATATTTTTTTTCGAAAAAAATTGATTTTTGTCAATAAAAGTTGTAATATATGAAATAGGATTAAATATAAGAGAGTTTACGCCATGACAGTAACTAAAGAGCAAGCTTTGACTTTATTTAATAGCGATAACCGGGATGCGGAATTTGACAAAATTTCAAACGCCGATTTGGCAGAGCTTTCCAACACACTAAGTTCGGAAGAAAATAACGCTGAGTTATCTTCCTTTGTTGCAGACAAAGTGGGAGCGCGAATTAAAGAACTTGCAACGAATCAGAACTTTGAGCTTTCTTTAGATGAGTTAACAGGCGTAGAAAGTTTGCTATCCTCTTTTTCTGCTCCCAATAACAGTGAATATGCGCGATATGTTGATGAGGTTCGCAGTAAAATAGATGCTCGCCGCCAAGTATTGCAACAAGAAGATGAGGAACAAAAACGAATTCAACATCTGGAAGAAGAAGCGGCGAAGATTCCGGAAGATGAAGAAGCGGTTCAAGCCGACGAAGCTTCTTGGGGAATAGATACGCTTTCTGCAGAGCAGGCAGAGGCGAATACAAGATTTTTTGCACAGCTGGAACAAGAACTTGCTCAAGAAGATTCTCCGGTACGGAAGAAATATTTTCAAGCCACGCAAGAAGAGCAAGAGCTGATAAACGCTCTTCTGATTGTTGACGATAATGGAAATGAGCTGTCTGAAGAAGAAGCGCTGAAACATAAAGGCGCATTGTTCAATGCTGCGAGTTTAGAAGCACAAACAGCCACGCTGACAGGTTCGCGGGCTCAAAGCTATGAAGAATTTGTTGAGGATTATATAAATAACTCTAAAGATGCTTTCCACAAGGCAGTCGTAACAACCGCTTTTGCGGAACAATTGAAAGACAAAAACGGCAATTATCGAAACCTTTCAAGTGAAGAAATAGCAGAAGCCTATGTCCAAGTTGCTCAGCAACCCCAAGGCAATAAGATTAAAGTCGGTTCTAAAAACATATTAAACTATGCGGCGCTGGCTTACGAAAAGGTTAATCAGGCCAAACAAGGGGTTTACAAAAAATTCGGTGAAATTCCGATGGTGAAAATGCTGTCAAACAAGATAAGCAGTGTTGACAAGCAAATGAGTGAAAAATTTCCCAAAACTTGGCCGATTGCCAAACGTATAGGAAAAGTTCTCGGAAAAAGAGCTAAAGGTGTGCTTATTTATACGGCAGTTGGTTCTACTGTCGGACCTTTGGGGCTGGGAGTTTTGGCTGTAAAAGGCGGTTGGGATACATATAAGGGTTTTAAGGAAAAAGCCAAACAAAACGGAATGTCGTTTAGAGAATATGCCAAGAAGAATAAATTTGAAGTTGGTGTCGCTCTTTTGGCAACCTCATTGTCTGCAATCGGTGCCAGCGTTGGTTTGGGTGCTGGTGGAGAAGAAATGGCGCAAACAATAACCCCTCATCTGAAGACAGCAACCCGCACTCTGGCTATTGGCCCTAAATTGCTTCATACGGTTGTTTCCGGAACAAAGTACGGATTGCAAAAATGGGGATTAATGAAAGGTGATAAAGAAAAGACTCTGGAAGATCTGAAAAAACATAGTGGAGAGCTTTTTGATGCATCACTGGGTATGTGGTTTGGAAGTAAAGTAAATGACGTGGTAAGTTCTCATCTGGCTGATCAACAATCAGACTCATCTAAAGAAGAAAAGCTTGAAGATGTTAAAGAAGAGATTAAAGAAGAGGTTAAGTCGGAAGATAATGTAGTTGATAATTCTCACGCATCAACACATCACACACCGACACATCACACACCAACGCACCACACGCCGGTACACCATACACCAGTACATCATACACCGAATGAACATAATCCGGAGCAGATTACGCCTAACGCGACACCTGCAATAGAGCAAACCGTTGAAGATACTAATATAGATGTAAATTTACCGCCGGTCGAAATTCCCGAGGATGTAACGATTGAAGAACTTCCGGAGACTCCGGTTTCTGAAGAAGATAACTACTATCAAGAGATTCGCGATGGTATGGATAAAGATGAAGGGCATAATTCATTTAAGGAAGAGATTAAACACGATCACAAAGCCGATGGAATAACAATTAAAGAGGGCATAGAAAACTATGCGAACGCTCGTGTTGAAGATGGTGATTGGTCACAACAGCAAGCAGACGAGTTCAGTAATTATGCCCAGAGTGAATTTGATGTTCGAGATGAAAACCCGAATGACGGCCAAATCAAAGATGAAGAAATCTCAGGAAGAGAGCGTGGTGCGGCTGTCAAAGATATTGAGCGAACCCTCGATTCAATGGCAGATTTGAATGATAACCGCGAATTGGCTGAAAATATTCAGGGTGAAATTGGTACTGAGGATATGCCTCATGGTGAAACTTGGCACGATGATACAAAAACAAGCCAATTTTACAAGGGAATGTCTGACGTCATCGATGATATGCAAAAAAGCGATAATATTGGCCATGTTATGCATGATGTCATGGAACGTGGGGATTTGAGCAAAGAACAAGCTACAATGATGAATACTCGTTGGGCCGAATTGATAAAAGCAGGCCACACACCGGAGGAAACTCTCCGCATAATGGAAAAAGATTTTGACAATAGTGCCAAATGGTTTGCAGCCCAAGAAGCCGCCGCGGCAAGAGAAAATGCAAATGTAGGTGAGAATGTGTCTGCTCTAACGGAAACTCCGACACCGGGAAATGATGGACAGGAAACTCCGGCGGATAATAAGGTTGCAGAAACTCCGACACCGGGGAA
>CAZZNV010000016.1:0-18721 GCA_964655915.1 uncultured Azospirillaceae bacterium | reverse complement strand
AATGATGGACAGGAAACTCCGGCGGATAATGAGGTTGCGGAAACTCCGACACCGGGGAATGATGGACAGGAAACTCTGGAAGTTACAGAAAATCAAGAACCGGAACCAAAGGTTGACAAAGATAATTCTGGGAAGCCAGAGGAACAAACAGCCGGAACATTAGGGGCCTCACAAGGTGGAATGGAAGCCTATTTCCCGACAGAAAAAGTTGAGCAGCAATATGGCTTGAATAATGTAGAAAGATGTGAAGGTGGACATCGCTCTATCCAAGCATATAATATAAACGGCCATTCTCGCACGATTGTATCTGGCTATCAACCTTTTGTTGCGGATAATGGTTGCGCCGTGTTACATGCGGATGGAAGTTCTCAAGCCATTGTTAAAGAGGGTGAGCATGTTTCTTTCAAATGCACAGATGCAAACGGAGCCGAAAGAGACATGAGTTTGGAAGAGGCCAGAGAATTTGTCGATATTGCTCCGGTCAGAAGTCACGATGTTGCAGAGCAATTTGAACATCTGAAAGAGTTTGCAAACTACGCCTCAACAAAAGATCCTGTTGCTTATTCCGAATGGCAGGCATCGGAACTGGGTATTAGCAATAATGTTCACTCCGCTGTTTTAGATAATGGGGCTACAATAACATGCGGCGATGAAGGAATCACCATGACCATTCCGGGAGGTGTTTCTCTGGCGGCAACGGAACAAGACGGAAAAATTCACCTCTCTACTGCTTTAGGTGGAATTAAAGGTGAAAGAACGGATAATCTGTCGCCCGATATTTTATTCAAATGTGCTGAAAAAGCAGGGCTTTCAAGCTCATTTACAGAGCGATATGGAACCCATTTGAGCAGTGAACTCGGTGCTGAGTCAAAAGTTGATACGCCACAGAGCAAAGATACGGCTCAAACAACAATCACACCGGAAATGATGCGTGCAAAAATGTCAAAAGATTACACGGCATAATATCATTCACCGAAAAACAATCTCTCCTTCAAAATGAGAGATTGTTTTTTTATGAGCTTTTAAGGGAAAACTCTTGTCATAAAAAATATTTGCGCTATGGTATCCATAAAATATGTTAATAAGAGGAATGACAAATGAAAACACGCACACGTTTTGCCCCCAGCCCAACAGGATATATGCACATCGGTAACCTGCGAACGGCTTTGTATGAGTATCTGATTGCCAAAGTAAACGGTGGAGATTTTCTGTTGCGTATTGAGGATACTGACCAAAAACGCTATGTTGAAGGTGCAACAGACATTATTTACAGCACGTTGAAAACGGTTGGCATGAATTGGGATGAAGGACCGGATATTGGTGGAAACTATGGGCCTTATGTACAGTCTGAACGCAAGCCCATTTACGCGGAATATGCGCATAAGTTGGTGGAATTAGGCGGTGCGCATTATTGCTTTTGCTCTAAAAGCGAAGCTGATGACGAAAAAAATGAGGAGCTGAACATTAAATTCAAAGACCCTTGCAAACATTTAAGTTTGGAAGAGGCAAAGGCTCGTGTTGCTGCGGGAGAACCCTATGTTATTCGTCAAACCATCAATAAAAAGGGTAAGTCAAAATATCATGATGAGGTTTACGGTGATATTGAGATTGACTATGATGAGTTGGATGAAGGTGTTCTGTTGAAATCTGACGGATTTCCCACTTATAACTTTGCTAATGTTGTTGATGATCATCTGATGAACATCACCCATGTTGTTCGCGGTAATGAATATATTTCCTCCACACCGAAATATAATTTGATTTATGAAGATTTCGGTTGGGAGCATCCACACTATGTTCATGTGCCGCCGGTGATGAAAGACGCGCAGCACAAGCTAAGCAAGCGCAACGGCGACGCTTCTTTTCAAGATTTGGTTGCCAAAGGTTATTTACCTGAAGCGATTATCAATTATATAGCGCTTTTAGGGTGGAATCCGGGAACCGAAGAAGAGATTTTTTCACTGGAAGATTTGAAAAAAATCTTTGTAGTAGAGCGCCTGAACCGTTCGCCGGCAATTTTTGATATTGCCAAACTGACATGGATGAACGGGGTTTATCTGCGAGCTTTATCTGCAGAAGATTTCCATGAAAAAGCTTTGCCGTGGTATAAAGAAATGCCTTCTTATGTTGATTTAAAGGCTCTGAGCGCCACTTTGCAACCTCGTGTTGAAACATTAGGTGATATTCCGGCGCAAATAGATTTTATCAAAGAAGTTCCTGATTATTCTCTGGATTTGTATGCCAACAAAAAAATGAAAACGGACGCCGAAATAGCCAAACAAAATCTTCCTGCGATTCGAAAAGTTTTGGATGCGCAAGAAGATTGGAGCAATGATGCTCTGTTTGCCTCTCTAAAGGCTCTGGCTGAAGAATTAGGCGTGAAAAACGGGCAAATCCTCTATCCGACACGAATTGCTCTGAGCGGTAAAGAAACTACCCCCGGAGGGGCAACGGAAATAGCGGTTGTCTTGGGTAAAAGTGAAAGCTTAAAACGGATTGATGCCGCCATACAAAAGTTGGTGTAAACAAAAAAGCCTTAAGTCAATATGTTAATGTTTTTTGTCTTGGAACAATTCTTTAGCTCGTTCAATCAATGATGTATCTTGTGCCAATTTGTTGTACATATGCGTGGGCGCCAAAGGAACAGGATCTGTCGGTGTATTACTAATGTAATTGGGCTTAGGTTTAACAGTAATGTGCGATAGGGCAAAAAGCACAAAAAAGCCGTTAACGGCAGAAAATGCGAAAAGATAACTTATGGCTCCCCATTCCTCCATTGTCCGAGAGATTACAATCGGCCCAAAAATCATGCCGATACTTTGTAGCAAAATAAGCATTCCGCTGGCAGCTACGCGTTCACTGTCATCAATAAGGTCATTAACGTGAGATACGCAAATAGGATACATCACAAAAACGGCGGCACCTAAAATCAAAGCTACACAAACAAGCTCTAAAAGAGCACCTGTAATAAACAATTGTGTCCAAGGCGTTATTAAAAATAAAATTCCGCTTTCCCACATAAGGACATATCGTCTGTCCATACGGTCAGAAAGTTTGCCCACCGGCAACTGAGCCAACATGCCGCCGGTAATGATAAAAAACATAAACAAAGAAACATTTTCAAGAGATAGTCCGCTTTTGGTCGCATAGATAGTTCCAAGTGTGTAGACACTTCCGACCATAACGCCGCTGACAATACACCCCACAACACCGACAGGCGAGATGTTATAAAGTCGTTTAATAGACATACTTTTATGAATGGAAATATCAGGCGTCGGCAAAGCGGTTAATGAGATGGGAACCAGTGCCACTGAATAAAGAACAGACACCAAAATAAAAACGATAATTCCGGTTTTGTCAGGAATATTGAGCAAAAGTTGTCCTCCGGCAGATCCCATGTAGGTAGTAATCATATACATCGACATAATCACCCCTCGGTTCTGATTTTGAGTGCGGGCATTAAGCCAACTTTCCAAGCACATAAATGCCGCCCCCAAACAATACCCCTCTAACAGACGCAACATTCCCCAATAAATTGCATTGGCAGAGAGGGCGTGCATCAAAACCAGAGCCGATAAAACGGAAATATAAGCAGAAAATGCGCGAATATGTCCCACCCGATTAATGATTTTATAGGCGGTGAGCGAGGCGAAAATATATCCGACATAATAAACCGCTAGAACCAAACCGACCTCAGATGTGGAAATCTCCGGTAAAGCGTTAAGCTTGAGGGCTAATGTCGATGAAAGCAAGCCATAAGCCGCACAGGTAAATATCGTCCCGATAAAGAAGGCCGACAGAGGAGAGGCCAATGCTTTCAGCGATTTAATCGTGCTCAACAAACCGTTCATAAATCATTCTCCCAGTCAGACTAAGCCTCTGCTTTTTTCAACATAACTTCAGGCGCTTCAATGCCCAACAACCACAACAAAAGCTTTAAGATGTCACGAACGAGCTTTGCCAATGTAAGGCGAGATGCGGCAATTTCAGGCGATTCGGCATTCATAATCGATGAGGCGTTATAAAAAGTTGAAAAGGTCTGCGCCAAAGTATAAGCATAATCGGAAACAATACTGGGTTCCTTTTCACTTTCAGCTCTGGCAATAACGCCATTTAATTGAGAAATTTTTAACGCCAAATCGCGCTCTTCTCTGTTTGTAATAACCACATCTCCGGTTTTAAAGTCGGCTTTACGCAAAATAGAGTTGATTCGAGCTACGGCATATTGGATATAGGGCCCTGTTTTTCCCTCAAACTTGGCAAAGTCCTCCAAATCAAAAATATAACCGGAAGCCGTATTGTTCTTCAAATCCTGAAACTTAATGGCGGCGATAGCCACTTGAGAAACCAGTTGGTTAATTTCCTTTTCTCCATATCCGGCAACTTCTCCCGGATTAGGAATAGATTCGCGCACTTTGTCTTTTGACATTTGAATCAGGTCTTCCAGATTCATAACCCCGCCGTCACGCGTTTTAAAGGGTTTTCCGTCGGCACCGTTAACCGTACCAAAACCAATATGTTTGAGCTTAACATTCGGAGCAATTCCGAGCTTTTCGGCAACTTCAAAGCATTGCTCAAAATGCAAAGATTGTCGTTTGTCAACCACATAAAGGATTTCGTCTGCGTGCAAGTCATCGTAACGCATCTTAATGGTAGCGATGTCGGTCAGTTGATAACCAAACCCCCCATCACTTTTTACAACAATAACCGGAGGCTTAGGTTGTTTGCTTTCGTCTAAACGGATAATGGTGGCACCGTCATCAACTTCAGACAAATGTCGTTCTTCGGCAATTTTAACAATTTTGCCGCAGGTATCATGGGCATCACTTTCTCCCAACCACAAGTCAAAATGAGCATCAAGTTCATTATAGTTTTTCTTGACGGCTGTAACAGAAACATCTCTCAGATGCTGCCAAGCCTTGCGATATTCATGGTTGCCGTTTTGCAAGTCGGCCGTAATACGGCTGGCTTGTTCTTTAGCTGTTTCATCTTCTTTGCAACGGATATTGGCCTGTTTGTAAAAGGCGGAAATTTGCTCAATATCATAAGTATCGGCTTGGGCTAGAGAACCGTCTTGGCGAATAATTTCGGATAAAATCATACCCATCGGAGTTCCCCAATCGCCAAAATGCACATCTGAAACAACCTTGTGTCCGACCAAAGTTTCAATTCTGCGAATAGATTCGCCGATAACAGCCGAGCGCAAATGTCCCACATGCAGAGCTTTAGCCACGTTAGGTCCGCCAAAGTCCATAACGATGTTGCGTGGATTTTCTGCTTTAACAATTCCCAAATTATCGTCATGAGCCATCTTGTCCATAACCTCGGCAATAAATTTGTCGGACAGTGTTAAATTTATAAATCCGGGGCCGTCAACGGAAACTTTTGAGAAATCAGCATCTTTTTCCAGCAAGGCGGCAATTCCGGCGGCGATTTCACGAGGGTTTTTATGTTCCTGTTTAGCCAAAGCCAAAGCTCCGTTGCATTGAAAGTCACTCAAATCCGGTCGGTCAGAAACCTTTACAAACGAGTATTTTGTATCCAAACCGAGAGAGTTAAAAACTTGTTCTGTTTTATGATTAACAAGATTTTCCAAAGATAAATTCATAAATATTTTTCCTTATTTAGCACACTTAAAATAGTAGTGATTGGGTATAAGCACACGACAGGTAAAAAGGGACTGTCTGACCGGCTCGGCGTGTGTCCCAGCCACGTGTTGTTCACATTCTTCATCAGCCATTTTCTTCACATCTTTATAAGGTGTCCATAGTGAGTTATAGCAAATGGCGGGTTCAAGTGGTTTGGATTGCCCGACATATAGTGTTTCTTTTGATGAGGCGCCGGCCTCTCGTCGTCGGTCAACAAAAGGGTCAAGCAACGAACAGGCAGAAACAACAGATACCAAAAACAACAGAAAAACAAATTTCAGTCTGGACAAATCCGAAAACTCCACTACATTAAATACAAATTGTCATAACTATACTAAAAGAAGATAAAAATGCAAACTGAAAATAAATATATTGGAGATGTTAAATTCAATAAAATGTTGGCGCATTACAACTGCCCCACTCCTCTGGAAATTGTTAAAATGCGTTTTTCCGGCGCAATATGCAGTCCTAATTTGGAACTCAGGCCGACAGACGTTATCTCTTCATTTTGGCCTCAAGGGCAGGCGCCTCGTTTGGAAACCAAAGACGAGGCGGACTTGTTTTTTAAGTTTTTTATGGGTTTATGGGACGAGATTTTCAATAAAATAAAAATGAATAAAATTCATTTAGATAAAGTTTCTCTTAAAACGGCTGAAGAAATAAAAAATGCTTGTGAACGACGCTTTTCAGAGGTTGAGATGGGGTTTGTCGAAGGTTTTTGGGGTGGTTGCACCGATTTAAAAATACCGACGTTTTTGGCAGAGATAATTGATTCTATCTCAGAATTATCTAACGTTTACAAGATGTTAGCGAAAAAGCTTGACAGTAATGCCGATATGGGGGAAGTTTTAAACGCGTTCGCCCACACAGACGCAATGGTGGAAAAGGCTGTGTCTTTTATTATTGAAAATTCGGTCTTGCCAAGGATTGAAAGTCTGAAACGGGCGGTTAACTAATTTTCCGTCTTAGTAAAGTTTTTCAAAGGCGGAACGAGGAGATTATAACTATGGAATTAATGCAAGGACTTCTAACCAGACGTTCCGTCCGCAAATATCAGGATAAACCGATTCCCAAAGAAGTAATTAACGAGATTATTGCCACGGCGCAATATTCTCCGACAGCGCACAACCGCCAGCCATGGGAATTTTTAGTGGTGGATGATAAGACTGTTCTAGCCGAGCTTCGCCATCTGCAACGCTGGACGTCGTTTGCTAAAGATGCCGCGTGTGTGGTTTTTGTTTGCGGGGATATTGAAAAATCCTTCAGCCGCGATAAGGAAGATGAAAAATGGAGCTTTATTGATGTCGACTGTGCGATTGCCACTCAAACATTAATGTTGGCGGCTTGGTCGAAAGGAATAGGTTCTTGTTATTGCGGAGCAGCGCCGATGCAGCGTGTTGTAGACGCTCTTAAAGACTATTTGCATTTGCCGGATAATATCCGTCCGTTTGCAATTGTGCCGATGGGATATCCGGCAGAAACGCCCAAACAGCCGGATGATAGGGTGAAGCCCGAACGAATCCACTGGGGAAAATGGTAATGTCATAACGACCGGTACTTATTAGCACCGGTCTCATTTTTATCTTGAAAAAAAATGGATTAGTGATAAATTATCACCGATTTTTACAATGCCCGTGCGGGGCGTTCCGCACTGATTTTTTATGATTTTGGAAGGATATTAATATGACAATTAAAGTCGGTATTAATGGTTTTGGTCGTATTGGCCGTTTGGTTTTCCGTGCTGCACAAGCAAGAGATGATATCGAAATTGTCGGTATTAACGACTTGATTGATGTTGATTACATGGCTTATATGTTGCGTTATGATACAATGCACGGTAAGTTTGACGGCAAAGTTGAAGTCAAAGACGGTAAGCTGGTTGTTAACGGCAAAGCCATTCGCGTTACGGCTGAAAAGAACCCCGCTGATTTGAAATGGGGCGAGATTGGCGCCGAATACGTTGTTGAATCAACAGGCTTGTTCTTAACAAAAGAAAAAGCTCAGGGACATATTGATGCCGGTGCAAAATATGTTGTTATGTCTGCTCCTTCCAAAGATGATACACCGATGTTTGTTTGCGGTGTAAACACCGATTCATATGTTAAAGGAACAAAGTTTGTATCCAATGCTTCTTGCACTACAAACTGCTTGGCTCCGATTGCCAAAGTTTTGCATGATGCATTTGGTATCACAGATGGTTTGATGACAACCGTTCACTCTACAACAGCCACGCAAAAAACCGTTGATGGCCCGTCTGTAAAAGACTGGAGAGGTGGCCGCGCCGCTTCCGGTAATATTATTCCTTCGTCCACAGGTGCTGCTAAGGCCGTTGGAAAGGTTATTCCTTCTTTGAACGGTAAATTGACAGGTATGTCTTTCCGCGTTCCGACATTGGATGTTTCTGTTGTTGACTTAACAGTTAACTTGGCAAAGCCTGTTTCTTATGAAGATATTTGCGCAGCAATGAAAAAGGCTTCAGAAACAAATCTTAAAGGTGTATTGGGCTACACTGAAGATGACGTTGTTTCATCTGACTTCTTGGGTGATGCTCGTACATCTATCTTTGACGCCAAAGCCGGTATTCAGTTGACACCGACCTTTGTAAAGGTTGTCAGTTGGTATGACAACGAGTGGGGCTATTCAAACAAAGTTTTGGATCTTGTTGCCCACATGGCAAAAGTTAACGGATAATCTTCCGCTTATGGAGAAAGAAGGGCGTTTTATACGCCCTTTTTTTATAATGTTAAACTTCAGGTTTAATTGAAAGGAGTAATCTTTTGATTATTTAATTTTATGGTATGTTGAAGCGGAGAAAGTCAAATGAAACACATTGCATTTGCTATGATTTTGGTGTTTTTGCTGCTGGCTTGCACCTCATTAAGTAATCAACGGAAGGAATTTAATCAGACTATTGGAATGGATAAATCGTCTTTGATAAGCCGATATGGTGATCCGAAGGTCATTCAGGAGCTTGGTAATGGAGATGAAATATTAATCTATGGGCAAACGGATACGACGTACGTACCGGCAGAATTTTTTCTGTATAGTCAGGGCGCACTGTCATCGGAGCGGGCCGGTTTTTACACTCCTTTTTTACAAGATTATGAGTTTTCATCGCCAGATGCCGAACTGGGTTACAACATAACCTATTATTGTAATACGATTTTTCTGCTGAAAAAGGGCAAAGTTGTTTCATGGCGACGAGTGGGAAATGATTGCGCGTCTGCGGATAAAATTTCATAAATTATTTTTTTCATGTAACCAAATCTTAACTTAAATATGTTCCACTGAATAACGTTAAAAACTCTTTCGCGAGTCTGTTTCGCTATCCGTTAAATGAACAGGAAATAATTAAGATGGAACTGATGATAGATTTTCAAAATAGATTGAAAAGCTCCGGTTTTTGGATTTTCGGTGCTTTTATGACAATTTATTTTGTTTTTCATGCCATCAACGGGGAGCGAGGCTTTCTAAAATATATGTATTTGCATCACGAGATTGAGGAGGCCAAAAAGGTCGCTGAAAAATACAGTCTTGAAAAAACACGCCTGGAAGAAAAGATCCAACACCTTTCCAATCGTAGTTTGGATTTAGACTTGCTGGAAGAACGCGCCAGAATTATTTTGAATCTGGCAGCTGATGATGAGTTTATTATCTTAGACGAATAACCAGTTCTTTAAGCCGTATATAATAACGCCGCTGATGATTCCGGCAAAAATATCGTCAAGCATAATACCCAACCCTCCTTTAACTTTTTCATCAGCCCAAGAAATCGGCCAAGGTTTGGTTATGTCAAACAATCTGAATAATATAAAACCCAAAACAAATAGGGATAAGTTCGTTCCTGCTGCGACCAAAGTCAAAGCTTGTCCGGCGGTTTCATCAATTACGATTTGTCCGGGATCTTTAATGCCTAATATTTTCGCATAAGCTCCGCTGACATAAACTCCAATAACAAAGACGGCAACGACAAAACTCAACACGGCGATTTCTCCGCCACACAAAGCTAAAACATAAACAAAAGGCAGTGTAGCCAACGAGCCGCAAGTTCCCGGCGCTTTGGGAGATAATCCGCTGTAAAACCAAGTGGCGGCAATTTTCAAAAATGAGGTTTTCAACATATCGTTTCCCTTCTGAAGTTACACTCGATGTGTAGCGCAAAATGCTAGGAAAAACAAGGAGTAAATAAGCATTTTGGATAACTTTGTAAAAAAAACTGTATTTTTTTTTATTTTTGATATATATACAACAAGGTCTCTTTCTGTGGGACTTTGTGTTAATTGTTCGGATTGTTTATGAAACGTAAAACGCGTCTGGTGCCGAAAAGAGCTTATTCGCCGCAGTATACTGAGAAAAAGCCGTTTTTTTCAGAAAAGGAAATCATTTTTCGCAGCGGTGGACGGGCTAAGGTTTTTCAAATATCGTCAAGGATACAGGTAATTGTTGTAGGCCTGCTTGTCTGCATTTCGGCGTGGAGTTTTTATTCTTCGCTGATGTACCGTAAAACAGGGCGTATCATCACTCATAAAGAGTTGGAGCTGGTTGAAACGCGAGATGCCTATGTTGATTTGATGGGTGATTTTGTCGCTGTTCAAAAGAAAATTGATTCCGTGTTGGCATCAATTAAAAGATCAGGGCATGCAAGCAGTAGGGAGATTGATTCATATAAGCAGCAGGCAATGGCTGTTGAAGATAAAATCAAACAAATTACGGCGGAAAAAACTTGGGCCGATAACAAAAAGGTAAGCGAAAAGGCTAGTATCAACGAAGTTGTTTTGCAGCGAGATATGGCAGTTTCAGAGCGAGATGAATTGCGTCGTCAGCTCAAAGATCTTGAAAAATCCGTTCAAGCGATTAAAGCAGCGGAGATGGATGTGTTTTCCAAAGTTGAATCGATTGCTTCGGCAGAAATCAAAAAAATTAAGAATGTTATCGGACAAATTAATGCGCCTCTCAAATCCAAGAATTTATACTTTAATCCGTTAGCCAACAGCAAGAAAAAGAACTCGTCCGGCGGCGTGTTTATTCCGGCTTCGGTTTCAGAACTCAATGATGCGGCCATGAGTAAAAAGGTGGAAAATATTTTCAAATCCGTTGATGATTTGGCTTATTATCGCGAAGTTATGAAGAATATTCCGTTGGGGAAACCAGTCTGGAGTTATTGGGTAACATCAAAATTCGGTTATCGCAGCGATCCGTTCAACAAGAAAAGAGCCGGCCACAAAGGTATTGATTTAGCCAGTCGAACGGGTAATAAGATTCAGCTGATGGGTAAGGGAAAAGTTTTGGAAACTGTTTATGGAAACAAAGGGTACGGTAACTATGTTGTTATTGACCATGGCAATGGTTTCAAAACAAAATATGCGCATATGCACAAGATATATGTAAAAAAGGGTGATTATTTAAAAAAAGGTGCTACACTGGGCGAAGTGGGTAACACGGGGCGTTCAACCGGTCCTCATTTACATTATGAGATTTTATTTCAAGAGAATCCTGTGGATCCAATGCCTTTTATGCAGGCAAAAATTTAATGTGACGAGGTAAAAATGAAGAATTGGAGACGTTTAATTTATTTGAAATTGGCACGCAGATTGAGCCGTGGCACGAATGGCACGCCTGTTCCAAGCATAATCAGCGCGACAACCAATATTAAAGGAGATATTTCCAGTGAGGCGATTGTTCATGTTGATGGTCGAGTAGATGGTAACATTCAGTGTGATGAGCTGATTATTGGTATTCGCGGTATGGTTAACGGAAATGTGGTAGCCAATTCATTGCAGCTTTTCGGCACACTGAACGGCACAGCGTCTGTCGAGACTTTGTTCATTGCCAAAACGGCGAAAATGCTTGGCGATGCGACACACAACAGCATAGCAATAGAGCCTGGCGCCTATATTGACGGTCATTGTATCCGGAAAGAATGCGCAACCGAAGTTGATCAGCCACAGGCGGAAGTTACATCAATTGACTCGGTGCGAAAGAATAAAAATGTCGGATAAATAAAAAGATTTCCGACAAATACGGTTTCTCTACAAATCAAAACATGATTCTTGTTTTATTCCTTTGGCTTGGCACTGCATAAGGCGGTCGCTGTCAGGGAGGTCTTCCTCATCGCCAAAGTTATACATATCACGATCAAATTCGCTGTCCAATCCGGGAACACTGTCAATAAGTTTTATCTCATCAATCGTTCGAACAACAAAGTCTTTATCATCGACATCTTCATATTTTTGTCGTTCAAAATTTTTTATTTCAGTGTTTTGCCGTTCATTGTTTTCAACCATAAAAACCTCCCTGATTTGTTGCTGTCTATGAAATAATCAAGGAGGTTTATTTTTGAAGATAGCCTAATGTTTAAACTCGTTCAAAGTCCAAAAATATCGGTCGCCGACCTTCACGAATAGCTTTTCTTTGGTATTTTGTTTCAACCCAATCTTGGGGTGCATGCTTCCAGTCATTGCCGCAAGTTGCCGTCCAACGAAAGTCTGGGCAGGAGGAAAGTTGGCGTAAAGCCCAGGTTTTATAAACTTTATGGTCTGTGGCCACACGCAAGACACCGCCTTTTTTCAACAATCTGGCAAGATGTTTTAAATTTTCCGGATTAATAAAACGACGGTTAGCATGACGATTTTTAGGCCACGGGTCAGGAAATAGAACAAAAACCTTATCCAGAAAACCATCGGGAAGTTTGGAAAATAACAATCGAACATCATCATCAAATACTCGGATATTATCCACTCGCTCCGGTAGTATGGATATATTTTCAGGTAGTTTGTCACCTTCTTTAATTCCTGTGAGCAAGGTCAAAAGATTAGCGACACCATTCTTAAAAACCTCAGCTCCAATGAAACCGATATTAGGATTTTTTAAAGCCTGTCCGGCCAAATGTTCACCGTTTCCAAAGCCAATCTCCAGAAATATTTTTTCAACCGCCGTTCCAAAAATTTTTTCTTTATCGGCAAGCCGAGACACATCAAGCTTAAGCTTTGGCAGAAATTCTTCAAGCAGAGTTGTTTTGGCCTTGCGAATACGCCTCCCTTGTCGCCGCCCGTAAAATTTAGGAGCAGTATCCTCCTTAGTTGATGTCAAAAGCATTTTTCAGTCCTTCAATTAAGTCAAGTCTTTCCCAAGAGAAAGATCCGTCGTCTAACGGTTTGCAACCAAAATGTCCATAACATGCCGTTTGAGCATAAATAGGTTTTCTGAGGTTGAGGTGCTTAATGATTCCGGCAGGTGTAAGGTCGACCATTTCTCGTAATACCTTAAGCAAACGCCCTTCATCAACGCGAGAGGTTTTATTGGTGTTAATATAAAAGGAAATCGGATCGGACACACCAATAGCGTAAGAAATCTGGAATAAACATTCATCAGCGATTCCGGCCGCGACAACGTTTTTGGCCAAATAACGTAAAGCATAGGCCGCTGAGCGATCAACTTTTGTCGGGTCCTTTCCTGAAAAAGCACCGCCGCCATGAGGAGCATAACCCCCGTAGGTATCAACAATAATTTTACGTCCGGTCAAACCGGCATCGCCATCAGGTCCACCAATAACAAATCTTCCTGTCGGATTAATGAGAATATCCTTATCTTCAGGAAACCAATCGTCAGGAACCACTTTAGCAATACACAGTTTAACCATGTTTCTGACATCGTCAGGGTGAACTCGCTCTTCATGTTGTGTAGAAACGATGATTTTGGCGATACCGACAGGGCGTTTATTGCTATATTTAATTGTTACTTGACTTTTGGCATCAGGTCCCAATCCGCAATCGGGATTTTGGATGCGAAAAGTTTTAAGGCTTTTTAATATAGCGCGCGACGTACTGATAGCCAGAGGCATATATTGGCTGTTAAATCCTTTTTCATTTTTAGCATACCCAAACATAATCCCTTGATCTCCGGCACCTTCACGGTCAACCCCAAGGGCAATATCTGCTGATTGTTCATGCAAATAATTTTCAATAATAAGGTTTCGCCAATCAAAACCTTCCTGTTCATAGCCTATTTTGCGAATAGTACGGCGAACATATGCCTCAATTTCCTCGCGAGAAATATTTTCAGAAGACGAAACCTCTCCGGCCAAAATAATCCGGTTAGTGGTTGCCAGAGTTTCAATAGCTGTTCTGGCATATTTATCTCTCTCTAAAAACAAGTCTAACAGAGTATCTGAAACAACATCACAGACCTTATCAGGATGTCCTTCCGCAACGGCTTCACTGGTAAATAAATAATCCAAAACTTCCTCCGAAAATAAGTGAATGCACCTATAATAAGAAAAAGCTGGCAAAAAGCCAGCTTTTTCTGCTGACAACAAGACTAATCCTCATCGTCATTGTAAGTAGTTTTCGACATTGCTATCATCAAATTGAAAAGATGTTTAGCCGCCTGACGATTAGAAATCTTATAATAAGCCCGAACCAGCTCCATTGTTTCCTGACGTTTCATAGGGTCATCATCATAGGAAATCTCGTCTTCTCTTAAATAAAAAGGCTGGCTGTTTGGAGCACTGAAAGTCCGAGGACTGCGGTTGGCAACTTCTTTATCCATATCATCATAAAAGAAGCTAATAGGAATATCTAAAACCTTGCTGATGTCCCAAAGTCGGCTCGCACCGACACGATTCATTCCGCGCTCATATTTTTGTACTTGTTGGAATGTGAGGCCTAACAAGGCCGCCAATTTCTCTTGACTCAAGCCAAGCAAAGTACGTCTAAGCCGAATGCGATTTCCAACATGAACATCAATAGGGTTGGGTTCTCCTTGAGGGGTTCTTCCACGGCTGGATTTTCGATCATTTGTTTTAGTCATAAAAGCTTTCCTTCAAAATAAATTCTCATACCTATAACATAAGAATTTGAAGCCCAACCGTCAATAGATTTTTAATATAATATCTTATATGAGCTGTAACAAATATAATGACAAAGTTTATAAAAACTTATTTATCACCTTTATTTGACATAAAAAGTGATGAATAAACAAGCATTAACAGTGCAGAACATAAAATAAGGATAAAAGAATTGCCAACTCGACTATAAATTGTGGAAAACTGCGAAGGAGGCGGCAAATCCACATCAATGATTCCTGATACATTCAAATCCAGCTGAGCTATAATCTCTCCATAAGGGGATATAACAGCGCTGATACCCGTATTGGCAACCCGAGCAATAGCCATACCTTCCTCAATGGCGCGCATTCTTGCACTGACCAAATGCTGTCTGGGACCGGAAGAGTCTCCGTACCAGCCGTCATTAGTCAAATTAACCAGCCATTTCGGGCGTTTGTCTTTATTGATAATTTCCCCGGGAAATATAATCTCATAACAAACCAGTCCGCCAAATGAAGGAATGTTCGGAAGTTCTATCCTTTCCGGACCGTTTCCCCTTCCAAATGTGCCAATAACCTTTGTAATAGGGCGCACCCACTGCGGCAAATATTCTCTTAACGGGATATATTCTCCAAAAGGCACCAGATGGGACTTATCATAAGAAGCAACAATATCTCCGCTTTTGTTGATAACAAGCATAGAGTTGTAAGGGACGTGGGTTCCGTCCTTATTTATCTCATAACGCAGTGAGCCGGTAATCAAATAGCCGTTTTCCGGAACAGCTAAGGTCACTTGTTTCAAATGTTGTAAATCTTGTTGAAGCGGGAAGGGGGACGCTGTTTCTCCCCAAATAACAAAATTAATATCTTTCAATCCGTTAGCCGCAGACATCTGAATATATTTCTGAAAATTATATTCCTCTGTTTCCCTGTTCCACTTCAGCGTTTGCGGAATAGCCGGTTGAACCAAACGCAAACGGATAGAGCTTTTTTCCTGCGGGGTGGTGTTTAGGCGATTATATCCAAAACTATAAACGCTGAGAATAACGGCGGTCGCAAGAAAAAGAACTTTCCCCAATCTCTGAAAAGAAGGATTGGAGATGTAGTAATACGGAAGCCCCGCAAGCCACAAGACCAACCATGAGAGAAAATAAGTACCTCCGATAGAGGCCTCTTGAAGCCAAACGTTGTCAAAGGCTAAAACAGAACCAATGGGGTTCCACGGAAAGCCTGTTAAAAACCAGCCGCGTACCCATTCAAAAATTGTCCACCAACAGGCAAATGTAATGGTGTATTTTTCTGAATTTTTGCAAAGCCAGGTTAACCCCGCGGGGAAGGCTGTAAATAATCCGAAAAAAGCGCCACAGGCAAAAAATACAAAAGGTATTAGCCAACCGAACGTTTCAGCCTCTACAAGCAAAGCGTTTCCTATCCAATAGAAACCAAAAGCATAAAAAGAAAAACCGAAGGCATAACCGACCATAAAAGCCGATTTAAATGTTGTTTGCTTACCAAGCAATAACAGCAAAAGGGAAAAACAAAAAAACAAAACCGGAAAACAGTAAAATGGCGGCAAAGCACTTGTTGCAATTGCTCCGGCAATAAAAGCAGCCGTTTTCGGGTGTTTCCAAAGGCTATTCATCATCTGAGGCAACATCTTTTGCAACAGTTTCTTGCGGTACCAAAATCATCATTTTCTTTATTCGCCGGGGGTCAACGTCTAAAATTCTGAATTTAAAACCATCAGCCCCTTCAATAATTTCTCCTCGGTTTGGAATACGTTGTGCAATATGAAAGACCAGTCCGCCGAGTGTATCTATTTCTAACTCCTCCTCATCTAAATGAGGGAATAGATCAACTCCGGTCAACTCTTTAATTTCTGAGAGTTCGGCCTTTGCATCAGCGATAATAATGCCGTTATCCTGAACGGTAATTGTCGGATCCTCATCAAAATCATATTCATCTTCAATATCACCGACAATTTCCTCTAATAAGTCTTCAATGGTAACCAAACCGTCAATACCGCCATACTCGTCAACGACCATGGCCATGTGAATTTTATTGAGTTGCATGTCTCGCAATAAATCAAGAACTCTCATGGAAGGAGAAACAAATTTGACATTCTGCGTAACAATCTCTGCAATTTTGATGTCTTTTTGTCCTTTCTGGAGGTATTTCATCAAATCAATAACATGAATAATGCCGACAATATCATCTAAAGATTCACCATAAATAGGAATACGCGAATGTCCCTTAGTAACCATCAGCTCCGCCAAATCATGAACACTTCCGTCTTTAGGAAAGGCAATAATATCGGCTCTGGGAATCATGGCATTACCGCACTTTTTATCTCTCAAACATAAAATATTGTTCAACAGCAGTTGTTCGTGTTCACTGAACTGCTCTTCTCCGTTTGTATTAGCTTCTTCAATCAAGTCTTCGATAGTTTCGCGAACGGTCTCAGCTTGTTTACGGTGAAAAATATTTTTTATAAAATCACAAAAAGCATTGTTTTCATTAGTGTCATCAGACATTAAAAATTACTCCTTATAGGGGTTTTCAATATTCATCATTTTTAATATATGAATTTCCAGATTTTCCATGAGGTCGGCTTCTTCATCGGTTTGGTGATCATATCCTAAGAGGTGTAAGATACCATGAGTCAGCAAATGGCAATAATGCGCTTCAAAAGGAACATTTTGTTCCAAAGCTTCACACTGCATGGTTTCCAGTGCGATAATAATATCACCAAGTTCAATTTCAGACTCCGTTTCCAAAGAAACATCAAAACCTTCATCATCAATGTTGGCAAACGACAAAACGTTCGTAGGCTTATCCATGCCACGAAATTCTCTGTTAAGTTTATGAACCTCAGCATTATTACTGAGGGATAAATTTATCAAAACAGGTTTTTTTTGCTCTAAAATTTCAGATTCTTCATTCTGAGAAATATAGTCAAACGCGCATTCCAAAACCCGTTCAGACAAAGCCTGAAACTCAGGTAAGATACTTTCCCATTTTTGTTCGTCAACCGTAATAAACAGGCTGTTATTACTCATCGCCATACTCTTTTTTGCTTTTTTCTTCATAAGCCTTTACGATTTTTGCAACCAAGCCGTGACGAACAACATCTGTCGCATTAAAGCGAACAGAACTGATACCCGACGTATCTTTTAATGTTTCCAAAGCATCTCGCAGACCGGAAATAACACCGCGAGGCAAGTCAACCTGCGACAAATCACCGTTGACAACCATGCGTGAATTTTCACCCAGACGGGTCAAAAACATTTTCATCTGCATAGGGGTTGTATTTTGTGCCTCATCTAAAATTATAAAAGCATTAGACAATGTGCGGCCGCGCATAAAAGCCAATGGGGCGATTTCGATTTCACCCAAAGCAATCTTTTTATCAACTTGTTCTGCCGGCAACATTTCATATAAGGCATCATAAAGCGGACGCAAATAGGGATCCACCTTTTCCTTCAAATCTCCGGGAAGAAAACCAAGGTTTTCACCGGCTTCAACAGCAGGTCGAGATAAAACAATCTTGTCAATTTTCCCTTCCAGCATCATGGAAACAGCCAAGGCAACCGCCAAATATGTTTTACCCGTACCGGCAGGTCCCAAGCCGAAGACGAGTTCATTTCTCATCATTTCCTGAATGTATGATGCCTGAGTGGCAGATCTGGGGTAGATGTGGCGTTTTTTTGTTTTAAGAACAATATCGCTCAAATTTTGAGCCTCAGCGCTGTTCAATCCGTTATCACTCATACGCAAAGCCGCTTTTACTTCTTGTTCCGTAATTTCAATATCTTTACTGACTTTGTGATACAAAACATCAATGGCTGTTTTAGCTTGCTCAATCGCTTCATTAGAACCTTTAATTGTCATCTGATTACCGAAAGAACCGATTTCAACACCCAAAATCTTTTCAATAAGTCGCAAATTGGCATCCTGAGGTCCAACCAGTTGTTGAACCAGAGCATTATTATACAATTCAAAGTTAATTTCAGCCATTTTCTATTCTCCCTTAACACCCGAAAGTGAGTTCACCGTTGCATCGGTAATCTTAATATTAACAATTTTGTTTTGATATTCTTTGCCCAGTTCGGCGTGAACATTTTGCATAAAAGGACTGCGTCCGATAAGTTGCCCTTTATGGCGACCTTTCATATCAAACAAAACCGGCATTATTTTACCAACACTTTCTTTATTAAACTTTAATTGATAAGAAAATAATAAATTTTGCA
>CAZZNV010000015.1:0-26149 GCA_964655915.1 uncultured Azospirillaceae bacterium | reverse complement strand
AGCAGGTTTGTGCGCATACTTGCGGTAAGTGTAATGTTTGACATAGCTTTTCTCCTAATATCGTGGCACACCCTTGGCCTCTCAGCTGTTTGCCACGCTTTCGTCGATACCTGTAATAATACAATCCTCTCTAAGCACTAAGGTTGGTGATTAGAGTTCTTTTATTTATTGATACAATCTATTTCTTTAAATATAGTTAAATTTTTCTTATGTTTATATCTTTTTATTTCTACACAAAAAAGGCGGGACAATCCCGCCTTTTTTTCCGTGTGAAATAAGATTAACTAAACAATCTCAGAACAGATTGAGCCGCCTGAGAGGCCAAGCTCAAGGAGTTAACACCCAATTGTTGTCTGGTTTGCAGAGCCAACATATTAGCTGATTCTTCGTTCATATCGGCTAAGGTTAGGCTATCTGCACCTTCGGTCAACACGTTAATCAGGTTTTCCGTAAAGTCTTGGCGTGTTTCAACGATGGCGTAGTAGTTACCAAAGTCTGACGCCCATGAACGTAATGTGTTCATCGCCTTGTCCAATTGTGCGATAGATGCATCAATAGCTTCGTCAGCTGTTTGGGCAGGATCTTCCCCGGCAGCGGCAACACCCTCTGACCAGGCGTTTCCTGTGATTTGGGAAAGCCCTAAACCATCCGATGTTGCGGTAACACCTTCAACCACGATCGAAGAGTCACGACTTTCGTTGAAATAAACAGTCAACTCGTTGCCCTTTAACAGGTTTGTCCCTTTATAGCCGGCATCCTTGGCTAAGGCATCTATTTGTTCCAAGATTTTGTTGAACTGTTCGGCATAACCATTACGCGTGGCTTTGGAATTATCATCTGAAACAGCCGTGTCGCGAGCAGAACTTGCTGCCGCTTTTGCTTGTTCAACAAAAGAGGTGATGGCCTCAATACCTTCGTTAGCCGCTTTAATGGTTTGAACACTCTGACCCATGCTGTCAAGCAAAGCACTCAAGTCATTTGCACGGTTGTTCAACGCGGCAGCCGTGTAGTAGCTTGACGCATTATCAATAGCGGAGTTAACTTTTAATCCGGTGGAAAGGCGCTCTTGCGTGGTATCCATCAACTTCTGTGTGTTTTGCAGAGCAAGCAGGTTTGTGCGCATACTTGCGGTAAGTGTAATATCAGACATATTCTTTCTCCTAATATCGCGGAGCACATTTTTGCATCTCCGTTGCTTGCCGCGATTTTGTCTTTCAATACCAAAACCATCCACTTCCCTCTAAGCACTATAAAGCTGATGATTAGAGTCAGTTTCTTTTTTGATACAACCGTTTTACTTAAATATATTTATTTTTTATTTATATTCAAGGCATTTCTGCTTACTGTGAGTAAAAAAATAAAAAAAAGGCGGGGTAACCCCGCCTTTTTTTGTGTAAAACCAAAACAATTAGAACAATTTCAGAACTGACTGAGCGGATATTGAAGCCAAGCTCAAGGAGTTGGCACCCAATTGCTGTCTGGTTTGCAGAGCCAGCATGTTGGCTGATTCTTCGTTCATGTCCGCCAAGGTCAAGTTATCAGCACCCTCGGTCAGCACGTTAATCAGGTTTTCCGTAAAGTTTTGACGTGTTTCAACAAGAGCGTAGTAGTTACCGAAATCTGATGCCCACGAACGCAATGTGTTCATGGCCTTGTCCAGTTGCGTGATAGAGGTTTCAATTGCTGTCATACCAGTATCCGTAACCACACCATCTGTCTGAGTTGCTGCACCCCAAGAACTGGGTGTGGTACCCACCGCAAGAGTGAGCTTCGTAAGATTTAACCCATCTGCATCTGAAGTAGCTTTAACCCCTTCAACCACGATTGAAGAGTCACGATTTTCGTTAAAATAAACAGTTAAGTCATTTCCCTTTAACAGGTTGGTTCCTTTATAGCCGGCATCTTTGGCCAAGCCATCTATTTGTTCCAAGATTTTATTGAACTGCGCCGCATAGCCGTCTCTTGTGGCCTGAGTATTTGCGTCCAATGCGTACGTCACCGTGCCATCTTCCCCAACAGTCTCCTTCACGCCGATAGCCATATCGCGTGCAGAGTTGGCCGCCGCTTTTGCCTGTTCAACAAAAGAGGTGATTGCCTCAATACCCTCGTTAGCCGCTTTAATGGTCTGAATACCCTGCCCCATGTTATCAAGCAAAGAGCTCAAGTCACTCGCACGGTTGTTCAACGAAGCTGCCGTGTAGTAGCTTGACGCATTGTCAATAGCAGAGTTAACTTTTAATCCGGTGGAAAGGCGCTCTTGCGTGGTGTCCATCAACTTTTGTGTGTTTTGCAGAGCGAGTAAGTTTGTGCGCATACTTGCGCTAAGTGTGATATTAGACATATCTTTTCTCCCAATACTATGGTTCATTACATTCTGTAACCGTCATACTGACGCTACATTGCGTATGTTATCACATATTTTTTGCTTTTTAAAGTATTTTCTGAAAAAAAATTGTTTTGTATTGAAAAATCAATCACCTATTCATAAGGATTTGGTTCGGCAAAAAATAAAAAAACGCGGCAAAACAGACCGCGTTTATTTTCAAAACTCGTGTAATATTCTATGATTAAAGTGATTCGCGAAGAGTTTCACCGAAAAACTCATCTTCCTTTCGACGAAGAGCGTCCGCTGATTTAATTGCCGCGTAGTAGTCAGAATTGATGATATTTTCGGTAACGGCAGCCACATACGGAATCAGGCTCGGCGCAGCTTTTTGCAAGTCTCTCACATATTCAAGGTACACCTTGTGCAATGAAGAATCCCCTTTTGAAAGATACATCTGCTGAACAATAAAGTATATGCGCTTGCACGGCGTGTTTGCCTCTTTCTCTCGTAAAATGAACTTCTCACGCAGAATAGGAACATTACCCTCTATGTAAAAACGGGTGCGTTCACCGTCATTGGTTATTAAAGACTCGCCGATAATTATACTTTCATGAGGCTTTAATTCTATCTTAAGAGGCATTTAATTATCCTTCCTTATAAAAATTAATCGTTCTGACGGGGTTATTATATAATTAAATTTATTTTTTGCAAATCTTTATTTTTTTATGTATAAAGAATCAATTTTTAATAAAACAAAGGTTACGTTGATGAGTGAATTTAAAAAACAACTTTCTGATAATGAAAAAATTACTTATATGCGCGCGCTCCTACGTGTGTTAAACACTGAGAAAAAACTGACCGAACCCAACAAGATTTATTTGCACCGACAAGCTGAAGAAATCAACTTGTCGTTTGCCGACCTGCGTCGCATCAAATCCCCCGCTACCGATGAAGAACTGCTTAAAGATTTAAAAAAAATTTCCAACTCACGCCTCAGACACTATATCGTACGCGAAATGATTATGCTTTCTATGGCTGACCACGAAATCAGCGACGATGAAATGAAAGGGATATATTCTCTGGGTATGGGTGTCGGCATTAAAGAGGACAAAATTAACGACTTTTTCATTTGGGCCGCACAGGGAATTGAATGGCAAATTGCCGGCGAACGCCTGATTGAAAAATAATCTTTGTCAGGAAAACACCTTAATGCAAGAACCGCCGATTTACACCCTTAAATCTGTCAGCTTGGCGTTTGGAACGAAACAATTGTTTCGCGATGTTGATTTGTATATTAATCGTGGTGACAAAATCTCACTTGTGGGAAGAAACGGCTCCGGGAAATCCACCTTACTTAAGGTTATTGCCGGAGAACTGGAGCCGGATAGCGGTGAAATATTTATTCAACCCGCGACCAAAATCTCTTATATGCCGCAAGACCCCGACTTGTCCGGTTTTGCCACTTTGCGCGACGTGGTGCTTTCCGGCCTTCCCAAAGGCGAACAAAATCTTGATTATCAGGCGGATATCTGGATAGAGCAGCTCGGCATTGCCGGCGAACAAAATCCGGTTTCAGCTTCCGGAGGAGAAAGGCGGAAAGCGGTTTTGGCAAAGGCTTTGGCCGGCTCTCCGGATTTGCTCCTGCTTGATGAACCGACAAACCATTTGGATTTGCCGACGATTGAAAAACTGGAAAAAATAATCGCTTCATTCAGCGGCGCCGTGGTTGTTATCTCTCATGACAGAATGTTTTTGAACAACGTTTCTCAAACAACTTTTTGGCTCGACCGCGGCTCTATACACCGCAACAACAAAGGTTTTCGTTTTTTTGAGGATTGGCAGGAACAGCTTATTAATCAGGAACTTATGGAACAACACAATCTTAACAAAAAAATTGAGGCGGAAACGGAATGGCTGCACAAAGGTGTTACGGCTCGTCGCAAACGAAATATGGGACGTTTGCGAAAACTGCAACAATTACGCGTGGAACGTCGGGAACAGATTAAACAAATCGGCAACATCAACCTTGTTATTGAGGAAGGTGATTTTCGTTCTAAACTGGTGATTGAAGCCAAACACGCCTGCAAATCTTTCGGTGACAGAGAAATTATCAAGGACTTTTCCACCCGCATTATTAAAGGAAACCGCATTGGCATTGTGGGGCCGAACGGCGCCGGAAAAACAACTCTGATAAAACTGTTAACCAAACGCCTTGAGCCGGACAGCGGCTTTATAAGGGTCGGTAAACATTTGCAAGAAGCCTATTTTGACCAAAACAGAATGTCCTTAAACCCTAAAAAAACACTGTGGCAAACCCTTTGTGACAAAGGGGATCATATTATGGTTCACGGGCATTATCGGCATGTGGTCGCCTACTTAAAAGACTTTTTATTTAAGCCTGAACAGGCGCAGTGCCCCGTGGCGGCGCTTTCCGGCGGCGAGAAAAACAGGCTTATGCTCGCGGTTGCTTTGGCGCAGCCTTCAAATTTTCTGGTTTTAGATGAGCCCACCAATGACTTGGACATGGATACGCTTGATTTGCTCCAAGAAGTGCTTAGCGACTACAACGGTACGATTTTGATTGTAAGCCACGACCGCGATTTTTTAGATAAACTTGTTACCTCCGTTATCTACATTAAAGGAGACGGAACCATAAGCGAACATGCGGGAAGTTACAGTGATTTGCTGGAAAAAATCGCCGCGCCGATTGAAACACCATCTAAAAAAACGGTAACAAAATCTCCGGTTAAAAACCAATCCGAAAAAAGCTCAAACTCTCGCAAGTTGAGCTATAACCAACAACGCTTGCTTGAAGTGTTGCCCTCAGAAGTTGATAAACTTTCAGCAGAAATAGCTGCTATTGAAGAAGAACTCGGAAACCCTGATCTTTACACCGAAAATCCGGAGAAATTTGACAAGTTGACAACAGATCTGGAAAATAAAAAGCAGATGAAAGACAACAAAGAAAACCAATGGTTGGAAATTCAAATTCTTAAAGAACAGCTTGAAAACGCTTAATTTTTCTTTTCATCTGCCGTTTGCGGAGAAGCTGTTTTGCCTTTTAATATTTGTTCAATTTCATATAGACGAGGATAAACAATGTCAATCTCTTGTTGACTGACCTTTTCCGCTATAAGGCTACGCTCCTGCTCTTCAATAATGTGACGGATGTTTATGCTCATCTCCGGACTGTTTGAACGATTAAGAATACGCTTGTTTGCCTCAATATTATCAATCAGCAAGGCCGTTTTAACAATTGCTTCCAATCGCTGCTCGACATAAAAAAAACGATTAGCGTTCCACCCCTGTTCGCGAAGCCAACGGATAAGCGGACGAGGCAAGACATCTGACGGTTTACCGTTTGAAAGCGAAACTTGATGCAAGCCCTCCCTTCCCGTTTCGGTTTGCATAAATCGCTCCCATACGGTTAAAAAGGATTCTATCTCAGAGGCGGTCAATATCTCGCTACGATTTATAACTTGCTTATCAGCCTTTCGTCCGGCATCAGAAAACTGTACAATCGGAAGCCCCATTACAAAATAGAGGAATGCCATTGAGAATATTAAAACCAGAAGTTTCTTGGGTCTCATGCTACCACCTCAAGCCTGACATAACATACTGTGGAGAAACGTCATAATTATTCGACAACTCCCGCGTTTTGGCAACATCAGGGATATATCCCTCGCCAAGGTAATTAACATGAACCCCTTTAGAGATGAGCGCAGAATCAATCGCTAAAAGCTCGGCTCCTTTGATGTCCGTGGCGAGATTGTCGCCGACAATCAATGTTCGTTCTCTGTCTTTAACCGAGCTTAAACAATAGTTGAACATCTGGATATCCGGCTTGCCTAACGTAATGATACGCCCCCCCATAACGGCATATTGTTCACACAAAGCTCCGGCCGCCAAGCAAATCTTTCCGGCCTCAAAGCTGGAAGTGTCATTACCGGCGCAAACAAACGGAAGTCCTAACGCTGCGGCATGCTCTAAATCCGGCAAATACTTATCCAGAGAGTCTGTTACATTCGCCACACTATCCATGTAGATGAAATGGGCATTTTCAATATTAGCAACCGCGGTATAATCCAACCCTTCAAAAACGCCTTTGTAAGAAGAATTTCCCAAATGATAATACTTATCCCCTATGGCGGCAAAATCTCCGCTGCGGCATTTTAATTTGTAGTGGAGTATCTCCCCTGCCGTCATCACACACGACAACAACGCCGGATTAATTCCTCCGTTTTGAATTTCTGAAACCATGGAAACGATACGCTTACCGCTATTGGATATGATGACGACGTTTTTCCCGGCTTCAAGCAAGCGCATTACCGTTTTAACCGCTTCAGGGAGTAAACCGTCCCCTTCTGTCAAAACACCGTGAAAACCCAATACAAACGTATCGTAGTTCTCGGCTACTTTTGAAAAGTTAACAACCGGTTTTATCATCTTCATTTTATTATTTTCCTATCGATTTGAGAGATATAAAATAAATTTTGTCGAAATTGTAATGGATTGGCTGAATAATGACAAGAAAAAAACTTTGTTTTACGCAAAAAAGTCAGCGCCGGAATTTATCCGTGGCGCTGACCTTGATTGATTTGTTCAGAAAAACTGATCTCGACATCCGCTCTTGGTCAGTTCTATTCGTTTTTGCAATTTCTGCTTAAACTCTCCTTCCGGCATGCCGTCTACCTCTTCACGAATTCTGTTCAGGCAGGCTGTGGCTGTTTTTTCGCTGGCATAGTCACAAACATACTCCAGCAATGTCAGAATAGCATTCGGTGTGCAAAATTGCTTGACGAATCCCGGTCGGGCAAACTCCAAGAAATGTTCTCCGGTTCTGCCCAATCGGTAACATCCCGTGCAAAACGAAGGGATATACCCCGCCTCGCACAGCTCAAAGATGACATCATCCAGACTGCGGTTGTCGCTCAGTACAAACTGGCTTTTGCGCGCGCTGTCGTTTTGAGCGTTTTGAGAATAGGCTCCGACTCCGATATCCGAACCGGCGTCTATCTGGCTGATGCCAAACCCTATTGCCTCATTGCGCAAAGCTACCGGCTCTCGGGCTGTCAGGATCATTCCGGTGTAAGGCACGGCAAGACGGATAACGGCTATCATCTTCATGAACTCATCATCATCGGGGGCAAACGGCGGGTGGTTAGCATAATCCGTTCCAATTGCCGGCTCTATGCGCGGAAATGAAATGGTGTGCGGACCGACGCCGAATTTATCCTCAAGATGGATGGTGTGGTAGAGCATTGCCAGAGCTTCAAACTTGTGATTATAAAGCCCAATCAGTGCTCCCATACCGACATCATCTATTCCGGCTTCCATTGCCCTGTCAAAAGCGTACAGACGCCAGAGATAGTTTGCCTTTAAGCCACTGGGATGAACCAGATTGTAGGTTGCCTGATGATAGGTTTCCTGGAATATCTGGTAAGTGCCGATACCCGCCGCTTTAACGGTTTTGAAGCCTTCAACATCAAGCGGGGCTGCATTAATGTTTACACGGCGAATCTCTCCGTTTCCCTCTCGGGTCGCATAGACTTTACGCACGGTTTCGGCAATAAACTCCGGACTGTAACGAGGATGTTCCCCGTAAACCATAATCAGGCGTTTATGTCCCTTGCTTTCCAGCGCACGAGTTTCTTGCTCCAGCTCGTTAAGCGTAAGCGTTTTACGCACAAGCTCCTGATTGCTTTTGCGAAAGCCGCAGTAAACGCAGTCGTTTATGCAGTCGTTGCCGACATACAGCGGGGCAAAGAACACTATTCTGTTGCCGTAGATGTCTTGCTTAAGACGGCGAGCTCCTTCTTTGATTTTTTCAACCAATTCGGGCTTGTCCGTGTTTAGCAGAACGGCCATCTCCTCCGGCGCAAGGCGGTTTTTATCAAGAGATTTTGCGATAATATCATCTACCTGCGCCGCATCGTTGCTTTTAATGGCTAAAAGCTGGTGTATCTTATCCTCGGGAATAAAACTTTCCAAGCCTTCAACCTCAATTTTCGGAAGTTTTCCTTTTGTCATAAATTATAGTTTTAATAAGTTGTACATCAAAATATTTATAGCAAAACGCACTTTAGACCTTTTACATTAAGAGTCAAGAGTCTGAAAACTGATTTATTGAAAGGAACGCCACGCCTGCAAAGCTTCCGGAAACGGTTCCAACACACGTCCTAAAACGCCTTTCAATTCTGAAATGCACACCCCGTAATTGGTTATGGCCACATTGTTTTTCTCGCAACAATTCAATCTGGACAACACCTCGCGCCGATTAGTCATGCAGCCGCCGCATTGCACAACGAGTTTATATTCCGCCAAATCTGACGGAAAATCGTGTCCGGCCACATGATTAATCTGAAGTTTTTTACCGGTCTTTGCTGCCAACCACCGCGGAATTTTAACCCGTCCGATGTCATCTTCCACAGCGTGATGCGTGCAAGATTCCGCTATCAGAACTTTATCGCCGTCTTGCAAATTGTTTATAACGGCGGCTCCTGCCGCTAACTTTGGCAAATCGCCTTTTAATCTGGCAAATAAGATCGAAAATGTAGTACACGGAACATCCTTTGGCGTATGCTTAACCATAAAATCCACCACTTGCGAATCGCAAACAACCAAGTCCGGTTTGCAACGTAAACTTTCAAGAACCCGCCGGTAACCGTTTTCTTTAACAACCGTTACTATTTGGTCATGGTCCAAACAGTCTCGTAAAGCTTGAACCTGCGGCAAAATCAAGCGACCTTTCGGTGCTTCGTAATCTATCGGCACAATCATTATCACCTGGCCGCCGGACGTTGCTAAATCACCCAATAACGGCGGTGTATTAATAAACTCATCAGGGCAAACCTTCAAAAGCTCGGCTTTAAGCGCGGTCAGCACCTTATCTCGGCCGGACAAGTCTGTCGCCGTTACCGATATTCCGTCACTACGGTTGGTTGGAAATAAATCGGCCTTGTTAAACACCCGAATAAGCGGAATTTTTCTGCTCCGAGCTTCTTCTATAACCGCCTGTTCATATTCTTCCGTCTTATCCCCTTCGGAAACTAACAATATGACATCTGAACGATTGTAAATCTCTTTGGTTTTTTCCTGACGTTTTTCACCTAAAAGTGTATCATCTCCCAAACCCGCGGTATCAAGCCACACAACCGGACCAATCGGCAACAGCTCCTGTGTCTTTTCAACAACATCGGTTGTTGTTCCCGCCTGCGGTGATGTTATAGCAACTTTTTGTCCGCTGACTAAATTTAAAAAGCTTGATTTTCCAGAATTTACACGCCCCATAAGAGCAATATGCAACCTGACTGATTTAGGTGCCGTTTCCATGATATTCCTCTCTAAACTTCTATTTCTTATTTCCAAACCCTGATAACGCCAATATAGCATTATTGGCCAGAGTTATGCCAAAAACGGCTGTTACCGTCGGCAGTGAACCTATTGTATGACGGGCGCGTCCGTTTTCCGGTGTTTCATCTGCGGATAGTAAGGCCGTATCCGGCAAATTGACTTGTTCATCAGAATAAACACATTTGATTCCAGTAATGTCCAGCTCGCGTTTTTTTAAGCGCTTTCGGATAAAACGAGCCAGATGACAATTGCGGCTTGTTGACAACATCCCTGTTTTCACATAAGAAACATCTGTTTTAAGCGCCGCGCCCATAGATGTGATAAATGGTATTTTTTTGTTATACAAAGCTTCTATTAAGCAACATTTGGGATTGAGCGCATCAATGGCATCAATAACATAATCCAATCGGCGATTGAGTAATTGAGGCAAGGTTTCGGCATTAACAAACACTTCTTCCGTTTCCACCACACATTCAGGATTAATTTCCAAAACACGGGCTTTGGCAACTTCCGTTTTCTTTTTCCCTATGGTAGATGACAGTGCCAAAATCTGACGATTAACATTGCTTTCTTCAAAAACATCAAAATCAACCAGTATTAAATGACCAATGCCGGAGCGTGCCAAAATCTCTAATGCGTAACCCCCGACAGCCCCCAAACCGACAACCATAACCGTGGCTTTTTGCAGGCGTTTAACCCCATCATTGCCCAGCAACATACGCGTGCGCAACAATCTGTCATTTTTTTGCATCATAAAAAAGTTCCTTTGAATTTTGATATATCCGTTCAGCCAATATTTCCTTTTTTTCCCCGCGTATAAACGCTATTTTTTCGACCAATTCAGACAAAAAGCATGGAGAGCTTTCCACTCCGGCACACAAACTTTGGTAAGGACCGTCGCTTTCGAGCAATATACGTTCTTCTGAAACGCCGTTTACCAATTCTGCAAAATTTTTACGACGCAAAACCGCTTGGGAAAAAGAGGCATACCCGTTCATTTTATCTATTTTTTTAGCCCAACTTTCCGGTCCGGAAAAAGAGTGCAACACAAAACGCACCCCCTCCAACAGCGACCAAAAATCATTCATCCAATCAACCGCTTTTACCAAATGAAGCAGCAAGGGACGGTCTAATTCTTTTGCCAAGGCAATTTGTTTACAAAATACTGCTTTTTGTGTTTCAAAGTCAACTCTGCATATCTTATCCAACCCGCATTCGCCAATGCATGATTTTGGATTTTGTATTAACAGTTTTTTTAAACAATCCGACCATCCTTCTTTAACATCGGCGGAATACCACGGGTGCACACCGTATGCGGGGACAATTTTCGGAGAAAATTTTTTAGACAACTCTTCAACTTTTACCCAATCCGCTTCACCTGCCGACACGCACACGAACCCTGAAACATTGCTCGCCGTTGCCGCAGCAATGATTTCCGGTGCACTGTTTAATTTATAATCTTGCAAATGGATATGAGTGTCGATAAATTGCATGGTTGAGCCTTTGATATATGTGATGGATTGTATGTAAAGATGACTGTTTTGACAAGACCTATTTTAGAAATTGATTTAGACAACCTACTGAGCAATTACCATATGCTGGAAAAAATTGCCCCCGGTTCTGTTTGCGCGGCTGTTGTGAAAGATGATGCCTACGGCTTAGGCGCTTCTGTTGTCGCCCCTCTTCTTTACAACGAAACCAACTGTCGGCATTTTTTTGTAGCTCACGCCTTTGAAGGAGATCGGATTGCCGCGTCGTTGCCGGAGGCAAAGATTTTTGTTTTGCAAGGAATGGGGGAAGACAGTATTGAGCTTTTTTTAAAACATCCCAATTTGATTCCGGTTATCAGTAACTCTGAAATGTTTACCTATTGGAAGGAGAATCGGATAAAGGGGCGGAAACCGATTATTCATATAGAAACAGGGCTTAACCGTTTGGGATTCAGAGAAAAAGAACTCTCCTTGTTGACCGATAGCGATAAAAAAGAGTTTTCGTTTGTGATGTCGCACTTGGCTTGCGGTGATGAAAAAGACCATTTTATGAATGAACATCAGCTCCATAATTTCAACCGACTGAAAGAGAAATTTTTTCCTCGTCTTCCGGCTTCTTTGTCCGCTTCGGACGGTGTGTTTTTAGGACGAACTTTTCAGCAAGATATGATTCGTTTGGGAGCGGCAATGTACGGCATAAATACAGCTCCCTATCGCGAAAACCAGATGAAAAACGTGGTTCATATTAAAGCTCCCGCTTTGCAGGTTGAAGCCTTACCTAAAGGAGAGTTTGTCGGTTATTCGGCAACTTATCGCGCCAACACCGACCGCAAAATTGCCATTATCTCTATCGGCTATGGCGACGGAATTCCCCGTTCTTTATCTAATGTGGGAAAAGTATTCTTTAAAGTTGGCAGTAAATTAAGCGAGGCTCATATTATCGGGCGGATTTCGATGGATAATATCATTTGCGATGTAACTAATGTTGATAATCTTAAAGTTGGGGACATGGCTTATTTGGCTGATGACTTTTACACCTTGGATGATATGGGGCGCGATGCGGGAACGATTTCCTATGAAATTATGTCGCGTGTCGGCAAAAACACCCGATATATTCGCAGATATATAAAAAAAGGTTAGCCCAAATACGAAAACGGCCTTTATTTCCCGTTAACTAATCTTAAAGACATAAAGATTCATAATGGTGAAAATTATTACCCTAAGAAAGGTTTGAAATGCTTAGCTTAAAACATTTGGCCATTACTTCATTTAATGAGAATCTTGCCTATATTCACAGGGATTGCGTTGCTTATAAGGTTGATGATATTTCAACATTGACCAAAGTAGAGATTCATGGCGGCGTAAAACCGATTTTTGCTTTTTTGCAAATTGTTGATGATGCGCAGATTGTTAAACCCGATGAGTTGGCTTTGAATACCGAGGCGTTTAAGCTGATAAACCTTCCGGAGGGTGCTAACATCTCATTGACTTTATCGCCTCCTCCGCAAAGCTTGTTAGCCGTTAAGCGAAAAATATCCGGAAATATTTTAGGAACAAGTGAATATAACGCTATAATTGATGACATAGCCGCGAAGAGATATTCCAATATGGATATTGCTTCGTTTTTAGTGTCTTCAGGCTCGTTTATGACCGCCTCGGAAGTATTGGCTTATACTGAGGCTCTGGTCGGAAATAATATCTTTCGCTGGGATAATGAAAGTATTGTTGTTGATCACCACTGTTTTGGGGGTATCCCCGGAAACAAGACAGACATCATCATAACGGCGATTATTGCCGCTTACGGCTTGCCTATGCCTAAAACCTGCGCTCATTCCCAAACTTCTTGCGCCGGCGTGGCCGATACGATGAGTGTTTTGGCCAATGTTAATCTTGACGAAGAGCGTTTTCGTTCGATTGTTCGTGACAATCATGGGGTTATCGGGTGTTATGATGCTTTGCCGATTGCTGAGGCAAATAAAATTATATCCAGTGTTGAGCGACATATCGGATTAACCCAGCAACAACATTTGGCGGCATCGATCTTGGCCATTAAATTAGCTGTCGGCGTTACTCATTTGGTTATTGATATTCCGGTGGGAACAACCGCACGCATAAAATCAACCAATGATGCCATGAGGTTGCGCAAGCTTATTGAATATTTAGGCGATATGCTTTCTTTGGAAATTGATGTTGTTATCACCGACGGCAGTGAACCTATCGGAAACGGGGTCGGCGCCGTATTAGAAGCGCGTGATATTATGAAAATTTTGCGTAACAAGGAAGATGCCCCGCAAGATTTGCTTGAAAAATCTTTGTTTTTGGCCGGAAGAATTTTGGAATTTGATCCCAAACTGCGCGGTGGACAAGGGTATCAGGTGGCTAAAGAAATTCTCCACTCCGGGCGCGCTTTAGAAGCTATGAACAAAATGATTTACGCCCAAGGTAAAGCGCCTCAACCCCAGCTTGGAAACCTGACCAGAGATATTGTTGCACAGACAAGCGGCGTGGTTGAGAGCATCGATAACACCCGAATTAACAGAATTGGCGTTTTGGCCGGTGCGGCGCAATATGCCGGAGCCGGATTGGACTTGATGAAAAAGGTCGGTGACCGTGTTGAACAAGGAGAAACGCTTTATCGTATTCATGCCGTTAATTCAACGGATTTTGCTTTTGCAAATTCTGTTGTTGACGGCAACACCGGTTATGAAATTTCTTCAGATAAACGGCGCTATTAAAAGGTTGACTTTCATGCCAGACAATGCTACGTCAAGAGTAGAAAATTTATTACTAACCTTAATATTTTACAATTATGTCTGAAATTTGTGACGGGCCGATTATCCAGATTGTTGAAAAGCGATTGTGGTACGCCCCGTGGAAAAAGAAAGTTATCGGTGTTCGTGTTTATGGGGTGACTATCTCGCTCAAACAACCGGAGCCGGACACCTTTGAAAATGCGACAAAGCATGCCCTGATTTACAAATGTAACGGGAAAGAAGGGTTTCTCGGTGATTGGAGGATGTGGAGCAGGCTTCGTGCGGACAGGGACTGGCTGACGGTTAGTGAAGTTCTGCAATCGTATGGAGGCGATCCTCTCCCCGAGGAACTGATGACGGCAGAAGGTTTTTTCTTCAGATTTAAAAGTGATCGTCCCGAACATCTTGAGAAAGAAGATTGTGTTGGAGATGGTCGTCGCTATCTTTACCGAATAACCTTCTACTAAAAAGAGGCGGAAAAATTCCGCCTCTTTTTTTATAAAAAAATATCAAATCAGACTTGCATCAACAATTTTGCATCCCTATATATGCTCTTAGAAAGACAATTTTACTAATAAAATGAGGAAAAAATTATGAGCAATAAAGTTATCGGTATTGACCTTGGAACAACAAACTCCTGCTTTTCCGTTATGGAAGGCGGAGAAGCCAAAGTTCTGGAAAACTCCGAAGGCGCTAGAACAACCCCTTCTATGGTTGCTTTTACAGATACTGAACGTTTGGTGGGTTTTCCCGCTAAGCGTCAGGCCGTAACAAATCCTGAAAACACGTTATTCGCCATTAAACGTTTAATCGGACGCCGCTTTGATTCTACCGAAGTTAATAAAGACAAGGCCTTGGTTCCTTTTAAAATCATTCCGGGTGATAACGGTGATGCATGGGTCGAAGTTAAAGGGCAAAAATATGCTCCCTCACAGATTTCAGCTATCGTACTGCAAAAAATTAAAGAATATGCCGAGAGTTACCTGGGCGAAAAAATTGAGAAGGCTGTTATTACGGTGCCTGCCTACTTTAACGACTCTCAACGTCAGGCTACCAAAGATGCCGGTAAAATTGCCGGTTTAGATGTTTTGCGTATCATCAACGAACCGACCGCAGCCGCTTTAGCCTATGGTTTGGATAAAAAAGCCAACGGAACAATTGCCGTTTATGACTTGGGCGGCGGAACTTTTGATATTTCTATTTTGGAAATCGGCGACGGTGTTTTTGAAGTTAAATCCACCAACGGTGATACTTTCCTCGGCGGTGAAGACTTTGACCAACGCTTGGTTACTTATTTGACAGATGAGTTCAAAAAAGAAACCGGTATTGATTTGAAAAATGATCGTCTGGCTTTGCAACGTTTGAAAGAAGCCGCTGAAAAGGCTAAGATTGAGTTATCTTCCACAACGCAAACAGAAGTTAACTTGCCCTTTATTACGGCTGACCAAACCGGACCTAAGCATCTTAACATTAAACTGACACGAGCAAAATTGGAATCCTTGGTTGAAGATTTGATTGAACGCACGGTTGAGCCCTGCAAAAAAGCCATGGCTGATGCCGGTGTCAGCTCCGGCGACATAAGCGAGGTTATTTTAGTGGGTGGTATGACCCGTATGCCGAAAGTTCAGGAAAAAGTTAAAGAAATTTTCGGAAAAGAGCCTCATAAAGGTGTTAACCCCGACGAAGTTGTTGCCGTAGGTGCTGCTATTCAAGGCGGTGTCTTGATGGGCGATGTAAAAGATGTCTTGCTGTTAGACGTTACGCCGTTGTCTTTGGGTATTGAAACATTAGGCGGTGTGTTCACTCGCTTGATTGACCGTAACACGACTATTCCGACAAGAAAATCTCAGGTATTCTCAACGGCTGATGATGGTCAAACCGCTGTTACAATTCGCGTATTCCAAGGTGAACGCGAAATGGCGGCGGATAACAAGCTGCTGGGACAGTTTGATTTGGTCGGTATTCCTCCTGCACCGCGCGGCATGCCGCAAATTGAAGTTACTTTTGATATTGATGCAAACGGTATTGTTAATGTTTCTGCAAAAGACAAGGCCACTAACAAAGAGCAAGCCATTCGCATTCAAGCCAGCGGCGGTCTCTCTGATGCCGACATCGACAAGATGGTTAAAGATGCCGAAGCCAACGCTGAAGCCGATAAAAAGAAAAAAGAATTGGTTGAAGCGAAAAATCAGGGTGAATCTTTGGTTCATGCTACCGAAAAAACTTTGAAAGAGCATGGGGACAAAGTCAGCCCTGCGGAAAAGAGCCAAATCGAAACTGAATTAAATGCCCTCAAAACGGCCTTAGAAGTTGAGGATTTAGCTGTTATCAAAGAAAAAACCGAAAGCTTGATGCAGGCTTCCCTTAAGCTTGGTGAGGCAATGTATAAAGCCCAGCAAGCGACTGGTGCCGACGCTGCTCAACAAGGCGCTGATATGGGAGCTCAGGCCAACACCAATAACGGCGATGATAAAGTTGTTGATGCTGACTTTGAAGAAGTTAAGTAGAAAACTGCCCTTAACGCAAAAAAGCCTCGTCCTTTCGGACGGGGCTTTTTTTTACGAAATCGGATTGCACCCCAAACATGAGATACGGCAACCCCTGTAAAAAACAGAAACCTAAGCCGATTAATGGCTTACTTGAGAGTTATAGTACGTTGTACGCTGCTCGTTATGTTCCGCTGCAGCGAGGTACTCAGCACAGGTGCAGGGGTCGTTCTTATACCAGTTTCCAACAGGATGAGTAACCAGCTCTTTTCCGCAAAAGCGGCAACGACACACGCCTCTATTCCAAATTATCGGCGAGATGAACTCTGTTATCGGAGTGTTCAGGATTTTTTCTACTGTATCCATTTTTGTTATTGTTTAATTTGTAAATAATTCACATTAGCCGTTTTTTGTAGCATAACTTTTTTTATAAGGCAAGCTTTTTAAACACGTCCATAGGTGTCTTCATAACGAATTATATCATTCTCGTCCAAGTTCTCCCCGCATTGAACCTCTATAAATTCGACCATCTCCGACGTGTTATTTTGAATACGATGTTTTACTTTTACGGGAATATAGATATTTTCACCGGCCTTCTTTACAAGTTTATTATCCCCTAACGTGACAAGCGCCTCACCTCTGACAATTATCCAATGTTCCGCCCTGAAATTATGAGACTGCAAGGACAAAATACCGGTAGGGTTAACGCAAATTCGTTTCACACAAAAGCCCTCACCGACCTCAATAACCTCCCAAGTTCCCCAGGGGCGTGTATCTTTATCACCTTTTTGATAATTAGCGGACATTTTTACTCCTTTTTTAATTAAGTTTTTACTTGATGTCTTTAATATATGGAATATAAATTAAAGCGCAAGGGCATTTTGGATAATGGGCAAAACAATGGAATCATCTGCCACGATAGATGCAATGGATATTTTGCGAGAATTACGGCAAATTACCGAAGAGCAAGATACTCCTTCTGCCAAACTCGATAAAATTGTAAAAATGATTGTTCAGCAGATGCAAGCTGATGCAGGCATGCTTTTTTTGCTTGTTGATGATAACTTGCTCGAGTTGTTTGCCTCTTGCGGATATAATGAGGGAATCAACCACAAAATAAAACTCCATATGGGGGAAGGTCTGGTTGGTTTGGTGGCGCAAAATAAACATTCAATAGCCATCAAAAATGCATGGAAACATCCTAATTTCTTTTATGATGCCGAAATTGGTGAAGATGCTTACAGGTCATTTATAGGAGTTCCGCTTATTCGTTGGAAACGAGCCATCGGCGTGTTAGCCCTTGAACGCAAGAAAGTCTACGAGCACAGTGTTTTAGAAACTGAGATTTTAGAAACCGTTGCCATGGTTCTCAGTGAGATTGCCGTATCCGAAGAAATGACAGCTTACAAAGAATCCATTCAGTCTGAAAAAGAGCGTTCCGGTCGTGAAAGAATTAAAGGAATCAGTCTGAACAAAGGTCACGGCATGGGGTTTGCCGTAATCCACAGACGGCACCAGGCCGCTACCAAAATTTTTGCCGATGACAAAGGGAAAGAGCTGTCTCGTTTGGAAATTGCCCATTCCACCATGAATGCTGATTTGGATAAAAAGCTGAACTCTGCCAGATTGGGGATTGGTGAACATGTTGATATTCTAGATGCCTATAAGATGTTTGCCCAAGATAAAGGCTGGTATAAGAAAATTTCGGATAATATTCAAAGCGGATTAACCGCCGAAGCGGCTACTGAGCGCGCTTATGAAGACATGTGGAACAGGTTGTCCGGCACGAATGACCCTTACCTTAAAGAGCGTCTGCACGACTTGCGCGATATTACGGATCGCCTTATTGGATATTTGAACGGCGATGCTAATCCGGCGGAAAAATTTGCCGGAAAAGATATTGTTGTCGTATCACTAACCATGGGTCCGGCCGACCTGATGGACTACGATTATAGCAAAATACGCGGTTTGATTATTGAAGACGGCACGCCGACCATGCACGTTGCGATTGTCGCCAAAGCCTTGGGGATACCTGTTGTTGCCAAAACAAAAGGTATCTTAAATGAGATTAAAACCGGAGATTTACTCGCTGTTGACGGTGATGAAGGGTATGCCTTCATCAGACCTTCTCACCCCGTGCAAGACAAAATCAAAAATAAAATTGCTGAAAAGGAAAAGCTGAGAGCAAAGCTTGCCGAACTGCGTAAACTTCCGGCTATCACTCAAGACGGCGTAAAGCTTAATTTGGCGCTTAATGTGGGGTTGGCCTTTGACCTTGATTATATTGAAACAACCAATTGCAACGGTATCGGGCTTTATCGCACGGAAATCCCCTTTATGGCCTCTGATACAATGCCTGATGTGGAACGCCAGATAGGATATTATAAGGATCTTATGAATCGAGCGGGACATAAAAAGGTTATTTTTAGAAGCCTTGATGTCGGTTCTGACAAGCTTTTACCTTATTGGACAAACTCCAGAGAAGACAATCCGGCTATCGGTTGGCGCTCTATCCGTATAACGCTTGATCGGCGAGCTATTCTACGAAAACAGATGAAAGCTTTTTTACGGGCTGCCGCAGACAAAGAGCTTAATGTTATGTTTCCCATGGTTGCTAACTTATCAGAATTTGAAGAAGCCAAAGAGACCTTGATGTTGGAGTTGGAAAAAGAAAAACGCCGAGGTGCCCCTGTTCCTAAAAAAGTAAATGCCGGAATGATGATTGAGGTTCCTTCTGTTTTGTTCCAATTAGAAAACTTATTGGAAAAAGTTGACTTTATATCTGTCGGCACAAATGATTTGGCACAATTTGTTTTTGCCAGTGACAGAGGAAATTCTCGTTTGGCAGAACGATATGATGTTTTGTCTGCTCCGTTTTTGAAGGTTATGTCCCTTATTATTTCGCAAGCCAATAACGCCGGGGTTTATTGCTCCGTCTGCGGCGAAATGGCCAGTAATCCTATCGAGGCAATGGCGCTCATCGGACTGGGGTACCGCAACTTGTCAATGTCAGGATCGGCATTCGGAAGAGTGAAGAGTATGATACGCTCTCTCAATGTCAGTGAAGTTGAAGATTATGTAAAAAATCTGCTGAAATCCACCCGAAGAACTTTGCGACCACAATTAATATCCTATGCCAATGACCATGGTATTGAAATTTATTAAAAAGTGTGTAACAATCTTTCAAAATTTAAAAATGTGAAAAAGGAATTTGCCGTGAAAAAAGAAAAGAAACTTTCCGAGACCCTAGAAGAGAATACTGTTGAGGCTGCGGATAATGAAACTCCCATAACAGAAGCGAGTGTGCCATCTGTTGAAACCGGTGTTTCCAAAGTCGGAACATTGCTTAAAGAGATGCGTTTGCGAAAAGGATATAAAATTGCAGATGTTTCAAAAAAATTATGTATCAGGCGCTATTACCTGGAAGCTATTGAGGATAGTAACTATAAGGAAATCCCCGGTTTTCCGTATGGAATCGGATTTATTCGCTCTTATGCTGATTTCTTGGGGTTGAACAGCAGCAACATTATTGAGCTTTATAAAGAAGAAACAAACGCGAAAAACGACAAAGACATTTATGTTCTTGAACCACAAACAGAGGCTACTGTTCCCAGCAGAAAGTATTTGGTCGGCAGTTTAGCTGCGATTATTGCTATTTATGCGGTTTGGTACGCATACAATACCCAAAACGCACAGGTTCTTGATGATGAAATGAAGGTTTCTGACAGCAGCGTTGCTGAAATTCAACCTGATGATGAAAATCTGCCCTTGGTTGTGGAAGACTTTTCCGCTTCCGTATCTGTTAATGCGACGGTTTCCGGCGAACAGGTTTCTGATACGACGACTGCCGAAGAAGAGTCTGTGAACGCAGGACGCCAAATTGTTGTGACTGAGGAGGCTTTTAATGAAGAAGAAACCTCTGCTCCGCAAGTCGTAAGTGACGAAGTTCAACCGATAGAAAAAAAAGGGGCTCCCGAAAAAACAGTTGGTTCTGAAACGAATACTCCGAAAAAGGGACCTATAAAAATTCAGGTAAAGAAAGAAACATGGATTGAAGTTAAAGACGATCAAAAACTTTATATCAGTAAGGTTTTGATGCCCGGAGCTTCTTATGTTGTTCCTGAAGGAAAGGGCATGATTTTGTCTGTTGGAAAAGTTGACGGCGTTGATGTGTTGGTCAACGGAACAATTACAGAAGTGGTTACCAACAACAAAAAGATGAATATTAAACTGGACAAGTTTTTGGAAGCCGGTAATCATTAGCGTTTTTTCATTCGAAAGGAAATAGCTGGTTGACTCCAGCTGTTTCCTTTTGTTATATAAACACAACGATATAAATATTTTAAGGAATATAAAAATGAATTTTGCGGAAAAACTGGCCAATGTTGTCAACCGCTATAATGAACTTGAATCGCTGATTTCCGCTCCTGATTTAGGGTCTGACAATCTGGTCAAAATGAACAAAGAACTGGCTGCTCTTGCTCCGGTTGTGGAGGCTATCAAGAATAGAAACAAGCTGGAACAGGACATGCTTGATTCCAAGTCTATGATGGACGACACAAATTTGGATAAAGAGATGAGAGAACTTGCAGAGGTTGAGTATTATGACCTGAAAGAAAAACTCCCCGCTCTTGACCATGAAATCAGAATACTGCTTCTGCCCAAAGAAGAAGATGATGAAAAAAATGCCATCTTAGAAGTTCGCGCAGGCACCGGCGGAGATGAGGCCGCTTTGTTTGCTGCGGTTTTGTTTGAAATGTATCAACGTTACGCTGTTTTGCAAGGGTGGAAATTTGAGGTTTCTGACACGACGGAAAATGAGCTTGGCGGATATAAAGAGGCTTCCGCCAAAATTACCGGAAAAGATGTTTTTGCGAAGTTAAAATTTGAGTCCGGCGCACACCGCGTACAAAGAGTTCCGGTTACAGAATCACAGGGGCGTGTTCACACATCAGCAGCAACGGTTGCCGTGTTGCCCGAGATTGAAGAGGTGGATATGTATATCAACTCGGCCGACCTTAAAATTGATGTTTATCGCGCATCCGGTGCCGGAGGACAGCACGTTAACCGTACAGAATCGGCTGTGCGCATTACTCATATTCCAACCGGTGTGGTTGTTCAGTGTCAAGATGATCGTTCACAATTTAAAAACAGAGAAAAAGCCATGGCTCACCTGAGAGCTAAGCTTTATGATTTGCAAAAGACGTCTATTGATTCTGCCTACTCTGAGAAAAGAAAACTTCAAGTCGGTAGCGGTGACCGCTCTGAGCGCATACGAACGTACAACTATCCGCAAGGACGCGTTACAGACCACCGTATAAACCTGACACTTTACAAACTGAATGAAGTTGTTACCGGCGATGCTTTGGGTGAGATTATAGATGCTTTGGTTATGGAGGATCAGGCCCAAAAATTGGCGGAACTTGATTAGTGGCTATAACTGTGTAAGAGCTGTAAGCATGAGACAATTTTATCCTGTTTTGTTATTGACAATCTCTAATGTTTTTATGACGTTCGCGTGGTATGGGCATTTGAAATTTAAGTCATCTGCATTGTGGATGGTGGTTTTGGTTAGTTGGGGAATTGCCTTTTTTGAGTATTGTTTTCAGGTGCCGGCTAACCGTATCGGACATGAATTCTTCACTGCCGCACAACTGAAAATCATGCAAGAAGTCATCACCATTGTTGTATTTTCCATCTTTTCAATTTTGTACCTTAAAGAAGAATTTCGATGGAATTATGCGGCGGGTTTTGTCTGCATTTTTTTGGCTGTCTTGTTTGTTTTCGTGTTCGATAAAAAATAAAAAACATCTTATAAATAACATGTTAACTGATGAATAATATAATTTGAAAATCAAGAATTCTTTTTATCGTATGTTTGTGGAGAGGGTTGTATGAAAAAATTCGGTATTTATGTTTTGGGCATGATTACAGGCATTGCCCTTTTGCAGATTGTTAGTGTGATCTTTTCTCGCTCGGGTGATGTTACGGAAAAGGACGTTGTGTCTGAAGAAATTGAAAATTCATACCATATAAGAGATTTGCAAATGCTCCCCCAAAAAGGAAAATGCATAACATATAGTGATTTGGAGATTTTCCAAACCATCAGCAAAGGTGTGGCTTTGGCCGCTCCTCAGGAGAGCCTTGATAAAATTTTGTTGTTGGTAGATGACAACGGCGGGTTATTTTATGATGGTGAAAAAATAAAAATGCCTTCCAAAAAATGTGCCAAACAAATTGGCGTTTACACATACCGCACGACGAAAAACATGCAAAAAACCGTACCGGCAGTTGTGATTGAATAGTTTTTCAAGCAACTCCTCATGGGGCTATGTACCATACGCTTGTTTGGAATAGATATTGACAATGCGTGAATGTTGGATAATATTAACGCAAACAGAAGTAATTGTGTAATTTAACTTATTTTGTATTATGGAATTTTTATTTACTAAGTGGAGACGACTGCTCCTTTTTGCGGTTGTGTTCGGGTTAGTGGTGTGGGGCGTCCATCTGGCATACAGACCACAGTTTGATGAATGCGGCACAACAATTGTACAGTATGACGAGATTATAGGAAAGTATTTTTATGAGACGCCGACTTTTCGTCAGACGATTGAGGCCTACGAAAATACTTCTGCTCCGGGTGTGGAACATCTTGTTCCTGTGGACGCGAACGGTAATCCTATTCATATTGGCGCTCCCGTTTCGTACATGAGGTGTCATGATGATGTCCGTTATAAACTGCAAATCTTCACATTGGAACAATGGGTTGAAGAGAAGAAGAGAGAGCATAGAAACGGTTGCATCGTTGTCTTTTGCCTTGTGTTGTTCTTCGGGCTTGTTTATTACTGGTTTAGTTTGCTCTTTGAGAGTGCAGAAGAGACAGTTCCCGTAGTAAATGACAAATGATGTAAAAACGTCGAGATTTTTCTCGGCGTTTTTGCGTTAGTAGCTTATTTATTGATTTTTGCAAAATTTTATCCTATTCTTCACTCGAACGGAGGAGATCATTATGAAATTTATTCAAACACTGAAAGATTTTGTTTATTGGGAAGTATTCAACAGATTAAAAGGCAACAACCAAGATGTTGTTTGCGCGGTAATCGTCAATCAGGATAAAATACTGGCTCAAACGGCTCAAAAGAATAACTTGATTCATACGGATGATACGCAATATGTTGTTCCGGGCGGAAAGGTTGAAACCGGCGAAACGATAAACGCCGCTCTGCATCGTGAAATAAAGGAAGAAACAAACCTGAATGTTGATGTTGTAAAAAAGTTAGGGGTAACCCGCAACAATAAATACAAACTGCATTGGTTTGTATGCACGCCAACGGATTTATCTTTACTGAGAGTTGTAGAGCCTGAAAAACAAAAGGAGCTTAAATGGGTTAAACTGGAAGACGTTTCTGTAAATTGGACCCCGAAAAATTCTGAAGCTTTGGCGAAATATAAACTCCAAATATCAAAAATTCAAAAAAGCATAATTGAGTAAAAATTCCTTTATTTTGAACCGTCCAAATTCCGAGAGGTGGTTCACACGAAGAAAGTTTTTTTATGAGTTCGGCACTTGTCATGTTTTTAACTGTCTTTTTTTTCTTTATATTATTTCTGCTTATAGTAATATTTTGGGGAATAGAAGTGTTATATCCCCATGCCAGAATTGATAATCTTCTTTTTCATGTGCATCGCGCCGCCGATTTGCATATGCTAAAATTTGATATATTGGGAGATGTTCTTGAATATTGGTTGATTGCTTCGGCTTGTTTGTTTGTGGCGGTGTGGCTTTTTGTTCGAGTGGTACCTAAAAAAATTTCTCTATTGATAAGTATTTTCTGTTGTCTGGTAATGAGCTGTTTTATGGGGAATAGATATGGCTTTTTTCATTATTTGTATTTGATGACGATGGGATACGATTTTTATAAAGTCGAATATGTCTTTCCTGAGAAGGTGAAGATACAAGCACCACATCAAAAACCTAATTTAATTTTGCTCTATTTGGAATCTTTGGAAACGACATATCAAAATGATACGATATTTGAATCTAATTTATTGCCGGAACTAACAAAACTGGCTCAAAATAATCAGTCTTGGTCAGAATATCAAATCACAACGGGAACAGGCTGGACCGTAGCCGCAATGGTTTCAAGCAGTTGTGGCATTGGTCTGAATTTACTGGGAGAAAAGAATATAAATGTTGAGAAAAATAATTTTCTGCCCAATATAACTTGTTTACAAGATATTTTACATAAAAACGGATACAAACAGGAATTATTGTTGGGAAGTGAAAAGGATTTTTCCGGAATAGAGTATTTTATAGGAAACAGGGCTGAAGGAAAAATTAAAATTGTAGATGGGCAATTCTTTATAGATAAATATGGAAAAAATGGAAATCGTTGGGGCGGAATTGATAGTATGCTTTATCAAAAGGCTAAAGAGGATTTGACCGCTTTAGCGAAAGATAAGCAGCCGTTTGCCGTGTCAATTTTTACAATTGATACGCATCAACCGGATGGATGGTTAGATGAAAAATGCCCTTCCCAATATGGAGATTTCAGAGATATTGTTACTTGTGCAGACACAATGGCGGCTGATTTTATAAAATGGATTGACAAACAACCTTGGCGTAAAAACACTGTTATTTTTGTTATCGGTGATCATCTTGCCATTAATAATCCTCTATACTATAAATATTTAGCGCCAAATCCAAACAAGCGCCATATCTATAACGCTGTTATCAACCCGGTTTTGCCGCTCGTCGATAAAGACAGGCACTTTGCGGCTTTTGACATGCTACCGACAATTCTTGAAGGAATGGGATATAAAATTGACGGGCATCGTTTGGGATTGGGGCGTTCATTGTATGCCGGAAAGAAACTGCCAACTCTTATTGAGCGTTACGGCCCTCAAAAACTTGATGATGTGTTAATGTATTCCAGTGATGTCTATAAAGGTTTTGTGAATAAAGAGTAGAAAATCAATAAATCTCCACGGATAAAACTATGCTAAGAGAAGTTTCGGACTAAAAATTATGAGGAGTTTGAGGATTTGAGTAGGAGGGTTGATACGCTTTATGACGTTAATGTCAGTTAGTTAATTTGCTTCTTTATTGATAAAAAGGTTCTGCTTTTAAAAGCAGAACCTTGGGTTGTGTTATTTTTTCAGATAGGAAAATCGCACCGATTGTTGGAACAATCTGTTGCTTCATATCCGTCTGCCAGACATTTTTCCATACATTTTTCTTCGGTATCGTCAAAGATTGCAAAACCTATTACAATGACGAACAATATCAATATGATAAAGCAAATAAATGTTAAGCCGATTTTTAAAATATCTGAAATAAGGGCTGAGCTGATTTTTGCAATATGTTTAGTTATCTTCGCCATTTGTTGTTCCTGTAATCTAAATCGTTTAACCATCCTCTACAGCTTTTTTGTGGATTATTCAAGCCATATTCAAATTTCTTTAAATAAAATTTAAAGTTAATTGCTTTTTAGTCTTTTGATGATTAAACTTAATGTATTATCTGAAAGAGGGCGTTAATGGTTTTAGAGAATAAATTAAATATCACAAATCAAATAGAGCTTAATAAGTCGGAAGAGGAAATTAGCAAGAAAAAAGCCAAGAAACTCTTTGACAGTGGCAAAATAAATACACTTAAAGTCGGCTCTTTTGCAGGATTAAAACAAATTCACAAATTTCTATTTGAGGATATTTATGAGTTTGCCGGTAAAATACGAA
>CAZZNV010000014.1:0-26335 GCA_964655915.1 uncultured Azospirillaceae bacterium | reverse complement strand
TGTTGCGCGGAACAAAGAGAGAAGAAGTAGAACGCGGTCAAGTTTTGGCAGCTCCGGGATCTATTACTCCGCATACAGAATTCAAATGTGAATGCTATATTTTGACGAAGGAAGAAGGTGGACGTCATACTCCGTTCTTCAGCAACTATCGTCCGCAATTCTACTTCCGTACAACAGACGTAACAGGCTCAATCGAATTGCCTGCTGGTACGGAAATGGTAATGCCCGGAGATAACATCACAATGACAGCAACATTGATTCACCCGATTGCGATGAACGAAGGATTGCGTTTCGCTATTCGTGAAGGTGGTCACACAGTTGGTGCCGGTGTTGTATCCCAAATCATTAAATAGGAAGAGATAGAGCGAGGAGGGCGGAACGAAGGATTTTGCGGCAAGAGAAGAGCATTTCGTTTTTGCAGATGCGGTATTCTTTTCCCTGAAATCAAGTGAAGCTTCTTACAGTTGACTTTCTAAAAAAGTAAAAGAATAAATAAAAACTCCCTGCTGTTAGGCTTTAACGGTCGGGAGTTTTTTTGGTTGGTTTTTGAGGAGATTTGTCCGGATGCCGGTGTCCCTTATCAAAACAGAAAAAAGGACATAAAAAAACCCGATTGAAAAATCGGGTTTTTTCAGAACTGATTTATTCAGCAACAGTGTCAGAATAAGCTTTAGCCTGTTTTTTAGCCTCATCATCTGTTCTGGCGACGTTTACCAAAATAGTTTGAGAGACTTCAGGGTGCAAGTTTAATTTAACCTGATAAACGCCCAAATCTTTGATGGCATTTTCCAGATATACCTGACGACGTTCAATGTTATAACCAGCCTCTTTGATTGCGGCGGCAATGTCACGAATGGTGACAGAACCGTATAATTGTCCGGTTTCAGCGGCTTGGCGTACCAAAACAGCAGAAAAACCTTTCAATGATTCAGCCAACTGAGAAGCTTCATCAAACATTTGTTTGTTGTGGGCCTCTAACTGAGCTTTTTGAGCTTCATAAACAGCCAAATTAGCTTCAGTTGCACGTAAAGCCTTTTTAGAGGGCAACAGATAATTACGGGCATAACCGTTCTTAACGTTAACTTTTTCGCCCATTTTACCTAACTTGTCTACATGTTCAAGCAGAATAACTTCCATCTTTTTTCTCCTCTACTTACATAGCAACATAAGGCAACAAGCCAAGGTAACGTGCACGTTTGATGGCACGAGCCAGCTCTCTTTGCTTTTTGGCAGAAACTGATGTTATGCGACTGGGAATGATTTTTCCTTTTTCGGAAATGTAACGAGAAAGGGTTTTTACATCCTTGTAGTCAATTTTTAATCCGTCTTCACCGGAAAACGGACAGCTCTTTTTTCTTCTAAAGAATACTTGTTTAGCCATTTATGTTCTCCTATTCTTCAACGGCGGATTCAGCTTCTTCGACAGATTGGTCAGAGAAGTTCTCAACTTTAACAGTCATGTAGCGAATAACATCTTCGTTAACGCGCAACAGTCTTTCATATTCTGCAATAGCGTTAGCCGGAGCAGAAATGTTCAAAAGAACATAGTAGCCTTTGCGGTTTTTCTTAATGCGATAAGCAAGGTTTTTTAAGCCCCAGTTATCAACGCGGACAACTTCACCGCCCTGACCGGCAATGACTTTGCTCATGTCAGATACCAGATTGTTAACCTGAGAAGCGCCCAAATCCTGACGTGCAATCAGCACGCTTTCATATTTGTTCATTATTAAAAATCTCCTTATGGATTTCTCAACAAATGGCTGAAAACAGCCGGTTCTTGTATAGCCGTCGTTATAAACGGCAAGGGACGTTGGCGAACATAGCACGATTAGCAAAAAATGCAAGTGTTTTCTCTTATGAAATTTATATAATATTAACGTTTTACGGCTAGGATATAGCCAGTTTAAACTATTTGGGCTCAAAAAAATGAAAAATATACGGTTTTTACTGTTGTTTTTTGCGACTTGTCTGCTTTGCAACTGTACTTTTATGTATGAAGAGGACAGTTCCATTATGGACGGTTGTTTTGATTGTTTGGTCAAATCCCAACCTCGCCCTCAGTCCCAAAAGGAAGTTATCGAGGTAAAACCCAATCCGTGCGCCACTCAGTTTTATAAGGGAGTCTCGACGGATAACGGTATTCAGGACGCTAATGAGTATTTTGCTAATGATGCGTGTGCGATTGCTTTGCAAAACTTGAATACCCGAGAAATAGCCTATTGTTACAGCAATCCTGTTACTTCGGCGGAAGCTTGTGCTCAGCATTATGAGGAGATGGGGTTTGTTCGTTTTAGAGAAATTCCTTATAAGACGGCCAATTATGATTTTTTGAAAGTTGATACCTACCCGACACGGCGGTGGAGGGATTCTGAAATTACATCGCGTTGGTGATGGCTATGTTGGCGCGGGTTAAAACAATTACTTTTAACGGTTTGGAGCCTCGTTTGGTTGATTTGCAGGCTCAGGTTTCTTCAGGATTGCCCAATTTTATCATTGTAGGCTTGCCTGATAAGGCGATTGCCGAAAGCAAAGAACGTGTTCGTGCCGCGATGTCTTCTTTGGGGATGAGCTTGCCGGCAAAGAGAATTGTTATAAATCTGGCACCTGCCGATTTGTTAAAGGAAGGTTCTCATTTTGATTTGCCGATAGCGTTGGCATTGCTCGCTGTTATGGGTGTTGTTCCGCAAGAAGAGCTATCTTCGTATTTAGTTATGGGAGAATTGGGGTTGGATGGAGCCGTTCTTCCGATTAACGGCGTGTTGCCGGCAGCCGTTGAGGCCAACAGAAGAGAGCTTGGTTTGATTTGTCCGATAGATAACGGCGGGGAAGCTGTATGGTCCGGATTAGATGATGTTGTGGCTGTGCCGGATATACTTTCGCTGATAAATCATTTTAAGGGAATACAGGTTTTAAAAAAGCCGGAAGCGCAAAAGGGCGAAAGAAAACATTCCTTACTTGATATGGCGGATGTTAAGGGGCAAGAAAGTGCTAAGAAGGCTTTGGAAGTTGCCGCGGCCGGCGGACATAATTTGTTGATGATCGGTCCTCCCGGTGCGGGAAAATCTATGTTGGCGGCCAGATTGCCATCTATTTTGCCGGAACTCACTCCCTCAGAGGCTCTTGAAACCAGTATGATCCATTCGATTGCCGGAGAATTAAAAGACGGTAGAATTTGTTTTGAACGCCCTTTTCGAGACCCTCATCACAGCGCTTCTACTCCGGCTTTGGTGGGCGGAGGGCGTAAAGCCCGACCGGGGGAAATTTCTTTAGCGCATAACGGGGTGTTGTTTTTAGATGAGCTGCCGGAATTTAATCGTTCTACATTAGAAGCTCTGCGGCAGCCATTGGAAAACGGAAAAGTTTCCATTTCCAGAGTAAATGCTCATACGGTTTATCCGGCTCATTTTCAGTTGGTGGCGGCGATGAATCCTTGTCGTTGCGGAAATTTGGGAAATGCCCCGACGGAGTGTTCGCGAGCGCCGATTTGTGCTTTGGAGTATCAATCCAAAATATCAGGGCCTTTGATGGATCGTATAGATATACAAATTGAAGTTCCGGCTGTGAGCCCGTGGGATTTAGCAGATGTAAAAAAAGGGGAAAGCTCGGAACAGATCAGGGCGCGCGTTGTGCAAGCCAGAGCTGTTCAGGCAGAACGATTTAGAAAATTTTCTCGTCCTGACTTACAGACAAACTCTCAGCTTAGCGGTAGTTTACTGGAAGAAGCTGCGGTTTTGGACGATGATGCTCAACGGTTATTAATTGCTTTTGCTGATAAAAATAAACTTTCAGCACGCGCTTATCACCGAACATTGCGGTTAGCAAGGACAATTGCAGACTTGCAAAATGAAACAAAAATCCTTAAAATGCACATAGCCGAAGCGCTGTCTTATCGAAGAGCGCCGGTTTCCAATCGTCAATAGGAGTTAAAAAATGAAGAAAAACAATGCACTGAAAATTTTACTGACAGCTCTTATGCTGACTTCATGCAGCAAGGAAAGTCCGGAGCTTTTGCCTTGTATGTGTGACGGTTCGGAGTCCACGCTCGGTTTGTTTGACTGTATGTGTGAACCGTTTAAGAAAAAACCGGTTCGTCGTATTTCGTATATTCAAGATGAGCAGCAAAAGGTTCGTCATCAGACGCTGATGATTAATCAAGAACAGCGTGATGCTTACATTTATTTGCACCAGAGACGCGACAGTTTTGCTCCGGTTAAATTGGAATATGTGGATTTCCGGATTCGCAAGGGGCGTAAATATGACGAGTTTGATACAAAACTCGGAAACTATCGTTTCAGAATTTTCGGTTGTCGGCGTGAAAGTAAAAATGTGTTCTTAAATCAAGGGCGCACAATGCAGAAAGACATGCATTTCTTTGATATTTTCTACGAGCAGATGAATGATTATTATCCGGTAGTGGTTGATAAAAGCAATCCGTATTATCTGGAGTCTGATAGAATTGAAACTCCGGAATATGTTGTTACTGCTGAAATTACGGACTATTTTATGAATATCTGCGATGAGTTTGACTGGGATAGTGTTAAACAGAAGAAATTGCGTAGCGGTTCATCTGAAATGACAGTGACTTGGAGGGTGATGGATTTAACGCGTCAAGAGGTTTACTGCAAGGGTGAGACGACTGGTTACGGACAAATTTCGGAAGGCGAACCTAAAGGGGAGACATTACTGGTTGAGCGTGCTTTTGAAGATGCTTTGATTAAACTCCCTGAGATTAGTTGCTTTAATTCTACGTTGGCTCAGCGGATACGTCCGGAAGATTTGCAACGTCAGTTGGCGTTTTTGCGTGATGCTGAGCGTCAGAGCACATCTTTCCGTTCTCAATATGACAAAGAACTGAAAGGTATAAGTTTGTTGCAGGAATGTGCAACCGGCTTAGGCGGTCAAGGGCAAACCATAGAAGGTCGTATTGTTGATGGGCAAATCGTCAGCGGCGGTGCCGATGGTATGGTTACCCGGGGCGGTGCTGATGGTTCGGTGACCCGCAGAGGCGCTGACGGTGCGATTGTCAGAGGCGGTGTTGACGGAAACGGACGCTATGTCGACAAGTTGGTTATCGGCGGCGAGGTTTGCGATAATACCATTGATGAGAACTCCGGTATCAATGATCGTTACGGGTTTATCGAGTGCGACGGTGGCGTCAATGAAACCTATATAGACGGTACATTGGGTGTTGTTGAATGTGTCGATGGAGTTAAGGTTTCCTATGCCAAAGATAGAATTGGAACGACAGAATGTATTGATGGCATTGAAGATGTTTACGTCAATGAAAAAGTTGGGGTTGTTGAATGTGACGGCGGTGTCAGAGGTGCTTATGTCAATGGCAAGATAGGCGTAATCGAATGTAATGGTGGCGCTGAGGGATCGTATGTCAACAATAAGATAGGTCTTGTTGAATGTGACGGCGGCGTCAAGGGTTCTCACTTGGTGACTAGAGAGCGAAAAGAACGCAATGGTCGTGTGGCAGCGTTGGAAATTGATCCGCGTTGTCGAGCCATCGAAATTAACGACGAATCTTGTACCGTTGTTAAAAATATTAAGGAAAATGTGACGATTGCAGACGATTACTGGATTGATATTCCTTTAGATACACACGAACCGGAAGCGGTTGTTAATCGCAATGCCGTGGAGCAATCTTTCAGCGATGCGAAGAACCGGATGTGTATTCGTAACCATGCTCCGTATGAGACACTGAATGCTCAAAATCTGTATACCGTACGGGCTTCGGTTGTGGCGGTTGTAAATGCAAAGGGGCAGAAAGGAGCCGGATTGATTATTGATGATAATCTGATTTTGACTTCTGCTGATTTGATTGTTAAAGACAACAATAATTTTGATGTTAAGACAATTAATGGTAAAACATTTAAGGCCGGAGCTTTCCGTGTTAACCCCAATAAGAATGTTGCCGTTTTGTTGTTGGAAACACCGACGCAATATTCACCGTTGCCATTGTCTGTGGAATTGCCGGAGGTCAACAAAGATGTTTTGATGACTTTGGGATTGCTGGACTTTGAAAAAGAGGGCGAAGGTTATCTTGACAATAACGGTCGAGTTTTGGGATATCGCTGGTCGGAAGAGCGCGGCGCAGAAATCATTGTGGACACGTTTGTTCAGAAAGTGACACTGGGTGGAGCGTTGATTGATAAAAACGGCAATATTGTCGGAATTTCTCATGAAAGCAAAAAGACGGCGGACGGTCCGGACTTGTTTATTCCGATTGAAACGGCTCTCAAATCTTTGGGACTGGAGATTTGCGGAATGGAAACGAGAGCGGTTAAACAGCCGGTCGCAGTTAAAACTTACGAAACACCGTTAGCAGATGCGATTGACGCATCAACGGAAAAGGCGCCGGAAACAATGGTGAAAAAAGAGCGTAAGTAAAAGTCTGCAGTATTCAGACGGCTTTTGATAGGGCGTAATTTCCATCTGCATGTTTTGAGGATGGAGTTACGCCCTTGTTTTCGGGAACGGGAATTGGGTGAAAATTTTTCTTGAAATCAAAAATAATTTTACCTAAATAAAAATTAGCAAACTTTTTGAGAGAAGGATTATGACAACTATATTGTGTATTCGCAAAGGCGATGAGGCCGTTATGGCCGGTGACGGGCAGGCTACTCTTGGTGAAGCCGTTGTTTTTAAGGCAACTTCCGTTAAAGTAAGGCGTATCGGTAACGGGCAGGTTGTGGCCGGTTTTGCTGGTGCGGCGGCAGATGGTATTACTTTGATTGAACGCTTGGAGGGCAAACTGGAGAAACACGCAAATCAGCTTAAACGTGCAGCCGTTGAATTAGCTAAAGATTGGCGTACAGATAAATATTTACGACAATTGCAGGCTTTTATGATTGTGGCTGACAAAGATATTTCGTTGGTGATTTCCGGAACAGGGGAGGTTATGGAACCTGATGATGGGATTATTGGTATCGGCAGCGGCGGCAATTATGCTATGGCGGCGGCGAAAGCGCTGTATGATGTTTCCGGTTTAAGTTTGGAAGAAATCGCTCGAAAAGCGATGAAAATTGCCGGAGATATAGATGTCTACACCAACCATAATGTAATTATTGAAAGAATAGCCTGATGACAACGACCGCTTTTAGTCCAAGAGAAATTGTTTCGGAACTGGATAAATTTATTATCGGACAAACTGAAGCCAAAAAGGCTGTTGCCGTGGCTTTGCGAAATAGATGGAGACGCATGCAATTACCGGAGCAATTGAGAGATGAAATTGTTCCGAAAAATATTTTGATGGTGGGGCCGACGGGTGTTGGAAAAACTGAAATTTCCCGCAGATTGGCAAAGTTAGCCAAAGCGCCGTTTATAAAGGTTGAAGCTACGAAGTTTACGGAAATAGGTTATGTGGGGCGCGATGTGGAGAGTATTATTCGTGATTTAACGGAAACGGCCATTAATGACACCCGCAAAAACATGCGAAAAAAAGTTAAAGTGCAAGCGGAGGAAAGTACCGAAAAACGTATTTTGGAGGCTTTGGTCGGCACATCAGCCGGAGAGGAAACTTACGAGAAGTTTCGCAGATTGTTTCGTGAAGGTGCGTTGAGTGAGCGTGAAATTGAAATTTCTGTAATCGACAATTCTTCAAACACCATGCCGACAATGGATATTCCCGGAATGCCGGGGGCATCTATGGGAATGATAAGTTTAGGAGATTTATTGGGCGGAAACTCTGTGAAATATAAAACCAGAAAAATGAAAGTTTCAGAGGCTCAAAAATTGGTTTTGGTTGAAGAATCCGACAAACTGCTGGATAATGATAATATCGTGTCTGAAGCGATTAAATCAGTTGAAAATGATGGTATTGTTTTTATTGATGAGATAGATAAAATCGCCGGCAAATCGGAAGGAACTCGCGGAGATATTTCTCGTGAGGGTGTGCAGCGCGATTTATTGCCTTTGATTGAAGGGACAACCGTTAATACTAAATATGGTTCTGTAAAGACGGACCATATATTGTTTATTTGCTCGGGAGCGTTTCATTTGGCGAAACCTTCCGATTTGTTACCTGAGTTGCAAGGGCGTTTGCCGATAAGGGTGGAGCTTAAAGCTTTAACTCATGAGGATTTTGTCAGGATTTTAACCGAGCCGCAAGCTAATTTGATAGAACAGTATACGGCGTTGCTGGGGACAGAAAATCTGAAGCTTGAGTTTACACCGGAAGCCATAGATAAACTGGCGGATATTGCGGTGGCAATTAACGAAAATGTGGAAAATATCGGTGCGCGGCGTTTGCATACCGTACTGGAAATTTTGCTGGAAGAAATTAGTTTCTATGCTTCTGACCGCGGCGGAGAAACAGTGGTTATTCTTCCGGAGATGGTGGAGGAAAAGCTGAATAAATATACAAAATCGGCTGATTTATCGAAGTTTATTCTCTAATGGCGGAACAATCGCAGACAATTCGAACGGCATTATCTCCTGTAAAGGCGGGAGGGATGCCGTTTGGTATATATATACACTGGCCTTTTTGTTTAAGCAAATGTCCTTATTGCGACTTTTTTAGTCAAGTTTGTAATAATGTAGACCAAGATAAAATCATAGATTCTTATCTTGATGATTTGGATTTTTACGGACAAATGACTTTGGGACGGAATGTTACCTCAATCTTTTTTGGAGGAGGGACGCCATCGTTGATACGACCTGAAAATGTGGAACGAATTATTGATAAAATTGCACAAATATGGTCTTTGTCACCTAAGGCCGAAATTTCTTTAGAAGCAAATCCCAATACGCGAAAATCAAAGCTGTTTGCGGATTTAAAACTGGCAGGGATTAATCGTTTGTCGTTGGGGGTTCAGGCTCTTAATGAAAATGATTTGAAATTTTTGGGACGAACACATTCTTTGGATGAAGCTTTGTCGTCCATTGGAGATGTTTTGAATGTGTTTGAAAACCATTCGATGGATCTGATTTATGCAAGGCCGGAACAACACTGGGATAATTGGCGGAAAGAACTGGAGCTGGCGGTTAGTTTGGGTTTTAAGCACTTGTCTATGTATCAGTTGACTATTGAAGAAGGTACGCTTTTTGCTAAAAGAGGCGTGAAGGTTCCTGATGAAGAAACGGCAACTCGGTTGTATAATTTGACAAACGATTTTTTAGCGGAAAGCGGTTATCCTCGTTATGAGGTTTCGAATTATGCTCTGCCGGAGTATGAATGCAGGCACAATTTGCTGTATTGGCAAGGGAATGATTATGTCGGAGTTGGACGAGGCGCTCATGGAAGATTACAGACAAGCGATGGAATTTTTGCAACGACTCATCCGCGGATGTTGGAAAGGTTGTCTGATGATGAGCGGGCTGAAGAACTCTTAATTATGGGATTGAGGCTTGACGAGGGAATTGATAAAGCTCGCTTCTTTAGAAAATGCGGTAAGCTGTTTGAAAGTGTTGTTCATCAGCCCAATCTTGAGTTTATGCAAGCTGAAGGGTTGTTGGTTAATACGGTAGAAAAAATATTTGTAACTCCAAAGGGGTTTCCTGTTTTAAATAGGATTATTGAGGAGTTAAGCATTTAATCCGTTACTCCGAAGTTTCCTGTCACCACAAGCATTATCGCCCCAAGGAAGGCCAGCATGGCAAAGCCCGCACGAACGGAAACATTATCTGGTATTTTGTTATATTTGTTCAACCCGTAGACAAATATCGGTGCGGTTAAAACAAGGGCAACAACGTATCCGGGGTTTGGAGACAGGCGCATAGCCATGGTTTTGGCAGTGATGAGAGCTGCGCTGAAACTTATGATGTAAACTCCGGTGTTTATAATTTGGGGATTGAAAACGTTTTTGAAAAAATCTTTTGCGCTCAGGTGCTCGCTCCGTACATACATAATGGAATTGTAGAGCCCGCTAACGAATGTTGCTACAACAAGGTAATAAGTTATATTTCCCCAGATGTTTTGTTCCATCATGGCTATCTCTTTGGTGGCGATGCTCATTCCTGCCAGCGCTATAATTGCCGGTGTCATGTAGGTAATAACAGCTTTTGAAACTTCGCTTTTTATCATATACCAGTAGCTTACGGTAAATCCGAACAGCAATAACAATAAAGTTATCAGGACGGAACCGTTGTTGACTAGATTAAGAAACAGTCGAGGCGTTAATATCCACCAAATAACGGTTGTAAAGAGAGCGGATACGGCCATGACACGGGATGTTGCGCCGGCGCCGAATTTGGCAGAAGAGAAAAACAGATGGGAATCGTAGATGCCTATCATTATTCCTTGAAAGATTAATAGGAACCAGTTGTAGGTCGATGTCTGCAAAGGAAGAAAAAATAAAAAAGGGAAAAACAAGATGGAAATACCGAATCCTCGCCAAATTCCGAGAATGTAGCCGTTAAATTTTTTGTGTTGATTAACCAGTGTGTATAGTGCCGTAAAAAATCCGTAGATTAATCCGTTTATTATCCAAAGCATTTTCTTCCCCGTTGTGTTGTTAAAAATATAACCTCAGAGGAAGAGAATTAAAGGGCAATGTTTTAATTAAAACTTTTTACTAGGGAACCTGCCAATAAATACCATCCGTCGACGAGTACAAAGAAAATAACCTTGAACGGTAAGGCCAAAACCGTCGGGGGCAACATCATCATACCCATAGACATCAACACGGAGGCAATTACCATATCAATGATAAGAAAAGGCACAAAGATAAGAAAACCAATCTCGAATGCTCGTCGTAATTCGCTTATCATGAAAGCGGGAATCGCTATTTTCAGCGGGGTTGTTTCAATGGTTTCCGCTGGTTTTTCATTGGTTAATCCCGTGAATAGGAGCAGGTCTTTTTCACGCGTGTTTTTTACCATAAATTCTTTGAAAGGGACAGATGCTTTTTCAAGTCCTTCCGTCATTTCAATTTGATCATCAATAACAGGTTTGAGACCTTCCTCCCAAGAGCGTTCAAGGGTCGGGCTCATGACGAAGAGGGTTAAAAATAACGCCAGTGAAATCAGTACCATGTTGGGGGGGGTAGCATTTGTGGCTAACGCACTGCGCGTTATGGAAAGCACAACCGCAATACGCACAAAAGAGGTCATCATGATTAAGATTGACGGAGCCAGAGAAAGAACCGTTATAATCATAAAAATGCTGAATATTCGAGCTGCGGCAGAACCATCTCCGGCATTTTCGACATTGAGTGTCAGACTTTGAGCGGCTGCAAAACCAGGAACTAATATCCCGAAAAACAAAAGTAACCCAAAGAAAAATAATGTTTTTTTAGTCATGTGGTGTATCCGTTGTCAGAATGGAATTTTCAGAAATGAGCAAATTTCCGCCGGAGCTTAAAAGAACTAAAATTTCACGTTCATCACAGCTCAAGAGTGCAAGAGAGGCATGAGAATCGATGCGGCGAATCTCAATAACGTCTAATCTGGAGTTAGACTTCAACTTTTGAAAGAATTTGTTTTTAGCGCCTTTAAATTCGCAATATTTGACGGCCCAAAGAGTTAAGAGCAAAAGCCCAATGACAAAAATGAGCGATAATACGGCTTGTAAAATTTGTTGCCATTCCATTGTTTGTTCTCCTCACTATGCTCGGATTATACGCTTTCTTTTTTTAACTCGTCAATAAAAGGCTTGCGCTTGTTGACAGAGTTTGTTAAATCATTTTTATGGAAAGTGATATGCAAAATACAGATGTAGATGGTAGAAAAACGAAAGATTTACAATCTTTTGCGCGGACAGTTATGCCTTTAGCAAAAAAAATCTTGGGAGCTAAGGGGTTTGTTGAGGCAGATGTTGTTACGCAGTGGGCGGAGATTGTCGGCGATGAACTGTCTTCTTTTTCCAGACCTCTTAGAATCGATTTCAAAAAAAATGAGAAAAACAACGGAATCCTTTGGGTGGAAACCGTGTCCGGCGCGTATGCTCTTGAGCTGCAACATCGTGAAAAGTTTGTTTTGGCGAAGGTAAATTCGTATTTCGGCTATGCAGCTGTTAACAGGTTGAAAATTCTACAAAACCCCAGTGTTTCTTTTGATAAAGAAGGAGTTTGTTCGCAGGAGTGTGAACGAGTGCAAAAAACTCTTGTAAGTGAAGAGGAAGAAAATTATATTAGAGAGCTAAGTGAAGGTATTCAAAACTCTAAACTGCAGGAAAAATTATTTTTGCTTGGTCGAAGTATTGTTTGTCATAATAAGAATGAAGAAGATAAGAAATGAAGTTTGAGCGTTTTATTAGAAATTTAAGTTCTTTAGTTGCTGCTGTGGTAGTGTATTTAATTGCTGTGGGAATGTATCTTTCATTTAAGGGGTTTGTTTCTGATGGCAAGGGAGGTTTCGTTCTTGCACCTGAGGCTTATGCGCAGGAGCCTGCTCAGCAGGTCAAGATACTGCCGGCTGATTTGGTTTTGCCCGAAAAATATGTGATAGGCGATGCAACAGCTCCGATAACGATTTATGAGTATTCTTCTTTCGGTTGTTTCCATTGCGCGGATTTTCATTTGCAGACATTGCCTCTTATCAAGAAAAAGTATATTGATAAAGGAATTGTCCGTGTCGCGTTTGTTCCGTTTCCGATTGACAAGCCTTCGATGTCTGCGGCTTTGTTAGCGGAGTGTGTGGATAAAAATAAGTATTTTTCCTTTGCTGAGGTTTTATTTAAAAAGCAGAGAGAGTGGGGGCTGTCACGCGACCCTCAGAAGGTGTTGAAACAATATGCGGCATTGAGTGGTTTGGGGCAAAACAAGGCTGATGCCTGTCTGCACGATGATGAGGTTGCGCGCTCAATTTTGGAAGATAGGCAAAATGGGATTACTCAATTGGGTATTCAGGGCACGCCGTCGTTTGTTATTGCCTCTAAAGATGAAAAGATGCTTTATTCGGGGGCTTTTACATTGGAGTATTTGGACGAGATTGTTTCGCAAAGATTGCCTGACGAAAAGGGTGACGAAAAGGTTGAAGGAAAAGATAATGAACCTGAAAACATTGAACAACCGGCGGCTGATGAGAATAAAAAAGTATCTGAAGAATAAAAAATTAGGATTTCTTTAACAACTCCATAATAGTGTAGATACAAGGTTAAGAATGAAAAAGAAACCTGAGGATATTAGAGAACTCGAAAGGCGTATCAACGAAATACAGGCCAAAGAGAATTTGGCTCGCAGAGACAAGCCGGAATCGGAGTATGCTCATGCTTCTAAAGCCGGTTTCAGAGTGGGTTCAGAGTTGCTTTCCGGTGTCTTGGTCGGTGCGGGTGTCGGGTATTTGTTAGACTCTGTTACCGGTTTGAGGCCTTGGCTGATGGTTGTTTTTTTGTTTTTGGGCGGTGCCGCTGGCGTGTTGAATGTTTATCGTTTTGTAAAAGGCGAAGAATTTAGAAATAAGGAGTAATTTAGCGTGTCTAATCCGATGGAACAATTTGTTATCAAACCGATTATTCCTTTGAAGGTCGGCGGGGTTGATATTTCGTTTACAAATTCATCGTTGTTTATGGTGTTGGCGGTGGTTGTGTCGACGACCTTGTTAGCTTTGTGCTTGAGAAAGCGCAGTATTGTGCCCACGGTTGCTCAGTCTATACCGGAAAGTTTGTATGAGTTTATATCCAGTCTTTTGAAGGAAAATGTCGGTGTTGAAGGATTGAAATATTTTCCGTTTATTTTCTCGTTGTTTTTGTATGTGGCGTTTGGAAATTTGCTGGGATTGTTCCCTTATGCGTTTACGTTTACGTCTCACTTGACGGCGGTTGGCAGTTTATCTTTAATTGCGTTACTTTTTAACGTTTGCATTGGTATTAAAAAGAAAAAAATACGCTGGCTGAGAACTTTCTTACCTAAGGGAATTCCGTTTGCTTTGGCGCCGCTTATTGTGCCGATTGAGATGATATCTTTTTTATCTAAACCATTTAGCTTGACTGTTCGTTTGGTGGCTAACATGACGGTTGGACATATCATGCTTAAGATTATTGCAGGATTTGTGGCTGCACTTGGAATTGCGGGTGTTGTTCCCGTGCTGTTTGACTGTTGCATCGTTTGTTTTGAGATGTTTATAGCCCTGTTGCAAGCCTTTATTTATACGGTGTTGAGTTGTATTTATTTAGGAGATGCTTTGCACGAACATTAAAAGTGAAGATATTTAAGAATTTTTTAGGAAATAAAACATAATTATTGTGTTGAAACTTTATTAGAATCTATAGAAAGGAAATAAAATGGAACCGTTAGCTTATATTGGCGCTGGTGTTTGCGCATTGTCAATGACAGTGGCTGCTTGGGGTGTTACGCAAGTTTGGACAACAATTATCTCAACTGTCGGCAGAAACCCACAAGTTAAAAAAGATGTTGATATTTATGGCTGGGCCGGTTTTGCCGCTGTTGAAGCTATTGCTTTGTATGCTTTGGTTATTGCTTTGGTTATGTTGACAGGAAACTAAGGTTGTTTCTGATCAGGCGGCGGTTTTATACTGCCGCCTGGGTTTTCAGTTTTGGACAGATTTCGGATTTTAAGGAGTAAGCAATGCCGCAGTTAGATTTTAGCGTTTTTCCGTCTCAGCTGTTTTGGTTGACGGTGAGCTTTTTTACGATGCTGTTTATTATGAGCAAGTTGATTATTCCCAGAATTGCAGAAATGGTTAATCTTCGACGTGATAAGATTGATGCCTATTTGCAAAAGGCTGCTGAGATTAAAGGTAAGGCAGAAGAAGCTTTAGAAAACTATCGTGAAGCATTGCGTAAGGCTACGGAGAATGCGAACCAGTCATTGTTGAAGACCCAACAGGAGATGAAAAATCTTATTGATAAAAAACAGGCTGATTTAACGGCTGAGTTGCTTAATCAAATTGCCGAAGGCGAGAAAAAAATTCAGGCTGAAAAGGCGAAAGCTTTACAGCAGGTCGAAGAAATGTCTGAAGAGTTTGCTTTGATTGTTATTCAAAAATTAGGGATTGAAGCGGATGAAAATGCGGTCAGGCAAGCAGTTAAGAGTGTTGCAAAGGATTAAATATGGCACTGGACGAGAATATTCCGAATCATGAAATTATTGATGCAACTCAAGATGCTGTTTTGAGTGCGGCGGAGTCTGTTGCGGAGGTGATTGAAACCACTGCTCACGAGATTGGCGGGCATGGAGAAGTTTTTTACCAGAGTGCCGAATTTTGGGTGGCTATGTCTTTTGTTGTGGTCGTTGTCGGTTTGGGGCGTCCTATCGGCAAGGTTTTGTATGCGTTGCTTAAGGGGCGCGGAGAGGCTATTGCAGAACGTATTAAAAATGCCGCAAGCCTGAAGGAAGATGCCCAAAAATTATTGGTGGAATATGAGAAAAAGCATCATGACGCGGAGCAGGAGGCACAAGATATTTTGCAACGCTCCGAACGTGAGATTAATTTTATAAAAAAAGAAAGTTTGGCTCGTTTAGAAAAAGATTTGGCGGCGAAAGAGCGGGATACCAAGGCTCGAATTGCGGCTTCACAAGACAGAGCCGTGCAGGAAGTTTCGCGTATGGCGGCGGGGCTGACTGTCCGAGCAGTTAAGAAAGTTTTGTCTGAGAAATTGAGCGAGAAAGAACACGATCGGCTTATTGAAGAATCTATTGATAAAATAGCGTAAGCAAAATATTGTAAGATAAAAGATTTGTGTGCAGGTCATGTATTTATACATGGCCTGTTTTGTTGTGCTTTACATAAGAATCTACCCACTGACGAATATCATTCGGCAATGGGTAGGTGGGATTTCGTTAACTCTTTAATTATTTTATATTTTTGCCAATTTTTGTTTTTCCGCCAAGGTAGGGCTGTAATTTAGCTGGAATATTGACAGATCCGTCAGCGTTTTGGTGGTTTTCAATGAATGGAACCAGAGCTCTCGGAGTGGCAATTCCGGTGTTGTTCAGTGTATGAACATATTTAACCTTTCCATCGGCATTGTCGCGATAACGCAGATTGGTTCTGCGTGCTTGCCAATCTGTAATGTTGGAGCAAGAGTGGGTTTCACGATAGCAATTTTGCGACGGAACCCAAGTTTCAAGATCGTATTGACGGAACTTTGGCGCTCCCATATCACCGGTGCAGATGTCTAAAACCTGATAGGGTAATTCAAAGTCTTGCAAAATTTCTTCTGAAATTGCCAGCAATTTTTGGTGCCATTTATCGCTTTCAGCTATATCGTTTTTGCAGATAATAAATTGTTCCGTTTTCATAAATTGGTGTACTCGTACGAGCCCGCGAGTATCTTTCCCAGCAGCTCCTGCCTCGCGGCGGAAGCAGGGGGAAAATCCGGCATATAAAATCGGGAGCTCGTTTTCGGGGAGTATCTCATCAGCGCGCAGAGAGTTTAAGATGAGCTCTGCTGTTCCGGAGAGGTATAAATCATCGGCCGGCATATAGTAAATTTCGTCGCGAGAAAAAGGTAAATAGCCTTGACCATATAAGGGTTTTTCCTTTGAGATAGCCGGCACGGTAATAACGTTAAATCCGTAACTGCGCAACTTGTCTAATACAAACATGTGCATGGCAAGTTCCAACTGTGCCAAATCGTTTTTGATGGCGTAAGTTCTGGAGCCGGAAACTTTGGCAATGCGTTCCATTTCGCTCCAATCATTAATTTCCATAAGTTCGATGTGGTCGCGCGGCTGAAAGTCAAAATTTCTGGGTTCACCTACTTTGCGTAGAACAACGTTTCCGCTTTCATCCGGTCCGCAGGGGCAATTCGGACTTGGATAGTTGGGCATGCGTAACATTAAGTCATCAAATTTGTTTTGCAGTTCGGCCAGTTGTTCTTGTTCTTTTTTAAGCTCATCACCAATTTCGCGACTTTTAGCGATAATGGCGGGGCGCTCTTCATTTGAGGCCGATTTGATAGAGGCGCTGAGTTTGTTTTTTTCTTCTGCTAAAGCCTGCGAGGACGTTTTGAGTTTGTTCAGTTCTAAGTACGATGATACTAAATTCTCGACATTTTCAGGGTTAAATCCTTTTTTAGCAAGACAGTCTTTGACGTAATCCGTGTTATCGATAATAAATTTAATATCCAACATTGTTCCAAAATCCTAACTTATTAAAATTGCAAACTAAACAATTTGGAAGGATAGCCTTTTTTGAGATAAAAACAATATAAAAGTGTTATAATTTGACAAAAATGTTTTTTTAATTGATTTAAATGTTGTTTAATATTACCTTTGGGAAAAGCAAAGAGGCATGAGGAGTATGGTATGTTTGAAGGAAAAATTATTTTAACGGGGGTTAAACCGACAGGTACACCACATTTGGGAAATTATCTCGGTGCTATTAAACCTGCTGTTCATCTGGGGCATAAGGCTTTGGCCGCAGGGGGAAAGCACTATATGTTTATTGCAGACTATCATGCTATTAACGCGGAAAAAGACCCTGCTGTTTTGGGGCAAAAACTTAAGGAGATTTCCTGTATCTATTTGGCGGCTGGTCTGAACCCGAAGGAATCTGTTTTCTTTCGGCAATCCGATATTCCGGAAGTTCATGAAATAACAACCATTTTGTATGCCTACACGCCGAAAGGTTTTATGAATAAGGCTCATGCTTATAAAGCTGCGGTAGATAGAAACCGTGAGGCGGGGAAGCCTGATGATGATGGTATAAATATGGGGCTTTATACTTATCCGACATTGATGGCAACGGATATTTTGGCTTATGATTCAGATATAGTTCCTGTGGGCAAAGATCAAGTTCAACATGTTGAAATTGCAAGGGATATTGCGGGCGCTATTAATGCACATTACGGAAAAGAGCTTTTAAAACTGCCTACCTATTCAATAGATGAAAATGTTGCGGTTGTTCCCGGGATTGACGGTCGGAAAATGAGCAAGTCCTATGGTAATGTGATTCCTTTGTTTGAAGATGATAAATCAATTAAGAAAGCCATCTTTTCCGTTAAGACAGACTCTCGTCCGATGGAGGAACCGAAAAATCCGGAAGAAATTTTGGTTTATCAGATATATAAGTCTATCGCTTCTGCTGAAAAGTTGCAAGAAATGGGTGACGGGCTACGTCAGGGAAAGTTGGGGTACGGTCATATAAAAAATATGCTTTTAGATGCGGTTTTAGATGAAATCAGGGATATCCGAGATAAGTATGATTATTATATGCAGCACTTTGATGAGGTTGAAGATATGTTAAATGAAGGTGCGGCGAAAGCGCGTCCGGTGGCGCAGGCGACACTGAAAAGACTTAAAGACGCTGTGTTTGGAAGGTAAAATTTATGAAACGCCATATTGTTTTTATTGTTGCTGTTGTTGTGGTCGTTGTTTTGAGTTGTTTGGCCTTTTGGTACAGGAGTTCGTATGAAACGGAAGGCGGGTTGAAGGGAAAAAAAGTTTCCGCAGAAACCTTAAAAGGGTGGTTAAACAATAGGAATGATGCTGTTTTTGAGATAGCAGACGGTGATTTCTATGTGCAGGAAGCTATCGGTTCGCAAGGGGTTTCGTTAACCAGACCTCAAAAGCTGTTTGGCGATTTTGCTATTCGTTTTGATTTGATGAGTTCTACAAAGTTTTCAGTGGCAAAACTGATTATTATCAACAGCGCTAATGGTGAGGCTTATAGTTTTGAAATCCGCCAACGGGAAGATGATTCGATCTTTAAAATCCACCATAATGGTGTTTTGTTGGGAGAAGTGGAGCATGAGGTTATTGAACCGAATGTTTTTTATGCGATTTCTTTGGAGAAACAAGAAAAACACATTGCTTTAGGTTTGGGTGAAAAGACCTTGTGGAAGCAGGATTTTCCTGAAGGAACGGGGCGAAAGGCTGTGTTTAATATGATGTTGAACGGTTTGCCGGATCATCCTGCGGCAATAACCATTCGTAATATGAAGATTTATAGTCAAGATTAATATTTTTTCAGTATTTATCTTATTGGTTGTTTTCCCGACTTTTTTACCATGTTTAATTTGGACAAAAAGGTGTTTTGTTGTGCAAATTTTTATTGTTTTTTTACCTAGTTTATGGTATATTCATAATTGACAAATACGCATTTTATTCGATTTTTAATCCTATTATTTCTAGTGGAGTTTACTTAAAGTTTTTTTCATAGCGTTGAAGAACTTGAGGAAATCTATCGGAAATGTTAAGTTTGGTATTATTATTGAAACTGAGATCCTATATTGGTTTTCTTGGGTATGTTTATTTGTTTCCTTCTTTTTTGAAAACAAATAAAAACTATACAACATGTTTACATTTAACAACAATTCAATTGCAGCTCGCATCTCTATGATGCTCGTAGCTATCGTTTCTCTCGTGCTCACTTCTTGCGGTGACGAACCCGAACTCCTCAAAACTGTGGACGTAAATGGTGAAAACCAGCCCACGGTAGAAGCTACCCTTGCTAACGTATGGGGTGACGCTTGCGAGCTCGTTAAGTCTAACGCAGAGGTTGCTAACACCGAGAACGGCAATGTAGCTATCGAAAAGAGCTACGATTTCGAGAAAACCTTTGAGCTCGTTTACTCCGACGGCTCAAACAAAGAGGAAGTGGAGGAATATTCATTGACTCACAAGGTATCTTTCCAGATGCCCGTGTTGACCATCAATGACATCAACGATATCGCCGGTCAGCGTTTCGTTGCTGAAAACAATGAGGCCCAGATTGCAAATCAGGCTGTACGCGTGTCTGCTTCTCGCAATGATCACCAGAAGAATTTTTCCAATGGTTCAAAGACGTGGATTTTTGACACTCGTTCAGAGGACGAAGGATGGAATGACGAACAGACTCGCTATGTTGGCAGCCTGTGCAACAACTCCATCATCGAAATGTCTTTTGCCTTTTCAGGTGCAGAAAAAGTTGAAGGTACCGACAACACCTACAATCTGACTTGCACTTTTACCGCTAAGGTAAACGAAGGTGAAGATATGAAGTATTCTTTCCCCGTGGTTGCTACAACCGCTGAGAAAGATGAAATCTACTACCTCATTGAAGTGGTTGGTTTCAAAGGCAACAATGTTCTTTTCAACGGAATTACAGGTCACACCCTGCACCCTGAGCAGAACACAACTGAAGCCTTGACAAAAGAATTTGATTGCTCACTGCGCGCAGGTGAGATGATCAGATACAACAGTCTCAACGCAGTTGAACTTAATGGTCAAAATGCCAACGAGTTCCGCTATAATGTTGCTAATGTTGTTTTGACAGCTACCTATCCGAGCGAGGTGGCAATCGAATTTAACGGAGTTCAGCAGATGGTTACTGTTCCTACTCCTTCATTCAATGAAATCAACCGTAATTCTTCTTCTAGCGAGACAGATGACTTCAACTATATCAACACTGAAATTCAGTATGGTATGTCTTGGGGTGATGTTGTTGCCGCTACCGCTACTCAGGCTTTCCAAGGCTGGGTTGAAAAGGAAAAGGACGTCGTTACAGGTATTGACAATGTGTACACCGAAATTAACGGTGAGATCAACGGTCAACTCATTGAGCGTCATTCTTTGGAAGGAGATAAAGTCCTCCTCACCTACCACGCTAATCGTGAATTCAGTGTAAAAGCTGAGGACATGATTGTTCGCGAAGTAAGTGAAAACACGTTCGCTCTGATGAACCGCAATAATGGTTCTTGGAGCAACAACGGTGCCTATGTTGGTGACAACGTTAAGGGCAGCAAGATGTCAGCTACTTTCGTTTACACATATAGCCACGAAATCAACAACAATGTTACGATTTATATGAATCGCGGCCTTTATGTTGAGTACAATGGCAAACGTTATGAAATCGCAGACGTTAACGCTACTCTGAGCGCTTCTGCTCCCGCAATGAACAACACTGTTGTAGAAAATCAATATACAAACACATTCTGGAGTGTTCTCTACACCGCAAAGGCTTCTGATATGCAGGCAACTGCAACACAGGAGTTCAAACTGCAGGTGAAAAATCCGGAGTCAATTTTCACAGGTTGGGAAATTGACGAAAATTACAGCGCCATGTTTGCTGTTACAAACAGCTACAGCATGGACAAAAACACTGTTATTACTGTTGCCACACTTGTTTGGCGCAAGATTGATGAGCCTTCTTTGAAAAAAGTGGCTTCTTTCGAAATTAATAACAATGTTCTGTCCAGCACAGCTCTTGTAGAACAAGATATGGACGAAGCTACCTTGAACGCAGCTCTTTCAAAGGGTAAATTGTTCTCGGTTATTTTTGCAAAAGATAACAACCGCGCAGCAGCAATGCTCGAGGCTAACAGCTTTGAAGGAAGCGAGTACCTCAATGGTTTTGCTTATTCTTCAATGACAGGTAATCTTCTGCAAGGTTTTGATCCCACAATCATTTCTGTTCGCAAGCTTGCTAATCCTTTCAAGGGTTACATCACAAAGAATGTGAACGGAACTTGGGGAACTTGGAACCTCTTCTAAATCTGTGCGCAAGCGCAGTAGGTGATCGACACCTTAAAGTCGACAAACAATCAACATTTCCTTAAATTTCGTTGGTAATCAACGACCTCTGTTTTACAGAGGTTGTTGAGAGCTGACACATCTCAACAACTCAACAAAATGAAAAAGTCAAATATCATCTCCGTACTCCTCATCGTTATCGCTACTGTGGCAACATCTTTCAGCGCATCTGCTCAGCAGCGCGCGCGCCACATCTCCTATACCGGCAATCATTGCTGGCTGGGAGAGGTTAGAGGATCTGTCCTCTTCGATAAGAACCCCATAACCGGTGCAGCCAAAGCGGAAGCAGGCGGTTTCGCAAGAGTATCTCTTTATAAAAAAGGATGGTACGCTTATGCTGAAGGAGGCTATCAGAGAAGTGATTTCGCCGGATATATCGGCGGCGGTGTCAAGCTTGCTGAGCGTACTTGGGTTGTACAACCTAAAGTAGAGCTTGGAATTGGTCTTGGCAACCAGTATTGCGGCTACAACTATAAAGCTGCTGTGAGTGAGAATACAGAGGCTGGAAAGCTTGATATCCTTGTTTCTGAACAGTTCTTGGATAGCAAAATTAAGCCTCAGGGTCGTCTTGCTCTTGATGTGGAGATTCGATGCTCTGACCGTGTGTCAGTTATTGCGGGAGCGGAAGGTATCTACCGTTTCTCAGAGGCCAAAACTCTTGAACCCAACGGGAATCTTGTGGTGAACGGCCAGACAATTGACGCAAAGACAGGCGCTATCGAGATGAAATCCAACAAGTTTGTGATGGGTGTATCCCTCGGGGTCGTCATTCGCATTCTCTAGGATAACTCCTGAAAAAGAACAGCCACATGCTTTTGCATGTGGCTGTTCTTTTTTGTATTTACTACATGACGCGGTTGTTTTTGTGAGCTCGGAGCAAAACATATAAAGCGCCTTCACCGCCATCAGCAGGCAAGGCATAAGAAAAACTCAAGATGAGAGGGCGCAAAGATGGTGTGTTAAGCCATTGAGGAACCTGTTCTTTTAAAATTCCTCTTTGAGTGAACCAATTTTCCTCTTCTTTATGAAGTCCCTTACCGGTGATGATTAATACGCAACGTAATTTTTGAATATAAGCGTTTTGTATAAAGTTGCTGACGGATTCAAATGCATCTTTTTCAATCATTCCATGTAAGTCCAGACGACGTTGAACGGGAAATTCTCCGCGTTTGAATTTTTCAGCTGTCCGGCGGTCGATATTGTCTGTGTTGCCGACTGTTAAAGGGGCAAGGGGTGCGCCTTGATAGGCTGTTTGGTAGTTGATATGTCGGTTGACTTCGTTAATAATCAACGGTTTTGAGGGCGGTTCTTCTTTTTGAGTAATTTTTTGAACCCCTTTGACGGCTTCTTTCCAACAATCGTCTTCCTGAGGTGAAATATCAATTTTTAGGCGTTTCATCGCTTTCTTTTTCCTCAGGTTTTTCTTGTGTTTTATCCAGCATGAGTTCGGCGAAATTTGCGGCGATAAATTCTTTCCAGTTGCCATCCGGAGCTATGCAACCGATTTTTTTATCGGTAGCATTTACTAAAACAAAACCACCAAAATCCCATAAATTTGTAAAATTTTCATAACCGGAAATAATGTATTTTTTTGTGCGCAACAACAAAAGCTGTTGAAGTTTTTTCTTGGTAAAGCTTGAATAAAATGCTGTGATTCCTATGATAAAAAGTAAGCCGAAGATAATACCGACCCAAAGCATCAGGATTAATCCGAAAATCATGGGAATGAGTATGGGCAACAAAGTTTCCCACGGGTCATAAACCGGTGATTGAGGGCGATTTATGCGACTTTCGTCAAGATATATGAGCAGATTGTCGCCGTTTATTGCGCGAATTAGAGCTTTATACGCCAGCTCTTCAGCTCGGTTGGCTTTGCCTTTACTCATGTTTGTCTTCCTTTGGTAAAAGGATGAAATATCTTCCAGACGAGTTCATTTTTCCGGCAAGTTCTAAAACATCATCGTGTCCGCTTCCCCAAAAATAATCTCCGCGAATCGCTCCTTTAATAGCCCCGCCGATGTCTTGCGCAATGACCATTTTGCGGAGTGGTTCTTTGTTGGGACCGGTTGTTTCCAGCCATAACAAAGATCCTAAAGGAATAAAGTTATTATCTACGGCAATACTACGCCCTGCTGTTAAAGGAACTCCTTGAGCGCCAATAGGTCCATCAGAATCAACCAATCGATGAAAAACGAATCGTTGATTATCATTCATGTGCGGATAAGCCTTTTCTCCTTGTTGTTTTAGCCATTTTTTGATGCCGCCCATAGAGGCTTGTCCTGTGCTTATCAATCCCTTTTCAAGTAAGATACTACCAATTCCTTTGAAAGGTTTTCCGTTGGTTCCTGCGAAGCCGATACGGATTTGCGAACCATCGTCCAATTCAGCAACGGCAGAGCCCTGAATTTGCATGATGTAAAGATCGACATAATCATCTGTCCATAAAATGACAGGGGCTTTATAGTCTTGTTGCATAATCTGTGCGCGGTCATAGTAAGGGACGAGTTTTTGTCCGTTAACACGTCCGACTAAGTTGCGTGCGGGAAGAGATGAATCGAAGTCTTTCAGGTTTACTTCAACAAGATCTTCCGGAAGTCCGTAAACAGGAAAACGATAGACGTCGCTTTGAGTACGGGAGGCATTGAGCGCCGCCTCGTAATAGGAGGTGAATTTTCCTTCATCGCTTCCGTTATAGGTAACACGGTAGGGGGTGAAATTGTTGACGATGAATTTATCTAAATCTTCCGGTTTGATTTTGAGTAGAGCGGCACATATTTTTTGATACTCTTTAGTGGAAATGCTAATTTCCGCTGTTCCGAAAGAGGATTTTTTCTGACGACTGACGGCGGCACAACTCCGTTTCCAAGCCCGGTAAAAACTGCGTTTGTTGTCTTCGGCGAAACCTTTTAAGTCATTAAAAGAAACCTGTTCAAGTTTCAGAGCCGGTTCAATGGTCGCCGGGGCTTGTGATTCCGTTTGCGGGGATGAAGGTTTTTGTTCGGCATCATCTTTGCCGCAACCGGTCAGCAGCAAGAAGAAAAGCAAAGATGAAAACAGTAATCTGAACATTATTTTTTAGTCGATACAAGAAGCCAGTTGGGTGCTGTTGATGTTAAAGTCCGTTCAAAGGTCCAGACATCGGTGATGTTTTGTATATAGTTTTCATCACCTTCAATAACCTTTTCTTCAGCATTGCGCAAAACGTTTACTTGTTGGGAGACAAATTCAACGCCCAAGCGAGCAACGCCTTTGGCCGTGATTTCGGCACGGATAATATCCGTCTTATCAAAGCAAATAAAATCCGTTTCTGCAGTGATATTTTCTTTTTTACGGTATTCAATCACCTCGCGAAATTTTTTGAGAATGTTCTTGTTAACCAACATTTCCAAAGTTTCAATATCACCTTGATTGAATGCGTTTGTGATTATTTGAAAAGCGTTTTGAGCGGCAGAGATAAACCGTTTACGATCAAAGTTGGGGATTTGCCGCAACGTTTTTTCTAAGTCACTTAAAGAACTTTCATCTTCTTGGGGAATGAGTTCCTGTGTGGTCGAACCTTCAGCTTCGCGTTTGTTTTGAGCGGCAGCCTCTTTCATTAAAATATCATAAAGTTTCTCACTGCTTTCCCGACTGAGACGCACTTTGTGTTCTGCCGGAGGTGTCATTCCCAAAATGCTACGCAGTTTGGCAAAAACTAAAACAACGGTGACCGCTAATATGATAATATCTAAACCATTCATTATTTTCCCCCTTTTTGATGTTCTAAATATAGCTTATTTATATCTATTATCAACTATTATTGTTTGACCTGAACAAAATTTGTGTGTAATACTTCAAATACAAATCAATAGGTTTAGGAGAAAGATTATGAGTGAAAAGGTTTCCGGTGCCGAGCAGAAAAGTATGCCGGCAATTCAGATCGCAAACCAGTATATTAAGGATTTGTCATTAGAAGTTCCTCATGCACCAGAGATTTTTTCGGAGCTTAGAGGAAATCCTGATATCAAAATTAATGTGGATATTCAAGCACAGTCGTTGCCTGATGAGATGTTTGAAGTGTCGCTGAATTTCAGAATTGACGGTGATGTGAAAGACAAGAAGTTCTGCATTATTGAAATGGCCTATTGCGGATTGGTTAAAGTTCACGTTCCGGAGGAGCATTTGCAACCGGTGTTAATGATAGAAATTCCGCACATGTTGTTTCCTTATGCGCGCCAAGCGATAAGCAGCGCAATGTTTAATGCCGGTTTGCCGCCCCTGATGCTGAATCCGATAGATTTTGTGGCTATGTATAAGGCTAAGGCCGGAAAGTAAAAATCTTGCGAGGAAGTGTTTCGGACAAGTCCGGACAATGTTATCGGCGAAGGATTTTTTATTCACAAGTCTTTGCTCTCAAAGGGTAAAATACAGATTTTTCTTGTAGAATCGCATTCATTAGTATAACGTAACAACGAAATTTAGTCTGCCGGCGGGCGAATCCGTCCGTTCGGTTTTGTTTTAACTTACCACGGCTTTCTTTGGAAAGCCTGCTTTAAGGAGCTTTATAAACCATGAGTAAATGGGTATATACATTTGGTAACGGCCAAGCTGAAGGTGATGCTTCCATGCGTAATCTCCTTGGTGGTAAAGGTGCTAACCTTGCTGAAATGAACAAGGTTGGTTTGCCGGTTCCTCCAGGATTTACGGTTACAACGGAAGTTTGCACATACTACTATAATAACAACCACAATTATCCTGATGACCTCAAGGAGCAGGTTAAGGCTGCTGTTGCCGGCGTTGAAAAAATTATGGGCAAAAAGTTTGCCGACGCCAACAACCCGTTGTTGTTCTCCGTTCGTTCAGGTGCTCGCGTTTCTATGCCGGGTATGATGGATACGGTTTTGAACCTTGGTTTGAATGATGAAACCGTTAAAGCTCTGGCTAAAGCTTCCGGTTCTGAAAGATTTGCTTACGACTCTTATCGTCGTTTCTT
>CAZZNV010000013.1:0-31011 GCA_964655915.1 uncultured Azospirillaceae bacterium | reverse complement strand
AGCAGTTGGGTGTTAACTCCTTGAGCTTGGCCTCACAAGCTGCTCAATCGGTTCTAAACTTGTTTTAACGGTTAAAAAAATAAAAAAGGCGGGATTTCCCGCCTTTTTTGTGCCTTATATAAGCTCTCTTCAGATTAGTCTTTGTCTTAGCACCTTGAGTTTGCAGGGAACTTTTCCTAAAAAATAAAGCCGGAATATTATCCGGCTTTAAGGGGTTATATTTTCTCGTTTCGTTTTTCCATGAAGTGTTCGAGCCAATGGATATTGTATTGCCCGTCAATAAATTCCGCTTGCGAAATAATATCTTGGTGCAAGGGGATTGTTGTCTTAACCCCTTCAATAACAAACTCCTCCAGCGCGCGACGTAAACGCATCAACGAGGCATTGCGTGTTTTCCCGCTGACAATCAGTTTGGCAATCATGCTGTCATAAAACGGCGGAATGCTGTATCCTGAATAAATTTCAGAGTCCACGCGAACACCCAGACCTCCGGGAGCGTGCCATTCGGCAATTTTTCCGGGACAGGGGGAAAATGTATCCGGATCTTCAGCGTTAATGCGGCACTCAATCGCATGCCCGCTAAAGTTAACGTCTTCTTGAGTGTACCCTAGGACAGCACCGCTGGCGATACGGATTTGTTCACGAACAATATCAATACCGGTAACAGCCTCTGTAATAGGGTGCTCCACTTGTAAACGAGTGTTCATTTCCATAAAATAGAAACGTCCGTCTTCAAATAAAAATTCTAGCGTTCCCGCACTGGTATAACCGATTTTTTCAATAGCCTTACGAACAATTTCGCCAATTTCGTGGCGTTGTTGCGCGTTAAGTGCCGGAGAAGGTGTTTCTTCAATAACCTTTTGGTTGTTGCGTTGAATAGAACAGTCACGCTCACCCAGATGTACGGCATGTCCGTATTTATCAGCCAAAACCTGCATTTCAATATGACGAGGTTTTTGCAAATATTTTTCCATATAAACCACATCACTGGTAAAAGCCGCTTTAGCTTCAGCTCTGGCCATGGTGTAAGCTTCTTTCATCTCCGCATCGTTAAAGGCAATTTTCATACCCTTACCACCACCACCGGCCGTGGCTTTAACAATAACGGGATAGCCGATTTTATTGGCCCATTCGATGGCATGTTCCACGCTCTCCAAGGCCGGAGACCCCGGAGTAACCGGAAGTCCGGCTTCTTCGGCGGCTTTTCGGGCAGTAATTTTATCACCCATCAACCGCATTTGCTCGGCGGTCGGACCAATAAACGTAATGCCGTGTTCTTCAACCATTTCGGCAAAGTCGGCATTCTCAGACAAAAAGCCAAATCCCGGGTGAATAGCGTCGGCACCGGTAATCAAAGCCGCCGAAATAATGGCGGACTTATTTAAATAAGAGTCCGCAGACCGAGCCGGACCAATGCAGACGGCTTCGTCGGCCAGACGAACGTGCATGGCGTTGGCATCAGCCTCGGAGTGAACGGCAACGGTTTTAATTCCCATTTCCCGACAAGCTCTATGAATACGCAAAGCAACTTCGCCTCGGTTGGCAATCAATACTTTTTCAAACATGATGTTATTCCAAAAAGTTAAGTTTACTCGATAACAACCAACGGTTCACCATATTCAACAGGATCGCCGCCTTCAACCAAAATCTTCGAAACAACGCCTGATTTGTGTGCTTTAACGGGGTTAAACGTTTTCATAGCTTCAATCAAGCAGACAATATCGCCTTCCTTAACGCTGTCACCGACTTTAACATAATTTGGTGTGTTGGGGTCAGCCGCCAAATAAACAACGCCAACCATCGGAGATTTAACGGCATTCGGGCTTTTTGAATAGTCCTCATCAGCGACAACAGCCGTCGGAGCAGGCGCTGCCACCGGAGCTGGAGCTGCCACCGGAGCCGCCGGAACAACAGCCGCCACTGGAGCCGGTGCTGCAACCGGAGCTGCTGCGGAAACATGCCCCTTAGACAAGCTGATGCGGCAACCTTCATCTTCATATTCCAAGTCGTTAAGGCTGCTTTTTTCCAAAATCTCTGCCAGTTTGGCAATAACTTTTGTATCGATAGGATTTGACATAAATTCCTCTCACTTTGTTGTAAAAAATCTTTAAAAAACGGCAAAATCAAAATCGCCGAATTTCTTACCGCCTTGATAAAGCATTTTTGCGAAAAATTCAATAAAAATTATGTTTTTTTGCCCATTTTTATGTGTTTTTTGCCTGAAAATGATTAAAAATGCTTATTTTTTAAGTTTTTATCTCTGTGGGTTAAAAATATTTTTAAAGTGGAGAGTGAAGATTTGGCACGCAATTTGCATAGATGATTGTAACTGATTTTTTTATGGGGAAATGCCATGGAAGTTAAAGATATAGATAACAGTTTAAATCAGCGTCTTTTTTCTAAGGCGACTGCGGTCAGTGCTACCGGGAAATCATTAGGTGCCGGCTTTGCCAATCTGTTGGGGCAGACAACAATGGTTTTGGATGTGGTGTCGGGTGACAGTGCTGCCCAGTCGGAGAAAACTCCGATTGCTGAAAAGGCGGATAAGACTGTGTCTAAGGCAGCAAATAAGCCTGAATATAAAGAAGATAAGAGAGAAGATAGAAAAGTCCGTCGTCCAAGCGATGAAAAGGCTGATGTTTCAAAAACTCCTTCGGCAGATAAGGGAAAAGCCAAAAAGATTAAAGCGGAAGTTCGCGGCGATGAAACAATGGTAAATGTCGATAATGTCGCAATTAACAATCAACCGGAAAAAAATGCCGTGGCCGCAGATGTGTCTGTTCCTGTTGAAGTTGCAGAAGTTGCTGAGGCGTTAAGCGATAATCCGGTTGTTTCCGAGAATTCGGTTTTACAGGCGGTGGAAGATGTGGCCCCTCTCTCTGTTGAGTTGAATATCTATCCTGTTGGCGAGCGCGAAGCTCCTGTCGCGGCGGTTGTCAATGACGGAAAAATGATAATTTTACCGCAGTTTGTTGATGTGGCTATGTTGATTAATCAGCCGGAAGTTTCCGTGTTTGATAAAGATTTAGGCGAAGTTGTTACAATGACAGGCGAGGAGTTTGCTGCTAAATTGCAACAAGCTTCTGCATCTGACGAATTGTTTGTTTTTGATGAAAAATCTTCCGGACGCCTTGTGGAGGCTTATCCTGTAAAATTGGTTGAGGCTGAAAATGTTGATGTTGCGAAAGAACAAAAAATTGTAAATGCGGATACAGTGAAGGCCTCAGCTGTTGAAGGTGCTGAAGTTGTTGAAAACTTCGAAGGTGCTGATGAGACAAAGGAGCAAGATGTTAAAAAGGCTTATCACAATAAAGTGATGGTTAAACAAGCTGCTCAGCTTGATAAAAAAGTCGCTTCCGCAGATGTTGGACTTAACGTTGAAGTTAGTGTTGAAGAAGAGGAAGTTTTTGCCGCCCGAGCTTCTTCAGCGTCAGATTTGGTAAGAGATAAAGTTGCACTGCATGAAGTTGTTCAACCTGCGGCTAAAGAGCCGGTGGTAGAAAGCAAAGAAGAAAACTTGCTTCTGCAAACGAGCGAGGGTTCTGTGGTTGTTGAAAATGAAGGAGAAAGCGCAGACAGTGCTCCCGTTGAGGTTGGCAACGCAAGTAATGCACAAATGCAGCAAAACGTTGTGGCCGCTGTTGTTTCAGCCGTTGCAGAGCAGGCTGAAACTATTTCCGGTAGTGGGGCAAGCCCTATCGTTTCGGAAGCGGGCTCTTCAGCTTTGCCACATGCAGCTGCCGTCAGTACGGGGGAATATATGGTTTCAGCCAGAGCCGAAACACGTGAAGCTCCGACAACATCATTCAAAGATGTTCTAAAAGGCATGGAAAGAGAAACAGTAGATCAAGTTAAAGTCAACATTACCAAATCAGCCGTGAAGGGTGTCGATAAAATCACTATTCAGTTAAAGCCGGAAGATTTGGGGCATGTAGAAGTTAAGATGCAAATTTCTAAAGATGGTCGTTTGCAGGCGCACATTATTTCCAGTCGTCCTGAAACCATGGAAATTTTGCAGAAAGATATAAAAAGTTTGGAACAGGCTTTTAATGATGCCGGTTTTCAAACAGATTCCGGAAGCTTGAGCTTCAGCTTCCGTGAAAGCAACCAATTTGGAGAGGAAAGAAATTCAGAACTCCGCACATTCATAGGTAATGTTTTTGAAAACGAAGCCGCCGGAGAAACCGTCGGTAACGATAATTTGCAAAACTGGAACCCCGCACAGGGGCTTAATATCCGAGTTTAGGTTTAGGGGAGAACCAATATGGCAACAGATATTAGCGCAATTACGGGTGCGATTCAAACGGGAGCCGCAAAAACCAATGCCAGCAGCCAGACGTTGTCGGCAGACATGGATACTTTTCTGACTCTGTTAACCACCCAGTTAAAATACCAAGATCCGTTAGATCCGATGGATACAGCGGAATTTACAAACCAGTTGGTACAATATTCAAGTGTTGAACAAGCTATTCAAATGAACAGTAAGTTGGACAATTTGTTAAACTTGAGTGTGTCCAATCTGGGGGCTCAGGCTGTTTCTTACATAGGCAAAACAGCCCAAGTATTGGGTGATGTTATGCCGTTGGAAGGTGGCAAAGCCAAAGCAACCTATACATTTGATAAAGATGTCATCTCATCAACTATCTATATCAAAGACATGAATGGAAAGGTTGTCTATACCACAGAAGCCGAAAATTCTGCCGGAACACATGAGTTCACATGGGACGGCAAAGATTCCAGCGGTGTTCAGCTCGCGGACGGCGCATATCAAATCATCGTCAGCCCGAGAGTTTTAAATGGAGACACTGCGGCCAGTGTAACAACGACCGTGTTTGGAAAAGTTACCGGCGTTGCCAGCGATAGCGAAGGCATTTACATTGGTTTAGGCGATTCGGTAACCGCAAACCTCGGAGATATTCTCACCATGAGAAATGATGATTTCTTCGATAAAATAAACACCGCTTCAGCCGGAGAAAACGGCTCATCTGCGGAAACAGAAAAGCCATCGGCTTAATTATTAAAGTTTTAGGAGAAAGACAATGAGTTTATTCGGTGCATTACAATCAGGTGTTTCGGGTTTGGCCGCGCAGTCTAATGCGATGGGCGCCATTTCCGATAACATTTCCAATGTTAATACCGTTGGTTACAAAAACACGAATGTTGCTTTTCAGACTTTGGTCACTAAGCAAACATCAACTAATTTTTACGCCCCCGGCGGTGTTCAACCTGTGTCTCGCCAAAGCGTCAGCGCACAAGGCTTGCTTGCGTCAAATGCTTCATCGACGGCACTGGGCATCAGTGGTAAGGGCTTTTTCGTCGTAAGCACATCATCTGAACCGTCATACGGTGACACTTGGGCTTATACCCGTGCCGGTGATTTTGGCTTAGATGATGCCGGTTACCTGAAAAACACAGCCGGTTATTACTTGCAAGGTTGGACATTGCTTCCATGGGACGGCAATTCTGATGCCAGCGTTGTAAACATCAACGGCATTAACTATATGAAGGCCTACTATAATTCGCAAGGCGACACGGTTTATATCAACGACAATATTGTTGACAGTCGCAACCTTCGTCCCATTAACCTGTCTACCATTGGCGGTACGGCAACAGCAACTCATCAGGTGAAGTTCGGCGCTAACTTGCCGGCTAACGCCCCTGTATATGATCCGTCTGTCCCGAGCGCCGGTGGACGTTATAGTGTTCCCACGTTGATTTATGACAGCTTGGGTAATTCCAGCAACATAAGCCTGAACTTTATTAAAGAAAGCTCCAATTCTTGGGGAATGGATTCCAGCATTCCTCCGAAAGCGGCAGTTGTAACCTTGAGCGGAAGTTTGGAAAACTTCAGAGATGAAGGAAAAGATGTTTACTCAGCCATCGGACAACTGGAGTTTAATGGTGTTCCTGCCGAAGGTTCCTCCATTACGATTGCAGATTCCTCAACAGGGCAAAGCTACAAATTTGTATTCACCAAAAATCCCGCAAACGTGACAGATGCCGGAAGCTATGCCGTAGATTTGTCAGACAATGTTGTTTCGCCGTCTGATTTTGCGCAAAAGTTCTTGAGTGTTTTGCAAGGGGTCATGCCTGATGGTGTTCGTTTTAACGCCAGCGGCAGCAGCGTGGTAATCAACCAGTCCTTAACGGGTGGGGCATTGTCCATTGATTGTAGCCAAACATTATCTTGTGTTCAGGCTTCCGTTAATCCGGATCCGACAACCGGTCTGCCCAGCGGAAAATTTGAAATTCCGGCAATAGACAAAGACATCAAAAACGTTGGCAGTCTCATTTTCACATCAGAAGTTGTTAATGATTATGTCGGTAAGACCTTCACCGTTAACGGTGTAACTTATGAGCTTGTAAACAATAGCGCCGCAGCAGCCGGTAATGTTGCCGTCAATGTAGCTAACGCCATTGAGAATGGAAAAGTAGTTCCTGCTAAAATGGCCGCTGCTGTTGCAGAACAAATTCGCATGAATGGTGATTTAATTGAGCCGGAGCGTGTATCCGTCAGCGGTTCAACTGTTGTTTTCACACCGACCACAACCGGTCCTGATTTGGTGTTTGATTTTACACAGTTGTCAGGTGTGGCCACGGGTGAAACGCGTAGCGGTGATGAATGGTTAAACACAACGGGTGTGGCCGGACTTACCATGAAGAACAGCTTCACCATCAACAAAGATGACACGGTTCTCGGTTCTTGTATTCCGGCTGTTCGTTTCAACGCCGACGGAACTCCGAAAACTTTTGGTGTTGATGAGATGAGCATTATTTGGTCTAACGGCGCTGAAAATATGGATGGCGGCTACCAGCAAGGTTCCCCCATCAGCCTGGATATGGGTAACGTCGGAACCAATGAGGGGCTGACCAGCTTGTCCGGAGATTTCAACCAAAACTACATGCGTCAAGATGGAGCAAAGTTCGGTAGCTATGCGGGCGTAAGCATTGATGAACAAGGCGTTGTAACCGCTTTGTTTGATAACGGTGAAACCCGTGCGATTGCCATTTTGCCTTTAGCCACCTTTGCCAATGCAGATGGTTTAAGTTCTCTGACCGGAAACGTCTGGATTGAAACAGATTATTCAGGACAGGTACTGTTGAAACAGGCCGGAACCAACGGTGCCGGAGTGATTTCCGCCAACTCTTTGGAGCAGTCGACCGTTGACTTGGCGACCGAGTTTTCGAACATGATTATCACGCAGAGAGCTTACTCGGCGTCCACAAAAATCATTACCACGGCAGACGAGATGCTGGATGAATTGACCAGACTCATCTAACCGTAAGATAAGAGCTCCTAAAACGATGCCGCGGACAGAACGTCTGCGGCATTTTTGTTTGCATGGTTGATAAAATTGCTTAACATATTGTAATTTAATAAATTTTATGACTTTATAAAACGGGCGGTTGAGCGCCGTATAAAAATAATAGGAAGTTTTGCGAGATTTTCGATAATCACGGTTTTCGAAAGCGGGCATTTTTTATTGAAAAAAGGGCCATTCACAACTGCCGGAGGCGGTTGTTCAGCATTTAGTAATGGCATCAAAGTTTTTGTTTGGTCGTCTTCTGAGTATAACAGTAACAATTCATGGAAACTCAATACCAATAACGGCAACCGCAACAACAACAATAAGAACAACAACAACTACGTGCGTAGTTTCCAGCTTTTTTCATAAAAAAAGACATAGGCTTCCGTTTTTTGGAATTTTGGGCATGCAAACAGAGTTGTTTTGCGATTCGGCAATATCAGAGGAAATAGCGCTTGAAGATTTGTTCAAAGCCTATTACGAGTGTCGAAAGCATAAGCGGCGAACAGTTAATGCTCTGGCGTTTGAATTAAATTTCGAGCAAGAGTTGATTCGTTTGTGGCAGGAAATAAATTCTGATACCTATAAAATCGGTCGCTCAATCGCCTTTGTCGTGCAAAAACCGGTTCAACGGGAGGTTTTTGCCGCAGATTTTCGAGATCGTATAGTGCATCATTTTGTCATGTCAAAGCTTAATTCTCTTTTTGAAAGTTTTTTCATTGAAGACAGTTACAGTTGTCGGAAGGGTAAGGGGATTTTGTATGGGGTAAACCGCATAAGTTCAAAACTGGAGGCTTGTTCTGAGGCGTTTACCCGTGATTGTTACGTCATGAAACTGGATATTCGTTCGTTTTTCATGAAGATAGATAAAAACATTTTATATCATCGACTACTTGAATTTATTTCTGAAAACTACCAACATCCGGATAAGCGCATCATACTGCGTTTAGTTAAACAAATCATATATAATGCGCCGGAGAACAATTGTCATATAAAGGGCAAACGCTCGGATTGGAACGGCTTACCATTTTATAAAAGTTTGTTTTGGGCGGAAAAGTTTCGTGGTTTGCCGATAGGGAATCTGACATCGCAGATTTTTGCAAATTTTTATCTGAATGCGCTGGACCGCTATGTAACAGAAGAACTCAAAATAGAGCATTACGGGCGCTATGTTGATGATTTTGTGCTCATTCATCAGGATAAAGCGGTTTTGTTGGAGGCTCGCGAAAAGATAAACGCCTTTTTGCAAAAAAGACTTGGTCTTTCATTACACCCGCAAAAATTTTATTTGCAGCATTGGAGCAAAGGTGTTTCGTTCATAGGTGCCATCATCAAACGCCATTGTATATATGTCGGAAATCGGAGTAAAGGCAACTTATATCAAAAGATTAATATTCATCTTCCTCGATTGTTAAAAAGTGTAAAAAGTTTTTTGTCGGGTTTACCTTCCTTTGTTTCGTCCGTAAATTCATATTTGGGAGCTATGCGACACTATAACACCTACAAGTTAAGGTGTAAAATTTTGCAAGAGCTCGACAAAACCACATTGGGCATAGTGTCTGAGCTTAGGCCTGATGCCAAAAAATTTGCGGTTGACAAACGGTTTATGCCGTCCAAACAAAAACAGTTTGAGCTACGCCGGCAAAGATACAATCGAAAAAAACAACTCAAAAAACTAATAAAAAAACTGAAAGGATAAAAATGGTTTTATATAGTCAGCTTCCGATTTATCGGGATTCATATCTTTTACTGCTTCAAGTTTATAAAGAAACAGCGCTTTTCAATCGAGATGTTAAATATACCTTAGGACAGGACATGAAACGAGATTGTTTAAACATGTTTCGAGAACTGTACAACGCCAATATTTCGGTAGAAAAGCGTGTTGAACATTTAGACAACTTTATAGCCGCGTTTGAAATGTTGCGCATAGAGTTTCGTCTGTGTGTGGATTTAGGGGTTTTATCGGTTAAAAAACTGGCGCAAATAAGCCTGTTGATGGATAATGTTTCCAAACAGGCAACATCATGGCGCAAAAAGTATAAGAATATGAAAGATTAGAAGAAGGGCGGGCAAGAACCCTCTTTACAAAAAGGAAGGATTGTGTTACTCTAAAAGGTACAGAAGGTATAGAGGTATGTGAACAAAGTTGAGGAGAACCTCAATGGAACAGGTAACGTTAACATCATCAATGCGAACAAACTTGCTGAGTTTGAAGAGAACAGCGAGCTTGTTGGATGTTACGGAAAACAGGTTGTCCACGGGCCAAAAGATAAACAGCGCATTAGACGGCCCATCATCATTCTATACGGCAAAATCCTTAACGAATCGGGCATCAGACCTGATGTCATTGTTGGACGCAATGGGTCAGGGTGTTCAGACGATAAAGGCGGCCACACAGGGTGTGGAAACCGCCACATCTTTGTTGGAACAAATGCAATCCATAGCGAATCAGACCTTGTCAGATTCGGTAAAACAGCCGCTGTCAAACGTGGCGGAGCTGACGAATAATGTTGAAGAGCTGTTGGCACAGGGCTACCAGGAAATCAACTCGGATATGAGTTATGATGAGATACAGGCTCGGTTTAATACCGACGGCGCCAAGTTGGTTCTGACATCGGATATAATAGTTGATGATGATTATTTTGCCATTGAGGGAGCCGGTGTCACGCTGAACGGTGGCGGCCATATATTCAAATACAACTATTTGGAATTATACGGAAGCAATGTAACAATCGAAAATATTCGTTTGGAGTCATCTAGCGGTTTGGGCTATATTGAAACGCAGAATTTCACTTTAAAAAATGCCGAAATTGTCATGAATGGTACAGGAGATTACGCAACAGCCATTAATTTTTGTGAAGCCGGCGGAACAATTGAGAATGTTGACATTAAAATATCCGGCGATACCAGTGAATTTGTCGGTATATATTTGTCAAATGAGGATGTTAATATAAATCGTGTCAGCATGTCGTTTCAGGGGCGTAAAGATGCCATAGCTGTGGGGGTGAATGCGCAGTACGGTAGCGCTGTGATTAACGGAATAGGGATTGATACCAATGCCAAAGTTGCGTATGCAGCCATAACCGGTGAAAACGGCGCGATAGAGGGCGTGGAGCTGTCCGCAACGCATGCGGCGAGCAGGCCGTCGGCATTATATGACGGCAAAGCAAATACCGCGGCGATTGTAGGACAATTGGGTGAGGAGGCTCTGGCAGCCTATGCGACCACTCAGTTTTATGTTGATGTAAACGGTGAACATTGGGGTGAAGGCGATTGGTACTTGCCCTCCATCGGCGAGTTAATGGAGATGTACGGTACCGATACCACAGAGATGACCGAAGGATATGGCACCTCCGGCGCAGCTGCCTATGCAGATAGCAATATGAAGAAGATCAATGACACGCTTACAGCTATTGGTGGTGAAACAATGTACAACAAGTACTATTGGTCGTCTTCTGAGTATAACAGTAACAGTTCATGGCGGCTCAATACCGGTAACGGCTACCGCAGCAACTACAGTAAGGACGACTACTACTACGTGCGTAGTTTCCAGCTTTTAGAAAATGGGTTCGACTCTTCAACCCTTCCTACCGGCGTTAACGCCGGTGGGGCGGCTTCAGAGAAGCCGAATATAGCCGATGTGGTCTATATCAACGCGGACGGAGATTTAGCGCATGGCACGGCGGCAGAATACAATAGTGCGAAGTCCGCAGCGACAGCTGCGGGAAAAAAAGTGACGGCTCTGGGCGTGGTGACTTGGGTGTCAGACGACGGCAAAGATGTGAAGATTGTCAATTTAAAAGATTACAGATTCAACTCATATAACCAAGTCGGAAACTTCAATCCCGCCAATCCGTACAGCGGCAGCTCAAGATATTCGCAATGGTCAACCGGTGATAATATGTATGACAATATCAAAGGCGTTGAGGACTACGCAGATTTGAAGATGTTGGACGCCTTAAATCCTTCAGCTATACGTGGCGTGAGCGTTGCTGATGCGAATGCCGCATTTGCCGAAGTTCAAACCGAGGCGTTTCAGTCGCGTTTTAACCGCGCGCTGGAACAATATGATAGCTTGATTCAAGACAGCTCTTACAAGGGTATAAATCTGCTCAGTGGCAACAGTTTGAGCGTTACCTTTAACGAAACCCGCGACAGTAAATACACCGTCTCCGTGGGCGATATATCCTCAATGCAACTGGGGCTGAATCCGGCGTTGTGGGAAACGATGGACGATGTTTTGACTTCAATGAACGAAGTCAGTGCCGCCATTAACAAACTGCGGAGCGTGGCTAGTGATTTGGGAACCAGCTATACCATAATCCAAACCCGACAAAACTTTACGGAAAACTTGATAAACGTTCTGCAAGAAGGCGCCGATAACCTGACCTTGGCGGATATGAACGAAGAATCCGCCAACATGCTGGCTCTGCAAACCAGACAAATGCTGGGGGTTAACTCTCTAAGCCTGGCGGCTCAGGCGGCGCAATCCGTCTTGCAATTGTTCTAATCCGCACAGCTTTCGTCCGCACCACGCCACATTACGCCACGCGCACTTAATATATTGTGCGCCACGCACTGCACACGCCACGCACCACCACAGCTTACTTTTTGCTTTTCAGCTTGTTCCAGCCCGTACGCTTAGCGCTCTCTTCCTCTTTTTGCTGTTGTTTTACCCAATTGCGAATGGGTTCGTTCTTTTGCGTAAGCAAGCGCTTTTGCTCCTCTGTCTGTGCAATCCCAACCGGCAACAGCTGGTTTAACAACGCCGGAGAGGCAAAATCTATGCGACTGCGTTGCAAGGGGGTGACCAAAGCGTCAATAATGGGAGCCGCCGGTTTAGCGTTAAACGCGTTAATTCTTCCACCGTAAAAGATAGCAAAAGCATGGCACGGTGACGACAACAACACATCGGTCATATCAACACCGCGAACAAAACGCAGCATGATTTTGGGACGAATAACGCAATCTTCGGTTTGGTCGAAAAGAATTCCGTCCGGATTGGAGAACAGTTCGTCAATCACCATGCTGGTAAGCTCTTTGTTGATAACACCGCAAAAACCGGAAACCGCCATGCCGTCCAGTGTATATCCCGTATAGTTATCGGGCTTATTGGTTATCTGATAGCAAAAAACTTGTTCGGCATCGGTAATATTTTGCAAAGCCGATTGCCCGATAGCTTTGCTAATGCCCTCCAGAATGGTTTTGGGCTTTGCTGTTGAGGAGGCAGTGCTTTTCTCTTGTGCGGAAACTGAGGTTGTCAATATAAAACAGCCGAGTACTAAAGCAAGAAAGCGCTTCATCAAAGTTCTCCTTTCCAGAAACAAAAAACACATACATTATAGTCGTAGAATTTATTTTATCTACTCTAATTTTTTGTTTATGCATAATTAAGAATGTAAAAAAAAGACACCTGTTAATAAAATAATAAGATATTGTTCTTATAGTGAAAATCAATAAAACGAGAAAAAATACTTGATAAACGAATTTTTTTAGTATATAAAATAGACAAAATTTCGCAAATAGATTGGAGACTAATATGAAAAAAGTTTTACTTGCTGCTGCATCAGCGCTAGTTTTGACCTCTGCCGTTGTGTCTAATGCATCGGCTCGTGACGGATTTTATCTTGGTATTAGAGGCGGCAATACCAATATGAATTTGGATAATGAAAAGAAAGATAACGCAGGCAGCAATGCTCGTGAAGATTTTGGTGATGTATGGCATATTTCAGGGGCTCTGGGTTACAAATACAAATATTTCCGTTTGGAAGGTGAATATATTTACCGTGACAGTATTGATGACACATACCGTGTTGAAACAGGAAGCGTAGGTTTCCCGCACTCTGTTAAGTTAGATGCAGATTCATTTATGTTGAATGCTTACATCGACTTTATGCCGAACTACTGGATTAGTCCGTTCATTACCGGCGGTATCGGCTTGAGCCGTTTGACATTGGAAAATATTGATAATAACGGTGTTAAGTCAGAAGATGAAGATGACAACAACTTCAGCTGGATGTTGGGTGCCGGTTTGTCTTTGCGCTTGAACAAATGTGTTAACTTGGATGCTGGTTACCGCTACCTTGATATGGGTGAAATCGGCGGTGCAACGCTTGATGTTCACGAAGTTTACGGCGGTCTTCGCTTCACGTTCTAATCAATTAAGCGATAAAAAAAGCTCCGTTTTTTACGGAGCTTTTTTTGTACGAAAATATTTTATGGGTTCAGGTCTGCTATGCCCGCTTGCCGTAAGATAACAGCTTATTGCGAACCAATCCGCGTAAGCTTACCTCAGGGCGTGCGCCGTAGTGCCCGATAACTTCCGCCGCCGCAATAGAGCCGATAATGGCGCAAGTTCCCAAACTTCTCCCTTGAGTGAGGCCATAGAGAAAACCTGCGGCATACAAATCTCCTGCGCCGGTGGTGTCAATCACGTTTTCAACCTTTTCGGCTTCAACAAACGTCTTGGTGCGCCCGTTGACAATAACAGATCCCTTCGCACCGCGGGTAATGGCGGCAATATCAACATCGTTCTTGATTTTATCAAGCGCTCTGTAAAAATCTTCACCGTCAAAAAGTGAAACCAACTCGTCTTCATTACCAAACAAAATGTCAACGTGTTCCTTTACAAACTGTAAAAATTCAGATCTGTGACGGTCAACACATGATTTATCAGACAAACTGAAAGCCACATCGCGTCCGTATTCATGCGCAATTTGGGCGGCGCGAATCATCGCGTCCTTATCGCATTCTTCGTCCCATAAATAGGCCTCAAGATAAGTTATACGGCTGGCTTTAATAATGTTTTCATCAATATCGGCAGCAGACAGTTTTTTAGACGCGCCGAGATAAGTAAACATAGAGCGTTGGGCATCCGGCGTAACCAAAATAATGCTGCGTCCGGTGACCGGACCTTCATTAAGCGGCGGGGTAAAAAAGTCAACGCCGGCAGCCCCTATATCTCGAGTAAAAATCTGTCCCAGTTCATCATCATGAACTTTCCCGATAAACGCCGGAGCGCCGCCCAAAGAAGCCAAACCGGCAACCGTATTGGCGGCCGAACCGCCGGGAACCTCGCGTTCAGGAATCAAGTCTGCATAAATTTTTCCGGCTGTGGCGGCGTCTACCAGTGTCATGCCGCCTTTGGACAGCTTACGTTCTTTCAAAAAGCCTTCGCCCACTTTGGCCAAAACGTCCACAACAGCATTACCGATACCGACAACATCATAATAGGTTGTTTCTTGAGGTTTGGTTATCATATCTTTTTCACCTTATTTATTTTTTTCCTTATTCAAGGTTTAGTTTAAAACGGTAAATTTTGCAACAAAAAAACCTCTTCGTGCGAAGAGGTTTGAATTTGAGGCGCGTATTACTCGTATATGCAACTGTGCTTAATGAGTAATGCCCGCATTTGCTGTTGCATCTCCTGAGCCTTCAAAGCCGCAGCTTGAGCAAAGTCATTGCCGCTGGAGGCGTAGATAATGCTACGGGACGCATTAACCAACAGACCGCAGGATTGGTTCATTCCGTACTGGGCAACTTTTTCCAGACTTCCGCCTTGGGCTCCGACACCGGGAACAAGCAAGAAGTGTTCGCGGACAATTTTGCGAATGTCCTTCAACATTTCCGCTTTGGTGGCGCCCACCACAAACATCGTGTTATCCACGCTGCCCCAAGAAGCTGCTGTTGCAATCACCTTTTGATAAAGCTTTTGTCCGTCGGCAAGCTCCGCCATCTGAAAATCCTCACTGCCGGCATTGGACGTCAGACCCAGAATAACGGTCCATTTGTCTTCATAGTCCAAGAAAGGCTGTACACTGTCTTTTCCCATATAGGGGGCAACGGTAACCGCATCGGCATCAAGCTCTTCAAAGAATGTATGAGCATATTTTAACGATGTGTTCCCGATGTCACCGCGTTTGGCATCGGCAATGACAAGAATCTCCGGATAATGTCTTTTAATGTGTTCCACAACACAAGACAGCACTTCCCAACCCCATTTGCCCAAGCTTTCATAGAAAGCTACGTTGGGTTTGAATGCAACCGCGTAGGGGGCAGTGGCATCAACAATCTTTTGGGTGAAGTTATAAAGACTTTCCCACGGACGGCGTTCCTTCAGACAAATGGGAAGCTTGGCATTGTCGCTGTCGAGTCCCACGCACAAGAACGATCCTTTAAGAGCAATCTGCTCAACAATTTCAGAATAATTCATGTATTAAGAATTAAATTAGACATAATTTTAACAAACTCAACGGCATTGTATGGAAAAAAAATAAAAAATCAAGAAAATAAAAGTCAAACAAGGGATTGACAAAGGTGGTTTTTTGTATATGTTAGCCCACAGCTATTTAGTAATTTTTAAATTATTTTTTTTATGGATCATTACGCAGCGACACTGCTTGAAATCGGAGCAGTTAAGTTACAGCCGTCAGCCCCTTTCACATGGGCTTCAGGTTGGAAATCACCGATTTACTGTGATAACAGACAACTTTTGTCATACCCCGAAATTCGCAATGACGTTGTCTGCGCTCTCATGGACTTACTCCTATCGGAATCCCTCGAGAGTGAAATCGACTGCATTGTCGGAGTGGCAACCGGCGCTATTGCTTGGGGTACTCTTGTGGCCGATGCTCTGTATAAACCGTTCGCCTATGTGCGTTCCGCGGCCAAAGATCACGGGCTGGGTAATCGCATCGAAGGTGTGGTCAACAAAGGCGATCAGGTTGTGGTGATTGAAGACCTCATTTCCACTGGAGGCTCTTCATTGTCAGCGGTAGAGGCTTTGCGAGAACGAGGCGCAAACGTCCTGAATATGACAGCCATCATGAGTTACGGGTTTGACAAGGCCGAGCAGGCTTTTGCCGATGCCGGTGTCGTACTGAACACCGTTACGAACTACTCAAAAATCGTGGAAGCTGCCCGCAAGCAAAACCTGTTCGGGGAAGAAGAACTTGCTCTGCTGGCGGAATGGCGTAAAACCCCGGATACTTGGGGTAAGTAAATCAAAACAAAAGGGTGTTCTGATAACAGAACACCCTTTTGTTTAAATTCAAGAAAATTACTCGTTGCAATTCGGGCAAACTTTTGCCTGTTCGGCATTAAATTCAACCCATTTTTCTTCAGATTCATCATCAGGGGCAATTGCGCTTTGCGGACATTCGGAAATGCAAACACCGCAGCCGATGCATGTGTCAGGGTCAATAACCAACTGATTTTCACCTTCGTGAAATGCATCAACCGGACAAACATCAGCACAAGTTTTGCATTTTACGCAAGCATCACCATTAACAACAGATACCATAAATTATCTCCCATAAGATTTAGTCATAAAAAATCCTCTCCAATTTACCTTTATTGTTAAATAAATCAAGAAAAAAATAAATTGTATTTCAAACTTGCACTTTAGCGTATTTATACCCATATATACTTTAGGCTAGAATTTTTAAGGAGAATGTAAAAATGTCAGATAAGTTGGAATTTCAGGCGGAAGTCAGCAAGCTGCTGGATATTGTGGTTAACTCACTGTATTCGGAAAAACAAATTTTTTTACGAGAGCTGATTTCAAATGCCTCAGATGCCTGTGACAAACTTAAATATCTGGCATTAACCCACCCTGACATCGCCAAAGACAGCGGCGCGTTCAAAATTACGGTTACACCGGATGCCGAGCACAATACGCTGACGATTTCAGACAACGGCATAGGCATGAACAAAGAAGATTTAATCAATCATCTGGGAACAATTGCAAAATCAGGTACAGCGGATTTTATCCGTAATGTGAAGGATAACGGTTCGGGGGTGGAACTTATCGGACAGTTCGGTGTGGGATTCTATGCGGCATTCATGGTTGCGGACAAGGTGGAAATTATCACGCGCAAAGCCGGTGAAGAACAGGCCTGGAAATGGGTTTCAGATGGAAAAAGCGGTTTTGAAATCAGTTCGGCTGAACGCCCCGGTAACGGTACGGATATAAAGCTGTTTCTGAAAGAGGGCGAAAAAAATTATGTTGATACAATCTATCTGCGGCACATTATCCGTACTTATTCCGATCATATAAGTTATCCGATTGTTTTGAATTTGGGTGCGGCCGGAGAAGAAACCGTTAATACGGCATCAGCTCTGTGGACACGCCACAAATCGGACATTACATCAGAACAATATAAAGAATTTTATCGTCACATTTCTAAAAATTTTGATGATCCGTGGATGACCCTGCATTTCAAAGCAGAAGGAAACATGGAATATACGGGGTTGTTATATATTCCTTCGGAAACACCGTATGACTTGTTTCAGCCGGATAAAAAAAACGGACTCAAGCTATATGTAAATAAGGTGTTTATTTCGGATAAAGTTGAAGAGTTGATGCCGTCTTATTTGCGTTTTGTAAAAGGGGTTATCGATTCGGCGGATTTACAGCTGAATATCTCAAGAGAAATGTTGCAGCACAGCGCTTTAATCGAAAAAATAAAGCATGGAACGGTTTCTCGTCTGCTGAAAGAATTGCAAAAACGCAGCAAAGATTATGAGGATTATATGAAGTTTTGGAAAAATTTCGGAATTGCGTTTAAAGAAGGTATTTATGAAGATTTTTCCAATCGCGAACAGATTGCGGCTTTGTCGTTTTTTTCCTCAACACACGATGCTGAACGCTTGACCACGTTGGATGAGTATATTTCGCGCATTAAAGATGATAAAAAAGTTATTTATTACATTACCGGAGATAATGTCGGTGTCTTGTCAAACAACCCGCAACTTGAAGCTTTCAAAAATAAAGGAATTGAAGTTTTGCTGTTGACGGATCCCATAGACGAATTCTGGCCGCAGACATTGCCGAACTATAAAGGGTATGCCGTCAAACACGTTAGCCAGGCAGAAGACCTATCCTTAGAGCGAAAAGATAAAAAAGCTGATGAAGGAAGCCTGCAAAAATTGATAGATTTAATGACGGAGCTGTTCAAGGACGAGGTTGGTAAAGTTTCAACAACAGATAAACTCACCAAATCTCCGGCAAGCCTGAGAGCTGAAAACGGACAAATGAGCATTCATTTGGAACGGCTGATGAGGAATCATCAACAAAAAGCCGCTTTTGCAAGCACGCGTATTTTAGAGCTTAACCCGTATCACCCGTTAATTATGAAGTTAGCGGATATGACGGCAGATAAAAGCAATAAGAATAAAATTGAAGAAGTTTCCAAAATTATTTTGGATCAGGCGAAGATTGCCGAGGGCGAAGCGGTGAGTGATCCGTCATTTTACAGTGAAACCGTCAGTAATTATATCTTAAAATCGCTCTAAAATTTGCCGTGTATAAAAACAGCTACGACGTTTTTTAGCGTTGTGGCTGTTTTTTTTATGAATATTACAGCTGTGTTGATATCTTAAACAAAGTGTTTCCTAAAATAGAAAAAGTAAGCTAAAACTTAAATGAAAATGGGGAAACATCAGCAGCTTGAGGGAAAAGCTGTTTGGTATATATATTGGGGAATAAAGTGAATAACTTATTGCAATCACTTAAAAATTTGTCGCCCGGGCGTCTGGCCTCAATTGCGGCAATCGTTATTTTTCTAGTCAGCTTTTTTGTGTATATCGGCGTTAAGATGACTTCGCGCGATTACGCTGTTTTGTACACTGACTTGGAGCCTGAAGATGCTAAACAAATTATATCCAGACTTGAGGCTTCGGGAACGAAATACCGTCTAACGCAAAACGGAGCGGAAATTCTGGTGCCCGCTGACGATGTAAGTCGGTTGCGTATTGATACTGCGGAATTGGCTTTAGCCTCTGCCGGATCCAATGTGGGATACGAACTGTTTGATAACACAGATGCCCTTGGTTCAACCAATTTTGTGCAAAATGTTAACCTCATCCGTGCTTTGGAAGGTGAATTGGCACGGACGATTCGTTCAGTGGATAATATCCGCTCTGCAAGAGTTCACTTGGTTCTTCCCAAGCGTGAGATGTTTTCCCGTGAAGAGCAAACACCGTCGGCTTCCGTCGTTATTAAGACGGTAAAAGGAACACTGAGCCAGCAAAATATACAATCTATTCAAAAGTTGGTGGCTGCGGCTGTTCCAAAGCTTGATGTTAAAAATGTTTCCATTGTGGATAGTGCGGGAAATTTGCTCACACATGATGAAGATGACGAGAATATTAAAAATGCTAACAATGAACAAATGCGTTTGGAACAAGAGCAAAAGATGGCTCTGAGTGTTCAGAATTTGTTGGAGAAAACCGTCGGACAAGGGCGAGCACAAGCCAGAGTAAATATTGAAATGGACTTTGATCAGGTTGTGACCAATGAGGAAATCTATGATCCTGAAAGTCAGGTTGTTCGTTCACAAGCCACCATTACGGAAGATGGAACTTCAGGACAAAATATCCAACCGGTAACAGTGGCACAAAATATTCCGAACGGAGACATGGTTTCAAGCAATTCAGGTATGTATAACCAAAGTTCTAAAACCGAAGAGACCATAAATTACGAAATATCTAAAGTCGTTCGTAATAAGGTCAAAAGTGCCGGAACTATAAAAAGATTGACGGTTGCCGTTATGGTCGACGGGGTCTATGAGAAAGATGCTGACGGCAAAGAAGTCTACCGCCCTCGTACAGATGATGAAATGGAAAAAATTGCTGATTTGGTTAAATCTGCGGTAGGTTATAATGTTGAGCGCGGTGATATGGTCGAGGTTGAGAACATGCGCTTTGCTTCCATGAGTAGTGATGACGCCAAAGTGGAAGAGATTTTGTACATGGGCTTCACAAAATCTGAAATAATGCGTTTGGGCGAGGGATTAGGCGTTGCGTTTGTGGCGATTTTGGTCATCTTACTGGTTATCCGTCCGCTCATTAAAAATGCTTTTGAAACTCCGGCTGTTAATGGAGATAAATTGCTGACGGGTAATTTAGATGATGATGCCTTGCTGTTGTCAAACTTCTTAAATGACGATTCGGGAGATGAAGAACTTGTTAATCTGAACAAAATTGACGGACGCGTCAAGGTGTCGTCTTTAAAGAAACTGAACAATATTGTTGAGAAAAACCCGGATGCCGCTGTAAACATTGTCCGAAGCTGGCTATATAATAATGATATTTAGGGGGCTGAAAGATGAAACAAAATGTGGTAGATGATTTTAATCTTTTGTCTGGGCAGCAAAAAGCCGCCATTTTGATGTTGTCTTTAGATGAAGAGCGTTCATCGCAGTTGTTCTCTTTGATGGATGATGAGGAAATTAAAGAGCTTTCCGTTATTATGGCGAGCCTCGGTAAAATAAATTCTGATGTTGTTGAGCAGCTTTTACAAGAATTTACCGATAAAATATCTAATACAGGAACCCTCATCGGAACTTACGAAAGCACGGAAAGGCTATTGGCGAAGGCATTGGATAAAGATCGCGTTTCCGTCATTATGGAAGAAATTCGCGGGCCGGCCGGCCGTACAATGTGGGATAAACTGGGAAATGTAAACGAGCATGTTTTAGCCAATTATCTCAAAAACGAATATCCGCAGACGATAGCCGTTATTCTTTCCAAAATCAAAGCGGAGCATGCAGCAAAAGTTCTGGCGTTGTTTCCGGAGAACTTTGCCATGGAAATTTTGATGCGCATGTTGCGGATGGACTCTGTCCAAAAAGAGGTGTTGGACGGTTTGGAAAAAACACTAAGAAAAGAGTTTATGAGCAACTTGTCCAAATCGACCCGTCGCGATTCGCATGAACTTATCGCTGATATTTTCAATTCATTGGATCGCAGTACGGAAACCCGTTTTATGGAAGCCTTGGAAGAACGTAATAGAGAGAGCGCCGAACGAGTTAAATCTTTGATGTTTACGTTTGAAGATCTCATCAGAGTTGATGCACAAGGGATTCAAGTTTTATTGCGTAATGTGGATAAAGATAAATTGGCGGTTGCCCTGAAAGGTGCATCAGACACAATCAAAGAGCTGTTTTTCAACAACATGTCTTCTCGTGCCGGAAAAATCATCAAAGAAGATATGGATGCAATGGGGCCTGTTCGTTTGCGTGATGTTGAAGAAGCCCAGCAATATATTGTCACAACCACCAAAGACTTGGCCAATAGCGGTGAGATTATCATCAGCGAAGGCAAAGATAATGATGAGCTGATTTATTAGTTTGGCAGGAGCATTAACGGGTGGCTGAGTTTCAAAAGTTTATGTTCGATAATTTTGTGATTTCCAGTAGTGAAAAAACTCTGGAAGAAGAGGATGTTGTCGCAGAAATTGAGAGCTTAACGCCTTCTTATGTTGAAACAGCTGTCGGTGAAAGTGTTGAAGAAACTCCGAATGTTTCGGAAATAGCTGTTACAACACTTGAACAGGAAACAGAATTCGAAAATACCGTTAGCGTTGAACCGGAAGTCTCGTACAGTCAGGCTCAATTGGATGAAGAGGTCAGACGAGCAGAAGAAAAGGGATATGAAAAAGGGGTGAAGTCGGCATCGACAGAGCAAGAGGCACAGACTCAAGAACTTTTGGCAAAAATCAGCGATGTTTTGCAAGCTTTGTTTGTTGCATCTAAGGAGCGAGCCGTCACTTTGGAAGAGGAATATTTAAGAATGTCTGTTGAGATAGTCAAACATATTCTGCCAACCCTGGAAGCATCTCAGGCGCAAACCGTAATTGAAAAGTTTTTGCAAGACAATTTTGCTAATTTTTGCGGTGAGGAGCGTTTATCTTTCTCTTTCAATCCGTCTATGGTGCGTCCGGCTTCGGAGATTATATCAAAACTGGCGGCGCAGAATGATTTTGAAGGAAAGATAGCCATTCATAAAGATGAAAGCCTTTCACCTGCTGATTGTCGGGTAGAGTGGTTGAATGGCGGAGTAGAGAGAAACTCGGATAAAATGCTTGAAAAAGTAGACAAATTGCTGAATGATAAACCCATAAAATAAAAAGAGAGAGGGAACATGGATACAAATTTAGAGCTTGACGAGCTGAGCGAAAGCAACTTAACGGACGGAGAGCCTGTTTTGCGTAGGGAAGCGGCCTTGGAAGATTTTGATATTCCAAGCTCAACCGGCGACTTAGAGGCTGTCTATAATATTCCGGTTAAGGTTTCTGCGATTTTGGGAAAAACGCATATGAAAGTCAGCCAGCTTATGAAACTGAACAAAGGAGCTATTATTGAACTGGATCGTAAAGTCGGCGAAGCGATAGACATTTATGTTAACAATAACTTGGTTGCTCGTGGCGAAGTTGTCGTTGTCGACGACAAACTTGGAATAACCATGACAGAGATTGTCAAAACGGTAACCAAATAACGGATTGATGCAATGGAATTGTTAATCGTAGGAACTCTGAGCGGGCAAATTGGAGCAGCGAGCAAAATCGCGATAGCTCAAGGCGGACACGTTTCTCTGGCTGATTCCGTAGAGGCCGGGTTAGAGTTTTTACGTTCCGGAAAAACGGTTGAATTGGTAATGATAGACGTCAAGCTAGATGTTTATAAGTTTATCTCTTCACTCGAAAATGAACGGATTAACGTTTTGGTTGTTGCCTGTGGTGTCGCTAATGACCCGACATTGGCTGTTAAAGCTATCAAAGCCGGAGCCAAGGAGTATATTCCTCTCCCTCCTGATCCGGAATTGATTGGGGCAGTTCTTGCCGCGGCAACAAGGGAAAATCACGCCCTGATATACGGTGATAAAAAAACCGAAAATATTCTGAAAATGGCAAAACAAATAGCTCCGTCGGAAGCAAGCGTTTTGCTGACGGGAGCATCAGGAACGGGTAAAGAAATTTTCTCTCGTTTTATTCATGATAATTCCAAACGGGCAAATAAGAAATTTGTAGCGGTTAATTGCGCGGCGATTCCGGAAACTTTGTTGGAATCAGAGCTTTTTGGTTATGAAAAAGGGGCTTTTACCGGTGCAGTGTCCAGACGTATCGGAAAGTTTGAAGAAGCCTCAGAGGGAACATTGCTGTTAGATGAAATATCCGAAATGGATATTGGCATTCAGGCAAAGCTTTTGCGTGCAATTCAGGAAAAAGAAATTGACCGCATCGGTGGTAAAGCGCCGATTAAAGTCAACACGCGTATTATTGCCACGTCTAACCGCAATTTGGAAGAAGCCGTTAAAAATGGTAGTTTCCGTCAGGATTTGTACTATCGTTTAAACGTAATAAACATCAATATTCCGGAGTTAAAAGACCGTGCGGGAGATATTGTGGTTTTGGCAAAGCACTTTATAAAAAAATATTCGGAATTAAACGATTTGCCGATGAAGGATCTTTCTGCCGAGGCTGAAGAGGCTTTGTTGAATTATTTATGGCCGGGAAATGTGCGTGAGCTTGAAAATACGATGCATAGAGCTGTTTTACTGAGCACCGGTGATGTTATCGGAAAAGATGCCATAATTCTGACCAATCCGGAAGCGGTAATTAACCAAGAACCGAAATCGGAAAATGATACTCCGGCTCAAGTGGGGCAAACAGTAGCCGGTATGGAGCGGAAATTGATTATCGATACCTTAAAGCATACCATGGGTAATCGAACGACCGCCGCCGGAATTTTAGGTATCTCAATTCGGACTCTGCGCAACAAACTTAAACAATATCAGGAAGAAGGTTTTAACTTTCCTTCTTCTGAAGGGTAATGCAATAACCAATGGCAAAACAGGCGCAAAATATGTTTGGCAGCAAAGGCATTAAAGAGCTGTTTCTGGATGCAACCAGACGCGGTGACATATTTTTTGCCGTAGCCATCATATTGATGTTGGTTATTTTAATTATGCCTTTGCCGTCTTGGTTGTTAGACGTATTGCTGGCTTTTTCCATCACAATGTCTTGTATTGTGTTGATGATGTCTATTTTTATAGAAAAACCGGTAGAATTCAGTTCGTTTCCTTTGGTTTTATTGATTACAACCATGTATCGATTATCACTTAATTTGGCTTCAACGCGGTTGATTTTGTCAAGGGGATATATGGGGGCGGATGCCGCGGGTGAAGTTATAAAGGCCTTTGGCGGTTTTATCATGGGTAATAATTTCGTCATCGGTGTTATTGTATTTGCGATATTGGTACTGGTTAATTTTGTGGTTATTACCAAAGGTTCCGGCCGTATTGCTGAAGTTGCCGCCCGTTTTGCCTTAGATGCCATGCCCGGCAAACAAATGGCCATTGATGCCGATTTATCCTCTGGTCTGATTACAGAAGATGAGGCACGTAAGCGTCGGGAAGATTTGTCAAAAGAAAGCTCTTTCTACGGAGCTATGGATGGTGCGTCCAAATTTGTACGAGGCGATGCCATAGCCGGCCTGTTGATTGTATTCATTAATATCGTTGCCGGTATTATTATCGGTATGGTTCAAAATGATTTAAGCTTTACGCAAGCGGGTGAAACCTATTTGCGTTTAACGGTTGGTGATGGTTTGGTGTCCCAAGTTCCGGCGTTGATTGTTTCCGTAGCGGCCGGTATTTTAGTTTCAAAAGCGGGTATGACGGATTCAACGGATAAAGTTCTGTTTGATCAGGTTGCCAATTATCCTAAAGCTTTAGGAATGAGCTCATTTTTAGCGTTGGCCTTGGGAATGCTTCCGGGAACACCTTTTGTTCCGTTTGTTTTGCTGTCAGCACTGACCGGCACAACAGCCTATTATCTGGACAAGCGGCAAAAAGAGATGCAGATACAGGCACAACAGGTCCTTGAACAGGAACAAAAACAGGGAAAGGCTGCGGGCACGGCGGAGGAGCCGATTTCTACCGCTCTCAGGGTAGATTTAATTCGGTTGGAAATAGGATATGGTTTGCTACCGCTTATCAATGAGGAAAGTAACCGCAAATTGACAGACCAGATTAAGGCTCTCCGACGGGCTCTTGCCTCAGAACTGGGTTTTGTTATGCCGGCGATTCGTATTCAAGATAATATGCAGCTGGAGGCTAACGAGTATAATATTTACATCAAAGAAGTTCGCGCCGGCAAAGGGGAATTACGTCCGACCAAGTTATTGGTTATGGATCCCCGAGGCGAACCGATAAATCTTCCGGGAGAGAACACGGCAGAACCGACTTTTGGATTAAAAGCAATGTGGATTGATGCCTCATATCGCGAAGAGGCGATGTTTAGAGGATACACGGTTGTTGATCCGGCCACGGTTGTTACCACTCATATAACGGAACTTGTTAAAGACAATATGCCGGAATTGTTGTCTTATGCTGAGACCCAAAAACTGTTAGATGAACTGGATAAAGAAAATCAAAAATTAATAAAAGAACTCATCCCCAATAAGGTCAGTTTGGGGGCGTTACAAAGAATTTTGCAGAATCTGTTGCAAGAGAGAGTTTCTATCCGTGATCTTCCCACTATTTTGGAAGGCGTTTCCGAAGCCGTTACCACAACACGCAGTCTGATGATGATAACCGAACATGTTCGCGCCAGATTAGCTCGTCAATTATCTAACGTCTATGCCAATGAATTTGGCATAATTTCGCTGGTTACCCTTTCTCCGGAATGGGAGCATGCCTTTGCGGAATCTATTGTGGGCGAAGGGGACGAACGCCAATTGGCGATGGCGCCAAGCCAGCTTCAAGGGTTCATCACCAAGGTTCGAAATGTTCTTGAGGAGTTGGCCGCTAAAGGGGAAACACCGGTTTTACTGACCAGTCCGGGGATTCGTCCGTTTGTTCGTTCTATTATTGAACGCTTCCGTCCTATGACCGTGGTTATGTCGCAAAACGAAATTTATCCGAAAGCCAAGATAAAAACAATTGGTCAGATATAGGTAGTTGCCGATGAAAATAAAAAAATTCATAGCGGCAGACATGAGTGAGGCAATGCAGCAAGTGCGCTCAACTTTGGGAGCAGATGCCGTCATTTTGGAAAATATGATGATAGACGGCGAGGTGCACTTAACAGCCGCTTTAGATGAAACGTCAGATTTTGAGTTTGATAACGCTGGAAAAATAACAGGCATTAATGTTCAGGAGAGGTTTGATGAAAGGCATTTGCGAGAGTGTCTAACCTACCATGGAACAGTTGAGACCGTCAGCCAAAAGATATTGGCGGCTTGTCGTTTGGAGGCACAGTCTTGCGGATATGGAGATGAGCAAAAGGTTTTATCGCAAGCATTGTCTACCCAGTTTCGATTTGAAAACTTGTTCGGTTCTTCCCATAAGGTAAAAATATTTATGGGGACGCAGGGCAGCGGGAAATCGACAGCCATAGCAAAAATGGCAACTCAGGCTAAAATCAAAGGAATTAAAACGGCGATTGTCAGCACCGATAATGTCCGCGCCGGAGCCAACAAGCAACTCCAAGCGTTTGCTGAAATACTGGGTGTGGACTTCAAATTTGAAAAAACGGCGCGTGCATTGTTTGATTATGTTAAAGATGCTGAAACACAATATGGAATGATATTTATAGATACTCCGGGGATTAACCCTTATTACGAAAAAGAGCAAGACAAAGTTCTGTCTTTTGCCGATGCGGTTAAAGGGGATAAGTTTTTAATAATGGATGCCGGAAGAAATGTCTTGGAGGCGGTAGAAAGTGCCGAGATTTTTTTAGATTTGGGTGTCAAGTATCTGCTACCGACAAGATTGGATTTGACCAGAAGGATAGGCGCCGTGCTATCAGCCGCGCACATTTGCGGATTAACGCTGTGTGCCGCGAGTGTTAACGCATCAATTGCCAATGGTCTGGCGGCCGTTGATAAGAAATCGTTGGCTCGGTTGATTTTGTCCTGAAAAGAAAAAGAGGAAAGTATGGAAACAATGCAAGAACTTAGAACAGCCCCCCGAGGAGTAATTTCCCGCAGTTTGCGAAAAGGAAAGAATATGCTGGCCGTGGCGTCCGGTAAAGGTGGTGTCGGAAAGACGTGGTTTTCCATAACTTTGGCACATGCTTTAAGTTTGCACCATCAAAAAACACTGTTGTTTGACGGTGATTTAGGGCTTGCAAATGTAGATATTCAATTGGGGCTGATGACCAAATATGATTTGGGAAGCGTTATTTCAGGCGAGCTAAGCCTCAATCAGGTGGTGCACCACTACGATAAGGGGCGCTTTGATGTTATTGCCGGCCGTTCGGGTTCGGCAGGGCTTGCCTCAATGCCGGTGGGGCGTTTGCAAATTTTAGGCGAAGACCTGAATCTGCTTTCAAGCGGCTACAATAAAGTCATTTTGGATATGGGAGCCGGTGTTGAAAAACCCGTCCGTATTTTGTCAGGCATGGCGGAAAAAATTATCGTTGTTTGTACGGACGAACCTACTTCTTTGACCGATGCCTACGCCTACATTAAAATTATGACAATGCAATACCCGAAAAGCAATATCAATATTGTGATAAACCAGTCAAACTCAATTCGCGAGGGGCAGCGTACTTATGAGACATTGCTGAAAGCATGCAATAATTTTTTAAAGATTACCCCTCCGTTATTGGGAATTATTCGTAAAGATACACGGGTTCGCGATTCTATTCGCAACCAAACATCTGTCATCAGCCGTTATCCTGCGGCGGAAGCATCGGAAGATGTTTTATCCATAGCAAGGAGATTGGTTGATAATGGATAGTTTGATAGCATCGGTTTTAAGCCGGCTGAATATACAATTAACGGAGAGCAAACATCTTTCTGGTCAATTAATAGATGTCGGCAACTCTCTTCCTGAAATTAGGATAGGTGAGAGTTTGATGTTAAAAGTTGTACAGGGCTTGCAAAATTCAAAGGGTGATAATGCGTTGATGCTTGTTTTGCAGGAGGGCGAAAAAGAAGTTCCTCTAAAACTGAATACGGAAGTGCCGCTAAAATTTCCAGAACAAGATGAACATTGGTTAAGTGTACGGATAAGCGGATATTCCCCCCAAGGCAAACTCTCTGTTCAGGTAATTGAAGTAGATGGAAAAAAACCGGAGACCATGCCGATAAAAAATGAACAACCCGTCGTTGTGCCAAATGAAGAGCAAAGCCCTGTTATAAAACAATTAAATACCGTTACCGAACAGACAAAGCTGCTTCCCGTAAAGCTGGATGCGGTGGTGGATGAACTGATGGTTGAAAACGATGTGCGACCGGATATTCGCCGACAAGTCACATCTTATTTAAAAAATACGGAACTCTCAATAAGCTTGCAGCCCTTAGAAAATGATACACCGCCAAAAGTTTTTGAAGCGGAAGAAACACTACAACAAATTATCAAGGTTTTGCATTCTGTTCCGGAAAAACACCCCCTTTCACCGGATTCACTTAAACAAGTGTCAGAAATATTGCAAAACTTGCGAGGGCAAACAATAGAAGGAACGGTTTTGCCTGAAAAAACAGCGGGTTTTCGGATTTTTTCCACGCCATTGGGTACGGTCATAAGCGAAACACCGCTAAAAATTCCACCACAGACAAAGGTTGTTTTTCAGCTTCAAAATATATCTCCTGTTGCTGAAGAGGCTTCGCAAACGTTACCGCCGAAGAACAGTGTGGAAGATATTGTCAGGATATTAGATTCAGGTAAAATGACCGACGATGTCAAAGATATTTTATCCGCCTTGGTCAAAGAGCCTGAAAAAATTGAAAGATATGAGCAAAAAGGCGCGCTTTTTCATGTTTTGAAGCCGCTTTTAGAGGTGTCTGAAATATCCCCTGAGGTGAAAAAAATACCATCTCCTGCATCGGAGCCGAAATTTAATGTTTCGGAAAGACTTCCCGACGTGGAAGAGAATGTCATTGTTCTGAAGCAACTAATAAATAAAATCCCGGCGCTTAATAAAAATTTAGTAGCCTCTCTGGTGTCTTTTGTTAAAGCCGGCATCTCGCAAAATGTTGAAAATTGGCTTGGCAAGTCGTTGGTTGCAGAGCTGAAGCAGTCAGATACTAAAGGGCAGGAGATTTTGGCACGGGCAACGCAATTCTTATCTGTTTCCACGCAAGAAAAAGGCAGTTGGCAGTCGATTCAAGTTCCTGTATGGACGGGTGATAATTTTATGCCCCTGCTTGTTTCCGTAAAAAACAATCGGGAAGACGGGCAAAATGAGAAACTGACAAGCTTCAAAAGAAGGACACGCTTTTTGTTGGAAACGGAGTTTACGCGGTTGGGAAAATTTCAGTTCGACGGTCTCGCCGTAAAAGGAGAGCGGCGTTTTGACTTGATTGTTCGAACATCTCAATTGCAGACCCCTGACTTTTGCACCGAAATGATGAAGCTGTTCAAATCGACATTGTCTCAGGTTGATTATGTCGGAAATATAAGCATAAATCTTAAAGAAAATTTTATAAAAATAGAGAATAATAAACAATACGAAAATAAACTTTCAGATGGAATGTACGTATGAGCGAGGATTCTTTAGGATATTATAAGATTTTGGAACTAACCGCCGATGCTGATGAAGAGAGCATAAAGCGTAGCTACCGTGATTTGGCAAAAATTTGGCATCCGGACTATAACAAAGCCCCCGGTGCGGTGGAGGTGTTTCAAAAAATATCTCAGGCTTACGAGGTTTTGAAAGATGAGAATAAACGCCTGCAATATGATTTGTTATCAATGGTTTATGGGGAGGATAATTTCCCTAAGACAGAAGATTTGGTGCCGTTAAGAGCCCCCGAAAACAGTGAGGATACAGACATAAGGGTTATCGCTCCGAAAGCTGTGCGAGGAATGTTGTGGAAATATTCCCAAACACGTCTTATTAAATATTGTACTTATCGTCAGGCTGTTAAATGGGAATTAAAAACAGCGGTCATGAATTGGTTGCTGGGGTGGTGGAGCCTTCCGTCATTGTTCAAAAATGCAAAAGTTTTGTGGCAAAATTTCCGCAAAGTGGATTTAAGGGAAGAAAATTTACAGTTGTTTGTGCATAACGCAATCGCTTACTTTAAGGAAGGGCGGGCAGTTTTGGCTGCACGTTCTGCGGCATTGGCTTATATGTATGCGCCGGAAAATCAAAAAGAACTAGTTTTGCGCTTTTTGACATTTCTAAATCAAAATATTTCTCGTCCAAAGAATTGGAATTGGACAGGAGTAAGGGTAGCGCAGCTGGTTATACCGATTTGTTTGATAATGGGAAGCTTGCTGTGGTTTGTGTCGGACAAGATTATAGCGCTTGACCTTTCATATATTTTTCAGAAAGATAAACGAATAAACTATTATCAAGAGGTCGTCTTTGGTAATCGAGGCGAAACGGTTGATGATGTTGTCGTTGGCAAGGTTTTAAGTATTCCGGTTGATCGCAGTGATGTTTCACATTTATATCATCTGAAAATTAAGGCAAACATGATGTACGGACCGTCAAAAGAATTTGATGTTATCCGTGTTTTGGATGAAGCCACCACCGTGCGTCTGACAGGAAAAACACCGGATGAAGTTTGGGCCAGAATTATGATAGATAACGGAGAAATGGGCTTTGTGAGAATGAATCTGTTACAAAAAGGAATTGGCCGTCCCATACCGGAATTTAGCCGAATATATGAAGTAAACTAAAATTTTTATCTTTATAAGAAAATGCAATGAAATGCGTTTCTCAGCTAAGTGTATGATTAGACTATAATTTATTTTGTTGCAGTTTTATTAACTTTTTCGTATTAGGATTTACAAGAAAACGAAATTATGTTAAACTGAAAGATATTCCCTTATACGCTGCAGACGAGGTGGCCATGAAAAATTTTTATCTGATTTCTTCCTTAGCGGCATTTGCTGCAACAACAGCTTATGCAGAACCGGATTTTAAAGATCTGTTAAAGAGTGGAACTGTTTTTACCCCCCC
>CAZZNV010000012.1:0-33636 GCA_964655915.1 uncultured Azospirillaceae bacterium | reverse complement strand
TTATAATATTACATGATACATAAAATAGAATGATGCTGATGAAATGATGAAGAACATTTCTAAGACTGAAAATGGTTATATCAACTCTGTTTACATGATGGCTCACTCCGGTGCGCGCGGTTCTGCTGCTCAAATGCGCCAATTGGCCGGTATGCGTGGTTTGATGGCTAAGCCGTCAGGCTAGATTATTGAACAGCCGATTATCTCTAACTTTAAAGAGGGGTTGACCGTGTTGGAATACTTCAATTCTACCCACGGTGCTCGTAAAGGTTTGGCGGATACGGCTTTGAAGACAGCTAACTCCGGTTATTTGACTCGTCGTTTGGTTGATGTTGCTCAAGATGTTGTTATTACCGAAGCTGATTGTTGCACAGACAGAGGCATTATCGTTCGTCCGGTTGTTGACGGTGGTAACGTGATTGTTTCTATCGGTGAGAGAATTTTGGGTCGTACAATCCAAGAAGATATTGTTCATCCGGAAACAGGTGTTGTTTTGGTTGAAAAAGGAAAGCTTATTGACGAAAACGATGTCGATGTTGTTGAAAAGGCCGGTGTTGAACAAGTTAAGATTCGTTCTGTTTTGACCTGTGAATGCAAGAATGGTGTTTGCGCCGCTTGTTATGGTCGTGACTTGGCTCGCGGTACACCTGTCAATATTGGTGAGGCTGTCGGTGTTATTGCCGCACAGTCAATCGGTGAACCCGGTACTCAGTTGACCATGAGAACCTTCCACATCGGTGGTGCTGCGCAAAAAGGCGCGGAGCAGGCTTCTGTTGAAGTTCCGTTTGCCGGTGTTTTGGAATTGGAAAATGATCATACGGTTACGAATACAGACGGTCACTTGATTGTTCTTTCCCGTAACTGTGAAATCGTTATTAAAGATGCTCAAGGGCGCGAAAAATCTCGCCACCACATTCCGTACGGTGCGAAGGTTTTGGTTGCCAAAGATGCTAAAGTCAAGAAAGGACAGAAGATTGCCGAGTGGGATCCGTTTACTGTTCCGGTTATTACAGAAAAAGCCGGTAAGGTTGAATTGGTTGACTTGATTAACAATGTTTCTGTTCGTGAAACAACAGATGAAACAACGGGTATTGTTTCTAAGGTTGTTGTTGATTGGCGTTCAAATTCCGGTTCGGCAGGTTTGAAACCGAGTATTGTTTTGAAAAATGCCAAAGGCAAGCCTGTAACGTTTGATAACGGCAAAGAAGTTCGTTATTATATGTCGGCTGATGCGATTTTGTCGGTGGATAATGGTGATGAGGTTCAGGTTGGTGACGTTATTGCCCGTATTCCGAGAGAAAGCTCAAAGACAAAAGATATTACCGGTGGTTTGCCTCGTGTTGCCGAGCTGTTTGAGGCTCGTCGTCCGAAAGACCCTGCTATTATATCTGATATTGATGGTATGGTCGAATTTGGAAAAGATTACAAGGCTAAACAACGCATTACGGTTGTTCCGCAAAAAGGACATACCATTGAGTATTTGATTCCTAAAGGGCGGCATTTGGCTGTTCAAGACGGGGATATTGTGAAGAAAGGTGATGCCTTGGTTGAAGGTACTCCTGCTCCGCATGATATTTTGCGCGTTTTGGGTGTTGAAAAACTGGCTGAATACTTGGTTAAAGAGGTTCAGGACGTTTACCGTCTGCAAGGTGTTAAGATTAATGATAAACATATTGAGGTTATCGTTTCTCAAATGCTGCGCAAAGTGGAGGTTACTCAACCCGGAGATACGACATTCTTGGTTGGCGAGCAGGTTGACCGTGACATCTTTGAGGCTGAAAATGCCAAGATGATTGCTCAGGGTGAAAATCCGGCACAAGCGGATCCGATTTTGCTGGGTATTACCAAAGCTTCTTTACAGACCAAGTCATTCATTTCGGCCGCATCATTCCAAGAAACAACTCGTGTCTTGACCGAAGCTGCGGTTGAAGGAAAGGTTGATACTCTGAAAGGATTGAAAGAAAATGTTATTGTCGGTCGTTTGATTCCGGCCGGTACAGGTACGGTTTTACGTGCTTTGAAACGTGTTGCCGCTCAGAACGACAAAGAAATTCAGTCTTTGAAAGAAGAAGCTGCGACTGCGGCGTTGGAAACTTCTTCCAACGAGTAGGTTGTGAAAATTTGGAACGGCCGACTTTGAGTGTCGGTCGCTCTAAGGCTTATGAAAAAAACTCTCAGATTTTTCTGGGAGTTTTTTTATCAGCAGAGCAAATGATAGCAGCTAATTTCGGGAGTTTCCCTTTTTTGTTTTGAGAAAGGTTTTTGAGCGGCGGTTGGAATTCAGGATGCGGCTTAGATTCCTGATGTTTCTGTATTGCTTTTTTAACTGTTGTATCTTTATCAGCGTTTCTATTTTGGGGTTTTCTTTGTAAAACAATCGATAGTCTCCGTAGGGAATATCGCCTTTTTGGGGATTGTTGATGCCCTTGTCGGGGGCTACGGTGATTTTTCCCTTCAGTATCGAAAGCTTAATATTTGTGAGGGGTTTGTCGCCACAGTATTTGACAGCTAATCTTTCGGTAAACAGTTGTTTACCGTTAAGGGTGATGCAATGTTGGTTTTTCGCGGCAGCCCTAATTAATTTATTGTAATTTTCTTTATATTGCGGATTGGTTCGACAGAGATAATCATTAAGAGCTTGTGTTCGATAAGAATCATTTGCCGTTGTCGAGACTATGTTTTCTACTTTGTTTTCACCCTTGTGGTTTATAAATTTTATTTGCGGGCAATTGCTGTTATCGTTCCATGCAAGAGCGGTTATTTGGGCAACATTTCCGTCTTTATTTATTATATTGAAATCAGGGGTTAAACAATTGAAGCTTTAAAATCCATTTCTGTAAACCGGAATGAATGGGGCTTGAATTTTGGATGAACGGAGGTTAATATTTTTCGCAGAAAGAGGGTTGTAGACGTGATCGATATTCAGCAAGGTTTAGCTAATTTACAGACATACATCAAAATAGCACCGGAAGATCCGGGAGTATACCGAATGATTTCCGACGATGAGGAAGTTCTGTATGTGGGAAAAGCTAAAAATATTAAAAAACGGATTGTGGCGTATTCTCGTTTAGAAAAGCTTCCAACGCGTTTGCAACAAATGGTTGCCCAGATAAAACGTATGGAGTTTATTATTGTTGAGAATGAGGCGCGGGCGTTGCTTGTGGAAAATGAGCTGATTAAAAAATTTAAGCCCCGTTATAATATTTTGTTGAAAGATGATAAAACTTTTCCGCATTTGATGATTGATGTGGCATCGGATTATCCGTGTTTGCGTAAGCATAGAGGCAGCAGGCATGATAAAAATAAATATTTTGGTCCGTTTGCCAGTGTAGCTTCCGTTAACAGTGTTATGGATATTTTGCAAAAAGCTTTTTTGTTGCGTTCTTGTCGGGATAGTCAGTTTGCCAATCGTGATCGCCCTTGTCTGATGTATCAAATCAAACGTTGCTCCGCTCCGTGTGTGGGAAAAATAAGTCAAACGGATTATAAGCGGTTGGTGCATGAAGCTGTTGACTTTTTAGAGGGGCGCAACAGTAAAATTCAAGCAGAGTTGTCAGAAAAAATGCAAGCGGCAAGCGATTGTCAGGATTATGAAACGGCGTTGGTTTTGCGCGACCGCATAAAGGCTTTAACGAATGTTCAATCAGGGCATAATGTTGAATATGCCGATATTAAATCGGCTGATTTTGTTGTTTTGGTCCGTAAAAATAATTTGGTCTGTATTCAAATATTTTTTATCCGTGCGGGGCAGAATTGCGGTAACCTTCCATATTTTCCGGAGCAGGCGGCCGATGCTTCGGACAATGAGGTTTTGGAAGCTTTTTTGAGCAGTTTTTATGCGGAACATTCGACACCGAAGGAAATTGTATTAAACAGGGAAATTGACAGTGTTTCTTTTTTGGAAGCGGGGTTAGGTGTCAGGATTACAACATACCGTAAAGGTAATAAGGCCGCTATTTTGAAAAATGCAGAAGAAAATGCAAAGGCGTCAATTGATCGTCGGGTAGCAATGATGGCGAGTGTGCAGAATAATTTGGAAGAGTTTAAGCATGTCTTTGATTTGCCGCGCCTGCCGCAACGTATTGAAATTTATGATAACTCGCATAATCAAGGCAGCTTTGCCATCGGCGCTATGGTGGTGGCGACACCGGAAGGCTTTGATAAGAAAAGTTACAGAACGTTTAATATAAAAAATGAAAAAATAACAAATGATGATTTTGCGATGATGAAAGAAGTTTTGTTTCGACGATTTAGTCGAATGGACGAGACAAATCGTCCGGATGTTATTTTATTGGACGGCGGGCGAGGGCAATTGAACGCCGTGCATGAGAGCCTGAAGGATTTTGATTTATCCGGCATTTCCATTATTGCAATTTCAAAGGGGCCGGATAGAAACGCCGGAAAAGAGTTTTACCATATGCTGGGAAAGGAGAGCTTTGAGCTTCCGTATCGTTCTCCGATTGCATTTTATATGCAGAATTTGCGTGATGAGGCGCATCGTTTTGCCATAGGAACACACAGAAAACGGCGTGCAAAATCAATTTATAAATCTCGTATTGATGAAATTGAAGGAATCGGTTCCAAAAGAAAACGCGATTTGCTTAATTATTTTGGTTCGGTTGAAGAAATTTCTCAGGCGACTTTGCGAGACTTGCAAAAGGTGGAGGGAATAAGCAAAAAAACAGCGGAAAAAATTTATAATTACTTTCATAATTAATTTTTATATCTTACTATGTGTTCAGGTTTATTTAAAAAGGGGCCTCAGATGTATAATTTACCTAATTTACTAACTATCTCGAGAATAGTTGTTATTCCGGTTATTTTTCTATCTATTTATATTATGACCAAGGCATGGGCTGTTTTTGCCGCGGTGTTGTTTATCATTGCATCAATTACGGATTATTTTGACGGCTATTTGGCTCGTGCGCATAACCAGACATCGGCTTTGGGGCGCTTGTTGGATCCCATAGCAGATAAGTTGTTGGTGGCTTCTGCATTGGTCGTTATTTTGGCAAAACCGGATATGGTATGCACAAAGCTTAGCTTTATTCCGGTGATTGTTATTTTGTGTCGTGAACTCTTGGTTTCTGGTTTGCGAGAGTTTTTGCGTGAAGTTAATGTCGGAATGCCGGTTACTCGTTTGGCTAAGTGGAAGACGGGTTTCCAAATGACCGCATTGTCTATGATGCTTCTTAAAGGAGTATGGTATTGGGGAGGAATCGGCGAATTTTTGTTATGGATTGCCGGTGTGTTGACCTTTGTTACGGGGTATCAATATTTTCAAAAAAGTCTTGATTATATCCGTAAGTTGAATAAAGAAATGTCGCGTGTTGCAAAGAGGGATGCGTCTGAAAAAACTAAGCCGTCAAAAAGTAAAAAAGAGGCTAAAGCCGTTAAAGGTGCTCGAAAGAAAGTCGGAGTTAGGAGTGGGCGTGTGAAACCGAATACGGCTGAAAAAACAGTTCGAAAAAGTGTTGGGCGTAAGGTTTCCGTAAAAACTAAGAGGTCGGTTGCTGTAAAATAGCGAAAGGCTTTAGATGGAGAAAGATAAAAAGCATATTTTGGTTGTTGATGATGACATGCGGCTTCGTTCGCTGTTACAACGTTTTTTACGCGAAAATGGCTTTTTTGTTTCTACCGCTAAAGATGCGGCCAGTGCTCGTGTTTTGCTATCTGAATATCAGATAGATGCGCTGATTGTTGATATTATGATGCCCGATGAAACGGGGCTGGAGTTTCTGGAAAAATTGCGTTTGGAAAGTGATGTTCCGGTGATTATGTTGACGGCCATGGGTGATACAGATGATCGGATTGTTGGTTTGGAAAGCGGTGCAGATGACTATTTAGCCAAACCATTTGAGCCCAAAGAACTGGTTTTACGGATTAAGAATATTTTCAAGCGACGGCCTAAAGCTCAAAACCAAGCAAGCAAAAAATTGAACTTAGGATTGTGTGTTTATGATATTAATACTAAAGAGCTTATGGGAAAGCAATGTGGAATTATTCATATAACGCCTGTGGAACAGGTTTTATTGAGTGTTTTGGGCGCAAAACCCGGACAAGTGTTTACGCGTGAGAAATTGGCGGATGTTTTGGGAGCGGGGCAGAGTCCTCGTTCGATAGACGTTCAAATTACCAGATTGCGTAAAAAAATTGAGAAGGATTCAAAAAACCCTCGTTACTTGCAGACTGTTCGCGGAAAGGGCTATATGCTGCTTCCTGAATAGGATGTTTATAAAAGGAGAATACGGATGCATATTAAACTATCTGATAAAATGGAAGAAAAATTACGTTATTGGCGGTTGAAGTTTTTGCCGAGAACATTGTTCTTTAGAACGATGTTGTTGATTTTTATCCCGTTGATTGTGGTGCAAATTGTGTCGGTTGTTATGTTTTTTGATGGCAGTTGGAGCCGTATGGGGAGACGTTTGTCTGAAAATCTTACTTCAGACATGAGCTTCGTGATTGACTTGTTGCAAAAATCTCCTAAAGAGAGGGCGTATATTAAAACTTTGGCTGAAAACAAGTTTGGTCTGGACGTTGAGTTTTATGGAAATAGCGAAAAACATAAAGCTTTTAACAAATTTCGTAAAGCCAATCGTTTGATTTTTGGCTATTTGGAGGGCTCTTTGCAAAGAGCTTTCCCTAATGCGGAGACTTCTATTTATGAAGGTGACGAAGAGAAAGATTTAGTTGTTTTGGTTGATGATGAAACCGGATTGTACCAGTTTTTGACGACACGTAAAAAGGTGTTTAGTTCTTCTATCTTCATGTTTGTTGCTTGGATGGCGGGGACATCTATTTTGCTGTTTTTGGTTGCCGTGTTGTTTCTGCGTATTCAGGTTCGTTCTATTGCCGAATTGGCGCAAGTGGCAGAGGATTTTGGTAAGGGAATCGATAATAAGGAGTTTAAACCCTATGGTTCTTCTGAGGTGCGTAAAGCGGCTCTAGCCTTTATTAAAATGAAAGAAAGAATCCAAAGACAAATAAGTGAGCGGACACAGATGCTTGCAGGTGTTTCTCATGATTTGCGCACGCCGCTTACAAGGATGAAACTTCAAGTTACAATGATGCCGGAGAGTGACGATAAGAAGGAATTTTTATCGGATATTGAAGAGATGGAGAAGATGCTTGACGGCTATTTGTCGTTTGTTAGCGGTGAAGGTGGCGAAAAGTCGAGTTTTGTTGATATGAACGAACTGATTTTGAGTATTATTAATAAGTTTCGCAATAAAAAAGCGCTTATTCGTTACTCAACAAATGATCAGGTTAGTGCTATTCAGGGGCGCGAGCAGGCTTTGAAACGTGCATTGACTAACGTGATTTCTAATGCGTTTCGTTATGGTAAAACTGTTGCGGTTAAACTGGAGAGCAACGATAAAAAATTGTTTGTTACGATTGATGATGATGGTCCGGGAATTCCGGTTGATAAGAGAGAAGATGTCTTTAAGGCTTTTTATCGACTTGAAAAATCTCGTAATAAAGAAACCGGAGGTGTTGGTTTAGGGCTCTCAATCACTAAAGATGTTGTATCTTCTCATGGTGGAACGATTGAACTTGGTGATAGTGAATTGGGTGGTCTTAAGGTTACCGTTTGTATCCCTCTTTAATATGGTGGTGAAATATTGTGGCTCTAGGAATCTTTGGAAAAAGCACGAAAAATGTCGACAAGGTTGAGGAAACTTTATCGACAGGGACAGATGATTTAAATATAGAAGATATTGATTTCGGCGTGGGCGATCTTTCAAAGATGGAAGATTTGGGCTTGGCCGGAGTGGATATGTCTGGGAACGTGTCTGAAAACGAAGGTTTATCGGAAGCTCTGGAATCTCAAAATTTTGGTGAATTAACAGACGTCTCTTCTTTGGGCGAAAGTGATGTGGCGGCCCCGAAGTTTGAGGGGACTAATATTGATGCTGTACTGGATGGGTTGGTTGCTAGTGTTTCGTCCTCTGTTAACACGGATGCCGATATTGTTGACGAAGAAGGAAAAACGACGGAAGAAACGGTTGGTGATACCGCTTTGATGGAAACGGTTGCTGCGCCTCATTTTGAAACCTCCGTTGATTTTGATGCATCTGTAACACCGGAAGTTTCTGAGCAAGAGGTCGTTTTTGAAGAGCCTTCCGAAGAGGAGCTTGTGGTGAAAGAAACTGGAAGTGTATCTGAAGAGATTCCTACTGCTTACAGCGCTGACAATGTTGTATCAGCCGATGCCGATACTGTTTCAGAGGCTGTTTCGGGTGGCTATGATATTGGTTCGTCAGGCGCTTCCAAACCGGAGTTGGTTTTCGGACTGGCGATGTCGGGTGAGGCCGGATATGCTGTTTGGTATAGTGGTTTTGCTGATACTCAATATTTTAATGTTACCAAACAAACATCTGATATGATGATTCAGGGTACGGATACATGTAAGGCGATCCATATCAGTTGCGGGTATGATGCTTACGGCTGGTTGATTCAGTTTGATAATGGAACAGCCATGAGTCTTGCCGATGTTCGAGAGTTTCAGTTACGTAAAGGTTTTTTGCCTGACAGAGGCGGTGTTATCTATTATGGAGAAAATGAGAATGTATTCAAAGATATTGAGCGGATTGTCATTTATCAAAGCACTCAATATTTTAGTTACGGTGTTTGAAAAGATATAATAAAAATCCCCTTTCGGGGATTTTTATTATTCAGCGGAACTTTCTTCTTGAGGCAGCGTTTCCTCTTGAGGCGGGGTTGCCGTTGATTTGGCTAACGGGAACACCAAGACTTTTCCCAAGTTGTTTTCATCTTCCTCGGCAGAAGAGGCCTTTGAGAAACCACTCTCTTCTGCGGCGCTGGTTGCAGGGCTTTTCTTCTTGCGCCCCAGTGATCTGTGATCTTGGGTCGCTAATACGGGAGAAAGCGGATAGGCATTTTTAGGCAAACGAAGAAGCATATAACCGCTACCACCGCCGTGAGCCGGTCCGGACATGCCAATTGAATAGAATCCACCGATGTATCCGTAGTCTAAATCAATATAGTCAATAGCGAAAACGGTTTTGACGGTAGTCTGCCCGATAGATGTCATTTTGCAGGTGTAACCTGCGTCTTCCAACAAGACGTGATTGACATTTTTGGCAAATAAAATAGATTTTGACGGTGTGCAATCCGGTGTTTGTCCGCCGTAAGTTACATTATAATTCAGCACCAAATTAATTTTATCCGCTTGTTTGCCTATAATAACGTCGGTGATTTTTACATGGTCAATGTAGGCATGGGTCGGCGTAATGCCGGCCATAATCGGCAATGTTACATATTCCTCCAGACAAGTTCTGGAAGCGGGATCGGCCTGGCAGATAAGAGCTTTTTGATAGTTGTTGTTGTCAAAAAGCTGAAGGAGGCTGTTGTAGACATATTCGCGAGACATGGAGAGCTTTGTCGGAGCGCATTGACGCAGACGGCAAAGAACAATAGCTCCGGAATTGCGCAACGCCGCCGGTTTCATATCCACTGCCTCGCGGGTGTAGTCCGCTTCAGATGCCGTGAAAGGGGCTGTTAAAAATTCTTTGGCAGTTCGCTCTTGAAAATATTCGCAACTACTCACCAATAAGAGAGCCGGAATAAAACATATACTTTTTGCAAAACGATTAAAAAACATTGTAAAACCTTTTATATGAATCTATTCTCTATATTAGGACAAAGATTATGAAACAACAGATTTTTTTTATAGTTATTCAATAGATTTTGTTTGTTTTCAGATAAAAAAAGAATGAATTCGACTCCGAAAGAGGATTTTGATGGAATGAGCAGGCGAAAAGTTGCGGCGGCGGCAATGTTATTGGTGGCACTATGTCAGATTATCGTTTTGTTGGTTGATGGGCAGACGGTTGCGGCTGAACGTGTGAAAGTGATTGACGGGGACAGTTTGCGGTTGGGGAATAAAGAAGTGCGGTTGCATGGTATTGATGCACCTGAATATAAGCAGTGGTGCCATGATGCTCGTGATGAGGCGTACCCTTGCGGTAAAATGGCTTTTGAGGCTTTGAAAAGAATGAGCGAAGGCGGCGTGAAATGCAAAAAAGTGACAATTGATCGTTATAAACGAGAGGTTTCTGTCTGCTTTGACGGAGTTGGCGAGAATATCAATGAAAAGATGGTTGCTTCGGGTTGGGCCGTGGCTTATGGTCGCTATACACAAGCTTTTACTGAGGTTGAAAAAGAAGCAAAAAGGCAAAAAATCGGAATTTGGCAAGGGCGGTTTATGATACCGGAGTTGTATCGTGCCTATATTCAAGAACAAAAACTTGAACAAAAGGCGCATAAAAAGTAACCGGTGGTGAGAGATTCTTGTTGACAGCGGCAAAAACTTATGTATATTGCAAAGCAACGTTTTATGTTTAAATGAATGTAAAGGTGAAAAAATGTATGCAGTAATTAAAACTGGCGGAAAACAGTACAGAGTTACATCCGGAGATGTTCTCAAAATTGAAAAAATTGCCGGTGAAGAAGGTAAGGAAGTTGTCTTTAACGAGATTTTGGCTTTGGGTGACACGGTTGGAACACCGTTGGTTGCCGGTGCTAGTGTTAAAGCTACGGTTTTGAAACAGGCTCGTGATGCTAAAGTTATTGTTTTCAAAAAGAAAAGAAGACAAAATTATCGCCGCAAGAACGGTCACAGACAGTCTATCACATTGGTTAAAATTACCGATATTTGCGGAAAATAACTGGGTTTAAGGAGAATTAATCATGGCACATAAGAAATCAGGCGGTAGTTCTGCCAACGGTAGAGACTCCATCGGTCGTCGTTTGGGTTTGAAAAAATCAGGCGGTCAGAGCGTTATTCCTGGAAACATCATCATTCGCCAACGTGGTACACAGTATCATCCGGGGGCAAATGTCGGAATGGGTAAGGATCATACGATTTTTGCTGTTTCTGCCGGAAAGGTTGAGTTTTCTAAGAGAGCCGGCAGAACTATTGTTTCTGTTGTTGCTGACTAGACTTGAAACGAAACGTCGTGGTGAAGGGGTGTCAAAAACGCCCCTTTACTTTTCGGAAAAACAGATTAAGTGAATTGAGATTAACCGGCGGGACAGAAGAGAATGAAGTTTCTTGATCAGGCAAAAATATTTATAAAATCCGGCGATGGTGGCGCAGGGTGCGTTTCTTTTCGGCGTGAGAAATATATTGAATTTGGCGGTCCAAACGGAGGTGATGGCGGAAAAGGCGGCAGTGTCTATTTTGAAGCCGTTCCCAATTTGAATACATTGATTGATTTTCGATATGCTCAGCATTTTAAAGCGCAAAAAGGTGAAGGCGGAAAAGGTTCGCAAAAAACCGGCAGGAAAGGTGATGATTTAATCATTAAGGTTCCGGTGGGAACAGAGATTTTAGCAGAAGATCAAGAAACGCTCATTGTCGATATGATTGAGGCCGGACAGCGTTTTATGATTGCTAAGGGGGGCGACGGTGGTCGCGGTAATGAGCAATTTAAGTCATCAACCAATCAGGCTCCGCGTTATGCAGAACCGGGGTGGCCCGGGGAGGAAAAATGGGTTTGGCTCCGGTTGAAAGTTATTGCTGATGTTGGTTTAATCGGTATGCCGAATGCAGGAAAATCTACGTTTTTATCGGTTGTGACTAAAGCTCGTCCCAAAATTGCGGATTATCCATTTACAACGTTGCATCCAAATTTGGGAGTGGCTTGGGTTGACGGATTTGAGACCGTGTTGGCTGATATTCCGGGATTGATTGAAGGTGCGCATGAAGGTGTCGGTCTGGGGGATCGGTTTCTTAAACATGTGGAACGTTGTTCTGCTTTTTTGCATGTTATTGATGCTACGCAAGATGATGTTGACCAAGCATATTTGGCTATTCGCAAGGAATTGGAACTTTACAACGATATATTAGCGAAAAAGCCGGAGGTTGTGGTTTTGAATAAATGTGATGCCCTTCCCAAAGAAGAGATTGATAAAAAGAAGAAATCTTTGGAGAAAGTCTGCGGTAAGAAGGTTTTTGTAATGTCAGCGATTGCAAAACAAGGTATTTTTGATTGCCTTGTGGAAGTGAATAAGTATATAACAAGAAAAAGGACCGGAAAGGAAGAGGGGATAGAAGACGTTGTCGATAATTCAGTCTCAAAACCATGGTCCCCTTTAGATTAGGAGTGAAATGACAGTGACGAAGGCTGTGAAAAATACAGGAGTGAACTCGACAGAGCAGATTTTGCAGATTATCAGCACAACTTTGGACAATGGTAAGGCCGAAGATATTGTGGTGATTGATTTGGAAGGCAAAAGTTCAATAGCCGGTTATATGGTGGTTGCAAGCGGAACATCTCAACGACATGTTGCGGCATTGGCCGAGCAGGTTGAAATGAACCTTAAACAATCGGGCTTTAGGTCTGTTGTTGAAGGGGCTGAAAAAGCTGATTGGGTGTTGATTGATGCTTTTGACGTGATTGTTCACATCTTCAAACCGGAAGTGCGCGATTTTTATTCCATTGAGAAGATGTGGTCTATGTGCAAAGAGACAAGGTTGAATTCGGATAAGTAATTTAACCCCAAAAGAAAACCCCCTTCGCATTTGACAATGCGGAGGGGTTTGGCTTGAGGGTCAATCGTTTAGCATAAACACCAGTCATACTTCATGGGAATGGCTGGTACATTCTCTTCATACTTCAGCATGGAGGCGTATGCCGCTTCGGCGCTTTTATGAAGGAACATTTCGCAACCGCAGTAGAAACTGAGTTGCTGAAGGTATTCGGCAACGACATCGGACCATTCTTCTACGAGGAGAAGCTGTGTTTCCTTTTTCAAGGTTTGCTTGAAGAGGAAAGGCAAGCATTCTTCATCGTGACGTTCGATGATGAAGACTGCTACATCGTCGCAGATGCTTTTCATGTACGGAGCCACTTCTACGAAAGTCTCACGGTACTCGCAGTAAAGTTTGACTTGGTTTGCCGGACGAATCCAGTTTTTCTCTAGCCATTTGGGGTCAACTTCTCCATTAAGGATAGCGACCAATTGTTGTTTTGTGTCCATAAAGTCAATATAATAAGTTTGTTTAAGAATTTTATTCTACCATTTTTTCACTTCTTAAGCAAGGGAAAAAATGGCAGTGAGTGTGTTGGCTTGGTTGTGAATTTGTCAGATGCTCGATTTACTCGCGGTGATAGGGGTGTCCGGAGATAATGGTTTGAATACGGTAGATTTGCTCGCATAAAACGGCTCGCATCAGCATATGCGGCAGTGTCAGCTTGCCAAAGGATAATAACAGGTCTGCTTTATCGCGGGTGGATTGCAGATGTCCGTCAGCACCGCCGATTAAAAAGCAGAGTTCTGAGCAGCCGTTGTTTTGCCAGCTTTCTACGCGTCTGGCAAGTTCCAGAGATTTAATATTTTCGCCGCGTTCATCAAGCACAATAATTTTAGCATTATGCGGAATGTTACTTTGCAAGAACTTTGCCTCATCTTCCTGTACGGAGTTGTCTTTTTCCTTAATGATGATTTCCCAACCCGAACGTTTGGCATATTCGGCGATTATTGCGGCTTCCGGAGAATTTTTTTTGCATTTGCCGATGGCGAGTATTGTCGCTTTCATTTTGTTCTCCTACGGCAAAAATACGGTTTGTTTGAAAACGTTTTGCAAGAAAAAGAGTGACACATAGCAAACGGTGGCGGCAATAAGAGGTGTGCTGACCCACGATGATGAAATACGGTAAAGCATGCGCCAGTTGATGTCGTGTCCGCCACGCGCGATGCCGATACCGATGGCGGCACCGATGACGGCTTGCGAGCTTGAAACAGGGACGAGCGGCAGTGTCGGCAGATGGCAATATAACAAAAAGCTGCGAATATCTTCTGAGGCAAACAGGAACAAAACGAGTGCCTGCGAAACAACAATAACCCATGCAATCAAGGGGGACATTTTCATTATATCGCGCCCGATTGTATTAATCACTTTTTGGGAATAAGTGAAGATTCCCGTGGCAATGGATAACGCTCCAATGAAAAATAGGACTTGAGTTTCTGAAAAGATGATTGTTTGGGTCAGCTTTACTTCCGAGAAGGGGCTGGAAGCAACGAACACCCCCATAACGTTGGCGATGTTGTTTGCTCCCAAAGCATAGGCTCCAAACGCTCCGCCCAAGATAAGACCGATACGCGTGTAGCTGTCTTGTCGCAATAAGTGAAGATTGGAATAAAACAACAGTTTTTTGACTGTAAAGTAAAGAAGAACGGCGATGATTCCGGATAACACAGGACAAATAACCCATGTGGCGACAATTTGTCCGAGGATTGAATAATCGGTGCTTTTTCCGGCGAAAAAGTTCCAGCCGACGATTGCCCCAACGATGGCTTGGGAAGTGGAGGTCGGGAGGCCGCTTTTTACCATCCAATAGACGCTGAGGGCAGCTGCCATAGCCGTCATAAAAGAACCGGCCAAAGTATTTACTTGCCCCAAACGAGACAGAGTTGCACTGGCTCCCCCGCCAGCATAGGTCGCACCGATGACCACAAATACAGACGCGATAATGGCGGCAGTGCGGAAACGCACCATTTTTGTTCCGATAGCGGTGCCAAATATATTAGCGGCATCATTAGCGCCCAGTGACCAACCCAGAAAGAGTCCGGAACTCAGAAAGATGAGGTAGCTTAAATCCATTAAATGTCTCGTTTGATAGTAAAGATTAAAAGGTTGTCTATAAAGTCTTCCGCAATATCGGATATGTCTGCAATTTCGTTGATAAAACTGCTTAGTTGGAGTTTGTTAGCCAGAGGAATATCCGAATCAAAGATGGCTTCTCGTAAATGTCCCGAACACAAATCCGACTCGTGCTCAATGAAGTAAACTTTTTCGGAATAATCTCTGACAGATGTGCGGTCTCGGAAAAAGGCTCGTGAGGCTTTTGCCATGTTTTCCGCGCATTCGGCGGATAAGTCGCACAGTTCATTGATGCGTGCGTGGTGTTCAGCGGGAATTTCCGGACGTTCAATGTAGAATTTGTAGGCAACTTCATCAAAACGATTGATGACTTTATCCAAATTTTCGACCAACTCCAGAACATCAGCTCTTAAGTCGGGAATCAAGTTGTGGGAATAGAGGTTATTTTCAATATCACGACGAAGTTTGTCGGCTTCGTGTTCGATGTGCTTTATTTGTTTGGACAACGCGCGATACTCTTTACTGCGTTGTTCTTCCAGATAAACGCGAACTATTTTTTTGAACAAGAGAGAGACATCAATCAACTTATTGTGAAAATTATCAATTTTATTCTCAAGCGACTTTGTGTTAGAAAACAGAGATGATGCTAGATGAAACATGAAATAACCCTTTGTTTTTAATTGTTTTTTGAGATTTTATCAGTAATTTATGAATAAATGCTTTATTATTTGCAGAATATTAATAAATAAACTTTATTTTAGGCTTGTAAATATATTTGAGATTGTCTAAATTAAACCTGTTAATTATAAATTATAACTTAAGGATTTTACAGATGAATAAAATTAATGCTATCTATGTATCTATTACATCGCTGGTTTTGTCTGTTATTGCGCTGATTATGTGCACTGTTTGCTGCAATAAAGGCGGTGACGCTTCCAGTATCGAATCTGTTTTGAGCGACAAGCCAGAGTTGGTTGTTAACGCTATGCAGAATTATGAAGTAAAAATGCGTGAAGAAGCTCAGAAAAAAGCTCAGAAGATGATTGAAGACAACGCAGAAGCTTTGAACAATAATCCGAATGATGGTATTATTGCCAATCCGGACGGAAAAATCACATTGGTTGAGTTCTTTGACTTTTCATGCGGTTACTGCCACAGAATTTATCCTGCAATCAAAGCTATTGCGGCAAAGAATCCTGATGTTAAAGTTGTTGCCAAAATTATGACTTTTGTTTCTCCGACTTCCGGTTATGCTGCAAGAGCCGCATTGGCAGCTAGAAACCAAGGTAAGTTTGCCGAAATGTACACAGCTTTGTTTGAGGCAAAAGGGGCTTTGACAGAAGCTAAAATTGATGAATTGGCTGTATTGGCCGGTGTTAATTTGGAAAAATTGAAAGCCGATATGAACTCTGATACGGTTAGACAAACTTTGTCTGACGCCTCTGACTTGGCTAACAAAATCCAAGTTAACGGTGTTCCGACATTAGTTTTGAACGGTAAAGTTGTTCAAACTTTAGATGAAAATGTTATTCAGCAGGAAATTGATGCTGCTAAATAATTTTTCTAAATGAAAAAAAGCGGTCGGTGACGGCCGCTTTTTTGTTTTTAAACTATGGGGAAATTTGTATTCTTACTTGAGTTTTCTTGATAATAAACCTATATATGAAACATGGTGTTTTTGTTGAAAAGGAATAGGAATGAAAACAGGAAGAAATCTTATTATATGGCTATTGGCTATTGTTTTGTTGTCCGGCGCAATGAATGTGCTTTCCGGAAGTGCGGAAAAGACAGCGGCAGAGAATTTAGCTTTTTCTGATTTTTTGAACCATGTTGAAAACAAAAAAATTGCCGAAGTCACAATTGAAGGCGCAAGCATTAGCGGCACCTATGTTGATGGACGTCGTTTTTACACATATGCTCCGTTTGATCCGAATATGATTGAGCTTTTGCGAAAAAATGAAGTTAAGGTTGTGGCACGGCCGGAAGATAACACGGGAAATACGTTGTGGGGTGTTTTGATTTCTTGGTTTCCGATGATTTTGTTGATTGGTGTGTGGATTTTCTTCATGCGTCAGGCTAATTCCGGCAACAATAAGGCGATGAGCTTCGGGAAATCTCGGGCTCGATTGATTGAAAACACTAAGAAAGTGACGTTTAAAGATGTTGCCGGTGCGGATGAGGCTAAGCAAGATTTGGAAGAAATTATAGACTTTTTGAAAGATCCGCAAAAATTTCAGCGGTTGGGCGGAAAAATCCCGAAAGGTGTTTTGATGATGGGGCCTCCGGGAACCGGTAAAACCCTGTTAGCCAGAGCTGTGGCCGGAGAAGCTGACGTTCCTTTCTTCTCAATTTCAGGTTCTGATTTTGTTGAGATGTTTGTTGGTGTGGGGGCCAGCCGTGTGCGTGATATGTTTGCGCAGGCAAAGAAAAACTCACCTTGTCTGTTGTTTATTGATGAGATTGATGCCGTCGGACGTCATCGTGGTGCGGGTTTAGGCGGCGGAAACGATGAGCGAGAACAGACACTAAACCAGTTGTTGGTTGAGATGGACGGGTTTGAAGCCAATGAAAACGTAATTGTCATTGCGGCAACTAACCGTCCCGATGTGCTGGATCCCGCTTTGTTGCGCCCCGGACGATTTGATCGTCAGGTCACGGTAACGAATCCGGATAAAAAAGGGCGTGAAGAAATTTTGAAAGTTCACGCACGCAATGTGCCATTGGCCAAAGATGTCAAACTGTCGGTTATTGCTCGCGGAACTCCAGGTTTTTCCGGAGCGGATTTGGCCAATTTGGTGAATGAGGCTGCTTTGTTGGCGGCTCGTCGGAATAAGACTAAAGTTACTTCTAAGGATTTCGATGAAGCTAAGGATAAAGTTTTGATGGGAAGCGAACGTCGTTCTATGGCTATGGATGAAAATGAGAAAAGATTGACAGCGTATCATGAAGCGGGGCATGCTATTTGCTCTCTTTATGTGCCTGATACCGATCCTATTCACAAGGCGACGATTATTCCAAGAGGGCGAGCTTTGGGTATGGTACAGCAATTGCCTGAGAAGGATCAATATTCTTATTCTCGTTCCAAAATGTTGTCTCGTTTGGTCATTACAATGGGAGGTCGAGTAGCTGAAGAGCTAAAGTTTGGTTACGACAAAGTAACATCAGGTGCTTCTTCGGATATTGCTGCTGCGACTAATTTGGCTCGTTCTATGGTGACGGAATGGGGAATGAGCGACACGCTTGGTCCTGTTTTGTATGCTGAAAATTCGGGAGAGGTGTTTCTTGGAAAATCGGTTACTCAAAATAAAAATATGAGTGAAGATACGGCGCGTATTGTTGATGCCGAAATTAAACGCTTGGTAACTACCGGATATGAACAAGCGAAAAAAATGCTTCAAGATAAGAACAAAGAGTGGGAAATGCTGGCTCAGGCTTTGATTGAATACGAAACCTTAACGGGGGAGGAAATTCAGAAATTGTTGGCCGGCGAAAAAATCGACAGGAGTGATGAAGCACCTGTCGGAACAGAGAATCGCACGCAGAGTTCGGTTCCTGAAGTTTAGTTAAAAGAAGAGGGGATTGCCCCTCTTTTTTTGTTTCGTAATGAAATGTTAAAGTTCTTTTATTAGAATTTCGGTGTTGTTATTTGTAAAAAAGGAAAAAAACATGGATGGGGATTTTATCAAAACGTTATCAAAAGAAGAACGGATTGTTTTTGCGCGGGCTTTGTTGTTTTTGATTCAGATTGATCAAAATATTGACAGTAGAGAGCGAGCATACATGCATGAAATTTCAAATGTGTATGGTGTTCAAAATGATTTTGCTGAATTAACTAAGCCAATGTCCAGAGAGATTATTTTTAACGAAATAAGGACTATTCAAGATAAGCGCAAAGCTTTGTTTTTGATGAAAGAATTATTATCGGCGGCTAATGTTGATGATGATTTTGCCGATGAAGAGGCTGAATTTATTGAACGGGCGGCTGCGCTATTGAATATTCCGGAGCAGAAAGTTTTGGATATTAATCACCTTATTTTAGATAGAAAACTTTGGATGCATTGTTTAAGACAATTGGTTGAAGAATAATCAATTGAAATGAAAACGAAAAACGGAGAGGACGGTAATGGCTGAAAAATTATTTGGAACGGATGGTGTGCGCGGAGTGGCCAATGTTTACCCGATGACTGTCGATTTTGCAATGAAACTGGCTATGGCGGCGGCAAATGTGATTTGTGTTTCTAAAAAGCGCGTAGCAATCGCTAAAGATACGCGTTTGTCCAGCGATATGTTGGAAACAGCTATGATTGCCGGTTTTACCTCTCAGGGGGTAGATGTTTTGCAAATGGGAGTTATTCCGACTCCGGCTCTGACTTATTTGACGGAGCGTTTAGATGTGGATATGTCGGTTATGATTACGGCATCGCACAACCCTTACCAAGATAATGGAATTAAGCTAATCGGTGCTTCGGGGGATAAGCTTTCGGATGTGTTAACTACCAAGCTGGAAGATGTGGTCGCTTCGGGTGAATTTTCTTATGATAAGGATAAGATAGGGAGAGTTATTGACGGAAGTTCCAATCTTTCTTTTTATGAAGAAACCATAGAAAAAGTTTGCCAAACTCCTAAGGCTTTAGAAGGTTTGAAAGTGGTGGTAGATTGTGCTAACGGTTGTTTTTCAAAAATCATGCCGACTGTTTTTGAAAAACTGGGGGCCAAAGTAATTGCTCTTTCAACACGGCCTGACGGGATTAATATCAATAATAATTGCGGTTCTCAGCATATTGAAAATATGGCGGCTAAGGTTGTTGAAATTGGTGCGGATATAGGTATTGCCGCTGATGGCGACGGCGACAGAATCATTATCTGTGATGAAAAAGGCAATAAGATTGACGGGGATCAAATTTTGGCATTTCTGGGAAGATATTTTAAGTCTACCGGGCGTCTTAAGGCGGATACGGTGGTGGCAACCATTGTGTCTAATCCGGGGCTTGATCGTTTTTTGAATGAGATTGGGGTTCGTTGTGAGCGTTCTGCCGTCGGAGAGCGCTATGTGGTTGAAAAAATGCGGGAAACGGGCTCAAACTTTGGCGGTGAAGAGTCCGGCCATATGGTTGCGGCAGATTATTCTAAAACCGGAGATACATTAGTGACCGGCTTACTTGTTGCGGAAGGGCTGAAGCGCAGTAATCAGAAAATGAGCGAATTATTTCCTCTATTTACTCCGGTTCCTCGTGTTCGTACGGATAGTAAATTTGACAATAGAGAAAATATGCTGGAAGCTTTTGACAGTGACGCTTTTAAGCAAGCGGAAAAGAATGCGATTGCGGATATGGGAGAAAAATGCAAACTTTTAATCCGAAAGTCAGGGACAGAACCCAAAATTCAGGTTTGGGTATGGGCTGATGATGCGGCACTTGCCGCAAAGGTGGGAGAGGAAATTTCGTCGGCTCTTAAGAGCAGACAAGGTTTTGTTTCTGTGAAGACGGTTTAGCGGTTAGGATTTTGTTTACTTTTTGGCGTTAAACTCTACGGTAGATGTATTATCATTTAAGGAGGCGTTATGCGTGTAGAGAAGGCAAATTTTGATTGGTCTCAGCAAACATCTGTTCCTGTTTTCAGCAGAAAAGGTAATTTATCACTGATGGAGGCTCCTCTTTCTCCTGCTGATGTGTTAGCTGCTAAAGTGCGTTGTATTTGGCCTAAGTATCGCGAGACCGTGGAAACCAGATATTTGAGCCGCCGAATTAAGGGGCAAAGAATCTCGCTATGATAAAAGGGCTTATAGCACTCTTTACATCAGGCACGATTTTTAATCCGTTGGTGCTGTTGGGTGTTGTGTTCGGATTTTATTGCGCTTTTTCAGGAGATGCAGAAAAGGTTGTTTCTCTGCTTAAGGATTATCATTTGTATCTTCTGGTTTTATTTGTTTCGACATTTTATATATTTACTTTCAAGAAAATATATAAGGACGGTGGAGACGAACTTAATTTGGGTGCCATGATTTTTATGTCTGTTTGGGGAGTAGCTAAGTTTGTTATAAGTACGGTGTTGACGATATCTTTTGTGACTATTCTCAGTTTTTGATTTGGAGTGTTTTCCGATGTTGCAGCAGGTTGTATACCTGCTTTTTTTGTTGCGTTAATATTCTTCTTCCCCTTGTTTTTACTGTTTTTGCCATTATGTCTTTAAGGGCTTAGATATGAAACGAGGTATGAAATGGGTGAAGCTGTTAGAAATTTGACATTTTTGATGTGGGCATTTTGTGCAATGAATAGTGAGTCTTTTGCTCGTGAGGGATATTCGGTTGTTTCTGATGAACAAAATACTCCTCCGACGATAGTTTATGCCGCTTCTAAAAAGCCTGACGGCGAAAAAGAAAGTGTTTTGCTTGAGCAACCGGCGGGAGCACCTAACCCGTTGGGGGATCCTTTGAGCATTCCCAACACTCCGGCTGTATCCGGTGAGCAACCTTCGGAGATTTCGGTTGAAAAAAACAGCTCAGCAACGGCTGAACAAGGTGCTTTGCCAATGGAGGAAAAACAGCCCTCTTCAAAAGACTTAGGCAAGGACTTTCAAAACACGCTGTTAGAGGCCAACGGAATGGTTTATGATGTTCAGGCATATCCGGTTGAAGACCTTAAAGCCATCGGCAATTCAGCCAATCCGCAAACAATTTACTCCCCTAATGTAAATCCTTAATTGCAGCGCTGCTGATTGTCGGGCAGTTTACGGCAAGACCATTTCCCATCCAGTAAGTTAGCGGGTTCAAAAGAGACTGTTTGTTCAACAATATCACTGCTGGAGCCCAGATGAATGTAGTATTTGTCCTCGCATTCATTTGCCGCATCATTTTCTATTAAAGGGAAAACAACCATAGAATCTTTGTCACCATAACTGCTGAATAACTTCACATATTTATGGAGGTGTAAAGATGAAAGCGTATTAGGCAGTTTGATGGAATTACTTGTGGATTTCAGTTCTATTTTGCTTACGTCCATTGTTGTCCATGGTTTGACAACGATGGAAGCCGTATCGGCAAAAATACCGCCAATAATCTTAACCTTATTGTTGCAACCGAACAGGATGCTGGCGCTTTCTAAATCGCTGTTTTCCGGATCGGTATAAGAGAGTGCGCCTTTTATAAATATTTCAGAATAGCTTTGGGCACGAAGATAGCCGTTAAGGTCTCCTTTGATTCCTAATTGAGAGTCTTTGCCCATATCAATATTTCCCTTTATGGAACCATCAGTGATTAATTTTGACTCATTCTGTATATCAAAACTCATACACAAGGCGGGAATACCTATGAAGTTTACTGTTCCGGAAACTGTTGTTTTGTTTGACATTAACGGGCAAGCAGGAAGGTTTCCGCTGGCTACAAATTTAACATTATTAAATTTCCCGTTGGCAGTGAGAGAAATTGGTTCTTCAAAATTTAGTTTGAATATTATGTTTTCGATATTACGCTCAAAAATATGCTGGTATTGTTCCATATTCTTTTTATTGATTGTCAACTCTACCGTCGGGCGAGTTTGGTTTTGGCAATCGGGGTGGGATAAGCCGACCAAGCTGCGCATATTGTTTTTAGTCAGATCTAAGATTGGATTTACGCGGTCGGTAGCAATTATGTCTGCATTGGGATCAGATGCTTGAGCTTGTTTGTAGCAATTTGTTGTGCAGCGTTTTAACTGTTCATGTTCAGGACAATCGGCGGTGTCTTCCATCTCAGAGCAGCTGCTTTGGGTAAATCCTTTTTCGCGGCACACATCTTCTGTTGTTTTGCATTCGCTGTATAAAACCTTGGGGCCTCTTAAACAACGGACAGATTGTTTTGACGCCGGTCCGTAAAGGCATTCTTGGAAACCGTCGCAAGCGGCCGGTTCAACGTTTGTCATAACGACATCATCGCAGGTTGTGCAGGTTTCGCCAACCGCAACGTACCCTTCAGGTATTTCGTTAATGGGATACCGAAAATCTTCGCATTTTCCGCAACAAATGCCGAAGTCCGGAGAATGAGGGCATTTTTTGTCAGACAATTTGCACTCGTCTTTTGATTGGAAGCCGGAATCCCGACAGGCTTTGATAACGTTTTCTTGGCATACTCGATAAAGGGGGAATTTGTTGTCGCACATTTTTACCGGATAGAGCGGACTTTTGCAGTCAGCCTCTAAAAAACGGTAATTGTTGTTGCGACACCATTGTTCTTGTGAACAGCTACGGTAATAGCCATCGTGATGCGGACAGCGGTCAGCGGGAGCTGTTTGGTTAGAGCAATTGGCATAGGTTATTTTATAGCCCTCTTCAATACACTTTTTCTCGGTGCGACTCAGTTCATGATTTTGGTAATTGTTTGTTGCATAATCAGGTACAACAGAGGCTTGAGCTGAGGATATAAAAGCGGCAAAACCGGCGAAAATTAAATTTCTGAAAAGTGTTTTGAGCATGTTTGATGAATCCTTGATTTTTTATTGAACGTTATGATTGTAGAAGTTTTCAATTAATAATATGTTAAAAAGGAGTATTTTGACAAAATTTATTTTTTGACTAGATTTAAATCAAATTTTGTGCTATGTTAGCCGTGTTGTTAGGGAAACCCCGTCCTTTTATCATGAATTTTTTATGTGGGAAAATAATATGAATAAGAAAGTTACTGCCAAAAATCTTTTTTGTTCGGGTGATTATGTTGTTTATCCGGCACATGGTGTCGGGAAAGTTGCGGATGTTACTCGTCAAACGGTGGCTGGTTCAAGTTTGGAGTTGATTGTTGTCAATTTTGATAAAGACAAAATGACTTTGCGTATTCCGACTGCTAAGGCGGAAACGACAGGGTTGCGTCGTATTTCCGGTGCAGATACAATTAATGAGGCTTTGACGACGCTGAAAGGCAAGGCAAAAGTCAAAAAGGTTATGTGGTCAAGGCGCGCACAGGAATATGAAAATAAAATCAATTCGGGAAGCCCGGTTGCTATTGCGGAGGTTATTCGCGACCTTTATCGCAGCGAAAATCTGGCTGAACAATCATATAGCGAACGACAAATTTATGAGCAAGCGTTGGACAGGCTGGCTAATGAATATGCCGTTTTTGAAAATATTTCGGCTGAAGCGGCAACTAAAAAGTTGTTGGATTTATTGGCCAAATAAGATTTTTTATTTTGAAAAAACCGGAAACTTTAGTTTCCGGTTTTTTTGTGAAAAGTGCCGTAAAAAACCCCGCAAAAGCGGGGAATAATTTACTCTTTATGGCGAAATGTTATACGACCTTTTGTTAAATCGTAAGGGGTCATTTCAATATCCACTTTATCGCCGACCATAACACGAATGCGGAATTTACGCATTTTTCCGGCTGTGTGAGCCAAAATCTCCACTCCGTTTTCCAAGCGGACACGGAACATGGCATTGGGTAACTTTTCGATAACTTCACCGGTCAGCTCAAGTAATTCTTCTTTACTCATTATAATTCCTTTATATTTTATTTATATTGGGGATAGTAATAAACCTATAATTCTTTTTTGGCAAGTTTTTTTATTTGCGGAAATGATAAAGTGAAGCAGCTTCCGACTCCGACTTTACTGGTGACGGAGATATTGCCGCCAGATTTTTCAACAATAGACTTGGTGATGGCCAGTCCTAAACCGTTTCCTTTTTGCTGATTTTCTCTTCCGTCAGAGAAAAACGGTTCAAAAATGCGGTTGATGTTTTGCGGTGGAATTCCAACACCCGTGTCATTAAAACTGAGTTTAATCCGTTTATTTGTGTTTTCAGCTTTTATGGTTAAAATCCCATTGGCGTCCATTGCTTTCAGAGCGTTTAAAATCAGGTTGATTATTGCCATTTTGAAATCAGCCTCGTTACCGGAAATATAAAGTGGTGAGGAGGGTAGGGTAAATTCAATATTAATTCCTTTGCTCTTGGCTTCAAAGTCGAGTAGCCCTAACACGTCTTTAATGGCACTGCCGCAGTCTATCTCTTGTTTTTTATCTTCAACGGCGCGGCTGAGTTTTAGTAAGCGTTCAGGAACATTAATGCAGCTAAGGAGTTCATTGTATATGAGTATGATGTGTTTTTTATCCTCGTCTTCATCGGATTTGTTGGCGTAAAATTTATCAATCAGGCGCTCTAAGATGATGCGTAAGGCGCCCAGATGATTTTTTATTTCATGCGCTATGGAAGTGGACAGAAATCCTAAAGAGGAGAGTTTTTGCTGATGCGAGAAATTAATGTCATCACTTAAATCACGAATAGCTTCAATAATGTATTTGGTGTGGTCCTTATATTGCAGAGGCGCCGCGTTGATGGAAAGATGTTTTTGCGGTTGGCCGGCAAACTGTTGGACGACACGAATGTTTTTGTTTTTGTTTTTTATGATTTCGTGCAACGGACAGTGATATTCTTGATAACTACACGGGGTTTTGCGGCTGTGAGAACTTGCAAAACACTTTTCGCAGTTTTTGTTTTTGCTACTGATTTGTTGTTTGTAGGCTTTATTAGCGATGATAATATTATAGTTTTCATCAATGACACGTATGCCGTCTGGTATGCTGTCTATCAGCGCTTGCAAAAATTTTTCCTTGTCTTTTATTTCTGTAATAAAACTTTGTAGGTTATCTAACATTTTATTGAAAGTGGTGATAAGAAAGTCTAATTCATCAGTGAATTTGGGTGAATGATCTCGACTTATACGCGATGACAGGTCTCCGTTAGATACTTTTTGGGTTATGGCGGAAATGCGATTAATGGGGTTTAAAATCCATAATTTCATCAGGTAGGCCAGCAATAAAATCGCAATGATAATTAGCAATGAACTCAAAATTAAGATTTTAAAGCTTTCCTGAATGGCTTGATAGCGACTGTCATAGTTTTTTATATTTTCTGAGATGCGTAGGCTTTCCTCTGTCAATTGTTTTATTTGAGCTTCGGCTGTTTGAGTGTTAATGCTTTTTAGAACTTCTGAATCCGATATTTCAATATGCGGATGCTTTTTTATAATCTGATGCAATTCTCTGGTTAAATTGATGTTTTTGTTTATAAGTGTGAAATATTGCTGATTTTTGTTTATATTTTGCAACTGTTCTTCTTGAATTTTATTGCCGTAGACCTTATAAAAAGTATATATAAAGATGAGAGATGTGAAGAAAAACAGAAGGACGATACTGTAAATTATTTTCTTGTTCATACTGATAAACATTCAAATTATCCTTTAAATTGCGATGTTTTAATGTTGTGACTTTAGCAGTAAAGTCTTTCTAAATTATAAATATAAGGAATAAAAATGGCTGTTAAGTTTAGTTTTGATGATGTGGAAACGGATTGTTTTGATGAGATGGCGGATTGGAATGACGAGAATGTTGCATTTATTAAACATGATTTTTATGAAGGACGGCCAATGTGGTTGATTTGTGGTGCAGATGGAGAGAAAATTGCCGCTACGGATAATAGAGAATATGCTTTTATTGTGGCAAGGCAAAACGATTTGGAACCATGTAGTGTGCATTAAAAAAGCGGCTGTGAACAGCCGCTTTTTTTTACGAGAAAAATCTACTCTTCATTATTTAACAGAGAATAAATGTCTTCTGTATCTGCCATTTTACGAACCTTTGAACAAACCGATTCATTCTTCAAAAGGCGCGATATTTTAGCCAATGCGGTTAGGTGATCGGCTCCGCTGTCTTCAGGAGAAAGCAGCATGAAGACCAAATCCACAGGTTTTCCGTCAATGGCATCATAATCAATCGGGGTTACCAAACGGAAGAATACAGCTTGGACTTTTTTTAGATTTTCAAAGCGGCCGTGGGGCAGGGCCGTTCCTGCTCCAAAACCCGTCGACCCCAGATTTTCACGTTCCAGCAAAGTGTCAAACAAGGTACGTTCATCTAATCCCGTTACTTTAGATGCGTAACCAGCCAACTCTTGCAAGAGTTCTCGTTTTGTACTCACTTTAACGCCGATAACAACATCTTTATCGGTCATTATATCTGAAATATTCATCAGTCAAAGACTTTCATTGTTGCGATTATTTTTCAATCTTCGGCTCAACCCAGCCAATGTTTCCGTCTTTGCGGCGATAAACCATGTTGAAACAACCGCTGGCGCTGTTTTTGAACATCAGAGCCGACTCATTGTTCAAGTCCATAAACATTACGGCTTCAGAAACGGTGCATACGGGGATATTTGCCTCTAGCTCGGCTATTGTTAACGGAGCGTCGTCAATATCAATCTCTTCAGCTTCTTCATTAAGGGTGAACACAGCCTCATTAGCAATCTCTGCCAAACCGGTTTTACCTTTATGGTCATTCAGCTTTGTTTTATGACGGCGCAAACGCGTGGCGATATGTTCATTTGCGGCATCAAAGGCTGAATAAGGATCACCGGCTACTCCGGTACCTTTTAAGATGATATTTTTTGCCGGATGAACAGTAACTTCCGCGCTGAAGTTATCTCCTTGCTTGGTGAAAGAAACACTGCAGCTTATGGGAGCCGGAAAATATTTGTTTACAGCATTCAGAACATTTTCTTCTACATGATTACGAAGTCTGTCGCCAATATCAACTTGATTACCAGAGAGTGTTATTTTCATGATTATTCCTTTTGTAAATTAAAACATTTCAAAAGACATATTAAAGCCTTTTAGATTTCTTTGCAATCTGAAAAGAGAGATAATACCAAATTAAGCCAAAAGTCAATAGAAAATCAGGTTAAGACATACTTTCTCAGCTTATGTTTCGATTGAGGCGGCGTCGCTGTGCAGAAGTGGGTATATTTAGAGAATCGCGATATTTAGCCACGGTACGGCGAGCAATTTTTATACCTTGTTGGGCTAACAGTTCCACCAGCTTGTCATCCGAAAGTATATTGTCGGGAGTTTCTGCCGAAATAAGTTCTTTTATGCGGTGCTTAATGGTCAGGGTAGAGGTTTCTTCATTGCCGGTGTAGCTTCCGGCGGCGGCAGAAAAGAAATATTTGAGCTCAAAAAGTCCGCGAGGTGTTTGCATGAACTTTTTCCCTGTCACACGACTGACGGTGCTTTCATGTAACTCAAGCGCATAGGCTATATCTTTGAGACTCATCGGTTTTAAATGTTCGATGCCTTTTTCAAAGAAGTCTTGCTGGCGGCGCACAATTTCTTCGGATACTCGCAAAATGGTAGTGGCTCTTTGGTGCAAAGATTTCAGGAGAAAGTTTGCGTGACTCATGTTTTCTTTCAGATAACGTTTGGCGTCACGGCTGTTTTCCGATATTTTGCAAATTTCGCTGTAATAACTTCGATTGATGAGCAGTCTTGGCAGAGACATGTTATTCAGTTCAACAAAGTAAGAACCATCTTTGTTGCGGCGCACAAAAACATCAGGTATGACGTAGGCGGGTTTATCCGAGTTAAATGAGGCAGCAGGTTTGGGGTTGAGAGATTTTATATCTTCAATAATACTGATTAAATCTTCATCGTTAATTTTGCAAATGCGTTTCAGTTCTTTGAAATTTCGTTCGGCCAATAAATCAAGATGTTGAAGCAAGCAGGCTATGGCGGGATCGTAGCGGTTAATGTCTTTTAGTTGAATTTCTAAGCACTCTGCTAAATTTTCCGCAAATAGTCCTGAGGGTTCGAAGGTTTTGAGTTTGTTTAAAATTGCAGAAGTTCGTTCAACAGAAGTTCCCAATGCCGATGAAATCTTATTGATGTCTCCCCGAAAATATCCGGCTTCATCTAACTGTTCGCTTAAAATGTGGGCAATGATTTTGTCGGAAGATGATGAAAAATGGAGGGTGATTTGTTGTTCTAATATTGTATAAAGCGATGGCGAATCGGCCAATCTCTGCTCGAAAAAATCATAATCATCTTCTGTACGCCCTTTGCTTTGGTTGTAATCACTCCATGAAAAATCATTTTCGAGCAGACAGCCTTCACTATCGCTCTCGGAATCGTCAAAGGTATTGTTTTGTTCATCGTTCATTAAGGCGACGGGTTCGTCATCCGGTGTGGTGTCAGAGAACGCAGGATTGTCATCAATAGTCGGTTGAGAAACATCGGGCGTATCAGTTAAACGGTCTGTTTCCCTTTCCAAAAAAGGGTTAATATTGAGTTCTTGTTCCAGCAGCTCATTTAATTCGGTGTTTGTTAATTGCAACAAATTGATTGCCTGCCGCAATTGCGGGGTCATTAACAAAGATTGGGATTGACGTATTTCCAGTTTGGGCGTCAGAGCCATTCGTTAAATCCTTATCGCCGATTTGCTTTTTGTGCTAAAGGGAAAAGGTGTCTCCCAGATAAACTTTACGAACTTCTTCGCTGGAGACAATTTCTTCCGGTGTGCCTTCCATGAGAACAGTACCTCCATGCAAAATATAGGCGCGGTCGGTAATATCAAGAGTCTCCCTAACATTGTGATCGGTAATTAAAACACCTAACCCTCTGTGTTTTAATTGAGAAACCAAATTTCTTATTTCGCCAACGGCAATGGGATCGATACCCGCCAAGGGTTCATCAAGCAGAATATAGTGCGGTTGACTTGCTAAGGCACGAGCAATCTCCAGCCGACGACGTTCGCCACCGGACAAAGCTATGGCCGGACTTTTGCGGAGATGCGCGATGGAAAATTCGGAAAGAAGTTCTTCCAGCAAGTTTTCACGTTTGCTTTCATCGTCAATAACCATCTCTAATATTGCTTTAATATTGTCTTCAACAGATAAAGAGCGAAAGATGGAAGCTTCCTGCGGTAGGTAGCCTATTCCCATGCGAGCTCTTCTGTACATGGGCAAGTCTGTGATGTCTTGTCCATCAATATGAACATCGCCGTAGTCAGGGGTTATTAGTCCGGTAACACAATAAAAACATGTTGTCTTTCCCGCACCGTTAGGTCCCAACAGACCGACAGCTTCTCCCCGTCGAACATTCAGCGAAACGTTTCGCAACACGGGACGGTTTTTATATTTTTTTCCGATGTTAAAAACTTCAAGTTTTGATTCTGTTATTGAATTAGCCATGGTTATTTCTTTTCCGCTGAAGTGTTTTTACTCTTTTTCTTTTCTTTGAACACGCCCTTTACTTTTCCTGATTTGGAATTTGACAAGAGCTTACTGATGCCGCTGTTCAAATCCGTTTCGGCAATGTCTCCTTTGAGAATATTCCCTTCTTGATTGATGACAATATTATCATACAGGCGAATCTTTCCTTTTTGCGGAAGGTAAGTGCCGCGTTCTGCCGTGACTTCGGCATTGGGTGTTTTGATACGAACAGCTCCTTCTATTTGAACCTCTTTCATGACCAAGTTTGATGAATTTGGTGTTTCTTGTGTGAAATAAGCAATCATTTTATCCGTGTAAATCTTATTTTGACTGTCAGATGCCACAACATTATCTACGGCAACAGCTTTTTGTTCTGTCGGGTAGTAGGTTATTGTTCCGTCAGCGGTGATTGTTTCTTTATCTGTGGTTATCTTGGCCGGAGAGCCTTTTAGAACGGCAACATCTTTGACCAGATTATAATCCATAAAATCTCCGAAAGCAGAGGCTTTGGCTGATTTCATACGAACGTTTCCAACGGCTTCAACTCTGGTTATTTGACTTTTTCCTTTGGTGGTTTTGGAGCGATCAGCATAATAGCCGGTTAAACTGTCGGCTTTTATGGTCATGTCCTCTTTGGTGGCTACCGCGTTTCCGACGGCAACGATTTTTTGTTTTTTTTGATGCCACTCTACTTTGTCATCGGCGGTTAAGTTTACGTCGGCGGCAAAAGAAACCGTAGTATGGAAAAGAAGGAGCAAAATACTGAGAAAAGCTTGTTTCATTTATTATCTTCCTTTGAGGCTTTCTTCTTTGATGGTTATATCACTATGTCCTGTAAAGATTAAGATGTCATCTTTGGTTGAAAATTCAAACCCGTCGGCAACCAAATGTCCGAAATATCCATCGGCGATGACCTTGCTTCTTCCGAAACCCCTTTCAACGTTGAAGTCAAAAGATGCTTCCTGTGTGCTCAAAGACATTCCTTCGCTGTAAAATATTTCGACAGTGTCTGTCAGAGTGATGACGTTTGTGTTTTGATTGTAGTAACCTAAGGGAGCTTTGACAGAACTCCAATCAGTCTCGTTTAACGGAAGCAAACCTTCCGGCTTGGTCAATTTTATGAGTTTTGATCCCGGTTCCGTCTCATCAATATTTTCGGCAACGAAATTATTAACTTTGTTATCTTTGTCCGTGATATAAAAAACGGTGTTTTCGACGTGCAGTTTTTCAAGCTCTCCTTGTTTGGGGAGAGTAATGTTCAGTTTAATATCTCGGTTGTCTTTTTTCAGAGACGGAAAAACCAATAAGGTTCCAAGTAAGAGAGCCGCAATACTGGGTAACAACAACTTTGCCAGTTTTACATAGCGAGAGTGTTTACTGACAGAGTTTTGTGATGCCGGTTTTGCAGACTGAAAGGCATCGAAGTTGAAAAAATCGTCGATTTTATTTTTTTCAGGCAACGTTAGGCTACTCCGGCTCTTAAGCAATCATGGATATGTATGATTCCAATCGGTTTCTGGTTTTTTACAACAAAAAGTTGGGTAATTCCTTTTCCAGTATTGTTCATGATGTTTAAAGCCTCAGCCACCAAAATGTTTTCGTTAATTGTTTTAGGGTTTTGTGTCATGACTTGTGAAGCTTTTTGGTGCAGAATTTCAGAATTTAAGCAGCGGCGCAAATCGCCGTCTGTGATAATACCGAGAAGTTCTCCGTTGGTATTTGTAATTCCGACACATCCCAGCATTTTAGAGGTCATCTCTATTAAGGCATCTTGCATGCTGGCACTGTCGTTAACCAAAGGAAGCGCATCACCCGTATGCATGAGATCTGAAACTTTTTGTAAAAAGGCACCTAATTTTCCTCCGGGGTGGCGTTGTTTAAAGTCTGTTTTGGTAAAGCCTTTTCTTTCTAACAAAGCAACCGCCAAAATGTCGCCCAGAACAATAGTGGCTGTTGTGGAAGATGTCGGTGCAAGTCCTAAAGGACAGGCCTCTCCGTCATTGGGCAAGAGCAGAAGTACATCTCCGGCTCGTCCTAAGGCGCTCTCAGGGTTTTTAGTAATGGATATTAAAGGTATATTGTAGCGTTTACAATAGATGATGATGTCGGAAAGTTCTTTTGTTTCACCACTGTTGGATATGGCGACAACGGCGTCTTCTTTGGTCAGCATTCCCAAATCGCCATGGCTGGCTTCTCCGGGGTGAACAAAGAATGATGGTGTTCCGGTGGAAGCCAGTGTGGCTGCTATTTTTGAGCCGACATGTCCGGATTTTCCCATACCGGTAATAATGACTCGCCCTTTGATGTTTTGCATAATATCCAGCGCTTTTGACAAGCTTTCGTCCAGCTGTTCCTCCATCATGCGGAGGGCTTCTATTTCTTTATCAATTGTGCGATGGGCAGAGGAAATGTCTTTATTATTTTCAGTCATAAAAGTTCCTTGAAATCTATTTGGTTATAATGAAGACAAGGTAGCTTTTTGCGCGCTTAAAGGCAAGGCTTTTTTACTATTTATGCAAAAATTATGCCGTAAGGAGCTTGAATGATGAGATTTGGTTTAATTCCTTGACAATTTACAGAGGTGCAGGTAATAAGTAGGTACAGTAAACATCATTGTAAAATTATCTTAAAATTATCACACGTGAAAAAATTTTTATTATTGACGCTTCTCATTTGGGGAATAGCGTTTGGTCTGGCTTTCTTTTGGAAAGTTCATGTAGAGGCTTATGGCCAGTCTCAGTTGCAGTTTGATGTCGAACGGGAGGTTTATGTTGTTAAAACAGAAGACTTCGAAAGTGATGTCAATCATCTGAGAAATCAAGATGAGATGTATGCCGGAATGCCGGTTACTTTCTTTAAGACATCTGGCTGTGAAGCTTCTGTTTATGCCGGATACGTATCAAAGGAATGTCTTGTTGAAAAAGCTCAAAGCGACTCACGCAAAGGTGCTTATATCGGCGCCGGCTTGATTTGGGTTCTTTGTACCGTGGGCTTTATTCTGCAAAAGAAAGGCGGGGTGTAAATCCTGCAGATGTAAAAAACCGCATTTTTTTTGCGGTTTTTTTGTTTTTGGACTCAATTTGACTCAAAAAATATTGCGGTTAAATTTGTGTGTATTTACTTAAAATGAGTCTTTTCGGAGTCTTGCGAGAAGAGGGTGTGCGAAAGTAAATAAAAGGTAAATGAATTTTAGACTCAAAAATGGCTTTTTTTGTAAAAAATGCTTGACTTTGAAGGGTGATGCATTTATTCTGCGCCAGACTCTAAAAGAAAAGGAGTAAGCCACAGGTGTGTCTGAAGATGCCTTTTCCAGAGTTTTTGTTTTAATTTATAAGGAAATTTGTGATGCCTACAATTAATCAGTTAATTCGTAAATCACGAGCACCGAAAGTTAAGAGAAACAAGGTTCCTGCTTTGAAGGCTTGCCCTCAAAAACGCGGTGTTTGTACAAGGGTTTATACAACAACCCCGAAAAAACCTAACTCAGCTTTGCGTAAAGTTGCACGTGTTCGCTTGACGAACGGTTTTGAAGTAATCAGCTACATTCCGGGTGAAGGTCATAACTTGCAAGAGCACTCTGTTGTTATGATTCGCGGCGGTCGTGTAAAAGACTTGCCCGGTGTTCGCTATCATATCATTCGTGGTACCTTGGATACTCAAGGTGTGTCTAAACGTCGTCAACGTCGTTCTTTGTACGGCGCAAAGAGACCTAAATAAGGAGTAGAAGAAGATGTCACGTCGTCACGCTGCTGAAAAAAGAAATGTACTGCCTGATGCCAAATTTGGCGATTTGGTGGTTGCTAAATTTATTAACAATGTTATGGAAGACGGTAAAAAAGCCGTTGCTGAAAAAATTGTTTATTCAGCTTTGGATATTGTTGCCGCTAAATCTAAGCAAGATGCTTTGAAATTGTTTCATGACGCCATTGATAATGTTAAGCCGTTGGTTGAAGTTAAGTCTCGCCGTGTTGGTGGTGCTACTTACCAAGTTCCGATGGAAGTCC
>CAZZNV010000011.1:0-38359 GCA_964655915.1 uncultured Azospirillaceae bacterium | reverse complement strand
AAAAGAATAAATAAAAACTCCCTGCTGTTAGGCTTTAACGGTCGGGAGTTTTTTTTGGTTGGTTTTTGAGGAGATTTGTCCGGATGCCGGTGTCTGTTTTTAGTGTGTTTCTGTCGGCATGAGTGGTTTGTAAAATAGCTTGGCTTATTCCAGTTTTAATACAATGCCGATTACTGCAGAGAGACAGAGGTAGAATATCGGACTCTTTTTCCATAAATGAATTGCAGAAAAAAAGGCGGCGAATAATATAAAGTGCATCAAGTGGGTTAAACATAATTTTCCGATTTGCAAACCCGAAAATGAAATCAATGCGATAACAGCAGGGTGAATACCCTCAAAAATATTTTGTACACGACGGTTGCATTGATAGCGTTCCCATAATCCGGCAACGATGATAATGATGATGATTGACGGGGTAATTAAGCCTAAAGTGGCAATGATGCCTCCTATAATTCCGGCCGTACGGAAACCAGCAAAAGTTGCCATGTTAACGCCTACCGGTCCGGGGGTTGATTCAGAAATGGCAATCATATCTGTCAATTCTTTGGCAGTGAACCAGTCATAGACTTCTGATAAGTCAAACAAGAACGGTAGTGTCATTAAACCACCGCCGATTGCAAATAATCCGATTTTGAAAAATTCGTAGAATAAGGTGAGATACATCATACTTTTATTCTTTCTTTTAATAACAGACCTGCAAGTCCGGCTAAAATGACAATCCATACGGCAGATAAGTTAAACAAAGCCAGTAAGGTTAGGGATATGATAAATATGCTGGTACTGAAATAATTGGTTATTTTTTTTCGCCAAAGTCCGTAAATAATGTTTACAATAAGGGCTATAACGCAGATACGTATGCCGGAGAAAGCGTAAATGACGTATCGGTTATACATAAATTGGCTTAGAATTCCCGAAATGAGAGTTATTATAATCACAGAGGGAAAAACCATGCCCAAAGTTGCCACTATGGCACCGGCGATTTTTGCTTGTTTGTGTCCGATAAAAGTGGCAACGTTTACGGCGATAACTCCCGGTGTGCATTGCCCGACAGAGTAAAAATCAAGCAATTCTTCTTCTGTTGCCCATCTTTTCTTTTTGACTATTTCCGCTTGTAACATGGGAAACATAGCGTAGCCTCCGCCGAAGGTAAATAATCCTATCTTGGCAAACATCAGAAACAGTTGAATTAAATTTTGCATGGCAGCTCTCGTTGTTTATTTGATTGGCATGATTATATAGATATTAGTTTTATATATCGTTAAAACAACCGGAGAAAATAATGATTATTGCCATTCCTCGTGAGCTAACCATTGGAGAAACACGAGTTTCTGCTACGCCGGAGACGGTGAAAAAGTATGTACAACTTGGTTTGCTTGTGCGCGTAGAGAAAGGAGCGGGAAATGCGGCGGGTTTTTCAGATGAAGAGTATGCGGCAGCAGGAGCTATTATTTATGATACACAGAAAGCTCTGTATACGCATGCTAATATCATTCTAAAAATAAGAGCTCCGTTGATTGAAGAAGAACGATATTTGGTTTCCGGTCAAGTTGTTGTGGCTAATTTTCAGGCATTGTTTCGTCCGGAGAGAATACGAAAATTTGCTTCTAAAGGGCTGATTTGTATGGCATTGGATATGCTTCCTCGTGTTTCCAGAGCGCAGAGTATGGATATTTTATCTTCGCAAAGTAATCTCGCAGGATATATGGCCGTGATTGAGGCAATCGGAAATTTAACAAAATCAGTTCCACTGATGATGACGGCGGCGGGTACGCTTCCGGCGGCTAAAGTCTTGGTTTTGGGGGCGGGAGTTGCCGGATTGCAAGCTGTTGCAACAGCTAAGCGATTAGGGGCTCAAGTGTCTGTTTTTGATGTTAGAGCGCAGGTTCGGGAACAGGTTGAGTCTCTGGGAGCCAAATTTATTGATGTTGTTGAAGAGGCAAATTTTGAGACTGACGGCGGCTATGCTTCGGAAACCTCTTCAGAATATCAGGAGCGACAGTCGCAAGCGATTTTCGGACAGCTGGAAACCGCAGATGTGGTGATTACGACAGCGCTTATTCCTGATAAAAAAGCTCCTGTTTTAATAAAAGCTTCCATGCTTTCTTCTTTGAGTAAAAATGTGGTTATTGTTGATTTGGCTGCGGCTAAGGGAGGAAATGTCGAAGGGACTGTTGACGGGCAAACAATTCGTATTGGTCGTGCCCAGATAATCGGCGCCTCAAATCTTCCTTCTCGTATTCCGCTGTCTGCCAGTAAATTGTTTGCCAATAACATTTATAACTTTTTGGCGTTTCAATATCACAAAGACAGCAGACAAATCATATTTAATTATGACGATGAGTTGGTAAACAAGGTTTGTGTTACAAAAGACGGTAAGGTGTTTTTATAGGTGAAAAATGAGTGTTTGGGTATTGCTGACGATTTTTGTTTTAGCTTGTTTTGTCGGTTATTTTGTTGTGTGGGGGGTAACACCGGCATTGCATTCGCCCTTGATGAGCGTGTCTAACGCGATTTCGGGGATTGTTATTGTCGGGGCATTGTTAACCGCCGGTTCTGAAGGAATTGCAATAACAAAGTGGTTGGGATTGGCCGCCGTATTTTTTGCCACATTGAATATTTTTGGTGGTTTTGCGGTATCATACCGAATGTTGGAAATGTTTAAGAAAAGGGAGAAAAAATAATGTTTGCATGGGTCATTCCTTTTTCATATTTGATTTCGGTTGTCTTTTTTATCTTATCCATGCGTGGTTTAGCTTCTCCTAAAACGGCTCACCGAGGAAACCTGTTGGGCATTTTAGGTATGTTTATAGCGGTGTTGATAACAATTTATTTGCCTCAGATGCATGACGTTGAAACAGTTATGGGAGTGATTATTATCGGAGGGGTGCTGGGAATTTGGATGGCGTATAAGGTGAAGATGGCATCTTTGCCCCAAATGATTGCGGCACTCAATGGTTTTGGCGGATTGGCTGCGGTTTTGGTTGCCTCTGCTGAAGTTAGCGGAGGTCAGGGTAGCAGGTTACCCGTTTCTTTGGGATTGATTATCGGAGCCGTGGCTTTTTCAGGATCAATGGTGGCGTTTGCCAAATTACAAGGTTTTATTAGCTCTAAGATGGTTAGTTTTCGCTTACAGCATGTTTTGAACTTGGCTCTGTTTTTGGTGGTTGCCGGATTGTGTATTTGTTTTATTCAATCAGGAGGAAATAATGTTTTTTATTTGTTGCTGGGAGCCTCGTTGTTACTTGGAATTTTGGTTGTGATTCCGGTTGGTGGGGCCGATATGCCGGTGGTAATCTCTGTTCTGAATTCTTATTCCGGATGGGCCACTGTTGGAATCGGTTTTTCGTTGCAAAATATTTTGCTGATTATTGTAGGAGCTTTGGTAGGAGAAAGCGGTGCAATCTTATCTTATATTATGGTTAAGTCTATGAACCGTTCTCTTTTTAATGTTATGTTAGGCGGAGGTAATCATAAAAATGATCACGGGAACGGTGGTCAGGCAAGAGAAGTTTTTGCAAAATCCGGAAGTCCCGCAGATGCTGCCTATTTGATGGAAAATGCTAATAAGGTTATTATTGTTCCGGGGTATGGAATGGCTGTTGCCAGGGCTCAACATGTGCTGAAAGAAATGGCGTATGTTTTGCATGATTCTTATGGTGTTGAGGTAAAGTTTGCCATTCACCCTGTTGCCGGACGAATGCCCGGACATATGAATGTGTTGCTTGCGGAGGCTGGGGTGCCTTATGAAGATGTGTTTGAGCTGGGAGATATAAATCGTGAATTTTCTACGGCTGATGTTGCTTATGTTATTGGCGCAAATGATGTTACGAATCCGGTAGCTAAAACAGATGCCGCATCTCCGATTTATGGAATGCCTGTTTTAGAGGTGGGAAAGGCAAAAACGGTTTTTTTTGTAAAAAGATCTTTAAATTCGGGGTATTCAGGGGTCGATAATCCACTTTTTTATGCTGATAATACGGTTATGTTATATGGTGATGGAAAGATTGTAACCGAGGAAATTGTTTCAAAGTTGGAAAAGGATGTTTAAAATTTTGAGTTGAATCTTTTTTAGAAATGAATATACTAACAGTATGTTTTGTAACTATTAATATATATTACTATGGGAAAGAAAAAGATTTCTCTGTATGTCGGCATTGCTTTGCTCATCATACTTCTGGTTTCCGGTATCATCTGGTTTTCAACAACAAAAGTGGCTGTGGTTGCCGGATGTCTCGGATTGTATATTCTTTTTAATCTGCGAGCAGGACGTATTCCTATGAAAAATTGGTTTGTAAACCTTTTCTGGGGTTTGGCAGTAGCTTGCGTGTTTGTTGCCGTTTGTTTCGTGGAAGCTTTTATGTTTTGGCTGGGGTTGATTTTTGTTGTTCTTGTCCAATGTTTTGCACCCGTTTGGGGAGAGATTTTGGGGTGGAACGAGGCTCCTGAGCTGAATGTAGAAAAATCTTTTATGGATGATGATGGCAAGACGTATGAGTGGACGGTTACGACCAACAAGAACAGTTGCTTAGGAACGGTGCTTTTATGCATTATATTGCTTGTTATTTTCTCTCGCATCCTTTAATGAAAGAGCGCTCTTGTATTAAGCAAGGGCGCTTTTTTTGTGGGCTATAATCATTATCGGTAATACGGTGTATAAACAAAAAATGAATCGCTTTTTGCCGATTGTTAGATTAGAATCCCTTTTGTTATGTGAGAAGAAAATGACAAAGATAACACAAGGTTTTATTTTAGCCGCTGGTCGCGGTAAACGTATGTTGAACTTGACTGATGAACGTCCCAAACCGTTGGTTGAAGTGTCAGGTCGTGCGTTGATTGACTATAATGTTTATAGATTGGCTGCTGCCGGAGTGACGGATTGTGTTGTTAATCTGTGCTATAAAGGGGAAATGATTAAAAATCATTTGTTACAAAATTCATCGCTTCGGTTTGTTTTTTCCGAGGAAACAGAGGCCTTGGAGACTGGTGGCGGCATAAAATATGCACTGCCTTGTTTGCGTCGCGAGCCTTTTGTTGTGATAAACAGCGATGCTTTATGGACAGAAGCTCCCGATAGTTGTTTGATTCGGGAAATGGCGGAAACTTGGGATGACAGCCGTTATGATGTTTTGCTTATGTTGTTGCCGCTTGAAAATTCATTCAGCACGATGAGTAACGGGGATTATAATATTGATGATTCCGGTTTTTTAAAGAGACGTCACGGTTCTGAAGAACGGGCGGCTTATCTTTTTGGCGGCGTTTCAATTATACATCCCCGTGTATTTGATAAGGAAACCGAAGGTCGTTATTCTTTAATTAGGATTTTTGACCGTTTGGAGGCGGAAAAACGCCTGGGGTACCATATCCACAAAGGGGGATGGTTTCATGTGGGCAATCCCGAAAATGTTAAAATTGCAGAAGAATATTTTAACGAGAAGCCACTGTTTTCGGATAAGTAAAAAGTTGGCTGTTTTCATTGGATGACAGCGGAATAAATGTTGTCATGTTATTGGTGCAGCAATGCCGCATATTGAAGGTATTTGCTATAATTTCCTCAACGTTAATCCCGTAAGTGTCGTTAAAGTGGTCTTGCAAGCCAAGAGCCTTGTCTTCGTATGACAGGTGAGGAATTTTATAAAATGTTTTATTTTTATTCAGACGTTGCTGAACGCTCAATATTTCTTTGCCGCGAGAAAACATATCCGCCAATTGAATAAGGCGGTCGTAATCATTATAATGAATATCCGCTAAGAGTTCTCTAATCCGTTTGAGGTGATTAGGTTTGATATTCGGGTAATCATCAGAGTTAACTTTTTTGTCTATGAAATTATGTGTGACACATATGGGTGCAACTCCGGAACAACCTATTTCTTGAAGATAATCATATCCTTCCAGACTGTGCGGAACGCCTGTTACTGTTTCATCTTTAATACGTCCGGCGTCATGAAGCAACCCCAAGACATAGGCGATATCAGGATTGAGTTGCTTTGTTTCTTTAGCAATGCTTTCAGCAATCTTTGCGACGTTGAATATATGTACTCCGTGCTCAAAAATGATTCGCGGATGAGATGCGTTATATATGCGGGTTTGCAAGTATGCGTTAGCAATCTGCACGGCTTCTTTCCGTGAAGGAATGCTGTTTTGTTCGTAGTCATTGCTAATCAAGTTTTAATCCTATTTGTGTATCTGTGTGTTGAAACTGGGGAGAGTATAGACTATTTTTGTCAACAATTCAACAAAAAATAAAAACCTCCATAAAGGAGGTTTTTTTGTAATTGGAGCGGGCAATGGGATTCGGACCCACGACATCAACCTTGGCAAGGTTGCGCTCTACCCCTGAGCTATACCCGCATTTGTAGAACGAGATATTTAATAGCATAATCAAAATAAAATGCAAGCATTTATTTTTGTTTTTTTCATTTTTTGTAAAAAAAGCCCTCCGTTTCCGAAGGGCTTTTGCGTTAGGACGGTTATTTTTAGAAACCCATTCCGCCCATGCCTCCCGGCATTCCGCCGGCGGCACCGCTACCACAATGACATTCTTTTTGCGGGGCTTCTGTTACCATAGCTTCTGTTGTAATCAACAAGCCACCGACAGAAGCAGCATCTTGCAATGCTGTGCGTACAACTTTGGTCGGATCAATAATGCCGGCTTTTACCATATCGGTATATTCATCCGTTTGTGCATTATAACCAAAATTACTGTCTTTGCTTTCCAACAATTTTCCGGCAACAACGGCTCCATCAACACCTGCATTTTCAGCAATTTGGCGAAGAGGGGCTTGTGTGGCTTTGCGGATAATGTCAATGCCGACTTTTTGATCTTGGTTGACCGGTTTTAATTTATCCAGAACTTTTCCGGCATAGAGCAAAGCACAACCACCACCGGCAACAACACCTTCTTTAACAGCGGCGCGAGTTGCATTCAGAGCATCGTCAATACGATCTTTCTTTTCCTTAACCTCGACTTCTGAAGCTCCGCCTACGCGTAAAACAGCTACACCGCCGGCTAATTTGGCTAAACGCTCTTGCAGTTTTTCTCTGTCATAGTCAGAAGAGGTTTCTTCGATTTGTTTGCGAATCGATGCTGCGCGAGCTTCAATGACTTCTTTTTCACCGGCACCGTCGATGATTGTGGTATCATCTTTAGTGATGTCTACACGTTTCGCTGTTCCTAACATGTCGAGAGTGATGTTTTCCAGTTTCATGCCTAATTCTTCAGAAACAACTTGTCCGCCTGTCAAGATTGCAATGTCTTGCAGCATGGCTTTGCGTCGATCACCAAAGGCGGGGGCTTTAACGGCACAAACTTTAAGACCGCCGCGAATCCTGTTTACAACTAAGGTAGCTAAAGCCTCTCCATCAACGTCTTCGGCGATTATAACGAGTGCGCGACCAGATTGAACAATGCTTTCCAAAACAGGGATTAAGGGTTGCAAATTAGATATTTTTTGGTCACATAACAAAATGTAAGGCGCTTCATATTCGCAAGTCATTTTGTCTGCGTTCGTAATGAAATACGGAGAGAGGTATCCTCTGTCGAACTGCATACCTTCAACAACGTCTAATTCTGTATCTAAACCTTTGGCATCTTCAACGGTGATAACACCTTCGTTTCCAACTTTTTCCATGGCACGGGCAAGATATTCACCAATAGAGCGATCGCCGTTAGCTGAAATTGTTCCTACTTGAGCAATCTCTTCAGATGTTTTGATTGAAACAGAGCGAGTTTTAATGTCTTCAACAACAGCTTCAACAGCCATATCAATACCGCGTTTAAGATCCATCGGGTTCATTCCGGCTGCAACAGCTTTGCAACCTTCGCGAATAATGGCTTCGGCCAATACGGTTGCTGTTGTAGTTCCATCACCGGCTTTATCCGCTGTTTTTTGAGCAACTTCTTTAACCAATTGGGCGCCCATGTTCTCAAATTTGTCAGCCAATTCAATCTCCTTGGCGACAGATACACCGTCTTTAGTAATTTTAGGAGCTCCGTAAGATTTATCCAAAATAACGTTTCGGCCTTTGGGTCCCAAGGTTGTTTTTACTGTTTTAGCCAGGGTTTCAACGCCTTTGAGCATTTTTGCCCGAGCACTTGTTCCAAATTCAATATCTTTTGCAGCCATTGTTTTACTTTCCTTAAGTTATGTTTAAAACTGAATTATTCTTCAATAACACCGAGAAGTTCGGATTCTTTGATGAGCAGATACTGTTCGCCCAAAACCTTAACCTCAGAACCAGACCATTTTCCGAACAAAACTTTGTCACCGACTTTGACGTTCATGGGAATAACCTTGCCTTCAGGAGTTGTGAGACCGGCACCGACAGCTTCAATAACTCCTTCACTTGGTTTTTCCTTTGCGGTGTCGGGGATAATAATGCCTCCGGCTGTTTTTGTGTTTTCTTCCAGACGTTTTACCAGAACGCGGTCCTGTAATGGTCTAATTTTCATTTTCAAGCTCCATTTTAGTTAAATGTTTATATGTCTATAAGTTTAGTTAGTTATTTAAAATTGCAAAATCAAGCCTACAATAAAAAAATCTCAAAAAAATGAGATTTTTTTATTGTTAGGGAGTTCTGTTTTATTTGTGCGTAACAACTTCACGGATAACAGTTGCCAGCAGGCTGATGACTGTCAGATAAAATATCGCTATCAAACTGAGGAAAAACAGCCAAGCATGGGGAAACAGAAGTGTAACAGGACGAGCGATTGCAGAAGCCCAGCCGTCTAAAGTTACGATTTGCAGCAAAGTGAATATGGCATTGCTCAGATTGCCGAAACTTCCAAAAATTTCACCATAAAGGCTCACGGAAATAATGGCAAAGGCATAAAAAAGTACGGCGTTTATTGCAAGAAAAGATACGAAAGTCGGTATCAGCTGAATGAATGTTTCAACGATGTTGTGCATCTTGGAAGCGTGGTGTATGTATTTGAATAAGCGGAACAGACGAAAACTTCTTAGTACGATAAATGTGCTTAAGAAAGGAACGGAAGAAACCGAAACGACAATCAAGTCAAAAATATTCCAGCCGGAACGGAAAAAGTTCTTACGAAGGGCATAGATCTTTATGAACATTTCTACGATAAAGATTCCCATAAACAAGCTGTCTAAAAGAAACAGTCCGCGGTCAAAGTAAAGAGAAAACATCTCTGAAGTCATAAGTCCCAGAACTATGGCGTCCGCGAAAATAATGCTCATGATAAACATGTCAAAACGATTGCTGTTCACCAATTTGTTCAGTTTGCGAGGATCTTCTTTGCGAAAAACTTTTTTGATAATTGTATCTTTTACTTTCTTTGTATCTATTTGGATGGGAAATTTCTTGATGTCCATGTTTATCTCTTTCGTGTGTTTACCAATAGCCTTATTCTATCTTAAAAATACCAGAATGCAATGATTATTGCAGCAAAGCTTAAAGCCGGTCCGTATGCGCCGCTGCGAGAGCGTTTAAACAGTGCAAAAACCATAAAAAATATACAGGATAAAACGATTGTATACAACAATCCTTCCAGTCCCAGCCAAGCTCCTAATGCCGATAGCAGTTTGATGTCGCCGCCGCCGAAGGCATCTTTGTTTTTCCAAACAAAAAGCAGACTGGCCGCAATAGGTAAAAAGTAGCCGATAAAGGCCGCGATAACACTGTCTTGAATAATTATAAATCCAAAATCCAGACAAGAGGCCAGTAAACCGGTTAACAACAGAGGGATTGTTAAAATATCCGGTAATAATAATGTGCGGAGGTCTATTTCAGCTAAAAGCAGTAGTATCCAAATGAAAGATAAACGAAACCATATTCCTCTGTCTCCAAACTGCCAATATGCTGCGTAGGATAATGTTCCGCACAGCAAGCCCCACAAAATGGAGCGGTAAATGTATTGGTACCAGAGTTTGCGGCTGCGGTCACGTGATTTTAGAGAAGGAAATTTTCCAAATAAAATGATTTTCCAAAAAGCATAGGCAAAAGTTGCGGGCATGAATTTAGCGAATCTGCGCGCCGTGCACGGAATGAGCAAACCAATTATGAAACCGAATAAAACGTAAACCATTTTAATTTCCTTTCAATATTCTTTATAAAGGTCAAAGCATAAAAAATGATTAAAAAAACAGCCCCGTGTCTTCAAAAACAGGGGCTGTTATCCCGTCGGTTACAATTATTCCACAATCATGGCTGTAAATTCTGCCTCGCTGACGACTTGTCCGTCAACACGAGTTTCGCCCTTGAATACGAAAACGTTGCGGCGGGCTTTTATTTTTTCAACATGCATGAGTAGTTGGTCGCCGGGTTTAACGGGTTTGCGGAACTTTACACCGTCAATGGACATGAAGTAAACAGAGGCTTTTTTGCCGTCTGAACTTTCCCGTCCGGCTAAGACAAGTGCACCGGCTGTCTGTGCCATGGCTTCTATTTGCAAAACTCCGGGCATAACAGGATTTCCCGGGAAGTGCCCTTGGAAAAATTCTTCATTCATGGTTACATTTTTCAGCCCAACACCCTTTTCGCCGGCAACTTCCACTTCCAGACGATCTACCAACAAAAACGGGTAGCGATGGGGTAATAAATTCATGATTTCTTCTATGTGATAAATTTTGTTTTCACTCATTGTTATTTCCTTTAGTTAAATTATTTTTTTCCTGCTTTTTGTAAAAAAGAAACTTGACGCATGAAGTCTTTAATCGGAACTGCCGGAGAGCCCATTACAATGGCTCCGGCTTCAACATCGCGCATGATGCCGGATTGAGCGGCAATTTGCGCTCCGCTGCCGATGTTCAGGTGGTCGGCAAAACCGGTTTGTCCGCCGCATACAACATAATCGCCAAAGGTACAGCTTCCGGCGATGCCTGTTTGCGAAACGAGAACGCAACCGCGTCCTAATTTGACATTATGAGCAACCATAACCAAATCATCAATACGACAACCGTCGCCAATCACGGTATCATCCAGAGCGCCGCGATTTACGCTTGAGTTTGCTCCGATTTCAACGTCATTTCCGATAATAACTCTGCCAAGTTGCGGAATGCGTTTGTGTTGGCCGTTAACAACGGAAAAACCAAAACCATCCCAACCGATACGTGCGCCGCCATAAATGTAGCAATCATTCCCCATGAGGCAGTGCATGACATTTGCGTTAGCACCAATTCGACAATTGTTGCCTATCTCACAATTGTCTCCAATAACGCAGTTTGCTTCTAAAATGCAGTTGTTGCCGATTTTAACATTTTTTCCGATGACGGCGCCATCTCCGATGTAGCAACGTTCTCCTATTATTGCACTTGGAGAGATGATCGCAGATGGACGGATTTCCGGTTCAGGAAGAATTTCACTGTAAAGGGCGTAATTCAATTTTATGAAAGCCTGATGCGGATTGGCGCAAGTAAGTGCAGGCAGTCCTTCAGGCAGCAATGGTAAAAATTCTTCAGTCGTAACGCACGCGCTTGCTTTTATTTCTGAGGCCAGATGTTTTTTCTTTTTATCAAAGAAAAAGCAAATGCTGTTGGGTTCTTCTTTTTCTAACGTGCATATCTCAAATATTTTTACGTTTCCGTTTGCCGGATTAACTAACTTGGCGTCACAAATTTCTGCGATGTCTGTTAGCGAAAAGGGGCCGTTGTTTTTATAAAAGCGAGAATCTACCATTTGCAACTCCTTTTTTACAGTCTTGTACCAAAATTGAGACGGAAAATTTGGGTTTCATCGTAATCTTCTTTAGCCAACGGGAAGGCAAAGTCAACGTCAATTTGTCCCATGGGTGATAACCACTGGAAGCCAAAACCTGTGGCCACACGGGGTGAATCCGAATATTCAACGTCAGCTTTCATATTATCCGGTTTTCCTAAGACACCCATATCCACAAAGGTGCGTCCGCGAATACCGACCTCGTCTAAACCTATCGGGAAAGTAACTTCACCGCCGGAGTAAACCATCCAGTTTCCGCCTAAAGCATCATCGGTGTATTTATCTCTGGCGCCGATACCGGCAACGTCAAAACCACGCAGGGTTGAACCACCTAAGTAGTAGCGGTTGGATAAGCGTACATCATTGCCGCCATACCCTGTTATATAACCTGCATTTGCAAAGAGTTTGAAGGTGTAGTCATCGGCAAAAGTATAGTAACGATATGCTTTGGCATCAAACTTCAGATATTTTTCATCTCCGCCCACACCGGCAACGTCATTGCCAAAGCTTAGGTAATATCCTTCTTTGGGGGTTATAGCACTGTCGCGTTTATCATAAACCAAGGTTTGTCCGACGGAAGAGTTGATATATTCACCTTCTTCTTCTTTGATGTATGGGGAAGCGGTGCTGTCGACATTGTCAATTTTATCTTGGCGTAGGGTGTAGCGAATTTGCTGTGCTAAATCATCCGTATAGTTCCAGCCTAAACGTAACCGTCCTCCGGTTGTTTCGCTATCATAAGAACCTTCGTCTTGATAGTCTTCCTCTGTGCGGAAAATGTCAAAGCCCGCGCGCAGACGGCGGCCGAGAAAGTAGGGTTCTGTGAAACTGACGTCATATTCTTGTGCGCGTTGGGAAATTCCGACATCAAAGCCTAAGCGTTGTCCGACACCTCTAAAATTGTTTTCGCTGACGCCGGTCCTTATTAAAGCACCATTGACGGTAGAATAACCGACACCCACGTTGAACGAACCGGTTGATTTCTCTTCGACATTAACGTTAATGTCCGCTTTATTATCGTCTGTTGGAACGGTATCAATATCCACTTTGCTGAAGTAGTCCAAGTTTTCAACATTGCGGCGGGAATCTTTTATTTTGGAGGCGTTGAAGGCATCACCTTCTTCAATACGAAACTCTCGACGAATAACCTCATCATGAGTGCGTGTGTTTCCAGAGATGTTTATACGGTTAACAAAAATACGCTCGCTTTCACGAATGTGATAATTGATGTCGATCTCATTTGTATTAATGTCTTTGTTTAATTCAGGGTCGACATTTACAAAAGCAAAACCGTTTCTTCCCAATTCATCAGTTAAGGCTGTTACGGTTTTATCCGTTAATTCCGAATTGTACCAGTCGCCGCTTTGCTGCAGTTGTTTTTCTTTGAGCTTTTGCGTGTCAACATCGGCAATGTCCGAAGTAACGTTGGTGTTACGAACTTTATAGCGGTTTCCTTCATCTAAGGCATAAGTTACGACAAATGATTTTTTGTCGGGGCTTAACTCGGCAATAGCGGACACAATTCGAAGATCAGCGTAACCGCGTTTAAGGTAAAAGCGGCGTAACAGCTCTTTATCATACTCCGTCTTTTCGGCATCGTAGTTTTCGGAAGACGAAAAAATACGGTACCAACGGCTCTCTTTACTCATGATTTCGTTAGACAAGTCTTCGTCAGAATAGTGGCGATTGCCGACAAAGTTAATTTTGTCGATGGAAGCCAGAGGACCTTCGTTAATGTTGAATATTAAGTCAACACGATTTTGGTCACGTTTAATTATTTGCGGTTCAACCACAACAGCATATCGTCCAGTTCTTTTATAAACATCCAGAATCCGTTGAACATCTTCCTGAACTTTGCTACGTGAAAAAGTTGAACGTGGTTTTAGTTGAACTTCTGTTTCCAACATTTCACTATCGACTTTATCATTGCCGTCGAATAAAACTTTGTTGATTACGGGATTTTCAACGACTTTGATTGTTAGTATGCCGTTATTATTGATGTTCATGGAAACGTCATTAAACAAGCTGGTTGCATAAAGCTGCTTTAATGCCGAATCCAATTGGCCGTCTGTGGCTTTATCTCCTTTTTTTATATCAACATAGGACAATACCGTTTCAACTTCTACGCGTTCCAGTCCTTCAACCTTTATGTCTTTAACATAGCTTGCCGCATGCGCAGTGCCGGCGATGAATGTCGTCATCATAAGGGTAGTCCATAGTTTTGATTTTTTCATTTCAGAGAATCCTTAAGTTTATGAAAACCATCTGTTGAATAAATGGATGAAATCGTTGTATGTTGCGAAAACCATCAGAGAAATCAATATAATCAAACCGCATTTGAAGATGTTGTTTTTTATATTGTCACTCAGTTCGCGTCCAAGGGCGATTTCGATTAAATAAATCACAACATGTCCACCGTCCAGTAAGGGGATGGGGAACAAGTTGAGTAATCCTAAGTTGATAGACAGCAAAGCCATAAAGACCAAAAAGTCTATACCGCCGCTTTGTTTGCTTATATCTCCCGACATTTCGGCTATTCGGATAATTCCGCCAACTTCTTCGGTACCGCGTTTGCCGGTAATCATCTGCCCAAGGCCACGAAGAGTCATGTCTGTAATCCGCCATGTTTCGTTGGTCGCACTGAGAAAAGCTTCGGCCAGAGATACCTTTTCCGGTTTGATTTCTATAACATTTATTGAGCGGACTCCCAGCATGGGTTTGGGGTGACTGTTTTGATTTAATTCATCTTCCAAAGTCACGACCTGTAAAGGAAATTCCAAATTGAGCAACTTACCGTCTCGCTCAATCTCGACTTTTATTTTTTCGGCTGTGTTCAAGTCAACTTCCTGACGAAGTTCAGTGAAGTCAGACACCGGTTTCCCGTTAACTTTTAAGAAGCGGTCACCGGCTAAAATTCCGGCCTTTTCAGCCGCACTGCCTTTTATAACTTCTCCTACAACAGGTGGAAAATCAATTTTTCCCATGAAGTAAAAAACGCCGGCAAAAACCAATATAGCAAACACATAATTGGCTGCCGGTCCGGCTATGACAATGGCTAATTTTTTAAAAGGATTCTGGAATGCAAAAGCATATTTCTTATCTTCTTCAGACAGCTCTTCGGCTTCGTTAGTGGCGCTTGACGCGTCGCCATCTCCCAAAAATTTGCAATATCCGCCCAAGGGAATGAGGCAAATTTTCCATTCCGTTCCCGAGCGATCTTTGGCCCCCCATAGTTTTTTGCCGAAGCCGATAGAAAATTCAGCGACTTTTACCCCGCTGATTTTGGCGATAATGTAATGCCCAAATTCGTGAACAAAAACCAAAATCCCCAGAAGTACAATGAAAGGAACAACGTAGTACAACGCACCAATTAATAATTCCATTTTGATAAAAATCCTTCAAATAAATTCATTAAAAAATTATAGCGGAACAATAAATAAACCCAAGGAGCTGAGAAGATTAGACCATCAACCCTGTCAAAAACTCCCCCGTGTCCGGGAATTAAGTCGCTGGAATCTTTGATGTTAAGGCTTCTTTTGACGGAGGATTCAACCAAATCTCCGACTTGAGCTATGACAGCGATGACTGCCGCTAAAATGCCATACATAACCAAATGTTTGGTTACTCCGATGAAATGGAGATAAGTCAAACTGGCCAATACGGCAAAAGCCACTCCGCCTAATAGACCTGACCATGTTTTATTGGGACTTATTTTCGGAGCCAGTTTAGGGCCTTTAACGGTTGAACCGATGGCATAACCACCGATGTCTACTCCCCAAACAACAAGCAGAAGCCATAGTACTGCGGAATAGCCGACGAAATCATAGAGCCAGACAATGGAACCTATACCGATGGAAATATAGGGAACACCCAAGACCAAAAGGTTTCTACGATATTCCTTGCGAGCTTTTATCCAAGCCAAAACACATCCGCCGAAAAGAGTTAAGAAATATGCAATCCATGAACCCAGAGTGGCAGCAACAGCTAAAACAACGGTGTAAAGTGTGGCAAAAAAAGCCCCTCGTTGATTAGGTACCATTTGCGCCCATTCCCAAGAGAGCATGGCGCCAAAAACGAGAGCAAAAAGCTGAACAAAAGGATACCCTGCATAAATACAGCCAATCGTTATGGGGATTAAAACAAAAGCAGTCGCAGTCCGAGTTAGTACTGAGCGCAGTTTAGACTTTGCCATATCTTCTCTCCCTAGAATTAAATTCATTGATAATTTTTTCCAGCTTAGATTTTGTGAAATCCGGCCAGAGCGTGGGTGTAAAATAAAGTTCCGAATAAGCTATCTGCCACAGAAGATAATTACTGAGACGTTGTTCTCCGCTGGTGCGTATAACAAGGTCCGGTTCTGGAATTTCTCTTGTGTAAAGCATATCTGAAAACATTTTTATATCAATATCTTCCGCGGAAATATCCCCTTTTTTTACCAAACGAGCAATTTTTTGTACGGCATTTATAATTTCTTGTCTGGAGCCATAGCTTAGCGCGATACAAAGGGTCATTTTGTTAAAGGTTGCCGTCTCATTTTCCAGGCGTTGCATTTGTTCGACAATGTCAGCATCCAACATGTGACGTTCGCCGATGAAAATAATGCGAACCCCGTTTTCTTTCAGTTCGTCCATGTCGGATTTCAGGTATTGGCGCAACAAACCCATCAGTGAAGAAACCTCCTCAGGTGATCGTTGCCAGTTTTCCGTGGAGAACGCATAAAGGGTTAAATATTTTATCCCGAGCTCTCCGGCTGCTCGAGTTATATTTTTAACTGTTTCGGCGCCTTTTTTGTGTCCGACGGCTCGAGGTAACCCCTTCTTTTGGGCCCACCGTCCGTTGCCATCCATAATGATGGCCAAATGTTGTAATTTATTTTCAGTTGTTTCAGTCACAATTTTGACCTTTTACACCTGCAAAATATCTTTTTCTTTTTGGGCGAACAAATCGTCTATTTTTTTGATGGCGTCATCGGTAAGTTTTTGAACCTCATTCTCAAAGCGCTTTTCTTCATCTTCTGAAATAGCGTTGTCTTTTTTGAGTTTTTTGATGTTGTCCATTGCATCGCGGCGAATGTTGCGGATGGCAACCTTGTTTTGTTCAGCATATTTTCCGGCAACCTTAATCAGCTCTTTGCGACGTTCTTCGCTCAACGGGGGAATCGGGATACGAATCAGTTGTCCGTCAGAGGCCGGATTTAATCCCAGTTCTGACTCGCGAATCGCTTTTTCAACGGCCTTTGCTAAACCTTTATCCCAAACAGAAACAGATAAGGTGCGTGCATCCGGTGTAGATACAGTGCCTACTTGGCTTAAGGGAACCGGAGAGCCGTAGGCTTCAACCATAATTCCGTCAAGAAGGCTGACGTGTGCGCGTCCGGCGCGTAATCCTGAAAAATCTGTTTTTAGAGACTCTATGGTTTTATCCATGCGGTTTTGAGTGTCTTGTTTAATCGTACCGAAATCAGACATTGTTTGTACCTCGTTATTGTATTATCGTAAAACTGCCTTTGCCGCAAACAACTTGTGTCAGCGCATCGGGGGTGTGTTGAGAAAAGACCACGATGGGAATATTATTTTCTCGAGCAAGCGCAACAGCGGAAATATCCATAACCTTTAATTGGCGGCTGATGACGTCATCAAAACTGATGGTGTCAAATTTGTGTGCCTGCGGATTTTGTTTGGGATCAGAATCGTAAACGCCATCGACCTGAGTTGCTTTCAGAATAACATCGCATTTCATTTCTGAAGCGCGGAGAGCTGCGCCGGTATCGGTGGTGAAGTAAGGGTTTCCCGTGCCGGCGGCAAAGATAACAATTCTGCCTTTTTCTAAGTGGCGCAGAGCTCGACGATAGACGTAATGTTCGCAAACTTCAGGGATATTTAATCCGGATAAGACGCGGGCAGAAACGCCGCTTTTTTCAAGCGCATTTTGGATATAGAGGGCGTTCATGACGGTGGCTAGCATTCCCACATGGTCGGCCACGGTGCGATCCATGCCGGCTGAGGCCTCTTTGGCTCCGCGGAAAATATTGCCGCCGCCGACGACGATACAGATTTCAACGCCGCAGTCGTGAACTTCTTTTATTTGTTGAGCCAACGTTTGGATAACGGAGGCATCCATTCCAAAACTTTTACTTCCCATGAGCCCTTCTCCGGAAAGCTTGAGAAGAATCCTTTTATATGTCGGTTTCATGACAAACCTTTGCTAAATTAATTTTTCTCAATACTAGCAAAATTATTCTGTTTGTCACCTAATATTTGAGTCTCGATGTAAAAAACTTTGTTGATTAAAATTTGCAATTGTCGAATCAGGGTTGCCAAAAAGCGCTTAAACGTTTATGAAAGAAATAGGTTTGAACGGTAAGGACTGAAAAAATGTCGATAGATAATATGTTTTTGTTATGGGGTGCCGCCGGTTATTTGCTAGGCTCCATTCCCTTTGGTTTGGTTTTATGTTATTTGGCCGGTTATGGCGATATTCGAAAAATAGGTTCGGGAAATATCGGTGCCACTAATGTTTTGCGAACAGGAAGTAAAAGCTTGGCCTTGCTTACTATTTTGTTAGACGCTTCCAAAGCGGGCATTGCCGCGTATGCCGCGTTTAAGATTGTTCCTGAGCAAGATTATGTTTTTTGCGGCTTTATGACAAGCACCAATGTTGTGGCAGGATTAATCGCCGGTACAATGGGAGTGTTGGGACATAATTTTCCTCTGTGGTTGAAGTTTAAAGGCGGAAAGGGTGTTGCTTCCACATTCGGTTTTATTCTTGCGACCAATCCTTTATTGGCGTTGATGGCGTTGGCGACATGGTTGGTGATGGCTTTTGCTTTTCATTATTCCTCATTGGCGGCGATTACAGCAGCGGTTTTGGTTCCGGTGTATGCGTTCTTTTTAGTTAGTCCTGTTTATACGGTTTTTTATACGGGGATAGCGGTGTTGGTTTTGGTTCGTCATCATGCGAATATCACACGTTTGTTAAAGGGTGAAGAGAGCAAGATTAAGTTAAAGAAATAGAGATAAATTGTGGTCGCAAACAGTGAAATAATAGATTGTTTACAACTGATAAACTCGGAAAATATAGGCCCGGTTAAGTTTTTTAAACTGATTGAAAAGTTTGGCACAGCAGCCAAGGCATTGGAGTGGCTGAACGAGAACAAAAGAAAGGACCTGTTTTCTCGCAACTTGGCAGAAAGGGAACTAGAACGTGCCGAGAAATCCGGTGTCCGGATTTTGACGGCATTTGATGAAGATTATCCGAGAAATTTGAAGGCGGCTGAAGACAAACCTCCTTTATTGTACGTTAAAGGGAATGTTCAGTGCTTAAATGCTCCCTTAAGTATCTCAATTGTGGGGGCACGCAATGCCTCTATTAATGCCAGAAAATTAGCATCAAAGATTGCGTATGATTTAACCAATAATCAGGTTATGGTGGTGTCGGGTATGGCCAGAGGAATTGATGCCGCTGCGCATAAAGGTGCTTTGTTTGCTTTAGGACAAAAAGGGCAAACGGTAGCTGTTTTGGGCACGGGAGTTGATGTTGTTTATCCTCAGGAAAACAAAGGATTATACGAGCAGATTTCTGAACAAGGAGCTGTTGTCTCTGAATTTTTGTTTGGAACACAACCGCAAGCGGTAAATTTTCCGCGAAGGAATCGTGTTGTTTCAGCATTAAGTTTGGGGACGTTGGTGGTGGAGGCTAAGGTTAATTCCGGTTCGTTAATAACGGCTCGCTATGCGCTAGAGCAAGGACGAGAGGTTTTTGCCGTTCCCGGTTTTCCGGATGATGCGCGGTCATCAGGTTCAAATAAGCTTATAAAGGAAGGCGCGGCGTTAGTCGAGAACGCTCAGGATATTCTTGACTACTTATGCGTCAATAATCAATTGCAAGTTCAGGAACAATTGCAGTTGAATTTTCTAGAAGAAAGAAACGAAAAAAATCAAAAAATTGACGACAGACAACAAGGTGACATCTCGTTGGACGGCGAGGGAAAAATTATTGACTATCTGAATTATGAGGGTATATATGTGGACGATATTATTCGGGCAAGCGGATTAGATGCGTCTACAATAGCGATGAAACTGCTGGAACTTGAATTAGATGGGAAGCTTGTTCGGATGTCCGGCAATAAGGTTGCACTGATGAAATAGGAAGAGAAATGAAGTTAGTGATTGTTGAGTCTCCGGCAAAAGCCAAAACCATTAACAAATATTTGGGTAAGGATTATCAGGTGTTGGCCAGTTTTGGACACATCCGCGATTTGCCGAGTAAAGACGGTTCGGTGTTGCCGGATAATGATTTTGCAATGACATGGGAGCTGAGCAGCGGCGGCAAAAAACGTTTGCAGGATATTTTAAAGGCTGTCAAAAGCTGTGATACGATTGTTCTTGCCTCCGACCCGGATAGAGAGGGAGAGGCTATTGCTTGGCATATATTGGAAGAATTAAACGCTCACAAAGCGATAAAGGACAAAAAGATTGAGCGTGTGGTTTTTCATGAAATCACGAAATCGGCGGTTTCTGAGGCTATTAAGAATCCGAGGCAGATTGATGATAATTTGGTGTCGGCCTATATGGCTCGTCGGGCGTTAGATTATTTGGTCGGGTTTACGTTGTCTCCTGTTTTGTGGCGAAAGCTTCCGGGCTCTAAGTCTGCCGGTCGCGTACAATCTGTGGCCTTACGGTTGATTTGTGAGCGTGAGATTGAAATTGAGAAGTTTAAAGCGGAAGAATATTGGACAATTGATGCAGATCTTTTAACATCGGCCAAGGCTCTTATTCGCTCACGTTTGGTTCAGCTTGACGGTAAAAAACTTGAAAAGTTTGATATAAATACGGAAGCTAAGGCTCTTGAAGCCAAAGCAAAAATAGAATCGCAGAATTTTTCAATTGCTTCTGTTGAACGAAAAAAAGCGAATCGTTATCCGGCGGCGCCGTTTACAACTTCAACCCTTCAACAAGAAGCCGCACGAAAACTTCGTTTTTCGGCTAAGAAGACAATGCAAGTTGCGCAAAAGCTTTATGAAGACGGTTTTATTACTTATATGCGTACCGATGCGGTAAATCTTTCCAAGGAAGCCATAGCGGCTTGCAGAGAGGCTATCAGTAAATATTTTGGGGAAGCATATTTACCTAAAGCTCCTAAAGAATACAAGAATAAAACGAAAAATGCACAAGAGGCTCACGAGGCTATTCGTCCGTCTGACGTGATGAATACTCCTAAAAAGATGGAAGCCAAGTTAGATGCCGATGCCCATAAGTTGTATGAGCTTATATGGAAGAGAACCGTTGCCTGTCAGATGAATCCTGCTGTTTTGGACAGAGTGGTTATTGATGCGCAATCGGCAGATAAGCAAATTGTGTTACGCGCTAATGGTCAGGTTATTGAATTTGACGGATTTTTGCGTTTGTATCAAGAGAGTAAAGATGATGCGGACGATGATGATGAAAATCGTATTTTGCCCAATGTGACCGAAGGCGAATCCGTTGATAAAGGCGAAATTATTCCGGAACAGCACTTTACTACACCGCCGCCGCGTTTTACGGAAGCGAGTTTGGTTAAAAAGCTTGAGGAATTGGGAATAGGACGTCCGTCAACCTATGCATCGATTATTGCCGTGTTGCAGGAACGCAAGTATGTGCGGGTTGAAAAATTACGATTTATTCCGGAGGATCGCGGGCGAATCGTGACCGTTTTTCTGGAGAATTTTTTCCGAAAATATGTTGAATATGATTTTACGGCGCAATTGGAAGAGTATTTGGATAATGTTTCTGCCGGCGAGATGGAATGGAAAAAGTTGCTGGGCGGTTTCTGGACGAAGTTTATTAAGAATATTGATGCGGTTAAACCATTACAGATTAGTGAGGTTATTGATAAGATAGATGAGGTGCTGTCTTATCATTTGTTCCCGCCGCGTGAAGACGGAACAGATCCCAGAGTTTGTCCCGTGTGCGGCAACGGGCGTTTAAGTATTAAGTTGGGTAAGTTCGGAGCTTTTATCGGGTGCTCAAACTATCCGGAATGCAAATATACCAAACCGTTGGTTGATACCAGTGAAGAGGAAGCTTCTGCAACGGCAAAGCCGGCGAACGGTGATGATAAGATTTTGGGACAGATGAATGAGATGAATATTTATCTGAAGAAAGGGCCTTACGGACATTATTTGCAGTTGGGAGAAGATGCAACCGCAACAACTGAAAAACCCAAAAGGGCCGCCTTACTGAAGAATATGTCTCCGGACGATGTTACTATTGAACAGGCAACCCGATTATTGAGCTTGCCGTTTGATTTGGGGGACGGAATCACGGTTAATGTCGGAAAGTTTGGCTCGTATCTTAAACAGGGAAACAAGTCGAAGTCTCTTAGCGGCAGCGATGATATTTTTAATATTACGCTGGAACGTGCGCAAGAGATTCTAGCTAAGGTTGCTGAGCGTCCACAGGGGAAATCTTTAGGGGTTAATCCTAAGAATAAACAAGAAATTTTGTTGATGCCTGGGCGCTATGGACCGTATCTGAAAGTCGGGCGTTTTAATTATGCACTTCCTAAGGAATTTAAAGAAAAAGAACCGACTTTGGATGATGCTTTGAAGATTATTGCCGCTAAGAAATAAAGTGCATGGATTTTTAGCAATCTGAAAGCCAAACAAAAATTTTAATACCATACTTTGTTTAGATATAAACCACATGCCGGAGCCGTTGGGCCGGCTTGTGTGCGGTCTTTGGCCTCTAAAATACGAAGCATATCCTCCGGCTGTAAATGTCCGTCGCCAACCAATTTTAGGGTGCCGACCATGTTTCTGACCTGATGGTGCAAAAAAGAGCGCGCCTCAACAGTAAAAATTATTTCATCATCAATGCTTTCGATGTCTAATCTGTCAAGAGTTTTAACGGGGGATTTGGCTTGGCAAGCGGCGGCTCGGAAGGAAGTGAAATCATGATTTCCGAGCAAATATTTGGCCGCTTGGCGCATTTTTTCAATATCCAGGGGAACAGGAACCCACCAAACGCGATTTTCACGCAGTACCGAGGGGGCTCTGTGATTGAGAATGCGATAAATGTAACCACGGCCAAGGGCTGAAAAACGGGGATGAAAATCCGGAGCCGCAACTTCAACGTTGCGCACGGAAACCGGTGCGTTTTTTTGGCGAAGCTGTGCATTGAATGCTTCTCGTATTTTGAAAAGTTCCATATCGCGATCAAGTTCTATCATTGCAATTTGCGCTAAAGCATGAACTCCGGCATCGGTTCTTCCGGCTGAAGGAATTTCATGATGCTGACCGTTGTTCAAAATTTCTAAAACTTCTTCCAGATATTGTTGAACGGACGGGCCGTCAAGTTGTCTTTGCCAACCCAGAAGGTTTGTTCCGTCATATTCTATGGTGAGTTTATAGCGCAACGTGTTATTCCTATTAATAAAAAAGGGGCTCAGAGCCCCTCCAACCAAGGCTAAGCCTCTATTCAGCAGCGACTTTTACGCATTGGTTGTCTTGTTTAAAAAAACCGAGTTTTTCCTGAATTGCCCAAATAACACGCAATGCATCTAATGCGTTTTCGCCGCTGATACGCGGATTTTCTTTGCCATGAACACAGTTGATAAAGTGGGATAATTCAGCCTGTAAAGGTTGATTTGTCGGAATAAATAACTGCTCAACGCTACCTTTTAGGCCATAATGCATCCAGTCCGGTATTTCTTCTTGATTAACGTAAGGCATGCGTCCTTGAGTGTGAACGTTAATGCTTTGATTGATGAAGTCCATATCGATGTAATTGGTGTCTGTGGTGACCGACAAAGTGCGGACACGGGCTTGTGTGATGCGACTAGCGGTCAAATTTGCCGTTACACCGTTTTCAAATTCCAAAACGGCGGTAATATAGTCCTTTCCTTGGGGGCTAGATGGAGTACGAACAGCGGCGGCGTGAACATTAACCACCGGAGATTTTACCAAAGATTGAATGACTTCCATGTCGTGAATCATCAAATCCATGGAAACATCAACGTCAGTAATACGGCCGCTGGCAGCAGACATACGTTGAGCTGTCAAAGAACATATTTTTGATGTGTCAGACAGAATCTTGTGCATTTGTTCAACCGCAGGGTTAAACTGTTCAATATGTCCGACAAGGAGTGTTACTCCGTTAGCTTTTGCCGCATCAATCAGGCGGCGACATTCTTTCTCGGAGGTAGCCAGAGGTTTTTCAATGAGGCAATGGATACCTTTGTTAAGGAAAAATTCGCCCACTTCGGCGTGGGTTACAGATGTTGTGACAACACTGACGGCATCAACGGCGTTGGCGACCTCTTCCAAGCTTGAGAAGGCTTTTATACCGAAAGTTTCAGCAGCGGATTTAGCTGCTTCGGGAAAAATATCATAAACGCCGATTAAATCGACGCCGTTCAAATTTTTGTAAGTTTTCAGGTGGTTCTTACCCATCATGCCGGCGCCGACGACGGCGACTTTGATGTTGTCTGTCATAAATTTTGCCTCTAGAAATAGTTTATCGATAAATTATTGGTTTACATATACCAGTATTTTTGGTAAAAAGCTTTTAAATTCTTGTTACAGATTGTTACATTGAAAGTCGTATTATGAAAAAGTCCGAGATTTTTAAATTTGCAGTTTTTTTGGCTTTGGGAGCAGTGGCGGCATGCGCCTCCGATAGTGTTTCCGATAAGGGCTCCTCTGAGGGGAGTGAGCTTGTTTTTTCCTCGGAATCGGAGCCGGTAAAGGGGAAGTCGGATGTTTATCAATCTATGGCGAGAACAGTCAAATACAATGTTGATGGCGCCAGCCAGAATCTGAATAAAAAGATTTTTAATCCCGATCCTAAGCGCAATCCTCAAGAGGTGATTAACAGCATTTTGAGCGCCCCACGCAATGAATATGCTCCTTTGGTCGGCGCTTCTAATGTTTTGGAATACGCAATTGTTTATGCGATGTCGGTGTTGCAAGAAAATTCGCAGAGTGTTGAGGCTAATTTGTATGCGAAGTCTTCTCAGCATTTGGCTTTGGCGGCTATACGTTCACATCAAGATGCTTGGTCTGCGGTGAAAAAAAACAAAGAAATCGGGCGCTTAATAAAACAGGAAAACAAAATTCTTAAGGATTTGAATGATAAGCAAGAACGCATGGGGGAGCTGGATAAAGCTTCTGCCGAATATAAGAAGAATTTGGAAGTGGCTTTGATGAAACTGGAGGAAATGCAGAGCGCTTTGACTTTTCAGGTGGCTGAATATTCGCAATTAGTGAAGGCCAATGAAAAAAATATTGAACTGGAGGGCCGTCGTTTTTATGAGTTGGAAGACTTTGATAAAAGTTATGATTTGAATGTTTTTGAAGAGGCCGCTTTGCGGAATCGCAATGAGTTTGCGTGGGCAAAGGAAAAGCTCGGCAATTATGATGTTAAGAGGGTTAAAGATTATACTGTTCGGGAATATCCTGATGTGGCGAGATTAGAAGTTAACGGGATGGATGTCGGAAATGAGCTTTATATTAAGGAATTGGAAACAAAAGCGGTGGCTGTTGCCAATAATTTGATAACAATGGCAGTTGCATACAAAAATGATAAAGAAAAAGATAAAATTGTGCTGTTGAAAAAGGTTTTTGATGAAATGGGGGCAGCTGTTTTAACGCAAGTGAAAGTGAACTACACCCAAATTAAATTGGCGGATTTGGTTTATAAAAAAACGGCAAAAGATATTGCAGCTATTCAGAAAGAAATATCCTCTCTCAACAAGTTGTCTCATGCGGGAAATCAGCAAAAGTTGGAAATGTTGAATAATCGTATTCGATTGTTTGAACTGCAACGAACTCAGTCACAAATAAACGGAGAAAGAGCCGTGGCTCTGCGTGGTTTGTATTTTAATGCGGGATTGACACCATTTAATAAAAAAGTTTTGAGAGCTCCGATTAAGGATATTGCCGCCTTGTTGCGTGTGTCGTTCAGCAAGGATTTGACGATGATGTTGTCGGCAGCGGCGGAAAATGTTCACGATATTGAAAAATCGCCTTCCGGGAATGACTGGGCAAAAAAAGAGGATTGGTTAGAGGTGTTAATGGCCTCTCCTCAGGGAAAAAAGGCCGCCTATACGAAAAGAAGCGGTCTTAAAAAGGAAAAGCCGATTTACGGAAATGCTGATGCCTCGTATAAAAAGATGCAGCTGGGGGCTTATTTGGAACAGCAAAATGCTTATGAAGACGAAAAATTTTTCAAAGCCAAGTTTCCGGAGTTGCAGGATTATTCTTTTAAGCTTGAACCGACGGAAATTGACGGTGTTTTATATTTTCGTCTGATGGTAGAATCCGAACATGGTCATTTGGCGGATATATGCAATAAAATTAATCTTTCGGGTTGGGAATGCATGTTGCGATAAATTGTTTGTAAAAACGTAAATAATGTTTTATTATAAAGTGTCTTGGGATTTAGATGAGTTTTACAAATGGTTGCCGACGATAAAACAGAGTTTGATATTGAAACGATACGTTCTAAAATAAAAAAAAATGAGCGTGACAACGCTGGAGGGCTTAAAGGTTCGGGGCGGTTGCAAGATTATTCCTGGAAGGCCGTTTCGCAAGTGCTAAAATCTTCATCGCTTCAGCGAGATATTGATTTTATCGGAAAAAATCTTGAGAACGGCAGTTTTTCCGATGAAAATTTGGAAGGCGCAAATTTTTCAGTTGCTAATTTAACGGGAGTTGATTTCTCTGGCGCTAATCTGAAAGGCGCTGATTTGTCCGGCGCAAATTTGACAGATGCTAATTTGTCGGGTGCAAATCTGGAAGGCGCTCTGTTATCGGGTGCCATGCTTTTGCGAACAAATTTTACAGGGGCGAATCTGAAAGGGGTTAAATTTGCCGATGCGTATTTAGAAGACGCTATTCTTTTGGATATTGAAATTGATGAACTCGGTATTGAAGAGTTGCAGGCTCTGATAGAGTACATTGCTCAGTATTATCCCCATAAGCTAAATCTGGCCAAACTGAACCTTACGTTATTGGATTTAAGCAGAATTGATTTAAGTAAAGTTGATTTACGTGGAGTTGATTTTACCGGAGTTGACTTTACAGGTGTCAATATTATAGGGCTGGATTTGAGCGGAACCAATATTACTCCGCAGCAAATAGCCCAAGCACTGGGGCATTCCCCATCAAAAGAGGAATTGATGGAAATTATGAAGCCTAAAAAGAAGGATAGACACAAGTCTGGTCGGTTCGATGTTTCTGAGCTTTTTTTGGATGATGGTCGTGATTGGGGGGTTATAGACCTGATAAATGACAAGGGGATTAGCGTGGAAGCGCTGCTTGATGTCGGAAAGAAAGTGTTTCGGCACGGCACTTCAAAACCTCAGGTGAAAGACGAAGAAGTTCTAAAAAATATAAAAACCGAACACGAAATGCAGGCAAAATCTCATAATGACGAGTTGCGCAGTGTGATAGAGGAGCGAAAGCAAAAAGAACTGGAAACTCGTATGGCTATGAAGAAAGAGTTTCAGAGCGAGATAAACAAGGAAAAAACACAGGAAACTCCATCCAGAAGCGCTCCTGTTCAAAAGCATGATATGACAGATAAAATTGTTTCTATTCGAGGACAGGGTTACGGCAGAGAATGATTGTAAACACAGATTCAAAACAGGTGCTATCTTTGGATAAGAAAAAGGGCTTTTGGCGGATTTGGGGCTATGTGGCGGTTATGGCTTTGCTGGCTTTTTTTTGTGCCGCAGTGACCGCAATAATCACTTTGTTGGGAACTTATATTTGGGATAAAGGAGTAGATGCAAAAACGTTGTCTAGTGTGACGTTTTTTTTGAAGAAGGTTTTTATTCATCCGAAATATTTGTTTGAGACATACGCGCAGTGGTGGCATTTTTTTCTTGCAAGTTTTTCCGGACATGGTTTTAGAATTTCATTGTTTTTGCCTTTGTTGGCTCCGGTGAGCGGTTTGGCTGTGTTGTTTGTTGCCTTTTTCAGAAGTGTAGGCGAGTTTAGCTTATGGTATGTTTTTCATTGTCGTTTTGCTAAAGTTGAAGATATTAAGAAGATGAGCCTCACGGAAGGTTTTATGCTTGTTTTAGGGCAGTTTTGCGATAGATTACTTAATGTTGGAAGAGCTGCATCTGTTTTGTGTTTCGGGGAGGCTGGTTCAGGGAAAACCTCAAGTGTTGCCATTCCTTCCATTTTGCATTCGGATAATGCTTCGGTGCTGGCCGTGGATAATAGCGGTACATTGGCGAGATATACCAGTGGATACAGAGCTCAAATCGGTAAAGTTTTTTACTTTAATTGGGATTTGCTTGATGAGGTCTCTAAGGGACATTATTTTCCGAGGTGGAATCCGATTGATGAGGGAAATTTGCCGTTCAAAGAGCCCGAGCGTACTCGCTACCTCAATTTTTTATCTGGTTTTTTGATAACGCAAGATGAACAGGATGTGCAAGACGACTATTGGCATCTCTTAACTACGGAAGCGCTGGCAACTTTTATTCGGTTTGTTATTTCTAAAATTTCACAGGCGAAAGCTAATGATTATTTTTTAGGAAAAATTTTAGAAAAAGGGCATTTGAACAGAGATGATAAAGATGTTTTACTCAGTTATTATTTGACGATGCCCTTGTCTTATAGTCAACAGGCCGTGGACGATATTAAGGAAGATAAATTTGTTGCAGGTAATTATTTGCCGGTTGGAAGCTGGGCCGGAATTCCATCTGCCTGGCAAGGAAAAGATGTTTGTTTGAGCATGGTTTCCGATTGGCTGTTAAAAAATTATCTCAGTGAAAAGGATGATGGTGGCGGTTGGCGCGGGTGGATAAACTCGTTGTTGATTGAGGCTCAACTTTTTAACTATGATTCGGAAGTTGTTGAAGGGCTTAGAAAGTTGGTCTATTTGCCGGTTAAACAGCAAGAAATTATTTTTCCGTTACTCGTAAAACCGTTGATGATTTTTAGGAATGTTCAGGTGCGCGAACGCACCTGCGGTAGCGATTTTCGCTTGTCCATGCTTAGGGGAATTAAAGATCCGCAAACTAAAGAACGGTTGCCCGTTACGGTTTATTCGACGGCAAATACCAAAAGTACTAAGTTTATCGGGCGTTTGTTTATGGAAATGGCTTTACGTTCAGGACTGAATGAAACATATGGAAAAATACATGTGCCGTTGTTGGTCGTGATGGATGATGTCGGGCAGATGCTCAAGGTTCAAACATTGAAAGAGGCTGTTGTCCGCGGGGCATATAAAAAAATTTCTTTTTTGTTGCTGTGTAACAGTTTGCATAATATGGAGAGCTTGTACGGCAGAGACGCTCTGGAGGAACTTATTGCCAATACCAATTATAAGATTATTTTAGCGCAAGATAATAAGATGATGAGTCGGCAGCTGGATAAGCTGGCTGTTTACGCGACGCGTTCGGTGCAAATTCCGGCTGATAAAAAGCGTAAAGGGCGCAAATCTTTTTCAGATGCGAACTATTACCATAAATTGTCCAAGGATTTGTTGGTTCGCAAAAATTTGAGCGTGGAAACAAAAGGGTATCAATTGCTATTGGTTGAGGGATATTATCATCGTCCGATTTTGGCTGAAAACGTATGTTTTTTGCATGATGAAAGATTTAAAGAAAAGGCTTTGTTGGATACGGCATATCAGCTTGATGATGAGTTATTGCAAAAACGAAATAATCAAGATTTGCTTGTTCCTGATGCTGAGGAGCTTATCTTTGGTGATGATGTCGGTCTTGATGATGAGACAGAATTGAATCAGTTTATGGATATTGTTTATGACGAGGCGGTAAAAACAGCGGAAGAAGAAGTTTCAAAGACGAATAAGGAAGAGAGAAAAGAAGTTCTTTCGGAAGAAGCCGGAAACGATACGGAAAAAAATACGGAAGAATCCACTGGTGACTGGTGGATGACGGAGCAGGCTTTTAATACGGAAGATAAAGAGAAAGCTCAAAATCCGTTTGCGAAAAAATAGCACTGTTCATTCTTTCTAAAATTTGTTACATTACAGATGCTTTTTACGAATCGGTGAATTATGGAAGAGACCCTATTTTCAAATCAGGTTAAGAGACCTTTGGCAGACAGATTACGCCCGACATCTTTAGATGAAGTTGTCGGACAGGCACATATCGTGGGTGAAAATGCGCCTCTCGGACGCATGATTAAGGTCGGAAAAGTTACATCTTTTATTCTATGGGGGCCTCCCGGGTGCGGAAAGACGACAATAGCCAGATTGATTGCTGAATATACAAACTTGTACTTTGAGCAGATATCCGCTGTGTTTTCCGGTGTGGCGGATTTGAAACGCGTGTTTTCCTACGCGCAAGAAAGGCGAGCAACGCAAGGGAAGGGAACATTACTTTTTGTTGATGAAATCCATCGTTTCAACAAATCTCAACAAGACGGATTCTTGCCTTATGTGGAAGATGGAACAGTTATTTTAGTCGGTGCAACAACGGAAAATCCATCATTTGAACTGAATGCGGCGTTACTTTCCAGATGTCAGGTTTTTGTGTTGAATCGCCTTAGTTCTGATGATTTTGAAACCTTGTTACAGCGAGCAGAAAAAGAAACCGGACGTAAGCTTCCTGTTGATGAGGAAGCTCGCCAATTTATGAAAGATACGGCTGACGGTGATGGCCGCTACATATTGAATCTGGCCGAAAGCGTTTGGAATTATGCGCAAAATGGTGAAATTTTTGATAAAGACAGTATTGTGCAGATTATTCGTTCACGCGCTCCGGTTTATGACAAGGGGCGGGACGGACATTATAATCTGATTTCTGCCGTTCATAAGTCTTTGCGCGGTTCTGATGTTGATGCGGCTTTGTATTGGGTGGCCAGAATGTTGGAAGCGGGTGAAGATCCGAAGTATATTTTGCGTCGATTGACCCGATTTGCGGTAGAAGATGTTTCTTTGGCTGATCCTAATGCCGTTACACAGGCAATCGCCTGTTGGGAAACCTATGATCGTTTGGGTTCTCCGGAAGGGGATTTGGCTATTATTCAGCTGACGGCGTATTTAGCGACGGCTCCAAAGTCTGTGGGGGTTTACAAGGCCAGCTATGCTGCACGGGCATTGGCCAGAAAAACGGGTTCGTTAATGCCGCCGAAAAATATTCTGAACGCACCGACAAAGCTGATGCGCGATTTGGGGTATCATGAGGGATATGAATATGATCCGGATTGTGAAGATGGTTTTTCCGGTGCTAATTATTTTCCTGAAGGTATGCGGCGCGAAAAGTTGTATTTTCCCGTGGACAGAGGGTTTGAACGCGAAGTGAAAAAACGCGTGGAATATTTTGATAAATTACGCGCTGAAAAACAGGCTAAAAAAGCAGTTAAGTAAGATAATTGACAACGAGTTTTTTTTGTTTTAAGACGATTTTATAAAATAATTTTTGTTAAATAATTTGTATGAAAGGACAGAGAATTTTAGCTGCTTTGTCTGCGGTTTGTTTGCAGAAAAAGGAGCCGTTGCTTAAAGTTCCCAGAGGATCGTTAGCTGATTTAGCTCAACAACTTATCGACGTAAACGAAAAGGAATTAGCGAAGTTGCAGAAAGTTTTGGCGGAAGAATATGGAATTATTCTGTCTGAAGAGTATCAATTCCAAAGTTCTCCAAAAGTTTGCTTAGCTTCGTCGGGTAAATGGCGGAAGGAAAAGATGTTTGTTCCCCAAAATATTGGTAATGTTCAAAGTAGAGCTTTAGGTAAACGACGCAAATGAATTGTTTTAAGAGGTTGGTGTTTCCAACCTTTTTTATGTTTTTGTGAGAAGTCTTGATGCTTCAGAGAAAATTAATCGCTTGTAAATTTTTTGCAATTATTTTATTTTTTCAAATAAACTACGGGAGAAGGTTATGTCAGGTGTTGAACTGATTAAAGTTAAGGCAGCAGATGACGGAATGCGTCTTAATCGTTGGTTTTTGAAATATTATCCGCAATTGCCGCTCGGACGTTTGCAAAAACTGCTGAGAACCAAGCAAATTAAAGTTGACGGCAAGCGGGCCGAAACATCTTTGAAACTTGCTACCGGACAGGAAGTGCGTGTACCGCCACTGCAAGATGGAAAAACGTTGCCTCAAAAACGTGATGGAATTTCTGCGGCTGATGAGGCTTTCATTCAATCTTTGATGATTTATAAAGATGATAATATTATTGTCTTGAACAAGCCCTCCGGTTTAGCGGTGCAAGGGGGGACAAATACAACCCGTCATGTGGATGGAATGTTGTCTGCGTTAAAGTTTGATAAAGAAGAAACACCGAAACTGGTACATCGAATTGATAAAGATACCAGCGGGGTCTTGGTGTTAGCGCGCGACCGAAAAAATGCGGAATTGTTGACGGCGGCGTTTCGGGATAGAGATTTGCACAAAACCTATCTGGCGCTGGTTCGTGGTCTGCCTAAAAAGGAATTTGGAGAAATTAAACAGCCGTTACTTAAATCCGGTGAAAAAATGGTTATTTCTTCAGAAGGAAAACAGGCCTTAACGCAATACAAAGTGTTGGATCATACAGGTGATAAATTTGCTTTAGTTGAGGCTATGCCTTTAACCGGAAGAACACATCAGATTAGAGCTCATATGGAAAGTATGGGTTGCCCGATTGTCGGTGATGATAAATATTTCGGACAAGAACGCAGGCGTTTTGATAATTTAACGGATAAACTTTATCTGCACGCGTACAAAATTGATTTATCTGAAATATATAATAAAAAATTGGTTGTGTGTGCCAAGTTGCCTTGTTATTATAAAGAAGCTTTGAATGTTTTGGGAATTGAATTTAAGGAGTAAGATATGAGAGCGGTGAAGGTTTTGGGTTCAATTATATTCGGTGTGATTATCATCATTACCATAGTCGGATATTTTGCTGTTCGTAATTTTGATTTGAACAAATATAAACCGTATATAGAGCAGGCTGTTGAAGATGCTATTCACCGTAACCTTGTTATTCGGGGAGAGGCCAAGGTGGGTGTCTCTTTGGTGCCGACGATAATTATAAATGATGTTGAGTTGTCTAATGCGGAATGGGCAGTTTACCCTGAAATGGTAAAGGTTCAGCAGGCAGAAGTTAAATTCGCACTTTTGCCGCTATTAAAAAAACAGATTGTCATTGAAAAAGTCAGTCTTATATCTCCTGAAATTTATCTGGAAACAGATAAGAATGGTGCGAACAATTGGAGCTTTGGCCAAACAACTTCGTCATCTGTGGAGAAGGTTTCTTCGGAAGGAACCGTTGGCTCTGTTAAAGCGGCTGCACAAACATCATCTGCTGCTGCGATGGCCGGTTTTGCCGCCAAGAATGTACAAGTTAAAGATGGTGTTGTTGTTTATTATGAAGGGGCTTCTCAAAAAGAGACTAAGCTGAATATTAATGAAATTACGATGAGTGCGCCGGCGATGGATCAGGATATGAAAATGTCTTTTGACATGATGTTGGATAATAAACAGATTGAGGGAAAGGTTAATCTCGGCTCATTGCAAACTTTGCTGGATAACAGAGAGCCGTATCCGTTTAATTTGACGGCAGAGGCTTTGAATGTAAAATTGAAGGTTGAGGGAAGTGCTGCCGATGTAATGTCTTCTCCAAAATATGCCGTACAAGGAAATATTTATAATCCGGCAGGAAATTTTGATGCTCCGGAAACAACTTTGGAATTTGTGGCAGACGGTGATTTGAACAGTGTTGATGTCAACATTAAAACATTAAATGTTGTGAATAACGTAATCGCTGGCACGCTTCGTGCGGATTGGAGTAAAAAAATTCCTTTTGTAAAAGTTGATTTGAACAGCGAGAAAATTAATCTGCAAAATTTTAATAAAAATACGACACTGGGGTTTGTTTTTCCAAGCTTGATTTCGGCGGCATATGCGGAGGAGATGATTCCCGATACCGTTATTCCGTATGAGCTTTTGAATATGGTGAATGCTCAGGCGAATGTTAAGGTTCAAGAACTTATTGTTGACAAGTCATTGTCAATTCAAAATGTCGTTATGGTCGCTGATTTGCAAAATGGGGTTTTGAATGTTCGGCCGTTGGAAATGAATTTCGGCGGTGGAAAGATTGATGCGACTGCGACTGTTGATGCGGCTTCTCAAAAAATTACCTTGGATGTAAAGAGTTCTAATTTGCAATTAAAAGACATGCATGAAGAATTTAAGGTTTTGTCAGATGGCGATTTCGGCGTGCTGAACGGTGGCAATATTGATGTGAATATCAATTTGTCCGGACAAGGTGCAACCAGTCGGCAGTTGGTGAAAAATCTTAAAGGATCGGTTATTGGCATTGTTGGTGAATCTGTCTTGCAAACGGGCGGTCTTCAGTTTATGACGGGAAACTTTGTAACTCAATTGTTAAGTGCTGTGGGGATTGATACGTCTAAATCAGATAAATTGAATGTGGAGTGCGCCGTTGTTCGGAGTGATATTGCAGACGGGAAAGTCGTTTTTCCAAAGGGAATTGCGCTAAAATCTAAACAGTTGTCTGTTGTTAGTGATGGGAACGTTAATTTACTGAATGATAAAATCGATTTTTCTGTTCGTCCTTCCTCAAATAAAGTGGCTAATGCCAATGTGGTTCAGGCGCTGTCATCTTTTATTAAAGTTCAGGGAACAATTCAATCGCCTAAACTGACGTTAGATGATAAAGAGGCTTTGAAGACACTTGTTGGCGTGGCAACGACCGGCGGAGCCGCATATATCGGTTCAAAGATGGTTTTGGATACGGATAGCAGTCCTTGTTATACGGCCTTACGGGGGACAGCGTTTGAAGGACGTTTCCCTAAACCGACCGGTATTCAGGCGACAACACAAGAGGTGTATCAAGATGCCGGAAAACAAGTTAAACAAGAACTTAAGAACTTGAAAAACACGGCTAAGGATTTTTTGAAAACACTTAAGACTGACATAAAAAAATAAACGCAAGGGACTGATATGAAACTAAATTTGAAAAAGCTGTCGGAGGATGTTACGCAGAATCGTCAAGAGGTTATTGAGAAGCTGACTTCTTTTTTGGTGACGGATATGTTGTTTTTTTGGGGAACGGATGAAGATTTGATTAGTCGACAAGAAGATGTTTGGCGTCCGTTATTGGATTGGGCAAAGACGTTTTTTGATACAGATTTTCATGAAACACATGGTTTGGAAGTGTCTGAAAAAAATCGGTCGGCAGAGGAGCTTTTGCGTCTTTTTATGAACAATTTAAGCAATGATGAACTGGCGGCGTTTTACGAGGCAGCGCTTGATATGCGCTCGGTGCTTTTAGCGGCGGCATTTGTAAAAAATCGGATTACCTCCGATGAGGCTTTTAACGCTGCTTTTTTAGAAGAACTGTGGCAGAACGAAAATTGGGGAAGTGATGAAGAAGCGGTTTCCCGCCGGGAGGATATTCATGATGAACTGCGGCAGATTGAAGAGTTTTTGCGCTCATGATAAAAGAAGTTTTTATAAAAATTAGAGGACGAGTGCAAGGAATAGGTTTTCGCTATTGGGCTGTGAAGACAGCGAATAATATCGGTGGAATTTCCGGATGGGTGCATAATGAAGTTGACGGTAGTGTGGAAATTATGATGCGTGGCGAAGAGGCTTGTGTTGACAAGATGATTGTCGCTTGTCACAAGGGACCGATGTTGGCAAGGGTTGACAGTGTGGAATTTGTTGTGGGGCGTTGGAGTTGTTTTTTGCCGGAGATAGAAGAGGGGGTTTTTAAGCGGTTTTGAGAAAATAGGATTTAACTTGTATGAAATATTGTGTCAGGTTACAAAAAAAGCTCGGGAAATCCCGAGCTTTTTTTGCGCCACAGAGGCTTAAATCATGGCCATACCACCATTGATGTTGATGGTTTGTCCCGTGATGTATTGTGCTTCGTCTGATGCCAAGAATGCAACAACGTTAGCAATATCTTGAGCTTCACCGAGTTTGGCTTCAGGAATTTTTGCCAGCAAAGCTTTTTTCACATCTTCGGGCAAAACATCGGTCATTGGAGTTCTGATGAAACCCGGTGCGATGGAGTTTACGGTAATGCCACGAGAACCAACTTCTTGAGCCAAACATTTGTTCATGGCAATCATACCGGCTTTGGAAGCAGAGTAGTTTGCTTGTCCGGCGTTACCTGTAACACCTACAACGGAGGCAATACCGATGATGCGTCCGAAACGGCGTTTCATCATACCGCGAACGGCGGCCTTAGCCAATTTGAAACCGGCAGAAAGGTTAACATCTAAAACCAGCTGCCAATCTTCATCACTCATACGAATGAAGAGGTTATCACGGGTTAAACCGGCGTTGTTAACCAAAATATCAATACGGCCGAGTTTTTCTTCAACCTGAGAAACGAGGTTTTTAACATCTTCCGGATTAGTCAGGTTAGCGGTGAAAACTTCTACGCGGTCGCCGAGTTCGGCTTTGAGTTTTTCCATAGGTTCGGCACGCATATCTGTCAGAGCTAAAGTTGCACCCTGTTTGTGCAATGTGCGGGCAATTTTGTCGCCCAGACCGCCGGCAGCACCGGTAATTAAGGCTACTTTATCATGTAATTCAAACATTTTGTTTTCCTTTTTAAAGTTATTATAAATCTTTAGCCAATGCTTCAATTTCAGCAACAGTGCCGACAGAGAAAGCATTCATTTCTTTATCGCTTCTTTTGATGATTCCGGAGAGAACTTTTCCGGCTCCGAGTTCGACAACGTCGGTTACACCTTGTTCTTTCATATAAAGAACGGTTTCACGCCAACGGACAGAACCGGTTACTTGTTCTATCAGTCTTTTGACGATTTCTTTTTCGTCATTGACGGCATAAGCCAGAACATTTGAAATGAGCGGAATTTCCGGTTTGTGAGCTTCAACCTGCATTAAAGCGTGAGCCATAACCTCAGCGGCCGGTTGCATTAACGGGCTATGGAACGGAGCACTTACAGGGAGTTTGATACATCTTTTGGCACCAAATTCCGGAGCAATTTCAACAGCTTTTTCAATTGCCTGAATATGACCGGAAAGCACAACCTGTCCGTCAGAATTATCATTGGCGGCAACGCAGGTATATTTTCCGTCTGCGGCAGCCTCAGCCAAAGCAGAAACGTCTTTGAAGGACATTCCCATAACAGCGGCCATACCACCGACACCGACCGGAACGGCTTTTTGCATGGCATCTCCGCGGATACGCAATAATTTTGCGGTATCTTCAAGAGAGAAGACACCGGCAGCACAAGCTGCCGAATATTCGCCCAGAGAGTGTCCGGCGACAAAAGAAGCCTTGTCTTTGAGTTTGATTCCGAAGTCTTTTTCCAAAATGCGGACAATCGCCATGGAATTAGCCATTAAAGCCGGTTGAGCGTTTGCGGTCAGCGTCAGCTCGTTTTCCGGTCCTTCAGTCATTAATTTGAACAAATCCTGATTGATGGCGTCATTGACTTCTTGAAATACTTCTTTGGCAGACTGAAAATTGTCAGCCAGTTCTTTTCCCATACCCACAAATTGTGAGCCTTGGCCGGGAAATACAAATGTATATTTCATCAATAAAAAACCTTTATATTATTAAATATATCGGAATTCAGCTTTAGCGGAATTGTATAAAAAGTCAAGTTTTTAATCAATTTTATCATTTTATCCAAGTGTTTATTAACAATCTTTTGATGATTTATGCCGTATAATTCAGATAACTATGAATCGATAAGGTGAGACGATGGCGAAAGGTAAAAACAGTAAAAAAGAAAAAACTTTTCTGACTAAATTGGTTTGGCGGTTATTCGGAGCATTTTTGATTACTTTGTGTTTGTCGGTAATTGCCAGTATTTTTTCTTTTGATGAAGGTGACAGTTCTTATAATGTGGCAACGGCAAACCATGTTCAGAATTATCTGGGTATTTTTGGGGCGGCAAGTGCCGGTTTCACGTTGTCTTGGTTTGGTGTCGCCTTACCGTTTTTTTTGATTGCTCCAATTATGTGGGGATATAATTTTCTGAGATTGCGAGAGTTTGTTAATGTTTATTCCCGGCTGTTTGCCTTTGTCTCCGGTGTTTTCTTCTTTGCCGCTTTTTTAGCTTTGTTACCAAGTCAATGGGGAGCTGCCAAGTTGGGTGGTATTGCCGGAAAATTTTGTGCCTCTCATTTGATGAGTTTTATCAATAGTTTATATACGTATGCTTACAGCAAAGAGATTGTTGCAGGTGTTTTGTTTGTTTTGGCGTGGCTGGGATTTAATTATGCTGCCGGCATTACCTACAAGAGCTGGTGGAGATGTTTTGCTGCCGTTGTTTTGGGAATTGTTACCGGATTTAAGTTCCTCGGTTTGGGAATAAAGGCGTTGTTCAAAAAACGGGAAGTTTCTGAAGAAAAAGAAAGTGTCCGTCATAAAAAGAAAACTAAAGAGCCAAAAATTCGTAAAGAACCGACATTCAAGGATGACAATAAATCGGTTGAGAAATTGGCTGTTAATGTGGCTCCGGTTGATGACGGTTATCAGTATCCGGATATTAATTTGATTTCCAAGCCGGAAAAGAAATCAGGTAATGCGATTTCTGAAAAAGAACTGGATAAAATCGCCCGTGATTTGGAAAATGTATTACAAGAATTTGGGGTTAACGGAAAAATCGTTAAAGTTCGTCCGGGACCGGTGGTTACATTGTATGAGCTTGAACCTGCTCCGGGGACTAAAACCGCCAGAGTTATCGGTTTGGCGGATGATATTGCTCGTTCAATGTCGG
>CAZZNV010000010.1:0-41302 GCA_964655915.1 uncultured Azospirillaceae bacterium | reverse complement strand
GCATCCATAAACTCTAAAATTTTCTCAAAACGCTCATTAAGAGTCGCGCCTTCCAACAAAGCCTGCTTATCGGCAATTTTCAAAGCCAGATGAGAAGCTATCGTATCGGCAAGCTTGCTGTAATCGTCAATTTGGTTAACCGCCATCAAAACCTCTGGCGGAGTCTTTTTAGATAACTTAACATATTCTTCAAACTGTGACAAAACCGCCCGTGACAAACCTTCCAATTCGCCTCTGTTCCCATCGACATCCGGCAAAACCGTCACCTGAGCTTCCATAAACTCATCACCGACATAAAGCTTGTCTATTTTAACCCGCTCCAAACCTTCGATTAAAACTTTAACCGTTCCGTCCGGCAGACGTAAAAGCTGAATAACCGTCCCCATTGTCCCAACATGGTATATATCATCGCCCCGAGGATCTTCAATCGAGGCATCTTTTTGCGTTGTCAAAATAATGTTTTGATCTGTATCAACAACCCTTTGCAAAGCCCTAATAGACTTTTCCCTTCCCACAAACAACGGCACAATCATTTTAGGAAAAACGACAATATCTCTCAAAGGAAGAACCGGATATTTCTCTTTTTTAGCAACCATGTTTCATCACCTATTAATCTCTTAACTACCTACTTTATATAGGTCAACTTTATAACATCTGCAAGTCTGACACCAACTTTTTTGACACAGTTGCCTTATTTGGGCAATGCCAAACTTTTTAATCCACAGACAATGCAACAAACTGCTGTAATAAGTAGAATTTATAATTTGCAGAAATAAAAAAAACATGTCATATTACAGAAAATTTAATGGAGTAATCAGATGCCGATAAAAAAGACTTCTCTGAAAAATGATGATATAACGGTTGATATTTCAGTTACCTTGGGAACTGCGGTTTTGCGAGTAAACCAGCTCTTAAAGCTCGGTCGCGGCGCCGTTGTGGAATTAGATAAAGACATCAACGACACGGTTGATATTTACGCGAATGACGTTCTGATCGGACATGGCGAGGTCGTTATCACCGACAATGAAACCATTGGCATAAGCATAACAGATACAAAAGCCTGAAACACATCTCATGACATTGAAAAAAAACATAAAAAAAGCATTACGCAAAATTTTTGAATCAAGCTTCGTTATGAATTTGATTTCTGCCGTTTTTTACAGATATGCCGTTTTTGTCGGAAATCACACGCGCTGGACCAAAGAAGGTGTTGAAAAATGTTATGAACTCTGGAATAAAAACGACGGTTTTATCCTTGTGGCATGGCATGGACGCGCCCTGATGCTCCCTTATTTTTGGAATGGTTCAAAACCCCTTAACGCTCTGGTTTCTCTGCATCGAGACGGCCGAATGATTGCCGGCCTGCTGGAACGCTTCGGATTAGGAACTATTGGCGGATCCAGTAATGAAAATGCCAACGGTGCCGCTTTTGAGCTCTTAAAATCTCTGCAGAAAGATACCGCTATCTGCATCATTCCCGACGGCCCTCGCGGCCCGCGCATGCATCTGACCAAATCTCCGCTTTATTTTGCTCAAAAGACGGGGAAACCTTTAATCGGAGCAACATATAGCGTTGAAAAGCACAAATTTGTGACCCGCTCTTGGGATTGCATGATGATTCCGCTACCCTTCGGAAAAGGTATCGTCAAAACGACGGAACCTTTATTTGTTCCCGCAGATGCGGATAAAGAAACGTTTGAAAACTTGCGCCTTGAAATGGAAAAGAGACTAAATGAAATAAATTTTGAGTGCGACCGCTTGATGGGAATAGATCCGGTTCAACCCTCTGAACAAATAGGCAGCAAAAGACATAATAAGAGGAACTAAAGATGTTTATTAAAATCTACAACACTCTCATAACTATTCTTTACCCTCTGGTCATAAAAGGATACATAAATAAAAGAAAAGAAAACGGAAAAGAAGATGTAAAACGCTTCAATGAGCGAGTAGGACGCCCTGTCCTCGCCAGACCGGAAGGAAAACTAATCTGGTTACATGGTGCATCGGTCGGAGAATCCGTCTCTATGTTACCGCTTATCCAAAAAATTATTGATACATATCCTGATGTTCATGTCATGGTCACCACCGGCACCGTTACCTCGGCAGATGTAATGAGCAAACGTTTACCGGAAAGGGCCTTTCACCAATTTATTCCCATAGATAACCCCATATTTACCACTCGTTTTGTTAAATATTGGCATCCTGATGTTGCTTTGTGGTTTGAATCCGAATTTTGGCCGGCCATGCTGTCCAGTATTCGCCGCAAGAATATCCCGCTGATTTTAATTAATGGTCGCATTTCAAACAAAAGTTTCAAACGTTGGCAACAATTTGACTTTGTCAGCAAAGAGCTTCTGTCTTGTTTCACGTTATGTCTGGGGCAATCCGAAGAAGATGCCTATCGTTTACGTGTCCTCGGAGCGAAAAATTCCATTTGTCTGGGCAATTTAAAATATGCCGGACTTCCGCTACCAATTGATGAGGACAAAAAACAGGAAATTGTTCAGCAAATAAATAACCGTCCGCTATGGTTGATAAGTGCCACACATGATGATGAAGAAGTGCGCTTGGCAAAAGTGCATAAAAAGCTGCAAGAAAGCTTTCCTGATCTGTTGGCCATCATCGCTCCCCGCCACCCCAATCGCGGTGCGGAAATTCAAAAACAGCTGAATGATATGGGATTCAAAACATCCCTTCGTTCATCAGACGAAAAAATAACGGATAAAACAGACATCTACATTGCCAACACCATTGGTGAAATGGGACTTTGGTATGACATTGCCAACATCGTATTTATCGGCGGCTCGCTCATTCCGCACGGCGGACAAAACTTTATGGAACCCTCAAGAACACGTGATGCCGTCATCGTAGGCCCGTATATGCATAATTTCACTGATGCTGTTAACCGCGCCAAAAAAGCCGATGCCATAATGCAAATCAGTGACACTGAAGAGTTAACGGAACTCGTGTTGCAACTGTTGCAAAACAAAGAGCTTTTGGAGGCCAAACGCAGCCTCGCGTTCAACTGGGCAACCAGCGAAGCAAAAATATTAGATGGTATCATGTCAAAAGTTAAAGAGTATATTTAAATGAATACGCCATCTCATTGGAATAACTTAAATATATTATCATTCCTGCTGTGGCCGTTTGGGCTTTTGTACGGAACGGCAACCGCCTTGCGTCAACATTTTATCAGCCCCCAAAAAGTGTCGGCTAAGGTTATTTGTGTGGGAAATTTAACCGCCGGCGGCACCGGAAAAACTCCCGTTTCGGTTTCTATTGCTCAACTACTTCAAAAGCAAAACAAAAAAGTTTGTTTTTTAACCCGTGGTTATGGCGGAAAACTTCAAGACGTAAAAGTCTGCAAAGAGCATACGGCTCAAGAAACCGGAGACGAACCGCAAATTCTTGCCCGACAAGCTCCCGTTTTTATTAACAAACAACGCTATGTGGGGGCTTGCCGCGCAGAGAACGAACATTTTGACTGCATCATAATGGACGATGGATTTCAAAATCCCGCATTGTACAAAGACGTTCCCTTGCTGGTCTTTGATGGTTCCGTCGGTATTGGAAACGGATGTTGCATTCCTGCCGGCCCGTTAAGAGAATTTGCCTCTTTGGGATTAAAACGGGCAAAAGGAATAATTATACTGGGAGAAGACAAACAGAATTTATGCAAAAAAGTTAAGAATCTTCCGATATTCAAAGGAAAAATCGTTCCTGTAAAACCGCAAACGACAAACAAACGGGTAATTGCCTTTGCCGGCATAGGCCGTCCTGCCAAATTCTACAATTCCTTACAAGAATGTGGTTTTGAGCTTGTGGAAACTGTTGATTTTCCGGATCACCACTTTTATTCGCGAGAAGAGCTGGATAAACTGATTGCGGCGGCAAAAGCCAAACAAGCTGATCTTTTTACCACCGCAAAAGATATTGTTAAGATTCCTGAAGAACTTCGTTCTCTGTTCCAAGTGCTTGAAATTACAATTGCTTGGGATAATCCGCAAGCATTAACGGAATTTCTTCTCCGGAATTAAATGTCATCATTCCAAAAATCAACATAAGGACTTCCCGCCATCTGGAATATATCACCGGTAATAAAACGTTTGTTTTCATCCAACTTGGCAATATCGTCCATATCTGAAGAATCAAGCGTTATAACCTGAGACGCAAAATTTTCCTTCAAACGCTCTTCATGCACCGATTTTGGAATAACCGATACCCCCCTCTGAATTTGCCAAGCCAAAACAACCTGTGCCGCAGATACTTTAAGACGCTCCGCAACAGCCTTAATTGTCTCGTTTTCTAAAACATCACCATTTTCAGAACCCAGCGGAGAATAAGCCATCACCGCAATATTGTTTTTGACGCAAAAATCAATCAAATCATTTTGTTGAAGCAGAGGATGATTCTCCACTTGATTCACAGCCGGAACAATTTCAGCTTTTTTAATTAATTCCTGTAACTTCTTCTTAGTAAAATTTGAAACCCCGATAGCCTTAGCTTTTCCGCTCAGCTGTAATTTTTCCATTTCGGCCCAAGTCATCTCCAAAGGAAGCTCTGCCGGAGGAATCATATCCTGAGAATCTTTGGGTATTAACACACCTTTCTTTTGCGCTATCGGCCAATGCATCAAATATAAATCAACATAATCAAGCTGCAAATCCTTCAATGTTTGTTGCAACGCCGGCGCCACATCTTCTACTTTGTGAGAGTCGTTCCACAACTTAGAAACGATAAATAACTCCTCACGTTTAACATCGCCTTCCCGAATAGCATCAAATACAGCCTGCCCTATCTCAGCCTCGTTCTCATAAATAGAAGCACAGTCAATTAATCTGTATCCCAGCTTTATAGCCCAACGTATAGCCTGATAAGCCTCTCCCGGTTTAGAGCGCCAAGTTCCAAGCCCGATAACCGGCATTTCAGCATCCGTATTCAGCTTAATATACTTCATCAGCCTCTCCTTTTAACCTAAATTAAACATCAAGACTAATATAATCAAAAAACTCCAAGCTTAAAGAGTTTCCCTCAAATTAACTTACTTCCCAACTCTTCGAAAATTCGTCATCTTTAAATAGCGACGCCAAACCGGTAACTTGTTTCATTCGCAAAAGTTCATCGGCACTCATACCGATGTTTTTGCAAATCCAGCTATCGCTTTTGCCCATTTCCACAAGTTCCGCCACGATGTTACTCATCAAATCGACATTATGACTTCCTCTTGCGCGATTATGACGAATGGTTGAGGCCATTCTTTCTCCCAAATCCTTATTAATAACCACAACAGGAAGTTTCCCCCGTTCTCTGGCATAAATACGCTCACTGGTTTTCATAATTGTATAGCGATGGAAACCGTCCACAACAATATAGATGTCTTCATCTTTATCATAATAACAAACCACCGGCTGTGTGAAACCATCTTCCCAAATAGATAACTCCAACAATTTCATCTCAGGAGGTGCCACTCGATTAGGATTATAATCATTGGCAACAACTTTCTCCAACGGCACGGCTTTCACATTATAAACCGGACTAATAAATTCCATTTTTCTTTTCCTTACAAGTTTCTATATTTTTCAAGAAGTTCTTTTTCCCGCATGGTTTGTTTTTTAGTCTGCGCAAACCCCATATACTTACACAAATGGTCATTTTTCAAAATACATACGGCCATTCTTTTCCAAGATGGAATATCTATGGTAGATTTTATATCATCTGTATTGTCAGGGGTACCCAAAAATTGGATTCTATCCTTATTTTTATTATAGCCGCTGCGACCATTATGACGAATTTTATACCGACAAGCTTCCAGTTCGGCTAAAGCATCATCGTTAACCACACCACCGCTTTTCCACCAAAATTTGATAGAAGTCTTAAACTTATTGATGTAATTTCTACGAATATCATCGGGCAACGTTGCCAACAAAAACTTCACATACGTACGCCATGTATGTCCCTTAGGCAGTGTAATCTTCCCCACACCCATAAGCTTGCTGTTACCGTACAAAGCGGCGAAATTAGCCCCATTCACTCGAGAAACCACCTTAGCCCATGTAACAGGTTCCAAAACTCGGTATAAATTCAAACTCTCTTTGGCATTTTCATGATACGGACTGGAAACACGCATCTGAGCAATAGACACACCAGCCTTATAATATAAGTCGTAAATTTTATTATACTCGTAGTCAAACTTCCCGTTAGCAATCCACACATCCTTCGTCGACCAATCATAAAGAGGATAAGCATTGTAAAAGTTTTTCCCCATTTTGGTCGTCCACTGCGAATTCTTCATCAATGTTTTTCGTGTGTTGGCATAAGCGCGATACCTGTTTATTGACTCATCAGCCCTAATACCCAACAGACAAATAGATTTACCTTTATGTGTATCGGCATACCATCGCCCAAAACCGACGTATAAATCCTCTTGAGACATCTTATATTTATAAAAATCTAACGGATTGTTCTTAAGGTTAATAATATACGGCCTGTCGGGCATCGGACGAACCCACAAATTCTCCTTCTCATCATCCCAAGGATACCAATACATTTGGAAATTGCTTACTGCACAACGAGACCCCATTGGCAGACAAACCCAATAAGGCTCAATATCATCAATATTATCATCAAACATTTGTGCAACATAATCTGTTGTTAACTGGTATTGAGCCTCAAAATCTTGATGAAACACCCCTATCTTCTTATCAATATTGTGTTTTCTCTTATATTCCAACACCATATTCAACAACAAACCACTGTCTTTTCCACCGGAAAAAGAAACATAAACATTGTCAAAATTTTCAAACACAAATTTCAGACGTTCCTGCGTAGCTTCATAAACATTTTGTTCTTTATATACTTTCATAAATCCAAAGCCTCACCTTGCGCCATCATTTTGCAAACATTACTTAAAACGCTTTTCTTTCTGGAAAGATTCTCTCTTATCAAGCTTTCTAAACGGGTTTTAACCCAAAAATCATAAATATTAACTTTAAATCCGTCTTCGCAGCATAAACAAGACAACGTTTTCATTTTATCTTTATAATCAAAAGTCTGAGAAAAATAAACAATATTTTTGCAACCATGAATAATCGTCCTCGGACTCTCCACCTTATAAGTGCACAACATAATATCCACATCGTTTTCAAAACGATTCAAAGCTCTTAATTTATTCGTGTGTCCGCTCATAACAACAAAAGACCTTCCTGATAACACGCCGGACTCTTTCAAAAAACAAATTTCACTAAGATATTTTGTATAGACAATAACCTTCTCATTCCGTTTTTTGATATCATCTAACAAACTGAACATCTTAAGAACTTTTTGCTCGCAAATCGTATAAAAATATTGAAAAGGCTGAACAACTTGCATAAATAAAACACTTTTCCGACCTTTAAGAAAAGCTTCTTTTTCCTGTTGATATGAATATTGTTCTTTGTGAGTCAATTCAAAATCAAAACTATAAAACCGAACATCTAACTTGCAACGAGAATCACAAAGCAAAATATACGATTTTATAATCTCAACCAGTTTCTTTTCTTTTTCCGGAGTAGACCACCACTTAACCACATCATTGCTTTTGGAGTATACGTCCAAATAATTATGAATAAATTGTGTCTGCGTAACATTTAAAATAGAGGGATTGAGAAAATGAACCTGTGCATATAAATCAATTAAACCCCGCGCCAAAGGAGCCTCTGAAATAATAAGCTTAAAATAAAAACACGACGTTAAAGTCAGCAAACGCTTTGTTTTATCAGCTCTTACATTTTTGAAGGATAACCCCTCATCTACAACACAACAAATTTTGTACTTTTCCGCCAATTCATGAAGCTGAAGATATTTAAAATCATCTTGAGAAAAATCTTCAACCGAAAAAGTGAATATCCGCTCAAACAAATCCCCCGAAAAACAATTTATGCTTTTCACATAATCCGCATCATCTAAAAAACATTTCGGAGCAACCAGCACAAAATAATCAACTTTATCAGATACATAACCACACAATCTAAATGCTATTTTTAATTTTTCTTCTCTATCTTTTATAAATAAAGCACCGGCTTTTCTCTTAAGAAATTGCTGACCAATTCTCTCTAAATCTACCATTTCATCAATAACTAAACCTCATGCAAGTGAGGATTTGTCTCTAACAAAAAAAACCGCCTCTCCTTAAGAAAGACGGTCTGAAGTGGCGGAGAGTACAGGACTCGAACCTGTGCATCGCTATTCACGATGACGGATTAGCAATCCGCTGCATTACCACTCTGCCAACTCTCCACTCGTAGCAACGGTGTTATATTTATATGATGTTTACGCCCTCGTCAACACATTTTTATAAAAAAATTAATTTTACTGCATATTTTTAAAGAGATTTACTCATGAAAAAGCACCGTTAAAAAAGTCATCAAAATAAAACCGACAAAAACCGACACGGCAGAACGATTTGTTTCTTTATACCCGTAGGTTTCCGGCAAAATTTCGTTAATAACCACAAATAATAATGTTCCCCCGGCCAAGGCCATTCCGTATGGAACAATATTAAAATCAACCCCCATCAAAAACAACCCCAATACAGCGCCCAACGGTTGCACCAAACCAATTGCGAAAGCGGTCATCGCCGCCCGCAACCTTGAATTTCCGGCAGCGACTAACGAAATAGCGATTGTTAAACCTTCCGGTATATTATGCACGGCAATACCGATTAACAACGACAACGGGTTAACCAATTGCTCTGCACCAAAAGCAACACCAACGGCCAATCCTTCAGGAAGTTTGTGCAAGGTAATCGCAATAATAAATAACCACGCTTTTTTTAAATCAAAATGCGGACCATGATGTCCCATAGAATTATGCTCATGTGGAATAAGAAGATTTAAAATCCAAACAAGAAGCACACCGGAAAAAACAGCCGTAACATATCCAGCCGCCCCGCTAACAAGGTTCTCCGAATGTTTCAGAATATCTTCCATCGACGGAACCAATAATGAGAAGAAGGAAGCCGCCAACATGACGCCCGCCGCAAAATTCAAAAACTGATTAATTTCAGACTTCAAATAACGTTTTTTGAAAAAAATGCACAAACCACCCGCTCCGGTTACCAAACCGGCAACCAAAGAGGCAACAAATCCCTGTATAAAAACAGAACTCAACATCATTTCACTTTCCTAACACCAATACTCATCTATCAAAGAGCTTGGCAATATCTCTAATTTTCAGCTCAACATAGGTCGGACGTCCATGATTACATTGCCCTGAATGAGGCGTTCTTTCCATATCACGAAGCAGATGATTCATTTCCTCAACATTCAAACGTCGACCGGCCCGAACAGATCCGTGGCATGCAATTGTTGCACAAACCAAATGCAGCTTTTTAGTCAGTTCAAATTCCTTTCCCCATTCACTTATCTGTTCTGCCAAATTATGAATCAACCCTTGAACGTCCGCATCTCCCAATAACGCCGGAATTTCCCGAACAATGACCGCCGTTGTGCCAAACTCTTCGATAACCAATCCTAACGTCGACAAATCAGTTGCCGCATCCAACAAATGTATTTTCTCGCTTTCCGCTAAATCAACCACTTCCGGAATAAGCAAAATTTGTGAAGCAGGCTGTCTTCCGTTTTTCAAACCTTCTTTAAGTTTTTCCATAACAATACGTTCATGGGCAGCATGTTGATCCGTAATAATAATACTATCCTCTGTCTGAGATATAATATAAGTATCATGAAATTGCGCCTTGGCAATTCCTAATGGACCAATATTCGTTTCATCATCAGTCACAACTTCCGTCTTAACAGAAAACTTTTGCTCCAGCTCCGGAAGCATGGGGCTGCGTCCTCTCCCGTTGCTTCTTGATTGAAAAACAAAAGGCTGCTTAGGTTGATTATATTCAAAAGTTAACGGGTGTTCTGATAAAAACGATGGTGCCGGAGTTTTTTGTCCTTCCGCGCCAAACTCCGGAATGCTATCATTAAGTAAACTTCGCAAATCTGCCGTTTGAGAAGCCTTGTTGGCATGTTGGTTAATACCATTACGGATAGCGCTGATTAAAAGCCCTCGCACCGCTGAACTATCAAAGAAACGCACTTCCGCCTTCGTCGGATGCACATTTACATCAACATAACGCGGGTCAATATCAAAAAATAAAGCACACACAGGATACCTGCTAGATGTCAACACATCTTGATAAGCTCCCTTAATTGCACCAAGTAATAACTTATCACGCACAGGACGATTGTTCACAAATAAAAATTGCGACAATGAGTTTGCTTTATTCAGCGTGGGCAATGATACATAACCGCTGATACGAATATTCTCGCGCGCCGCATCTATCAAAATCGAATTATCCGAAAAGTTCTTCCCCATCACGGCGGACAAGCGTTCCAAGCGAGCATCAAACAGATTTCCCGCACACGACGGAAGCATTATCTTCTTTTTATCTCCGTCATAAAGGGAAAAACTTATCTCCGGATTAGCTAACGCGATTCTTTGAACAATATCAACACATTGAGAAACTTCTGAAACATCAGACTTCAAAAACTTCAATCTTGCCGGCGTGGCATAAAACAAGTCAGAAACCTCAATTCTCGTTCCCTTAACACCGGATACCGGTGCAAGAGCGCCTTTCTCCCCGCCGCAAACCTCTATTTTCCAAGCACTGTCATCATCTTTGCGACGACTGATAATAGACAAACGCGCCACAGAGGCTATTGATGGAAGAGCCTCCCCGCGAAACCCTAAAAAATTTATATGAAACAAGTCATTATCCGGAAGTTTTGAAGTTGCGTGTCGTTCAACAGCCAGCTCCAACTCTTCCGCAGACATTCCTTTTCCGTTATCCGTTACGGTAATTCGACTTTTCCCACCACCGGACAATCTCACTTCAATTGATGTTGCTCCGGCATCTATCGCATTTTCCACCAACTCCTTAACAACCGAAGCCGGACGTTCAATAACTTCACCGGCGGCAATTTGGTTAACCAGATTTGATGGTAATATACGAATAGAAGCCATTTTATTTTCTCAAACTTTTTACAAGTTCAATTAATTTAAATGTCGAAGAATCATGCTTAACGCCAACAGCACTTCCTTGAAGTTCCGGCAATATACTCAACGCCATCTGTTTTCCGAGTTCAACCCCCATTTGGTCGAAAGAATCTATATTCCATATAATCCCTTCCACAAAGACCTTATGCTCATACATCGCAATAAGCATTCCCAAAGAATACGGATCAATTTTCTTAAACAGAATGGTGTTTGACGGGCGATTCCCTTTAAAGCTTTTATAGCGACGTAATGCTTCTACCTCGTCTTTAGTTTTCCCTGCACATCTCAATTCCTCTGTCACTTCCTGCTTTGAACGCCCCTGCATAAGCGCCTCACCTTGCGCCAAAACATTTGCCAGTAAAATCTCATGATGCTCTCCAATCTCATTATGCGATATAGCCGGAACAATAAAGTCAATCGGAACAATTGAGGTTCCCTGATGCATCAATTGAAAAAACGAGTGTTGCACATCTGTTCCGGCTCCGCCAAACAACACCGGAGCAGTTGAATATTTAACATACCGGTTATCAATCGTAACATATTTACCGTTGCTTTCCATGTCCAACTGTTGCAAATAAGCCGGAACATATTGCAAATATTGATCGTAGGGAACAACCGCCTGGCTCTTAAAACCAAAGAAATTATTATACCAAACGCCCAACAACCCCAAGACAACCGGAATATTTTTTGAAAACTCGGTATTTTTGAAATGCTTATCCATCTCAAAAGCGCCATCTAACATTTTTTCAAAATTATCCATTCCCACGGCAATAGCTATGGATAAACCGATAGCCGACCACATAGAATAACGCCCGCCGACAAAATCCCAAAATTCAAACATATTTTCGACATTAATACCGAATTTTGCAACTTCCTTAGCATTTGTAGAAACCGCGACAAAATGCTTGGCCACTGCATGCTCGCCCAAGGCATCAACCAACCACTTGCGACACGTCTTTGCATTTGTCAATGTTTCAATAGTCGTAAAGGTCTTAGAACTGACAATAAACAGGGTTGTTTCCGGATCGACTTTATTCAAAACCTCAACACAGGCCGTTCCGTCAATGTTTGATATAAAATAACACTGAATATCCTTCCCCCAATATTTCCTCAATGCTTCCGTCGCCATTTTCGGTCCTAAATCAGAACCGCCAATACCAATATTAACGATATTGGTTAATTTTTTACCGGTATATCCCTTAAACTCGCCCAAACGCACAGCCTCTGAAAACGCACGCATTTTAGCCAAAACAGCATTAATCTCCGGCATAACATTTTTACCGTCAACATAAATAGGAGTATTAGCCCTGTTACGCAAGGCCACATGCAAAACAGCACGATGTTCCGTTTTATTAATTTTCTCGCCGGCAAACATTGCCTTGATTTTTTCATCAAGCTTACATTCTTTGGCCAAAGCCAACAAATAACGCATTGTTCGATCGTTAATGCGGTTTTTGGAATAATCAAGAAGCATAGATTCTAAACGAATACTGAATTTTTCGGCTCGTTGAGGGTCTTTTTCAAACATATCCCTCATTTCCAATTTACGCATTGCCTTATAATGGCGCTCCAAACGTTTCCAAGCCCTGCTACTGTTAATTTCTTTCCTTACTCCAAACATTTCTTACTCCTTCGTTTCCACAAAACGCCCTATACGAACACTCACAGGTTTATTCTTCCCCAAATATGTTCGTGCCGCGGAATTAACTTCTTCTAGCGTTACTTGGTTGACATAATCATTCCTTTTTTGCAAAAAATCCAGCCCTAAATTATATTTTTGCATACCAACCAACAGTTCTGAAATCCCGGTTAACGATGCAAAACGTAAATTATATGAAGCTGTCAAATAATTCTTAGTCCTCAGCAATTCCTCTTCAGAAACATCGCCTTGGGCAATTTTATCCCATTCTTCTTGAAAAAGTCTTTCAGCCTTGTCATGATTCTCCGGTGTCGTCGAATAAACCACAGAAAGCAGCGGCGATTTATCAGCCAGAGACATATATGAATAAACGGAATAAACCAGTCCGTTATCTTCCCGTAAACTTTTTGACAATCTGGAATTAAGACCGGATCCGCCCAAAATATAATTTGCTACAAACAGCGGATAAAAATCCTTATCCGAGCGCCCAACGCCCCCAACCGCTTTCATCACAATATTTTGTCCGCTTCCGGCATACTCGCGGATCAGTTCCCTTCCGTCAAACACTGCATCGACAGAACGAACAAAGTTTATCTGTTCCGCCGAAGATAACTTTCCGAAAACGTCATCAATCATTACGCCGGCTTCGTTTGCATCAATATCACCGGCTATACCGATAATAACATTCTGTCTTGTCAAATTATTCCGCACAAAAGAGTTTAGTTTTTCCGGTGTCAATTTTTTAATATTTTCCGTTTTTCCCAAAGGATTACGCCCGTAAGGGTGATTACCGTAGAGTTCCTGAAGAAAATTGAGCTCCAACAAATTCTGGGGATGTTCTTGTTGACGTTTCAAAGCCTCCATTTGCCGTTCAATCACACGAACAAGCTCTGCTTGATCAAAAGAAGGCTTTGTCAACATCAACTTCAGAAGGTTAAACGCCTCTTTTTGATGTTTCTTGGTCGTCAACAGGCTGCCTGAAAAATCATCTTTATCAACGTCAAATGAAATACTTACAGCCGCATCTTCAAGCCTTTCTTTAATTTGTTCATTTGTATACTCACCTGCACCTTCCGTCAACATCGCCGCAACAACCTGGGATATTCCCTGTTCATCACCCCCATCAGACGCATATCCTGCATTTTTAAATAAGAAATTAAGACTGACAATAGGGTTTGTTTTATCTTCAAATAAATAAGCCGGAATATTAAGACGCGGAGAGAATATCTCTTGAACCTTAGCTTCAAAATTTTTACGGCGAAGTTCCGAATTTTCAACAATATCCTGAAGGTTAAACATCGGGCGATGCTGCCACAACCACCATCCGCCATATCCCAGCAAAACCATGATAAACAGCCATTTCACCCCGCTGTGCGATGATTTCATATATATAGGACGACGCGACATTAACGAACCTCCTCCGTTTTTTCAGGAAGCAAAACACCTTCAACCCGAGGCATTTTATCGGTTAAAAAGCGAGCCGCTTTTTTAACATCTTCTACCTGAATAGTTCTGATACTATTTTCATAATCTTCAATTTCCTGCAAACTCATTCCGGAAACGGCCATCATACCGACAATATCAGCTGCATCTTCAGGATTATCTCTCAGATAAACCAACCCGGCGAGCATTCTGTCTTTCGTTTTCTCCAACGTATCATAATCCAACTCTGCCAAGGCCTCATTCCAAGCTTTATCAAGCAAAGATAACATTTCTTCAGGAGCAACTCCGTTTTGAGGAATAACAGAAACCGAAAACACACCGTAACTTCGCGCCCAACCATCATACGAAGAAGAAACTCCCAAAGCCGCCTTTTGTTCTCTAACCAATTTTTTATACAATTTTGATGTTTCACCCTCCCCCATATATGCGGAAAGGACTGATAAGGCATACACATGTTCGCGATGATTATTATAAGACGGAGCCGCATAATTTTGGCTGACACGAACGCCCTTCACCTGAGAACGCCTCATTTCAAAACGCATATCAATATCCCCGCCCACAACAGGAAATTCAACCTTATTTTCAGCTCTGTTTTTGGAAGCCGATATTTTGCCGTAATATTTTTCAGATAATTTTTTCGCCGTTGGTAAGTCAATATCTCCGGCCAAAACCAAGACAGCGTTATCGGGTGCATAAAACTTCTTATAAAAATCAACAACATCTTCTTTGGTCAATCCCTTGATTTCCGTTTCTGTCCCGCTCACCGGACGCGAATAAGGATGTTGCAGCCACAAAATCTGTCGCAAAACCTCACCAAACACCGCCGTCGGATTAGTATCCACCCGTTGCTTTCTCTCCTGAAAAACAATATCTCTTTCTAAGGCGAAATCTTCATCATTTATCTTCAGATTCCGCATTCTATCAGCTTCCAGAAACATCGCTAATTCCAAACGGCTGACATCTAACAACTGATGATACGCCGTCATGTCCGTACCGGTAAAAGCATTGCTTTCCGCACCATTTTCTTCCAAAATCTGATTAAATTTCCCGGCAGGAACCTTCTTCGTTCCACGAAACATCAAATGTTCGAGCAAATGCGCCGTTCCGCCTTTTCCCAGAGTTTCATCTACACTTCCGGACCTATACCAAACCATATGTTTAACTATCGGAGCCTTGTGATTTGGAAGCAACATAACCCGCATTCCGTTTTCTAAATAAAACTCGCTCCCATTAAACAGTTTTGCTTGCGCTGAAGACATAAACGCAAGCAAGACCATCACCAAAGCAGTATAAAAGCTTTTTCTCATCATTCCGATTATTTTTCGCTGCCTACTTTATCAAGCAAAGCCTGTTCGCCCTCACTCACCGACGCACGCCCAGCCTCTGACTGAGGTTCAACAACCGGACGTAAATTATACTCCGGCGGCAAAGATAACGGAGCTCTCGGCACAACCATAAACTCATCAGGAGCTTTCTTTGCAATCCCCAACTTCTCTTTAGTTGCCGATGAACAAGCAGCCAAACTCAACACACCCAATAAAACCAGTGCAGTACACAAAACCTTATTCATTCGCTTACCTCATTTTTTCTGACAATACAAAACAAACTTTGCAACACCAAAACAGCCGCACCGATACAAATAAAGCTATCAGCCACATTAAACGCCGGCCAGTGGTTCTCTGCAATATGAAAATCTAAAAAATCAAAAACAGCACCTAACCTTATTCTGTCAGCCACATTGCCCAGTGCACCACCGATAATCATTCCCAAGGCAACCTTGGCATAAACATTTTTTTCCGTATATAACCAATATAACAACAACGCGACAATCCCCAACGCAATAGCCGATAAAATTACAGCCCCGAAATTGCCGTAGTTATTAAACATGGAAAAACTGACTCCCGTATTCCATGCTCGTACCAAATTGAAAAAAGATGCATAAGACACCACCGCATTTTCATGCAACAACTCATTCAGAACCCAATATTTGCTGATTTGGTCAGCCAAAATCACAAATAACGCTATACCCAGCCCAATAGCCACAACATTCCTCCTTTAAAACAAACTGCCCAAATTATAAGGGAAAAACGCAAAACATAAAGTGTTAACTATAAGATATACAAAACTTTTAAAACAACATCAGTTTCGACAATCCGAGAAAGATGAAAAAACCACCGGAATCTGTTATTGCAATCAAAAAAACACCGGAAGCAATAGCCGGATCAACCTTCAACTTGTTTAAGGTTAACGGAACCAAAATTCCGGCCAAACTGGCAATGGTCAACTCGGCAAACATCGCAACGGCAATAACCATACTGATAATCGTATAATCAGGAAACATTAAATAAGTCAGAATACCGATTAAAACAGCAAACAAAGCTCCGTTTGAAAAACCCACCAAAAATTCTTTTAATATCATACGAAGTGTATTGCTTGAGGTCAGCTCCTTAGTAGCTAAAGCCCTAACCACCACAGCCAAGGTCTGATTCCCCGTTGTTCCCCCCATTGAGGCGACAATCGGCATCAAAACGGCCAACACCGAAACCTGAGCAATAACATCCTGAAACCCTTTTACAACGGTTGAAGCAACCAGTGTCGCCCCCAAATTGGTAATCAGCCAAGCGATTCGCGATTTGAAAATTGAAAAGACCGATTTATAAACATCACCGTCTTCCGCACCGGACAAGTGCATAATGTCCTCAGAAGCTTCCTCGTGAATAATATCGACAACATCATCAATCAATATCGCTCCGACCAAGTGCCCGCGGTTATCCACCACCATAGCCGACATCCAGCCATATTGGCGAAACATATGCGCAACTTCTTCTTGATCCGTCATTACACCGATGGGAACAATCTCACCGTCCATAACATCATAAAGAATCTCATTAGGCTTAGCACGTAACAACTTATCAAGAGCAATTTGCCCCGTTGGGCGAAACTTTTCGTCTGTAAGGAAAATATCATAAAAATCCTCAGGGAGTTCTTCATTTTTCAGCAAAAACTCTTTAGCTTCTTTCACAGTCCAAGAATCAGGAATGCTGACAAACTCTCGTGTCATCAATCGACCGGCAGAATCTTCGGGATATCCGAGTGAGGATTCAACCTGATATTGCAATTCAGGATCCAACTGGCGAATGATGCTTTGTTGTTCGTCTTCGCCCATATGTTCCAAAATTTCAACAACTTCATCAGAGTCAAGTTCATTGGCAATTTTTACAAGCTGCGGCTCTTCCAGAGTTTCAATAACCTGTTCCTGAACAACATCGTTTAATTCAGGAAACACATCGGGATTAATTTTATCACCCAAAATCTCAACTAATTTCTTACGAGAGTTAAGGTCCAAAACCTCAATTAAATTGGCCAATTCATATTCTGACAATCCCTCAACAATCTTGCATACGTGAGACCTATCATCTTCACGCAGAGCAATGTTGATGGAATTAACCATCTTTGGCCCCAGCCCTAAACGATAACCGCTGAATTTTCCTTGATTTTTTTTCTTTTTATTAGACTTGGATTTTGGAAGCAGAACACGCTTACTACGTTTACCCATAACAAAACCCTCCGCTTGCCGGCAAAACCACAAAAGCAGCCCGCCAAAATAAAAAAACTATGCCAAGCATCTCCGTAAAAACAAAAAGCTTGTTGATAATCAGGTCATGTGGTGCGGCCAAAAGGACTTGAACCTTCACGGGAAACCTCCCACAACCACCTCAAGGTTGCGCGTCTACCAATTTCGCCATGGCCGCCTATCTGCAACAAGCTGTGCTAACAAATAGAACACAAATAAAAATAAATCAAGTCTTTTTTGCGTGTGGGGAAAATTTTACCTTATTTTTTCTTTTTTATCGTATCCGGTTCGACCAAACCGCCGGAAATAACAAATTTAATTCCATCTTCCACACTCATCTCCAATTCAACAGTATCCTCTTTGGGAACAAAAATCAGAAAACCGGATGTCGGATTAGGCGTCGTCGGAATAAACACATTCAACATATCTCCCTTAAAATTCTCCTTAACTTCACCCTTAAGTTCGGAACTGACAAAACCCAAAATCCAAATTCCCTTGCGAGGATATTCCAACATAACGACCTTGCTAAATGCTTGAGTTTTACTTGAAAAAAACGTTTCAAACACTTGTTTAAGCAAGGAATAAACACTGGATATGAGCGGAACTTTAGATACAATCCACTCTCCTAACCGTAAGAAGAAACGCCCCAAAAAACCGGCGGCAAACATACCGACCAAAGTCAATACCACCACCAAAAATACCAAACCCAATCCCGGAATTGTAAAAGGAAGATAATTGTCTAAATGATATTGCGGCGGAACTAACTTTCCGACCAAAACATCTACCCACAAAACAAACTTATATGCCATATAGAAGGTAATCGCAACCGGAGCTGTCACCAAAATTCCCGTAAAGAAATAAGCACGCAATTTTGCACCCAACTTCATAAATACGGCTTTTTCCCGCTCCAAACGAATACGTTTAATATTTCTTGCCCTGCGTTTTGCTTGTAATTTTTTCATTACCTTTCCCCAACTAAACACTTTTACGCACATCATCAATTATAAACTGAACAGAATTGCGCCCCAACCAATTATCCTTGCGCAACATTCCGGCCACGTCAAAAACCTCGCCTTTGGAACTGAGCAACGCCTGCCCGACATCATTATCCGCACACCGAAAAGCCATCGCTTTAAGGCTGCCGCCATTATCTGATGCCAATACACAACGAACATGTCCACTTCCCACCAGAGATGGCTTAACAATTTTAACACGTCGCAACATCAATCGCGGCTCGGCATTTCCAGCCCCAAAAGGTTCCATCTGTTCCAAACAGTCAGCCAAATCAACTGTTGCTCCTTGCGCATCTAAAACGGCATCTATCTCTAAAACCGGCGTAATGGCTTCATTTCCCAGTTTCTCAATCACATAATTTCCGACAAATGTTCTAAATTCCTCTAGTTTATCCTCTGATAGAGAAAAACCAGCTGCCATCATATGACCGCCCCCTTTTGTAATAATGCCTCTTTCCTTTGCGGAAATAACCAAAGCCCCCAAATCAATCTGCGGAATAGAACGGGCTGACCCCTTAACCTCATCAGCCTCAACAGACATAACAAAAGAAGGAACATTATAGCGTTCTTTAAGCTTTCCGGCCACAATACCGATAACCCCCTGGTGCCAGTCCTTTCCATAGACAAAAGCTATTGGATACTCCTGCGGCGTTCCCTCTAAAGTCTCCAGAGCTGACATCATAACATAGGCTTCAATATCTTTTCGCTGAACATTGAAATCATTGAGCTTATCAGCTAACAAATCCGCCTCATACTCGCTTTTACAGCACAAAAGCTTGCTCCCCATATCAGATTCGCCAACCCGTCCGCAAGCGTTAATTCTCGGCCCCAAAACATATCCCAAGTGAAAAGCGCGCGGAGCATCCGTCACTCCGGACTTATCAATCAATGACGTCAGACCGACATTTTGGCGTTTTGCCATAACTTTCAATCCCTGACGAACATATGCCCGATTCAATCCCTTAAGAGGAACCACATCACAAACGGTTCCCAACGCCACCAAATCCAGTTTTTGCATCAAATTCGGCTCTTTGTGCTCAACAATATAGAACCCTCTTTCACGAAGTTCCCTATTCACTGCGACAACCGTCATAAACACCACACCGACTGCCGCCATATATCGGAGATAAGGAAAATCATTTTCCTCATCCAAGCGCTTGGGATTAACAACCGAATACACCTGAGGAAGTTTAGCTTCCGCCTCGTGATGATCTAAAACAATAACGTCCATTTTCTGCGCCGTTGCATATTCCAACACATCAAAAGCCGTCGTTCCGCAGTCAACCGTAATTAATAATTCCGTACCATGCGCTTTAAATGTGTCAACAGCGGACATACTCGGCCCGTAACCTTCATCGCGCTCCGGAATATGCACTTCCGGAACACAACCATTTTCTTCCAAAAACAAACGTAAAACAGAGGTGGAGGTTGCACCATCAACATCATAGTCACCAATAATGGCGATTTTCTGCCCTTTCAAAATTGCTTCAGCAATCCTTTGAGCGGCTTTTTCCATATCTTTCAAAACAAACGGATTCGGCATAAGTTTGTGAATCTTTGGTTCTAAAAAATCTACCGCCTCGTCAATTTCAATACCCCTCAAAACCAAAACACGCGCAATAATATAGGGCAAATCATATCTCTGAACCATAAGCTCAACCTTACGTTCGTCAACAGATAACACCTGCCACAAATTGCCACCTAAAGATTTGTCGTTTTCAGTTTCCATTACCACCAAACACTCTTTTTATGCAAAGAAGCGTGACACTCAACATCTCTGAGCGCCACACTTCCGCAATAAATCACCCACTTTAGTATTAGTAAGAGATATAAACTTCTGCGCGACGATTCAAACGCTCACCTTCCGGCATAACTTCCTGATAGGCAGGAACTGTATCAGATAAAGCTTCAACCATAATCTTCTTCGCCGGAACACCTTCACGTTTCAATGCCGCCGCAACATTTTCAGCTCTTTCTAAAGAGATTTTGAAGTTAGCCAGCTTATGCGTTGCCGCGTCCGTATTACGCGTACGACTGGAAGCATAGCCATAAACGGTAACAAAAGCATTTTTAGCTTTAACCGTTTTGGCAATCTGCTTAATCTTCGCCCTGTCATTATTATCTAAAGCAGAACTTCCGTTATTAAAATAAAAAGTATCCAAACGGTAGCTGACACTCGGACCCGTGGCCTCTCCAGTTTTCTCTCCCGAAACATTTACCGGAACAACCACCGCCGAGGCAACCGCATCATCGTTTCCATCAATCACAGCGGTAGATGAGTCATCGTCACTTTTTTTAACAACACCTTCCTCACCGCTATCGTCTCCCTCATAAGCCACATTAGCAACATCAGCCTTCAATCCGGATTCTTCATCAGGCATTTCTTTAACAACCCGACCACCCTCACCAATGACAACATCATCTTCTTGGCTATCATCATAGTCCGGAAAAATCGTTTCTGCACAAGCAGCCAAACACATTACTCCGGCAAGTGCAACACTCATAAAACTCAACTTCTTAAACAACAACATAATTCCATTCCCATCTGAAACTAATAATTCTCTGTTAGTGATATTATATTTAAGTGCATAACACAAGAACAAAAACGTCTTTTTAAGCAAATTAATTAAAAGTGATTATCTGGGAATATTTATTTGTAATTGTAAGTCTTTATATATATAATACGCATTGAATTTATCTGGAGGAGATAAAAGATGGGCATTTCTGCCGTTTATTCATCATTAGATGTTGCCAACTGGTTTTTCAAAAAAGCTGAAAAAGACGGTTGGTACTTAGAAAACGAAAAACTGCATCACCTATTGTTTTTATCACAGGTGCATTATGCTCTGCAAAACAATAACGCTTACCTCATGCCCAGCCTGTTTGTCTGCACGACAAACGGCTTTGCAGACCCTACTCTTCAACAGGCTTTATCTTTTGGTCGCCCGCTGATGGAAGCCCCCCTATTCTCAACAGAGATTAACGCTTTCCTTGAATTTATTTGGAACAAATACGCTTTGCAGACCCTACGAGATTTAAATGATATCGTAAAATCATCTCCGCTTTATAAAGAAAATTTTCAGGCTGGACAAATAAATTTTGTGACTTTGCCGGAATTAACCGCGAAATTTAAAGAAACAGGCGAAACTTCTTCGGCAGAAACACACCAGCAAAAAAAAATATTACTTTCCCAAAATGGTCCGGTTGTTGTTTCACCATGGCAACCTCGTAAACTTAATCTCTCAAAAACAAAGGAGAACCTTAATGCTTAAACTTGTTAAACTATGTATGGCTGCTTTGCTGGTTGTTAGTTGCAGTAAAGAACCTGAACCCAAACCGACAACGCCGCTCGTCATCAAAACCAGCAACGGCGATGCTCGTTTTTCGGTTGAAGTGGCAAACACTCCTGATGAGTTACAACAGGGATTGATGCATCGTTCGACTTTGGCCTTTAACAGTGGCATGATTTTCAATATTTATCCCGTTCGCCCAACCGCCATGTGGATGAAAAACACCAAAATTCCTTTGGATATGATTTTTGTCGCTCCGGACGGAACGGTTAGCATGATTAAAGAAAACGCGCAACCCATGTCTGAAGATCTCATTATTTCTCGCGATCCGGTAAGAGCCGTCATTGAACTGAATGCAGGACAAATCCGTCGCAACCAGATAAAAATCGGCGACAAAGTTACCCATATGTTACTCAATGGCATTTTAGATATTAAAACAGCCAATGAACCCGCAGCAGCTCCCAAAGCTCCGGTTGCCGAGAAGAATATTCCCGTACCGGAACTTCAAATAGATAATAAACCAGCGGGAAAAGTTGCCGAAGACCAACCGGCTATGAAAGACCCGCTGCCACCGGTTCAGGAAAACAAATCTCCCGAAATTGGTGACATCATAAATGCACAGGAAGCAGAAAAATCGGCAGCACAAACGAATGAACCCAAACTTCCGGTTCCCGCCCCCATGATGTAAAAAAGAGCCCCTCAAACGAGGGGCTTTATTTTATAATGAAATAACATTCCTTTCACGGCGAAAACGCCAAAACACACAGATGTTCACAAAGCCTCTTTCACCCTGAGCTTCCCACCGGATGCCACTTATACAAGCTTTTTACTGAGAAGCTCGTTAACCAACCCCGGATTAGCCTTCCCCTTAGAAGCCTTCATAACCTGACCGACAAACCACCCCATAAGCGCAACTTTTCCACCCTTATAAGCCGCAACATTATCAGGATTAGCCGCCAAAACAGCATCAATCACCGCCTCAATCGCACCGGTATCGGTCACTTGTTTCAAACCTTTTTCCTCAACGATTTTATCCGGTGCCTCACCTGTTTCCGCCATCAGAACAAAAACATCTTTAGCCGTCTTGCCGTTAATAACGTTAGAGGTAATCAAATCGACCAACTTACCGAGATTTTCCGGCGTAATCGGGCTTTCTTCCAAACCGATTTTCTTTTCGTTTAACATCGCAAAAAAGTCACCCATCATCCAGTTAGCAACCTTTTTGGCATCATGTCCTTTGGCGGCTTTTTCAAACCACTCAGCGGTTTCGCGGTTTTCACACAAAACCATCGCATCATAATCCGTCAGCCCCATATCTTTAACAAAACGGGCTTTTTTGGCATCCGGTAATTCAACCATATCAGCCTTGATTTCGGCCAAAAATTCATCGCTCAAAACCAGCGGCAACAAATCCGGCTCCGGAAAATAGCGATAATCATGAGCAAATTCTTTCTTACGCATAACTCGACTTGTTCCGGTGGACGGGTCAAACTGGCGCGTTTCCTGCTCAATCGTTCCGCCGTTTTCATAAACTTCGACATGCCGCTTGGCTTCATTCTCAATCGCTTGCATCACGAATTTTACGGAATTAACGTTTTTCATTTCATTTCTGGTACGAAATTCTTCTTCGCCCACCTTGCGAACAGAAACATTAACATCACAACGCATTGAACCTTCATCCATATTGCCGTCACACGTTCCGAGATAACGCACAATGGAGCGCAACTTGCGTAAAAACGCACCAGCCTCTTCCGGTGAACGAAAATCAGGCTTGGTCACAATTTCCATCAAACCCACTCCAGCACGATTCAAGTCAATAAAACTCTTGGTTGGTGAAATATCATGGATGGATTTTCCGGCATCTTGTTCAATATGAATACGTTCAATGCCGATATTCTTGCAGCTGCCATCTTCCAAATCGATTTTAACAAACCCTTCACCGACCAACGGATATTTAAACTGTGTAATCTGATACCCCTGCGGCAAGTCGGCATAAAAATAGTTCTTGCGGGAAAATTCAGAATACTTGTTGATTCTGGCATTCAGCCCCAAACCGGTTTTAATCGCCTGACGCACGCACATTTCGTTCAATGTCGGCAACATTCCGGGCATGCCCGCATCAATAAACGACACGTTTTCGTTAACATCAGAACCATAATGCGTAGACGCTCCCGAAAAGATTTTAGATTTTGAAATAATCTGGCAATGGATTTCCAAACCACAGATAACTTCCCAATCACCTGTCTTGCCTTTGATAATCATATCACCCATCTATTTCACTCCTCTAAAATTCACATCTTTTTCCAACGCTGAAGCCGCTTTGAAAATGCTTGCCTCATCAAAAGCCTTACCCACCAGCTGCGCCCCTAAAGGAAGCCCTGTTCCGGATAACCCGACAGGCAAACTCATCGCCGGCAAACCGGCCAAGGAAACAGAAACGGTGAAAATATCATTCAGCCACATCGTTATAGGATTCTCTTGCATTGATTTATCACCAATCGGAAAAGCCGGTGTCGGCGCTGTCGGTGTCAAAATCAAATCACATTTTTCAAAGGCCTTCAAAAAGTCCTCACGAATAAGACGACGGACTTTCTGCGCTTTCACATAATAAGCATCGTAATATCCGGCAGACAAAACATAAGTTCCAATCATAATACGACGCTTAACTTCCCTGCCAAATCCTGCCGTGCGTGAATTGATATACATATTATCCAAATGCTCACCATCTACTCTGTTACCAAAACGCAATCCGTCATAACGAGCCAAATTGGCAGAAGCCTCTGCCGGCGCAATAATGTAATAAGTTGCCAAAGCATATTTGGTATGAGGCAGAGAAATTTCTACAATTTCAGCCCCTCTGGCTTTTAACATTTCAGCAGCTTTATCCCAATAAGCGGCAACTTCGTCGCTAAGTCCGTCAACCCGATATTCTTTAGGAATACCAATTTTCATTCCTTTAATATCTTGCCCCAAAAACTTTTCAAAATCAGGAACGTCCACTTTTGCCGAAGTCGAATCTTTAGGATCATACCCCGCCATTGATGTCAACATAATAGCGCAATCGCGAACATCTTTGGCAATCGGCCCGGCCTGATCAAGAGACGAGGCAAAAGCAACAATCCCGTAACGCGAACAACGTCCATAAGTCGGTTTAATTCCTGTTACACCGCAAAAAGCCGAAGGCTGACGAATAGAACCGCCCGTATCCGTTCCAGTCGCTGCGGCGCACATACCAGCGGCCACAGCCGCCGCCGAACCCCCTGAAGACCCTCCGGCAACCAAAGGAACATCCTTGCTCCACGGATTAACCACAGGACCAAACGCCGACGTTTCATTACTTCCGCCCATTGCAAACTCATCAAGATTCAACTTTCCGAGAAAACTAGCTCCCGCCTGCAAAAGTCTGGATGTCACGGTTGACTCATATGGTGGCACAAAACCTTTCAAAATGTTGGAACATGCCGTCGTTGCAATATCCTTTGTACAAAATAAATCTTTAATTCCCAAAGGAATTCCTTCCAAAGCACCGCCTTCTCCGTGCGCCAATTTCTCATCGCTTTGCTTGGCTTGCGCTAAAGCTTTTTCCTGCGTTTCACAAACAAAAGCATTATACTTACGTCCTTCATTCATTTTGGCTACATAAGCTTCCGTCAGTTCTACCGCCGTAAAATCCCTATCTTTCAGCCCTTTACGCGCCTCGGCTATTGTCAACTTCGTTAAATCTGTCATCTTTCATATCCCATTAAACCAAAAATTTTCAATTAACCATAAACCACTACTCAACAACCTTAGGTACAGCAAAGTAACCATAGTCTTTCATCGGAGCATTCCTCAAAACCGCCTCCGACTGATTACCTTCGGTCACTTCATCTTGACGCATTGTCAAATAACTTTCATTAACGGAAATCAACGGTTCAACAGCATCTGTATCAACTTCTTCCAGTTGTTCCACCCATTTCAAAATTTTATTAAATTCATCTTCCGTCGCTTGCACTTTATCATCTTCAATCTTCAAACGTGACAAAAAAGCAACTCTTCTGACAGTTTCTTTATCTATTGGCATCATTCCCCCTATTAATCATTAAAAATCATTGGCGGCAAAACCGCATCATATTTCAAACGTTTCAACAAGAAAAGCTTTTCAGCTTCGATTCCCAAATATCTGACGGTACTATCCATTGCAAAAGGTTGCCCTCCTTGCAGGAGTTCGCTGATTTTTTCTTGTAAAGTCTTCTGTTTCGGATAAAACACCAAACCGAAAGAATCATCTTCACCAATCTCCGTCAATTTCTTAGCTTCAACAAGCGCCGCCGTTAAACCGCCAATCTCATCAACCAAGTGCTTTTCCACAGCCTCGGCACCGGTCCAAACTCTCCCTCGAGCCAGTCTGTCCAAAGCATTCATATCTATCTTGCGGGCTTCCGAAACTTTTAAAGTAAAATCTTTATATACCCTGTCCAGTGATTTGTTAAATATATCAATTTGCTTTTTCGTAAACTTAAAATTCGGGCTCATTGAGGTTGCCGTATCCGAAATATCAACATTAACCCACGATACTCCTATTTTATCCCACAAATCCTCTAATGCGAACTTACCGCCCAACACGCCGATAGACCCCGTAATGGTTGACGGATCAGCAAAAATCTTATCTCCGGCCAACGCTACGAAATATCCGCCGGAAGCAGCATAATCTCCCATGGAAACAATCACCGGTATCTCTCGTTTTTCTTTCAGCCTTATCAACGCGTGCCAAATCTCATCAGACGCATTGTAACTTCCGCCGGGAGAATTAATCCGAACCACAACCGCTTTCACATCTTGGTTTTTCTCAATTTCCCTTAGCTGCTTTAGGACTGTCTGCGCCCCGACAATCATATCTCCTTGCAGCGAGTTATCCATACTCAATCCTTCGCTGATAACACCTTCTAACGAAACCACCGCAATCAACGGACTTTCATCTTTAAAAACCAATGTTTCAGCATAAATATCAAAATTCACACGCTCAGCATCGTATTTTTCTTCCAAAGCAGACAACCAATCGCTTTCATAAGCAATTTCATCTATCAACCCTTTATCTTTTGCATACTCGGCGGAAAACGGAGCGTTATCCATCATTCCGTAAATTTGTTTAATATCAACATCTTGATAACGCTTCACCATAATTCCCTTTAAAAATTCAAAATTCAGCGATGCCAGCAATCCGCGCAAACTTTGCGAAAAAGGCTCAGACATTTCTTTATCAGTAAAAGAACTCATCGCACTTTTAAACTCGTAACGAGTAAAGAACTCCGGCGCAACCCCGATTTTATCAAGCAATTCTCGTAAAAACGGCACCTGAACACCCAGCCCTGTCAACCCAACCTCAGTATTAGGCTGCATCGTAATCTTATCAAAAGCGGTTGCCAAATAGTATTCTTTAGTTCCACCCCCATAAACACCAAAACCCGATGAGAATATATAAGTTGGTTTTCCTTTATCATGAAGTTTATGCACCGCCTGATAAAGTTCCTGCATTTGCGCCATACCCAAATCTGAAACACTTATTTTCGCGGCCACAGCCTTAACTCGCTCATCTTGTGACAAAACGTCCAAAGCCATTAACAAACGAGGAAATGAAACGGAGTTTCCCTCCTTAAAATCCGCCAAAAGACTATCCTGACTGACTTCCCCATAAGCCTTGTCCAAATCTAACAAAACAATCGCACTCTTAGGAACACTCGGAAGCTTGGCTTCACTACGCAAAAAAACCCATAGCACAAACAGCAGCAAGAAAAACAAAGCTCCCAAAACACTGAAAGCATGCAAAGCCACTCTTGCCATCGTCCGCATTATCGCCGTTTTTTTAGAATTCTCCAAAATATTTTTGACCATATCATCCTCAGGACCTATATTAACCGATACATTTTACAAACTTTCGCCACTTATACAACTTATAATTTACTTTTTTACAATAAAAAATCCTCCGTTGACATACAGCGGAGGACTTTTTTAACAACAATTTGCTATTCGCAAAGCATTCTTCCGGTTTCCTCGGCTCTTTCCAAATTCAACATACCTTGAATATGGTAACCGCAGTCAACATGAATAACTTCTCCGGTAATGCAGCTGCCGCAAGGAGAAAGCAAACCCATAACAGCCATACCGACTTCTTCTTGAGTAACATTACGTTGCATCGGAGAGTTCAATTCATTCCAGTGCAAAATCTTGCGGAAATCACCGATTCCGGAAGCGGCCAATGTTTTAATCGGTCCGGCAGACACAGCATTAACTCTGACCCCTTGCCGTCCCAAATCAACAGCGGCATAGCGAACAGAAGCTTCCAAAGCAGCTTTTGCTACACCCATAATATTATAATTCGGCAAAACACGCTCACTTCCCATATAAGTCAAGGTCACAATAGCACCGCCCTCACTCATAATCGGAGCAGCATATTTACATGCTTCCAAAAATGAAAAACACGAAATTTCCATGGTCATCTTAAAATTATCGCGAGTGGTATCAATAGTGCGTCCCTTAAGCTGATTCTTGTCAGAAAAAGCAATAGCGTGAACCAAAAAGTCAATTTTTCCCCACTTTTCGCCTAACTCTTTAAAACAGGCTTCCACACTGGCAGAATCAGAAACATCACACTTAATCAGCAAAGGTTCTTTATCCAGCTGGGCCGCCAACGGCTGTACCCTTTTTTCCAATGCTTCGTTCTGATAAGAAATAGCAAGCTGTGCACCTTGTTCATTTAAAGCCTGAGCAATTCCCCAAGCAATAGACTTGTCGTTTGCCAACCCCATAATTAGGCCTTTTTTGCCAGCCATCAAAGCTGTTGTTTCAGTCATAACGTCTCCTTTTATTAAAGTTAACAGTCTAATTATATCTCTTGAATTCTGGATAGATTTCTATAATATCAAAGCAGCTTTGTAAACATTTTTTTATTAACTTGGAGAATGTAATTGGTTAACAACTCTTCCAAACTCGCGGCTTTCTTGAAAAAAAGTGCAAAAACACTGCAACGCTTTTCTCTATTTTTGGTGCATAGAATTCAAAATGACACAATATTCAGAGTTGCAGCCTCGCTCAGTTATACATCTTTGATTGCAGTCGTTCCGCTTATTGCCATCGGGTTAGCTATATTTTCGGCATTTCCTGTGTTTAATGATGTAAAAATACAGTTTCAAGAACTCATCTTGCAATATGTTGTCCCCAATATAGAACAGGAAATAAACCAATACTTCTTTGACTTTATCAACGCCACCGCTAAGCTGACCACTCTCGGCGTTGTCGGAATTGCCCTGACCGCTGTTTTAATGCTTTCAACCATCGAAAACAGCCTGAATTTCATATTCAAAGTATATAAGCCTCGCAGCTTGAAAACTAAATTAACACTGTATTGGACGGTTATCACGTTAGGACCGTTATTGTTGGGAGCAACCTTCTCCCTGCGAGGTTATTTGTATACCTTACAGCGTTTTATGCCGGAAGAGTTCATTAATGCACAGTTTTACTTCGGCAGCCTTTTACCGGCAATATTCACCATTTTAGCTCTGATAATGTTGTATGTTTTGGTTCCCAACAGAAAGGTAAAAATATCCGATGCTCTGGTCGGCTCAATCGTAGCGTTGTTCATGTCTTACTTGTTAAGAAAGTTTTTCGGACAAGTAATTTCTGCAAGCACAACCTACAAAACCCTATACGGAGCAATGGCCACCATTCCTGTTTTGCTCATCTGGATATATTGCTCTTGGGTTGTTGTCCTCTTCGGTGCTGTCGTAACCGCGGCTCTCGGAGATTTCAGAATGCCGGAAAAAACTGAAGGCGTTTTCGTTCAAACCTACCCTTCACGCTACCGCAAGCGCAAAAACAAACATTATGAAAAAAAGTTCTTGCAAAAAGAACAAAAATAGAACATACTAGCGCTAACACAGATTCGTAACTTCAAATCTTTTCAGGAAGGACTTAATAGAATGGATAAAGATAAAGCACTTGACGCGGCTTTGAGCCAGATTGAAAAAGCTTTCGGAAAAGGCTCAATCATGCGGTTGGGGCAAGATAATGCCCATGCCGACATTGAAGCTATTTCCACCGGCTCACTCGGCTTGGACCTTGCCCTAGGTATCGGCGGAATGCCCCGCGGTCGTATTGTTGAAATATATGGCCCTGAGAGTTCAGGTAAAACAACTTTGGCTTTAAGTGTTATTGCACAGGCTCAAAAAAAAGGCGGAACATGTGCTTTTATTGACGCGGAACATGCTTTAGACCCGTCTTACGCAAAAAAAATCGGCGTAGACATTGAAAATCTTTTAATTTCACAACCTGATGCCGGAGAACAAGCCTTGGAAATCACAGACACCTTGGTTCGTTCCGGAGCCGTTGATGTGTTGGTGGTCGATTCGGTTGCCGCGTTGGTCCCTAAAGCTGAATTAGAAGGTGAAATGGGTGATTCTCATATGGGATTGCAAGCTCGCTTAATGAGTCAGGCTTTAAGAAAACTCACCTCGACAATCGCTCGCTCAAACACATTGGTTATATTCATAAACCAAATCCGTATGAAAATCGGCGTTATGTTTGGTAACCCTGAAACCACCACCGGTGGTAATGCCTTAAAATTCTACGCATCTGTCCGTATTGACATTCGCAGTATCGGAAAACTCAAAGACAAAGAAGATATTATTGGCAGCCAAACCCGCGTTAAAATTGTTAAAAACAAGGTTGCTCCTCCTTTCAAGGTTATTGACTTTGACATTATGTATGGCGAAGGCATTTCCAAAACAGGTGAATTATTGGATCTCGGAATCAAAGCAAATATTGTTGAAAAATCAGGTTCTTGGTTTGCATATAATGGAGATAAGTTAGGACAAGGTCGGGAAAATGCAAAAATTTTCCTAAAAGAACACCCTGATGTCGCTTTGGAAATAGAAAACAAGATTAAGGCGGACGCCGGACATCTGAGTACAGAGCTTATCGGAGCCGACAACTCCCCCGCTGATGATGAATAAAACAAAAAAAAGCCCCGGTTTAGCGGGGCTTTTTTTCATACATTCAGAGGCGCTTCTTCAAAAAGACTGTTGTAAAGCTTTAAGGTTTTGAGTTTTTCCTCAACATCACTTCCTCGAAGCCGTTCAATGACGCGCATACTGGGAACATGAGCAGAAAGGTAAGCAGTTATCTCATTTTTGCTTCCACGTTTGAAAAGCTTCATCTCCACATCTTCAAAAAGAGGGAACCTCTCAATATAGGTCACGATTTCAGTGTGCACGCCTCTTTCTAGAAGTTTCTCTTGAGCCTCCAGACAAAGGCGATGATGTAGCACATAAGCCAGAATTTCCTCGCTGACACCGCGCTCCATCAACATACATTGTAGTTTACTCTGAAGAAAATGCCGAGAAACATACACACATATCTCCTCGGTAACGCCGCGTTTTATCAAAGCGGCAACAGCTTCTTTAGATAGAAGCCACTTTTTCAGATAGGGCAAAAGCTCCTCGGTACAGCCTTGTTCAATAAAAACAAGTTCAGCCTGGTTGCAAAGACGGTATTTCTCCGCATAGTTCGACAGTCTTCGAGAGTCAGCGTGATCAAAAAGCACCATCTGAGTCTCGTCAAACAATCGCTCTGAGGAAATATACCTCATAAAGCTCCGAAAACTGCATACCGAAACAAATTCCAGTTCTTGCTCGAGTGTTTTCTTCATAATTTATAAATTATCAATGGTTATTGCCACAATTTTAGCAAATTATACATTTTTGTCAATTTATTTTATAAAATAAAACGAATATCAACGCAAACCATGTTAAATTATCAATTAAATACACTTGCTTTTTAAGAAATATTTGTTAGTTTAATTGCATACAGTTACAATTTATATTTAGGAGTTTTATTTAATGCCTAACAAGTTAAAAGTGATGTTTTCCACCCATGGTTTGGTGGAAGGCGATTTTGGTTATCAACTGGATGACAAAGGCTTCTCGACTGATACCGTTTTACAGAAAAAAGTTATCACCGGACAAGACACCGGCGGACAAGTCTATTATGTAAAAGCTTTAGCCGCCAATTCGGATAACTACGATGTTGACCTTGTAACCCGAAGAGTTGACCCTCGTATTTGTCCTCAGTTTGGTGGAATAGAACGCGATTTGGGAAGTGATATCAATTATGATGTTGAAATTCAATGGCACGAAACAGCCGACAAAAAAAGCCGTGTTTTACGCGTTCCTGCTGGTGGGAACTTTATCTTTGTTCCCAAAGAGGAGATTGTCCCCCTACTGCCGGAATTAATCGACAACCTTTACGAATTTTATAAAAAAGAAAATCGCATCAAAGATATTGAAGTGGTTGAAGGTCACTACCGAGACGGTATGCTCGCCGCAGATATGTTGTGCAACCGCATTGAAAAAGAAACGGGACGCCGTCCCATCATGCTGGTTACCAGCCACTCATTAGGACATAAAAAATATGAGCGCAACCTCTTAATGTATAAAGAGGGAGCTATCAGCGAAGAAGAATGGCAATGGCACAATTTTGAACAGCGTATAGCTCATGAGAAATATGCTTTTGACAAAGCCGATATCGTCATTGCGACATCTCCTGACGAACAAAGACGTTTGGTGGCCGAACCTTATTTAACAAGAGACGATAAAATCACCATTATCCCTCCCGGATACAATGATAAAATCTTCGCACCGTTGTCTCCGCAAGAAAAGAATAAATTAAGACACCAGTTCACATTCAAAGACCTTGATGGAAACACACAGACTATTAATTTTGCTGACAAAAAAGTTGTTTCATCGTTAGGACGCGTTGTTCGCGACAAGGGTTTCTGCGAACTGGCTCACACCATGGTTGAGATTGTAAAGGAAGATCCCAGCGTCATTTACATGGTCAGTGGCGAGAAAGGAAATCCTGTTACTGAAGAATGTGCCAAAATTTTCAAAGGACACGAAGATAATATCATCTTCCTTCCATCGTTAAACCAGCAGGAAATGGCCAGAGTCTACAATGCTTCTTCAGTCTTCGTTATGTCCAGCTTAAATGAAGCTTTCGGCATGGTTCCGATTGAGGCTATGGGTTGCAAAACGGCCGTTGTTGTTGGAAGAAGCGGCTTTAATGACTATGCTAACTGTGCCGATATTCGCGATGACAGCCAAGACTTTTCAAAGGCCATCGGCTTATATGCCCCTTCTCAAGAAGTCGACAGATGGCGCCAGATTAAAGCTCTTAAATTGCTGTTGAACAATGACGAGTTGCGCGAACAAATCGCAAGCAACGGCTATGAGTTTGTCCGCAAAAACCTGACATGGCAAATGATTTCTCAGCAAAAAGACGATATTGTGGAGAGAGTATCTCAAACCAAAAATAAGATTGCTGCGCAATCTCGAGTTCTCTCGCAAGAAGGTAAAAACCGCTAGAAAAAAAGCCTCCGTTTTACGGAGGCTTTTTTAATACTCAAACTTTCCGGCTTAAGTATTTTGAGTACTTCAAATTCCTAGAGAAGATTTCAAACCTGCAAAGCAGTTTCTCAACATGAGTAAATGTTTTTCAGCCTCCTCTTTTTGAAAAGAACGATGCGCACACATATATTGCAACACACCGTCAAGCAAATCCAAGCTTCTGATGTTTTCAATCGGTTCATCCAGCATGCTTTCAACATATGCATAGAACTCTTCTTCCAAAGGGCGTACCAACATTCCAAATCCGGCCTTAAAATAGCATTCAAGATAATATCTTTCAGCCCTGACCTTCTGACAACGTGCTACCTCTTCACACTCAAAGAGTGAATTGGTATCCCTCTCCGAAACATCAAGATAGAATGATGCGCGCCACTTTTGCCAAATATCAAATATCTCCAACAAATCTTTGGGATATAATCCTTCTTTCAAAGGAGCCAACTCGGCAAAGAATTGGTCAGAAGCACAATAAGCGCCGCTCAATCGTGCTTTTGCAATAACATCTGCAACTTTTAACATAGTAATTTGTAATTAAAAATTTATTTCCGAACAAAATCTATAAAGATTTCTGCCTAAAAAGCAACAAAAAAAGAGCACCCCGTTTGGAGCGCTCTTTTTCAGATTACGAACAATTCATTCTTTTGTTTTGGTTTTGTCCTCCGCAAAGTTCAAAAGTTTGCTCATCAGCTGCTGACCGGTTTCAGTGCCGGCAAAAGCTTCAAGCATGCCACCAAGTGCCTGCCCGCCCTTTGCGTTGAACAAATCCATCACCGAGCTTACGCCCTCTGCAACATTACCACCGGCATTGGCGATAACCTTGATTTGAGCATTACCGAGGTTCTTAGCCTGTTCGATGCCGACGGCCTGAGAAGCCTCAACCTTTTTGATTTCGATGAGATAGTTTTGGTAACCTTGATTCTCACCGATTTCCTGAGCCAGAGTAATCTGCGGCTGAACTTCAGCAAGACCGAGTTTTTCTTTAGCAGCGGCTTCGGCTTCACCTTTAGCCTGAATACCCCTGGCTTCATTTTCAGCGGCAATCAAACCAGCTTCAGAATCCTTCGTCTTTCTGATGTATTCAGCCTGAGCCAAATGCTCGGACTCCTTCTCGTTGTTTTCAGCCACCACGACCTTGGCTTCAGCGGCAATTTTGTCACGTTCACGCGCAGCGTCAGCATCGATAACTTGTTTTTCTTTATCAATCTCCGCCTGACGCACAGTACCCACCTTGACAACCTCCATTTCTTTTTCTTTGGTTATCTTAGCCTGATCCTGCACTTCCTGCGAAGATTTTTCTCTAGCGATACCGACCTCTTTCTCGCGCTCAGCCTGACGTTTACCGACAGCTTCTTCTTTTTCTTCACGACGAAGATCAATAGCCTGTTCCGAGTCAAGTTCCGCAGTTTCGGCCTCTTTCTTATTTTTAGCGACCTCCTTGCGGCTTTCCATATCAATTACAGACTTTTTCTTGGCCATAATGTTAGCAACGACCTCTTCGCCGTCTTTATCGCGAATGTCCATAAGCTCAACACTTTTGACAGGAACGACACCCCATTCTTTAAGGTTTTCAGTCACCTCATCAGTGAACTGCTTACCGTATTTTGAACGTTCGGTCATAATTTCTTCCAGATCGTCCTTTGCCAAGATGGTACGAACAGCACCCTGAACGATTTTGACCAGATGTTCTTTGAGTGTGCTGTCATCTTCTATGCGCGAAGCAGCCTGACGATAGTCTGCAATGCGAAAGAATGCTGTCACATCAATAATGAACGGAAGTTTGTCCTTGTCATAGGCCTCATACTCTTCAAGATCGATTGAAAAGTTGCTCAACGGCAGAACTTGTACCTCCACACCCCAGATTGGAATCCAAACAGGAATACGGTAGTATACATTGCCCGAGAATTCATCGCTTTGAGAAACACTCTTGGTGTCACTCGAAACATGGGAAACGACGGTTTTGACATTACCGTAAATCTGAGTAGACTTCCCGCGGCAAACAACATGTACCTCCGAGGGTTTGACGACTTGGCGCAACGAGAGCAGCCAACGAATGCCAAAGATGACCATAAGCACCGCGATGCCTATTACAATCCATGGCCAACAATTAAAAAATTGTTCCATAAGCACAAAAATTAAATTAATAAATAAAAAAAGCACAGTCTTTCTATAATAGAATAAAAATTTTGTCAATACTTTTACAATAAAAATTGAGCCCCATAAAAAAATTGACAAAAATATTTACAAATTTCCAAAAATATGGTAATTATATCCAAAATATCATTTAGGAGAAAAGAATGAAAATTACCGACCATATTGAATATTGGCGGAAACAACGTCAAGGTTTAAGCTTTGCATTTATGGCGGAGCGCTGCCCTACATCTGAAGACACCCCGTTTCGAATTAGGGTGTCTTCCCCTATTCTTCCTGAAGAAAGTTGTGTCATCGTTCTGCCGGGAACCGGCGGAAGAAAAATCAATCTCCGCGGTTGCAACAGTATACTCAAACAAACAGATAATTTTATAAAAAATAATATTGACTCCTCAGGTTCTCCCGTTCGGGTATGTGTTGCAGTATGTGAATTTGGAAAAAAACATCTCGATAAAGTTGCCCGCGAAGGAGCATATTGTAAATCTTGGGGAGCTCAGCAGCTAGATGCTCTGAAACGCAGCATACCGGAAGAATGTGTTGATGAAACCTTCAATCCAAAATATATTGAAGATATTTTCGAGCAAACGATTTTGCCTCGTATTGTTTCAAAAAATGGAAATGATCGCCTTCCCCTTCAGCAGGCAGAACAAAATATTCGCCGTTTAAATATCGTAGCCCATTGCCATGGAGCTTTTGTTGCCTCTTACCTGGAAAAACTCATGGATAAAAAAATGGACGAATTGGGATATTTGCTGGATGAACAACAGAAAATCAAATCCCAATTATTAGTTTTAGCTTACAATCCGGACTGCCCGAAACATATTTCTTCAGTTCGTTTTATCTCTGTTGAATCTTCTCAGGACAGACACAACAAATACCAAAGTTATTTACGGGAATGGCTTTTGATGGCACCAAAAGATTTCGGCGTATGTTTTATTCCTAAAAAGTATGGACAAACCTTAATGTGCGCTCAGGTAGATAAAGCCGGCGTGGAAGGAAACCCCAAACGCCAATTAAAAGAAATCAGCGGAGACGAATGGTTTAAGCAAATTCACGGTGTGGAAGATAACAAGATTAAAACCATAGGAGAACATGACTTTTTGGGCTTTGAACCCGTAAGCAACATGAGTAAAGGCTCTTTAAAATTGCAGCAGTTTGCCAATAATATCCTGAAAAATGCCGTTAAAAACTCACAGCAACAAACCGAGGAAAATTTTGTTCCCCTTCCGGCCATTCAGAATTTGGCAACAACCAATCTTCAACAGAAATGTAAGTTTGCCAAAGCAGCTATAATTGGTTACAAATTGATGAAACAAATGCTCCTTTCTGACCTGAAAGAAATAGATGCCTATGCCGATTGGCGGCGCTCTATCCCCGTTATTGAACTGGATTAATAAACCAAAAAAGCCTTCTACAAAAGAAGGCTTTTAATATTTATCATGTTCAATAATCAACGAATAAAATTGGTAAACTCAATAGTTTCCGCTACCGGAGGAACAATTCCGGCTTTTGAGGCGGCTTCTTTACATTTTAGAAAATACGCCATATTTTTCGCCAAAATACGCATATTCTGCATCCCTTCTCTATCTTGTCGAACCTCCTCAGGCGTGGCCCCGTGAACCATGTTCCAATATCGTCCGGAAATCACCGGCATTTCAGCAATCTGAAAATATTTGTTCAGCTGGTCAAGAGTAGCTGTCGTACCGGAACGTCTGGCACTGACAACGGCCGAAGCAGGCTTATGACGAAAATTTGCACGACCGCTCAAAAATGCAGAGAAAAAGGCCCTATCCATAAAAGGAACAACAACACCGCTCGCTGAAGCATAATGCACGGGAGACCCGATAATATAACCATCAAATTCGGCAGCCTTGTCAACAAACTCGTTCACTTTATCATTAACAACACACTTGCCAATCTTGGCACAGGCACGACATGCCATACATGGCTTAATCGCATCTGTCCCGATGTAATAAATCTCAGAACCGACACCCTCTTTTTCCAATTGATCGGCAATTTCTTTTAATGCTGTGTATGTACATCCATTTTCATGTGGCGAACCATTAACCAATAAAACTTTCATTGTTATCCCCCTCCTTTATATAAAGCCTCGTTTAATATAATTCTTAGCGGGAACTCTAAGTCAAGAGATATATTATACTTTTTATAAAGATAATCAGCATAAAAAATAATTTCACGAGTTTTCTTTATCTCTTCTCTTAGTAAATAAACATCTCTATAAACAACGATGATACCATAACAAACACCGGATATAAAAAGAACAACTTCGCCAACCTCGGGTGATGACGCATATTACTGGTTGCCAAAAGGAATACAACAACAGAAAAACGTATTCTCTCCCCTACACTTCCGATATAAACAGCTTGATTGGTATATTCCCATGCCCCTCCCATAGCATCAGAACCCCAGATAGGTTCATCAACCGCAGGAGGATTAAAATAACAAAATAAAAAAAGTGCAAAATAGAAAATATAAAAACCTATCACCCATTTAAAATTTTTCATCAATCGTAAGGTTTCTGTTATCCATTCTTTTATAATATAAAGATACTTTTTCATTTCAATTTCCCGTAACTATTTTATTGTAATTATAACTATATCATTTTCTAAAATCATGTAAAAAGACAAGAAACATCGCTTGTCTTTTTACAGACAAATTAATTACCACCTTTCAGGATACTTTACATATACCGGCACTGAATCCTGGCATTCATCCATGTAATCGCTAAGCTTTCCCGTCTGTCCCGGAATATCTATGCATCCGGCAGAACCTTTTTCCCAACCCCCGTGAATACTAAAGCCATCTCGCCCATACATTTGGTTATTTTTATCGGGACGTAACCAAAAACGCCTAATTCCCCATGACGACACAGAACCCTTCCAATTACCCATTCTAGGTATCCCCGCCAACATATTTACCATATCAATAGTTTGCCTGCCATTTTGATCAGCATAATATGTCCCTTCAGGAATCGGTCCTTTATCTTTAACATTCTGATACTGCGCGCTTTGATACTCATTTTTTCCTGATTGAGCATCTAACCTACCTAGCTTGATACCATCCTTATAAAGATTTAAATTTTGGCCGTCAAAACTCATATGACAATTAGGTCCATTATATATAGAACCATTTGGAACCCCAAACTTTTTATTTAACTGCTCCAGCTCGTCCAAGTCATAACGTGTTCCTATTTCATCTCGCAAACTCATATTTGTAAAGTCCGGAGCTGTTTCATATTTTTTGCGTAAGGCGTCATAACGCCGTCTTTCGTTCTTTTCCCGTAAATCAGCCATTGTCTGCTGAAATTCTGTTCTTTCCATTTCTAAACCTTCCTTTGTTCAAATTCAATTAATCAATACCTTGCTGCTCTTGCATGCAACAAACTTATTAATTTTTAATAGAAAGAAACACCCCTCTCAAATCAGCTCTCGGCATAAAAAACAATTTCACGAGTTCTCTTTATCTACTGTTAGTAGTATACACAAGAAAATTTCAATGTAAATATCGACACACAATTATCAACAACTTTTTGTTGAATATTTTACACAAACACTCTTTCTCACGGAAAGAGTTTTATTATGGTAAAAGAAAAGAGCCCCCCGCGAGGGCTCTTGCCTATTTTTAATCCATCGCTCTCAGTTCTTGCCAAGTCTGTTCACACCATTCTTGGGCATGCCCTTCTTGTCTGCATTCTTTCATATACTCATATTCGTGATAATGAGGATACAGAAAAAATAAAGCAAGTCCTATAAGCACAATCAATATGCCCATATATCCGAGACCTTTATAAATCCCCCTGGCAAAATTATCTAATATTTGCTTTACGCATATTTGGCGTTCTTTGGTCATCTAACAGTTTCCAACAACTTTTATTTGGATTATTATATCCCAGATTTCTTTTGCATAACCTAATCGTAATCCCCAATCACGGCTGGTCGGACTTATCTTGGCCAACTGACACTGCAAAAGCGGATGATAATAGTTATCAATATCTGCTCCTTGATTATGTCCGAAAGTTCGTACAAGCTTATCACCGGTTTGATTCATCTGTTGCCAATAATCTAGGCTATTTTGGTATCAGCAATCAATTCGCCTAATGTTTCAGGAATATATCCAATAATATCCTTGGTAAGAATTGCGGCATCCATTACTTTTTGCCCAACATTATTTGAATTACTATCAAAAGGTTTATAACATTCTCGATATTGCTCTCAATATCAGACGTCCCGAAACCATAGTTATTATCTGCAGAACGTCCCCAAAAATTTGCCCCATACTGCGAATAATCTTGAGTAATTCCCTGATTATTATAATCTTGTATCAATTGCTGCTCACAATTTGTGCAAGAAGCATGGTTAAGTGTTGCTATCCAACCCCGTCCGGACAATTTTGTAGCCTAACGGCGGAATATATAAAATTTTTTTAATTCCCGATTTCTGAAGTTTCAAGATATTTTAACTTATACGCTATAAAATAGCATTAGAGGTAGAAGATGAAAAAAATTGTTTTAATTTTAGGACTGCTGTTAGCCTTCAGTGCAAGCACTCAAGCAGAAATTTATCACGGAATTGATATTGATGCTATTTACAACAACAGCGACTGGAGCAGTAAAAATAAGATAAAAGAAATTATTGATGATTACACATTGTTGTTACAGTATCAAAAAGAATTCGAAACCTGCTCAGTTGAAAAACCCGAAGTTTTTGATTGTTATGATAAAGTTGCTGAAAAAATCATAAACCATTTTTATACTGGTAACATGGATGACAATTTGAAAGACTATAATAATTATGTTAAAGCAACATCATCCGCTTATGGCATTGTTTATTGTTTAAATAAATACAACGTTCCTTCCGGAACGATGTGTAAGCAAGAAAATCAAGCCAACACATGGAAATTTGTTGAACACTATATCAATGCCCTGTTGCAATCAATAGAACAAATTTTATCACAATATAGCTTTATACAAAATTATAAAAAATAAAAGAGGAGCATTTAAATGCTCCTCTCTATAATTCAATAAGTAAGATGATATCCGTTAGTTCTCTTATCCCATCCTCTTCCAAAATATTGATAATCATCTCTGTTTTTGTCTTGTTTTTTCACTAAATTTTGATATTTATGCAAAAATTCTTCATAATCAGTATTTTGTAACCGTGTTAATGTTGTATTGCCGATAATATCACCAACAGGATCTATTCCCAAGGCACGATGAGTTGTTTCTATGGCATTCTGAGGACTTGTACGAACCCCATGATCAAAAACAAAACCTCTGATTTCTCGCGGTAACTTATTAATCCCGTTCCAATTCCAAATTTCATTATACAATATTGCATTAGCTCTTTCTCTTGTTAAATTTAGAATATCTTCATTAGGATGATACCTCTTAGCAATTCCCATATTTGTCTCACCTCCCGGATCTTTCGGATTATTTACATATCCTTTTTCATTTGGAATTACATATTCATTTAAAGCCTGTTGATAATCCAAATCAGTAAGCATCTTATCAATAAATTCTTTACTAAAACCATCTCCGTATAATGAATAATTTGGCATTTCAATTAAAGGGGGTTCCAAAACACTATTTTTCAATCTATCAGTAACATTCTCGATATTGCTCCCTATATCAGACGCCCCGAAACCATAGTTATTATCTGCAGAACATCCCCAAAAATTTGTTCCGTACTGCGGATAAT
>CAZZNV010000009.1:0-46964 GCA_964655915.1 uncultured Azospirillaceae bacterium | reverse complement strand
GGGATTCGAACCCACGACTTCAACCTTGGGAAGGTCGCACTCTACCACTGAGTTACGCCCGCAAATCTCTCTTAATATATCTCAATTATTGCAGACTGCAATCATTTTTTTCTTGTTGGTGTATTTTTTGCGAATCGCTTTAAAAATATATAAATAATTTTTTATTCTATTTATCATATTGATTTTTATTGATATTTTTATTTTTTTATTGCTTTTTGCATTTTTTTTGATTTATAAACGTCTCCAGTAATTGAATTAATAAATTGTTGAGAGGATAAAATGGCTCGCGTTACTGTTGAAGATTGTATTGATAAAATTCCTAATCGTTATGAATTGTTGATGGTTGCTGCTCAGCGCGCAAAAGACATCTCTTCCGGTGCTCCGATTACACTGGATCGCGATAATGATAAAAACTCTGTTGTTGCTTTGCGTGAAATTGCTGAAGAAACAGTCAGCATTGAAGAGTTACAGCGTTCTTTGGTTATGGGGCTTCAGAAATATGTTGAAGTTGAAGAGCCGGAAGAGGAAGAGCTTGAGATTATGGCCGCTGAAAAAGAATTGGCCGACTTGGACGAACAGTTTACAGGGTTGTTGCCCCAGAATGAACTTGATGATGCAATGCAGATTCACGGCGATGATGATGCCTTGGACTTCGGTGGTGATGATGAACTCGGCGGCGGTTTTGATGATGAAGCCGGCTTTGATGACGGGTTTGACGATATGGGGAGCGATATTGACGAATAGTCGTTTTTTCCGAAATTAAGTTTCGAAAGAATTCTGAAGTTTAGATTTATTTAAGAAAAATGTGATAAGTCTAAACTTCGGAATTCTTTTTTTATTCAAGTGGCCTGATTATGTTAAGACAATATGAACTGGTAGATTTAGTTAAATCGTATGATCCTGATGCGGATGAAGATGCTTTGAACAAGGCTTATGTTTTTGCAATGAAAAAGCATGGCGCTCAATTACGGGCATCAGGTGACCCTTATTATTCTCATCCGGTAGAAGTGGCCGGTATTTTGACTAAATTTAAGTTGGATTCATCATCTGTGGTTGCGGGGCTTTTGCATGATACGGTAGAAGACACGGATACGACGGTTGAGGAAATAAAAAGTTTATTCGGCGAACAGGTGGCGCAGATTGTCGACGGGTTGACCAAGCTTGCTAAAATTGAGCAAAAATCGGTTAACATGAATCAGGCTGAGAATTTTCGCAAGTTGCTCTTGGCGATGTCGGAAGATATTCGTGTTTTGCTTATTAAATTGGCCGATCGTCTTCATAATATGCGTACTTTACAGTACTTGAAAAAAACGGAAAAAAGAGCGCGTATAGCGAAGGAAACTTTGGATATTTATGCCCCGTTGGCGGAACGCATCGGTATGCAAGAAATTAAAAGCGAATTGGAAGAACTTGCTTTTGCCGAACTCCATAAAGATGCCTATGAATCCATAAAGGCTCGTTTGAACTTTTTGCGAGAACAAGGCAGCAATTTGGTGCCGAAAATTATTTCGCAACTTGAAAAAGATATGGCTGAAAATGATATAAGGGCTTCAGTCTCAGGAAGAGAAAAATCGCCTTATTCCATTTGGCGAAAAATGCAATCCAAAAATGCTTCTTTTGAGCAACTTTCAGATATTATGGCCTTTCGGATTATTGTTGATGATGTGGCATCATGTTACCAAGTTTTGGGAGTGGTTCACAGTAAATATCATATGGTTCCGCGACGGTTTAAAGATTATATTTCTACCCCTAAACCTAATGGTTATAAATCTATTCACACGGGGGTTATCGGGCCGGAAAATACACGAATTGAAATTCAAATCCGCACAACGGAAATGCATGAGGTGGCGGAAAAAGGGGTGGCTGCTCACTGGGCTTATAAGCAAGGGACTAAGGTTGTCGGCAGAAACTTTCGTTGGATACGAGAGTTGTTGGAGATTTTGGAGCAGGCATCTAATCCGGAAGAATTTTTGGAAAATACAAAACTTGAGATGTATAATGATCAGGTTTTCTGTTTTACCCCTAAAGGAGATTTGATTGGCTTGCCGGTTAACTCTACGCCGGTGGATTTTGCGTATGCGGTTCACTCTTCTGTGGGTGATACCTGTGTTGGTGCTAAGATTAACGGTGAAATTCGTCCGCTGCGTACCGTCTTACAAAACGGTGATCAGGTTGAAATTTTAACATCCAAAGCGCAGCACCCGTCAACGGAATGGGATAGATTCGTTGTTACGGGAAAGGCGAAGGCCGCCATTCGCCGCTATGTTCGAGCGCATAAACGCGATCAATTTATTACGCTGGGACAACAACTGCTGGAGCGCACATTCAAAGGTGAAAGTTTAGAGTTTAATGAAAAAGCTTTGGTTAATGTGTTTCCTAATTTTGAAGCTGAATCGATAGATGATATATATGCCAAAGTCGGTGAAGGGCTGGTTACGGCATGGGATGTTTTAAAAGCGGTTTATCCGGCTTATAAACAGTCCAAGCTGGAAAAGGTGGTTAAATCCTTCAAGATGCCGACCTTTGGAAAAAATAATAAGAAAAAAAGCGGGAGTGACCCTATTAAAATTAAGGGGCTTATTCCGGGAATGGCCGTGCATTTTGCCGGTTGTTGCCATCCGCTTCCGGGAGACAGGATTGTTGGAATTGTTACAACAGGCAAGGGTGTAGCCGTTCATACGATTGATTGCAAACAATTGGAAAAATATTCGGAAGAACCTGAACGGTGGCTGGATATTTCATGGGGAGATGCGGCTGATGAGACGTCGCATGTTGGTCGCTTGAAAGTTATGTTGGCTAATGAGACGGGGGCTTTGGCTGATTTGTCTAATCTTATTGCTCGCAATGGTGGAAATATTTCATATCTTAATATTGCCAATCGTACGGTAAGTTATTTTGAGTTACTGATAGATGTTGAGGTTAAGGATCTTAAACATCTTACGGATATTATTGCGGCGCTTAAAGCTTCTAAGGTTGTATCATACGTTTCTCGCTCAAACTAAGGTGTTTCCCTTTAATTAAGCTCGTTATGTAATTATATTCTTTTTAAAAGAAATGAAATAAGTAAGGAGTTATGAGGGTGTCTTTTTTTGAGAAAATCAGGAATAAAATTGTATTAAAGCTTAAAAGCTTGACGGGTTCGCCTTACGCAATTGCGTCAGGTGCAGCTTGCGGTGCAGCGATTTCTTTTACGCCCTTTGTCGGTTTGCATTTGATTTTGGCGATGTTTGGGGCATTGCTTATTCATGGTAACGTTTTGGCGGCGGCGGTGGGTACCGTAATAGGAAATCCATGGACATTTCCGTTTATTTGGTTGGTCATATTTTATACAGGGCGGTTGTTTTTGGGGCTTGATAATATCAGTGTGCCGCCTGTGGAATTTGTTCCTTTTTTTCAAAAAGCATTCAGAGCGTTAATGCGTTTTGATTTTGACTTGTTTTTTCAAGATATTTGGCCTATCCTGAAACTAATGATGATAGGGTGTATTCCGTACGTTATTGTCGTTTGGGGATTGACCTATATTTTGTTAAGAAAAATGTTGGAAAAACGCAAATGATTTATGGGCTTGGAACAGATGTTGCCAATATCGAGAGATTTGAAAAAATTCTTAGTCGATTTGGCGCTCATTTTTGGAATAAGATTTTAACGTCCGCAGAAGCTGAAATTTTTAACGGTGCAACCGGTCAGGAAAAACGGTTGGCATCTAAAGTGGCAAAACTGTTTGCGGCGAAAGAGGCTACATTGAAAGCTCTGGGAACCGGATTAGCTAAGGGTGTTTCTTGGAAAGATGTTGAAGTTTCCCACGATGCTTTGGGTAAACCGCTTCTGTTGCTACACGGAGAGGCCTTGAGACGTGTAATGAAAACTGTGGAAAAACATGGGGGAGAGCTCTTTTTGCATTTGTCTTTGAGTGATGATTATCCGATTGCACAAGCAGTTGTTATTATTGAAATTTTATAGTTGTTTAATCTGAAAAAGCGTATATGATGTCTGCTCAGAATGAGTAAGTTATGAAAAGAGGAAGTAATGGATAAAGAAGAAAGCTTTTGGGATACCGTAAAGACCGTAGTTTATGCTGTATTAATTGCGATATTGATAAGAACAGTTTGGTTTGAGCCGTTTAAAATTCCGTCCGGCTCAATGTATCCGACCTTGTATGTTGGCGATTATTTATTTGTTTCAAAATATTCTTACGGTTATTCTAAGCATTCACTTCCTTTAAGTCTGCCTTTGTTTGAAGGACGTATTTGGGAGAGTGCGCCTGAACGGGGCGATGTGGTTGTTTTCAAATTTCCACAAGATAACAGAACGGATTATATCAAACGTGTCATCGGGCTTCCCGGAGATAAGATAAAATTAAAAGAGGGGCGTCTGTATATCAACGGTAGTGAGGTGGAGCGCCACCAATCAGATGATTTTGTTTTGCGTACAGACACAGGAAATGCCGAACGTTATCGTCAGTATGAGGAAATTTTGCCTAACGGGGTAAAACATAAAATTTTGGAAATTTCAGATCATGAAATGCATGATGATTTTGATGAGATTGAAGTTCCTAAAGGGAATTATTTTATGATGGGAGATAATCGCGATCGTTCAGATGACAGTCGGGTTAACGTTGGTTTTGTGCCGGCTGAAAATTTGGAAGGAAAAGCCAGATTTTTGTTCTTTTCACATAATGCGGAAGATGATTGGTACAAGCCGTGGAATTGGCCCAAAATTATTCGTTGGGAACGGCTGCTTAATAAAATTAAATAAAGTTGGGAACGGGCGCCTTAGACAACGCCCGTTTTAGCAAGGATAAAAATGGAAACACTTGAAAGCATATTAAAATATAAATTTAAAAATCCGGAGTTGTTAGAAAAGGCATTGACGCACGGCAGTGCTAATTCCCACGTGTCCGGAAATTATGAACGTTTGGAGTTTTTGGGCGATAGGGTTTTAGGAATGTCAATCGCTTCTTTACTATACAAGTTGTTTCCCGGTGAACCTGAGGGAAGCCTTTCACAGCGTTTTACAGGATTGGTCTGTAAAGAAACTGTGGCTGATGTCGGGAGAAGGTTGCAACTCGGGCGCTATATGCATGTTGTCGGTGAAGAAATTCGCAATAATGAGAACGTGTTGTGTGATGTATGCGAGGCTGTTATCGGTGCTATTTATATTGACGGAGGTGTTGAAGGGGCTATCTCTTTTGTTAATGACCATTGGAGAGAGTTAATAGACCGCAATGTCGCCCCGCCGAAAGATGCCAAAACAACTCTTCAAGAAGTTGCCCATACTAAAGGGTTTGGCGGACCTGTTTATACGGTGGTCGGACGTGAAGGAAGTGAACACGAACCACTGTTTGCTGTTGAAGTTTCAATGACGGGGATTGACAGCGAAGTAGGACATGGGCGCAGTAAAAAATTGGCAGAGTTTGATGCAGCGGCTAAAATGCTGGAGAAAATCGGGAAATGACAGGGAAGACAACGGTTAATTCACAAGGGGAAAACGAGGAGCAGAGTTTGCCGACGCGCTGTGGTTTTGTGGCGCTTATCGGGGCTCCGAATGCCGGAAAGTCAACTATTACGAATGACTTTGTAGGTTCTAAGGTTTCAATTGTTTCTCCAAAAGTCCAAACAACAAGAACCTTGGTTAAGGGGATAGGTATTTATGAAAATACACAGATTATCCTGATTGATACCCCCGGTATTTTTAAACCCAAGCGTCGTTTGGACAGAGCAATGGTCGGATCGGCATGGAACGGGGTTGATGATGCCGACATTATTGTATTGGTGGTGGATAGTCGTCGCGGCTTTGATGATGAAACACGAAGTATTGTCGCTAAACTTCGCAAACACAAGCTGAATGCGGTTTTGTTATTGAATAAGGTTGACCTTGTGCAAAGGGATAAACTTTTGGGATTGAGTGCGGCGCTGAATGCCGAGTTTGATTTTAAGGAAACTTTTTTTGTGTCTGCTCAGACAGGGAAAAATTTGGAAGAATTTTATAAATATTTGGCGGATAATCTTCCTCTTAGTCCATGGTATTATCCTGAGGAGCAGATGTCTGATATGCCGTTGAAAATGTTGGCGGCGGAAATTGTTCGGGAGAAGCTTTTTTTGTATTTGCATCAGGAGCTTCCTTATGTTTTAACGGTAGAGCCGGAGTTGTGGGAACGCCGAGAAGACGGAAGTATTCGCGCGGAGATAACAATTTATGTGGAGAGAGATAACCAAAAGATTATTATTTTAGGTCGTGGCGGAAGCATGATTAAACGGATAGGGCAATCGGCGCGACAAGAAATTGAGAGGTTGTTGGAAGAACGGGTGCATTTATTCCTTTTTGTGAAGGTTCGAGAAAATTGGCAGGAAGATGCCGGAAGATATGCGGCCTGGGGATTGAATTTTAACGCATGAAAACTAGATTAATTAAAGTCTAGTTTTTTTGTTTTAAAAAGGGGAATAACATGAAAAAAATTTATATGATTTTTGTTACAACGGCTCTTTTGGCGGCTTGTGCGACAGGAAGTCGAAAACCAGAGGCTTATTGCGGGACTTTTGGCGGTGTTTTTACGTCAGCTGAAAACGGGCAAATTGAGGAAATTTTACAGTTAAATAAGGACGGTTCTTTTAATTCTATTATGATGTACGCCAATTCTTCGGATAATATTTTTACGGAACAGGGAAATTATACCGTGACGGGAGAGACGGTTAAGTTGGTGCCGTTTAACGGAGAGCCGTCTTATTATAAAGTGGAAAAAAATGCTTTGCGCCGCACAGATAATCAGAGACATCTCTTAATGAAGAATGGTCGTTTGGCAAACAATTATATTTTGAAAAAAACATCTTGTTGTAAATAAGAGAAAACGAAAGAGGCTTCCGTAAAAGAAGCCTCTTTCGTTTTCTAAAGGATTCAAAGTCTGTACTTTAAATGGTACTTGTTTCCTACTTTGGTGGCAATTTGGTAAAGTTCAAGTGTATCACCAATCGTAAGGAACGCCGGCGGTAAGATTTCGAGAACAATCTTACCCATAACAGAATGTTCACAAGTTACGGAGCTGTGAGAGATTTCCGTAACCGTCCAACTGTGGCAAATGTCCGTTTCCGGACGAAATGTGAAACAAAGTGCATCATCTTTGTCATCAATACTGACATTGCTGAAAGTTGCAGCATAGGCCTTGCTCGGAACATTTGATTCTGAGGACAATTGATGAAACAAAACTCGATAGTTTTCATCTTCAGAAATTTTTTGCTCCTTACCGCTACAATCTATAACTTTGTCAGGTTTTGCCAACAAACAGTAAACAGGATAATTAAAGGATTTTTCTGCATCTTGATAAGCCATTCTTAAGCGCTTTGAGTTCTTTTTAATAGAAACACCAATGCAAGTAACTATCCAGATGAGAATACAGGCAGAAAAAACTGTAATTATCATGGTAAGTGGTGAAAACATAAAATAAATTGTTAATAATCGTTAAACTTTGAGGGAATTATAGATGGGGTTTGCGGATTTTGCAATTAAAAAATGGGCTTTTTAGTAAAAAATCTTCCAATTAAAGCGGAGGCTTTAATCAAACAAGGTCGGCTGAAACGTGTTGTTGATGTTGCTAATTGCTTCTTTAACGATAGAGGCGGTTATCGCTCTTTTACGGGCTAAAGAAACCGCGTCTGTTTCGGCAACAAGGGTACGGGCATAGGCAAACGAACGCTGCATGTTTTTCAGGCAGTAGGAAATTACTTCCGGTGAGGGAATAATTTGTCTGTCCCAAAAAAGCTTAATCAGTAACGAGGAGAGTAGTTCGTCATCAGGTTCGCGAATCTCGACAGCGGGCACAATATTCATTCGAGAGCGTAAATCCGGCAGACTGAAATTGATGCGTGCCGGTGCTTTTTTTGAGGTAAACAAGATGTTTCCCCCTTCATCACGATAAAGGTTGTAAAGGTGAAAAAGCGCTTCTTGATTAATGTTTTCATCAAGTTCTTCGATGACCAAACATTTATGTTGCAGGAACAAAGCGTGAAAGTTTTCCATATTTATTTGTTGAGCTTTGATAAAAGGGATGCGGTAGGGGTAGTGTGTCAGGTTTGATACTTTATTGGCAAAAACATTTGCCAAATGTGTCTTTCCACAACCCTCAGCACCATAGATGCAAATTGCAAAGTATGACCAATCCGGCCAGTTATCAATCATATCAACGGCTTCTTGGTTGCATTTGGCAACTAAAAAGTCTTCCCGTCCGAGGCTGGGGCGACAGGGAAATTCAAGTGCCAACTGACGGCTATTTATAATTTTATCGACCATTTGTTATATCCTTAACGGTCTTTATTTAAGACATCAAAAACTTTTGCTGTCAAGTCGCCTAAGCTGTATGGTTTGGTGATAAAGTCGAAATCATCAAAATTGTCAAGTTCTTGTCGTACGATTTCTTCTGAATAACCGGAAGCTAAAATAACACGAATTTCGGGAAGTTTTTTCTTTATGATTTTGGTGAGTTCTGCTCCGGATATTCCGGGCATAACCATATCTGTAATCAGCAAATTAAAACGCGAATCTTCGGATATATAATCAAGAGCATTTTCGGCAGAATTGCATCCCACGACATCATATCCTTTCTTTTTTAGCGCCCGAATGCCAAAGGAGCGCACGGAATCTTCATCTTCAACAAATAAAATGCGTGTTTTTCCGGCTTCGCTTGAAGATGGGGTGTGGCTGCGGTCAATGGTATTTGAAATATTTAAACCTAATAATATCTTTTGGCTGACAGCAACGGGGATATTGACCTTTTCTTGAACAGTCAATACCGGAGTTCCATTTTTTCGCGTGATAACTTCGTTGTTATTTTCCGGCGTATCTTCATCGTTATTTTCCGTGCGGGGAAGATAAATGGAAAAAGTTGTTCCGACGCCGACTTCGCTTGCCACTTTTATAAAACCTTCTGTTTGGCGTACGATACCGTAAACCATTGCCAAACCCAGCCCTGTGCCGGAGCCGACAATGTTTTGTTTGGTGGAAAAGAACGGGTCAAAAATACGGTTCATGTTTTCCGGCGGAATGCCACAGCCGGTATCTTTTACATCTATAACAACAAACTCTCCGGGTTTGATGACATCGTCACCGAATTGGTAGTTTTCGCTCAGAATATCCGTGCGCGTAGTGATGTCTAAGGTGCCGCTTCCATTCATGGCATCTTTGGCGTTAACTGCCAGATTAAGAATAACTTGTGAAAATTGCACGGGGTCAACCCGAATGTAGCCCAAATCTCTTCCGTAGTGGAATTTTAGAGTTATTTGTTCTCCTAAAATACGTTTGAGCATATGGCTTAATTCGGCAAAGTTGTCGGTCACGTCAATGAGTTTGGGTTGCAGAGGTTGTTTTCGGGAAAAAGCCAGTAGTTGGCGTACCAGCACAGTGGCTCGATTGGCATTTTGCTTTATCTGTATAAGGTCTGCGAAAGACGGATCGCCAACACCGTGGCGTTGCAATAACAAATCGGTAAAGCCTATCATCGCTGTCAGTAGGTTGTTAAAGTCGTGGGCAACACCTCCGGCTAATTGTCCGATAGCTTGCATTTTTTGAGCTTGTGCAAATTGCATTTCCAAATTTTTTTGTTTGGTGGCATCTATCATGTAGACAACGAATCCTTCAGATGCCGGATTTTCTACAGCGTAAAAACGTTTCATGGAGCTGATGTATAGCGAGGCGACAACCTCTTTTTTGTTGTCCAGATTCAGGCGAATGTCAACAGAGGTGGCTTCAAAGGGATGCTCTCTTACAGAATCAAAACATTTTCTCAGATTGTTTTGTTCTTCGTTTTTTATGAAGCTATTTAGGTCATGATGAAGTAAATTTTCTTTTTCAGTATTGAAAAGTTTTAAAGCCGAGGGGTTACATTCCAAGATTTTTCCTTGTAAATCAAAAAAGGCTATTCCGATTGGAGCGTTGTTAAACAACCAACTTATTTTGTCGTGGGCATCTTCTATTTGTTGGTGAAGATTTTTATCAGACGGCAAGTTGGATACGACAACACCGCGCATTTTATATTTTTGTTCCTCACGAAAGCTTGATTGAAAAATATAGCATTCAGATGCTTTTTTATCTCTGTTGATAAAGTGCAGACATCCTTTCCATAAATCTTGATGCGGTGGCAGGTTGCAATTTGTGGAGAGGTAGCTGCTTAAAGAGGTACCCGAAATTTTTTCAAGAGGTGTTCCTGTCAGTTTTGCAAAGCTGCTGTTTGCATATTCCAGTGTGTAATCTTTGTCTACAACGTAGAGCGCCACCGGTAAATCATCTAAAAAGTCGTGTAAAGATTTTTGTTCGGCCTGAAAGATACTTTCCATGTTTTTTTCGGCTGTGATATTATCCAGTGTCCAAAACAGGTAGGTTTCCTTTTTTATGCGTTTGATGGAAAAGGTACTTTCGAAAATATCTGCTCGTTTGAGATAGATGGGGCGGAACGATACTTCAAACCATTCGGTTTCGTTGAATATTTTCTCGTTTCCGGAGTGGCGCTTCAGTTCCAGTGTAACTTTTTCGGCAGTGAGATTTTCAGCAGCCGTTTTGAGGCGGTAAAGAGCTGTTTGATTAGCGGTGCCTTCGGCTATATTTTCTTCTAAAAAGTCAAGCACACGGCTGTTTTTTAATAATTCTTTAGCCGGAGAATTAGCAATAACCGTTTCTCCGATAGAATTTTCTATGCAATGTGCTTTAAAATCGTGGTGTAAAATTTCATTGGCAAATCCGCCGTAGGTGATGGCCTCTTCTCCGGCATCTAATGTTTTTATGGCTTGCAGCAAACATAAGGATATAAGTACGGCGGTTAACGCTGTTAGATATAAATAGTAGTCTGGATATACAAAAACGGAACTGATTGTAACAGCTAAAGCAACCAGCGAAAAAGCCAGCTTTATTAAGCGGGATTGTAAAAGTTTATCCGGTCTATTGTTGATTTTTGAGTTGCATAACATATCCGATTACCTCTGCTACGGCTTTAAAATGTTCTTCCGGAATTGTTTGATCCAGTTCGGTTGACGCAAACAAAGCTCTGGCCAACGGAGGATTTTCAACGATAGGAACATCGTTGTCTTCAGCCAACGCTTTGATGCGCAAAGCAACATTGTCCACCCCTTTGGCCGTTACTTTCGGAGCGTCCATTTCTCCCATTTTGTATTCCAATGCTACTGCATAATGGGTGGGGTTGACAATAACTACATCAGCTTTAGGCACATTTTCCATCATACGATGGCGTGCGCGTTCCGTGCGAATTTGTCTTATTCTGGATTTTACAATAGGGTCGCCTTCTGTTTGTTTGTATTCATCTTTGACTTCTTGCTTGGTCATACGCAGTTTCTTTAAATGTGTATATTTTTGGTAGGCAAAATCGCCGAGAGCGATGATTAAAACTGCGATGACGACTGTAAATAACAGCAAAACAACAATTTTATGAATCAGCCGCAAAATGCCGATAACGCTCATTGTCGGAAGCAGTTCAACGTTTTGCAGGTATGGTTTTATCACCCAGAAGGCAATAACGGATATGACGGTTATTTTTAGGATACCTTTCAAACTTTCAACGACTTTTTTCATATTGATAAAGTTTGGCAGAGCGGCAAAAATGTTTAACTTGTTCCAGTTGGGCAGAAGTTTTTGCGGCGCGTAGATAAAGCCGGTCTGAGCGATGCTGGAGAATAATCCTAAGATGACGAATACGGCAAACGGAATAGCCAGAAGTTTTAGAATACCGAAAGCTGTTTGCCCGAACAGTATCTGAAATTCGTAGGTGTCAAGTTTGGTTTGTCCGGCGTCTTCAATATAGCTTAAAGATAGATGATAAAACCATTTGAAAATCAGTGGAATCACCAACCAAACCACAAAGAGCATGCCCAGCAGCATGATAAAACTTTTGGCGTCTTGCGATATGGCAACGTCGCCTTCTTCTTTGGCTTTACTTATTTTTCGCTCGGACGGTTCTTCTGTTTTGGAAGCGTCATCATCATCTTCAGGGGCAACCATTTATATCCTTTCTCAACTCAGGTACAATTGAAGACCGTCTTCAAAATATTTGATGAACCACATCAGCATAACAGGAAGGGTTATCATTAATAACCCAAAACCAAGGTAAATCTGCAACGGTAGTGATAAAAAGAAAATGTTTAATTGCGGCATCAAGCGCGAAACCAATCCCATGCCGGTGTAGAAAATAATTGTAAAGGCGATAAAGGGGGAACCGATTTTGAAACCTATGATAAAAGTTTGGTTTAGTGTTTGCGCCATTTGGTCAGCGAAGTCATTTAGGGGCAACGGACTGTTGATGGGAAACAACTGATAGCTTTCAATGATGGCATTGAGCATCGTGTGGTGCAGGTCTGTTATAAAAATAATTGTCAGGGCTGCAACGCTTAAAAATGTTTCAACTATTATGGACTGATTTTGTGAAGTGGGATCAAAAATTTGCGCGTTTGAAAGACCAATGGCTTGTCCGGCGAAATTTCCCGCTAAACTGAGTGCGGCGTAAATTATTTGCATAATTACGGCCAGAAAAATGCCGATGGTTATTTCAGAAAGCATATAAATGATGTAACCGGAAAAACTATCCGGTGCGGAAGGAATGCCGGGGGTGATGATGGGCATTAGTATTGTGGTCAAAACTAATGCAATAGAGAGCCGAAATTGCATGCTGACGTAAGAAGTGCTAAAGCCCGGTATTAACATTAATGCCGAGCCGAGACGTAAAAAGATCATTAAAAAATGATATAGATTCAAATTAAGAAGTTCTACCATGCTTAACCACCGGAAACGATTTTGTCAAAGAGACCTTCTGTCAGGTTTCTCATTTGGGCGAGCATGAATGGAAACAGCAATATGAGAGCGACAAAAACACCTATGATTTTGGGGACAAAAGCCAAGGTCATTTCCTGAATTTGAGTCAAAGCCTGAAAAATACCGATGATTAAACCAATAAACAGGGCGACCAGCAAAACCGGTGTGACGACTTTAAGCAAGGTAAATATGGCATCTCTGGCTATATCTAAAACTTCAATTTCATTCATGGGCGTTACTCAAGAGGGGTTTGTTTTTCAAAATATTCGTGATTTTCCAGACCGGTGAAAAATACACCGTCGTATTCGCTGTTTACAATACTTTGGAAATAGGCGGAGATGATTTTTTGCCAGTCATGTGACCAATAAGCCGTAATTACAGCGTTGTCATTAACAAATGAGGCTCGAACCAACCAATCCGGTGAACCAATTTTCCAATCCGGATGCCAATAATATTCAGAGGCGTTAGCTTCTGTCAGGTTCATTTCCGCAATCAGAAGGCGACGCGTTCCATTTTTTTTGTATTGTAACGAACGAATTTCTTCGGGTGTGAAGCTGTGCTGATTGTGAAATAACGGGCGAATAACAACAACGTCGTAGTTGGTATTGCGCAGAGCTTGTATCATTGAAAATTTGTCGGCAAATTTTTGATCATCTGTCAGAAATAAAATGTTTGAGGCATCTCTGATAGAAGATACGTTCTTCGCTGTTTCGTTAATAACCGGTTGATGTTCAATGTTATTGAAGGCGAAGGACGGTTCCTCAATTCCATAGAAGAGATTCTTGTCCATGGCTGAATTGATGAGAGCTTTGTCAAAACTTTCAGTATCTGCACATTGGTCAATGGATATTACTTTAATGTTGTGCTTTTTTAAAAGGGAAGGGATATTCTGATTTCCGCAATAAATATTATTTAGCGCGATGGCATCAAGATTATTTAGATACTTGCGTGCCAAGCTTCCGACAGGAGGCTCGGTTGTTTCACGACGATGGTGCAAATCCATCAAAAAAGACGGGTCGTTAACATTGACTCCTTGTTTGCGCGCGCTGTTGTAGCCATCTAAGTGGTATTCCCACAAACTTTTTTCCAGCAGCTCTTTTCCTTCATGAGCCATAATTTGGAATGAAGGTTTTTGCTGTTTTGCGTAAGATATCAGCATCATCAAATTTTTTCGTAACATTTCCCGATAGTTGGAAATTCTTTCCGGCGGAACATCAATGTTGAGCAATTCTTCTTCATAAGAGTAAGGCACAGCCTTGCTAAAGCCATACAATCCGGCTTTAGAACGGTTTGGGCATATTATCGAGATACCCAAGATGAAGAGTAAGATATGTTTTTTAAGTAACGACATCAGCTTGATGCTTTCCTGTTCTCTCGGGGATTTGAGCAATATCAAGGGCGATTTTAAATAATTCATCCAGCATTTTAAGCGGATCTTCGCTGAGCATGTCTTTGCTGTATCTTTCCAGATAAATTCGGAGAGTTGCTCCGCTGGAGCCGGTGCCCGACAATCGATAAACAATGCGGGAACCATCTTCAAAATGGATAATCAGGCCGTTTTTGGTAGAACTGTGGTCAACCGGATCGTTATATATAAACGGAGCGGCATCTGAAACTTTATATCCGTCAAAGGTCTTTCCGTTCAAGTCCGGCAAACGAGTTTCCAAGTCAGCCATTAATTTATCCGCAACTTCTGTTGAAAGCCCTTCAAAATCAAAGCGCATATAATAGCTGCGTCCGTATTTTTCCCAATGTTCCCGGGTTATTTGTTCTACGGATTTTCCGGTGGTTGCAATAATGCTCAGCCAGAACAGAATTGCCCAGATTCCGTCTTTTTCACGGATGTGCGATGAGCCCGTGCCAAAACTTTCTTCGCCACAAAAAGTTATGCGGTTGGAGTTCATGAGATTGACGAAATATTTCCAGCCGGTAGGAACTTCGTAATAACCAATGCCGTGAGCTTTGGCTACACGAGACACCGCTAAAGAGGTTGCGGCCGATTTGCCGACACCGAAAATTCCGTTTTTATACGCCGGAATTATTTTGTAGTTATCGGTTAAAATAGCCAAACTGTCGCTCGGGGTGACGAAAAAGCTTTTTCCCAAAATCATGTTGCGGTCGCCGTCACCGTCATTAGCTCCGGCAAAATCAGCTGCTTTGTCTGAGTACATAAAGTCAACCAAATGCTTTGCATAAACAAGATTGGGATCAGGGTGCAACCCTCCAAAATCCGGTAAAGGAACGGCGTTAACAACGCTGCCTTTAGGGGCGCCGAGAACATCTTCAAAGAGGCGGACGGCGTAGGGACCCGTGACAGCATTCATAGCATCAAAACGCATGGTGAATCCGCTTTTGAACAACTTTCTCAGCAGATTGAAATCAAATATATTTTCGAGCATTTTGATGTAGTCTTCAACGGGGTCGATGATTTCAATGGTCATATCGCCGAGTTTTTGAGTTCCCAGTTTTGATAAATCTACATCCGGAGCATCAAAAATTTTATATTCTGATATTTGTTGAGTGATTTTATAGATTTTGTCACTGATGGCCGTTTGAATTTGTCCGCCGGTCTCATCGGCATATTTAATTCCAAAGTCTCCGTTTTCGCCTCCGGGATTGTGAGAGGCCGATAAAACAAAACCGCCATTGGTTTTGTTTTTTAGAAGCAAATGAGAAGAAGCCGGAGTGGATAAGAAGCCGTTTTGTCCGATTATTAACTTCTTAACTCCGTTAGCGGCAGCCATTTTAATTAATTTTTGAATAGCAACATCATTATAAAAACGTCCGTCGCCTCCAACGATAAATGTTTTATCTTGCAAGTTACCAATGGCCTGAAAAATGCTTTGCATGAAATTTTCAAAGTAGTTAGGCTGCATTACAACTTTTGTTTTTTTTCGGAGCCCGCCTGTCCCCATTTTCTGGTCATTATAAGGTTTAGTCGCGATTGTCTTAATCATGCTTCCCCTTTCATTCTATCGTTTTCATATCAATTGTGCCAATTTTAGCATGTCGAAACCTAAAGACAAGAAGAAAGAAAGACTTGTTCGCTTTTTATTCTTGGTCGGGGCAGATAAATTCAGCTAAATTTTTGATTTCAATTTTAGCGGCCAGATGAGACATGGTCATGCGCCTTCTGAGTTCCGGGTGCTGCATGTCTAACACGGTGAGGCCTTCCAAGAAAAGTTCGCGATAAATAACACGATCTTTCAGCCCTTCAGAGAAGCGAAAACCGTAAAGTTTGGCAAGCTTTTCCAGGTAGCCGAATACAATAGCTTTGTTTTTGGAGCGGGCGGAGGATATTTTGTTGCCGCAGATAATCCAGTTTAAGTAAGATTTACCCTGCGATGCCAAAAACTTTTTCGCTTCCCATATGTAGTTGGCATAATGTTCCGGCGCTTTAACCTTTCCTGTTTCGAAGTCTATATCGGCGATAACGTTTAAGTCAATCAGACTGTCGCTGATGGGGGTGATGACGGTGTCAGCATATTTATGCGCCTCTTCAAATAAATAATTCTTAGTTCCAGGAGTGTCTATTAAAATGGCATCATATTTGTTGAGAAGTTCGTAAACTTGAAAGCCGATTTTTTCTCGTTCTCCGGGAATCAGGTAGGGATTAGACTCGGGATAAAATTTGAAATGAGTCGGTATGGGAAGGAAAATGCCGCGTTTTTCGCAGAAAATTTGGCGGTTTTCAATGTATTTTGACAGGCTGCCTTGTCTGCCGTCCAAATCAATAGTCGCGACCTGAAAGCCTTCCATCATCAATTTGACGGCCAGATGCATTGTTATGGTAGATTTTCCCGTTCCGCCTTTTTCGTTACTGACAACAATAACATGGGCTCTATGATTAACATTTGGTTCAGACATTATTTTCCGGCCATAGCAAGTTGTTTAGACTCCATCGTTGCTATAACGATACAAGACTTGTTTGATTTTTTCAAACTCTTACACGTTTTATCCGCTTCATTTTTTTCAAAACCAACAATTTTGGAACGGTAGATGATGGCAGAACCTTTTTGAGCCGGTTCTACGGAGACAGAGGTTTTACTTACATAAGCATATTGTTTTTTAATTTGTTTTTTTATACTCAGGGCGTAGTTGCGAGCTTTGGCGTAGTTTGAAAATGCTCCAATTTGAATTCCCCAATTTTCATTGCTTTTATGTGCGATTTTATGAGTGTCTTCCGTTTTTTTCGGAGTTGCGGAGAGGTTGGCATAAAGGTTAGGTGTTTCCAAGTGGTCGGCCATGGCTAATTTGCGCAGTCCTTGATTCATAAGGTTTGCGGCCTTTGTATCGCGTTCTTTGATGGAGTTGTGCCCCATGGTAACAACGATGACCCGATGTCCGTTACGTTGAGCTGAAGTGATAATGTTGTAACCGGCGGCATTCGTGAATCCCGTTTTCATGCCGTCTGCGCCTTCAAATGTCTTTAACAGGTGATTGTGTGTGTATATTTTCTGACCTTTATAGGTGAAGGATTTGGAAGAAAAAAGTTTATAGTGTTGGGGAAAGTGGTGATACATTGCGGCAGCAAGGACGGCCATATCTCGAGCGCTGGTCAGTTGAGCCGAATTAGGAAGTCCGGAAGCGTTTTTGAAAGTGGTGTTTTTCATGCCGAGTTCATGAGCCACCTCTGTCATGGTTTTAGCAAAGTTTTCTTCGGTGTAGCCCAATCCTTCAGCTAAGACGGTGGCGCAATCGTTTGCCGATTTGACAATAAGAGCCATAATGGCGTCACGAACAGAAATTTTTTCACCGACTCTTAATCCCAGTTTTGAGGGAGAGCGGTTTGCCGCAGTACGAGATACGGGAAGTTTATCGTCCATTTTTAAACTCCCGTTTTCCAGAGCATTAAAAGTAATGTACAAGGTCATCAATTTGGTGAGAGAGGCCGGTTGCCGACGAATGTCAGCGTTAGAGAGAGAAAGAACTTCGCCACTTTCGGCATCGATTAAGATAGATGATGAGGGGCCTTTTGCCGCATGCGCAGGAGTGCTGATTGCGAAGCAGCCTATCAAAGCCAGGTATCCCAGCCATTTTGCGATGTTTGTTTTAATCATTGCTCTCTCTTAAAAAATATCCCATTTCCTTTAAGGATATGAGGTAAAAGAAAATAAATTGTTAATTTTTGAGGAGAGATGAAAAAAATTTGTAAAAAATTGTTTTTTTTATGCTTGACTTTGTTACTTATTCTTTGTAGAAATTGACGTCAGTTGATGGCGGATGTAGCTCAGTTGGTTAGAGCGCTGGTTTGTGGTACCAGATGTCGTGAGTTCGAATCTCATCATCCGCCCCATTAAAAAAGCCTCAGTTTTCCGAGGTTTTTTTAATGGAAATGGCGGGGATAGAGATTTGAACTCACGAGAGTGAGTTTGGGCCGCATTTTCAGGCAGATGGAATGATAATTTAAAAATAAAAAAAGACTTGGGTTTTATTTTCCCAAGTCTTGATGATAGGTTTAAGCAGGTTTTTCTGATGTAAATAAACACTTGATGGGGTATTTATTATAAACCTTTTCCACTTCATGCTCAATGGTTTCCATATCCCAGTGTTTTTCCAGACTCTGCTGTTCTACTCTGTCTAAGGCTTCCTGAAGTTCCGATATGTTTACAAAGCCGGTATATTCCAGAGCGGTTACTTCTTCTTTGTGGGGCGATTGTTCGTCTCCGCTTATCAAAGGATGATAGGGGGGAAGAGGCTTTCCCTCAAATAAGAGGCGGTAAGCGCAAAACTCGGGCAAAATCTCCGGCAGTGTTTGAATTAACTCCAGATTGACCTTCAGGCAAGTACCGGTTTGCAGGCGTGTGTCGTAACAGGAGCAGCGGCCGGTGGAAAAATCAAATTTTTCACACATCGCGTTGGTGAAAAAAAGTTCTTCCGTATCGGGTATTGAGCACTTGCTAACACAACACCATCCGCATTTTAGGCAAACGGCTTCCCATTCTGCATCTGAGAAATCTTTTAATTTTTTGACTTCCCAAAATTTGTTTTTGACATTCATATCTCAATAATTTAATTATATTGGGAATGTTACGACAAATTTTGGACAAAATCAAGTTTTATTTTCTATTCGAAGGGTTAGATTTTTAATTGAGCCAACTTTTCGACAACAGGTATATCAGCCGGAGCAAAGGTGTAGTTTGGCAACTTATCGGGAGTAACCCATGCCGTTTCTTCATGCTCGTTTGATGTTATATTGTCGTTGCCGGCAACAGTTGCAAAATAAATGTGTAGTTCTATGGTGCCGAACTCGTAAGTGTAAAGGCTTTTCATGAAAAAATCGCCGATTTCGGCATTGATGTTTAATTCTTCACAGAGTTCGCGTTTGAGCGCCTGCTCCAGGGTCTCACCTTCTTCCTGTTTGCCTCCCGGAAATTCCCAATGATGTGCCAGACTTTTCCCTTCAGGACGTTTGCAGATAAAAATTTTTCCATTGCGAGTGAGTATTGCCCCGACGACTGTTTTCATGATTTGCCTCTTCAATTTTGTTTTCTTCGGCTATAAATCAATGATGATGAAATGTCAATGAGCTCTCTTTACAAAATGCAAAAGCTTTCCTATTATGAATCTGTTTTTTAGGAGAAAAAGATGATCAGATGTTGTTTTTTTGCAATTTCCCTGTTGTGGGTGAGCTTTGCTCAGTCTCAAGAAAATACAGAGGAAACACTGACGAATGAGGCTGTTGTTGAGGAAGATTCCGTGCAAGCTAAAGGTGATGCGCAGACGGAAGATGTTGAGAAAGATTCCGTGCAAGTTGAAAGCGGGGTGCCGACGGAAGATGTTGGAGCGGTTGTTGAGCCGACAGAGTTGAGAAAAGGTGAACGTCAACGTCAGGAGCGTCAGGAGGCTATTGACAGGGAACGTGCTACGCCGGAAAGTCGTTTTAAGGCTAAAGCCTATCAGAGGGCAACCGAACGCGAGGAAAAGCAAAAGGAGCGGCTGGAAAGAAAAGCACAGGTGGATACATCTTTTCGAAAAAAAGCCGTTGAGCGTGCACAGGAAAGAACTGAAAAGCGTCAGGAAAAACTTAAAGAACGCGAGGAAAGAAGATCAAGATTTGGTGAAAAGGCTAAGCAACGTCAACAAGAGCGCGAGCTTAAAAAGCGAGAAAAGTTGGAGCGACGTAGAAATTAATTAAGGGATGTTTATATTACTGTTTCGTAATAAAAAGTGAGGCATGAAACCTCACTTTTTTGTTGGAAAATCGGTGCGTTAACTAATCATTTGCAAATTTTCGACTATATTATGAAGCGAATCTGGAAAAGAATCGTAACACTCTTTTTTTAGGAGATTTGAGTTGAAAGAAAAGAAGCAAACAAACAGTGTTGTCGTTCGCAATGCTGATGTTCCCGTTAAAACGATTGATGACTTAAACGGGGTGATTTCTCGTGTGAGAGAAGCGCAAAAAGTTTTTGCCACCTATACACAAGAACAGGTTGATAAAATTTTTGAGGCTGTGGCCGTGGCGGCAAACAGCATGCGTATTCCATTGGCTAAAATGGCTGTTGAAGAAACCGGAATGGGGATTGTTGAAGATAAGGTTATTAAAAACCATTTTGCCGCAGAGGAAATTTGTAATAAATACCGTTGCACTAAGACTTGTGGCGTTATTGAACGCGATGCGACGAACGGTTTGACTAAAATTGCCGAACCGGTTGGTATTGTGGCCGGTGTTGTGCCGACGACCAACCCGACAGCAACGGTGATTTTCAAAACATTAATTTCTTTGAAAACTCGCAACGGTATTATCTTTTCTCCTCACCCAAGAGCGAAAAAATGCACGATTTATACGGCCAAAATGTTGTTAGATGCGGCTGTTAAGGCCGGAGCACCTGAGAATATTATCGGGTGGATAGATGAACCTTCTATTGATTTGACACAACATTTGATGAGTCATGAAGGGGTTAATTTGATTTTGGCCACCGGTGGTCCGGGAATGGTTAAGTCAGCTTATTCTTCAGGTAAGCCGGCATTAGGTGTCGGTGCTGGTAACGTACCTGCCATTATTGATGAAACGGCAGATATTAAAATGGCGGTCAGTTCGATTTTGATGTCAAAGACTTTTGACAACGGCGTTATTTGTGCCTCTGAACAGTCGGTTATTGTTCACCAAAAAATTTATGATGAAGTTAAAGCCGAGTTTGAGTATCGCGGGGCTTACATTTTGAACAAAAAAGAAAGAGAAAAAGTCGCCAAAACCATTGTTCAAGATGGTAAGTTGAATGCGGCGATAGCTGGGCAATCTGCACTCAAGATTGCAGAAATGTCGGGGATTAAGGTTCCGGCAAACACAAAGGTTTTGATTGGCGAAGTTGAAGAAGTTGGAAAACAAGAACCGTTCTCTTTTGAAAAGCTTTCTCCGGTGTTGGCTATGTATAAGGTTAAGAGCTTTGAAGAAGGTGTTGACAAGGCAGAAGCTTTAGTTATGTTCGGCGGCCCCGGTCATACTTCCGTTCTTTACACTGCTAACCAAAATCAGGATAGAATCAGCTACTTTAGCAATCGTGTTCATACTGGACGCTTATTGGTTAATACGCCGTCATCTCAAGGAGGTATCGGCGATTTATATAACTTCAGGTTGGATCCGTCTTTGACTTTGGGATGCGGTTCTTGGGGCGGTAATGCTGCCAGTGAAAATGTGGGAGTTAAACATTTGATTAATATTAAAAATGTTGCGGAAAGGCGCGAAAATATGTTGTGGTTCAGAGTTCCTCCTAAAATTTATTTTAAGCAAGGTGCTGTCGGATTTGCCTTGCGTGAATTAGAAGGACGCAAAAAGGCTTTGATTGTTACGGATAAGCCGTTGTTCCAACTTGGATATACCAAAAAGATTACCGATGTTTTGGAAGAACTTGGCATTGCGTTTCAGATATTTTCCGAAGTGGCTCCTGATCCGGATACGGATACGGTCAACCGCGCTTTGACAATGGCAAGGAACTTTGAGCCTGATGTGATTATCGCTTTGGGTGGCGGTTCGCCGATGGATGCGGCTAAAATTGTTTGGTTGATGTATGAACATCCGGAAGTTAAGTTTGATGATTTGGCTATGCGTTTTATGGATATTCGCAAACGTGTCTGCCGTTTTCCGGATCTTGGTTCGAAAGCTATGATGGTTGCTATTCCGACGACATCGGGTACGGGTTCTGAAGTGACGCCGTTTGCCGTTATTACAGATTCTGATACTCATATTAAGTATCCGATTGCTGATTATGCTTTATCTCCTAATATGTCAATTATTGATCCGGATTTGGTTTATACCATGCCTAAGGGGTTGGCCGCTGCTTCCGGTATTGACTCTTTAACGCACGCCCTTGAAGCGTTGGCTTCAACATTGGCGACACCGTTTACAGATGGTATTGCTTATGAGGCTATTCGTTTGATTTTTGAAAATCTTGAAAAGTCTGTAAATGATGGGGCTAATAATCCGATTGCCCGTGAGAATATGCATTATGCCGCTACAATGGCTGGTATGGCATTCGCTCAGGCATTTTTGGGTGTGTGTCACTCAATGGCTCATAAGCTTGGTAGCGAATATAACATTCCGCATGGAATTGCCAATGCGTTTATGATTAGTCAGGTTGTCAAGTATAACTCTAACGAACGCCCGACAAAACAGGGAACTTTTTCTCAATATCATTATCCGCAAGGGAAACGCCGCTATGCTCGAGTTGCAGAAAGCCTGAATCTGGGCGGTAAAAATGATGACGAAAAAGTTTCTAACTTGATTAAGGCTATTGAAAAACTGAAAAAGTCTATCAATATTCCGTCATCTATCAAAGCATGGGGTGTGGACGAAAAGGTCTTTTTAGAGAGACTTGATCGTTTGTCTGAACTGGCTTTTGATGATCAGTGTACCGGTGCAAACCCTGTATATCCGCTAATTTCTGAAATTAAGCAGATGTATTTAGATGCTTATTACGGAAAGCTGTAATTTGTGCTAAAAGGAAAAACCCCCATTGAACATGGGGGTTTTTTAACGAGGTAAAACTTGGAAAACGTTGTGAATGGCAAAATGTCCGATATGTCCTGCGGCGCCCCACATTTGAGTGTTAATATATTCACGAGGTGCAGTGTTTAGCTGTTGAACTTCAGAGGTGCTGAGCCCGCGAACCCGCAAAGGTGCGTTATAGTAGCTGTATCCGGTATAGGGATTAGTGTTGTGACTTTGAACATAACTATCGTAATAAGACATCGTACATGATGTAAGGGCTAAACAAGATAAAAGCACGAGAAATCTTTTCATTTGTGTTGTCCGTATTACTTTTGTTGTCTACAATGTAGCATAAATTATTCGGAAATGAAAGCTTTTTTGGCGGGTGGTGGTAAAATAATGCCTGATAGATGATTGTTTGGGACTGTACAATTTTTAATTATATTAGTATATAATGAAAAATAAAACTTGCAATTGAAAATAGTTTCGATAAACTATCTCTAGTTGTTTTTAGTGCGGGTAGGAGTGTTTTATGGTAGAATTGCAGTTTAACGGTTGTCTCTATAAAGTTGGTTTGCGATTGAATGTGGTTTATCCGCAAAAGGTTTCTGAAAGAGATAAGGCTATTGTGCATGATTTGCTTGGAGTAGCTTATAAATATGTTGCCAAAGTTTCCTGTTTAGATAAAGAGGTTGCTGCATTTATGGATGGTTTTGAGGATATTGATGCTGTTTGTAGTTCTGACGGAGAATGCTTTGTCGTAGATGAGTGAGGTTAGTTGCGTTTCGGTCAACAAAAAAAACACCCTATAATGGGTGTTTTTTTGTTGGAGGTTTCACCTGGATTGGGTACTCCCGCGGGCGGATCCTCCTCGCGTCGTAGGGTTCAAACTTCGCGAGGCTCGTTTTCACCAACTACCCGCTCCGAACCAAGAAATCTTGGTTCTCACCCAAAGTCAGCACCCAACAAAAAACCTCGCAAAAGCGAGGTTTTTTATGGCTGCTTCACCTGGATTCGAACCAAGATTAACGGAGTCAGAGTCCGCTGTCCTACCATTAGACGATGAAGCAATCGTCAAATCTGAAGTTTATATATAACAAACCAAATTAAAATGCAAATACTTTTTGTTAAAAATTCATTGCTTATAAAAAAACACACAAACAATTAAATAAGTGTTGAAATGTTATTTTAAATGATTTATAATAGGTGATATAAAAATTAAGGAGGATTGAAAAATGTTAAAGACTTTTAATTTAGATGGCTTAGATTGTGCGCATTGTGCGGCTAAAATAGAGGCCGGCTTGGCTGCGCTTGATGGGGTGATTTCGGTTAATGTTTCTTTTTTAGCAGCGCGTTTGGATTTGGAAGTTGATGATTCAAGAGCTGATGAAATTTTTGCAGAAGCTAAAAAGCTTGTTACGAAACTGGATGATGATGTGACGGTTTGCGACTAAAGAAAATACGGAAGGGGAAAATTTATGACTAAACAACAACGCCAGATGCAAAAGATTATTATTGTTTCCGTACTGTTTACAGCGTCCTTTTTTTGCCCATGGAAGGTTGTGAAAATTGCATTGTTGGCGTTGGCTTATTCTTTAGTCGGATGGCCTGTTATACGGAAAGCTTTTCTCAATTTAAAAAACGGACAGTTGTTTGATGAAAATTTTTTGATGACGATTGCAACATTTGGGGCAATTGCGTTGGGTGATTATCCGGAAGCCGTTGCGGTAATGCTTTTTTATCAGATTGGGGAGCTGTTCCAATCCTATGCGGTGGCGAAATCTCGACAGTCTGTTGCGGCATTAATGAGTATTCGTCCCGATTATGCCAATTTGAAAATCTCAGACGGTTCTAAAAAAGTTTCTCCTTCAGAAGTCAAAAAAGGTGATATTATTTTAGTTTATCCGGGGGAGAAAGTGCCGCTTGACGGTGTTGTTGTAAAAGGGCATTCATTAGTGGATACTTCGGCGGTTACGGGGGAAGCTGTGCCCAGAGAGTTGGTGCAGGGTAATGATGTTTTTAGCGGCAGCGTTAACATAAGCGGTGTTTTAGAAGTTAAAACTTCGTGTGTTTACAAAGAATCTACCGTTTCTCAAATTTTAAATTTGGTGGAAAATTCGTTAGCCAAAAAAGCAAAGGCAGAGCTTTTTATTACGAAATTTGCTCGTTGGTATACGCCGGCGGTGGTTGCGGGAGCTGTTTTATTGACAATTTTACCGCCCCTGTTTACCGGAGAGAGTTATAGCATTTGGTTGTACAGAGCCTTAACCTTTTTGGTTATTTCTTGTCCTTGTGCATTGGTTATTTCTATTCCTCTGAGCTTTTTCGGCGGTATCGGAGCGGCGTCTAAGCATGGGATTTTGATTAAAGGCGGGGATTATCTGCAATTGTTGGCAGATGTTAAAACCGTGGTGTTTGATAAAACAGGGACGCTGACCAAGGGGAGTTTTAAAGTCAGTCGGGTGTATGGTTATGCCTTATCTGAGCCGGAAGTCTTGCGGTTGGCTGCCTATGCCGGTGTTTTTTCTTCTCACCCCGTTTCTGTTTCCACTCGACAGGCTTATGGGAAGAAAATTGAGAGCGAAGCTGTTTCTGAATGTGAAGAGCTTGTCGGGCGTGGTGTGAGTGCTTGGGTTGAAGGCAAAAAAGTAGAGGTCGGAAACTCTAAAATGATGGCGGAAAAAGGATATGAACTGCCGGAAATTAGTGAAGTTGGAACGGTTAACTATGTGGTGGTTGACGGGGTTGTTTCCGGAGCAGTTGTGATTACTGATGAGATTAAAGATGATGCTGTTTTGACCATTAGTCGTTTGAAAAAGCTGGGAGTTAAGCTTACGCTTATGTTAACGGGAGACCGCAAACAAATTGCTGAGTTTGTAGCGAAGAAAATAGGGATTGATAAAGTTTGCAGTGAACTTCTTCCGGCACAGAAAGTTGAAAAAACAGAGGAATTTTTGCGGACTGAAAAAGGAAATTTAGCCTTTGTCGGTGACGGAATTAATGACGCTCCCGTATTAGCGAGAGCTGATGTGGGGATTGCCATGGGCGGTTGCGGAACTGATGCGGCGGTAGAAGCGGCTGATGTGGTTATTATGACAGACAGTCCGTTAAAAATAGTAACAGCGATTGAAATAGGCCGTAAGACCTTGGTTGTGGTTAAACAAAATGTGGTGTTTGCGCTGGGAACCAAAGCCATTGTGTTGGCCATGGGGGCAATGGGCGCGGCTAATATGTGGGAAGCCGTATTTGCCGATGTCGGCGTTTCGGTTATGGCGATATTGAACGCTATGAGAATTTTGTATTATAAAAAATTATCATAAGAATTTTTCAGGAAATATTTTTGCGTTTTTTATCGGTTAATTTTGCTCACAACAGTTCATTTCAAAGATATCATCGATAATTTTATGAACCAGTTGTGATTTTTTATCCGTGTTGAGTTTATAGTAAATTTCTTTTCCCGCACGGCGGTGAGTGATTAAATCAGCTTGTCGCAACATTCTTAAATGATGAGAAACGGCGGGAGCACTCATGTTCACGGCCAGAGCGATATTGTTGACGCACTGTTCACTATGAGCCAACAGCCAGAGGATTTTTAGGCGGGTAGGGTCGCTTAGTTGCTGAAAAATATCACAGGCTTTTATCGTATGTTGTTCATTGGGAATAGCACGGATAATCTCATCGGCATTGCATCCGTGGCTGTGAAGTAAATGTTGTGTATCTTTTGACGATGGCATGACGGTAACCCCTTTTGAGCTTAAAAGTAGCTAAAAATTGTTATGCTGTCAATTAATTTTACGGTCATTTCCTTGTTGTTTCAGATAGGAATACTATATCTACATCTGCTAAATTAATAAAAAGGTTTTAACGTAATGAATTTGGAAGTTGTGTCTGAAAATGACGCTCTAAAAATTGTTTTCAGCGGAAATTTTTTGGATTTTGATGATTCAACAATCAGAAAAAGCCTGTATCGACAGATAAGCTCTTACAAAGGAAAAAAGATTGTATTTGATGCGCAATCTTTAACAAAATGGGATTCAACGCTGGTTGCCATATTATTTGAAATTGCGCAATTTGCGGTGCGTAAACATCAAAATATTGATTGGCGATTATTACCCGAAAATTTGCAACGTTTGGTAGCGTTGGCTCAAAAAGTTGACCGTAAACCCGATAAGGAACCTGATGTTTCGGAAGATATGTTCTCCAGATTGGGAATGTGGGGAATTAGAATATATGGTAACGCTAAAAAAGGTCTGAATTTTGTCGGAGAAGTCGGAAGAGCTTTGAAACGTTTGTTTTTGCGGCAGGCGGTGTTTCGTCCGATTGATTTGTTGTTTGTGTTGGAAGACAGCAGTTATAAGGCCGTGGGTATAGTTTCTTTAGTGAGTTTTATGGTTGGTCTGATATTGGCTTTTGTTGGTGCGATACAGCTGCGAATGTTTGGAGTGCAGATATATGTGGCGAGTTTGGTTGCTGTTTCAATGACTAGAATTATGGGGGCTATTATGTGCGGGATTATTATGGCGGGACGCACGGGAGCTGCCTATGCGGCGACAATCGGTTCAATGCAAGTGAACGAAGAGGTCGATGCCTTAAAAACTATGGGATTTCAGATAATAGATTTTTTAGTTTTGCCCAGAGTTATCAGTTTGATTATTACGGTTCCGATTTTAACAATGTTGGCTGATTTTACGGGAATTTTAGGCGGAATGTGTGTGGGAGTATTTATGTTGGATATTGCTCCGGCGGAATATGCGCAATATACGATTAATGCTCTGAATATCAGTAATTTTTTAGTCGGTGTGTTTCATGGGTTTATTTATGGTATTATTATTGCGTTGTGTGGATGTTATTATGGTATCAACAGCGGAAGAAATGCGGGAAGTGTCGGTATTTCGACGACAAAGGCCGTTGTTTCAGCCATTGTTTGGATGATTGTGGCAACGGGAATAATTACATGGATTTTGGAGGTATTAAATCTATGAAAACTCCTTTAATAGAGGTTAAAAATCTTACGGTCGGTTATGGCAATTTCATTCTATTAAGAAATATTGATTTTGAAATTTCGAAGGGGGAAATTTTTATCATTATGGGGGCCAGCGGCGGTGGAAAAAGCAGTTTGCTGCGGGTGTTGACCGGGCTTGTACCGCCTGTGAGCGGCAACATAATAATTGAAGGACAACAATTTAGCGGTGTTTCGCAACAAAAACGTGACAATATAATGAAGGATTGCGGCATTCTTTATCAGAGCGGGGCTTTGTTCAGTTCTATGACATTAGCTGAAAATGTTTCTTTGCCGTTGCAACAATATAGTTCTTATTCCTCAGAACTCATCAGAGAATTGGTTGAACTGAAGTTGGCGTTGGTGGGGTTGAAGGGGTTTGGCGACTATTATCCTTCGGAGATAAGCGGAGGAATGAAAAAACGCGCCGGTTTGGCTCGGGCGCTGGCGCTTGATCCGAAGATTGTTTATTGCGACGAACCTTCTGCCGGATTAGATCCTATAAGTTCTAAGCTTTTGGACGATTTGCTGTTGGATTTAAATCAGAGTATGGGAACCACTTTTGTTATTGTGACACATGAGTTGAGTTCTATTTTTGCCATTGGAACTGATGCTATTTTTCTGGATGTGGATACCAAAAGTATCGGGGGGAGAGGAAACCCGCGAGAGATGCTTAAAAATCCGCCTAATCAAAAAGTTTTTGAGTTTCTAACCAGAGGAGGAACGGAAAATGGAAAAACAGCCTAACACAAGATTTATAGGTGTTTTCATCGCCGTGGGAGTGTTGTTTTTTTTGTCTGTGATGGCAAAATATTTACAAGAAAAATATTTTTCAGATGATAAAGATGTGGTGGTGATGTATTTTGAGGAATCCGTTAAAGGGCTCAGCGTTGGTTCTTCTGTTGTGTTTAAAGGGGTTGAAGTTGGTAGAGTTTCTAAAATATCACTCGTTGCAGACTCCGATGATTTGGATTTTAGTATTTCTGTTTTAGCTGTTTTTTTGCCACAGCCGGAGTTATTGAAACGAATGAATTTTAAAACGCAGAAAGAGCTTCTTTCTGCATTAATTAGGCGTGGGTTGCGGGCGAGGCTTATTTCTCAAAATTATTTGACCGGACAGTTGATGATTGAACTTGAAATGCTTCCGAAAGCACCACTTGTTTTGAAACAAGAAGCCGGAACGAGTGAATATTTTGAAATACCGACAATATTATCGCCGTTTGGAGAAATCTCGAAAGGGGTGCAAAGTTTGCCGATTAAAGAAAGTTTGGAAAAGCTGGGGCATTTTTTTGATACGATAAGCGAAGAGATCCCAGTTATTATGCCGAAGATAGCTCAGGCCTTTGAAAACTTGAACAAAATGGTTGTTCGCAATTCCGGAGTTTCTACGGAAGCCTTGGTTAATTTAAATGCGGCTGTTGTGAGTGTTAATGAAGCGGCAAAATCTGTTCGTAATTTTATGGATTATATGGAACAACATCCTGAGGCGATACTGCAAGGTAAAAAAGGAGGGCGGGGAAAATGCAAAAACTGATGCTTCTCGTGTTAACACTGATGACGGTTTCCTGTTTGGGGTCATCTCCGAATTCTTGTTTTTATACGTTAAAATCCTATTCTGATGTTTCTGAATATAATTTGAAGACCATTATCGGGGTGGCCTCAATACATGTTTCTGATTATTTGGATAAGCCGCAGATTGTTACATCAAGGAAAAACGGAGTAGAATTTGACATATCGGAATTTAATCGTTGGGTGGAACCTCTTTCATTTATCATTCAACGAACTTTGGTTAATGATTTGTCGGCCGCTTTACCAAAATCTGTTGTTAAAGAGGCATCAGGAAGTCGGGAGGATATAAATTATATTGTTTCGGCCGATGTTTTGCAATTTGACGGTGTGTTTGATGGGGAGGCGGTGTTAGATGTCCGATGGTCGGTACAAAGAAATGACGGCATGTTGCTTCTGGACAAGCGCAGTCGATTTGAAACTTCGGTCGGAAAAACATATTATGATTTGGTTATGGCGGAAAGTCGTCTGGTAAATGATTGGGCGCAGCAAATTGCAGGACTGTTAGCCGGTAAAAAGTAAATGTTACTCAGCGGATATTCTGTCTGCGACAGGGTGTTGTCGGTTTAACAAGTAATGAATTTCTCCGTTTAAGAACTTGTTATGAAGCTTTTTGATTAGAACATAGTATCCAATTCCAACCGTGAAAGATGCTCCAATCCACGCGATTGGTCCGGCATAGCAAATGCCGATATATCCGATATGCCGAGCAAGATAAATTGCTGCAAAAGACCGCATTGCCAATTCAATGATACCGGCATAAACCGGAATATCCGAATTTCCCATGCCTTGGAGGGCATTGCGATAGATGAATATTTGTCCGAGAAAGAAATAAAATAGGGTTGTGATGTTGAGGTAAATACAGCCTGTCGTGATAATTTCTTGATTACCATTTTTAATGAAAACGCCAATCACATCTTCGCCGATATATCTAATAACAAAAGCCATTAAGACACTAAAAATTAAAGTAATTAATGAACATTTATACACACCGCGACGAATACGAGTGATTTTGCCGGCACCATAGTTTTGCGCCGTATATGTTGCAATAGCTAACCCTAGGGCAATAACCGGCTGAACGGCCAGTTGTTCCAAACGCATGGCTGCGGTAAATGCTGCGATGGTATTGGCTCCAAAAGAGTTGCATACGCTTTGGATAACCATAAGGCTTAAACCGATGATTGAAAACTGGAGCGACATTGGAAATGCGACGCGTAAATGGTGTTTCATAAAATCCCAGTCAAAGTGCCAATCTTCAGGCTGCGGGCGCAGCAACGGATATTTCTTTTCCATGTAAATAAAGCACAAGACAGCGGATATGCTGATGGCAATAACCGTTCCAAGGGCAGAACCGGCAACCCCCATCTTACAGGAGCTGATGAAAAAGAAGTTTAATCCGATGTTCAGGCTTGTGGAGAAAAACAGGAAATAAAGGGGAGTTCTACTGTCACCTAATGCGCGGATAAGGTTTGAAAACAGGTTATAATAAACCATCATGAGCAGTCCGTTGCACAGATAGAACATAAATTTGTAAGATTGTTCAAAAATTTCTTGCGGAACATTCATTATATGTAAAATACTTTTTAGAACATAAAGCATGGATATTGTACAGATAATGCTTAAAGCTGTACTGGCTATGATAGAATGAGTTGTCGAGCGTCGAACATCTCTATCTGATTTTGCCCCGAAATATTGAGCCGTAACAATCGTCAGCCCGTTGGTAAATCCAAAAACAGTCATCAACAAAACAAAAAATATGGGTGCTGAAGAGCCAACAGCGGCTAAAGCTTCCGTTCCGATAAGACGTCCGACGATGAGGATATCCGATATATGATAGATATTTTGCAACATGTTTCCCAAGAGCAGGGGAAAGGCAAATTTCAATATTAAACGGAGCGGTTTTCCTACGGTTAAGTCCTGTATCATTTCATCCTCATTTTTACAATTCGCCATAATGTATAACCCTCCATAAAAATTGTAAAGAGGCAAGTTTATTAATTCGCATGTAAAAGAAGATTGACTTTTTGTCTAAAAAAAATACAATGAGGCAAACAGTAAATTTTTGTGTTATGAATGTCTTTTTATGTATTTTAATCGGTTTTATAATCGGAGTGGTCTTTAGTATCGGCTGTCTGTTCACTTATCTTCGTCTGAAGAAAATATTTGGTTCCCCCAGGTGGTATCCGGTCGCACGTTTTAATTATGTTCCTGAGGCTGACGGGGTTTACCATATGGACTTCTATTTGGGTGAGGCTGTACTTGTCGGATATACTAAAAAATGTCCGCCGCCGGATACAAAACCTGAAGAGCTGGAAATAAAAATCCGGACATTGCATCCTGTTAGATGCCGTTACCGTGTTTATTGGCGTTTTAAGACGGACGTTGATTGAGCACCTGTAAAAAAGAAGATTCTTTTGCAAAAGAATCTTCTTTTTTGTTTGTGGGCTGTATTTTCCCTCTGTTTGAAAGGGTGAGCAGCATTATTTCTTTATGACAACGTCTACTTCAACTTCAGGAGCTTTCATAAAATCTTTATCAATTTCGCCTTGTATTTCAATGGTGTCTTGCGGAGTTATATTCAGACCTCTCCAATCTTCATTGTCGATTTCTACGACTATGTCGGCACTGCCGTCAGAAAAAAGGTATTTTTCTTTGCCTAAATTCTTTTTGATTTTTCCATTCAAAACAACAGGTGTGTCATCGCTTAGTTTGAGAGCCTCGGCAACGGAGATAACCGAAACATCTGAAGGACCGGAGAACCCGCCAGTATTTTGTTGCGCATGAGTATTGGCTGACAACCCCAGAGCGGAAAGTAAAACAACGGACAATAAGGTATATTTTTTCATATTTCCTCCCAATTTAGTTACAGGTTTATTTAACCTTAATGCTTTTTCTTATGCAAGGTTTATTTTTTTATATATGAAGTTTCAATAAGATTTAAAATTGAAAAAAGGTGATTACATATCGGTTATCAAATAACTTTTTAGGAGAAAATTGATGGCTAATATAACTCGTTTAAAAGGAAATTCTGCTAATTTTTGGCATTTGGCTGCCGGTGTGTTGATGGCTTTGCTCGGGGTTTATGTTTGGTTTAATCCGGAGGTGTCTTTAATGGCATTGGCCTTATACTTGGGTGTTGTTTTTATTGTGGTAGGTACTAGCTATTTAATAGCTTCGTTTTCTTTCCAATCAGGTTGGTACTTGGTTGTAGGAATTTTAGATTTGTTGGTGGGGGTTATTTTTGTGACCAATTTAGGGGTAACGGTTATTTCCTTGCCGATTATTTTTGCCTTGTGGTGCATGGCTGTCGGAGTGGTACAGATGGTTGCTGCTTTTCAGTTGAGAAATACGGGTAATTCCTGGAAATGGTCTTTAACAGCTGGTGTTTTAGGTGTTTTGTTTGGTTTTGTTCTTTTGATGTATCCGGTTGTCAGCGCCTTTACATTAACGGCGTTGATGGGAGCTTACATTTTCTTATACGGTGTGGTTGAAGTTGTGGAATATTTTGATAACCGCAAAGAAATGGCGGTAGTAACCGTAAAAACGGAGTAGAGCATGGCTGTATCGGATAATAAAATCGGTTTGGTTCCGGCAACTTTGATGGTTGCCGGAAATATGATGGGATCAGGAGTGTTTATGCTTCCCTCTAATTTGGCGGCTATCGGAAGTATAGCGGTTATCGGTTGGCTTATAACGATTGTCGGGGCGGTGGCTTTGGCCTTGGTTTTTTCAAAACTTACGCAGATTGATCCGGCGGCCGGTGGTCCGTACGCTTTTACAAAAAAGGCTTTTGGTGACTATATGGGGTATCAGACTAATTTGGTTTATTGGTTGGCCAATGTTGTGGGAAATGTCGGGTTGGTTGTTGCCGGGCTGGGGTATCTCATACCTTTCTTTCCGGCCTTGAAAGAACCGTTGACGATGGCTTTGGCGCAAATCGGCCTGATTTGGTTCTTTACATATGCCAATATTTTGGGACCGAATGTTGTGGCTAAAATACAAGGAGTTACCACGACGATAGCCTTGTTCCCGATTATCGGGGTTGCGCTGCTGGGGTGGTTTTGGTTTAGCGGAAAGACTTTTATGGAAGGGTGGAATGTGTCAGGACAAGGTGAAATGACGGCTTTGGGTATGACACTCAATTTTACGTTGTGGGCCTTTATCGGCGTGGAGAGTGCTTCTGTTTCAGCGGCGGTTGTGCGTAATCCTTCTAAAAATGTTCCGATAGCCACGGTTGTCGGCGTTTTGCTTGCTGCTGTTTGCTATATTTTGAGTTCGTCGGCGATTATGGGGATTATTCCGAATAAGGCGCTGATAGCTTCTTCCGCTCCGTTTTCCGAAGCTGTTACCATTGCACTGGGCAGTACGGCCGGAAAAGTAGTTGCTTTCTGTGCGGCTGCCGGTTGTTTGGGATCTTTGGGGGGCTGGACATTGCTGGTCGGACAAACGGCAAAAGCTGCCGCTGATGATGGTTTATTTGGCAATATTTTTGCTAAAGTAAATTGTAAAGGGGTTCCCTCTGCCGGATTGGCAATTGTTGCCGGTATTATGACGTTGCAGGTTTTGGCAACAATGTCTCCGACAGCGGCGGAACAATTTGGTAAAATTGCCTCAATAGCCGTGATTATGACACTGTTGCCGTACATTTATTCTTCAGTAGCCGTTAAAATTTTGGGGCAAGATAAAATGCCTCGCTCGCAGCTTGCTTTTTATACTATTGTGGGGTTGATTGCGGCGATTTATTGTATGGCGGCAATGATTGGTTCTGATGCGGAGCAAACGCGATGGGCTTTGATGTTTGTTATAGCCACCATTATCTTTTATGAGTTGGCTGTTGAACGAAAGATTGAAATAGCCGAGAGCAACGTTCGACCCGGAGGGTGTGTGCCGTGGTGGGTACGTTATTTTGTTTTGCTGATGACGATTATAGCGTTGGTTGCCATGTTTTGGATTTCTGTCGGACGTTATGAAAATGAGCAACTTCATTTACATCCCCGAGTTGTAGGACCGGATGAAATACATAAAGTTATCCAATAAGGAGCGTAAAAATGCATGATAATACAAATAGCAACTTAAAAGCTAAGATACTTATTGTTTTTGAAAATATAGATGGAAACACGGCATTGAGCAGAGCTATTCGCTCAATCAGAGATGATTTGGAAAATAATGAGGCCAATGTTTTGGTCTCGGAACATATTGAAGATGCGGAAGCGATGATTGTTTCTGACCCGGCTATCCAAGGAGTGTTGCTGAAGATAGACGAGCAAAATAACATTTGCTGTAATAAGGCCGCCAAAATTTTAACAGTTTTACGGGAGAGAAATCAGGAAGTTCCGGTATTTTTGTTGGCCAGTCGTACTAAAGCGGCAAATGTGCCGACGGATATATTGGATAAGGTCAATGATTTTATATGGGTGCTTGAGGACACGCCGGCATTTATCAGCGGGCGTGTGTTGGCCGCCGTAAAGCGATACCGCGAGCAAGTGTTGCCGCCAATGTTCAAGGCTTTGGTCAAGTTTTCAAAGGTTCATGAATATTCGTGGCATACTCCCGGACATACGGGAGGAACAGCTTTCTTAAAATCTCCGGTCGGACGCGCTTTTTTTGATTTTTTCAAGGAACCGATATTTCGTTCAGACTTGTCCATTTCGGTTAGTGAACTGGGGTCTTTGCTGGACCATTCCGGACCGATTGGGGAGAGTGAACATTATATTGCAAGTGTGTTTGGGTCTGATCGCAGTTATACGGTTACAAACGGTTCGTCTACTTCAAACCGTGTGATTTTGATGTCGAGTGTCACTCGCAACCAAGTGGCTTTGGTTGATAGAAATTGTCACAAGTCTGTGGAGCAGGGATTGACGATGAGCGGTGCCATTCCCAGCTATTTAGTGCCGACACGAAACTATTACGGTATTATCGGGCCTATTTTGCCGGATAAGCTTAAAAAAGAAAGTATTGCTCAGTCCATAAAGGAAAATCCTCTTGTTAAGGGGGAGGTTTCTCCGCATCCGGTGCATGCGGTTATTACTAATTCCACTTATGACGGGCTTTGTTATAATATTGAACGTGTAAAAGAGTTATTGGGAGAAAGTGTCGACAGGTTGCATTTTGATGAGGCATGGTACGGCTATGCTCGTTTCAACCCCATGTATAATGACAGGTTTGCCATGAACGGCGATATTAAGGCTTTTAACCGCAATGGGCCGACTGTTTTTTCTACTCAATCAACCCATAAACTATTGGCAGCTTTTTCGCAAGCCTCAATGATTCACGTGCGAGACGGGCGAAATCCGATTGATGCTCAACGATTTAACGAGGCGTTTATGATGCATGCGTCAACATCTCCTTTTTATCCGATTATTGCATCAAACGATGTCAGCGCGGCTATGATGCAAGATGAGGGTTCTGCTTTGACGGAAGATTCCATTAAAGAAGCGGTTTCTTTCAGAAAAACGGTGGCGCGACTACACAAAGAATATGCAACCAAAAGGGATTGGTTTTTCAGTATTTGGCAGCCTGATTATGTGACAAATCCCGAAGACGGCAGCAAGATAGCGTTTTATGAGGCGTCTGAGAAATTATTGGCCTATAATCCGGAATGTTGGATATTGAGACCGAATGACGAGTGGCATGGGTTTGGTGCTATTGAAGACGGTTACTGCATGCTTGATCCGATTAAGGTTTCCATTACAACTCCGGGGGTTAAGACTGATGGAGTTCTTGATGAATTTGGAATACCGGCTATGGTCTTAACGGCTTATCTTGATGCCAGAGGAATTGTGGTTGAGAAAACGACAGATTTTACGGTATTGTTCCTGTTTTCTTTAGGTGTTACCAATGGAAAATGGGGGACTTTGCTTAATGCGTTGTTTGCGTTTAAAAAGGATTATGATGCCAATATTTCTTTAGAGAGGGTGTTACCCAAACTGATTCATGAAAATCCGGAACGCTACAAGGGTATGGGATTGCGCGATTTGTCCGAGGAAATGTTTGCAACCATGAAGGAATTGCAAACGACTAAAAAGTTGGCGGGAGGTTTTTCTGTTTTACCTCATCCTGATATGTCTCCGGTTGAGGCGTATGAAAATTTAGTGCATAACAGGGTTAAGAATCTTAAATTAGATGAAATGGCCGGACGCACGGTTGCAACCGGCGTGGTTCCTTATCCACCGGGAATTCCGATGTTGATGCCGGGGGAAAATGTCGGAGATATTGATGGGCCGTTCCTGAGTTATTTGAAAGCGCTGGAAGCTTTTGACGGTAAATACCCCGGTTTCGAACACGATACGCATGGTGTGGAAAATATTAACGGAGAGTATCATGTCTTGTGTATTGAGCGTTGACAGTTTGTCTAAGAGCCGTTGTTTACAACGGCTCTTTTGCGCGATTAACGGGAACGTTTTATCAATTTTCCGACAAAGCTGTTTTGCAAAAATTTATTCCAGAGATGCTTTTGCTTCAGAGAACTGAAATAGTTATCCTTTTGTTGAGGGTTATTGTTTGTTAATTGTTCAATTTTTTGCCAGTAGGACATATTTTTCTTCTTTTCATCCATAAGTTGAGCAAATGTCTTTTTATGTTCTTCCGGAATGTTTTCTTTAAAGTAATCTTCTTTTCCGGCGATGGGTGTGTAAAAATCAATACCGTTGATGGTGAAAATTGTTCTCATGCATTCTTCATGCAAAGTCGGGTGGTCGGTGCAACCGTTGTAGTTTACTTGTGATAAGATATAACGAGTTCTCGAAACTTCTGCCGGTATGTAGATTTCAAACTTATCTTTTATCCAGGCTTGTAAAACACCGTTGGCAATAACGGATATTTCCTCTTCAGACATTGCTGGGGTGTTGCTTTGTTCCGGATTGGAATCAAATATTGAATGTATCCCTGAAACTGTCCAAGTGAAGTTGTTGTTGGAAGCCGGAATACGTTGGTCGTTCAGTTCGGCAAATGTTTTACCAACGTCATTTTTAGGGTCAGCAATTTCAACGGGTTGAATGGGAACGACTTGTTTTGCCAGCCAATCACGGTAGAAACTGAAACGATCGGTTATGTAACTTAAATCATAACCATGGTCAATGTAATTTTTACGTTGCCTCATTAATTGGCGAATATTAGCAGATACCTCATCCATGCAGAGTTCGGCGAATTTGGTTTCATAACTTTGTCCGCTTTTGCGAAGGATTAAGTTCCAGAAATGTTGGTTTTCATGGTCAAGCGTTGCATTATAAGCATCGTTATCATATTTGCAGACCTCGTAAACGTTGGAAGTGTCGGAATAAAAATAGCGAACAACGGCTTTTCCGGTGTTTTCCAAAAGTCCATATGCCGGTTTGTTGGGAAGGGCGTCTTGTGTGTCACGGTGATATTCCAATTTGCTCCCGGTTTTGGTCTTTTTGACATTAATTGTATCAATCTCATAAGAAAAAGTGAGTTTCTGGCTGTCATTAAAATATTTATCGCCATGTGTTCTGTAATCTGATGCTTTATTCAGATTGTAGTACGAAATCAGAGATGGTGTCCGTCTGACGAAGTACCAGTTACCATCTTTCTTTTCAAGATTTTCGTATAATTCTTCATGAGAAATGTTGTTATTATTCACTATGATTTTTTCATCAGGAAATTTTTCAGGAGTGAATTGTTCCATTTTTTGTACACAATAGTTCACTCCAGATAAACAGGTTCCGGCTAAGAGCAGGCCTGTGAGAGAAAAAGATAAATTTGCCTTTTTACGGCGGGAAGTGTTTCTTTTGTTGGTGTGAGGGCGGAATTGTTGAAGAAATATTTTCTTTCTTTTGCTACTATTCAGAGGTTTTATCTTTTTTTTCCGCATCTTCCATCTCCTTTCCAACTCTTCTATACGTTACCCATGGTACTCCTATTTTAGAGAAAAGTCTAGACAAAATTTTTGGAATTTCTTTTATTTTTGACGCTCCTTCCGCAAGAAAGAATGTTTAAATTTTGTTGAATTGATTTAAATTTGAAGTAAACTCGCAAGATAGGAAGAATGTTTGATGAAAGAAAAAATTATGAAAAAAGAAGCAACCCTGTCAATTGTTGAAGATGTAGCGAATCATAGGTTTTTGATGATAAGGCATCAGCGGGGGATTAATCAGGGGTGTGTTAATTTTCCCGGGGGAAAAAGGGAAAATGGCGAAACAATGGAAGAGTGCGTTGTCAGAGAGACATTTGAAGAAACCGGACTTAAAATAGAGAATCCGGTTCAGGTGGGGTATATTGAGTTTCCCACGAAAGATTTTTATGTTCATGTGTTTAAAAGTAATAAGTTTTCCGGAAATATAACTGCGAAGGAAGATGAAGTGAATGTTTTTTGGGTGGATGCCGAAAAAATTCCTTATGATGCGATGAGGGAAGCTGATAGAAACTTTTTGCCTGAGATTATTGCCGGAAATTATGTTAAATGTCGTTTTATTTACGATGAGGATTTTCACGTTGTCGGTGTGGTTGATTTGTAAGTTTTGTGCCGATAGTTTATTTTTTTAAGTGTTTGTGGAAAAGGGCTAAAATATATTTGACTTAGAGTATACTCTAAAAAATAGGATGTGTCTATCTAGAGAATTTTTGGCGTATAGAAGATGATTTAGGAGAAATTTTATGAATACACCGTTTTTAGATAGAGTAAACAGTCCGTCAGATGTTAAAAGTATGTCTATGTCGGAGTTGAAGTTGCTGGCGGAAGAAATTCGTTACGGCGTGATTAATCACTCTAATTTGGTTGGCGGGCATTTTGGTGGAGACTTAGGGATTGTCGAGGCTATAATTGCTTTACACTATGTTTTTGATTCTCCAACAGATAAGTTTATTTTTGACGTGTCGCATCAATGCTATCCGCATAAGATGTTAACCAATCGCAAAGGTGCATTTTTGGATCCGCTGAATCATACCAATATTACAGGTTATACTAATCCTAATGAAAGCGAGCACGACTTTTTTACCATCGGGCACACATCAACTTCTATAAGTCTTGCTTGCGGTATGGCTAAAGCCAGAGATTTAAAAGGCGAAAAATATAACGTTGTTGCTCTTATCGGTGATGGTTCTCTTTCCGGTGGCGAGGCCTTGGAGGGGTTAAATAACGGCGCTGTTCTAAACAGCAATTTTATTGTGTTGGTTAATGACAACGACATGTGCATCGCGCCCACAAACGGCGGTTTATACAAAGGATTGGCAGAACTTCGTGCGACAAACGGTAAATCCGATAAGAATATTTTTAAAGCCATGGGATATGAGTATGCCTATGTTGAAGAGGGTAACAGTATTGAAAAAATGGTTGAGGCACTGGCAAAAATTAAAGATGTAAATAAACCGACTGTTTTGCATATTCACACTCTGAAAGGCAAAGGTTTTAAACCGGCGGAAGAAAATAAAGAACCTTATCACTGGATTATGCCCGGGGTAGCTGACGGTAAAGTTTATGATTTTGGTGAAACTTACGATACAATAATGACAAATTATCTTTTGCAGAAAAGGCAACAAGACAATACCGTTATTGCCGTTACGCCGGCAACTCCGGGGATTTGTGCTTTCACACCGGAATTTCGGGCAAAAATGGGGGCTAATTATACCGATGTTGATATTGCTGAGCAACATGCGGTTGGTTTTGTTTCCGGTCTTGCTGCAAACGGTGCCAAACCGGTATTGGCAATTCATAGTTCTTTTGTTCAACGAGCTTATGATCAGCTTTCGCAAGATTTGGCAATTAACAAAGCACCGGCCACCATTATTATTTGCTGGGGAGCAATCGGTGCAAATGATGTGACGCATTTAACAATCTTTGATATTCCTTTAATTTCTAATATCCCGAATATCGTTTACCTTGCCCCAACCAATAAAGAAGAGTATTTAGCAATGCTTGATTGGTCGATTGAACAAACAAAATATCCTGTTGTTATTCGGGCGCCATTTGGAGCGGTTGTATCATCAGGAGTGAAAGATACAACGGATTATAACCAAGTAAATAAAGCTAAAGTAACACATAAAGGGCAAAAAATTGCTCTAATCGGTGCAGGCAACTTCTACCATCTGGCGAAAGATGTTCAAGCTGAAATTAAAAATAAATTTGGCATTGAGGCGACACTTATTAATCCTGTTTATTTGTCCGGATTGGATACGGCGTTACTGGAAGGTCTGAAACAAAATCACGAGATTGTGCTGACTTTTGAGGACGGTTGCGTTGCCGGTGGTTTGGGTGAAAAAATTGCTTCTTTTTACGGAGCTAGTGAAATGAAGGTCTTAAATTATGGTGCCGCTAAAGAATTTACGGACCGCGTATCTGTTGAGGAGCTTTATCGACGCTATCGTTTAACTCCTGAGCTTGTTTGCGAAGATTTGAAAAATTTATTAAAGTGAAGGGGTTTTTATGATGAATAATATTTTAGCTTCTGTTTTAGTTGTTTATTTTTCGGCCACCGGTACGACGGCACAAGTAGCGCAAAATTTGGCGACGGCGGTAGATGCCCCGATTTATGAAATTCAACCTGAAGAAAAATATACGTCGGCCGATTTGAACTGGCATAATTCGCAAAGCCGCAGTTCTCTTGAAATGGAAAATAAAATTCCGTATCCTGAATTAGCTGATTTAACGGCTCCGGTGAAAAAATACGATGTTATTTTTTTGGGTTTCCCGATTTGGTGGGGAACATCGCCGAAAATCGTGAATCAGTTTGTCAGAAGTTATGATTTCAGCGGTAAAAAGATTGTTTTGTTTGCTACTTCCGGCAGCAGTGGTTTGGGAAATACGGCGGCAGATTTGCAAAAAGATGCCAAAGGCAATCCGGAAATCATCAACGGCGCTATCTTAAACGGTAATCCGTCTGTTGAAAAATTGCAAGATTTTGTAAAGGGTTTGAATTTGTAAAAATAAGGTCTTTTTAGCGGTGTTTTGCAGAATAATAAATGGAGTGATGGTAGAGTAAAGGACTTGGCAATGCGAATGTGGTACGTTATTTTAGCAGTAACAATGCTTATGACGATGGTCGGATTTTTATATCTTGGTCATCAGGTTGGAAAATTTCAAATTGTGCAACAACTATCTTACCAGGGTTCAAAACTGAAGATTAATTCAGGTTATTTGGCGGTATTGCTTATCTTTGGTCTGTTATGGTGGGCTCTTAATTTGATGAATGCCGTTGTGTGCTTATTCTATTTTGCGATGATTTGGTTTGCTTGCGATTGTGTTTTTGCGATGATTGCGTATTGGAGCGGGGTTCAATTCCAAACATATTATGCGGGGATTTTCGCTCTTATCATCAGCAGTGTTTCATTATCTTTAGGTTGGTATCAGGTTCACCATGTTTGGCAGACTGAATATACCGTTTATACGGATAAAGATGTTTCTAAGCTAAAAATTGCTTTTTTGGCAGACTCTCACATTGGGACAACTTTTAGCGGCGCTGAATTTGCGCAACATGTTCAAAAAATTCAGGAAACTAATCCCGATGCGGTATTTATTGTGGGGGATTTTGTCGATGACAGCACCTCAAAGGCCGATATGTTGGCGGCGATAAAAGCTTTGAGTTCACTTAAAACCACGTTTGGCACCTATTTTGTGTTTGGCAATCATGATACAGGCTATTATGGTCCGGCTTATCGGGGTTTTAGTGCTGCTGATTTGATTGATGAATTGCAAAAAAATAAGGTTAAGGTTTTGCGGGACGAGGTTGTGGCGTTAAATCCGCAATTTTATCTGATTGGTCGCAAAGATGCGGCTCATGACAAACTCGGAAGGCATCGTTTACCAATGTCAGCGTTGGTTAAACAAGTTGCCTCTGGCGCATTTAGTATTGTTCTTGATCATCAGCCGAATGATTATGAAAATCAGCAACAAGCCGGTGTTGATTTGGTTTTGTCAGGACATACGCATGGCGGACAGTTGTGGCCGCTGAACAAGGTGGGAGAATGGATTAAAGCTAATGATAAAACTTATGGATATGAAAGACGTGGAAATACAAATTTTGTTGTGACTTCCGGTATTTCTGATTGGGCTATCAAATTTAAGACAGGAACGAAATCGGAATTTGTTGTCGTCAATATCGAAAGGAAAAATTGATGAAAAATTTATCTAAAGTTTTGTTGTTTACAACATGTTTATTGGCTTATGGAGGTAATGTTATGGCAGAAAAAATTATCCAAACGGCGGGGAGGAGCCAACTTGGTGATTTCGCCCCGGATTTTGCTCATTATAATGATGATGTTTTGTTTGGTGAAAACTGGAATAACAAAGATATTGATTTGAAAACACGTTCTATTATTACGGTTGTGTCTTTGATGTCGCAGGGAATAACGGATTCTTCTTTGGTGCATCATTTACAAAATGCAAAAAATAACGGTGTTCGCAAAGATGAGATTGCTGCCGTTATTACTCATACCGCATTTTATGCCGGTTGGCCGAAGGCTTGGGCGACTTTCAGACTGGCAAAAGATGTTTGGAATAATGAAACAACTGCTGTAACAGAGAAAGATATGTATGCTCAAACCATTATGTTTCCGATTGGTGAACCCAATGATGCTTACGCTGAATATTTTGTCGGGCAGAGCTATTTGGCGCCAATTTCAACCGAGCAAGTTAAGTTTTTTAATGTGACGTTTGAGCCGAAATGTCGCAACAACTGGCATATACATCATGCAAAATCAGGCGGCGGACAAATGCTTGTGGGTGTTGGCGGACGAGGATATTATCAGGAATGGGGGAAAGAACCAGTGGAGATTAAAGAAGGGACGGTTATTCATATTCCGGCTAATGTTAAGCATTGGCATGGTGCGGCGGCTGATTCTTGGTTCTCTCATTTGGCGTTTGAACTGGAGGGAGAAGAAACTTCTAATGAATGGTTGGAGGCTGTTTCTGATGAGGAATACAGCAAGTTGAAGTAGTCGGAGTGTTCGTTAGAGGGGGAAAGCGGAACAAATGTAAATAAATCTCTTATTTACATTTGAAGAAAAATGTATATTTTTGTATAGAGTGAGTTTCCAGATACGGATAATTAAAATGCTTTATCAAAATTTCAGAGCCTTTGCTTTGGCGACACTTAATGTCGGATATCAAAATCAATTGCGTGGTGCTTTGAAGGCCATTGCAGATCTTACAGCGAGTGAGGAGGATATTGAGCAGAACTTTTTATTGCCGGAGGGTGTTGCGTCTTCTTTAGAGATTAAGAGCCGTTTTGATTTTTCTTCTTTCGGCAGTTATAATGAGTTTCGCAGAGAAATCTATAAGTTGATAGATGTTTTTTTGCAAAAAAATAAATCTGTGCCTCAAGTATTTATCAGTATTTATGAACAGACTCAGAAAGGTGACCCTTTCAGAAATATTGATATGTTATGTAAAGCTGTAAAAGACTACTATAAGCAGCATGAACTTGGGTATGTTATGACAGCGGTTTTGGCTAGTCCGGTGCGTAAATATCAATATGTTGACCTTATTAATACGCCCAAACACCTGCTCACATTTAGTACACGCATTCGGCTTTTGCGTAATAGAAAGTTACGCAAAAAGGTTTTGATAACCACAGGGACAATCAATAACTTCAGTCGAAAGAATGTAAAAGAAAAATTTAAAGAGCTGTACGGGCGATAAATTCTCCGTGAGCCAATGTCAGACCATGCAACAGTGTTTTGGTAATGCCGGAGTTTTCTTTACGGATATACCGAATACGTTTGTCGTGTTTTGCATATTCTTTGATTATGGTTGCGCTGTTATCCGTACTACCGTCATCAATGATGATAAATTCAAAATTGCTAAAAGTTTGATTCAATATACTTTCAATTGCTTCGCGCAAAAACTGCTCCGGTGTATTATAGACCGGCATCAGAACAGATATACATGGTGTTTTCATTTTTGCTTTGCTAATTTTATGCATCTTGGATTACAACCTTTGTATTTTTCCTTTTAAGTGGCTGTTTAGGATGATGTTTTCGGGAGTGGTCGGGGTGGTGAAGTTGAGAACATCTGCACCGCGTTTCCCTAAGCTGACCTGCTCCAAAACAGAACGGAACAGAGTGTTGGCGTAATTGTTTTTGTCGATGAGATTTTCTTTGGTCAGAAAAAGCATGCTATGCCCAAACTCCTTATCTTTGAAGACTTCCGGCTGTTTATCTCTCCATATGACCATATCTTCAGGCATTTGTAAAGCAATAATGAAGTTGCGTTTGTCCGGCATGACAGAATAGCGAGCGGTTGGTGTTGTTTTTGTGCATTTGGTTTGTTCGTACAAGCTATGGTTGTTCAGATTAACAAAGGGTTCGTGACGATTGGTGTCGTCAACGGCGTTTGTGTAAAAGTGAATACCGCTGTATAGAGAGTGGGATTGAAGCGGTAAAAAACCATAGGTTATCATTTCTACGTTTTGCATGGCTGTTTGCGCAGTTTTTTCGCCATACATTTGTTTGGTCATTTTATAAAGGGCGGTCAGACAGCGATGGGCATTAGCCGTGCCGGAGCAATATGCCAAAATGGAAATGTCGGAGAAATTTTGCAACAGTTCGTCTTTGTCGAAAGCCTCTCCGGAAACGATATCTCCTTTATCATTAAAGGTTATGTTTTTGCCGATAAAGTTTTTCCAATGTGTTTGTGCAAAGGTCATATCAGCTTGTTCATAGTAGGTTTCCGGCTCATTGATTGTTTTGAGCAGAGAACAGATGTTTTCAGAGCGGGATTTTTGAATGGGATAAAAATTTACATAAACATCAACATCATGTTCGAATATCGGTTGTTTGTTCATGGTTTCCTGCATGTTCATGAACACCCATTTTTGCAGCTCTTTTTCATTGTCGTTAATACGGAAAGGCATGAATAAAAATAAGTTGTGACGAGAAGGGTTCAGTTTTTCGGCAACTGAGGCATAATTGTTTTCGGAGTGTTGATTTTGGGGATTAATCCGCCATAACCGATAATCAACATTTGCTTCAAAGATTTTTTTATTGCCAAGTTTGTGATTGCAGGCGACGGCATATCGGCTTGCGGCCGCAAATAAATCTATTAAACCTTGATCGGAGGCATGCTGCGGCTGAAGTTGAGCGATAATCGTTTGTGAATCTCGCATATAACCGCGAAGGAATAAGGCATATTCCAGTAATTTTTTTTCATCTAAAATATATTTTTTGTAGAGCAAAGGTTTTTCGCCGTTGGAACGGAGAAATTTGTTCAATTCATTTAAAAATCCGGTCGTCGTCGGTTCGGTATTTGAACAATCGGCGTGGTTGGGGATGTAAATGGCGCTTGCCAAAATATCTTTTTCAAAAGCGGTGCGGAACACCTTTGCAAATGGGTTGTTTTTCATTTTTTCTTAAATTCTTATATGTTAGTCTCTTACTGTTGATATTAGCATATAAAAAAGGATTCTTCATGTCACATTATGTGAAAAAATATTTCAATTTGGAAAAAAAAGGAAAAAAACTCCTTATTTTCTTGCATGGTTATAATGGTTGTGTCCAAGATATTGAATATACATTGAATTTTTTTAAGGGAAAAATACCGGATTTGAATGTTGTTGCTCCTGAAGCGGCTATGGCGTGTGAAAAAAATTCTGAAAAAAGGCAGTGGTATAGTTTGTGGGCTCATGATCCGCAGGATGAAAGACGCAAAATTGATACGCCGGTAGAGAAATTAATTGAGATATATAATCGTTTTGGTGATGATTTGAGCGAAAATGCTTTAGAAATTAACGCTTATATTGATTCGTTGCAGCAAGAATTGGGTGTAGATAATCGGCATACGATTATCGCCGGTTTTTCACAGGGAGCTATGTTGGCTTGTTATGTTGCGCTTTCTCGTCCTGATTTTGACGGTAAATGTCTTATGTTTTCCGGTGTGGTTGCCGGAGCTGATTGTTTGGCTAAAGAGCAAAAGTCATTTCCTGATATATATCTGCTCCATGGGAAAGATGATGTGACTGTCAGCTACAAGACCGTTGATTTTTCAGAAACATGGCTGAGAGAACATGGCTTAAAGCCTGTGGTCAGGCGGTATGAAGCATTGGCTCATAAGATGCGAGATGACGAGCTTGATGATGCTGTTGCCGCAATATTGGCAGATTAGGAAAATAAAGCCCTCCTATTTCTGACGGTTTGCAAAATGTGGCTGGGGCTTATGCTTCACCGATTAATTTGTTTAGATATTCAAAAACGGTACCTTTGGTGGTTAAAAACAAGCTGAATAACTATAATGCTGCTGCAAATGGTATAGTTTAACTGTTGCCAAGGTTGCACATCAAAACCGCTATATAAAATATTGCAAATTTTATCAATTCGACGGCTAATTCGTAGATTGTTTCTTGTCTTCCGGTTGATGTTTTTTCGGCATATCTCTCTATAATTTCATCATCTGTAAGCATTATTTAATCTTGTCTGCCATTTTAAGTCTCATTTAAGTTTAAGTTAGCCTTAGTTCATCTGGCAATTATATTTTTTCAAGGAAAATAAAACGATTAGGAAGAAATTTATTAGACTTATAATAAAATAACATAGTGTCTATAATGGAACAACTTCTTTTCTGAATTGAAGGGAAGTTATTTTATATAAGGGAAATATAAAGATTTTATCTGATTGTAGGCAAATAAATACCTGAAGAGACGATGGCAGTTCCCAAGTGTGTTTATATGCCTTAAAATTATTGCTTACATTTTCCAGATATAGCTTTTAGTATAGAATGATTAATCA
>CAZZNV010000008.1:0-56740 GCA_964655915.1 uncultured Azospirillaceae bacterium | reverse complement strand
TAACTCAGTGGTAGAGTGCGACCTTCCCAAGGTTGAAGTCGTGGGTTCGAATCCCATCGCCCGCTCCACAACAAAAAGGCACCCCAACAGGTGCCTTTTGCTATGGAAAGGTGTGAGGATTTGAACCCGTAAGAGGCTACTCAGGAAAATCAACCAAAGCAATGGTTGATTTTATCTGCAAAGCCTTTGGAACATCTCAGCGAATAGAGCAATGTTAGTCCAAACGCCCGGTACTGCTTTGCCCAAACACTTCAAAATCGTGCTTTTTAAAAGAGGCATCCATATCTCTTAAATTCTTACGCACCTCAATAACATCGCTCATCGGTGCCTTATACATCTCATCAATGGCCTGCATTGTTGAATAAACAACTTTACGATTTCTCGGCGTCATTTCTCCGATATATTTATCCGTCAGCCCTTTTCTGTACATATTAAGCGATGTTAACATTGCCAAGGATATATGAGCCACCCTATAAGCCTTCATTGCCTTATCACAAGTATACGCCCATTCATTCAATGAAAAGCCCTCTTTAACCACCGCTTTAGCCAGCCCGACTTCACGTCCGAGAATAACAGCCTTCTGCACAAGCCGTTGACACGGATTTGCCATGTCTTTAAGTTGCGGCACAGGTAAACTTTTTTCCTCTTCCGGATGTTTCATCTCATAAAACGTCCACATCGAACCGACGCGATATATTTGAAGCAAATTATCCCCTTCGGCCAACCAATCCTGAACACCGTCAATCGTACGCACAAAAGCTTGCACATCAGCCGAAGTTAACAAGGCATCTTTAGTTGCCGGAATTGTACGCATGTCACTGCGTGTAATTTTTTTCTCCTCCTTTGCATTCGGCATATAGTTTTGCGGCGGAACCAATTTTTTCACAAATGCATAAAACTGAGGATTATGATAAACCTTAGGCACTACCTTACCCCACGCGGCGACCGTTTCCGCCGGTATCGGCTGTGGCTCCCAAGCTTCCGGCATTAATATATAATAAAGATAAGGGGACAAAAACTCCAGATCTTCAATATCTTTAAGTTGCTCCGCCACGCGAGAAGGAAACTTGTTTTTTGTCTTTTTAATTTCCGGAAGGTTCAAAATTTTTTCAGACATTCCCGGAACCAAAAACAACATCGGACCGACGTATTCATATTGTTCCGGCGGTAAAGAAGCCAAAAGTTCCATATACATTTCTTCGCTGTCAGGAATAATCCTTCTTTCTGTCATTCCATAAGTAGAAATAACACGTCCGAACCCCTTGTCAAACACATCGCCCAAATCAAACACACTATGATAACGCGCATCATAAACAGTATTTTCATGCTCAAAAAAATCTTGCAAATCTTCCAGCAGCGGCAAGTCCTCATCATCGTCTAAATCAATTTCGAATGCCGGTGCAAAATCAGCCATTGAAGCCATGGCCTCTCCCAACCACAACCCCAGCACAGCAATAACAATTCCCGCCGCTTTCATCATTTAGTTTCTCGTCAGTTTCACTTTAAACTTGAGTTGAGCCTCGCCTTCCGCCGGAACCTCAACAAACCACTTTAACTGGCGCGGCGTATCTTTAACACTGGAAATATTTTCAGAAACAATCTCTGCCGAACTGTAAAAATATTGTTCAAATTCAACCGTTACGCTTTCTTTCTTTGCATTATGGAAGGATATTTCGACCTCACTCTCGGCCTCCTTTTCACCCAATTTGCGATATTTGGTAATTTTGCCGCTGGCATAAATATCAAATGCCTGACCAATCTCCAAAGAATTATCTTCACCAACCGCCAATTGCGGCAAATTTGCCGATCCGATAAACTCTGAATTTCCGCCATTTTTATCATAAAAGCGAACAATCCCGGCCGGCAGGGGCATTCCCATACCTTTATCTTTTGTGTTGGTCAGCTTATACAACATCTGTGGAGAGGCTTTCTCAAAAGTGCTTCCGGACTGCCCCAATCCCACTGATAATTGAGAATGCATTTTATATTTTTTCTCAAATGAAACATCTTCAAACTCAAATAAACTTATCTGCTTGGACTGTTTATCAATAATATCCGTCCGCTCCGGTAAATTAAACAAATAATACTCTGATAAATTCTCCACGACACCCCCTGCCGATTCGGCCGATACGGAATCCGTCATCATAGCCGTTGTTTTGCGTGCCATAAGCATATTGTTTTGTACCATAGGACGCGGCGCAGAAACCTGATTAACATTCCCGGCAATCAATCTGACTTTTGCATTTTTATAATCAGCCCCCGACTGGTTGTTAAGAGTAACCCACCCTTGCAAAGAAAGTTTATCATCATCTTTAGGTTCTGCCACATAATTAACCTGCCAGCTCAAACCTCTGGTCAAATAGGCTAAATTCAAAGTTTTAAGTTCCGAAGTTTCATTAACCAGCCGAACGGACAATGTCGGTTTATTCCGCAGGTTTTCCGGCAATTTATCATACACAATTCGCCCGGGGAAATTGCTCTCAATACCATAATCAAATTTCAAAATCGGATTTCCGTAATTGCTGTTAACCACAACAGCTTTATCAAAAATATTCTTCCCGTTTTCGGGGTTAAGCATAACAGTCTTAACCTCTTTACCGACAAACTCCTGCAAAATATTTTCCGGTGTCAGCAGATTAAACTCGTAATTCTGTTCCAAAACACGAATATCTTTCCCGCTGATAAGGGCTGTTTCAGGCATCATTTGCTGAGAAACCCCTTCAAAAGCAATCTCATTTCCACCTTTTTGCAAATCAATTTCCCGGTTATCCCGAATCAATGCTAAATTCTGATTGTAGATACTAACCTCCATATCCGCCTGTTTTTGTAAATCAAGAACAACCTCGGCAGCAGAAACCTTTGTAGCGTTCCAAACACAGAATCCGCTTAAAAGTAACAAGCCCAAAACACGTGTATTAATCATAATCCCCTCCGTTTGGCATATTTTATGCCAAATATAACCCTAAAAAATATAAAAAAGAAGAAATAAATTAAATTTACTCTAGACTCGCATGAAATATTCGCCTAATATCTGAATATCTTAATACTTTTCAACAAGGAGAACAGAGATGGCGTGGACAGATCAAATGGTCGAAGATTTAAAAAGAATGTGGAAAGAAGGTCTGACCACTGGAGAAATCGGCAAACGACTGAATGTTTCAAAAAATTCCATCATCGGTAAAGTTCATCGCCTTGGGCTTTCCGGTCGCCCGTCGCCCATTAAAAAGAAAACAGATACGGAAGCTGCTAAATCGACTGCCGCCGCAAAACCCGCTGTTGAAAAAGAGAACAAAACTCCGACACAGCCCAAACCGCAACCGCGTCCTGAAGTCAAAACCATCGCTCCCAGCCGTAAAAAAGTTGAAGTTGAAGTTGAAGTCGAAATTGAAGCTGATGCTAAAGTTAAAGCCGAACCGATTGTCTCCGTCAGCCCCAAGGCTGAACACCCCAAGGAATTCCTTTCTTTAACGGATTTGGATAACCACACATGCCGCTGGCCTTTAGGAGATCCTAAAGACGAAAACTTTCACTTTTGCGGTAAAAAAGTTCGCATCGGTCAAACCTATTGCGAAGAGCATGCCGCTCTGGCTTATGTAAAACCTTCCAAAAAATAATAAAATATTAACTCTTGTCATGTTACAGTCGAAATCAAAGTTAATTTAATTTTGAGGACTGTAAGTTATGTCTGTAAATATGTTGTTTGCCTTTTTAGCGGGCATTGGCGTTGTTTTTGGTTCCATCATTAGTTCAACCAACAATCCCCTTATGTTTGTTGATGTTCCCAGTCTTATCATTGTTGTCGGCGGAACATTTGTAACTTTGTTCATTTCTTATGAACTAAAAACCTCCGTCGGTGCATTGAAATTGATGGGACAATCCTTCCACCGCCATATCGACTCTGAAAAATCTCTGAAAGATGAAGTTGGAAGAATTGTTCGCTGGGGATACATAATTCAGAAAAATGGTCTTCAAGGGCTTGAAAATGAAATTACGGACAAACTCCGCAACGAAAACCCGTTTTTGGCTTACGGCGTAGATTTGGTTGTAACCGGATATACCGGAGCTGAAATAAAACAGATTTTGACTTATATGATTGATTCGGAAAGTGAGCGCCGTAGCCAGCCGACCGACGCACTCAAAAAAATGGGCGGAGACGCTCCTGCTTTCGGTATGATGGGAACGCTTATCGGATTGGTAATCATGCTCGGTAACATGGGAGGAGACCCTTCAGCCATTGGTCCGAGTATGGCCGTTGCGTTGATAACAACCTTTTACGGAATTATTCTGGCGCGTTTAGTGCTTATCCCGATGTCAACCAAAATAGCAATGCGTAACAATGTCAGCCAGTTCAAACAAAATCTTGAAATGGAAGGTCTGGTTCTTCTGGCTGAACGCAAAAGCCCTCGTTATATTCAAGATAAGATAAATTCCTTTGTTGATACTCGTGAACAATTCCTTATCGATCGGGATCTAAATCAAAATCCTTCGGCATAACAGGACTATCAGAAAATGAAAAAAAGACCGGAAGAAAAAATTGACGAAGATTGGCAGGCCACTTACGGAGATATGGTCACTCTGTTGTTGTGTTTCTTCGTAATGATGCTCTCTGTATCTAAAACGGACATTGCCAAATTTGAATTGATTCAGGCGGGAATGAATGAAAGTCTGGGAAAGAAAGATGTTCAGCGCCCTATTGAAATGATGATGATGGAACTCGCAGATGATATTCAGTCAATGAACGCCGATGAAGGAATCTCTCTGGGAAGTGACACGCAAGGTGTTGTTTTGGAACTGGGTGATGAAATGGTTTTCTCACATGGTTCTGCGGAAATCAGAGCCGATGCGCTGCCTGTCCTGAAAAAAATTGCGGCAACCTTGATGTCTGAACGCTATAACACGTTTAACTTCAGTATAGAAGGACACACCAGCGATGAAAGTTTTTCCAACGCTCAATACCCTTCCAACTGGGAATTGTCCTCCGCTCGCGCCGCTTCTGTTGCCCGCTTTATGGAAGGCCGCGGCATTCCCCGTGTCCGGTTAAAAGTCATAGGTTTTTATGATAATGTTCCCAAATATCCCAACCGCGATCTTTATGGGCAACCCATTCCTCAAAACAGAGCAAAAAATCGCCGTGTTGTCGTACATATAGAACCTAATTTCAAATAAAGCATAAAAATCCTTTTCACCTTAAAATGAAAAGGATTTTTTTTAGCAAAGCTTTTTTGTTTTGCTAAAATTTAAGATTTTTTTAGATTTTACCCCCTATATTGTAACTATTATTCGAAGTAAATTTTAGGACATTTTCCATGTTGCAATATCTTTTTAATACCTTGTCTGCACCTGAATATCTTAATACGGTCTACACCCGAGCCTTTATAGCTTTTTTCATTTCGCTGCTTCTGGTTTTAAGCTTTGGTGAGCGTATCATCAATTTCTTACGCCATCATCAGGCTAAAGGACAGCCTATTCGGGAAGATGGTCCGAAATCACATCTTTTAACAAAAAAAGGGACTCCTACAATGGGAGGGCTTATGATTTTAGGAGGCATTCTGTTAGCCTCTTTATTATGTTGCGACTGGAACGATCCTTGGGTTTGGGTTTCTTTAGGAGTTTTGGCCGTGTATGGGTTTGTCGGCTTTGTTGATGATTATGTTAAAGTCACCAAAAACACCGCCAATGCCATGAGCGCAAAAATGAAACTCTTTTTGCAATTTTCATCAGCCTTAATTGCCGTGCTTGTCATCTGCTTCGAAACGGCAGAAGCGCAACGTTACGAACTTACAATTCCTTATTTTATGAATTTAAGTATCAATCTGTTCTATTTCTATATTCCGTTTGCCATGATTGTTATTGTCGGCTCTTCAAATGCTGTTAATTTGAGCGATGGTCTTGATGGATTAGCCGCCGGTTTATCCATATCGGCATTTTTGTTTTTCATGATTATCGCCTACATTTGCGGAACAAATTTGGCAACAGATTTTTATTTACACCCAATTCCCCGAGCCGCCGAAATTGCCGTCATTTGCGCTTCAGTCATCGGAGCTTGCTTAGGTTTTATGTGGTTTAACGCCGCTCCTGCTAAAGTCTTTATGGGAGATACCGGTTCTCTGGCCTTGGGTGGACTGTTAGGAACAATAGCCGTTATGGTTAAACAGGAAATATTATTGGCCATTGTTGGAGGAATATTCGTTATGGAAGCCGTTTCCGTGATGATTCAGGTTGCTTACTTCCGCCACACCGGAGGTAAACGCTTTTTTAAAATGGCTCCTATTCACCATCATTTTGAGCAATTAGGCTGGCCGGAAACCCGTGTCGTTATCCGTTTTTGGATTATCGCGGTTTTATTGTTTGTTTTCGGGCTTTTGTCTTTGCATTCTAAATAAGGGAAAAAGCCGTGATAACATTTTCCAGAAATAGCCGAGGATTATTAGCCAACTGGTGGTGGACCGTTGATAAAAAATTATTGGGCCTGATTACCTTTATAATGATTATCGGTATTTTCTTGAATTTTTCAGCAAGCCCCTCTGTTGCCAATCGTATCGGCGTTGGAAGTTTTCACTTCATAAAAAGACAATTGCTTTTTTTGCCGATTGCCTATGCGTTAATGCTGATGTTGTCAACTTTAGGACTGAAATCCATAAGAAGAACAGCCATCATCGGATACGGCGTAGTTATGTTTTTGATGGTGCTGACCTTGATTTGCGGCGAGGAAATTAAAGGCTCTTCCCGCTGGATTCGTATTCTCGGTTTCTCTATGCAACCATCCGAATTTATAAAGCCTTTCTTTGTTATCGTTACCGCGTGGTTATTTGACGGACAAAAAAAATATCAGGGTTTTCCGGGGGACTTACTATCTATTGCATTATTCGGATTAACTTTAATATTGCTCCTCTCCCAACCCGATGTCGGGATGTCATTTGTTGTCAGCACCATTTGGCTGTTCCAATTCTTTTTGGCCGGATTACCCTTGTTACTCGTGGTTATTTTAAGCGGTCTCGGGCTCATTGCCTTAGTGGGAGCCTATTTTATCTTTCCGCACTTTCAAGTACGCATACAACAATTTTTAGCATCTGAAAACAATCTCAGCTATCAAATAAAAAAATCTTTAGAAGCTTTTCAAAACAGCAATATCTGGGGAAGAGGCCCCGGAGAAGGCGTGGTTAAAATGCATATTCCCGATGCGCACACGGATTTCATTTTTGCCGTTGCAGCCGAAGAATATGGGATTCTGTTATGTTTGCTCATTATAGCGCTTTACGCCTGTATTGTTATTCGCGCCATGATAATTTCGTGCAAAGATAACAACCTGTTTATCATTTTGGCTGCTACCGGATTATCCGCCAGTTTTGGTTTACAGGGAATAATCAACATGGCGTCAACACTGCATCTTATGCCCACCAAAGGAATGACTTTGCCGTTTATCTCTTACGGAGGATCATCTTTGCTGTCCACAGCCCTTGGTGTCGGAATGTTGCTGGCAATAACGCGCAAGAACGTACACGCGGAGGAAAAAGATGAAATCGACTAAAAGCAAAAAAAAGCCCTTAATCTTTTTAACGGCGGGAGGAACGGGAGGCCACGTCTATCCGGCAGAATCTCTGGCTGAAGAGCTTGAAAAAAGAGGTTATCGTCTGGCTCTGATAACGGATAAACGAGGCAAAGACAATTACAAAGGTCACCTTGGAAAAATCACAAACCATGCCGTCTTATCCGGTGCATTGGTCGGCAAGTCAAAACTATTCAAAATAAAAAGCCTTTTCAAAACAGGATTAGGCGTTTTACAAGCCGGATGGATTATGCTTAAAGAAAAACCGGTCTGCGTCGTCGGTTTTGGAGGATATGCCTCTTTTCCCGCCTGCATGGCGGCCATTTTATTTGGAGTGGATTTGGTCATTCATGAGCAGAATTCCGTAATGAGCCGCACCAATCGTTTTCTGAGCAAATATGCCGAACTCATTGCCCAAAGCTTTAAGAAAGTGAAATATACTCCGTCAAACGCCAAAACAACGATAACAGGAATGCCCGTACGCGCTAATATTGTTGAGCTGGCACAAAACAAATTTAAATCACCTCAAAATAATGACACGATTCAAATTATGGTTTTAGGCGGGTCGCAAGGGGCTAAGATCTTCGGTGAAACAGTTCCTCAAGCCATTTGCGGGCTGGATAAAAAAACGCAAAAAAGAATAAAGATTTTTCAACAGTGCCGCAAAGGCGATGAAGATGAAGTGAAACAAGCTTACAAAGAATCAAAATGCGATGTGGTTATACAATCTTTTTTTGAAAACATGTCCGAATTATACAGTCAAACGCACTTGATTATTTCTCGAGCCGGAGCTTCATCTATATCAGAAATATCCGTTGCGGGTATTCCTTCCGTTTTGGTGCCGCTCCCGACTGCTGCCGATGATCATCAGACTTCCAACGCACAAGAACTAGCCGATGCAAACGCCGGTATTCTCATCAAACAAAAAGATTTCACGGCCGAAACCTTGCAAAAATGTATTGAAAACTTACTCTCTCACCCCGAACAATTGCAACAAATGTCTGATAATGCTAAAAAAACAAGTATCAAAGATGCCGCTAAAAGATTAGCTGATTCCATAGAAAAAGAAGTTATTCGTCACTGAAAGGAAACAAGCATGTTTGGTTTAAAATCTCAAAAAAGCAATTTAGCCGATTTACTACCTGAAGTTCGAGGAAAATACAAATATGAAACTCCCCTTTCTAAGCACACTTGGTTTGCGGTAGGCGGCCCTGCTGAGGTTATGTTTATTCCGGAAGACAATGACGATTTAGCGTTTTTTCTAAAAACAAAACCGTATAATCTCCCCGTAACAATCATCGGCGGTGGATCAAATCTTTTGGTTCGTGACGGTGGCGTTCCGGGAGTTGTTATTAAACTTGACAATAAATTTTTCAAAAAACATCGTTTAAAAGACGGGTTTCTAACCTGTGGCGCCGGAATGCGCAATGCCGATTTGGGCAAAATAATGACGGCTAACGCCATCGGAGGACTGGAATTTTTAACATCTATTCCCGGGTGGCTTGGAGGATCCATTAAAACCAATGCCGGATGTTTTGGAAAAGAGATTAAAGACGTATTGGTCAGCATCACCATTGTAGATGATGAGGGAAAGATTCGTACTGTACCTGTTGAAGAGTTATCCTTGGGTTATCGCACCAGCCTTTTCCCCGAAGATTGGGTTATCACTGAGCTCACACTTAAAATAATTCCTCAATCACCGGAAGAAACGCAGAAAATCATAACCGAACAAAAGAACTATCGTATTAAATCTCAACCGCACAACGAACGAACAGCCGGTTCAACGTTTAAAAATCCGGAAGGTTTGCGCGCTTGGGAATTAATCAAAAAATCCGGTTGTGCGGACTTGCAAGTCGGAGGAGCAAAAGTGTCTGAAAAACATTGCAACTTTCTGATTAATACAGGCAACGCCACCGCGGCGGATATCGAAACCTTAGGTGAAACCATCGTTAAAAAAGTAAAAGAACAAACATCAATCACCCTTGAATGGGAGGTTAAGCGAATGGGAATCCGCAAATAACCATGGCTGAAACAAACAATCAAAAATCTGTTACGTCTCCCGCTTCTTCCCGCAGTTCCGAAGAGTTAATCTTGCGTCCGCGGTATGAATGGCCCTATCGCCTGATTGGCAACTTGTTTATGCTGGGAATCATAGCTCTTATATCCGCAGTCATTCTCACCTTAAAAAATGATCTTGTGAATAAACGTCTGGTTGAATTCAAAGAAGATTTTTACAGCTGGGCCGGAGGACAAGGACTAAAACTCGATGACATTATTGTCAGCGGAAGAAACCGCACGACCTTAAAAGAAATAGAGTTAGCTCTTGGTGTCAACCGCGGCGATAATATGCTCAAACTTGATATTTACAACCTGAAAAAAAGCATGGAACAACTTCCTTGGGTTAAACATGCCGACATTGAACGAAGTTTTTTTCCCAATGTTTTAAACATAAAAATAGAAGAAAAACGCGTCGTCGCTATTTGGCAACTTCAAGAAAAATTTTACCCTCTTGACGAAGAAGGAAAAATCATTAAAGCCCCCTTCCGAACCAGAGAACCGATTCTCTTGATTGTCGGAGCCGGAGCACCGGATAAATTGAAAGAACTCATCTCCGTCATGAAAAATAATAATTCCGACTACCTTAAACGGGTAAAAGTAGCAAACTTTATCTCCAAACGCCGCTGGAATCTCATATTGGACGATATAATATCCGGCATAACCATAAAACTGCCCGAAGAAAATATGGAACAGGCGTGGAAAAAATTAATTGATTTAGATGAAAGCAAAGGGATTCTTAAACGTAAATTAACTATAATTGATTTAAGATTGCCCCATAAAATAGTGGTAAAACTGCGCAAAACAGAGGGTGAACCGCCATTAGAGCTAAATATGGCGGCGGAACATAAAATTTAAATCGAGGGGATTTACATTGACACATTCGTTTAATCGCACTTCCAGCATAGCGGCTCTAGACATTGGTTCTTCAAAAGTCTGTTGCGTTATCGCAAAGGTAGACCGTGACAAACGAATCAAAGTAACCGGATACGGATATAATGCCTCCATGGGAATTAAAAACGGTATTATCACCGATATCAGCAAAGCTACAATGGCTGTCGGCAGTGCGGTTGATGCCGCTGAGCAAATGGCTAATGAAAGCATTGAGCGAGTTATCGTAAATATTTCCGGAAACAATATTCGCAGCACACACAAAGAGGCTTCTATACAGCTCAATAAAAACCGCCCTGTCAATGAAGCTGACATGCACAAAGTCGTGCAAAAGGGCACAAACAAAATAAACGCGGAAGGTTGCGAGCTTGTTCACTGCATGCCCACCAATTATCGTCTGGATAACGGAGAAGAAATAAAAGACCCACGCAACATTTTCGGTGAAAACTTATCCGTAGATATTTTATTGGGATTCGTTCCGGATATTATGTACCGCAACATATCAACCGTTGTGGAAAATGCCCACCTTGAAATTTCTGAAAAAGTTTTTTCATCTTACGCTTCAGGTATTTCTTGCTTGGTTGATGATGAAAGAGAACTGGGTGCCACAATCATTGATATGGGAGGCGGCACGACCTCAATAGCCAGTTTCATACACGGCTACCCTGTTTATTTCAGCTCTCTTCCTGTTGGCGGAAACAACGTTACCAATGACATCGCCTTTGGTTTAACCACTTCTTTTTCACACGCCGAACGCCTGAAAACACTCCATGGCTGTGCATTTCTTTCATCTCAAGACAAAGAAGAAACTATTAACGTTTACCCTGTCGGCGAAGAAGATGATAGTTGTATAAAACAAATACCCAGAGCGGAATTAATCAGTATCATAACCCCGCGGATAGAAGAAACTTTTGAAATGGTCAATAACAAACTGGCCGAAATCGGTCTTCGTGATGTTCCCAGCCACCGCGTTGTTTTAACCGGTGGAGCCTCTCAACTCTCCGGAGTACGCGAAGTTGCTTCCATGGTCTTAGACAAACAGGTTCGCCTCGGCCGTCCGAAAAATATTTTAAACTTGCCGGATAATCTTTACAATCCATCCTTTTCAACTTGTATCGGACTGTTGTTATTTGCCCTCAATCACTCTGAGAAAAAACCATCGAAAATCATTAACAAACCGGAGCGCATTGTTTCCAACCGAGGATTGGGCTCTATTTGGAGATGGGTTAAAAATAATTTCTAATTTTACCAAAAATCTTTTTCTTGGTAACTAAACCTTAATTTATTTTCTTTATCCTTAAGCCATCTGAAAAAAGTATGGATTTTGGGAGTAAGAAATGTCAATTAAATTAGCCGTTCCGGAAAAAACAGTAATGCATCTTAAACCACGGATTTCAGTAATCGGAGTCGGTGGCGGCGGTGGTAACGCCGTGAATAACATGATTGCCCAAAATCTTGAAGGTGTCGACTTTATCGTTGCCAACACAGATGCGCAAGCTCTTGAAAACTCAACGGCCAGCCGCAAGATTCAATTGGGCTTGGAAACCACTCAAGGTTTGGGTGCCGGTGCTCGTCCTGAGGTTGGTAAAGCTGCCGCAGAAGAAGCTGCTGAAGAAATAGAGCGCGAACTTGAAGGCGCTAACATGGTTTTCATTACTGCCGGCATGGGCGGCGGAACCGGTTCCGGAGCAGCGCCGGTTGTGGCCAAATTAGCCAAACAAAAAGGTATTTTAACCGTCGGCGTTGTGACCAAACCATTCCAGTTTGAAGGACGCAAACGCTATGAAACGGCCGAAACCGCAGTAGAAAATTTCACTCGTGAAGTAGATAGTATCATCATTATTCCCAACCAAAACTTATTCCGTGTTGCCGACAAAAAAACCACTTTAGCAGATGCTTTTGTGATGGCGGATAATGTTTTGTACGCCGGTGTTCGTTCCATTACGGATTTAATGTTAATGCCGGGCCTCATCAATCTGGATTTTGCCGATATAAAATCCATCATGCAAGATAAAGGTAAAGCCATTATGGGAACCGGTGAGGCTGAAGGTGAAGATCGTGCGGTTAAAGCCGCCGAACAAGCCTTGTCTAATCCCTTGTTAGATGATTGTTCCATGCACGGAGCAAAAGGTGTTTTAATCAATATCACCGGCGGTTCAGACATCACCTTGTTTGAAATTGACGAGGCCGCCAGCCGCATTAAAGAAGAAGTCGATGAAGACGCCAATATCATTTTCGGTTCAAGTTTTGACGATTCTTTAGCAGGTAAAATAAGAGTTTCCATTGTTGCAACCGGTATCGGCGACGGAAAAGCCTCTCGCCGCGTTGAAATACCCAGACCGACACCTAAAACTGTTGTGGAAAGTTATATGCAGGAGAAAACAGCTCCTGTTACTCCCGTTGTTTCAGCTCCGACAGAGGAAGAAACTGTTGAAGTTGAAAAAATCATTGATACTGCAACTGTCGTGAATTTGCAGGAATCAACCAAAGAAGATGACGTGAGCATTACGGTATCGTCAGACGCCACACCTGAAATTTTCAAGGATTTTGATAATCTGGAAAAATCATCTGTTATTTCTGAAATGCCGAATGCATCTTCTTTATTTAAAGCTATTATTAATAAGCCGGAAGATGAAACCGCTCAACTGGAGAGCGCTTTAGCTTCCAACCAAAATGTATTTAAGGCCAAAAGCAGCTTGCATGTTGTGGAAGAAGAGCCTGAATTATTCCCCAATCAAAGTCCTTCGGTTTCAGCTCCGCGTCGAGCCGAAGAAGTTGAAAAACTGATTGTCAGCGAAGAAGATGAAGAAGAGTATACTCCGACATTAATCGAACGTGTAACCGGTTTTTCGATTGCAAAAAGAAACCGTAAAAAACAAAAGGAAAACAACAGAGTACAAGAACCTGTTGCCCCGAGTTTTACAGACACCGAATTCCGCCAGGAAGACCGCCTGAATTTGGAAATTCCCGCGTTCCTGCGCCGAAAATAGCGAGTCACGTCCGGCTCAGAGTTGAAAATCTTTGAAAACGGACACTATTACTTAAATACACATCAAATAGAAGCCCCCGAAGGGGCTTTTATTGTATCCGCAAAAATGTTGTACACAACACAGTATCTACACAATATATCTTCTATTGATATAGCGAACTGCTTTTATAATTAACAATAGCATGACGCACCAACACACCGATAATCGCCGCGACAGGAACCGCTATCATAAGTCCTAAAAATCCCAAAAGAGTGCCACCGGCAAGTAGCGCAAACATAACCCATACAGGGTGAAGCCCAACAGAATCCCCGACCAATTTAGGGGTTAAAAAGTTCCCTTCCAAGAACTGCCCCAGCATAAACACGGCAACCACTTGCAAAATAGGAGAAATTGTATCAAACTGCGCAAAAGCAATTCCCATACTCACTACAAATCCTGAAATGCTCCCGACGTAGGGAATAAAAGAGATAATACCGGCGATAAACCCAACCAATACGCCTAAATCCAATCCGACAATATAAAGTCCGACAGCGTAGAAGGTACCTAATAAAACGCAAACAGAAACCTGACCACGAATAAAAGATGCTAAAATACAATCAATTTCTCTCGCCTGTTGCTCAATTGTTTTTTTGTAAGAAACAGGCAAAAGGTCATCAACCTTAGCCACAAACTTATTCCAATCGCGGAGCATATAAAAGGCCACAATCGGCGTAATAAGCAACAAAGATAAAATATTTACAAAGGCAAATCCTCCACTGATAACACCTTTTACAATCTTACCCATAAATTTCAAGCCGTTGGCCGTGCTGCCTCTCAAACTTTCACGAATTTTATCCGGTTGGAGTCCCGGAAATTTTTCCTGTAAATCAACAAACACCGGTTCCAGCTTTTGCAACAACGCCGCCAAATAATTGGGTATTGCCTTAATAAAATGACTAAATTGCTCATCAATAACGCCAAACAGCAAAACAAACGTCGGCAACAAAATCAAAACCGTCAACAACATAACTGTTATAGTGGCCGCAGTTCGGCTCATTCCCATTTTCTCAAAACGACAAGCCCACGGGTCAAACAAATACCCAATAACAATACCCGCAACAAAAGGCATCAAAACCGAACGCAAAATATAAATCGCCGTGCAGAAAAAAACACACAGAAACAGCCAAAACAACCAGTTGTTACGCAATCGTTGCTCCGAAGCCTTCACTACCGCACCTCTTCAATAACAGCAAAGTCACCACGTTCAGACAGGTTATACGCCTTCTCTCTCAAATCATAAACCAGTTTTTCATAATTTCCGATAAAGGATATTTTGAACTGTGCCTTATCTGCACCCAAAGCCTGAATCTCAATCGAACGAACAGAGGAAATATTCCGCAAAACATTCTCCAATCTAACCCAATCAGACAAACGATTAAAACTGTACATAGCCACCAGAACATTTTCTCGACCGCCCTCTTCCAAAGCCTGCTGTTTCGACTTTTGCTCAATATTTTGCTGAACCATGTCAACACCGCGATCAAACAAAGCGTCATCTTCGCTCTGAGCACCGGAAACACGAATAGTCTGCTTATCGCCCTTATACGAAGTTGCATGAACTACCAACCCGTCGATTCCATCATACATAGCATCAAGAACATAAACGTCGTCAACCCCGTTGATGCGCATCAACTTATCCAGTGCCACGCTATCGGTCGCCAAAGCTCTGGGAGCATCAATAATCGAATAATTTGTAGCATTTGAAGGAAGAGACACAAAACGCACCACACTTCCCTTGGGAGCGCGCTCCCAAGCCTGACGCCATCTGTTTGAACTCTCCCATAACAAAGGTCTGTCACTGCTGAAAGCTCTAAAAACCGGCACCACCAAAATTCGAGTTCCTCCGGCTGCCAAGAGTGGAATTTGACGCTCTGCCATATACGTTTTAAGCATATCTTCGTTCAACACCACCTTTAAACTGGCAATATAGCGAACAGAAGACGACTTCTCGCTGTTAACCGAAACTTCCTTGATAAAATTGATGAGCTGATTATCGTTCATAGCCCTCAAACGATCAGCTCCTTCAGCACTTGTAATGCGCTTGGCCACTTCAACAATCGCTGCGCGATGAGCCTCGTTCATGGCTCTTTCCCGAGCCACAGAGGCGTTTTTATCCGTGACATCAACATCAACCTCAACAGAAAAACGCTCATCTGCCAACACGGTTGTCGCACACGCCAAAAACACTGCTCCACCAATCAAAATGCCCAATATTCTGCGCACGGCTAATATCCTTTATTCAAAAATTTCAATACCGCTGAAAAAGAAAGAAACTTCCCGTTTCGCACTTTCGGGAGAGTCTGAACCATGTACCGAATTCTGGCTCATTGAAAGGGCAAAGGTTTTGCGAATTGTCCCATCCTCAGCCTTTTCAGGATTTGTTGCCCCCATAACTTTACGATAACGAACAATCGCGTCATCACCTTGCAAAACCTGAACAACCACCGGAGCAGAAGTCATAAACTCAACCAAGCCGTCAAAAAAAGGTTTCCCCTCATGCTCGGCATAAAAAGACTCTGCCTGAGTCTTTGTCAAACGTATTCTCTTCTGGGCAACGATTCGCAAACCGGCATCTTCAATCATAGCGTTAATTTTTCCGGTAATATTACGCGCAACAGCATCCGGCTTGATAATAGATAACGTTCTTTCCATGACTTTCTCCTTGAACATCAAATCATTAAATTCAGCCCGATGATATTATACTTTGCAGAAATAATCAAAAGATATTTTGACTTTTGAATCCGATAAGTGTAAACATAAACAAAAATCAAATACACCCCGTCAAACGGATATAACCATTCCTTATAAACAATCAAGCAAAGGAGATAAAATGCAGCTCAGTTCATATATAACTAATGTGATTAATCGCGCTTCAAAACTGGGAAAAACCATTGTTTTACCTGAGGGTGAGGATGCCCGTGTATTAGAAGCTGCTCACATCTGTACAGAAGAAAAAATCGCCAAAATAATCATTTTGGGTGATGTCAAACAAATCCAAAACCACTTTCAGGAAAAAGGCTGGAATCTGGACGGTATTGAACTGATTAATCCTGAACAGTCTCCGCGCTTAGGTGAATACACAGAGCTGCTATACAATTTACGCAAAGAAAAAGGCCTCACTCACGAAGCGGCTGAAAATCTTGCCCTTAATCCAAACTATTTCGGAACATTGATGATTAAATCCGGACATGCTGACGGAATGGTTTCCGGAGCAAACCACTCCACCGCTGACACCGTACGTCCGGCATTGCAAATTATAAAATCCTCACGCCAAGATCGCGGCGTTTCTTCTTTGTTTATTGCCGTAAGCAACGGTAAAACTTATTATCTTTCCGATTGCGCCATAAACATTAACCCTTCTGCTAAAGAACTGGCAGACATCGCTTTACAAACAGCTGAATCGGTCATTCAATTTGGCGACATTCCTCACATTGCCATGCTATCTTATTCCACATACGGTTCCGGTAAGGGGGAAAGTGTCACTAAAGTACACGAGGCAACCGAGTTAGCCAAGACAATGTTATCTCAAGAATTCCCTGCCGGCAATGTTCTGTTGGACGGAGAATTGCAGGTTGATGCGGCTCTCGATGATGTTGTTGCCAAGAAAAAAGCACCGGGCTCAAACGTTGCCGGACACGCCAACACTTTAATCTTTCCGAACATTGACGCCGGAAACATAGGCTACAAACTCATTCAACGTTTGGCTAAAGCCGAAGTTTACGGACCTATGCTTCAGGGTTTAAATGCGCCGGTTAACGATTTATCCCGCGGATGCTTTACTGAAGACATTGTAGGCTTAGTGGCCATAACCGTTTTACAAACTGAAAAATAAAAATTAAAAGGAACTGCTATGAAAATATTAGTTTTAAATTCTGGCTCATCAACATTAAAATACCAACTGTTTGACATCAATGGCGAGAACTACGATGTCGTTGCCAAGGGAAACGCCGATCGTATTAACCGTAGCCCTTCTACCGTAAGCATTAAAGATACTAACGGCAATAAGAAAGAAATCACGGTTGATTTGCCCGACCATGAAACAGCACTGAGAGAAATCTTAAATCTCCTGCAAGAAAATACTATTAAAGATTTAACGGAAATCCACGCTGTCGGACATCGTGTTGTGCAAGGGGGCGACATTTTCAAAACCTCGACCCTGATTAATGATAAAGTTGTCGAACAAATTGAAGAGTTAGCAGCTTTAGCACCCCTACACAACGGTCCCGCTGCTTTGGTTATACGCGCGGTTCGCAAAGCCTATCCTGATATGCCGCAGGTCGCTGTTTTCGATACGGCGTTTCATCAGACTATGCCGTATGAGGCCTACACATACGCTTTACCTAAAGAACAGATTGCAAAATATAAAATCCGCCGCTATGGCGCACATGGAACTTCACACAAATTTGTAGCCGAAGAGGCGGCCAAACTGGTTGGTTCTAAGAGTCGTATAATAACTTGCCATATAGGAAGCGGCGCTTCTATCACCGCTGTAAAAGACGGAAAGTGCATCGACACCTCCATGGGTATGACCCCGCTGGCCGGAATAGTGATGGACACCCGTTGCGGCGACATTGACCCCTCTATTCCGCTCTATATGATGAAAACCCAAAACTTATCCGCTGATGAAGTCAACGATATTCTCAATAAAAAAAGCGGGAAAGCCGGTTTAACCGGATACAGCGATTCTCGTGACTTTGAAGCGGCCTATGAACGCGGCGAAGAAGAAGTTGTTAAAGCCATGCAGGCATATATATACAGCATTGTAAAATGCATAGGCGGATATATTGCCGCCCTTGGTGGAGTTGACGCAATTGTATTCACGGCCGGAGTTGGTGAAAATTCTCCGCTGGTTCGCAAACTCGTTTTAGAGCGCTTGTCTTATTTGGGAATTGAGATTAACGAAACCGCAAACAACAAGCGTGGCGAAATTATTGAGATAACCCAAACAGCTTCCAAAGTTCGCGCATTTATCATCCCGACAAATGAGGAATTGGCCATAGCTAAAGACACTTTGTCTCTAACGAAATAATCCATAACTTTAACAAAAAACTCCGCCATAAAACGGCGGAGTTTTTTAGTCATTAAATTTTTTGAAAAACTCTTTGCGCTTGCTTCGCCCCAGCCCCCACAAATTACCAATTCCGTTAATCGGTTGGACATCGTACCTTGATCTAAAATTAAAATCTCGGCTCAAAAATAAAGATGTTGTCTTGGTATAATTATTCATAGGACAAAAACCATAGAAATCAATTTGAATAAGGTTTGCCTCTCTCAAAATTTCAACGGCCTGAACATATTCCCGAGATGTGTTAACCCTATCACTGTCATCTAAAATAACAACTCCGCCTTCAACTAATTTTTCAACAGCAACAGCCGCACATTTTTCACGACGTTTACCATCTATGACAATAACATCATAAACTTCCGAAGTTTCATTAATCGCTCCCTCATAAACAGGGCTCTCTTCCCGCAACAAAATATCTAAATTATTCGCGGAAAATTCATTCTTCCAACGAGCAAACCACTCCTGATTATCCTCCACACTTCTCACCAGCTTTGCCCGACCGGCCCAAAATGAAGATGAATAACCGCAACCAAATTCAAAAACTTTTTTATCTCGATAATCAAATTGAGACAAATATTCAATTGCCGGATAAGTGTACCATGGAAGAGGTTGACCATTTTTATCTGCACATAATTTTTCATCCATCGAACGCTCAATAGCAAATTCATTCTGCCAAATCTCAATAAACTTTTCAAACCTTTCACTATAAGCCATATCTTTATCTGCCTGTTGAAATTTTATTCACACTTCATATATCATAACCGTTATACGATTCAAAGCAAAAATTTTTAAAGGAGTAATCATCATGAATACTTTTTGGAGAAACGTTGCCTTGATTCTTACTATAATCGGCGGGATCAACTGGGGATTGGTTGGTGCTTTCAACTTAGACCTCGTTGCATTCCTTTTCGGCCCAATGAGCGTTCTCAGCCGCATTCTCTATGTTTTAATCGGTCTGTCCGCTCTGGCTATGATTTTTGTTCCGGCATGCTCTTTGCGCGAAAGCCTTGAACATAGAATGAACTAACCTAAAAAAAAGATGCCTGCTTAATATAAACAGGCATCTTTTTTTATCTCCCTCTCGCCGCCTTTGCCGCCGCTGATGATATTTGCAACAACATATACGAAACCAATTCAAACGTCGGCATATTTGTCGTCTTACAATCCCGTTCGCATTTATACAGCAATTCCACCACGGATAAAACCTTATCTTTAGTCCACAACATCAATTGTCGTTTAAACGCGGCCTCTCTGAAAAATATAATTTTGGGAAACAATTTCTGCATAGCCTTTTCGGGAGTGTCGCCGTTTTCCATAGAGGCTAAACAAGTCAAGATTTTACTGAAATGATACCACATTGCCCGCAAAACACTGATAGGCTCTTCCCCTTCATTCATGAGTTTACGGTAAGCCTCCATAGCCTTGTCACTATATCCGTTGGCGGCAAAATAACAAACATCGTCCGTATTCGAAGAAGACTGGTCAGCAATAACACAACGAACATCATCAACCGTTATGTTTTTATCGTCCCCCTTATAAGTAATAAGTTTTTCAATCTCTCCGATGTTTGTCTTGCGATCATTTGAAAGACGAGAACACAACAACTGCAACGCCTCATTTCCTATCAACATCTTTTGCTCGGAAAACATAGTTTTGGCTGTTGAAAAAATATCTTCGTCCCTATCTTCATAACAAGCAATCACAGCCATATCTTCGCGCCCTTCGGCAAGAACAACCATTGAAGATTTTTTATTAAAAGCCGTTGAAGAGATTACAACCAATGTATCAGACGACACCGTATCAAACATTGTTTTAAGATGCTTCGTCAAATTATTATCCGCATCTTTTACCACCACCACTCGCCGTCCCCCCATCAGAGAACGACTGGCATATTCAGAATACAGCAAACCCGAATCAGCGTTGATATCCGCCATATTCAAATTTGCCACGCAAAACGGATCATTCAAATCCGGACAAACGCTGAGTGTCAACCTTTTCACATATTCGGCGACCAATCCTTCATTGCTGCCATACACAACCACGCACTTAACAGCCGGATCATTTTTTTTCAAAAACTTATCTATCTGAGCCGATTTGAAAATCATTTAAAGAGCCTTTTTTGCTGAATTTAGCATGAAAATACGCACCTAAACGTAGAGCAATATCATTGGCAACAATTCGAGCCGCATCTGTTTCCGTTTTTTTCTGAGCCATTGTTGTAGAATACGGATTCGCTAAAATATCATAGCTGACGTAAGCAACACTGTTGCCGGAAACAATAGTTTCGGTTCCTTCTTCCAAATGATAAACAACCCTGTAAATCACCCGCTCGCTTGTAGCCGTAATGTCTCGGCGCAGAGCCTGCTGTGTTACCGTTTTACTTTCCAATTTGGCAAATAACCGATATTTTGGCTTTTTAGGTGTCCCCTTCGGCGTCAATAAATCCAACAATTGGTTGCGTATCTGCTGTCCGAAACGCTCCCCGATAGGCTCAACCTTAACCTGCGCCAATTCACGAGAAATAGACGCATCGTACTGATCGTTGAAAAACCACGGACTTTCATTTTTTTTCTGCACATACAATGGTTCAAAACCACATCCGCTCAACAGACCGACAAGACACACCGCCAAAAGTTTTTTCATGCTCAATCGCCTTTTTTGTTACGCTGCCACAATATTGCAAATTTTATTTGGAACGATAATTATCTTCTTAATTTCCTTTCCTTCAATTTGTCGCTTAACGTTCTCTACCGCCAATGCAGCCTTCTCAACATCTTCTTTAGCCGCATTCTTAGGCATTTCAATCGTGCCACGCAATTTACCGCAGATTTGAACAGCAATTGTAACCGTATCATCTTCAGCCAGTTTTGCATTCCCTTCCGGCCAGCTTTCAGCCACAATCAATGTGTTTTTACCCATTCGTGCCCACATTTCTTCACACAAGTGCGGCGTAAACGGCGCCATCAATTTCAGCAACGTCAAATACATTTCTGCCGGAACTTTTTCCATACCGGACATATAATTAACATACGTCATCACGGCAGAAACAGCCGTATTAAAGCGCATCTGGTCAATTCGCTCCGTCACATCTAAAATACACTTATGCATCGCTCTCAAATCAGCCGATGACATCTGCACATCACCATACACTTTTTTCATCAACTGATAGATTTTATTAACAAAGCGATAAACGCCCATCAGGCTGTCTTCCGACCACATGGCCACCTGATCAAACGGCCCGATAAACATTTCATACAAACGGAAAGTATCAGCACCATAAGCATCAACAATATCATCAGGATTAATCACATTACCGCGAGATTTTGACATCTTCTCACCATTTTCAGCCAAGATCATACCATGCGATGTTCGGCGATTGTACGGCTCTTTAGTCGGAACCAATCCGCAATCATACAGGAACTTGTGCCAAAAGCGAGAATACAACAAGTGCAACGTGGTATGTTCCATACCGCCATTGTACCAATCCACATTCATCCAATAATCCAAAGCTTCTTTAGAGGCGAACGCCTTATCATTATGCGGATCACAATAACGCAGAAAATACCAAGAAGATCCCGCCCAGTTCGGCATAGTGTCCGTCTCACGACGGGCCTTAGCGCCGCATTTAGGACAAGTCGTCCATAGCCAGTCTCCGGCTTTTGACAAAGGAGATTCGCCTTCATCATTCGGATGATAATCCGGAACATCCGGTAATTTCAAAGGAAGTTCCGATTCCGGAATGGGCTGCCAACCGCAATGCTCACAATAAACCATCGGAATAGGTTCACCCCAATAACGCTGACGCGAGAACACCCAATCGCGCAATTTAAAGTTAATTTTTGACTTTCCAAACCCTTTTTCCGTAGCAAAATCAATAGCCGCTTTCATGGCATCTTCTTTGTTCATGCCGTCTAAAAAGCCGGAATTGATATGTTCACCGTCTTCTTCCCATGCTTTTTCGGAAATATCGCCGCCGTCTAATACCTGAATTATCGGTAGCCCGAAAACTTTGGCAAAATCATAGTCACGCTGATCATGCGCCGGAACCGCCATAATCGCTCCCGTACCATATCCGGTTAAAACATAATCAGAAATAAACACCGGTATCAGATTGCCGTTAAACGGATTGCGTGCTTTAATTCCTTTCAATTCAACTCCGGTTTTGCTGTCATCGGCCGTACGTTGTAAATCAGATTTTTTAGCCGCCTCTTCAACATAAGCTGAAATCTCAGCATTATTTTCAAACTTATCAACCAGCTGAGAAACATATTCATGCTCCGGTGCCATAACCATATAGGTTACACCGAATGCCGTGTCCGGACGAGTAGTAAACACTTTAAGTTTTTTACCATCTAATGCTGTTCCGTCTTTTGAAACCAATTCAAAATCAAGTTCCGCGCCTTCCGAACGACCAATCCAATTAATCTGTTGTGTTTTAACACGATCAATAAAATCCAAATCCGACAAATCATCAATCAGTCTGTCTGCATATTTGGTAATGGCAATCATCCATTGCTCTTTATCGCGCCGAACAACTTCAGCACCGCAACGCTCACAACAACCGTTAACAACTTCTTCGTTAGCTAATCCCACTTTGCATGAAGGACACCAGTTGATAGCTATCTTGTTTTTATAGGCAAGCCCTTTTTCAAAGAACTTAATAAACATCCACTGCGTCCACTTATAATATTCAGGAGAAGACGTATCAATACACCTGTCCCAATCAAAACTAAAGCCCAAAGACTTCAATTGTTTTGTAAAGTTTTCAATATTGGCCTTTGTCGAAATTGCCGGATGCACACCTGTCTTTATAGCATAGTTTTCTGCCGGAAGCCCAAAAGCATCAAACCCCATCGGATATAAAACATTAAAACCTTGCATACGCTTTTTGCGGGCAATAACATCTAAAGCCGTGTACGACCGGGGATGACCGACATGCAAACCCGCACCGGACGGATACGGAAACTCCACCAAAGCATAAAACTTCTCTTTGGTCTTATCTTCTGATACTTTATAGGCTTTCTCTTTTTCCCATATGGACTGCCATTTTTTCTCAATAGTCCTGAAATTATACCTGTCCTCAAGCGGCCATTCTTTTTGCCACTCTTCAAAACTGTCTTTTCCGTTATATCTGTCGTTCATCTTATTATTCCATTCATGTCTCTATTTAAAGGCCAGACTTTCCCGATATAAAACTCGGGCTCTGTTAATGATAGCTTCTTCCATTTTATGAGTTGTTTCAGAGCTGGCAAATTCCTCACGCCAGCTGCTGCCGTTTTTAGTCCGTTTATAAACCGTCAAGCGAAGACAGTCTGCGCGCAAATTCGGGGAAAGCACTTTCACTTCCACCTTAAACTCCTCGGCCGCATTTTCACTGACCTTACTCCAATTTGTCGACATCACACCGGCCGCTTTATCCTCCTGCCCAATAGTCATAAAGGATAATTTATCTTGAGCCGCCTGCCACAAAAAACGATTGGGTTCAAAAGTTTTATCCGTTCCATTTTTAGACACCGTAAACGGATTAGCCCAAGAACAGGCCGTCAAGAGCAAAACTGCCGCCACAGACAAAATATTTCTCATTGCGTAAACTCTTTTGAATATCATTAAACCAAAGTTCTCATGCGAAAATATAATAATATAACAGTTTTGACAAGAGTCAATTTTACGGCTTGTATTTATCTGATTGTTTAACTAGAATAAGCCCGTTCATAACATTTTGAGGCCACACAATGTCTTCTCCGCGGCTTGTTGCAGCACAAATGCTTGAAAGCATTTTAGAAAAAAGACTTTTTTTAAGCGAAGTTCGCTCATTTTCCGATTCGCTTGAAAAACAAGACACTTCCTTTGTAAACATGCTTGTTCTTACAGCTCTGCGTCATTTACCGCGCTTAAAGAAAAACCTTAAAACTTATATTAAAAAGCGTCTTCCGGCAAAATCACGCTTGGCGGAATATCTGATTCTGGCGGCAGCAACCGAACTTCTCTACCTCAAAACACCGGATTATGCCGTCATAAATTCTTATGTTGACACCATCAAAAAACAATTCGACCGTTACATTGCCGGTATGGCAAATGCCGTTTTACGGAAAATAGCTGCTGAATCAAATTCTCCCGATAACCAATCAGAAGATTGCTTTTTTCCTCAAGAATTTTTCAAAATTTTGCGTCATTCCTATTCCGCCAAAACAATACGCAAAATAGAACAAGCAGCACGCGGTGAACCTTGCTTAGACATCACCGTCACCAAAAAATACGAAAATTCGTCCCTAAAACTGGGCGGAATAAAATTGCCGAACGGCTCAATCCGTCTCAAAAACATATCCGATGTCAAACAACTTCCCGATTATGACAAAGGGCAATGGTGGGTACAGGACTTTGCTGCATCTTTAGCCGTAAAAAGCCTGCCTGAAAACTTATCCGGTATGAAGATCTTAGACCTTTGTGCGGCTCCCGGAGGTAAAACGGCACAACTTGCCGCCGCGGGCGCTTCCGTAACGGCTTTGGACATTTCCGACAAACGTTTAAAAACGCTGAAAGAAAACCTCAATCGCTTAAATCTGACAGCACAAATCATATGTCGTGACGCTATTGAATATCTCCAAACATTTAACGAAAAACCTTTTGACATTATACTGCTTGACGCCCCTTGCTCTGCAACAGGAACACTGCGCCGTCATCCTGAAGTTGTCCATCTTAAAAAACAAGAAGATATATCTAAACAGGCTGCCATTCAAAAACAACTCTTGAGCTTGGCTCCTAATGCTCTGTCATCAAACGGTTTATTGATTTTTTGCACTTGCTCTCTTTGCAAAGAAGAAGGGGAAGAGCAAATAGCCGAATTCTTAAAAACCTCCGCCGAATTCCAAATAGTTCCTTTACAAAACATTCACCGAGATATGCCGGAAGAGATATTTACTCCTGAAGGATTTATCCGCACATTGCCGTTTCATCTGAACACATTGGGAGGAACAGACGGATTTTTCATCGCTTTAATGCAAAGGATTAAAAATGTTCTTTAACATTTCCAGCTTAGATTCAGAAACAATCGACATAACAGATTCTCCTGAAACCATATGTATTCTGGGAATTAATGCTGCCAGTCTCTGCCTGGCTTACAGACTGCAAGAATGCGGACATCATTTAACCATTATCGATTCGCCTGAGCGTTTAAGCTTCTTTCTTCCGGAAAAAGAACTTCAGGTAAAAGAAGAACGCCTGCTACAAAGAAAAAGAACCACAATCAACACGAGTTTTCAAATTGAAGAAACTCCATCTTTATTGATTATTGCGTCAGAAACACCATACTTAATGTCTAACCTCACACTGCTTTCTTCCCCAAAAATCAGTAAAGTTCCCACATTAAATCTCAGCCTGTTTTGTGATAACGCATTAATCAGTAATTTCACTCATGGACCTGTGTTATCCGGCTATTTAACCTCCTTCAGCCACTGGGAAAAAGGACAACTCAATATTTTAAGCCCTTCACAAATAGATTCCTCTTGCGGCAACCAACACCCTGTTTTCACTCAAATACAAAAGTGCGCAAAAAATTCAAACATCTCCTTATGTGCCGTTCCAGAAGCCGGCATAAATTATTGGAACAATCTGATTCCTTATTCTCTGGCATCGCTCTTGGCAGAAGAAAGCGGAAAAAACATCTATACATTTACTAAAGACGGCAAAGGACGACAACAAATTGACAACCTTTTGGACGAACTTTTGAAGCTAGCCGTCGCCGATAAAGCCCCCGTGGAACGAGTCGAAATTTTAAAGAGGATATATCACATTCCGTCAACCTTCAAATTTCCACTGCAAAATTTTTCCAAAGATAAAAAAATAATTGAAATAAAAACCATTTCAACACACTTGTTAAAATGTGCCGAGGCTTCAGATATAAAAATTCCGACTTTGAGGCTGATTTTAAAAGGTCTATACAACAAAATTCTGGCATAACCGCATAATCATTCTTGAAGATATCGCTAAAAATGTTATTAAATGTAATTATTGGCAATGATGGAGATTTTTTATGAAACCTTTGTTCACCTCTTACCTAATTATTTTTCTCACCAGTTTAGTCGGCAGTTTTGTTGTCTCGAACCTCTGCTTACGGTCAAAACACTCATGGATTCAACAGGGGTGGATTGTTTTTCCCTCCACAATCTTTGCCATATTGGCATCGGTCGGCCTCTATTATGTGGACGACTTCTCTGACTTTATTACCAACCTTTCTCTCCAAAGCATCATTATGCCGCTGTCTGTCGTTGCTTTGACCGCATGCATTTACCCGCTGAAATGTCGTTTTGTGTTCCAAAGTATTTTTTTCATTGTTGCCGCGACCGTGACGGTTATCAGTTTTCCGTCTGCCGTAATAGATTTTTCTCCAACCATTCCGACATGGGGAAACATTGTGCTGACAATCAGTGTTTGGCTTGCCGCCACTTTCAGTTTGCGCATATTAAAAGGACTGCCCGTACTGACCTTTATGCAAACATCAACCCTTGCCGGCGGTGTCGCCATCTTATCCCTTATAAGCGGATTACCCCAGATATTCGGTATTATCGGTTTCGCTTTTCTTGCAATATCTTTGGCATACCTTCCCTCTCTTTGGAACGGTTCTGAAAAAACTTTATCTTCTGAAGATTGCGATCTTCTGGGGTATATTTGCGGATGGATAATTGTGTTTTCGTCCGCTGAAGCGGCCGGTCCGTGCATTTCCTGTTTCTGTATGTATTGGATTATCGAAACCTTATGGAGTGTAGGTCTCAAACTAACGTTTATGCCGCAATACTCAAACATCATCAATAACTCTTTATATAATAAAGCCCTGCAAACGGATTTGCCGCCAAACGTTGTTTACCAATTCATTTCCAAACAAGCATTTATAGCCTTGCTGTTTGGGACTTTTGAAGTTTACGCCCCCAATAGATTTTCGATGCCTGTTTTCACGGCTTTAATTCTTTCTTGGAACCTATATCGCCTGATTACATGGAAAACAAGTACCGCAAGTATTAAAGAAACCAACAAACAAGTCATTGAAGAAATTCGCGATAGTGTAGACTTGTTAAAAAATAACTTCAAAAGGAAGTAGAACTTTTATGCAACTCATCGACTTTCTTAAACACTTCTTTTTGCAACCTCGGGTTTCCGCCGAAGAGATTGAATTTACGGCAGCTTTAAACATACATTTTAAAGTCGTCGTCATCGAATTTGCCGATAATGTTGAAAGCCGAAGCGGAGAAATTGTCGCATCTTTACTCCAAAAAACAGAAGGATTAGACGTTTCTTATTTCAACGAACCTTTCTCAAAAAGTTTTCTCAACTTGGAAAGTCGCACATTTTTTGATTTAATTGACAAGGGACAAAATTTACTGGATAAAACCGGAGCAGATGTTCTTGTATGGGGCTATCGTGAAGCCGATAAAATACGCCTGAACTTTCAAACCCCGCTTCAATACGAAAAAGAAGGCGGTTCGTTCAATTCTTTATTAGACAGTCTGTTCTTGCCGGCAAGTCTTTTTGAAAACACTGAAAATTTTCCAACTTCTTTGATAAACCTTTTGGCGGGTGCGGTTATCAGTGCTCTCAATACTACGGAAAAACAACAAAAAATTCAGAAACGCTTTCTCCTCAAAAAGATAATCGGATGTTTATCCGCCGATAACTCGGCCAAAAGTCTTTCTATTGAGTACCTTCCTCATATCATGAACTTTTTGGGAATCATCTATTTAAATTGTTGCGCTGAGGAAGAAAATGACAAAGACTTCAAAATTGTCAAAAACCTGTTTGAAACAGCTCTCAAACACCAAGATTTAATAAAAAATCCCATACATTTGGGGTGCATTTATTACCATTTGGGGCAATTATACGCCGGAGCAACCGAACACCTGAATAAAAGAACAAAAAATTATTTTAAAGGAGCCATAAACTACTATCGCCTGGCTCAAAAATATTTAAGCAAATACAACTATCCGTATGATTACGGCTTTATTTCCTTTCAACTTTCCGGATTGTACTATAATTATTGGCGACAAAAAGAAGATATTCAAGCTCTGCGTGACACCGTGTTTCATTTGCGCGAAGCAGAAAAAACATTTACCTACGCCCTGTTTCCCGATTTTTGGGCAACCATTCAACAAAAACTCGGACACGCTCTTTCATTGTTGGGCTCACTAACAAACAGCAATGATATATCCGAGTTAGCAATCGCCGCCTACAAAAATCGGCAGAAAATAATCACCGAACGACGAAATCCCCTTGAGTGGGCCGAAATACAAGAACGTCTGGGCGACATTTATTATAGACTGGGGCATAATGATACCGACCAGGAATCTTTGGAAGAAGCTCTGGAATATTTCCACGATGCTCTTTACATTTTTGATAACATGGAGCGCGAAGACGCCTCCAAGCGCTTAACAAACAGCATAGACAAGGTATCTAAAGAACTGGCGTTGTTAAGTGAATAAAACTACAAAACAATAGCCGACAGCTCAACAGGGAAACACTTTGGTGCAGGAATTATCCCCTTATGCGTGTTGCGACGAAAACTGAAATATTGTCCCTCTAAAGCATAAGTATCTAAATGCGAAAGTGTAATATTGCTGAGTCCTTCATCACGCAGACGGTCAAAACAAAATTTTTCCAAATCAAACAAATAGTGTTTTTCATTAACAGACGGAATAAAATATTTACTCCATTTTTCATCTTTTTCTAAAAATTGCGAATAAAAAACATCGTCAACTTCGTAAGAAGCTTGCCCGATACACGGTCCGACCGCAGCGGCGATCTTCTCACGACGAGCACCTTTTTGCACCATTAAATCAATCGTATTGGCAATAACACCTTTAAATGCGCCGCGCCAGCCGGCATGCGCAGCCCCGATAACACCGGCCTCATAATCAGCAAATAACACGGGAGCGCAATCGGCAGTGCGTATGCACAGCACAACACCGGGAACATCTGTCACGGCGCCGTCAGCCTCCACCTCATATTGTGTCGCCGTTCTCACATATTCCACATGGTTGCTCACCCCTTGCAGCAACAAATTCAACTGTTCAGGAACTGCTGATAAAAAACCGGCGGCAATCTCCAAGTTTTTTCGTACGTTTTCCGGAGCATCACCACTGGAACGACTAACATTCAAACTCTCATAAATCCCCGTTGAAACACCGCCTTCAGCCCCCAAAAACACATGTTTCTCAACGGGTAAATTTTCAGCCTTATACATCACTCCCCCTCATGCAAGAAACTTTTTCCGTATGCCATCGGCGGCAATTTAAAATAGTCGCAAATAGTCTGCGCAATATCCGCATAAGTGTCACGTTGACCAAGATTAGCAGACCTGATATTTTTTCCAAACATCAAAACAGGAACTTGCTCACGCGTATGATCAGTCCCTTCCCATGTCGGATCGTTTCCATGGTCGGCCGTGATAAAAACAATATCATCATCACGCAAAAGCGCCGTAATTTCAGGAAGCCTCTTATCAAAATATTCCAGCGCCTCCGCATATCCCTTAACATCTCTGCGATGTCCGAAATACATATCAAAATCTTCAAAGTTCGTAAAAATAAGACTATTATCGTCAGCTCGAGAGATTTCTTCCAAAGTCAAATTCCACAGTTGCTCCAACTTAGCCCCATGAACACCGCGTGTTATTCCTTGATGAGCGTAAATATCGTTAATAGCACCGACAGCCACAACATTTAAGCCGTTTGACTTCAAATGCTCCAACAGAGTTTTCCCAAAGGGTTTCGCGGTATAATCACGCCTATTGACCGTACGAACAAACTCTCCGTTTTTTTCGCCCACAAACGGTCTGGCAATAACACGACCAATACGGTACGGCTGCACATATTTATAAGCCACTTCGCAAAGTTTATACAACTTTTCCAAACCGAATTTTTCTTCATGAGCCGCAATCTGCATATTACTGTCAGCCGAAGTGTAAAAAATCGGCTTTCCACTTGCCAAATGCTCTTCTCCAAGCTCTTGAATAATAACTGTTCCGGAAGCGGCTTTGTTGCCCAAAACTCCGGCAATACCGGACTCTGAAACAATATTCTCAATAAGCTCTTGAGGAAAAGACGGATAATCCGGTTTGAAATGCCCCCAACCTTCCAAATTGGGTAATCCGGCCATCTCCCAATGCCCAGAAACCGTATCTTTATCGCGGCTGACTTCTTTAGCATGCCCGAATTTTACCGGTAAGTTAAATAAGGTTTCCGGCTGCCTTCCCAGCTCAAATTTTTCGCTTGAGGCAGCTCTGGCAACCTTTTCCAAACCTAAAGAAATTAAATTAGGAATTTTCAATCCGGAATTTCCAACCACCACATGCTGAAACGTGGCGGCTCCCTCATTAGAAAAATCAGCGGCATCAGGTGCGCCGCCGATTCCGAATGAATCCATCATCAAAATAATCGCTCTTCCCATAAATACCCCCTTTAAATTTTTACAAATTACATGGGCATTTGCATAATGGTATTATAAGCCTTAATCGCTGTATCGCGAACCGCAACAACCGTTTCCAACGCCATCTCGGCATTTGAAACAGCCAAAACCACGTCTTGAATATCGGCTTTTCCCTGAATCCCCTGAACCGTCACTTGCTCACTCTGTTTATGCATGGCCGCAACATCATCAACAGCTGATTTCACCATATTGCCAAAAGTATTCGTCGGCACGGCAACGGCTTCCGCTTCCGTCTTTTGAGCCTGCCCGCCGATACGTCCCAAAGCTTGCTGATAAGCATTTAATGCATTAGAAATATTACTAATCAAAGTTCTTCCCCTTTTTCATACTTTACTTCAAAATATCCAACACACTGGTATTCATCTCTCGTGCGGTTTTAAGCATGTTCATGTTCGCATCATAAGCGCGTTGAGCCTCTTTCATATCCATCATCTCAACCAGTGGATCCACGTTTGGTAATGAAACGTAACCCTGCGCATCAGCCGCCGGATGCCCCGGAGCATATTTTTTATCAAACGGTGCCATATCATTAACAATCTTGTCCACACGCACCATCTCCGCACCGGTATCTTTGTCTACATAGTTTTGGAATGTAACCACCTGACGTCGATATGGCTCACCGCCCTTTTCTGTTGATACAGATTCGGCGTTCGCCATATTCTGGGCAATCACCTTAAGACGTTGCGCCTGAGCACGCATTCCCGATGCGGCAATATCAGCACTAAGTGTCAAGTTTCCGGACATTCACAGCTCCTACGCGTTAATTTTAGTTGTTGCCACCTGCATAAGGTTCTTATATTTATTAAAAATAGAAATCATCTTCTTGTATTCACTGCTTGCTTTACTGGCCTCGTTCATTTGCTCTTCCAAAATCACCCCGTTACCGTCAATTGTCAAAGCCGAAGTCGGTTGCGGCGTATAAACCTTAAGATTGTTCGACTGGTTCAAACCGTTTAAGTGTTTCGGATTGGTTGTATTCATGGGCATATTGGCAACATAATGAGGCGTAAAGTCAGGCTTTTGAACATCTTTGGGCAAAAACCCCGGAGTACTGGCATTAGCGATATTACCGGCAATAACTTTCTCTTTTGCCGATAGATACTCCATATTTTTCTGAGCCAGATTAAAAACTGACAAATTCATAAAATCCATTGATTTTCCCCAAAGTTATATGTTCCCGCATACAACAAGGCATGCAATTTCCATGCCGTTTAAAACCCTTGCAATTTTGGCTCTAATAATTACAATATCCCCATAACCAAACAACAAGGCGGCTCCATGTCTAAAGACGATAATAACGCAAAATCATCTAAAAACAACGCCGATTTGGGTTTTTCCCCAGATTATGCCGTTGCCTTGGGGTATGAAAAAGACAAACACAACGCACCAACCGTTTTAGCGAAAGGCCAAGGGCAAATCGCCGAAAAAATCATACAACTGGCCATTGATAACGGAATTGAAATTCAGCAAAACGCCGATTTGATTCAAATTCTGAAAGCCGTTGACATCGATGCCGAAATTCCGATTGAAGCCTTTGCAGCCGTAGCGGAAATAATCTCTTATGTTTACCAGCAGAACGGCAAAGAAATATAACAAATACTAAATTTTCTTCTCCAACACGCTGATAAAAAAACCGTCTGTACCGGTGGAAAGCGGCGTCATTTTCAAATATTTTTCACTTCGATGCATATAGGGAGAATCAAGCATTTTCTTCCATAAAAACCGCATATTAACCGGCGCAAACTCCGAATGTTTTTGCAAAAATTTATCTATAATCTCTTCATCTTCATCAGGCAAAACCGAACAAGTAATATAAATCAAACGCCCTCCGACAGCCGTTTTTTCAGCTCCGATTTCTAACAATTCAGATTGAATCTTGGTTAACTCCTTCAATCTTTGCGGTGTCAGACGAAATTTTGCATCCGGTGCTCGCCGCCATGTACCTGTACCCGAACAAGGTGCGTCGATGATAAATCGGTCAAAATCAGTGTCTGTCGTCGCCACAATATCCGTAAGCTCAATATTCTTAACCCCCAAACGATGTAATCTGGGTTTTATAGCTTCCAAACGTTTTGCATTAATATCGTGCGCCAAAATATGTCCCTTATTCCCAAGAATATGGGCTAACATCAAACTCTTACCACCGGCTCCGCAGCAATAATCAATAATCTTATGTTCCGGTTTAACATCGCACAGAAGCGCTGCTAACTGCGAGGCCTCGTCCTGAACCTCTAAAAAACCTTCCTGATAAGCGATACAATTTCCCAAATTTATACGCTCGTCCAAACGCACTCCATACGGCGAATAAGGTGTAGGAACCGCGTCAATCCCCTCTTGCGCCAACTTTTTTAACAAATCTTCTCTGGAACAAAAATGCGCTCGAAAATCAGCCCCGGCTTGCGTGTTCAAAGATTTCCACAAATTCGCATTGCTGATTTTGGCAAACAACCACTGCGGACATTCAGCCTCCGCATAATCGGGATACGGTTCAATCTTTTCTACCGCAAGCCTCTCTTTTTCATCTTCAGTCAAAGGAGGCACAGCATAAACGCTGCCGTCAAAAACCTCATCAAGACAATCCTTAGCGGCCGTCAATAAAACCTGTCGCGGTTCCACAGAATTTGAATCAAATTGGAGTTTCAGGCGATTCCGCACAATCTTCCACACCCATTCCGTAATAAAACGCCGATCTTTAGATCCCATATATTTCCGCGCCCGCACATAATCATTAATAATCTTGTCCGCAGGCTGCTTATTTTCAAAAATAAGCTCTAATAAATCTAAAATCGCTTGAAATCTCGCTCCGTTTTGCATATTTCAATCCCTAAAATCATGACATCTTGCTAAATATGGTAAATATGCACCGCTAAGCTTGATTTCCTTTATAACCGATAGCCACAAGATAAGTCTCCGGTGATGTCCGACGGCTGGCATCAGGCTTGAAATGCCCGACTTTTTCAAAATTTTGCTTGGCATCAGCCAACAATCCGCCCTCAGCCCCACCTTGAAAAACCTTAGCAATAAAAATTCCGCCCACGGATAAAACTTCTTTGGCAAAGGCATAAGCCGCTTCCACCAAACCAATTGTCCTTAGATGGTCTGTTTGCTGGTGTCCGGTTGTATTGGCGGCCATATCACTCATCACAATATCGGCCTCGCCTTCAAGCAAAGCTTTAAGTTTATCAGGCGCATCTTCTTGCGTAAAATCTTGGCAAATCAACGTGGCACCGGAAACAGGCTCAGTTTCTAAAATATCTATACCCACCACTTGACCGCTTCCGCGATTGCGTTGTACGGCAACCTGTGTCCACCCGCCGGGAGCACAACCCAAATCAACAATCGTCTTTCCTTTACCCAAAAACTTATATTTTTCATCCAGCTGAATAAGCTTAAATGCCGCTCGAGAGCGATAGCCCAAACGCTTAGATTCGGCAACATACGGATCGTTAAGCTGGCGTTCCAGCCATCTGTTTGAAGACTTTTTGCGATATTTAGATGTCTTAACCCGAACACTCAAATTGTGACGTCCGGTAATCTCACGCGCTGACTTCGTTAACTTTCCCATCTCTGTCCTTTTCAATCATTTCTGCGACTATCCCGTCAACCGCACTTTTCAATGAAGTTGTTAATTCCGAAATTTGTAAGCAATCATAAACAGTCTTAAAAATCGCGCATCCGGCAATAAAAATATGGGAGCGAGATTCTCCGACACATGGATTTTTAGCCAATTCAGACTGAGGAGTTCGGCAAATTTTTTCTATCTGCTCATCCATCTGCGCACGACTGATTTTCAAACCATCAGCTCTGTCTCTGTCATAAAATTCAAACTTATTGATTAATGCCGCCAAACGCAAGGGAGTACTGGATGTTGCCAAAAACAAAACATCTTGCCGAATATCATCCAAATGAACATGTCGAGAAAACTCATCAACATAACCTCTGATTTCTTCCGCAAGCCTGCAACGCTGTTCGTCATCAGGATTTTCCAAACCAAAAGCCTCTGCGGCATTTCTCGCTCCCCACGGAATAGACACCGTGTGAATCATCTGCGGATTTTCATCATTGGTGGCTAAAGTAATTTCTGTGGAACCACCGCCCAAATCATACAAAATAACATAGCGGCTTTGTCCTCTGACATGCTCCAATGCGCCCTTCAAATTCAAACGAGCTTCCTCATACCCGTCGATCACCTCAAGGGGTATCATCGCCTCGGCATAAACCTGACGCAAAAAATCTTCGCTGTTAGAAGCCATACGACACCCCGCCGTGGCAATCGCCCGCAAAGACACACTCTCATAACGATCAAGAATTTGTTTAAAATTATAAAAACAATTCAACCCTCGCTCAAAGGCCGCCGGCATAATTTTTTTTTCAGAATACAACCCTTCACCCAACCGAACTTGCGCACTTTCTTTGCAAAGCCGATTGCCGTTTTCATCGCATACCAGCAAACGGCAGGAGTTTGTTCCCAAATCAATTGCGGCATAACACTTCTTAGTCATTTGCAGCCTCCGGAAAATACCTGTTATTGTTCGATAAATTTTTATTATGACAGTACGGATGGCGATTTCTATATTTTTTCCGATTAAATTTCTTTTTATTCGAATGCATCAAATCGAGCAAAATACCTTCACGAATACCTCTGTCGGCAACAGTCACCTCCGATATGGGCCAAAAAGAACTCAATGCCTCAATAATCGCGCAACCGGCCATCGTCAAATCTGCCTTCTGCGCCCCGATACACGGATGTTTTTTTCGCCCTTCATCGCCTAAACGCTTTATTTTAGAAATCGTACGTTCTATATCTTGCCTGCTCATGGCAATACCATCAACCGCCGAACGATTATAACGCGGCAAGTTCAAATGGACGGCACCCAAAACGGTAACCGTTCCCGATGTCCCGATAACCTGAATTTCTTGATTGGCAACCGCTTCGCTGATATGGTATTTTTCATCAAATTCTTCCAACAATTTATGAGTTCGCTCAATAATCGTATCATACGCCAGCGAAGTCATATCTTGTGAGGGAAAAGCCTCTGAAATGGTAACCACGCCGTACGGTAAAGAAACAAACCCCTCAATGACCGTATGTCCGCTATTGGTCATTCGCGCCAAAGAAATCTCTGTTGAACCGCCGCCGATATCAAAAATCAACGCACGCTTAACATTGCGGCTAAGCAACGGAATACATCCCACAACCGCCAAACGAGATTCTTCCTTGGAAGAAATTATTTCAATATTCAAACCCGTTTCGCGTCTGACAATTTCCAAAAACACCGGACAATTAACAGCTCTCCGACAAGCCGCCGTTGCCACAAAACGCGACTTGCAAATAGGAGCATATTCAGCCAGCACACCGGCACAAACCTTAAGTGCCGCAACCGTCCGCCGAATAGCCGTGCGTGACAGCTCGTTGTTATTAATAATCCCCTCACCCAACCGGGTGATTTTAGAAAAAGTCTCTACCACGCGAAAAGAGGTCGGTGTCGGAGTCGCAATAACCAATCGGCAAGAATTCGTCCCCAAATCAATCGCCGCATAATTAGCGGCATTTTGTTTGACTGTTGACCCGATGGCTTTTACCGGTGGCTTTGCACCCGATTTTCTACGCCACTTTTGCATTTTTATTCTGTAAAAACCTAAAAATTAAACTAATTAGGTAGAATATAGCCTATTAATAGCATTGATACAATATTTTTATTGAGTTTTTAGAAAAAAACTATCTGTAATCTAAGCGCCATAAACTTCAACACGAACTTGGTTTCGCAACTCATCTATGCAAACAAGCTCTTTCTTCTCATTTTCAAAATACCAATAAACCCAACCGTTGCAAGCCGGAGCATTTTGAACCGCGGCCCCAACCTGATGAATAGACCCTTCAGCCTGCTCACTCTTAACCGTACCGTCTGAACGCACAACAGCAAAATGTTTGCGTCCGACATCACAAAGTTTATCTCCGGGAGCCAAAAGCCCTCTCTCCACAACACTGCCGAACGGAATACGCGGCTGGCGCTTTTTAGTGCTATATTCCAAGCACATTTCATTATCAACCGGTTCAACGGCATCAATACGTTCCTTTGCACCGGCGACATAATCGGCGTTCATCTCAATACCGATAAAATTACGTCCCAGTTTTTTGGCAACCGCACCGGTCGTACCTGTCCCGAAGAACGGATCCAACACAACATCACCAACTTTTGTAGAGGCCATAATCACACGATACAACAAACTTTCCGGTTTTTGGGTAGGATGCAATTTCTCGCCGTTAGCATCTTTCAAACGCTCTTTTCCGGTACACAAAGAAAGTTGCCAATCACTACGCATTTGCGTATCTTCATTCAGAGCTTTCATAGCTTCATAGTTAAAAGTATACTTAGAATTCGGATTTTTGCTTGCCCAAATCAACGTCTCATGCGCATTGGTAAAACGTGTTCCTTTAAAATTCGGCATCGGATTGACCTTGTTCCAAATAATATCATTCAAAATCCAAAAACCCAAATCTTGCAAAATATAACCGACACGAAAGATATTATGATACGAACCGATAACCCAGATAGCGCCGTCATCTTTCAAAATTCTGCGAGCGGCCGTCATCCAACGACGTGTATAGTCATCATAAGCCGCCAGACTTTCAAAACTGTCCCATTCTTCATAAACACCGCTGACACTGCTGTTATCCGGCCGCGTTAAAACATCACCGAGCTGCAGATTGTACGGAGGATCTGCAAAAATCAAATCCACAGAATTTTCCTCCATCTCGTTCATAACCTTAATACAATCATCATTGATAATCGTATTTAATATCTTCTTCATCTGCATTGCGCTCATTTCAAACCAACCGTTTCAGCAAAATAAAATCTACCGCCGTCAGTATGAGCCGAATTTAGTTATAAATTTATTAACAACATTCAAAAAACATTACAAATCAAAAAAACGCTCAGCTCCCTACACCGCTTGTTGGTGTAAAAACGCCTGTATCGGCTTGTAGGAACGACGATGTTCTTCGATAACACCATATTTTCGCAATCCCTCTATATGAGCCGGCGTACCATAACCCGCGTTCTTTTCAAACCCGTAATACGGATATTTTTTCGCCAAACCAGCCATCAAACGGTCACGATAAACTTTGGCCACGATAGAAGCCGCCGCAATAGAATATGAACGCCCGTCGCCTTTAACAATTGCCTTCGCCGCACACGGAAAATCTTTGGGCAGGCGATTACCGTCTATTAACGCAAAAGGGGGCTTTTCCGGTAAAGCCTCGTAAGCACGCCGCATAGCCAGAAAGGTTACCTGCAAAATATTCATATTGTCAATTTCTTCAGCGCTTGCCTGACCAATGCCGATTAAAACTTTTCCGTCCTCTTGCGCCGCAAACAAACGCTCATACAAAATCTCTCTTTTTTTAGCGGTCAGCTTTTTGGAATCATTAAGCTCTGAAAGCAAAAAAACATCCAAATCAAAATCTTTTATAACAACGGCTCCGGCAACCACCGGACCGGCCCACGGTCCCCTGCCGGCTTCATCTATGCCGACAACCGGATTAGGCAACATTTTTTCAAGCTCAAAATCAGGCATTTGTTTTTCCGCTCTCTAAATTTTAATCATCAGCCCATCGGGGGTAATTTCGCAACGCCCGCCTATCGGCAATGTCAACATCGGTGTTGTATGCCCGAAATCCACATTGGCAATAACCGGAATATCTTTTAACTGCGGTATTGCATTGACGATATATTCAAGCTTTTCACGCGTTATTCCTGATGCCTTTTGAAAACGCCCGATAACCAAACCTTTAACGTTAACAAAATCAGGTTGATAACAAACAGCTTGTAACTGCCGCAAAAAATCAACATCATCTCCACCGGAAGAAAAACAATTTTCTGCAAAGAAAATTGTATCCGGCTTAAATACCGGCCGATACGGGCTGCCGTTCAGCAACACAAATGTGCTTAAATTACCGCCGACTATCGTCCCTCTGGCTGTTCCTTCATGAATGGTCCATACACCCTCGTTTTCAATAAAATCACGCTTTTCCTGATCAATAAACCAAGCGTCATCACTCCATTTTTCTGAGGGTTCAGCGTTATAAGAGCCTTTCCCCGACAACATAATTTTCATATGTTCCCAAGTATAGTCAAACCCTTTTTTCATGCCAAAAGAACTATAATGCGGACCGGAAAAAGTAACCAAACCCGTCTGAGCATAAATCCCGTTCAACAGAGCCGTAATATCCGAAAAACCACACAAAATCTTAGGATGTTTTTTTATAATTTCATAATCTAAAAAAGGCAAAAGCTGGTTGGAGTTAAAACCGCCGATTATCGTAAAAACAGCTTTAACACAACTATTGTCAAAAGCTTCCATAATATCTTCGGCGCGTTGTTGAATAGAGGAAGTTCCCATCATATCCCAATTGTCATCAACCGTGTTTTTACCAAACACCACCGACAATCCCATTTCATTAAAACGTTTTTCAGCCAATTGCCGACTGTCAGCCCCAATAATTTTAATTCCGCGAGACGGAGCCACAACGCAAACCGTATCTCCTGTTTTCAACGGTGCCGGAATAATTTTCTGCATAGCAAAACCTCCAATTTTTAACGTTGGCTCAATCATAATCTGTATTTTTTATTTTTCCAGCACAATATTCCCACATTGCACTTTTATGTTTTCATCGCCTCACCCCCTACACTAAAAGATTCAATTTATTTTAACTTATGCTGATATAATGTGAAGCACTGGTCTGGAAATTATATCATAACATAGCTATATGTAGTACCACACAAACAGGGAAAAAACATGAATATTGACATTTATTTTGCTGTTGCCGGTTTTTTAATGATGCTCTGCGTATTCACCAACAGAGTTTCCGATCGTTTTGGCATTCCCTCCTTATTGTTTTTTTTGGCACTCGGAATGTTGGCTGGTGTTGATGGCCCCGGCGGTATAAATTTTCAAGATTCCACCCTAACCAATTATGTCGGCACTCTGGCACTGATTTTTATTTTATTTAACGGCGGATTACAAACCAACTGGAACAACGTTCGCCCGATTATTGTACGAGGAAGCGTTTTATCAACTTTGGGAGTAGCATTAACAGCCGCATTCCTGTTTGTTTGCACACACCATATTATTGGTCTCCCTTTTGAAACGGCACTTCTTCTGAGCATGATTGTTTCCTCAACCGATGCTCCTGCCGTTTTCAACATACTGCGGACATCTCAAATTACAATTTCTTCACCCAACAAATCTCTGCTGGAATTTGAATCCGCCAGTAATGACCCTATGGCTGTTTTATTGACACTGGCCGCTTTGTCAATCATCACCGAACCCTCTCTAAACTGGAACAACATCGTAAGTTTTTTCATTCGCCAGATGTTCAGCGGAATTATTTTTGGATTAGCTTTAGGAAGAGTCTTTGTACATATTCTTCAAAATGTTCGCATTCCTTATCAGGGATTATATCCCGTTTACGGCGTCAGTTCGGCATTTTTAATATATAGTCTGACCCAATTGGCAGGTGGCAGCGGAATTTTAGCTGTTTACATTGGCGGAATTGTCATGGGAAACTATCCGTTTTTACATCGTCGTAATCTCATTCGTTTTAACGATTCTCTCGCATGGATAATGCAGATAAGCATGTTCCTTATTTTGGGACTGCTGGTTAACCCTCATGAGCTTCCGTCTGTTATGTTATTAGGTTTGACTTGCAGCGTATTTCTTATGTTCGTTTCTCGTCCCTTAGCCGTTTTTATTTGTTTATGGGGAAGCAGCTATACCCTAAAGGATCGCATTCTCATCAGCTGGGCCGGATTAAAAGGCGCCGTCCCGATTATTTTGGCAACATATCCGCTTACCCGTAACATCGCCAACGCGCCCTACATCTTCAACCTAATTTTCTTTTTAGTGATAATTTCTGTTCTTTTTCAAGGAAAAACCCTACCTTGGCTCGCCGAATATCTGGGAAAAAAAAGCTCCCCGGAATTGAAAAAAGAAAATAAACCCCTCACGCCTAAACGGGAAAACAAAAAATGAAACAACGAAAAAATTTCTACATTTTCAGACACGGAATATGCCCTTTCAACATCCTTGGTTTTATTCAAGGGCAAACCCATGATGGCAGCCTGACCGAACAAGGGCAGAAACAGGCACTCACTATCGGCCAACGGCTAAAAGATAAAAATATTGAAATTATCGTAAGCAGTCCGCTAAAACGAACACGCCAAACAGCCCTAATAGCAAACACCTTGCTAAATGTGCCGATTTGGGTAGACAATCGCCTAAAAGAGGTCAACATGGGAGTTGTGGAAGGAATGCACTACACGGTTGTTGAAAAAGAATATGGAGAACTCTATAAGAAATGGCGCACTTGCACTCTTGATGACACAGATACTCGCTTTGAAAAAGGGGAAAGCAAAGCTGAAGTCCGTCAACGCGTATTTGAAGCACTAAATTACTACGCTTCTGAAACAAATTTCCAAAATATCGCCATCTCCGGACACGGCATAACCATCTCTCAAACCCTCTTATCATTGGGAATACAAACGCAAAGCATTCCCAATGGAACCATAACCCACCTTATATGGAAACAAGGTGAATGGAAATTTTCAGAATTTATCTGATACTCCGATTTCTCCGTCTTGTTTAGAAAAACAAATGTCTATAACTCTGGAGATGCAAAAGCTGCGTTGCGCATTTCTTTGCAGACAATAAGCCAACAAATTCTCTCCCTTAAGCGATTGGGGAACAATCAGTCGACGGGAAACCGTCCCATCTGTTTTTTTATAGGTAATTTCCAGTCGTTGCCGTTGCCTGATGGCCTGTTGCAGAAACTGCATTTTACTTTCTTCCGTCATCATAAAATTTTCCGGAAAATATTGATGCATAAAATCGCTAATTCGAGAATCAATAAAAACATGTTGTCGTCCGATTGGTTTAGACAAACCTATTCCTTCAAACGAAGTACAGCGGCTCAGTGCAACATACAGTTGCCCCGTTGCAAATGTCCCTCGCCCGACATCAATCTGAACCTTATCAAACGTTTTACCCTGACTTTTATGAATGGTAACCGCCCACGCAGGACGAAAGGGATATTGTGTAAACGCACCGACAACATCTGCCTGCAACTCATTACCCTCTAATTGATATTTGTAAATTTCCCATGTATAGGGAAACACATCGACCAATCGCATATTTTCATGGAGTCTTGCCTTTACATAACGCACTTTGTCATCGCGAAATTTTATATCCTCAATATGCGCAATACTTCCATTAACCCAGCGATTTTTACTGTCATTATTCAAAAACATGATTTGAGCACCAATTTTAAACTCCAAATTTTCCGACGTTGGAAAATAATCAGAACCGAAATCACCATCAACCACCGCCGTGGAACGGTACAACTGCCCTTCCAAATCTTCCATTTTCTTACTATTAATTTCATCGGCCAACCGATTAACCGTTGTCAGACTGATAAAGAACTCCTTCTTTCCCTCTGCAAAATTATTCAAACGTCCGTTCAAAAGTTCAATATCATCGTCAGTCACTTGATTGGCGCGAATACGGTTCAAAAGCTCTATAAATTTTCTATCCGTTTGTCGATAAATCTTTTTAAATTCCACTGCCTCTAAAGCTATTTTCTTAAACGCCTCAGCACAAAAGAAATAAGGCGCTGCATATCTACGATAAAAAACGGCTTCCTCCTGCTTGGTAACAACCGGCGGAAGCTGGTAAAGATCTCCCACAAAAACCATTTGCACCCCGCCAAAAGCGTTATCGGGGGTCGGCCCGTAAAGACGCAAAAAGGCATCAATACAATCCAAAATATCGGCACGCAGCATTGAAACTTCATCAATAATAATCGTTTCCAAGCGCTTATAGATTCTTTTTGCTCGTGGTGTAAACTCAAAAGAGGTTATTTTTTCCGGAGTAATATTTATCGGAAAACCGAAAAAACGATGAACCGTTTGCCCGCCGACATTAAGAGCTGCCACTCCTGTCGGAGCCAGAACCACCACATTCTTAGAACTGTTTTTGCAACAATATTCAAGCCACGTTGATTTTCCGCAACCTGCTTTTCCGGTCACAAACAAATGTCCGTAACCCTTTTCAAACAGCTCAAATGCCTTATTAAAATCTTCGGAAATATCAAGTTGTTCTGTCATCGTTTTATATTGTCAATTAATTTTTTGAATGATAACATATTCACAAAGATGAACAAGGGAATTTTACATTATGCAACACATCGAAGAACGCCTAATTCACATTGAAACAGTCTTGTCCGAGCATGAACGAACACTGGAAGAATTAAACGACGTCATTATCACCCAAGGCAAATTAATAGACAGACTGACCAAGCAAAACCGTTATCTGATTGACCTCCTTAAAAATGATGCGGTCAAACCGCAGAGCGAAGAAACGCCCCCTCCGCATTACTGATGTTGCCCTTGATTTTTGCCATCTTATACTTATATCTCATTTCAATATGTAACATAAGAAAGGGAACAAAATGGCAAACGAAGACAAAAAATGGACATGTGTTGTCTGCGGCTATGTCTATGATGGAGAAACTCCGTTTGAAGAACTGCCGGATGATTGGCTATGCCCCTTGTGCGGCGTAGGAAAAGAGTTTTTCGAGCTGCAAACTGTTTCATAAAAAATTTGACTTTCAAATAAATCGGAATAAAATGCACGCAATCTAAAGATTATTAAAAAATTAAATATATCTATTTTACGTATGAAAAACCTGATTAAGGTAGCTATCTGCTACGATTTTGACGGCACTCTTGCCCCTGGAAACATGCAAGAGTATGGCTTCATGAGAGCCCTAAAAACAACACCGAACAGCTTTTGGAACAAATCAGACAAACTATCCGAAGAACAATGTGCTGATAAAAATGCTTGCTACATGCTGACCATGCTTAAAGAAGCTCAGGCAAAAAACATTGCATTCCGCCGTGAAGATTTGGAAAAGTTTGGACGGGATATTCCCCTGTTTAACGGTGTAAAAGAGTGGTTTAACCGTATTAATTCCTATGCTCGCAAAAAAGGAATAGAGCTACAACATTTTCTGCTCTCCTCCGGATTGAAAGAAATGGTGGCGGGCTCGGAAATCGGCAAAGCCTTCACAAAAGTCTACGCCTGTTCATTTATGTACGATGCAAACGGAGTAGCCTTTTGGCCGGCTCAAATCATCAATTACACAACCAAAACGCAGTATTTGTTCCGCATCAATAAGGGTTGCCTCGATGAGACAGACCTTGCTGTTAATGAGAAAACACCGCAAGAATCCAGAGATATTCCGTTCCAACAGATGATGTATATCGGAGATGGTCTGACAGATGTTCCCTGTATGGCAACCTTGCGTAAATTTGGTGGTTATGCCATGGCTGTTTATCGCCCTCATACCAAAAATGGAATTAAACGGGCTGAAAAACTATTGAAAGACAACCGTGTCGACAACATTGCTCCTGCTGACTACGCAGAAGGCAGTCGAATAGATACACTCATCAAGGCTTGGCTGGATAAAATAAAGGCTGAACATGATTTTAAGTCCTAATTCTTCAATCCCGCTGTTTCATCAAGATACAGCGGGATTTTTTATATAATCTCAAACTTCCAATGCGTTTGCCATCTGCGCCCGCTTAAATGATGATTTTTTAATCAAAGCTTGCACCGAATGAACCGTTTCTTCGCCAACCCCGGTTACACAAACTTCATCAGGGTTTTTACCCTCATCAACAAGTTGGTGCAAAATCGCATCTAAAACAGAGTATGGCGGCAAAGAATCCTCATCTTTTTGCCCGGCGGAAAGTTCTGCCGACGGCGCACGAGTTATAACCTCTTTCGGCAGAACCTCTGATTTTTGATTACGCCACTTGGCGAGCTCAAAAATCGTCGTTTTATACAAATTTCCAATCGGCATCAGGCCACCGCAAGTATCACCATATAAAGTGCAATATCCCGTAAGTGCTTCAGACTTATTCCCGCAAGCCAACACCAGTTCTCCGTTCTGGTTTGAATAGGCCATCAAAATTTGTCCTCGAATTCTGGCTTGTATATTTTCATTAACAATCGGCTTAACATCTTTGCTCCATGCTTTTTGTAAAAAGACTGACATCTCTGCCGCCAAAGGCTCAATATCAAGTTCTTGATAATCTATCCCGTTAAGCTCCGCAATTTTTCGCGCAATTTTCAAGCTTAAATCAGAGGTATAGCGGGTTTTCATCATAATCGCCTTAACATTTTCACCGCCCAAAGCATCTGCCGCCAAAACGGCCGTCAAAGCTGAATCCAAACCGCCTGAAAGTCCTAAAACAACTTTACTGAAACCATTTTCGGCGCAATATTTCTGCAATCCCTTTTGCAGCTTATTCCATAAAATTTCCATATTCAGCCTCCAACAAGCTTTTTATTAAACAATCCCTTTTTTCTTGCCAAAATACTCTTCCACCAGATGATGATTTTCCGGAGCAATAAAATTTTTCCAACGCACATCGCCGAACTTAATCATATCCCGCACCATTGTTCCCGTAACAAAGGGAAAATCCGGATTTGTCCGATCAACCAGCTCAATATTCGCAAAACAATCTTTAAACCAATGGGCATCATAACTGGAGCCGGCATAATACACATCGGGACGAGGTAAATCGGGAAAACTCTCGGCAATAAAATCCAAAACATACGTCCCCCACTCAGCCGGATTGTTAATATCAAACAAGCCGACAACCTTCAAACGCTCATATTCGGGCTTTGTCCGATAATGATTTTGAATCATTTTTTTCCGCGTTGTATAGTTTAACGGATTGCGCGCCGTTCCTTGTTCCTGAATAGAACCTAAAACAACAGTCACCCTTTCACAATCAGTCAACATCTTGTCAATCAACAATTGATGACCAATATGAAAAGGCTGCGCCCTCATAATACATAAACCATGACAATATTTGAAACCAGACATAAAAAAACTCCCTTTTCAGGAGCCGCAAATAAAATTCAATCAGGATAAAACCCTAAAATCTTATTAAACCGGCTCAGTTTGCACAAATTCCCCGTCTATAAGCCCTTCAGACGGCAAGAACATTTTCATGATAATAAAAAAAGACCGAATGTCAAGCGGCAAAATAAATTGATTACAAATTTCACACTTGACAAAACACAAAAAAACAATATAATCCCTACCCATTAATGTTGGAAAGGTTATTTATGTTCATTAATTTTTCAAAAGCAAACAAGAAACAGAAGTCGAAGCGAATGTTCGGCTTGTTTGTACATGTGTGCTGAAAATTAATAGACATTTGTTTTAAGCAAGCCGAAACTTTGAGTTTCGGCTTTTTTTATGGATAAAGAAATGCATTTATACGCTACTGAGAATAAAATTTTAGCTTACGCGGAGCTTCATAAAATCAGAACTCTTCCGACTGAAGGGAAGCATTTATATTACATAAGAAAATTAGATCTTAAAGATATTGATGCCATGGTTTCTTTATCCTCTGACATTTACCGCTCCTTAAAAAACGGTCAAGAGTGTTTTATTCATCAACACGAACGTTCTTATTACGAACAAATGTTGCAAAACCCTCAAATGCATTTCATTGGCGCGTTTTACGGCAAACAGCTGATTGCCATGTCTTACCTACGCGTCGTGACAAACCACAATGACCTCTTTGAAGAATTTCCCAATTTAAACATTTCATTTTTGGGAAAAAAACCTAATGTTGCCTGCTTAGGAGCAGATAGCGTTCACCCCGACTTTCGCGGTAACAAAATCAACGCCAATATGATATATTTTCGCATGAAATATGCTGAAAACATAGGGGTTAAAGATTGCGTATCCATTATAGACCGTAAAAACATTTGGAATATGCGCCCCTATTTTGCGAACAAATTTGCCATGATTGGAGCCGGAATAGACCCTTCTGATGGTGGTAACATTGCTTTTATGCACCGCAATTTGGAAAACCAAATCGCTTACAATAGGGATAGCTATGTCGAAGTTCCCGTTGAGAATTACCAATTGCTAGATAAAATGTTTGCTCATAAAAGAATTGCTTTTGGCTATAACAATGCAACATCAAGCCTAAAAATAACTTGTTGCGATTATTATGCAACATCGAACACTCTGCCCCAAATTATATTTTGGGAAAGGAATCACCATGTCAAATAGGTTTATTCAATCGCTAGTTTTATCCACTCAAAAACAGAAAGCTAAAACAAATTAAGCCTTGCAATTTGGGGCAATTCTTGTATATATGGAACAACGATTGAATTATGTATTACTTATTAATTTAAATTATATGAAAGATGAAAATAAATTGCTGGAAGAAGCTCGGCGCTGGTTTGCTTTAAGTTGCGGAGAAACTGCGGAAAGTGCCGGGTATCACTGTATTAAACTGTGGTACAAACCGATACCGGATTTAAGCTTTCGAATACACCAACTTCCCGAGGTTGTTTTTGGCCCCGGAGAAAAAGAAATAAACACGTTTATCAAAGTCCAAAGCATTATCCGCTGGGGCCTGATTGTATTTTCGCTTCTTATCCCTCTGGGAATATTGACAATTTTTGGCGTTGTCGTAACACACAAATTTGAAGTGCTTATTTTCGCCAGCTATGTGTGTCTTGCCTTGTGTATCACTTGCGTAATTATGGGGGTTTATCTCTCAACGCTTGAAAAAACCTACCACGACAAAATAATCACCTACATGAAAAAGATGTCGTAAACCCATTCTTATATAACGCTCCCTTCAAACACGAACGGAGCGTTATATATTGCTCATTTTGATTTTTTCTGTAAAATACATTTTATAAAACGATAAGAGGAATACATAAATGTGTAAACACCCCAAACTATACATCATTTGCGGCTTTTTAGGAGCCGGAAAAACAACCTTTTCCAAACAACTGGCTCTTGATAAAAATGCTTTACATTTAAATCCGGACGAATGGTGCTGTAAATTGTTCACGAAAGAAGAATATGAACAAAACTGGGAAGAATGTTTTTCAAAAACATTAAATATCCTCTGGAACAAAGCTCAAGACGCGGTAACTTCGGGTAAAGATGTTATTTTTGACGTGGGTTTTTGGGATAAAAACAGCCGTATTGAGGCTAAAAAAAGAGCTCAACAGTTAGGAGCCGAACCCGTTTTATACTACATATATGCTCCTGATGAAATATTAAAACAAAGAATCTCCCTTCGAAAGGGCAAAATAGCAGAAAACAATGTTAAAAACTTTAGTGCCATTAAGATGCTGTTTGAAGAACCTGATAGTGATGAAAATTTCATAAAAATAAACAATTTCTAAAAATAAAAAGACAACCATAACCACTGATGAAGAACACTTTCCATCTCCCAAATCGCATAATCCTAATACCCCCTAAAAGAGGGATTTGCCTTTTTTTCTGATAAGCTATATTACATTTTTTGGGGAATAAAAAAGGTTTCTTTATACCCGTTTTCCAGTTTCAGAAGAGCAAGTTTTTTATCTATTCCGCCGGCATATCCCGTTAAATTTCCGTTTACCCCGACCACTCTGTGACAGGGAACAATAATAGATATTCTATTGCGCCCGACGGCACCGCCTACCGCTTGAGCGGACATTCTTGCAATTCCTTTTTTCTTAGCAAGCTTTTTGGCAAGATCACCATAAGTCATCGTTTGCCCGTATGGAATTCGATAGAGAATTGCCCATACCTCGTCTTGAAATTCGGTTCCCATAAAATGAAGTGATAACTCAAAATCGGGCTCTCTCCCTGAAAAATATATATCAAGCCATTTCTTAGCCTGCATGAATATCGGTAACTCTTTTTCCTGATGATTTTTATCAAGATAAAGTGCTGAATATTTTTGCCCCTCAAACCATAATCCCGTCAACCCGACTTCATCTGCCGCCAAAACAATAGTACCAAGCGGAGAAACGTACTTATTTGTATATTGCATTCATTTTCCTTTTTCATAATTCCTTATGATAATGTCCATACATTATAAAAGCGATAAGTGTAAAATCAAATTATATTACCAAACGAATATCAACCGCTGACTCAAACAAAAAAAAGACATTCGGTTTCTCAAATGTCTTTCAATCCTTCGTATTTACCCCATCTTCCGATAAAAAGCATAAGCCTTATCAAACGATGTATCTTTTTCAAAAAAAACACCCTCAAAGGGTGCTTTTTTATGGTCGGATTGACTGGACTCGAACCAGCGACCTCTTCGTCCCGAACGAAGCGTTCTACCAGGCTGAACTACAATCCGTCTATCACAATGCAAGCTTATAACACAAAAAAAAAATTAAACAAGCCCTTTTTATAAAAATTTTGGCATGTTTTTCTAGACAAATTGTACAAATTATGTTAATTTAAGGCAGTTTTCTAATTTAAAAAGGCTTTCCTATGCTTTTAAGAACTCTTATACCTAACATTTCAACCCTTATTCCCTACGACTATTCCCATATTCGTTCTCCTCAGTCTGAAACATTATTGAATTTAGCCTTAAAAAATATCCCTTCAGTTCCGCACCCCAAACTGATTCATATGTTCGGAATCCCCGGAGCGGGCAAATCAACATTTTATCATACACATACATGGTCACCTCATGTGTTTATTGATTTTGACCATATCATGAAACAACTTCCCCAATATCAACAAGACTTATTCTTGCTGGGAAGCGTTGAAGCCTTTGACAAATGGGAAATCCCTGCCCGTGTAATAGGCTATGAACTTTTACGTCGTGCAGTAGGTTTACGTCAAAACATCTTTTTTGACCACGGCGGAGCCAACACGGCACACCTTAACCTTATTAAAAACTTGCGCCTTCTCGGTTACTCAACAGAAATGCATTATGTATACTGTTCAACAGAGCAAGCTCTTTTACGAGCCAAACAAAGAGAACAGCAAACCGGACGCCACACACCACCGCAAATAATATATGAACGAGCGTCAGCCGTAACAGAACTGGCCGAAAAATATAAAAAAATTGCCGATGCTTTTTACGCATACGACAATTCTTCTAACCAATTTATTCCGCAAAAGGCTATTCTTTGATGGTTTAGCGACCAATTCGGCTATATTCAAATCCCTCGCGCATAGCCTCGTCCGGATTAAGCAGATTTCTCAAATCAACAATAACGGGCTTCCTCATCAACGATTTGACCTTTGCCAAATCAATCGTTCTAAAGTCGTCCCATTCGGTCAATATGGCCAGTACTTCTGCTCCCTGAATCGCCTGATACGCATCGTCGGCATAGCGAACATCATCACCCAAAATCTTACGCGCATTTTCCATAGCCTTCGGATCATACACCGTAATCGACGCACCTTTATCCAACAGATTTTGAACAATCTGCAACGCCGGAGATTCGCGACAATCATCTGTTCCGTTTTTAAATGCCAGTCCCAACACCGCAACCGGAGTTTTAGAATTTTTTCCTGCAGCCATCCAAACGCGCTCTGCCATTTCCAACTTGCGAGCATCATTGCCGTCAATCGCCGCTTGAATCAATGACAAATTAACCCCGCACTGCTTTCCCATATAAGCCATAGCATTTGTATCTTTCGGAAAACAACTGCCGCCATACCCCGGTCCCGGGTTCAGAAAGCGCGGACCAATGCGGCTGTCAAGCCCCATACCTTTGGCAACCTCATAAACATCTGCTCCGGATTTTTCACAAAAATTCGCCATTTCGTTAATATAATGTATTTTTATCGCCAAAAAAGCATTAGAAGCGTACTTTATTGTCTCCGAGGAACGGCGTTTCACAAACAACATCTGTGTTTTACCTTCAAACGGCTTATACAGCGTTTTCAAAACATTTTCAGCTCTTTCACTGTTGGCACCGACAACAATTCTATCCGGATTAAAAAAGTCATAAACCGCAAAGCCTTCGCGCAAAAACTCCGGCAAAGAAACCACGTCAACATCTGCCCGGGGATTACCTTCACGAATAATTTTCTCAATTTCATCACCTGTTCCAACCGGCACGGTAGACTTTGTCGCCACAACGGTATATTCTCTTAAATAAGGAGCCATTTCTGCCGCAGCGGCATAAATATACTTCATATCCGCCTCTTTGGTAACAGGGTGCGGCGGTGTTCCAACGGCAATAATAACTAAGTCTGCCGATTTAACCCCCTCTTCCATAGATTGCGTAAAAGTCAAACGACCGGCTGCTGTATTTTTCTTGAAGAGCTCTTCCAGACCGTCCTCAAACAAAGTAACCTTTCCTGCTTTAAGAGCTGAAATTTTGTTTTCATCATTGTCAATACAAACAACATCATTTCCCAGTTCTGCCAACCCAACTCCTGTTGGCAACCCGACATACCCCGTTCCAATAATTCCAATCTTCATAAAAACACTCTTTCTATTTCTTCACTCGCAACACTTTGGGAGCCAGATAAAAATCACCGGCCCACTTATCCAAAATCGCCATATTCGGCCGAACCGAAAAAAGTTTCGTTCCCAAATAAAAAACAAAGCTTTTCGAAAGCCATGGAAGTTTTTTAATCTTTCGCACATACTTCCAATAAGCCGAGACAGCTCTTTCGTTCAACTTACACAAAATATCTCCATCTAAATTTTCAGCATTGTCTTTTATAAAATAATAATAAGCCAAATAGCGATCATGATCCAACTGCACCTTTTGCCCGGACAAATTACCGTTTTCTTTAGGAACCAGCACAACATTCTCATGCATCTTCACAATACCGTCGGCAAACAAAGCACAACGAAGCGGAATTGATTCATCTTGAATAAAAACGCGTTCATCTGCACCGCCGGCTTTTTTCAGCACCTCTGCTTTTATAAGCTGTCCCATACGCGTAAAACGTTCTTTAAAAATCGCCCGCATCGCATCTTTGAAATAGACATGGGTAAACATTTTCGGCAGATACGCCTTTGTCAACTCTTCCGGCTCTTTCCCCGTTTTCACGAAATTACCGTAAATCATATCGGCATTGTACTTTTCAGCCAGCTCCAACATTTTCTCTGTTGAATCCAAGGGAAGAATATCATCACTGTCCAGCATACGAATATACCTTCCTCTGGCTGCAACAATCCCCTGATTGATACGAATGCTTATCCCTTGATTTTTTTCATTCTTAAAAATTTGAACGTTAGGCAAACCGGATGTCATCTCTTCAATAATTTCAAGAGATCTGTCTTGCGACACGTCATCACAAAAAATATATTCAGGATTTTTCACTCCCGTCTGATTCAACAAAGCAGCCAAAACAGATGGCAAATACCGCTCCTTATTATACACCGTCATCACAAAAGAAACATCTATTTCTGCCATCTTTTATCCCTTACTAGCGGTTCGATTATGATGAACAATCCTGAAGTCTTCCTTCATGTCCTTAATAGGTTGCTCAAACAGATATGTCATCGGACAATTACGTTTCCACAACACATAAAACAAACTCAACTGATCTCGATGAGAATAATTAAGCAACATACGCCACCAGTGGTTCATTATCGCAACACAACGTTCATCATTATGCTTACGATATATCACATTATTTTCCGTCAACCCCAAATTTCTCGGAAAACCGGAACTTTCCAAAAACTCTTTCGTTGCCAACAAACGCTCACAAGTATCTCTCTTCGTGCTCAAGCAAAAATCAAGTTCATCATAAACACATTGTCTCCGCCGATGAGGAGGAATCGCCAAAAAAACATCTTCTCTGATAGACAGGGCATCTGTCATATCAAACAACATAGAGCTTTTGAAGCACACATTCGCATCAACATAAATGCTTTCTTTAAATTCAGGAAACAGCCCATTCGGGTGCATCTTAGGATAACGACTGTTCAAGACATCGTCATATTCTGTTTTAGGAAGAGGATATATCTGCCACGGGCCAACACGTTTACGTGATAAATAACGTTCATTATCCGTAAAACAAACATATTTATAATCCGTGTTCAAAAAAACATCTAAATTCAAACAGTCATAATCTCCGACAATCACCGTATAAACAACTTTTGATGGCGGATAGGCCTCAATAGTGCGAAAATAACGTTCAAACTTACCTTTGTACATCGTAGAATAGAGAGCTTCTCTACACATACCAATAATTTTTCTATGCGATGGTAACATTTACTCAACCTCCTCCAACGCAACATCTTGTTTTCTTATAGCATTCCTCAACAAACTACATCTCGCTTATACAACAAAACACAATAGAAATCAATTCGCGCTTTACAACCTTGTGAAAAAATGCTTAATTAATCTCCGTCAGGCTTTAGTAAAAAGGATTTTTCAAATGAAAATAATGATTGTCAAAGACCGTAACGTCCTCAATACAAAATTTTTAGCACAATTCGTAAATTCACTGGCCCGACTTGGGCATCATGTACACGTTGTGTGCGACAGCTACAAAAAACAGGGAAGCGGCGTTACTTTAGATGAAAATGTCCGTTTTACGAACTTAAACGGGAAAACCACCACCCCGCTGACTAATGCTTGGCATTGGCTTCGGGAAAAATTGGGAATAGCCTGTTTTCGTTTTTCTAAATTAATTAAGTCTGAACAACCGGATATAATTATTTGTTATTTTCCCATTGATTTGTTTAACGTCTCATTCCTTCAAAAACATAACATACCTATCGTTATGATGATGCATTGTTATCCACCGGCCATGCTTGGACGTTTTCAAAAAAAGGCTTGGTTCAAACGTTGGGCCTACAAACATTGTTTTAACAAAGTTGATATTTTCCAAGTTTTGATGAAATCTTACGAGCAAACAATCGCTCCTTTTTATCCGGTCAAAAAAGTTGTCACCATTCCTAATGAGGTTGTACAGATTCCTCCTGCGGAACAAACAAATCTTTCTCAAGAAAAGAAAAAAATTATCTATGTTGCCCGTGTTGAAAAAGCCGGTAAACGCCAACATTTAATCATTGAAGCTTTTGGGCGTCTGGCTAAAGATTTTCCTGATTGGCATGTGGAGTTTTGGGGTTTGGAAAAATACCAAAACTATAACCAAGAGCTAAAAACCTTAGCTGAAAAGTACAACATTGCAGATCGTATTCATATATGCGGATACCACCCCAATATTCAAGAAGTTTACCGTAACGCCGATATTCATGCTTTTCCGAGCTTGCATGAAGGATTTTCGCTAGCTCTGGCAGATGGAATGGCCATGGGGTTGCCCAGCATAGGTTTTAGCGAAACACCTTCTGTTAATGAACTTATTATCGATGGTCATAACGGATTTTTAGCCGAGGATATTAATGATTTTTCCAATAAACTAAAAATTCTGATGGAAGACAGGGAACTAAGAATAAAATTTGGACACAACGCAGCGGAAGATATGAAGGACTATCGCCCTGAAGTTGTTATCAACATGTGGAATAATCTTATCTCTGAAGCGGTTTCAAAAAAAGCGTAAAACAAAACGTTTTTTTACTAAAACTTCTTACCATATTGAAAATCGGATATACAAAACTATCTCCCTTACAAACACAAGGGAAAGAAACATGCTGTGGGAATACAGACATAAAATTATAGCGCTTTTTACGACCATACTCATCGTTGTCGCCTTAATATTTTTTAATTAACTTAGGAAAAAAACATGAAAATACGGCATATCATAATTTTAGCTGTTTTAATCTTTGCTATTGCCATTTCTTTATTTTTCTAATTTCATATCAACACTTCATAAAATTAATCATTTCGCTAAAATGCAATCAAAAATAAAAATTAACGCTTGACAACTCCCATAAAAAAGCGTATTTAAACGCCTGTTCGATAAAATTTATCGCGGGGTGGAGCAGCCCGGTAGCTCGTCAGGCTCATAACCTGAAGGTCGCAGGTTCAAATCCTGCCCCCGCAACCAAAAAGAGAAAAGCCGTCCAAGATTGGACGGCTTTCTTGTTGTTTACTTACTCATCACAAATTTGATTTCGGATATCTCACCATTTTTGATGACAACGGTGTCACCTTTTTGGGCGAGATGTGAAGGGCTGTCTCTATCACCAACAAATTTTGTATAGATGCTTCCATCTTCGAAAAGAATATGTACAACATCCAGATCTCTAGTACTGAAACTAATGCGTTCAATCACTTTTTGTTCTGAAGTGGTTTCGCTTGAGCTTTCTTGCTTCTTAGCTAGCTTCGTAGTTATCGGAGAGCAAGAAACAGTTGCCAGCATGAATGCAAGCAAAGTTAAAATAATCTGTATTAATTTCATATATCCTATATTTTATGATACAACTTCGTTCTATCATAAAAATCTATCGTAGTCAACAGATCAAAAGTAATTGATTTTGCAATGTTTTATGGCGGTTACAAAAAAAGCACCTCCTAAAGAAGGTGCTTTCAGAACATCGTTGGAAACCTCTGACTTCAAAGTTTTTCAACGTTTGAGAATGAGAAGATACCAAACACCACTAAAGCCGATAACATCTTTATACATACTTTGTTGATAGTGATAAACAACAGGCTTGATATCGTGCTGAACCCAAAACCACTTACCTTTAAGCGGTGTATCTCCGGCTTTTTTTCGTAATTCTGAAATCTTTTCCCAGTTCTCTTGCAGTAAGAAAATCTCCTCACCCTGCAAAAGTTTTCCGCCAAATCTTGAGATATAATTCCAAAGAACAGGAGGATTTACAGCTTCCTTCACTCGGCTGTGGATAACCAACGATGGACTGATACGATAACCTACGATTCGTCCGTTTTCAGGAAGAAAATTCGTGCTTTCAACTAAATTTTCATAAACGTAACGTGGTTCAGTATAGTCATCAACCTTTTCTGGGAGTTTTCCATTCCATTTCGGTTCTCCTGCCGGTCCATTGTAGATGCCTATGCCGTAAGACATTTCTTTTTGATACTGACGGCGTACACTGACGCAAACATACGCTATCCAAATGAACCCCAGAAGGAAAAGAACAATCAAAATGATAATAAAAACATTCATAAAAATACCGGAATATTTAGAGAGGTTTATATGACCGGATCCTCATGTAAAACATAATGATAATAAAGTATTAATCAGTGTATCTTCACGGTATTATCAGTCAAGTAAAAAAGAAATACAAAAAACAAGCTCTTACACGAGAAGGAGTTTGTTTCTGTTAATTAAAAGAGAAGAATAAAACGCATGTTCCGATGGCGAAGCAGATATGAAAAATAAAATCGCTCCTCATTTTCACCAACAAAAAAACATCCGCCCTATGAAGAGAGGATGTTTTTAAAGCACAAAACAAAGGTTCAATTCACATTTCAAAAGGCTGTTCCTAGAGTATCAGAAACAGCGTTCCAGCTAAAACGATAGCCAGAACAATGACACCTGCACAACCGCCGTTGTTATCACCGCTATGCAAAAAGTCATTAGGGCCATACATAGACATGGTAAAAAAATTTAAGTGTTAAACATTTATATTGAATTAGATTGCTTCATACACAACATAATAAGTGCAAAAAATATAAAAGATATTTTTTTATCACTCTTTTTTTATAATATGTCAAGCACATTTAAAGAACATTCCGGCAGATATTCATAAACTTTATGCAGACAACATCTGTATGAACTCATTCGAATTTCATTTGCCCAAGCATCGCAACCCCTATAACCAGTCCGGTGTGTATACATCTACCTGCTTACCCAGAGAATGTTATGTCCAAACCACAAATACATAGTTATCGTAAAAGCGGTACGGTAAGGAGATTAGGGATGGTTTCGGGAGA
>CAZZNV010000007.1:59888-67668 GCA_964655915.1 uncultured Azospirillaceae bacterium | reverse complement strand
TCTTGCCGCACACAGATGCAGAAATGCAAGAATTGGCAAACAAAATGGGTATGACATTGGAACAAGTTAAACAACGTGCAAACGCTTTGCATGAAGCAAACCCAATGTTGGGACATCGCGGTTGTCGTTTGCCGATTACATATCCTGAAATTTGCGAGATGCAAACTCGTGCTATTTTGGAAGCTGCAATGGAATGCGCCGATGCCGGTATTAAAGTTACTCCGGAAATCGAAGTTCCTTTGACAGGTTCTAAGAGAGAATTGGATATTGTTAAAAACATTATTGATACAACGGCTGAAAAAATCTTCGCAGAAAAAGGTAAGAAGATTGAATATCAAGTTGGTTCTATGATTGAATTGCCTCGCGCAGCTTTGAAAGCTGACGAGTTGGCTCAATCTGCCGAATTCTTCGGATTTGGTACGAACGACTTGACCCAAACAACTTTGGGAATGAGCCGTGATGATACAGGTGCTATTTTAGATGAATACCGTGCTCGCGGTGTTTATGTGGCTGACCCGTTTGCATCTATTGATGTTGAAGGTGTCGGTTTCTTGGTTAAGATGGCTTGCCATAAAGCTCGTCATGCCAATCCGAAAATTTGGTTGGGTGTATGCGGCGAACATGGTGGTGATCCTGCATCTATTGACTTCTTCCAGACATGTGGCATGAATTATGTTTCTTGCTCACCATTCCGTGTACCGGTTGCACGCTTGGCCGCTGCTCAGGCTGCAGTTCGTCACAGAGGTGAAAACTTTGAAGATGATTTTTGCTGCTGTAAGAAGGCAGGCTAGTTAGGGTATTGTCTCTGGACTCCCCTGAAACTTTGGTTTCAGGGGAGTTTTTTATTCAGGACTGAGTTGTCTGCCATAAAAAAAGACGGGAAGAAAATGTATTGTACATACATATCTTTCCCGTCTTTCAGGCCTCGCTTAACAACTGTTTTGACAATCAATAAAATCAATTTTATCTCTTTTGCCTTCTAAGTGTAAGGTGGGCCTTGATGAACACTCTTCAGGCAAAAGAAATAAAACATTTCTGATACCGTCATTGTGAACAATTATGATATAAGTTGTCTTGTTGTTTTTTTAATATCTGCTAGCCAAATTATCTATAAAAAAAACTCCCGATTTTATCGGGAGTTTTGGAAAGATTAAGGTTTAGCCTATTTTGCTGTCTGAGGTTAATTGTTCACCGGCTTGGGAATAGACTTCAGCCGCTCTGGCTGCTTTTTTGGCTAATGCGATACAGCCGGGGCCGCCAACACATCCACCTTGACAGGTCATGACCTCAATCATGTTGTTTTCACCGCCTTTAGTGGCATAACGTTTTAGCAGTTTCATGCTTTCTTTGTTAAGTCCGTCAACTCTTTCCAAGCGGAGTTCAGCTTTATCACCGACTAAGCTGGCAACAGCACCGGCCACACCTCCGGTAACAGGATAAATACGACCTTGTGCGTGTGAAATCTTGTCCAAAGGAACTTCCGGACAATTGGCAATGTTAATGCCTGCGGCATCAAAAATAGCACCGATTTCTTCAAAGGTCAGAACAAAGTCGGTATTAGGATCGGATTCCGCTTCCATGCGTTTGGCAAGGCAAGGACCGACAAATACGGTTACGCTGTCAGGCATCTCTTTCTTTACCAGTTCTGCAGTGTAATACATGGGCGTTTTGGTATCAGAAACATAAGGTGCAAGTTCCGGAATATGGACATGCGCGGCACGAAAGTAAGCCGGACAACAAGAGGTTGTCATGAATTTTTCGCCTTTTTCCATACGTTCAATAAATTCGGCAGATTCACGCTGCGTGGTGATGTCGGCTCCGACGGCAACTTCAATGACATTAGCAAACCCTAATTCTTTGAAAGCTCCCACCAAATTATTGACTGTTCCGGCAAATTGTCCCATGACAGCAGGGGCAATCATCGCAACAACTTTTTTATTTTCATCTTTAATTTTACGCAAGACATCAATCATCTGAGAGCGTTCAACAATTGCGCCAAACGGGCAAGATGCGCGGCATTTCCCGCAAGTGATACATTTTTCGTGGTCAATGTGTTCCTTACCTTCATCGTCTTTATATAAGGCGCCGACAGGACAAGCATCTTCGCAAGGTAAGGGAGCCTTGATGATGGCGGTGTAAGGGCAAACTTCTTTGCAGAGGCCGCAGTTGATGCACAAATCCGTGTTAATGTGTGCTTTTCCGTTAACAAAGCTGATGGCTTGTTTAGGGCAATTTACCATGCAAGGGCGGGCGGCACAGCCACGACACTGGTCGCTGACAACGTGTTGTGGTTTTTTACAAGCAGCGCAAGCCGTGTGAACAACCGAAATTTTATCTGTGCACAGAGTTTCGCGTTTCAGAGCATCTTGTGCAAAGGCGGCTAATGATTTGGCTTCTGCGTTTACGTCTTCAGGGCATATTCCCATGGCAGCCAAGCATTCTTCTTTGATGATTTCACGATCATGGGCAATGCTTCCGCGGATAGGGGTTGCATCGTCAGGAATTAGGCGTGCAGGGATTTCATTAGCATCAGAAAAGCGAGTGGTAAGATAGCTCTTGACGACTTCTGTTAAAATATTGCGGCGCATAGCGCTTACTTTGTTTTTTTGTGTTAACATCTATTGTATCTTCCTTTTAAGAAGGTTGTTATTTATAAGCTGTTTGAAGTATATAGATGTCGAAAAAAATTGCAATACTTATTCCCATCAAAGATGTGGACACCCTAGCCCTATTAACCGAAAGTTAGTAAAAACGGACTATACTGCTTGATGAATGTAGAAGTGTGAGAGGCGGAATCGCGGATTATGGCTAAGGCAGCAAACTTTACAACAGAGAGGTACCTGTTGGACTCGTTGAATCGGATTGCAAAAAATCCGAGCGGTTATGCTGTTTTGTATGTTCATGTTTCTAAACTGAAACCTAAGAATCGACATCCGCGTTTTATTAAAATTTTTGCTAAGATGTTTGATGGATTGGTTGGTGCGACAAACGGTCTGATGTTTATCTTGTCAAACGGTGATTTCGCCATTTTGGGAAAAAATATTTCCCCGGCAACAGTGGAACTTGCTGTGGAGAAATTAAGGCAAGGGCTATCGGCTGATCCGATATTGTACGGGAAAGACAGTAGCGAGTTTGCCAGACTTTATCAGTTTCCGCAGGATTTTGCTTCTTTTTATCGGCAGATTGAAAGCATAATTGAAAATGGTGTCCCGTTGGATAAGGAAGAGCCTGAGAAGTTTGCGGTCAAGGCTACGGAGATTGATGAGATTATCAATTATCTTAATAATGATATAAATGTTTCCAGTTTAGTTAAGCGCCAAAGCGTTTTGCGACTTGATAAGACGACAGCTTATAAGGTTTTGTTTCAGGAATTTTTTGTGGCGGTAAAAGATTTGAGCGCTATGCTTAGTCGTAATGTTGATTTGGTGGCTAATCGTTGGCTTTTTCTTTATCTCACCCAAACATTGGATAAAAAAACGATAAGTTCGTTTAAAAATGCCGATATTAAAAATTGGCCGGAGCAGATTAGCATTAATTTGAATTTATCGTCTGTTTTTTCGAGAGAATTTGTTGATTTTGCTAAAAATTTTTTGAAAGAAAATCAGAAAATTATTGTTGAAGTACAGATGATGGACGTATTTAATAATTTGCCGTTGTATTTTGAGGCAAAGGAAATTTTGCATCGTGGCGGTCATAAAATTTTGATTGATGCGACCAGTCCGGAAATGTTGCATATGTTGAATATTCAAAGGTTGGAACCCGATATGGTTAAAGTATTTTGGGATCCGATGATGGAATTTGACACGAATAACCAAGAGCTGAGGAAAATTTTTGAAGAATACGGGGAAGATAAGGTTATTTTGGCCAAATGTGTTGATGAAAAATCTTTGCGCTGGGGAGTGCATTACGGACTAAATAATTTTCAGGGGCCTTATATTGATAATTTGGAAGTGGCTCTTGTTAAACGGCAATGTCCTCATGGAAATTTTTGTTCGGTGGCGGATTGTTTAAAGCGGCGCCGTTTATTGGCTGGTTTTTTTAGGGACGAATGTCCTCAAAAGGATTATTTGGAAAAGTTACTGGGGTAAAAACGATGGTTGGGGTTTCTGCTAAAAATACAGATGGTGCGGTTGTTAGGCCGGAAGCAGTCGTTTTTGATTTTTTGAAAAATCTCGGTTTAGGGGTTAGCGAATATAATGTGTTGCGAATCAATATGAATATGTTGCGTTCGCAAAGTATCAAAGCGACGCAGAGGCGGGGACTTGTTGACACGTTTGAAAATGTTACTCAAAAATCCAACAGCGAAGTTTTGTGTCTGCCTAATGAAGATATGGTTATTTTTTATCGAAAGAAGTGCATTGATGAAGTTAAAGCTTGTTTGGTTAAAGTTCATTTTATGTTTAGAGATGATCCTGCGGTAAAAGATTCAGATGATTTGGAAGAGATTGGCTTTGTTAAGATTTATGATTTATCTGCCGATAAAGATTTATTTCAAAAAGATATTAAAGATGTTTTAGCTCGTTTTTCGCAGGAAGCTGAGGCGGCACCTAAAAAAGAATTTTTACAATCCTCAGCGGCCGTTTTTAATACGAGTACAAAAAAATTTCAAAGGCAAATGACGCCGGATATGTTGTCAAAAATTCAAAAGATTTTATCAATGGCGGATTTTTCCAGTTTTATTCGTCGGCAGTCGATTTGTGCTGTTATCGGTAAAGCGCCTCCACAGCGTGTTTTTGAGGAAGTGTATGTCTCTATTCCTGACTTGCGTGAAATGTTGCTTCCTGATGTGGATTTGACCTCGAATCCGTGGTTGTTTTTATCGTTAAGCGAGACGCTCGATAAGCGTGTGTTGGAGATTATTAATCGGCATGATGATAGTTCCTTGGCGGGGAACTTTAGTGTTAATATTAATGTGTCTACCATTTTATCTGATGATTTTTTGGAATTTGACGATAATATCAGTGCGTCTATGCGTTCAACAGTTATACTGGAATTGCAACTTACGGATATTTTCAGTGACATAAAAGCTTATATGCTGGTAAGGAATTTTACCCAGTCTCGCGGATATAAAATCTGTATTGATGGTGTTACGGTTGATAAGTTGAAATATTTGAATAGGGTTAATTTAGACAGCGATTTGATAAAAATTATTTGGCACCCCTCGTTTATGGATATTGTTCGCGAGGACGGACATTTTATTGATTATGTAAACAAAGCGGAGCGTGCAAAAATGATTTTGTGCCGCATTGATGATCCGCAAGCGGTAGAAGTCGGTAATAATTTGGGAATTAATTTATATCAAGGACGTTATATCCAGCGCATGCTTAATGCGCAACCCAAACGAACATTTTTTGCGCCCAGAAAGTAGAACAAGAAAGACGGATTTTTAAGAAATCCGTCTTTTTTATTTGAGGAGAAATTAAGAAAATTTATCAAGACTGCAATTGCAAAGTTTTACGTAGCAGCTCGTCTTTTTTTCGCAGTTTTTCTTTTTTAAGTTGCTCAATACGAACCATATTCTTCCAAACGTGGTTTTCTTCTTCTTGGATTTCAGAATCTAAAAGAGTATGCTGAATTCTGAGGCTCTCAATGGTGGCATCAATGTATTCCATCTGTTTACCTCCTTTTTTAGGTTACGCTTTTATTATAATACTTAAAGAATCATTTTTCCAGTAAAAAGAATCAAAACGTACAAATTTGAATGTGTTTACTTGTTGATTTTTTGTAAAATTTTTTTCATTAACGTGGATAGAGCATAATTTTCTAATTTGTTAAACGGGATAAATATTCCATCTAGAGGAATCGTGTCTGATTTTATTGTACGGATGGATAAAACAAGTTTTATATGGGTGAATATATGGGTGACAGATTGTTGGGTGTCTGTGTGGGGCATGTGTGCTAAAAAGGTTGTTTCGAAACTCCATGGAAATTCGTAAAGTCCGGAAAGTAATCCTTTCTCAGTATGTTGACGAATGAATATTTCATTTTTGGAGTTGGTTATAATGCAGACAGTTCCGGACATTTGTTTTTTTTCTGCTTTTTTCTTGAAAGGAATATTTTCAAGATCTGTCGCGTTACGGGATAAGCAGCTCTTTTGCCAAGGGCATATTGAGCATTTAGGTGATTTGGGGGTGCAGATTAAAGCTCCCAAATCCATAATGGCGGAAGCATAGTCGGCCGGACAATGTTGGTCAGTTAATTCTTGAGCTTTTTGATGAATAACAGAGGTAATGTTTTGGGGCGCATCTGTCAAATGATAAAGGCGGCAGATGACACGGATGACATTTCCATCAATAACGGTTTCCGGTTGATTGTAGGCGAAAGTCAGAAAGCTTGCCGCTGTATAGGTGCCAATGCCTTTTAGTTTAATAACTTCTTCTTTGTGTTTGGGAAAGCCGTTGGAGGCAATTGTTTTGGCTGTTTCGTGCAGAGAACGTGCGCGTGAATAATACCCCAATCCTTGCCAGAGAGAATAAACTTCTTCTAATGATGCGGCGGCTAGGTTTTGAATAGTGGGAAAACGTTTGATAAATCTTTCAAAGTATGGAATCACGGTTTTGACAGTTGTTTGCTGGAGCATAAATTCGGATACCAAAATGATGTAGGGATCAGGGTGTGCACCGCCTTTTATCCGCCAGGGAAGGTTTCTTCCGTTATGTTTGTACCAGTCTAGAAGAGCTGCTGTCAGTTCAGATGTTTTTATTTTCATTATTTAGGTGATCTTTCGTGAAAAAACAGGAATTTTGAAAATTTTAATTTGCAGTTTGTTTTTAGATGTAATCTTTTTGCGGTAAATGAAAGTTTTGACGGAGGTTATGAGGCTGTATAACAAGTAAGAATAGTCGGTGTCAAAACCTTTTATTTTATATCCTTGAGCTATGGCGGCGCAACCAAAGGCCCGTTCAAGAATGTGCGCCAAAGTGGTGCTTCGATCTGTTTTGTCTGAGACTTTAAAGTCATTTAACGTGAAGTTTTCTTTGAATGAAAACAGCAGATGGCTGCGAATCATGAACATTGTTCCACAGACGAAGGTTATTTTTGGAGGCGGTGTGAAGCCCATTTGTTTCATCACGTTATTAACATCTTTGATAACCTCTGGAGAGTGTTTCAAGCGAGAAGTAATCAGATATTTAGAGCCGATAATTCCTAATTTTTCATCTTGTTTGAAGGCGCTTATGTTTTTTTGAAAAAGCTTTTCTGAACCGAGCACGCCTTCAAATAAAAGTCGGAACCAAAACTTTCTGTTAAGAGGTCGGTTGTTTATGAAAACTAAGGGAGCTTCAGTTAAGCTTTTGGTGTGTATTTTTAGAATCAGGTCATATTGTTTCAGGTCTATTTGGTGCAAAAAATGAATGAATGGTCCGACATCATATCCCTTGTTTTCTACTAAAAAAAAGGTTGTTTCAGGGTGAAAATCCGTAATGGTTTGAGCAATGTCGGGAGAATCTTGGGTTAAGGTCACAAACAAATGATAGGGATAGTCTTGTATATTTTCTAAATATTTTCTTATCTCTTTCCACATTTCTGGGGCGTATAGATGCAAATGTACAGCTAAAGAAGGATTTTCAGCCATAGTCTTTCCTTTGGGTGATGTATTTATAATATCGGTTTAGCATACTGTTGATGCATTGTAAACTGGCAAGTTCCTTTCGCTATAAAAGAAAACTTTATGAAGGAGCTGTTTGCAAAATTCCATATAAAAAACCTCCACGAAGGAGGTTTTTCAGGGTCTAGCTACGTAAGGTTTGTTCTGACAAACCTAACTGCGCTTCGGTCAAAA
>CAZZNV010000007.1:40544-59788 GCA_964655915.1 uncultured Azospirillaceae bacterium | reverse complement strand
TAACAAAAAAAGACCCGTTGGGGTCTTTTTTTGTTATGGTGCCCTGAAGAAGACTGTCCTCGACAATGCGTTGCATTGCTCGTTCCACGGCGCAGCCAGCATTTGCTGTCGGCGTACTTCCGTCCGCCTGCTGCTTGTAGTCAAACTTCCCTCTGGAAGTTCGAGCTGTTTACAAAATTCCATATAAAAAACCTCCACGAAGGAGGTTTTTTTTAGGGTCTAGCTACGTAAGGTTTGTTCTGACAAACCTAACTGCGCTTCGGTCAAAAACATTGTAAGCGCGCGGTGGTCGCTGTCGCTTCCCTTGCTTGCAACAATGCTTATTCACCATAACAAAAAAAGACCCGTTGGGGTCTTTTTTTGTTATGGTGCCCTGAAGAAGACTCGAACTTCCACTGGCTGAGCCAACATGCACCTGAAGCATGCGCGTCTACCAATTCCGCCATCAGGGCTTAAGATAAATCAATTATGATTCGTTACATATTTATACTGATTATTCCATAAGAATCAAGTATTAAATATGAACCTAATGCAATTCTGTATAAAACAAAGGGCAAAAATGTAGATTTTCTGAGCCACCACATCACCAGATAGATGGCGACAATAGAAGAAATAAAGGAGTAAGTTATTCCATCAATCGCTTGTATAATTGTATTCAAGTTGTTTTGTTGGTAGAGCTCTAATGCAACCAATGCCGCAGCTGCCACGATAGCCGGTATGGAGAGCAACATTGAAAATTTAGCAGCTTCTCTTCTTTCCATATTTAAAAAGCGCGCCATGGTGATTGTGATGCCCGAACGACTGGTACCGGGGATTAATGCGAGGCATTGTGCGCAACCAATTAAAAAGGCATCAAGTGCAGTGAGATGTTCAATTTTACGAATTGTCATACTCCATTTGTCGGCGATAAAAAGCAAAATTCCGTATCCCAATATTGTCCAACCGATAATTTCAGGGTTGCGCAGCCACTCCATGCCGTGTTTTTTCATCAAAAGGCCGACAAAAACAATCGGGAGAGTGCCGATGACTATCAGCCAGAACGGTTTGGCATCAGGATTGCGTAAATTGGGAATAAAATAGGTTTGTAACAGACCTTTAAACATTTTCCAGAGAATATCTGAGAAATAAATCATGACGGCTAAGATGGAGCCGACATGAACGGCAACATCCAATGCCAGGCCTTGATCCGGAAAAGTCGTAAATTTTGAAAACAGAATGAGATGTCCTGATGAACTAACCGGTAAAAATTCAGTGATTCCCTGTAAAACAGAGATTAAAATCAAATGATAGTTGCTTAACATTTTCTAATTATACTCTTTCTTGTTTTAGTCCGAAGGCCGTGCAAATTCTTTTCTTGAGAGCCAGCGGCGAAATAGGTTTGACCAAATATTCCTGAATGCCGAGACGTTTAGCATCCAGAACGGTTTTTTCTTTATTATCCACCGTAATCATTATTATCGGAATTTCTTTTACGCCGTCAACTCCTCCGTTTTTCAGGCGAGTGGCAAAGTCCAGCCCATTTTGATTAGGCATTTGCTGGTCAAGCAGAATAACATCAATCTTGAAATTACGTAACAGTTCCAAAGCCTCATCAGTATTGCTGGCTTCCTTTGTGTTTTTAATGCCTATTTGGTACAATGCCGTTTTGGCAAAAGTACGGGAAAATTTATCATCGTCAATAATCAGACAAACAATCGAATCCCAAATGATTTGTTTATGTATATTTTCCTGCATTTTTTACCCCGTGTAAAATTCTATTATCTGGATAGTAGCTCATTCATTTATAAATTAAAACAAAAATCATTGCTTTTGTTTATATTTAATAACGATGTTGGATTAAAACGAGTCCCTTTATATGACGCACCCCAATGCAGGTGCGGTCCTGTGACGCGTCCCGTTTTTCCGGAAAGTGCAATGGTTTGCCCTTGAATAACTTTATCTCCTCTTTTGATGTGCATTTCGTTCAAGTGTGCGTAAATTGTGTGCAGACCGTAGCCATGGTCTATGACGATAACGTTTCCTGAATAAAATAAATCAGGCGCGGCCAGAGTAACGACGCCGTCAGATGCGGCTTTAACCGGTGTCCCTTCCGGAACGGCGATGTCCATTCCGCCGTGCGGATTTTTTTTGATGCCGTTCATAATTCTTTGTCCGCCGAAGTTGCCGCTTATCCTTCCTTCAACAGGACGGATAAAACCTTTTTTCCAATAAGGAATTTCGGTATCATCAGCTTGTCCGGCACGAACCAACTTCGTTTCTTTTTCAATATCGCGTAAGTCGGAATCTGAGGGGGTAACTTTTCTCGGGGGAACGCCTTTAAGACTTTGAACATCCCATTTTGTGGGGGCGACTTCCAATTCTAAAGAAACAACCTCATTATCAGGGGTTATGAAACTTATTTTGCGCGATTTTTGTTCATCGCGTCCGAAGGCTATTAAAAATTCGCCTTCGGGAGAAATGCGGAGTTCTTGTCCATTACTGATTACAGATGATGCACCGGCTTGTTTTCCGACCAATATTTCACCTTGTGCGGCTTTACCGCAAAAATCAGCGGCGGTGGCTGTGGTTGCAAGCAAGCAGCTAAAAGTCAAATAAATCGTTTTGCAGTTCATTTTTTCCCTCTGTTGAAGATTTTGATTTTGTTTTTTTGCTGTTGTTTCCTTTTTGTGTATGTAGTGTTCCGTCACAAAATGTAATATCGAAAGAAGAGGCCTGTCGTGCTTGGCGAAGATTGTATATGGTTTCTCCGGTTTCGTTTTTAACCCAGGCAAATCCTCGGCTCAAAACGGATTCTATGGAAACAGAATTTAGTCTTTGGGTAAGAGAAAACATATTTTCTTGTTTTTTCTCTATGATATTCTTTATGTAGTAAGGACGTAAGTTGACACGTTCAATCAAATTTGATTTATTTTGTAGAAGATTCTTAAATGCGTTGTTTAAGCGTTCGATACGGTCATCAAATTTTTGTGAGGCTTCTTGTAAAATTTGTTCCAGATTAGGAATGCCGCGGGCCAGTCCGGATAATAGATTTAAACGCTCTTCAAAATAGCGATTTTGTGCGGTAAGCAGCCGTCCTGAAAGGGTTTTCAGTGTTGCGGAAAGTTCGCTTTTTACGGGAACGGCGAACTCAGCGGCGCCGGTCGGGGTCGGGGCTCGTCGGTCTGCAACATAGTCTATGAGCATGGTATCCGTTTCATGACCAACGGCGGAAATAATCGGGATTTCAGACGCATACACGGCCCGAACCACACATTCTTCATTGAACGGCCACAGGTCTTCAAGGCTACCGCCGCCACGCGCCACGATAATGACATCGGGACGACGAGGAGTTCCTGTCGGAGAGAGATTATTAAAAGCCTGTATCGCTGTGGCAATTTTATCAGCAGCGCCTTCTCCCTGAACGGGAGTTGGCCATAATAAAATGTGGCTGGGAAATCTATCGCGTACTCGATGAATGATGTCTCTGATGACAGCTCCACTGGCAGAGGTGACGACGCCGATTGTTTGAGGTAAGAAAGGAATGCTTTTTTTGTGATTTGCATCAAAAAGCCCTTCTGCTGCGAAAAGCTTTTTTCTTTCCTCCAAAAGCTTTAATAAAGCCCCTGTTCCGGCAATTTCCATATCCTCAATCATTAATTGGTAAGAGGATTTTCCCGAAAAAGTCGTAATTTTTCCGGTGGCGATAACTTCCAGTCCGTCTTCCGGTTTGAATTTTAATTTAAGAGCGGTTCCCTTCCAGATAACGGCGGAAAGAACAGCATTTTCATCTTTAAGCGAAAGGTACCAATGACCTGAATCGGCTTTTTTGGCTCCGAAAATTTCACCTCTTATGCGAATTTTGTTAAAAGTAAGTTCTACGAGGCGTTTGATTTCATTAGAAATCTCACCAACCGTGAATTCGGGAATCGCCGATTCTCCCGTTTTTTGCGGTATTTCCATAAAACTGAGTAAATCTTCCATGTTTCTTACTATCCACCAAAACTTTTTTCAAGGTAATCCGTTTTAGGGGTTTTGTTAAGTCGTAAATAAAGTTATACGGAGATTTATTAGAGAAGATTGAGTAAACCGGCGGAAAATGAGTCGGCTTTGAATTCTTTCAAGTCGTCGATACCTTCTCCAATACCCGTGTAGTAAACCGGAGTGGGGTTTTCTTTAGCAATGGCAACTAAAATACCGCCTTTGGCGGTGCCGTCTAATTTGTTGATAATCAAGCCGTCAACATGCACCATTTCTTTGAATGTTTTAACCTGATTCAGGGCATTTTGTCCGGTGGTCGCGTCAAGGCAAAGCAACGTATGGTGCGGTGCTTCAGGAATAACTTTTTTGATGACGCGGACAATTTTGCACAGTTCGTCCATAAGGTCTTTTTTGTTTTGCAGGCGTCCGGCTGTGTCAATGAAAACGACATCATCACCACGATTTACAGCCATTTGCAGTCCATCAAAACACAGGCCGGCGGCATCACATCCGGGGAGACCGGTGTGGACGGGAATATTATTTCTTTCTCCCCAAACGGTGAGTTGTTCTACTGCCGCAGCTCTGAAGGTATCGGCAGCAATAAAACTAATTTGCAGATGTGAAAATTTTTTGGCTAACTTCCCGATTGTGGTTGTTTTTCCGGCACCGTTAACGCCAACCATGAGTATTACCGCGGGTTTTTTAGGGGTGATTGCAAATGTTTGTTCGCAAGGTTTTATTATTTGGCCTATATTGTCAGCCAACAGTTGCTTAATTTCCTGTTCGCTGATTTCTTTGTCGAGCCGCTTTTGAGATAGATTGCTGATAATTTCACCGGCGGCTTTAATTCCCATATCAGAACAAATTAGCAAATCTTCCAACTCTTCCAGTGTTTCGTCATCAAGGCGGCGTCGGGTAAAGATACTGCTGATGCCTTCGTTTAGACGTGAAGAGGATTTTTTTAATCCCGAGCTTAGACTTCTTAGCCAATTAACCATGGTTTTGTTCTCCTGTTTCTCTTAGAATTTGAGCTCGTTTACGACGTGTTTCCATGGGAATTTGCGGCATAAGCGCCGCCGGTGTGCCGCTTCGTTCCGAATAGGGAAAAACATGTAGTTTGTTGATGTTTGCTTGGTGTACAAGCTTTACCGTGTTTTGAAATTGTTCTTCCGTTTCGGTCGGAAAACCGCAGATAAAATCAGCGCCGAAAGTTGCTTCAGGACGGACGGTTCTGATTTTGGCGCAGAGTTCAATAACATCTTCTCGGGTATGGCGTCGGCGCATTTTTTTGAGGACTTCATTATCTCCTGATTGGACGGAGAGATGAAAATGCGGAAAGATATTTTTATATTGTCCGACTAAGGCTATAAACTTTCCGTCAACGGCGGCGGGATCTAATGAACCAAACTGCAGCGACGGCAATTCCGGAATGTTTTCAAGTATAGACTGAACCAAGATGCTAAAAGAAGGCTGGTGCACGGTATCATCAATTTTGTAGGAGCAAATGTCTACGCCGGTTAGGCAAATTTCTTCAAAACCTTCGTGCAGAAGTTGACGGATTTGTTTTAGCACATCGGGCAGAGGAACAGAGCGATTGCGTCCTCTGGCGTAAGGAATTATGCAGTAGGCGCAACGATGATTACACCCTTGTTGAATTTGGACAAATGCGCGCTGTCTTCCTTCAAACCCTGTAATTAAATAGTCGTCATGCCCGTCGTATGATAGAATATCTCCGACAATGGTTTTTTCGGTAATTTCACTGTTTATATATTTCTCTATCTCAGTTTTTTCTTTATTACCTAAAATTAAGTCAATTTCAGGCATATTTGAAAACTTATTCGTAGAAACCTGAGCGGCGCATCCGGTGACAACGATTTTGGCATCTGGATTGTCTCTGCGGAGTTTGCGAATCGTCTGTCGGCATTGTCGTTCAGCCTCTCCGGTAACGGCACAAGTGTTGATGATGATTAGGTTATCAACCGCTGAAAATTTTTCTTTTAATATTTCTGATTCATAACTGTTTATGCGACAGCCGAAAGTGATGACTTGTACCATTGATTGTCCTTAAAATTTCGTCTTTTGGGGCAATATAAGCCAAAAAAAAGCGAATTGCAAATATTAAGTTATTGCGGTTTCGGACTCTGTTTGATGATGCTTAAAGCCTCGTTGGAATGGAGGTGCAGTGTTTCGGCACTTTTGCGAAGTGCTATGCGTTCCTCGTCATTGAGCAAGGGGTGAATTATGTTATGGATTCCGCGTTTTCCGATAACAGTCGGCAGTGAGAGGCACACATCTTTTATTCCTTCAATGTCAGCGTGTCGGCTTGATACTGTAAGAATGGCGTATTCGTTTGTTGCGATAGCTTGACAGATGCGAGCCAGAGCGCCGGCGATACCGTAAAATGTCGCCCCTTTACCTGCGATAATCTTATATGCGGCGTTGCGTACGCAATCGTCAATGTTGTTTTTTACGTCTGCCGTAATCGGTTTGTTTTCTTGTTGAGCCAGTTTTTCCAGTTGTACTGTTCCGGCATCGCCGTTTGACCATACCAAGACCTCGCTGTCACCGTGTTCTCCTAATACATTTGCATGAATAGATTTTGGCGACACTCCTAAATGATAGCCCAGTAAAGTGCGGAATCTTGCTGTATCCAACACTGTCCCGCTGCCAATGACACGTTCTTTTTTGAAACCGGATAATTGCAACGCAACTTCGGTCATGATGTCAACGGGATTGGAGGCAATCAGCAAAATGCTGCGCGGAGCTGCTTGAACGATTTTGGGAATAACGGTTTCAAATATTTTTACATTACGGCTAAGCAGATCCAATCGGGTTTCGCCTTTTTTTTGGTTGGCTCCGGCGGTAACAATAACAACATCGCTTTCGGACAGATCTGAATAGTTTCCGGCTTTTATTTTGTTGGCATAAGCAAACGGAGTGGCATGAGCGATATCCATGGCTTCGGCAAAAGCACGTTTTTCATCCGAATCGATAAGGACAATTTTTCTGGCCACACCTCGCATAATCAACGCGAATGCGGTTGCGCTTCCAACCGCTCCGGCACCGACAATTCCAACTTTCATTTTATATCCTCCTGCCATTTACTGATTGTTTGGTAGTGGATATAAGATTTGTTTTGCTAAAAACAATAAAAAAAGCCGTATTTCTACGGCTCTTTTTCAGTTAATTATTTTTAGTCTTCAACAACTGTTTCATCTTCATCGGCTGTTTCATTGGGGTTCAGCTCCTCAACTTCTTCCACAGCCTCGCCGTCAACAATTTCTCCGTCGCTGATGTTTTCGGCGTCTTCGGTGTTAATTTCCATGTTGCCGATGGCTTCAGCATCAACAGTTTCTTCGGCAACCGGAACTTCGGGAACATTCTCGGCAACGGGAGCTTCATTTTTAACAAAGAAACTGACAGCTAACAGAATTGCGACAACTAAAATGATGTAAAATAACTTTTTCATGATTCTCTCCAGATGAATTTTTATGTCTATCTACTAATAAACTATGTTTAACAAGTTTGTTTGTCAACAGCTTTTGGCATTATCTCACACCAAAACGATTTCCCGACGAATAACGACGCAATCCGAAATAGAAAAAACGCAAAGATAAATAGAAAAACAGCAGACAACTTCCTATCATGATTGCCAAATCCGTTAAGTTAAAGTTTTTTATCAATTCAACAGGGTAATATGAGATAAAGCCGGCGGGTATGACCGTTAAAAACAATGTTTTATACCAACCGGTAAAAATTGATGCCGGTTGGCTGGCGAAGGTTAGAAATGCCATAAATATATTATCTCCCAAACGTTGGCTGTCTTTTATAAAAAAGGCCAGTGAAGACATTAACAAACCGTAAGAGAAAAACAAAAACGTTACCAATAAGCTCACGATTATCATGATGCCAAAGGTCTTCATAGAAGCATATCCTGATAAAAAGAACGCTAAAAATCCTGTTAACAAATCTCCCCAGTTGGCAAAAGTTGACTCTGAAGAAGCAATCATAAACAGAGGATTGCGCGGTGTTGTCAGATAGTTATCCAATGTTCCGTTGTCGATATATTCGGGAAGAGGTTGTACGCCTCGGGCAAAAAGAGCAAAAAGGCCGAATCCATTATTAACGGCCATGTACAGAAGAGCCATTTCTCCAATACCCCAGCCGTTAATGTTGTTGTCTTTATACTTAAAGATAACCCACCACATGAAGAAAAATGCCAGATTATTAATAAGCATCATCAAAATGTTTACAAATGCGTCTGTTTTGTTTTGAAAAGCGGTTTTTATATGACTTTTTTGAATATATAAAAACAACTTGAGCGTATTTAAGATTTTATCCGCCATAAATATCTACCTTTTTGATTAATTTTTGATAAGCAAAACAAATGAAAACGACCGTTGCCGATACCCAACAGAAATTAAGCAGAAATGCTTCAAACAGATTTGCCCAAGAAAAATCGTAAATCAAGCGTATTGTTAAGTAGTATACGGAATAAAACGGGGTCCATTTGGCAATGCTGACGAACCATTCGGGATAAATGCTCAACGGGAAAATAGCTCCCCCGAAAATGAAGGCTAAACGTTCTATTGCCATGCCCAGCGTGCGAATGCTGTCCATCCATAATCCGCATAGGCCGATGCCTGCATAAATAAGAACGTTTATCGCCGAAGAAATGAAGCACATAAGAAAAATCAGCGGGAAATATTTCCATTCAAAAGGCGGGGTTCCCGTTAAGATGATGGTGATAAAGACTCCAAAGCCACCGCAGATTAAAAATGAAACGGTCATGTTTCCTAAGCTTTCGATATAGCGCATTAAAAAAAAGGATATGGGTTTGTTGGTGTAATAAGCCAGATTTCCGGTGCGAATATCTTCAAAAAGAATCCTCTCCACCCTCGGTCGGGATAAAATTATCATTTCTGCCAAGAGCAAATACCATATGAAGGTTGCATTCAACCCTGAAACATTATCTTGTATACCGATTACAACCCATAACCGATTGTAAATGAACAATAAGATAAACAAAAAGAACAACATACCCGAAAGGTTTGTCTTGTTTGTCCACGCTTGTTTGAAAGAGATAAGGAAAACCGCGCCGTATTTAGATATTTGGGGATTAATCACGTTTATATATCTCCTTGATGATTTCTTCCATCGGAGGATTTTCAATGGTCATGTCAACAATGTGGTGTTTTTTTACAAGTTCATCAACAGCCTGTTTTACGGGAGTTTTGTCCGTTAAAACTTCTGTGCGGAGTTTTTCACCGGAATCGGTTATAATTTCAATATATTTCTTTTTTAGGTACGAATCCTTTAACGCACTCAGTGTGCCATTGAAAATGAGTTTTCCTTTATTGATGATAATAACTTTATCGCAGACTTTTTCCATATCATCCGTATCGTGCGAGGTCAGCAAGAGCGTGGTTTCTTCTTCCAGAGCTTGTTTCTTTATGAGTGTGCGGATAATTTCTTTGGCGCTAACATCTAAACCGATGGTCGGTTCGTCCAAAAACAAAACTTGCGGATTGTGAATGAGCGAAGCAACGATTTCGCAGCGCATTCTTTGTCCCAACGACAGACTGCGTGTCGGTTGGGTTAAAAGGTCGCGAATCTCAAAAAGCTTTACCAGATGTGACAAGCGACGTTTGAATTTTGTTTCATCCAGATTGTAGATTTTTCCGAATAAGCCAAAGCTGTCTTGAACGGGTAAATTGTACCATAATTGGGAACGTTGTCCGAAAACGGTGCCTATGTGATAGGCCAATTTTTGTCTGTTGGACCACGGAACCATTCCCATAACTTCAGCAGTGCCGGAGGTTGGGTATAGTATGGAGGAGAGCATTTTTATGGTAGTAGATTTGCCGGCTCCGTTCGGGCCGATAAAGGCAACCCTTTCTCCCTTGTGAATGCTGAAAGATATTTTATCAACAGCGGTAACGCTTTTGTATTCGGGATGAAATAAGCTTTTCAATCCTGATGCGGCTTTTTTTATTTTGAATTTTTTGGTTAATTGGTCTGTTTTGATAATTTCGTTCATATTTTTATCCACCTTTTCAGTCTGTGAAAAGTATAAGTTTTTTGCGCTTTTTAGCAAGGGTTAATTGCAAGTGGTGTATGTTTTTTTAAAATAATGCTTGTCAAAATGCATAAACTTGTGCTAACAAAACATCACGGGCTGTGATTGGTCCGATTAATTTGTTTTAATTTTTTAGAGGTTTTATCATATGACTGATACAGCTAACCGCGTTAAGAAAATCGTTGCAGAGCACTTAGGTGTTGAAGAAACAAAAGTAACAGATAACGCCAGCTTCATTGACGATTTGGGTGCTGATAGTTTGGACACAGTAGAATTGGTTATGGCTTTTGAAGAAGAATTCGGTTGCGAAATTCCTGATGAGGCCGCTGAAAAGATTCTTACCGTTAAAGATGCTATCGATTATCTTTCTAAGAATGCTTAATATTTCGAGCTTATTGGATATGATGAAACTCGCTTGACTAAGCGAGTTTCGTTGTATATAAGGGTAAAGTTGTCTAACATAATAAGGAAAAACGTATGAGAAGAGTTGTTGTTACGGGAATGGGCATTGTCTCACCGTTAGGACGAGGGATTGAACACAACTGGAAAAGTATTTTGGCTGGACAATCCGGTATTCGTAAAATTCAGGGTGTTGACCTGAAAGATATTCCTGTCACCATAGCCGGGCAAGTTCCCTGGGGAGAGGCCGAGAACGAGTTTAATCCTGATACGGTTATGGCTCCGAAAGATCAAAAGAAAAACGACAAATTTATTCTCTACGGAATGGCTGCCGGTAGTGATGCGTTGGACGATGCCGGTTGGAATCCGGAAAATGTATCAGAGGAAGAAAAATATCGTGCCGGTGTGATGATGGGGTCCGGAATTGGCGGCTTGCAAACAATTTATGATAATTCCATCTCGTTTAATGAAGTGGGCATGAAGAGGATTTCTCCGTTCTTTATTCCTTCAGTTTTGATTAATTTGATTTCAGGCAATTTGTCTATTAAATACGGTTTGAAAGGTCCGAACCACGCTTGTGTGACAGCTTGTTCGACGGGTACACATGCTATTGGTGATGCTGCCGCTATGATTGCCAGGGGTGACGCCGATTTGATGGTTGCCGGCGGTGCCGAATCTGCCGTTAATGTTTTAGGGCTTTCGGGGTTTGCCAGAATGAAAGCGGTAACTTCCGACTTTAATGAAACACCGGAAAAGGCTTCGCGTCCATGGGATAAGGAGCGCAGTGGTTTTGTTATGGGTGAGGGATCAGGTGCTTTGGTTTTGGAAGAGTTGGAGCATGCTAAAGCCCGTGGTGCTAAAATTTATGCGGAGCTTGTCGGTTATGGTATGAGCGGTGACGCTTATCATATTACAGCGCCGTCAGGTGACGGAGCTTATCGTGCGATGGCAATGGCGGTTAAACATGCTGAAGAAAATGGTGTTGCGTTGAGCGATATTGGTTATATCAATGCCCATGGAACATCTACGCCAGCAGGAGATGTGGGTGAAGCTTTAGCTGTTAAGAGGTTGTTTGGAGATGAAGGAATCAAAAAGGTTTCTATGTCTTCTACCAAATCTGCTATCGGGCATTTGTTGGGCGCAGCCGGTGCCGTTGAAGCGGTTTATTCGATTTTGGCTTTGCGTGACCAGATTTGTCCGCCGACATTAAATTTGGATAATCCTGCTGACGAATTGGCTGATTTTGACCTTGTTCCATTAAAAGCTAAAAAGCGGGAAATCAAGGCTGCTATGTCAAACTCTTTTGGCTTTGGCGGTACAAATTCTTCGATTATTTTCAAAAAATATCAGGGATAATTCGGGTTGTGAGAATCTGATAACAGGGCGAAAATTTTTGTAAGCAAATTATTTTTCGCCCTGTTTATTTTAGCTGATTTATTATTTCTGTTGTGGCGGGTATGGTAAAGTATTTTGCGTTTTTTTTCGCGGTTATTTGTATTTTCTTCGGTTTTCAATACCAATCGTTGGTTAACGGAAATGGGCCTTTGCAAGAAGAGACCTTTGTTGTTATTCCCAGAGGAGCTGGGCTTAAGCAATTGGCACAAATCTTGAAAGATAAGGGCGTTATTCGCAGCGATTTTTTATTTTGTTTGGCTGCAAAAATAAAAGGTGACGATAAGCGTCTGAGAGCCGGTGAATATCGTTTTAAGCCGCAGTCGTCAATAATGAATATTTTGAAAAAGATTACAGACGGTGATGTTTATTACAGAAAAATAACTTTGCCTGAGGGGTTGACGACGGTCCAGATGTTGGAAATTATTCTGGCAGAACCTTCGTTACGAGGAGATATAACGCTTCAACCTCAAGAAGGAGATTTGCTTCCGGAAACGTATAGTTTCGTGTTTGGCGACAGTCGCGATAGTATTATAACGCAAGCAGAGACGGCGATGAAGAAATTGAAACAAGAATTGTGGAACGAGCGGGATGGAGCTGTGCCTCTTAAATCTATGGAAGAAATGCTTGTATTGGCTTCGATTATTGAGAAAGAAACAGGGGTTCCTGACGAGAGAAAGTTGGTGGCCTCCGTATTTGTGAATCGCTTGCGAAAGGGAATGCGGCTACAAACAGATCCGACGGTGATTTACGCTCTGACACATGGAAAGTTTGAGCTGGAAAGGCCTTTAACTCGTAAGGATTTGGACGTGGACAGTCCATATAATACTTATCGAGAAGTAGGTTTGCCGCCAGCTCCGATTTGTAATCCGGGAAGAGCTTCTTTGGAGGCCGCGGTGCATCCGGAAGAGACGCGTTATTTGTATTTTGTTGCTAATGGTGAAGGCGGACACAATTTTGCCGAAACACTAAAAATGCATAATCGTAATGTGAGCGATTATCGTAAAAGGAAATGATGTTTTTTAAGTAAATACGCTTTAAGTATTGACATATTGAGCGATAAACATTAAGGTACAAAGACTTGGTAAATTTCTTAAAAATTATTTGATATGAACAAATTTTTGTCACGTTTGATGTTTGTGGCAGATTCTCTGGGAGTGGTTAATCCCGTTCGGATGTTCGCAAATGGGCATTCTGGAAGACGGTCTGATTATTCACCCGGAAAGCCGCAGAAGCTGAGATTGAACAGCAAAAAGAAAAGTAACAAAAAGTCTAATTATTAATTTTTTTTGCGTATGGAAAAAAACAGTTTACTTGAGCGCATTAAAGCTATGCTGAAAGAGGTAGCTTGGTGGTGCGAAGACATGGCCTTGCAGCCACAGCATCGGTTGCGCGAAGATTTGGGTATGACCCGTTTGGACATGACCGCGTTTAAGCTTGAGCTTGACATGTTTTTCGGGGGCTATGTCCCTGAGGACAAGGAGTTCAAAACACTTCAGGATGTGGTTGACTACTATCAACCTGTGTGACTCTGGAGGAAAAAGGGAGAAAACAACGAATGTTTTCTCCCTTTTTCTATGCTTGCCCAAGAGTGTCCATCAACATAGGGTAAAGGGCTTGTTTAGGCTCCATTCCTTTGGTGAGAACAACCTTAAAAATCGGATACATTCTTTCACATTCTTTGATGGCGATGTCGATAACTTGCGAAATGTTGTTTTCAAAAATATTTTCATTATTTTTTAAGAAAACGGAATGTTTAAATACGGGAATATTTTGTTCTGTCCAGTAAGAGAAATGCCCAACCCATAATTCTTCATTTATAAGAGCCAGAAGCTCAAAAATCTTGCTACGGTCCTCAATCTTAGTTTCTATGTCCATCAGGCAGGAAATATGCATACATTGCATGTTCGCCTCCCAAGCAAAAAACAGCAGCATATTGTTCCATTTTCCCTGAACTTCAACAGCAACCTCGTTTAGGTTACGGCGTTCGATTTCAAAGGACCGACTGGCAAAAATGTTTTCAACGGTGTCGATCGGGTTGTATGTTAAGGCATAATTCTCAGCCGGTTGCATTCTTATATTCTCCAGAACAAAAAAGGTAACGAAATACGTTATGGGTACAGCTTGCAATGGCGAGTCGGGAAATACAAGTTCCGAGTCGGAGTTTTCCACTTAATTCACAAGTAGAATTTTTTAATTTTCGTAAATGTGACGCTAAATCAAATAGATAATTTTTTTATAAATTTATTTTTGCTTTTAGGTGTGGATATTTTTTTGGCGCTTAATATAATGTTAAACAATCGAATAAGGGAGGGAGAAAAATGACAGGTATTGAGTTTCCGCAAATATCACCGATTATGTTTGCTGTCGGGCCGTTTGCAATACGTTGGTATTCGATGGCTTATTTGGCGGGGATTTTGTTGGGATGGTATCTGATAAATCGCAATATTCGTAAGTATGGGCAAGAGTTAACAGCTCAAAATGTTGAGGATTTAATTTTTTATCTTACACTGGGAATTATTGTCGGCGGTCGTTTGGGGTATGCCCTCTTTTACGGTGGCTGGAGTATGTGGGCAGAACCTTGGCATTTGTTGGAAATTTGGAAGGGCGGCATGTCTTTTCACGGTGGTGTTATTGGCGTGATTGTTGCCGTTTTTTGGTATTCAAGAAAAATAAAATATCCGTTTTTAGGGTTGACGGATTTAATCGTTTTGTATGTTCCGATAGGAATCTTCTTAGGGCGATTGGCTAATTTTGTGAATGATGAGCTTTGGGGACGGGTGACCGATGTGCCTTGGGCCGTGCGTTTCCCTAACGGGGGATATTTACCCAGACACCCTTCTCAGTTGTATGAGGCTTTTTTTGAAGGTCTAGTCATGTTGTTGGTTCTGAATTTTTTATGGCAGATAAAGACTATTCGTGAGCATAAGGGAACTGTTTCGGCATTTTTTATAATTTTGTACGGGCTGTTCCGAGTAGCGTTAGAGCAGTTTAGAGAACCGGATAAGCAGTTAGGCTTTTTCTTTGAATATGTTACCATGGGGCAGATGTTGTCTATTCCTCTGGTTTTGGTCGGTTTGTGGGTTTTGTATAAAAATTTTAGGCCTGAGAAGTAACGTTTTGGCTGAAGGTTTTGGTTTTTTGTAGAATTTTTTCAGCTCGTAGCAGAACTTCGTAAGAATTAGCATCACTACGTTTTTTTTCGGATACTGAGGCTGAAATAGTCAGTTTTAAAGCTTTGCGCCGTTTGTTGTATTGGAATAGTACCGAGGCAATGCCACGGCGTATTTCCTCAAGACGGGCAAAACTCTCTTTCTTATCCAAATTGTTAAAAATAAGAATAAATTCATCAGATGCATAACGGTATATATGAGCTTCCTTTTCAAGCTCAACAATTCGTTCGGTAATCATTTGTGTTATCAGATTACGATTTTTTGAGCCGATACTGCTGAGTTTGTCATAATCATCTATGCAGATAATGCCGACACAGTATTTGTGAGGGAGTTTTTTGGTGTGGGCGATATAGGCGTTACGACCATCCAGATGAGTGAGTTCATCTTTGTATATTTGAGAGTATATATCAAGGCAGGTCGTCAGCAGAAGCGTGCAAATTCCGGTGGAGAAAAACAAACTTAATCCACTGGCTGAAGAAGAATAGAATAAACCGAGGAAAATATTTAAATATGCAAAAAATAGTCCATAAAATCTATTTTTGCCGCTTAGGGTTACATGTATGAACAAGGTGATTAATACGGCAACAGAGATAATAAAGGCCATTCCCGTTATGCCATAATTCCTGTCTGTCAGAAGATTTAGATTGATACCTTGTTTGGAAAGTTGTTCTACGATGGCATATTCTAAAAAAAGGCTCAATAACAGAATTCCGTTTTTATTTGAGGATAAACGCTGATTAGGCAAAAAATAGAACAATAGCAGGTTAATCGGCAGAAAAAGGCACAAATTTTGATATTCAGCGGAGAGGAGGTATTGTTCTCCAAGATTTATTTTTAAATGATTTATAAGGATATATGAAATGACTATGCAAAAGGTAAAAAAGATTGGTTTAGAGCGGTTAAAATAGAGCAAAGCCATAAAAATGCCGAGGGCTACGGTGTAGAATAAACTGTGTGCGATTGTTAGAGTTGTTGTTGAGAATGGAGCACTCAGAAAAAAGCAGACAGTGGCAATTCCGAAAAAAGCAGTAGGAAATAATCCATCTTTTACGGAAGGTAAAATTTTTTCGATTTTTTGGGTTAGTTTACGCACGCAGAATCCCTTTCTCTTGAGACTTGCATGTTAACTTTAAAAGGTTAAATTTTGTTTACGCAACTAAGAAAGGAGCTGTCTCCGTAAGAGTAAAAACGATAATTTTTTTCAATAGCGTGGCGGTAAGCCTGTTTCATTCTTTCTGTTCCGGCAACGGCGCACACCAGCATAAACAGCGTGGATTTAGGCAGATGGAAGTTGGTGATAAGCCCGTCAATCATTTTAAATTTGTAGCCGGGGGTAATAAAAATATTCGTTTCTTTATTGAAGGGGTGCAGGGTTCCTGCTTCATCAGAAGCGCTTTCCAAAAGCCTGAGTGAAGTTGTTCCCACGGCAATAATCCGGTTTCCGTTTTTCTTGGCTTCATTGATTGTTTGCGCGGCATCATCCGTAATAATACCGTATTCCGCGTGCATTTTGTGGTCTTTGGTATCATCGGATTTAACGGGAAGAAAAGTTCCGGCTCCGACGTGGAGAGTCAGAAAAACTTGTTTAATTTCTTTTTGTTTTAATTTTTCCAATATATCCGGTGTGAAGTGTAAGCCGGCGGTTGGAGCTGCAACTGCTCCTTGGTGTTTGGCATAAACTGTTTGATAATTTTCTTTGTCGTCAAATTTATCCCATAGTCCGGCTCTCGGTTTTTCGCGTTTGATATAAGGCGGGAGCGGCATGAAACCGTATTGTTCTAATTTTTGCGTGAGCATTTCGGCGGAGCAATCGAATGAAATCAGCACACCGTCATCATCTTTTTTTTCAACAACAGTTGCGCTGAAATCTGATGTTTCCGCGGAAATTTCTGAGGTATAAAAACGGATGGTGTCATTAGGTTTCAGGCGTTTGGAGTTTTTTATGAAAGACCACCATTGAATGCCGTCAACAGGGTGGTAAAGAGTAACTTCTACAAGCGCATTTCCGCGAGAGCCGTAGAGGCGGGCCGGAATAACCTTGGTATCATTAAACACCAGAACATCACCTTTATGTAAGAGGTCCGGCAACTCGAAAAAGCGGCGATCGCTTATTTGGTCTGCGACAGATAAATCCAGCAATTTAGAGGTGTCTCTGGGGTGCGCCGGTTGTGCCGCAATTAATTCTTTAGGAAGTTCAAAATCAAAAAGGTCAACTTTCATACTCTAATCCTTGCTATTTTGTTATGGTCTAGCGTAACTTTTCCAAATGTGCAAGTTTTTTAAAGGTCGGCGAAAAGCTTTTTTGGAAAATTACCATAAAATTCTTTACAATGGTGTATTGCATGAAATATACTACTATTAGGTTGTATCTGTGGAGAGGTTGCAAATGTTAAATAAAAAGGACCTTAGCAACATTCAGGGAGTGTTTTTATTAGGTGCAGTCAGTCAGTTTTCGGGAAAAAGAAAGGCCGCTGAAACTCTGGGAATGTCAATAGAGACGATGAATAAATATATTGAAAATCTTGAGGCCGATATTGGTGTCAAGTTGTTGTATTCTAACGATAAAGGCAGTAAACTTACGGAAGATGGTGAAAAGGTTGTTCGGCAGGTACCGGTGTTGCAAGAGGTGTTGCACAATATATATGGTATGTCTACACGCAATGCGGTTATAAGAGGGAAAGTGCGTGTGGCAATGAATGTAAACTTAAGATTCTATCTTGATTTTGAGCAATATGAAAAGTTTTTGAAAGATTTTTCTGATTTATCGGTTGTTTCAATTCTTACTCTTGATGATCCTGATATACGTAATCATGCGTTTGATGTGGCGTTGTGCAGCAAAATTCCGAATAATTCTGACATTGTGGAGATTATGAACAAAAAAGTTGAGTGCGGCTTTTTGGCATCGGTCGGATATCTGTCCAAACATGGAAAGCCGAATAATTTGCAAGATTTGCTTGAAAATCATAGAATTCTGCTCAAACACGCAACTTTTAGCTACGATGAACCGTGGAAGGAAATTTATAAATCGGCTAAAAATGTTGTTTATTGCTCTAATTGTATGGTTGATTTACTTGATGCCGTTCGCAATGATGTGGGGATTTGTTTGCTTCCGACATCTTTGGCGCAAAACGGGTTGGTTTGGTTAGAAGGGATAAAATGCGGTATGGCCTTGAACTTTCATTTGTTGGCCTATCGAGAAACTAAAAATTTTCCGAAAAACAGAGTGGTTATAGAGGCCTATAAAAAGCTTTTGGAATCTATTTAGCCTGAGTTTGATTTTTTCAAAATCATTCGTGATGCTTTTTTGTTTGACTCCAACAATAATTTATTGTTATATTTTTGTTGTATAGTTGAATTAGGAGTGAAAAATGAGTTCAAAACTTGAGAAAATAAGAAAGCAAAAAGGCATAAGCCAACGCCGTTTAGAAGAACTTTCAGGTGTTGCGCAACAAAGAATCTCTCAGATTGAATGTGGAAAAGCCCGTTTAAATACGGTTGATGTCGCTCAAAAGCTTGCTGTGGCCTTGAATTGTAATGTTAGCGATTTGATTGATGTGGATAAAAGGATAGACTCTGTACTAGGTCTTGACGAGGGTAATCTGCATAATTATTTACGGGCAACAAGGGAGCTTTTAGGATTGAATGTTCGTCGTGTTGCAAGCCTTTTAAATATGGGGGAAAGTGAATATTCTGATTATGAAAGAGTAGAGAATACTCCCTCTCTTGAGGAAGCTCGCCAGATTGCCGCAGTTATGTTTTTTTCTTGGCAAGCGGGAAACATCTCTGCCAATCTTAAATATATGGCGCAACCTGTTGATATGTCTGATAATGAGAAGAAACTTTTAAAAGTAATGCGTTCGCTTGCTCCGGAAGACCAAGACAGGGTATTAAATGTTATTGCGGCTATGAGGCTTATAGAATAACGTAATAGAATGACATATTAAATTTGTGCATATGGTAAGGCGATTTCAGTAGTATTGACAGACTTTCTCAAAATCTCAAAAATGCGCCGCTGCGAAAGTTACCGCTTTCCAGCTTTGAGCGAATAACTAAGCGTTACCGCGGTCGTTCCGCTCTCGCAAAGCTAAAAGAAGTTTCGAACTAATTCAAAGCCTTGGGTTTATATAACAAAAAAACACCTCCGTTGAGTGAACTGTCCAATTTTCGGGGGACAGATCAGAGAAGGTGTCTTTTTTATTGGTGCGCTAGGCCGGAATGGCTTCGCCTGTTTCGTTTTTTCTGCT
>CAZZNV010000007.1:0-40444 GCA_964655915.1 uncultured Azospirillaceae bacterium | reverse complement strand
TCAACAAAAAAACCACCATAAAGGTGGCTTTTTTATTGGTGCGCTAGGCCGGAATGGCTTCGCCTGTTTCGTTTTTTCTGCTATGCAGACCGACGTATATATCCGCCTAAAAACTCAACCCAAACCGGCACTGTGCCGCTTCGATACTCCTTTCTTACATATCAACAAAAAAACCACCATAAAGGTGGCTTTTTTATTGGTGCGCTAGGCCGGAATCGAACCGGCACGCCCTTGCGGGCAACAGATTTTAAGTCTGCAGCGTCTACCAGTTCCGCCACAAGCGCAAAATCTTTTTTGTTTATATATAAGAATTTTTCTAATTGCAAGGGATAATTTTGTTTTTTTATTCAATCTCTTTTGGGGGCGTGGATTTGTGTGCTAAAATTAATTTACTCTTGTTTCTTTGCTTAAATTATGCTTGAGTAGGCTTGTGAATAAACCCGTCCTTATGCTTCGGCTGTGGCAGGTGACAGCGTCCCGACAGTTACGGAAAGTAAGGATAACATAAGGAATCTAAGATATGAAAAGTATTAGTCTTTCTTGGCGCAACTACTTATTGCCCAATATTCATAATGAAGGGTGGCGATTTGTAGGCATCTTTGCTGCAATAACAGCGTTATTGGCAATTGTATGGCAGCCATTGGGGTGGTTAGGTTTGTTCTTAACCGTTTGGTGTTATTATTTTTTCCGTGATCCTGAGCGCTATGTACCACAGATTAAGAATGTGGTCGTTTCTCCGGCTGACGGTATTGTTCAAATGATTGCAAAAGTTAAGGCTCCGGCGGAGTTGGAGATGGGCGATCAGATGTTTACTCGGGTCAGTGTTTTTATGAGTGTATTTAATGTTCACGTGAATCGTGCTCCGGCTGCAGGAAAAATTACAAAGTCAGTTTATGTACCGGGTAAGTTTTTTAATGCGACTTTGGATAAGGCCAGCAAGGATAATGAGCGCCAGTTGTTGGCGATGAAAACAAAGAGCGGCAAAGAAATTTGTTTTGTGCAAATTGCCGGTTTGGTTGCTCGTCGTATTGTTTGTGATGCCGTTCCGGGGCAAGAGTATAAAGCCGGTGAGCGCTTTGGAATGATACGTTTCGGCTCTCGTTTAGATGTTTATCTGCCGGAAGGGGTTGAGCCTCAGGTTGTTTTGGGGCAGACGATGGTTGCCGGTGAGAGCATTATTGCTCGTTTGGATAGTGATGCTCCGGCGATGAAAGGTGAGGCGTTTTAATGGAAGGGATTAATAATAAAATTAAACTTTCGCGCGAACGTCTGACAAATATTCCTTTTCGGAAAATTGCACCGAATATTGTAACGATGTTGGCTTTGTGTGCGGGGGTGACTTCTATTCGTTATTCTATCCAAGAAGATTGGATGAAAGCGGTGTTCTGTGTATTTATTGCGGCATTGTTTGACGGTTTGGACGGTCGTGTGGCTCGCATGCTTAAAGGGTCAACAAAGTTTGGTGCAGAGCTTGATTCTTTGTCTGATTTTGTGAGCTTCGGTGTGGCTCCGGCTATTTTGCTGTATCAATGGTCTTTATATGATTTACCTAAATTTGGATGGTTCTTTTGTTTATTGATGTCTATTGGTATGGCTATGCGTTTGGCTCGTTTTAATACAATGCTTGACGAGGAGCCTCAACCGGAATATTGGAAGCACTTCTTTGTGGGGGTTCCGGCTCCGGCCGCAGCGGCGTTGTCTATGATGCCGGTGATGATTTCGTTTGACTTTCCGGAATATACAATTGTTCGTTCGCATGCTTTTTGTGCGACGTTGCTGGTGGTTGTATCATTTTTGATGGTTAGTCGTTTACCTACTTTTTCAACCAAAAAACTGAAAGTTCCGTCTTTTATGTTCATGCCTATGATGTTGTTTGTGGCTTTGTTTGCAAGCTTCATCATCACGCAACCTTGGTTTACACTGGGTTTTATGACGGCTCTGTACGCGTGTTCTTTACCTTTTGGCATCGTGTTTTTTTGGCATGAAAAAAGGAAATGCGAAAGAAAACGCTCGTAAATCAACGACCTTGTTTACAAAAGGCATCTATTCAGATGCCTTTTTTGTTGGCAAAAGAGCGGACTCGTGTTACAATGTGAGCAGTATATAATAGGGACGAATGTAATGAAGATAACGCTGGTTGATGAAAAAGGAAAGGCGGTTGATCTGTCAAAGGAGAATAAAGCTCAACCTTGGGTTTTTATCTTTCAGGGAAAAAATCTTTCTCCTCAATCATACGGTGGTTGCGTAGATAAGGTTCTGACTAATGCGCAGAGCGGTATTGAAGGAATGAAACGTCGACTGGAATTTGTTGGTGTTGATACGGCGAACTGTCGTTTTTTTGCCGCTTGGTACGATGATGCGGCCAGAAAAATAAATGTTGATTACAATCGTGAGGGAAAAATTGATTCCGGAGTAGAGAAATTGGCTGATGATATTATAAAAAGCCGTTTAACATCTCCTTCCGGTAAGTTATATGGTGCTACTCGGGCAAGTCATGAGATGGGTGGGGTGATGTTTTTTGGCCATTGCTTCGGCGGAATGGTTGTTAGTTCGTTGGAGAGAGCGCTGGAAAATCAACTTAATGAAAAACTTCCTCTAACAGAAGATGTCAGCAAAATTTTGCAGGAGTCTAAAGCTGTTTTGGTTAACCCGATGCTGCGTGTTTCTTGCATGCCAAAATATTTTGATACGTTTGCACTGGCGAATTGTTCCGATTATTTTCTGCATTGTGTTCCGGAATATGCCGAGATTAAAGAAGATTTGCTTTTGTATGGTGGGTTTGATGAAAAACAGCTTTTTCATTATAACAGAGAAGCCAGTGGCTGGCGTTATCCTCAAGGTTGTCATATGCATTATATGAAAATTAAAAAATCTCATGATTTGAGGTTGTTGGTTGTAAATTCTTTTGATATGCCGTCGGAAGAGCAGGTTAACGCGCAAGTTAAACGCGAGAGCCGGAATTCTGATGATTATCAGCGTTTGCTTGATAAGTATGCCGGCGGGCATGAATTGAGCGGTTTGATAAAGCCTCTTAATATTAAAACCTCAAGATTTATGCAGCAACTGCAGTCTGTTTATTTACAACAAACGGCGGTGCAGTTTTCCAAAGCCAAAGAGGCGCAAGAAGGTTTAAATCAGCAATTGAAAAAAATTCAAACAGCTTGCGGTTCTAAAGAACTTGGACTTTGAATTTTCGATATTTTTGTTTTTTGAAATCACGTAAAGTTTCAAAATGTTACATAAAATCAAGGTGTTATGTAATATTGATTAATATTATGTGAGTTGCAGGAAGGGGGAGATACCTATAAAATCCTCATATTACAGTTATTGAGGAGTTTGCGATGCAACATGGAAAAAACTTTGTTTTAGGTGAATATGTTATTATAAAAAAGCCGGATTTAGTGCATGTGGGCGATAATGTTCGAATTGCTGATTTTTGCCGTATTTCTTCGGCTTGTGAAATTGGCTCTGATTGTGAAATTGCTCCGGGTGTGTATATTGCCGGCGGTGATGGAAAATATGTTTTTAAAATGGGAAGTTTTTCAAGTCTTGCTTCCGGAGTCAGAATTTGGTTGAGCAGCAATGATTATGTTAATGAGCCGGTAACTCATTCGGTTGCTAATGTTAAAGAGATTCAGGGAAATGTTACGTTGGGTGAATATACGGGTGTGGGAACAAATTCCGTTATTATGCCGAACAACCATATTCCCGAAGGTGTCACAATCGGAGCGCTCAGTTTTGTGCCGTCAAACTATAAATTTGAGCCGTGGACCGTGTATGCCGGATGTCCGATACGCCCAATAAAAAAACGTAACAAAGAAAATGTTTTACGTGTTTTAAATGTTGTTGAACAAGGACAGATTGCTGCTTAGGAGAAAGTTATGTGTGGAATTGTCGGATATATCGGGGATAGTGCGGTAACGGATATTTTGCTGGATGGTTTGAAAAGTTTGGAATATAGAGGCTATGATTCTGCCGGTGTTGCATTGAATGACAATGGTTCAATAGATGTTTATCGGGCGGAAGGGAAATTGTGCAATCTGAATAATGTGTTGCAGTTGGCAAAAAACAATATCAAGTCATCTCAAATGGGGATTGGACATATTCGTTGGGCGACGCATGGACAGCCCACAGTTGATAATGCGCACCCTCATAAGTCAAATGATGGAAAGTTGGTTTTGGTTCATAATGGTATTATTGAGAATTACAAAGAACTTAAGACTGAATTACGGAAAAAAGGGTATCATTTCTTTTCTCAGACCGACACGGAGACAGCCGTTCATTTAATTGACGATGAATATAAACAATGCGGCGTTTTAGAAACGGCCGTTATCAGAGCTGTTGGTAAGTTGAAGGGGGCGTTTGCTTTTTGTATTATGCATCAAGATGAGCCGGATAAGATTGTAGCGGCTCGCAAAAATGCTCCGCTGATTATCGGTTTGGGGAGTGAGGGAAATCTGGTTGCCAGTGATATTCCGGCATTAATAGGAAAAGCAGAAAGAGTGATTTATCTTGATGATAATGAATTGGCGATTGTCGGTCGTTCTACAATCAGGGTTAAAAATTTTTCCGGTTTGACTATTGAAAAGAAAGCTGAGCCGTTGGAGTGGTCGCCAGAGGCGGTAAGTAAACGCGGTTATAAACATTTTATGCTTAAAGAGATTAACGAGCAGCCGGATATTATTCGCAAACAGTTATCCCGGCGTTTGAAAAATGTTGATGCTAAGATTCAATTGGAGGGAATTAAGGTTTCCGATTTACTGAACGGTATTGAGAGAATCGAAATTGTGGCTTGCGGCACATCTCTTCATGCATCAAAGGTTGCTCAATTCGCTTTTGAAACATTAGCGGAACTTCCGGTGAGTGTTGAGGCCGCGAGTGAGTATATATATAAACGTCAGTTAACTAATAATAAAACGCTGACTATCGGCATTTCTCAATCGGGAGAAACGGCGGATACGTTGACGGCGTTGAAGCAGGCTCGTAATTGCGGCGCACGTATTTTAGCCATTACTAATCGTGAAGATTCAAGTATTGTTCGTTGTTCCGATATGGTTTTGCCGTTAATGGCCGGAATAGAGGTGAGCGTGGCTGCTACAAAATCATATACGGCGCAATTGATGAGTTTGTATATGCTGGCGCTGGCTGTTGCAGAAGAAAGGAATACGCTGCCATTTGAAAAATTGCACAATTTAAAGCAAGAATTGATGGAAATTCCGGCAAAAATGGAAGAGATTTTGAGTAATACTTCGGAGATTCAGGCCTGCGCGCAAGAATACGCTTCTTTTAAACATTTTATCTTTATGGCAAGAGGGGTAAACTTGGCTTCTGCTTGTGAGGGAGCTTTGAAGTTAAAAGAAATCAGCTATATTGATGCTAATGGTTATGCGGCCGGAGAGTTAAAGCATGGTCCGATAGCATTGCTTGATGAAAATATGCCGGTGGTGGCTATTCTGGTTCCCGGAACGCAAACTTTTGATAAGATGTTTTCCAATTGCGAAGAAGTAAAAGCCCGTCATGCACGTTTGATTGGGGTTATGCCGGCAGAGGCTGCCTTAGGACACAATTTGTTTGATAAGGTTTTGAATGTTCCGCAAACAGATGAGGTTCTGTCTCCACTGTTGGTTAATATTCCATTGCAGCTTTTGGCATATTATGTTGCCGATGCTTTGGGGCGTGAGGTTGATCAGCCTAGAAATTTGGCAAAATCCGTAACGGTTGAGTAGGTTAGCTCTTGAGATAAAGCTGCTCTAATTCTTTGATTTTGTCACGGTAAACCATGGCAGTTTCAAATTCGAGGTTAGCAGCAGCTTCTTTCATGAGCTTATTATAGTCATGTAACTTCTTATCAATATCTTTGAGTTGTTCAACTTCGTGGGCGGTGTTTTCGATATAGTCTCCGGCAGTCATTTCACTGAGTGCGCTGGAAATTTTTTTCTTAATGGTTTGTGGTTTTATGCCGTTTTTGAGGTTGTAGTCCAGTTGCTTTTTTCTTCGGCGATTGGTTTCTGTCAGGGCGGCATCAATAGATTTTGTTATCTTATCGGCATAGAGAATAACGCGGCCTTCCGCATTGCGCGCTGCACGACCAATTGTTTGAATGAGAGAACGTTCTGAACGCAAGAAACCCTCTTTATCAGCATCTAGAATTGCGACCAAAGAACATTCGGGAATATCAAGCCCTTCTCGCAAAAGGTTAATGCCGACCAGCACATCAAAGACACCAAGACGCAGGTCGCGAATGATTTCAATGCGTTCCAGTGTATCAATATCCGAATGAAGGTATCGCACTTTTACTCCGTTATCATTCAGATATTCGGTTAGGTCTTCCGCCATTTTTTTTGTTAAAGTCGTAACTAAAACTCTTTCACCTTTCAGGGCTGTTTTGCGGCATTCTTCCATTAGGTCGTCAACCTGATTTTCAACAGGACGGATAATACATAAAGGATCTGTCAGGCCGGTCGGACGAATAACCTGTTCGGCAAAAACACCTTTGCTTTGTTCAAGTTCCCAGTCTCCGGGAGTGGCTGATACAAAGATTGTTTGCCCCCTCATTTGATTCCATTCATCAAATTTCAGAGGTCGATTGTCAACACAAGACGGCAAGCGAAAACCATATTGCGCCAGAGTGCTTTTACGATTGAAATCTCCTCGAAACATTCCGCCGATTTGCGGGACGGAAACGTGACTTTCATCAATGAAAACAAGGGTGTCAGGGGGTAAATATTCAAAGAGTGTGGGAGGTGGAAAACCGGCTTTGCGTCCGGTCAGATAGCGCGAATAGTTCTCAATACCTTTGCAATGTCCGGTGGCTTCCAACATTTCCAAGTCAAAACGAGTGCGTTGTTCAATTCGTTGTGCTTCAAGTAACTTGTTTTCTTGTTGAAAAGTGTGTATTTGTTCGGACAGTTCTTTTTTTATACCGATAATGGCTTGAGAAACAGCCGGACGAGGGGTGACGTAATGATTAGCGGGGTAAACAACGACATTGTCTAATTTTGCAGTGCGTTTTCCGGTTAGGGGATCAAATTCACTGATATTCTCAATTTCATCACCAAAAAAAGATATGCACCAAGCGCGGTCTTCATAGTGTGCCGGGAATATATCAACCGTGTCGCCCTGAATACGAAAAGTCGCACGAACGAAATTCATTTCATTGCGCTCGTATTGGAGTTCTGATAAACGAAGCGCTAAATCTTTTGTGCTGATTTCTTGCCCTTTTTCCAGATGAATGGTCATTGCGGCATAAGATTCTACATCTCCCAAACCGTAAATGCAGGATACCGAAGCAACGATAATAACGTCGCGGTTTTCCAAAATGTTTCTGGTGGCGGCGTTGCGCATGCGGTCTATTTGTTCATTTTGTGCGGAATCTTTCTCGATATAAGTATCTGTTTTAGGAACATAAGCTTCCGGTTGGTAATAATCATAATAGGAAACGAAATATTCTACATGGTTGTGTGGGAAAAATTCTTTCATTTCGCTATAAAGTTGGGCTGCTAAAATTTTATTAGGAGCCATGATGATTGCCGGACGATTGCTTTGCTCAATGATTTTGGCCATAGTATAAGTCTTGCCGCTTCCGGTGACGCCGAGCAGCACTTGATTTTTTTCGCCCCGTTCTATGCCTTCGCAAAGTTCACGAATTGCTTGCGGTTGATCTCCGGCGGGTTGAAAGGGGCTTTCTATTTGGAATAGAGAGGCCATTATTTTAAATCTGTATTTTTTAACGATTCATTATAAGCCTTAGCAAAATTGCTAAAGGTCTGGACATCATTTACTATATTATTGATTTTACGGATGTCAACAGTATCTCTTTCCAGATGCTCGGTTAAAACATTAAAGGCACTGTTATAGTTTGTATTGGCAAAATAAGGTAAAAACTTATTTCTGAGGCGAACCAGAACGGTTTCTCTTCCGGCTTTTTTCAGCGCCGTTGCCCAGTCCAAAATAAATGAAATTTGCTCATCACTGAGCGGTTTTCCTTTAACCGGAGGCGTTATAAGGTATTTAATCGTATCAGAGGCTTCCGCCCAGCGTTCAGCTTTCCAAAAAATTTCAGATTTGAGTAACAAGGCATTTTTGCTGTAATCTTCTTCCAGTAAGTTAAGCGCTTCTTGTGTCTTATCTAAGTCTGCCAATGTTCGCGCTTTAACTACCCGACGATGAGCTTCCAAACCTTGAGAAAGGTTGGCAGATTTCGTTTCTTCAATAATAGACAGAGCCAAATCGGGCTTTTTTTCAAAAAGATGAATAACCGCTAAACGAGCTCCCGCTTTGGCTCTTTCTTCTTCTGTTAAGGTGGTCTTTTTTAATAATTGCTGCAATAAATCTCTGGCTCTGGGCAAGAGATCAACTGCGACAAGACGGTCAGCTAATTTTTGGATGATGATATTTTGATTTTTACTTATTTCTGACAACCATTCGAAATCTTGGTATAGGGCAAGAGATTTTACCGCAGATATTTTGGTATCAGCCTGATTATTAAGATAAATATCTTCAAACCAGTTAACCATGCGATTTATGAGCTCCTTTTTCCCGTCTTCATCGGTTAACGGCATGGCACTTTGAAGGGTGCGTATTCCATTATAATAATCATTATTGCGAACATAAAAGTCTGCCAGTTTGTTGAGTAATTTCCATTTGAATTGGTGTTCGCTCCACGCAAATTTCAGTCTTTCCAATCCACTGATAGCCTCGGGAAGCGGCATGGCGTTTATACGCTGACTAAGAATGATATTTTCATAACGAGCCAATGATGAATATTTTTGGGAATTACTGTTTTCCAGTTCACGATATTCCTTTATGGCGTTGCGCGGATAACCCTGCATGTCTAATTTTTGGGCTGATAGATAACGTATCTGAGCATCTCTATCCCTCAACCGATCCGTTCCTGTTTTTAAGATGTCTATAAAGTTTTGAGTGGCAATATCATCATTGGCGGTTAAAGCATTCTGAGCCGCGACAACGGCTATGGCATCTTTTATTTCTTGAGGGTAGTCTTGAATGAGCCTGATGAATGACATCAGGACCAAATTGTTTTCCGGCTGGTAATGAATAGCGCTTGAGGCCAATGTACGCCAGAAAACAGCCTCATCATTTTCAGGGAGTTTTCCATATTCAAAATCTTCAATAGCCTCATTGTAGCGAAAAGTTAAGAAGTTGGCCACACCCAGGAGCGCATGAAATGCTTCGGTGTTTGCTTCAGGAAGATTATTGTCCTGAATTTGGTGCAGAATGTAAAGGGCATTGGTGCCCAATCCTTTGGCTATAAAAAATTTTACCAATTCCAGTCGGGCTTGGTTTTTCTTTTCATCCGGAGCAGAAATTATATCTTGCCGCAATTGATCCAAAGCGTCTATATATGGCATTTTCAGGAGTTGAGGCGATGTTTTAATATTGAATGTTTGTAGATCACTTCCCGCTTGGGCGAATCTTTGACGCCTTTTTTGAGCTTCAAGGTCGTTGCTTATATTTAAACCGCGATTTTGAGCTCTGATAGTCAGTCCGCTGTTTCCGCGATTTATGGCGATGTCTTGTGACTTTACGATGAATGCTGTACCTTGTCTGGTGTCAAGCATATCAAATTCAGCATAATGATAAGGCCGATCCACTCCTGTGCCAACATCAGACAAAGGGGCAACTGTTATAATATCACCGATATCAGGGTCAATGGCCGAAACAATATTACCGCTATTTTCAGTGGGTAGGAAAATGTATGCGTTTTGAAAGTTGTCATATTGGATGTAAATGTTCATATCCCGAACGGGTGGAACATCACTGGTTGTGAGGTCAACAATCCAGAGTAAACCTTCTTTACGGACAAAGGCATTTACCCCGTCTTTCAGGTTCATGCGTATAACGGTTGCGGCAGGGTGTGGAAATTGGAAAATTTCATCAGCTAAGGAATTTGCAGCCTGTCTGATTTCGTCAATATCAACATTCTGCAAATGGTCAAAAACAATCCAAAGTTTGTTTTCACGTTTAAAAACCGCGGCGCCAACAGGGATATTCCAAGAGAAACTGAAACTTGCCGTTTGGGGAACCTCTTCCTGCAATTGCGGATTTTGAAGCCGTTCATTGTGGCTGATTGCTTTGTGTCCGTATCCTATCATCGACGGTTTTCGGATTTCAGTCCGGCTGTCGGGAAGTGCAGAAGGTGCTGACACGGTTGCCTGAGCCGAAGAGATAATCAGAACACTTAAGATGCTCAATGAAAAAATATGTCTGAAACGGTTTCTCACAAAAATTATTCCTGTTTGATGTTGTTTCCGATGAGTTCAGACGTTATAGCACGTGCTTTTTCCGGTGTCATTTGTGATAAAATTGCTGAGGAGTTCGCCGGCTTCATTCCCTTGAGCAATGCAACGGTAATCTCCATATCCAGAGTATTAAAGATACGCGCGGCATCTTTGGATTTCATTGATGTATAAAGTTTCACCAGCGAGGCGATGTTTTCTTTTTCTTTTTTCGAGTACTGATCAATTAGTTTTTTTAACTTCTGTTCATAAGTTTTTAATTGACTTAATTTACGGTCAATTTCATCTTCGGCAACTTTGAGTTGGATAGCTCGTTTGTCAATTTCTTTAGCTCTAACGTCTAGAGCTTCCCTGCGCTCCGCAAGTTCTTGAAGAATGAGAATTTCCGTCTGTGTAAACGTTGAGGGAGCCGCAGCAAGGTTTTTGTTTTTGTTATCAGACTTCTTCTTAAGGACATCAGAGAGTTCTTTGGTTTCTTTTTCAGCTTGTTCTTGCGCTTGAACCAATGCCGTGGAAATGGTGATATATTTGCTGTTTTTTTGGCTGTAAATATCAACGATATTATTTATTTTGATGCTAAGCGTCAAAAAAGCAACAAAGATAAATATGGGGAGTAAACGTATTCTAAATTTCGTATTCATCATTTTACCTTGTTCTATTTGATTGAGCGCAAAGCTTTCAGTAATTCCATCTCAGCCTCAGAGCAGGTATCTTCAGAAGAGGCAGAGATTTCTTTTTGAGTTTGTATCTGCGGCATTTTGATTATGTCACCGGTTTTTATTTGTCTGCCATCACTGATTACTTGTTCCAAACGATCAGCCAAATTGTCAGCTCGTTCGTTAATGAACAGCAAATCGTCTTTCAGTTCTTTGGCACTATCGACAACTTCCTTCAGGTTTTCCGAAGAATGCTCGGTGACCGTTTTAAGTTTCGGAATGCTGTTTTCAGCTTTGAATGTGGCCTCATTCAAGGCACTGACCAACTTTGACAGACTATTTTGATTTTGACGCAAAACTTCCAAATTCTTATTTAACCGATAGGCGTAAAGAATCATGGGAACAAGCAGAGCGATAATTATCAGATTGATGATGATTTCCAGGCTATCCATGGTTTTCAGCCTTTCTTTCGACTTTTATAACTATGTGATTGTCTTTGCGCCCCATTGAGCCTTCAAGCAAAGGAACATCTCCGCAGACCAATTTTACTTTTTCATGCGGATCCATATCTAGAGGTAAGAAAGAGCCTTTTTCCCATGACGATATTTTCCCCAGGCATACGGAAGTTTCTCTTAAAACGGCTTGTATCTCGACTTCGGTATCCCAGAGTTGAGAGATAAGATGGTTTTCCCATATTGTGTCACGACCAAAACGTTCACCCATAAACATTTGCAATAACAGTTCGCGGACGGGTTCCAGTGTGGCGTAGGGAATCATCATATCAATTTTTCCGCCACGATCTTCCATGTCTACTCTCAAATGGGCAACGATAACAGCATTAGACAGGCGTGAAATTGTTGCGAAACGAGGATTGGTCTCAAGTCTGTCAAATGCAAAGTTCACGGAGGTTATCGGATCAAAAGCCGTCGATAGGTCAGACAGAATCAGTTGAATCATGTCTTTGACGATATTTAATTCGATAGTTGTATAGGGTCTTCCTTCTATGCGCATAGCTGCTGTGCCGCGTCGGCCACCGAGCAAAACATCTACCATAGAATAGATAAGAGAACTGTCCAGTGACATCAGACCGTAGTTATCCCATTCTTCCGCTTTGAAAACATTCAGCAGTGTGGGCAAGGTTAAGGAATCCAGATATTCTCCGAAACGCATGGATTCTATGCTGTCTAAAGAAACTTCCACATTGTCTTGTGTGAAATTACGTAAAGATGTGGCCATCAGGCGGATAAGGCGATCAAACACAATCTCTAACATGGGGAGACGTTCGTAGGAAACCATTGATGAGTTGAGAATGGCCCGAACCCCTGTTTTTAAAGGGCGGTTCTCATAGTCTCCATCGTTGCTGTAACCAAGCAAGCTGTCAATTTCTTCTTGATTTAAAATCTTAGAATCGGCAGCGTCTAAAGAGGAAGAAGGTGATTGCTCCTTAATTTCTATAGAATCCGCCCAGTTCTGAGCATTGGTTATATTTTTTGTTTCATCTGCCACGTTTAGAATCCTTTAATTTTCTTTCTTTTGAATTTCAAAATCTTTGAAGTTCAAATTTTTTACGGTTGCCGGAGCAATCAGCAAGTTTATACGGTAAAGCAATTCTTCTTTGAGCCAATACAATCCGCTTGCACCGGAAATTTCATCTTCCGAAAGTTCAATGGTGTGTGAAAGCACGGCATCGTTAATTCGGGGAATGAGAGCATCAATCCGGCTTATCTCAGAAACATCGGACAATTCAAGGTTTATTTTGATTTTTACTTTGCTGATTTTATCATTGTCTTTTTTTAAGTTTGCGATGATTTCCGGGATGTCATAAAAAACAGTGAGACTCTTGGCTTTTCCGTCTTCTCCGACTTCGTCTGTTACCAAGCTGTAATTCATATTTTTGTCGTAGTCATGGGTAAAAGTATAATACAAGCCAACAGCCAAACCTATCGCCGTTAACCCAGGGACGAGAAAAAATAAAACTTTCTTACGATTGACCGTTGCTGTGTTTTCCCCGCCAGCTTCTTCCGTGTCAAAATCGTCATTTTGATTTAACATAAAATTTCCCCAAATTTTATAAATCCCACTTTTGCACTATCTTACAGCAATAATTTAATAAATAAACGTAAATCTATCAGTTATTAAACGTTTCGTTGTTCTTTTTTCCGTTTTTTCTTTTGGTTTGAAAAAAATCTTTAAGTACTTTTCCGCATTCGTTTTCCAGCAGATTTCCAACAACATGGGGTTTGTGGTGGCAAGTAGGCTGTTCATAAAATCGGACACCGTTGACAACGGCTCCTCCCTTGGGATCACTTGCGCCAAAGTAGAGATTTTTTATGCGGGCAAAAGAGATCGCCGCGGCGCACATTGTGCAGGGTTCTAGTGTGACGTACATGTCCATGTCATAAAGGCGGTTACATTTGAGTTTGGAACAGGCGTCACGAATGGCTTTTATTTCAGCATGTGCGGTTGCATCTTCGACATGTTGGCTTAAATTGTAGCTTTCAGCAACAATCTCTCCCGTTTGCGGGTTGACGATGACGCAACCCACCGGAACCTCGTCGTTTTGTGCCGCCATATGCGCCAATTCCAGGGCGCGTTGCATGTATTTAATTTCCATATGTTTCCTTTTTAGTTGTTTTTTTGTTTCAGTATGCTAAAAGTTGAACAAAAAGGGAAGTTTAAAATGAGTGAAAGACTGGCAAAATTTATGGCGCGCTCCGGAGTATGTTCTCGTCGACAGGCGGAAGAATATATTAAACAGCGTCGTGTGACGGTAAATGGAGAAACCGTTGAAACTTTAGGGTTTAAGGTTGAAGGAGATGAGAAAATTTTGCTGGACGGAGAAAGGCTTTCTCGTCTGGAACCTACACGTTTGTGGGTTTACCACAAACCGGCGGGTTTGGTTACGACGCATCGAGATGAAAAGGATCGTGCCACGGTGTTTGATAATTTACCGGCGGGAATGCCGAGGGTAATTTCAGTCGGGCGGCTTGACCTTAACTCTGAAGGCTTGTTGTTGCTGACCAATAACGGTGAATTGTCCCGCAGACTGGAGCTTCCCGGAAATGGCTGGTTGCGTCGTTATAAGGTTCGTGTTCACGGTATTGTTGATGCGAAAAAGTTAAAATCTTTGGAAGAGGGGTGCGTGGTTGATGGTGTGCGTTATGCCTCTATTAAAGCGACGATAGAAAGTGTACAAGGAACAAATACGTGGTTGTCCGTTACTTTGAGTGAAGGAAAAAACCGCGAAATTCGCAAAGTCATGCGTTCCATCGGGCTTGAAGTTTCTCGTCTTATTCGTTTATCATATGGCCCGTTTCAATTGGGCGGTTTGAGGCAGGGAGAAGTTCGAGAAGTGCCGGCTAAAGTGTTGCGTGAACAATTGGGAGCTTCTTTTGATTTATGAGGATTATTGGCGGACAATATCGCGGCAAAAAGCTTATTTCTCCAGATGACATAGGCGTTCGTCCGACATCAGACAGGGCGCGCGAGGCTTTGTTTAACATCTTGCGTTCAAAGTTAGGAAATGAGTGGTCTGATTTGAGGTTACTTGATGTCTTTGCGGGCAGCGGTGCTTTTTCTCTAGAGGCGATTTCTCGCGGAATGGGGGAAGTTTTACTTGTTGATATTGATACTCGACTGCTTTTGCGCAATAAGGCTCTTTTTCCGAACGAAAAATCCAAAATAAAAGTGTTGCAGGCAGATGCTTTGCGTTTGCCGAAGGCGATGTGTTCGTATGATTTGTTGTTTATGGATGCGCCGTATTTAAAGGGTATGACAGAGCCTGTTTTGCAAGGGTTGGCAGGGGGTAACTGGTTAAAAGACGGAGCTTTGTGTATGATTGAGATTGCTCGCGACGAAGAGTTGATGTTACCCGCAAAATTTGTTTTGGTTGATGAAAGAATTTACGGAGCTGCACGAGTTGTATTTGCTCGTTTTGAAGCTTAAAATTTGTAAATACTGACGTTTTCTATTGCCAGATTTTTATCTCTGTACGATATGGGCGTGACGACAGTCAGTTCCTGGTCTTCATCTTTCAGGCGAAACGCTTTGTTTGACAATAAGACGTCGGCAACAAAAGATCCTTTTTTATCTAATTTATCCATATTTGTTAAATCTTTTAACAGTGTCAGCAGGCCTTTTGATGAAGTTTCCAGTTTCAGGTTCGGGAGCAGTTGCTCATCAAAATGAATTTCTCCCTTTCCGAGGAATGAGAACGGAGGCCAATTTACACCTAATTGCTCAACAGAAATATAGCCGTCTGACTTTAACCAGTTTTCCAAAGAGGAGCGCCATGTGGCTTTGCCCGAAATTTTCCCGACGATGTCTGTTTTTGCGTGAATACGGTTTATTTTGGGACTTAAAGGATGGGGAAGGGAGGGATCCAGTGATATATTTAGAAAATTAATATAGTTTTCGAAAACAGTATCTTCTCCATTTAAGTTTAATTTTGAAGTTGTTTGGCCTCCGGTGATGCTTAATCGTTGGATTTTAGCAATATTTTTAATGTTCAGGTCTTCGATTTCCGCTTGGATATTGTTAATTTTTTCATTTTTCAGTAAAACGGAAAAAATAGAATTCAGAGCGCTCAAGTCATAGCTTTGGTTATTAATCTCAAGTCGAGTTACGGACGGTAAGTGTATCACCAGTTCATTTGGGTTTAAGGGCGACGAGGTTATCTGAAGAGTGGGCAAATCAAATCGAATCTGTCCGTCTGTTTGATAAACGGATAAGTCTTGAACCTTTAGTATCGGTGATGTAAGCCAATACCCAAATTCCAGTTTATTATAGGCTATGTCCCAGCCGAACTCATTAATTCCGTTTTGTATGTTGATTATTTCATTTTTTGCAAGGCGAATCTGATGCGATTTTTCCAAATGGAGAGCTATCAAGGTGAGAGTCAGCATAAAAGAAGCGGCAAAAGGAATAATAAAACAAAATTTTTCCTTTATCCATGAGCCGAAACGGCGGAATATGTTCTTGGGAGACTTCATCTATTTTGTTTGCTCTGATGCTAACATCTTTTGGGTGTAGGGGTAGTTTTTCAATGTTTCAGCGTTAAGTTCGGCGCATTTCGTTTCAATGCTGTTTTGCAGTTCATTCATGAATTGTTTTTTATCTAATCCTGTTTCTAAAGGCGGTAAAAACTCAAAAATAACTTTTCCCGGATAGCGTAAAAACGAACTTTTTTTCCAGAAAAATCCCGTGTTGGTTGCTACCGGAATGACAGGAACATTCAGGTTTTGGTACAATAGGGCAACTCCCGGTTTATAATCCGGTTGTTGTCCAGGTTTTTTGCGTGTGCCTTCAGGAAAAATGATGATAGGGCGATTATTGTCAAGACGCTTTTTAGCGTTGCGGAGCATATTTTTCATGGCAGCACTGCCGGCAGAGCGGTCAACGGGTATCATGCCGTAAAAATATTGAGCCCAACCGAAAATGGGAATGTAGGTTAATTCTTTTTTTATGACGAAAGCGGCTCTTTTCAGGTAATTAGTCATGCAGTAGGTTTCTAAAGCTGACTGGTGTTTTCCGGCGTAGATACAATTAGTTTGACGAATGTTTTCTTGACCACGAATTTCAATCTCAATACCGGCTATATGTTTAAGAGACCATTCGAAAAAAGGGATAAATACATAATTCCAAACTTTTATTGTGGCTTTAGGGGAGAAAACACCGACAACGGAATTAAATATACAACCGGCAGCCAGAGTTCCATAGCCGACGATATTGAATAATAACGAGCGTACATAAAGCATTAGTTTTCTCCAAATTCAAAGATTGTTCTTAAACAAGCGTATAAAAATTTGTTATATTCCGCAAATATAAGTGAAAAGGTTTGCCAACTCGTCCACCAATTTTTTTTCACCTGATTGGAATATACGGGGTGGGCGATAATTTTCAGCTCCGGATTTCTGGATTGAAATTCCACGATGCTGCGTGGCATGTGATAATTTGAGGTTACCAGTCGAATAGATTTGATGTTGTTTTGACGAATCCAATCCAAGCTTTCTTGTGCATTCCCAAGAGTGTTGGCAGCGATAGTTCCGAGAGTTACTTTTTCTGTGTCAATAATGTCAATATTATTTCGTTTTTGAATAGCTTGAAGACTGCTTTTTTTGCTAACGCCGGAGATGAAGAGTTTGTCAGCCTTTCCGTCATTGAGCAGGCGTATGGCTTCGGCTAAGCGATTCCGACCGCCGGTGAGGGTTATGATTGCATCCGTTTGCGAATCGGTATCTATTTGCCAATGGTCAATATGTCTGGCAAACAGCATAAAGTATCCCAGCCAGCAGCAAAGTAAAAAGATTATAGATAAGGCGAATCGTTTTCTCATAACATTTTCTGCAGTGTGCGTTTTACCGTGTAGTACGCCGTTGCCATGGAAATTCCCATCGAGAACAGCGGAAGGCTTAAAATCAGCAGCCAATCATTAAAGTTTAGTCCTGCATTACTGATTATACCGCCTTCTATTTGTTTAGCCAGCGAGGCAATGAAGAAAATTGTCGGTGTAGCAAAAAACAGACCGATAGAACCTCCGATTAACCCCAATAATCCCATTCGGCGTGCGTATTGTTGGGCAACATACACATCTTTAGCGCCCATGGTGTGCAATATTTCTATAATGGAATGATGCAACCCTAAGCTCATTTGAGTTGTGTAAAAGATGGCTCCTGAAGTTATCGCGGTAACCAAAATTAAAATGCTCGTGGCCAAAATTTTTAAGCCATCAGCAAACTGAACTAATTTATTTAACCAGAGTTTGTGGCTGTCAATAGAGGCATAGGGTGCCTGTTGAGTCAGTTCCTGAGAAATCTGCTGAAAATCTATGTTCGCATCAGGAGCCAGTTTAACATCTATGATACGCGGCATCGGCAAGGCTTCAAGATTTATTCCGTCTCCCAACCAGGGTTGCAAAAGTTTCTGCAACTGGACATCCGGTAATGGGGTGACTTTGACGACGCCTTCAACTGTTTTTAGGTATTCTACGGCTTTCTCTTGATATGCCAGCGTTTCTGCTCTGGCTTTTTCTCTGTTTGTATCGTTTACGGGCATGATTTGAACCGTTAATGAGCCTAAGATACTTTGGTTCCACTCGGAAAGCATGGCGTTGATTGATAATACACCCGATAAGGTAATGGCAAAAATGAATACGGCAATAGAAATCATAACCTGTAAAAACAAGCTGGTGTTTTCACCTTTCAAGGGGAGTTCTTGCCTGCGTGAAATGACTTTAGATTGAGGCATGACGACCTCCCAAAACAGATGTGTCAGATGGGTAATAGATGTGCAGACTACGGTCTTGCAGGTGCAAACGAGGGTAGGCAAAATCGTTGATGAGTTTGTCTGAATGAGTGGCTATGACGACCGTGGTCCCCAGTTTGTTGAGTTCGACAAACAGTTTCATTAATTTTGGGGCGATGTCATTATCAACGTTTCCGGTCGGTTCGTCAGCCAAGAGTAAATCCGGGCGATTGATGACCGCTCTGGCAATGGCAATACGCTGTTTTTCTCCGCCGGAAAGAGTGGCGGTGGTATCCAGCATGTGGCGGTCAAGCTCAACCCAACTTAAAAGTTCGGTGACACGTTGACGAATTTCTTTTTCATTCATGCCGCACACTCTAAGCGGCAGGGCGACATTGTCAAAGGCGCTCAAGTGATCGAGGAGACGAAAATCTTGGAAAACCACTCCAATTCTTCGGCGCAACATGGCCAGATTGTCACGATGCGTAAAGTTAATGTCTTTGCCAAACGCGCTCATGGAGCCGCGGCTTGGTTTTTGTGACAAGTACATCATGCTGAGCAGAGATGTTTTTCCGGCACCGCTTTTGCCTGTTAAGAAATGAAAGGATCCTTTTTTTAAGGAAAGCTTTATGTTGCTTAAAATTTCAGGGCCTTGTCCGTAGCGAATCCCTACGTTTTGCATTTCTATGACATTGGGTGTTTCTGGTGTGGAATTTCTCAATATTATTCTCCTTATCTGTCCGATTAAGATAACGCAAATAATTATTTAATAAAGTGTTTTTTTTCTTTGATTAAACGCTTTTTGATTCTATATTGTGAACGAAAGGTGTTTGTTATGCAGATTAGTTGTCCAAAATGTAGCTGTGTTTATGAGATAGACGAGAAACTGGTTTCCGGAAGCGGGAGAAAACTTCGTTGCAGTAAGTGCGGAGAGGTCTTTGTTGCTAAGCTGCCGATGCCCTCGGATAGTGATGATAAAGTTTTTGAAGATGCACCAATCCAAACGGAAGAAAACATTGAATCGATGGTGGAAGACAGCTTGCCGAACAACGAATCTGCTTCGGTTGAAAGAGAAAATGCGTTTGAAGCGGAATCTGGAAATCCGGAGCAAAATGTGAGCCAAGATGTTAGTCAAGACATAGGTCAGGAGATAAACCAAAACCAAGATGTGAACGATATGTTTAAACGCCTTTCAGAGCAAACGGAGAGTTTGTTTAAGGCTGAAAACGAGCTCTCGACAATTCAAAGGAGCATGCTGTTTTTCAAACGTGTTTTGGGGTGGAGTAGCAAGTTTGTTCGTTGGATTGTAATGAGCGTGTCTATGATATGTTTTGCTTTGGCGCTCTATTCTTTTCGTTATGAAATTGTGCGTAAAGTTCCTTTTTTGGGCTATGTTTATTCCGCTGTCGGTATTCAGGCCAGAGTGGTTGGCGAGGGGCTAGAATTTCGCAATATTTCCTGGAAAAAATTTGAGGAAGACTATATTCGCAAACTGAGGGTGAACGGTTTTGTTGTGAATCTGACAAATAAAGATATTGAATTTCCGCTTATTCATGTCGAGCTTTTGGATAAAGATGCTAAAGTGTTGCAAAGCGTTAACCAGAAACCGATGTTAAATGTTTTGCGAGCAGGGCAACAAGTTCCCGTTGAGGTTATTGTGGCAAAACCGTCACCAATAACAAAGTATGTCTTTATGACATTTAGTGAGGAAGAGTAGCTTAGCTTTGTCGGATAAGAATAAACTGCGCCAGTTCTTGCAGAACTTCGGCGTTGTTTCCGAATATATCCAGTTCTTTTTTTGCTTCAACTATCAGCTGGGTAGCCATTTGATTAGCTCTTTCTACACCGTAAAGGTCAACGAAGGTCATTTTTCCTTGTTCCGCATCTTTGTTCAGTGTTTTCCCTACGAGTTCCTGATTGCCTTGAATGTCTAAGAGATCATCTGTAATTTGGAAGGCAATGCCGATTTTTCGGGCATAGCTTTTCAGAGCCGTTGTTTGTTCGAGGGTTGCTTTTCCTAAGACGGCTCCGGCTTCGCAGGCAAAATGGAGCAGTCTGCCGGTTTTCATTTCTTCCAAACGCTCCACGGTTTTTAAGTCATAGTTTTTTTCTTGTGATAAATCGAGCATTTGCCCCGCGACCATGCCGTTGAAAGCTCCTGCTGCTTTAGAAAGAAGAGAAATCAGACAACAACGTGTTTCGGGATCTTTAATGTTTTTAGAATCGGATAAAATCTCAAAGGCGTAGGTAAGAAGCCCGTCTCCCGCCAGAATGGCCGTGGCTTCGTCAAATTGTTTGTGGCATGTTGGTTTTCCACGGCGCAGGTCGTCATTATCCATGGCCGGAAGGTCATCATGGATAAGAGAATAACAATGAATAAACTCTAAAGCAGCGGCTATCGGTAAAGCCTGTTTTTCCTCAATGTTAAAAAGCTTTGCCGTTTCAATAACCAAGAATGGGCGCAACCGCTTACCTCCGTTGGAAACGGAGTAAAACATAGCATCTACCACACGTTTTTCATCTCCTTGCGGTAAGGGGAAGAAAGAAGGGAGCAAGGCGTTGAAGCGATTTGAAAAATCTTTTAAGATATTTAAGAAGTCCGCCATGGACTAAGCCTCCGGCATTTCAAACGGAACAACAGAAATTTCTCCATTTGAGTCGGTTTCTATTTTTTCAATTTTCAGACGTGCCGAGTTTAAACGTGTTTCGCATAATTGCTTTAGGGCAACGGCTTTTTCGTAAGCGGTTACGGCATCGTCAAGTTTTATACGTCCGCCTTCCAGTTCACGAACGATGTTTTCCAACATTTGCAAAGCTTCTTCAAAGCTTAAGTCCTTTAAATCCTTTGTATCCATAGTACACTCCTTTGAACGGAAAATATGTTATTCTATGTTAAGTTTAATATCAACAACTTGTTTTGTTTTTGCAGAACTGATCTTTGGTATATCTAGCAATTAGCTTTAAGCATGCTGGTTTTTGATGGAGGATAAGCTAAATTAGTCATATGCATATTTTTATTTGGGAGTGGAGAAATGAAAAACGCGGTTATCAGACAAGGGGCTAAAATGTTGAAGGCTATGGGAAATGAAAAACGTTTGGAAATTTTATATCATTTATCTCAAAAAGAGCAAAATGTCGGAGAGCTTGAAAAGGTTATCGGTTTGAGCCAATCCGCATTGTCACAACATTTGGCGGTTTTGCGTAATGAAGAATTAGTCAAAACCCGTCGTGAAGCACAAACGATATTTTACTCTATCAAAAACGGCAAAGTTAATGATGTTTTGAAACTGTTGGATAAAATGTTTTAGATATTTTGTTCTTGTTTTTTTAGCGAGATAAAATCTATTTTCCGATTGTCGGGATTATAAGAGATGGTAAGCTTCCCGTCGCGCAATTCCAGGGCATCTTGTCCAAAAATTTCTTTACGCCAGCCTTGCAGCATGAGAAGGTTAGAATCGCAATTCATGCTGAATTTGAGTAATTCTTCATCATCTGTAATCAGGCGTGCGACAACTCCGGTTTGAATACTTTTGATTTTGAGCAAGAGTTTGAGCAACTCAACGAGGGCCGGTCGATTATTTGGCAGCGGTTTTTCTTTGGGTGGAACCACATAATCGCATTCCGGAATGTTATCGCAATGATTTATAACTTCAATAATTTCGGTTCCCAGTTTGCCTGAGGCAACATCTTTTCGAATGCCTCGAACATTCAACAGTTCCTCAATGCTATGAGGGCGAGTTGTCGCAATTTGTATCAGAAGTTCATCTTTTATATAGGATTGGCGAGGTGTGTTGCGGTGTTGCGAGCGTTCTTCCCTCCAGGCGGCCAATTCCCGCAGAACGGTCAGAAAACGGGCGTTATGCGAGCGGTGATGAATACGCTGCCATGCTTCACTCGGATTTATATCGTAGGTGGAGGGAGTGCACAAAACCTGCATTTCTTCTTTAATCCAGTCTGTCCGGTTGAGATTTTTTAGTTGTTTTTGCAGTTTTTCGTATATGGCTACGAGGTGGGTGACATCGGAAAGCGCATAATTTTGTTGGTTTTCATTCAGCGGGCGTTTGCTCCAATCGGAAAGGCGGCAAGTTTTATCCAATGATATTCCCAAGAGGTGGCGTACTAAGTTTTCGTAACTTATAGAATCGCCAAAACCCAGAACCATGGCTGCAGTTTGGGTATCGAATATCGGAGTCGGTATTTTTTTCGTCAGATAATATAAGATTTCGATGTCCTGTCTGCCTGAGTGAAACACTTTAGTAATTTTAGGATTTTGTAAAATTTCAAAAAATACGGATAAATCAATGTCATCACTTAAAGGGTCAATAATGGCACATTCTTCTTTTGAGCCAACCTGAATGAGGCAGAGTTTTGCGTAATAGGTGTGTTCGCGCAGAAATTCCAAATCTATGGTTATAAATTTTTGTTTGTTGAGCTTTTGGCAAAAGGAGGCAAGAGCATCAGTTGTTGTTATAAAGTTCATTATGGGGCCCTAAATGTTTGTCATCAACCCATGATGGCATAATAAAATTAAAAATTTTTTAATGAGGAAAATAACTTGACTTTGGACAAAAAAACGTGTAAAACGCTCATACGACTATACACATTTTTAGATTATTGTAATATGAATACGACATTTTTCCTAGAAAATCGTTCGCCAAACACAGTTTGTGCGAATGAGGGCAGGACTTGGCAGGAGTTTGTCAAGTTTGTCACGGAAGTTGTGAAAGACCATGGCTGGAATGCTGTGGTTTATCCGGCGATGAGTACAGATTCCAAAGAGGAAAACGAGCGCTACGGTGTTGTGGTCGACCTCACATACGGTTATCCGAATGCCGTTGTTGACGTTGCGCAGACGCTCAAAGACGCTACAAATCAGGACAAAGTTCTTCTGTATGCCAGAGGTCAGTATGTTCCCGGCTCGTTCGTTCCCGGAAAAATCGCCACCAGTGTGGCTGATGACGATGGTTCTCTTCAGGATGTCGCTCTTCGGATGCATAACGCTCAAAAGGCGTTTGCTGCCAGCAAGTACTTCCGTTCATCGGTGGTTGTGTATCAGATGCCGGATGGTCAGATACGTCTGTTGTCTGTGTATAATCCCGACCGTGATGCAAACTACGACTACTGGCAGAAAATGCTCATCCAGATGTTGCGTGGTTTCGGTTTGCGTTCCAGCTTTTGGTTTGCAAGTGTTGAAAACCTCTAAGTTTTAAAGAAAAGAAAAAACGCCCTTAAAAACGGGCGTTTTTTCTTTTTTAAAATTTTCTTGATTTATTCGTCATATGTGTTTATGACTCGGTGTATAAAAGTATAATTAATAGCTATTAAAACGGATACATGAGATAAAAAACCCAAATCTAAATAAATTATTTTTTATGGAACAACAAAATCTTTCTCTGGAGAAGTATTGCATTATTGGTGCTTCTTCAATGTCTGATGTTGCAAGACGGTCTATAAAAGGCCTGGTGGAGAGCTACGGTAGCAGAGTTGTAGATGGCTGGTGTGTTACGCAATATGGCGTATCCGCAGTAACTTTCGTTCAAATCGAATGGAAAGAAGGGCCGATTGTTGACATGATGGTTAGCTTGGCGGAGCGTTACAACCTTTATCCTTTCTACATTATGGAAGAGAATAAGGGGTACCTTTCCAAGCAAGCCAAATTTCAACACTATATCGTGGAGGAAGCCACTGCGGTCTTTTCCAAGAATGCGGCGGGGATTGATCGGTTTAAGGAACTGGTTGGGCAGACGTGCAAAAAAATCTATCGTGAAGAACATGTCTTCGTGAAGATGTTTATGTACGAAGCTCTGGACGGGTATCATGCCGCGATGTTCAATACGGAACGTTCTCCGCAGTCGCGTGATAAGATCATCGGTGTTCCTGAATGGCGGGAGGCGGTTTGCAAGTTTGTTTCTGAAATGTGCGGTTCTGTTAGGTTTAAGACTATCCGCTACGCAAATCTCTGACACTGTCTCAGACCTTTTCTTAAAAAGAGCTCTTCTGTAAAGAAGGCTCTTTTTTTGTAGCTAAAAGTAGGAATATAGTTGCTTTTATGCGAATTTCGCTTTAAAAGGATGCATATTTGAATAATGAAAAAGAGGTTAAAATGCAAAGTTATCGGACACACACCTGTGGCGAACTCAGAGCTGCGGATATTGGTAAAAAAGTTAAACTCGGCGGTTGGATCCATCGTAAGCGCAATTTAGGGAATTTGTGCTTTGTTGATTTGAGGGATCATTACGGGATTACTCAATGCGTGTTTAGCAGTTCTTCGGACTTGTTTGCCAAAATTGAGGCGGTGCGTGTCGAATCGGTTGTGGGTATTGAAGGTGAAGTTATCGCTCGTGAAAGTGTGAACAAAAATATGCCGACGGGTGATGTCGAGATTAAGGTAAATGCGTTAGAAGTCTACTCGGAGGCAGATGTTTTGCCGTTTCAAGTGGCGGTGGAAGACGATGCACCGGAAGAAATTCGTTTAAAGTATCGTTTTTTGGATTTGAGAAAAGACAGAATCCATAAAAATATTTTGTTGCGTTCTGCGGTTATTCAACGTTCAAGAGAGTTAATGCGTGAACAAGGTTTTACGGAATATCAGACACCTATTTTAACAGCGTCTTCTCCGGAAGGAGCGCGCGACTTTCTGGTGCCGTCACGTCTTAACCCAGGAAAGTTTTATGCTCTGCCGCAAGCGCCGCAACAATTTAAGCAATTGTTGATGGTTTCCGGTTTCGACCGCTATTTTCAAATTGCTCCGTGTTTTCGTGATGAAGATCCGCGTGCGGATCGTTCGCCCGGAGAATTTTATCAGATGGATATGGAAATGTCTTTTGCAACGCAAGAAGATGTTTTTGGGGTGATTGAGCGTACGTTGGGCGGAATTTTTAATGAGTTTGCCAATGGTAAGAAGGTTGATCAAGCTCCTTTTGTTCATATTCCGTTCAGAGAAGCCATGGAAAAGTATGGTTCGGATAAGCCGGATTTACGGAATCCTCTGATTTTGCAAAATGTTACAACCTTTTTTGGAAATAGCGGGTTTGGTGTCTATGATACGTTGGCTCGCGAGGGAAAATGCGTCAAAGCAATGGTTGTTAAAGATGTGGCAGAAAAACCACGATCCTTCTTTGATAAGCTGGATGCTTATGCTAAAGAAGAAGGAATGGGCGGTATTGCTTATGTTGCTTTTGCTGAGGCCGGCGCTAAGGGAATCGCTAAATTGTTGAGCTCCGAAAAACTTGAAGAGCTCAAATCTTTGACTGGAGCAAAAAACGGCGACGCTGTTATTTTTATGGCCGGTAAGGGTGTGAAGTTTGACAAGTTTTCCGGACGTTTGCGCAACAGGGTCGGTGAAGAGCTGGGGTTGATTGATGCTCATGCCTTTAAGATGTGTTGGATTGTCGACTTTCCGTTTTATGAGGAAAATGAAGAGACAGGTGCGGTTGAGTTTTCACACAATCCGTTCTCTATGCCGCAAGGCGGACTTGAGGCTTTGAACTCTAAGAACCCGTTGGATATTTTGGCCTATCAGTATGATTTTGTTTGCAATGGCGTGGAGTTGTTGTCAGGAGCCGTGCGCAACCATAAACCGGAGATTATGTACAGAGCTTTTGAAATTGCCGGTTATGATCATAGTGTTGTTGATAACAAATTTGGCGGTATGATCAGTGCGTTTAAATTTGGCGCGCCTCCTCACGCCGGTTCAGCTTATGGTGTGGACAGGTTGGTTATGTTGCTTTTAGATGAGCCGATTATTCGTGATGTTATTTTGTTCCCGCTGAACGGAAAGGCTCAGGACTTGATGATGCAAGCGCCTAATTTTGTGACGGAACAACAATTGAAAGAACTTCATATTAAGATTGAAGAAGACAAAAAATAAAATGAACCTTACGGAATTGAACTACGTTTTATTTATTGAGTTTAATTTGAAAAGGAGAAAATTATGAGTAAAAAAGTTGCGTTGTTTATTGCCGGTGCCGTGGTTGTTTTTTTGGCGGGAATCGGTGCAGGTCATCTGCTTTCCAATTCGCAGTCTGCCGTGATGCCAAGGGATAATTTATGTATTGATTGTTCCTGCAAAGACGGCGGTCAGTTTTGTGCTTGTGCCAATTGCATAAACATGAAAGAAATGCAGATGGAGCGCCGTATGTTCAGGCATCAGGAGATGAATTGTCCGCATAAGATGGCTAAGGCACCTAAAGATGTTAAGTTCAAAAAATTTCATAAAAATGATGAAGGACGGCCATTTCCTCATTTTGATGGACATAAGCACTCTCGTAAAGCAATGCCGTTGCCTAAGCCGGAACCAAAGAAGTAATTTGGATATGAGCCGGATTTTGAAGGGCGCCTAACGGCGCCTTTTTGGTGTGTTAAAAGGAGAAATTTCTGGTTTTTTGCGTTTTGTATGGTATAACAGAATGCAGAGTAATTTGGCGGAGATAACCATGAAAAAAGCCCTTTATCTGAACAGTGCGCAACTAAAGACGGAACTCGGAAAGTGTCTTCATTGTGCGAAACAACCGTGCCACACAGGGTGTCCGGCCGGGTGTAACCCGAGTGAGTTTATTAATTTGGCCTTGGCAGGAAACTGGATGGAAGCAGGCTATTCTATTTTGCGCTCCAATCCATTGGGGCAGACTTGCGGATTAGTTTGTCCGGATAAATTTTGTATGAAAAATTGTACTCGGAAAAATTTGGACTATGCCATCAATATTCCTAAAGTTCAGGCGGCTATTTTGGAAAAGCTTCGGACTAATGCGGAGTTTAAGCTGAAGCATGCGGTGAAATTAAACGGCAAAAAGGTGGCTGTTGTCGGTGCCGGACCTGCGGGTATTGCGGCCGCAGCTCTTTTAGCGGGCAGAGGATATAGTGTTTCGCTGTTTGAAAAAGAAGGCTGCATCGGTGGTGCTATGAATTTGATTCCGGAAAGTCGGTTGCCGCATTCTGTTGTGGAACAGGACTGGCAGTTTATCAGGGTGATTGGTGATATTGATTTGAAGCTGAAGACAAAGGTGAACAGCTTTTCAGAATTGTTGTCATCCGGTTATGACGGCGTTGTAGCGGCTGTCGGCGAGAGTGAAGGCGTGAAAATGGGAATCGAGGGCGAGGATTTAACGACCAGTTATCTTGATTATTTGCGTAAGCCTGAGGATTTTGCATCTGCCGGTCGGGTGGCGGTTATCGGTGGCGGCGCGGTGGCGGTTGATTGTGCTGTGACAGCGGCGCAAAACGGGGCATCTCATGTTGAAATGTTTGTTCGTCGACGTTTTTCGGATATGCGTATTACGGCAGAAGAGCGTTCATGGTTGCTGGAAAATAATATTGATATAACGACGATGACCCGGGTTTGTGCTTTGTCGCAGTCAGATAAGGGCTGTTTGGAACTGCAAACAATTAAGACCTGTTTTAATCAGGAAGGGAGACTTGAAGATATTGCAGGGACAAAAATTATTCGTTCCGGATTTGATAGAGTTGTTATGGCGGTGGGAAGCCGTAGCGGGGAAAAAGAGCGGAACGATAAGATTGTTTATGCCGGTGATTGTCTTTTGGGTAGTTCGACAGTTGTAGAGGCGGTGGCTTCCGGTAAAAATGCTGGCGACAGAATGGATCGTATATTGCGTGGAGAAGTTTGCAACGATGAGGATTTAACCGGGGCAATAAAGAGTACTATTTGCCTTAAGGTTGGTTAATTGTGATATTTTGGTTTAAGAAAAAGGTGTTTTATGGGGTATTCAATAGGACAGGTTGCTAAGAAAACAGGATTGACGGCGCATACGTTGCGTTATTATGAAAAGGTGGGCTTGTTACCGTTTGTTAAAAAGAGCGGTTCCGGTTTGCGCGTGTTTTCAGATGATGATTTATCATGGCTTTCAATGATAGAGTGTCTGAAAGATACGGGAATGTCACTTAAAGGGATTAAGCAATATATTGATTGGTTTATCGAAGGAGATGCAACACTGAGACAACGATTGAAAATGTTTAAATCTCAACGTGAACGTGTAGAAAAACAAATGAAAATGCTTAATCATCATCTGGAAAAAATAGATTATAAGATTGCGCTTTACGAGAAAGCGGTTGAGCTGGGTAATTTGGATAAAGCTATTGGAATGGTTAAGGGGCCTGATGAATAAGGGCGGTATAAAAACCGCCCTTGTAATTTATTTTATGAATGGTTTCGCATATGTATCGAACTGTTTTTCATATTGCTCCGACCATCCCATAAGGTGGTGTTCTCCCATACAAAATAAAGGGGTTCCGATACGGTTTTGTAATTTGAATTTTTGTGCGCATTTTACAAGTAGTTTGTAATTTTCGGTGTTCTCAATATTTAGGAGTATCATATTTAAATTCGGATATTTGTTGTTTATGTATTCGATGGCGTGATGACAATGCGGGCAGGTTGTTTGATAGAAAAAATAAATTTTGTCGGGGTTTAATTCCAATTTGTCTTTTGAGGTGTTGTTGCACGCGCAAACACTAAAAAAAGACATGATTATCAGTAAGATAGTTTTTAATGTTTTCATTTGTTTTTCCTTATTCTATACAGCAGTTAATGGCTTTTTTTACGAAAGATTTTAATTTAGAAAAATTGTTGTTTTCTTCTTTTGAAGCATTATTTTCTGTGTTTGAGTCTTCTTCCTGTTTGCGTTGCATCGATATGTTTTGAATTTGTTCATTAATATCTTCAATCCATTTTATATCATCAAGATTAAGCATGTTCATATTTAGCCCCCAAAAGAGGCAGTACAAATCATAAGCTTTGCCAAACAATTTATAAGCATGTTCTTTATTGCCTAAACTCTGTTGTTTTGTGCCGACCTCAATCAAACGCATGGAAGAGGCCAATAAATGCTTTGATATACACCAGACTTCTCCTTCGTAAACAGGAATTATTTTTTGCATTAGGTTTTTTCTGGTTTCTCGTATTTCTTCAATCAAATCATAAAAGGAGTTTTTTCCTGTTTTTGCGCCTGAAAAAACTAAGTGTTCTTCGATAGAAATCAGATTCATGATGGCGATTGTCAGATCTTGGTCGGAAGACAAATCTTTAGGGTTGGCTTTTTTCGCAGTGTCAATGCGTTCGACAAACTTCTTGATGTTTTTTGCTTCTTTCATTTTAACGTTCCCCATGAGTTGAAGTTAAGAATAGGTAGGAAAGTAGAGGTTAGATATTTTTTATAAGAAAATGAGTTTGGTTATTTTCTCGGTTGATAGAATTGATATATTTCCTTTCTGATATGTATTATATGCAATATATAGTATAATTTATATCTATTAATGTCAATAAATATTATTTACAAAATATATTTTTTGCTATATATATGGAAAAACAGAGTGTTGGAAGCGATGATAATGAACAAACAATTGCCATATGAGATGATGAAGCAGGCTGCTAAAGGGGTTTCTTATATAGGTCATCCTTTAAGGTTGAGAATTATTGAATATCTTGATGTGTGCGGTAAGTCTTCAGTTTCTGAAATGACGAGAGTTTTGGAAGAGGAGCAGATTATTGTTTCTCAAAGTTTGAAGAAATTGCGTGATGCCGAGTTAGTTGTAACCCAGCGAAAGGGCGTATATGTTTATTATGCTTTGAACGGGGAATATCCGGCGAGTTTGTTTAAATGTATTCGCAAGTTATACGGATATATTACGGATTCATTTGATTTTTTGACGGAAGGGTATAAAGCTCTTTTGCCGAAAGATTTTACAATGTTAATCGCAAACCAAATTAAACTTTTTTCTCATTTTGATAAGATGCGTATTCTTGAATATTTGGCTTTAAATAAGGAATGTTGTGTGAGCGATATTGTCAGAGGAGTGGGGTTGGAGCAGTTGAAAGTTTCTCAATATTTAAAAAAGATGCGTGATGAGGGATTTGTAAAAGCAAGAAGAGACGGGCGTTTTGTGTATTATCAGATTACAAAAGGGATACACAAAACAGTTATTCAGTGTACGCATCAGCGTTTTGGATTGCCTATTGATGATTGAGGATTAAGATTCTTCCTTTTTCGGGAGTTCGAGCGTTTCACGTTAAATACCATTAAAAAACCGCCCCTAAAGGACGGTTTTTTAATGGTGCCAACAGAGAGACTCGAACTCCCGACCCACTGATTACAAATCAGTAGCTCTACCAACTGAGCTATGTTGGCATTTAATCTGTGTGATTTTATATAGGAGCGTCTTTTCAATGTCAATAGTTTTTTTAGTATTATGAGAAAAAGATATTGCATTAAGGTGTTTTTTCTGGTATGCATGCCCGTAGTTAAAGATTATTGTTAAATTAAATAGTAGCGTGTATGGAAAAAATAATTGATGGGACAATTTTGATTTTTGGGATTGGTCTTTTTATCATTTTTTTAGGGTTAGTTATTTGCGAGATTGTTTCACTATCGAAAAAAAGGGCTGCAGCGCGCAAACGTTTAGATGCGGCGTTTGATTTTGCTTCGGTGATTAACGGAGATGAAACAAAAAGTTTTTATAATTTTGTTTCATCTTTGATTGATGTCGATGGAAAAGTGATTGAATTTCCCAGTGAAATCGGAGATTATGAATTAATCTTCAGCGGATTTATTTTGACCTCTCAAATTCCACAGCATTGTTGTTGTATTGCGGTCGATGAGGTTAAAATGAAACATGATGAGTTTGGGAAATGTTTGCCTCACGAACCTGTACAGTTTTTCTTGCGTCCTCGGGCTGCTCTCGATCGGTGGACTGTAATCAGTGTTTCAGATGAGAGTTTTGTCTGTAAACATCCTGTAATGGGTGAACTTGAACTTCCAAAAGAAGTTTGCGTTGATGCTGTTTCTGGTTCGGAGCTTAATCTTGTTTCCGTTGTCGAGAAAGCATCCCCCGGTCATTTGTTGCGATATATGTGTGTGTAATGCTTAAACTAATCCTGCGAAGAACACATCTGCTTTAGGGCTGATGTGTTTTTTTGTGAATCATTTCAATGATAGTGACAAAGTTTTTTCCAATAGGTTTATTATAAGAATTGAAATTTTTATAAATTTATAGCATATTTATCTCTGGTTGTAAGAAATCAAGTAATGAAACGGGATTGGTTATACATGAAAAAGAAAGAAAAGATGGCACTTAAATCAAAGCGTCTGCTCAAAAAAGCAATTTCTTGGGCGGGGTTGTTTTTCTTTTTTATTGCGGCATATATGCTTTATGTGCAGTTGTCTAAGTATAGTTTAGAGGATATTAAAGCCGCATTGCTTAGTATTCCTGCTCGAAATCTGACTTTTGCCGCAGTGGCTTCGTTTTTGGGATATGTGGCGTTGTCTTCGTATGATTATTTGGCTTTGCGCTATATCCATCGGAAGTTGGCTGCGTGGAAATGGATTTTTGTGGGATTTGTCGGGTTTTCCGTTAGTAATAATGCCGGGCATGCTATTGTTTCAGGCGGGACAATTCGTTATCGTTTTTATACGCGTTGGCGTTTTCACGGTGCTGATATTGTAAAGATGGTGACGTTTTCCGGTTTTACGTATTTGGTTGCGTGTTTCTTTTTGATTATCCTCGGATATTTTCTGACACCGGATCATGCTTTTGGAGATGGTTCTGTTTCTAAGATGACAACGCTGATAATTACGATTGTTTCCGCGGTTGGTTTACTTTTGTATTTCGGGGCATCTTTGTTTTATAAAAAGCCGTTTATGATTAAGGGAATCGAGTTTGATGTTCCGAGTTTTAAGATGTCTTTAGCGCAGGTTTTCATCGGTGCGGCAGATATTTTGATGGCATCGTTGGTTTTGTATTTTTCCTTAATTCATTTTGTGGATATTTCTTTTGATACGTTTATCGGCGTGTTTATCATCGCTCAGGTTTTGGGTGTGTTTAGTCAAGTGCCCGGTGGGCTCGGGGTGTTTGAGGGGTTGTTTATGTATATCATTCCCGGAGAGCACAACCAGGCAACTTTGTTCGGTGCGTTAATTGCTTACAGAATAATTTATTATTTAATGCCGCTGGTTTTTTCAGGTCTTGTTTTGGTAGCGTATGAGTGCTATTTGCGTTATGTGAAGAAACAACGCACAGGCAAAGTTAAGATTTTTAACGCCGAAAAAATGAACGAGGTTAATCCTGTTTAGCTGTTTGCCAAATAGTTGTTTACGGAGTTTATGAAGTATTCTTTAAGGCTGACAGGATCGGTTGTCATGTCTTGCAGATTTTCCAGTTTTTGATAACCGAATTGACTGCCGTCGTTAATGCGAACCAGTACAACCTCGAGCGGTTGGCTTAGCTGGTAAGTGTCAATAAAGTCGGTTTCGCTGTCGTTTTGGTAATTTATCATGTAGAGGTTGTATTGGTCGATAAAGTTTTGATTGTAGGCTTGTTCAATCATCTCGATGGCGGCGGCGCACTGATAGCAGGGTTGGTTGTTGAAAAAAATGTAAATGATTGATTTATTATAATTATCGGAGGAAGCATCAAAATATTCCTGCAAAGTTTGGTTTTGCATATAGCCGTCAGCATTTTCAACCTGTGCGTTAGCTGATGAAAAACAGAAAAACACCGTGAAAAAAATATATAAATACCTCATGTTAAAAAATCTCCTTATGCGGCGGCATCAGGAGATTTTTCTGATACAGCCTCGGGTTAAATCGGAGCGCAGGCTTTTTTGAGCCACGCTTTATCTTTGGAGTTGATTTGGTTGTTAAGAGTATCCCAAACCAGCTGATGATAGTTGTTCAGCCACGAAATTTCGCGCTCATCTAGTAGATATTTATTGATAAGCGTTTTATCAACCGGAACTAAAGTTAAGGGTCTAAATTGGAATGTGGATTTTTCAAACTCCGGATTATCGTTTTTTTCAATTACATTCATGTTTTCAATGCGAATTCCATAACAATCTGTTTTGTAATATCCCGGTTCTATGGAAGTGACCATTCCGGCTTCTAAAGGTGTGGCATAGCTTTTGGATGATAGGGATTGCGGGCCTTCGTGCACATTAAGAAAATGGCCGACGCCGTGTCCGGTTCCGTGGTTGTAATCCTTGCCAAATTGCCAGAGTTTGGCACGAGCGAGGGCATCTAGCGCGGAGCCGGCCGTACCTTCAGGAAATAGGGCTGAAGCAGTGGCAATGTGTGCTTTTAAAACTTGTGTGAAACTGTTTATAATTTCCTGATTTTTAATTTTTCCGATGGCAATAGTGCGCGTAATGTCTGTGGTGCCGTCATAATATTGTGCGCCACTGTCTAAAAGGAGAATATTGCCTTCCTGCAAGGGAATATTGCTCTCCGGTTTTGGGGAATAATGGACAATTGCTCCATGAGCGCCGAAGGCTGCGATTGTGTCAAAACTGTTGCTGTGAAAATTTTCTTGTTGCTTACGAAGTTCAAAAAGTTTGTCAACAACAGACAGTTCGGTTTGTCCGTTCCAGTTGTTTTCCAACCAATGCAACAGGCTGATGACGGCGATGGCATCGCGGCGATGCGCGTTTTGAAAACCGCTGATTTCAACAGGATTTTTAATGGCTTTCCATAAGGCAGCGGGATTTGTCATATTTGCCAGCCAGATTTTATGATTTTTCATAATGGACTGGATTTGTTTTGGAGTTTGGTTGTATGACAAGCCAATGGTTTGCCCGCGAAAACGCGCTAATTCGGTTTCTATTTTGTTAAAGTCATTGGTGAACAGGCTGATTTCGCCTTGGCTGTCAATAAGGGCAAATGCGCGGAGCAGAGGAGTGTTTTTTAAGCTGTTTGATCGTAGGTTTGTTAACCATGAAACACAGTCTGCTTCACTCATGAAAAAGGCATCAAGATGGTGCTCTTGCATAAATTGGGTAAGGTACGATATTTTCTCATCCATGGCAACGCCGCTGAAGTTGTTTTCGTGTTCAAAGATGTCGACAGGGGCGGGGCTTAGGCGGTTGCCGAGCAATTGCCACTCATCTTCAATAAAAGTGTGACGTTTAAGAACGCGAGCCCAATAATCTGTTTCACTAACGGAATGGCACCACGGGTTGTAGGCAATTTTGCAAGGGTCAGGAAGGTTGTTTTGTATCCAAGTGGCAAGGCTTTCTTTGGTGCAGACGACAGTAATTTGGTTGTTGTCGGTTTCTAAGGCTGCTTGGAGTTCGTAGCGGCCGTCTACAAATAAATAAGCTTTGTTGCGAAAGACCAATAATGTTCCGGCAGAGCCGGTAAAGTTGCAAAGTTCTTGGATTTTGTTTTCTTCCGGTAAAATGTCTTGCCCCAAAAACATATTGTTGCGGGTGACGATATATGCGTCCAATTTTTTGGAAATAAGGGCTGATTGCAGTTCTTTTAATATCATGATATTATGCCTTTTTCATGAGCGCGGCGCGCCAATTATCTATTTCATAAATTTTTTCCAGTATTAAACCTTGCTTGGTGTGTTCATTGATAACCCATTCGGTCTGATTGTCAACAAAACCGGATAAAATACAATATCCGCCTGTGGTTAGTGATTGTGCCAAATCGGAGGACATGCTTATCAACGGACGGGCTAAAATGTTTGCCAAAATGAGATTGTAAGGTTTGTTGGAGTGTACGATTTCGGCCTGATAACCGTCACTGACTTCTACACTGATTAAGGAATCAAGTTGGTTGTCCAAGGCATTTTGCCTGGTAACCCAAACGGATTCCTCATCAATATCCACGGCGGTTATACGGCACTGATTTTTCCAGAGCTTAGCGGCTGCCAAAGATAAAATTCCGGAGCCCGTTCCTACATCCAAAATATTTTTTGCGACAAAACCGGCGTGAAACAGTTCGCTTATTGCTTTTAGGCAGCAACGGGTGGTTTGATGGTCGGAACCGAAGGCTGTTGCGGCATAAATTTTGATGGGTAGCTTATCAGTTTGGGGTTGTTGTTCTTCATGCACGCCATAGATTAAGAAATCTTCCACTTCAAAGGGGGCAAACTTGATGACATAGTCTTTCAACCAGTTTGAGCTTTCCAAACGGGTTGTTTTGTAAGGCGGCAGGGTAATATTTGCTTTTTTTGCCGCAGATTGAAGCTCGTCTTCCGTGAAATCTCCGCTGATATATCCGGTGTATTCATCTGTGCCGTCATCACCATAGGAGCAAGCGTTGACCTCAAAAAAATTTTCTAACAATTCTTCAAATTCGGGGGTGGGGTCGGTGTTAAGATAAAAGCTGACTTGCCAACAGCTGCTCATCGCCATTTGTGAAATCCTGTTATAAACATTGAATAAAACACTTATTTACAAACGGAGTTTATCGTATAATAATTAACAATAAATTTAATTTGCGGCAAAGAGAAAAATAAATGACTAAAAAAATGAGCCTGTTTATGGCGTTTTTGCTTTCAGGGTGTGTTTATGCCGGCGACATAGGTGTTGTCGGTGCGCGTAAAAATTTTTTTACACGGTGGAACAGTTATTCCGCCAAGTTGTATAATCCCGATGAGGTGAGGTTGGTTAATACGGAGTATTTGGATGAGAAAAACTACAAGCTCAACCAGTCGTTGACGGCTTATCGCGGGTATTCGGTTTTTAATCACAAGACTTATCGGAAAGACACGTATCAGAGCTCTTTTGCCACGCTGAACAAAGATGGGGCTTTGAGCGGCAATTCGGTTTCGCCAACCTATAAGAAGGGGCAGCATATTGATTTGCTCGGGGAGGTTAAGATTGACGGAGTACTTTACCGCATGGTGCCTACGGAAGATGAGGGGTTTGTCACCCTTGTTGATGAGGAAGGGCGTTTTTATAACCGCATGGCAAAGTTAGACGGTTCAAGGGTGATGTTGCTGGATACGGAGTACGAAGTTTTTCCCGAAGATTTGCGTTTGATTGAGGTAACCAACTCTTCCAGTCGGCAGACACGCCCGATTAACGGTTTTGATGTGAAGTATGACGGGGTACGTCATGATCGGGTTTGGTTTACCTATCTGGATTATTCCGGAAAGGAAGACGGTGGCAAGTTTGAGAACATCAGTTTTCCGAACAAGCCGGGGCTTATTGAGATTAACGGCATCGGTTTTCGTATTTTGCAGGCGGATGACGAACATATTGATTATATGATTTTGAAACAATAATGTGTGTTGTGTAAAAAAGCCCGCGGTTGTCGCGGGCTTTTTCTTGGTGTTTCATCTACCACGGGTCGTTATAATCGAGTGATGGATCGTTCAAACGACCGACGTAGTTTCCACCGTAGTTGGGACCGGATTTGTATTGCTCTTTTGTGTAACCTTCGCGGAAGTTTTCCAACTGGTCATAGGAGGTGTCAACAATATTAGGGTCCCATATCCAGTTGCCATTGTCGTTTCCGCTATGGTTTCCTCCGCTTCCGCTGGTGTAGGGGCGTCGTTCAAAGTAACAATAAACGGTGGCAATGGCGGTCATCTCTTGATTAAAGACAGGGAAGATGTTCCAAATGACCTTGTTTTCATGACCCGAAGAACCAATTGTTGTCAAGTAATCCTTATAATCACTTCCGTAATAGAGGAAGCCCATGATGGCATGCCAACCTAAAAAATGATTTGAATTCCGAACACCTGAAATGGTGGTGTTTAACCAGGTGTTGGTTTGGAAGGTGAGCGGCCATCCTCTGGTGCGGTCAAACTCATGGGTATGGCCAGTGGTACCATCTGTGGGGGCGACAGTTTCTTCCAAAACCAAATTGGCTTGCTTGGGATTGGTCGGGCGGATAAAATAAGCATCAAACCGATCAAAAGTACTGCCTGTGTCCGGAGTGGTATCAGATATCGAATAGGCCTCGGACATTTTCCAGCGAATGGGGTTGATGGTGATAACTTTGGCATAGCCCGGAGGACATTGCGGTGCCGGAACAAAACCCAGCCAAGGAGTGGTCGGACATTTGGGGTCATCAGAATCGCATTCACATTTTGCAGCATCCTCTTTAAAACTGCTTGAGAGGGGATCAGTGTAAGTAGACCAATCATTTTTTAGATTACACTGTTTTTGTTTGGGATGTGTTTTGTATTTTTCATCGTCTTTTACAGGTGGCTCTACATAGCTGTTATCAATAACATAAATGCCTTTATTGATAAAATCGGGCAAGATGTCGCTCAGACGAGCGCCACCACGGGTAGCAAGCTTGATGTCATGCATAACCGATGTGTAAGCCGGGTTGACTTGGTAAGCATCGTAAGGATCTGTTGGATTATAATTTCCTGTTGTCCAAGGTTTCTCATAGGCAACATTGCCGAGTAGGCGGTCGGCGCGGATATAACCTTTAATACTTTGCTTGCCTTCTGTGTTCGCTAGTGTATTTGTATTTTCTGTGGGCAAAGCAATCATACCCTGGTGGTTGATGAGAACACCGTCACTTGTATGGGTGTTTGAAACATCCGCTGTATGTGAAGGAACTCCGTCAGAATAACGGTAAAAAATTGTTTCGTTAGCCCCAAGCTTAATTTGGTCTGCTTCTGCTTCAATTTCTCCCATATTGCCGCTAGGATGTCCCTCCAGCTTAAAAGTTGCAGATTTATTTCCTCTGACATATACTGACATCTGTGCGCGATCTCCATATGCAGTTACGTAGGAATTCATACCATGTGGACTGCCTGAATTACCATAAAGATAAGCAGAGGTACCGGTTGTATTTAATCCAAAACTTTTTCCGTTTTCTCCGGTGGTGGCGATTTTTCCACCACTGTTATTAAGTGTTAAATTGGTGTTGCCGAGTTCGGCTTTTATGCTGGATGGTCCCGCCATTACATAAGAATTAATGGTTCCGCCACTGCGGTTTCCTATCATAGCCTCACCCGAATTGTGGTCGAGGTTCAAAAAGGCTTCTCCGTTGCTGAGGTCAATTGCATCAGGCGTTAATTTAAGACCACTGTCGCCGGAGGTTAAAGTAACGGAGTCTTGCCCTGAAATTGTTGTTTCTTTACTTATTACACTTACGTTTGCTGAAGCCATTTGTAGCTGCGCTTTTGAGGGGTCATCAGGTTGTGAGTTCCTAAGTTGTATATAATTGCGTGAATTTTCCCATAGTTCCAGGAGATTATCTCTCAGACGGACTCTAGAGTTGTCACCTTTTTTCAACATTACCTGACTATCAGACATCGACAGTTGGGTGTTTTCACCTTTTTGCAAATTAATGTTATCATCTGTAATGCTTAACTTTCCGGAATCCCCTTTTTGCAAGAGTGCTTCGCCGGCGGTCAAGTTAAGTTTGGTGTTATCACTCATTTGTAAGACGGCTTTGTCTGTTTCTAACTCTAATTTTGAGTTATCAGATGCTTGAGCTGTTACGTGCCCGTTTCCTTTGATGGCGATACCGCCGTCGCTTCCCTCTTCTTGGTTGTTTAGGACGATGGTGTTGTCATCTGCGGCAGACAATGTTGTTTCACCGGAATTGGTTAAAGATAAGTAGTTGCTGGCTGTTCCTCCCTGTAATTTGGAGCCGACATTGTCCATTTCTAACACGTTTGTGTTGGTAAATCTTAACACGGAACTGCTATCATCAACACGGAAGTAACCTTCAGAACCGGCATGGCTTATTTCAGCCACACCATTAACCAATAAGGATGCCGCGTCGGCTCCGTCATCACCGGCACCAATCAAGATTTCGTTTCCATCATCTGCATTGGCGATGATACGATGAACATCGGCAAAGTCTTCACCGCCCATATACAGGGTGGTGGACATGGTGTTAAACTGAATATCGCCTTTAGAGTCGTCACGGAACAGGACGTGGTCATCGCCTACGCCGGAGCTGGCATTAATGGCGTGAACCGAGGTGGCGGCAATACCGGCAGCATTATCTCCAATGCCTAAATCAGCGGCGGGAATTGTCCATCCGCCCTGAACACCGTGAATATCATTATCTACGCCGGCTCTGTTAAACACACCACCGTTAGCGCCAATCATAGAGGCAATTTTTGAGGCTCGGGCGTTGGGGTATCCGTTTTGATATTGGTCGGGGCTAAATTCAGCACTGACAACACCTGTTAAAGACACGTGGTTGATAGGGTTGCCTGCTGCGTCTGTCCCTATCTCGGCAACATTGCGGATGATGCGAAAGTTATAGTCATTAAGAAGTTTGGTTCTTTCCACATTAAATCCGGCAGGAAGATAGTTGTTTAGAGAATTTTCATCAAAAATTTCGTTGTTGTTTCTGTCTGTAATCTTGTCAATTTCAAATACACCGCTGTCCACGTCACCGGTACTTAATTCGCTGTAATTGTCTTTTATCATATCGTCCATAGCTTTGGAAAGTGTGCGAAACTGCGAAGCTGTGTTGATGTCTTGCAGTTCGGAAGTGCGTTCCGCCGCCTTTTTGTAAAGCACGGGAGTAACCATGGAAATCAAACCGAGCATGGCCAAGGCCTCAACCATCATGCTGCCTTTTTGACCTAATATATCTTCTAACTTTCTCATCTCTCTACTCCTTTATGGCGCCTAAATTGACGACATATAAACGACACAAATGTTTTCATTGTTGTCTCTGGTGTTACAAATTTCTGCAAAATCGCCATCCTCGGCAACAGCCAAGGGAATATAATTTTCACTGGCATCACGGTCAACCAACCGCACATCAGAGCCGGAAATGTTAAATTCGCTGGCAGGGGCATCTGCGGCCAAGGGGAATGTGTAGCCGAGTTGTGTTCCGCTATCGATGGAAGAACGCATGGCATTTAAAAAATCTATATCCGGTATGGTCATTTCACTTTGCGTGTTTACCCAACGCATCGGTAAAGGGCCGTAAGTGATTAACATCTTTTTATTATCGCGGTTACGGCACGCCTCTTGGTTGCCCAGAGCAACGGTCATGTCCGGGGGCATGCAATAAATCTTACTGATATAACCTTCCGTATATCTATGGCCGGCAGGATAATATTGTTCAAACCAAGAGGGATCAAGCTCTCCTATGGCGTATTCCGGAGCGCTGGTATAAGGTTTCTTGCGGTATTTTACGTATTGGAGTGCGGCTTTGTGTTGGGTGACGACTTTGGCGATTTCAGCGTCAGCCAAAGGCTCTACCGTTAACGCGCGATAGTCTGTTCGCGTCGGCAGTATATAGGATGCCATGATGGCCAAAAAAGTTGCTAAAACGACCCATATGTACATATTAATACACCCACAATCTTTGTATACATTTTGTAGTGTATCATAAAAAAGGTTTCTAATCTATTAAATTGGTAACAATTTATGTAAGTTTAACAAAAGTGAAACATAAAATTACGGGGTAGAAGGGAAAAATCAAAGCGCGGTGCATGAAAAAAAGGCGGGACAATCCCGCCTTTCTTGTGTGAAATCAGATTAACTAAACAGTCTCAGAACCGATTGAGCAGCTTGTGAGGCCAAGCTCAAGGAGTTAACACCCAACTGCT
>CAZZNV010000006.1:0-78698 GCA_964655915.1 uncultured Azospirillaceae bacterium | reverse complement strand
CTTATGCCGTAAATGATAAAGTATCTATTGATGCCGGTTACAGATATACAGATTACGGTAACATTAAAGAATCTGTATCAAGAGATGTTAAAGGCCTGCAAGAACCCGTAGATGTTAACGGTAAATACGATGTTACTTCACATGAGTTCTTGCTCGGTGCAAGATACAGCTTTTAATTTTGAATATTAAGGCATAAGTATTTCTTTCATGAAAAAGAGGCAATATAGAAATATATTGCCTCTTCCGATAAAAAAACCGGATGCATCCGCATCCGGTTTTTTAACTCTCTAGCGAGGATATTAATTTTTCTCAGCAGCGGCTTCTTCACGAGCTTTTGCTGCTGCGGCCAAATCGTCGGCAATACGAGCAGAACGACCACGCAAAGCACGCAAGAAGTACAACTTTGCACGGCGAACTTTACCGATGCGTGATACTTCAATTTTGGCTACATTCGGAGAATAAAGCGGGAACACGCGCTCTACACCTTCACCGAAAGAAATTTTTCTAACCGTGAAAGAAGAGTTTAACCCGTCATTTTTGCGAGCAATGCAAACGCCTTCATAAACCTGAATACGTTCACGGTCACCTTCTTTAACTTTTGTATGAACCTTCAAAGTGTCACCCGGCTTAAAGTTTGGAACGTTTTTGCCTTCTGTGAGCTTTTGAATTTGCTCTTTTTCAATGTTTTCAATAATGTTCATCAGTTTTACCCTTTATCAATTAATTGCTACACTTTTACACCTAAACCTGCTTGGAATCAAGATATTTTTTCCATAAGTCCGGTCTGTTGGCTTCGGTTACTTCCTCTGACTTTGCTAATCGCCAGTCAGCTATATTTTTGTGATGTCCACTCATCAAAACTTCCGGAACAACACGACCTTCCCACTCTATCGGCCTTGTATATTGAGGATGCTCCAGTAATCCGTTCTCAAAGCTTTCATTCTCTATGGATTCAGAGTTGCCTAAGACATTTGGCAGCAAGCGCACTACGGCATCAAGCATTATCTGCGAGGCCTGCTCACCGCCGGTTAAAATATAATCGCCAATACTGACGTCCTCTGCACCATAGGCGTCTAACACCCGTTGGTCAATCCCCTCAAACCGACTGCAGATAACTGAAATTTCACTCTCTTCAGCCAACGATTTGACCAAACTCTGTGTTAAAGGACGACCTCGGGGACTCATGTTCAGCAAACGCCCCAAAGGACGATTTGCGTCTAAAGCTGCCCCTAAAACATCAGCTCTCATTACCATTCCGGCTCCGCCGCCGCAAGGCGTGTCATCAACCGAACCATGCTTGTCAAACGCATAATCGCGGATATTTACAGCCTCTAACGACCATTTACCTTCGTTCAGAGCTCGACCTGTCAGCGAATGCCCTAAAAAACCCGGAAACAACTCCGGAAAAATGGTAAAAACTTTAACCTTTAACATTTTCTTCTGCCTCTTCATCAGCGGCAAACTGAATCTCTTTTACAATAATAAAACCTTCTTTAATATTAATCTGCGGAACGTACTGTTTCGTAAAGGGGAGCATCTCCAAGGCTTTCGACCCGGACACTTTGATTTCAATCAAATCGCCTGCACCAAAATTGTATAGGGCATTTACTTTACCTATTATGCAGCCTGAGGTTTCGTCTTTTACATCCAAACCGATTAAATCAGTGTGGTAAAATTCTTCTTCCTCCAACTGCGGCAAAAGTTTTCTTTCCACATACAACCCCGTGCCGACCAGTGTCTCCGCCGTGTTGCGATCATCACAACCCTTAACCTTAACTCTCAGCAGTTCTTTAGAGTGTCCGACTACTTTGATGTCAAACTTTTTGGAACCTGCCTCATCTTCTAATAGCCCATAGCTGTCAATGTCACGGTCTACTTCGGTAAAGCTTCTCACTTTGACCTCACCTCTGATTCCGTGAACACCAACGATGGCCCCCAGACAAACACGTTCATTATTTTCCATCAAAAAAGTCCTTTGGAAGCAACCTTAAAAACTATTCGGCAGAAGCTTCAGCCGGAGCAGCTGCGGCTTCAGCAGCAGCGCGTGCTTTTTCTTCTTTTTCTTTTAATCTTTCCTGAGCCTTAGCTTTAGGAGCAGATTTAGTCGGTTGATTGCGCAAAGCAGGTTTTGCAACCAAACCAAGATTAGACAACATTTTTTCCAATCTTTCTGTCGGCTCGGCACCTTGTGACAACCAGTACTTAACTCTTTCTTCGTTGATGACAAATCTGTCAGCATGATCTTGCGGCAACATCGGATTGTAAGAACCCAATCTTTCAATGAAACGGCCATCACGAGGAGCGCGCTGGTCAGCAGCTACTACTTTGTAAAACGGGCGTTTCTTAGAACCACCACGAGACAGTCTGATACGTACGGACATTTATTTTCCTTTCTTTAGTTAATAAAATCATTTCCGTTTAAAACGGAAACTTTCCACCTTTTCCTCCCAACAGACCGCCGCCCATCGGGAAGTTTTTTAACATGGCCGGATTCAGCATGCTTTTCATGCCTCCTAACCGCCCCATTCTTTTCATCATGGTTGACATCTGCTCAAAAGATTTGAGAAGCTTGTTAACCTCATGAACTTCAACTCCGGCACCCGCGGCAATGCGTTTTTTGCGCGAGGCCTTGATAATTTCGGGATTTCTTCTTTCCATTTTGGTCATGGAAAAAATAATCGCCTCTTGTTTTTTAATCAGATTATCACCGACACCGGCTTCTTCTATCTGATTTTTGAATTTAGACAATCCGGGAAGCATTCCGATAATGCTGCCTAAAGAGCCTAATTTTTGAATCTGATGCAGTTGCGCAAGCATGTCTTCCAAATCAAACTTGCCCTTCATCATCTTGGCAACCGCTTTTTCTGCCTCTTGACGATCAACATTTTCCATTGTCTTTTCGACCAAAGAAACAACATCACCCTGCCCTAAAATGCGACCGGCCAAACGATCAGGATAAAACTCTTCAAACTCACCGATTTTTTCACCGGTTCCCATAAATTTAATCGGAACACCGGCTACCATTTTCATTGATAACGCGGCACCGGCACGGGCTGAACCGTCAATTCTGGTTAAAACCAACCCCGTTATGCCCACCTGACTTTGAAACTCTTTCGCAACAACGCAGGCATCTTGCCCAATCATAGCATCGGCCACCAGCAAAACCTCTGTCGGATTACTGATTTTTTTGACTTCGGCCACTTCATCCATCAGCTCTTTGTCAATATGGATACGACCGGCAGAATCCAGAATAACGACGTCAAATCCGCCTTTTTTGGCATAGTCCAGAGCTCTTTTAGTTGTCTGAGCCGGTTTTTCACCTTTGACAATAGGCAGACTTTCTATACCTATCTGTTGCCCTAACTGGGCTAACTGTTCCTGTGCAGCCGGACGGTAAATGTCTAATGACACCAATAATACTTTTTTACGATCTTTATTTTTCAGGCGATTGGCAAGTTTTGCCGATGTTGTCGTCTTACCGGAGCCCTGTAACCCCACCATTAAAACACTTACCGGAGCAGGAGCGTTCAGGTTGAGGGCAACATTCTCGCTCCCCAATACCTTAACCAATTCATCATGAACAATCTTAACAACCATTTGTCCGGGTTGAATGGAGCGAACAACTTTTTCACCCAAAGCCTGCTCTTTAACATGAGCAATAAAATCTTTTACAACAGGGAGAGCAACATCAGCCTCTAACAAAGCAACGCGAATTTCACGCATGGCGGCATTAATATCATCCTCGCTTAAAACACCGCGAGAGGTGATTTTATTAAATACCGATGTTAATTTGTCACCTAATGCCTCGAACATTTCAAACCTTTATTTAAACCTCTAACGCGCCAGTGTGCGAACCCTCGCTGACTGGCGGCACTCCTTGGAGTGTGTAAATTTTTCGCGTTAAGATAAGAAAAATTTATGTTCTTATATAAGTATTCTTACTATTTGTCAACCCTTATTTAGGGCTTTTTATTGCATCAATAACTTTATGAAAATCGACGAATATTGTTTTGGATTAAAAAATATAAAAAATAGCTTGCTATTTGCATAATTTTAAGGTATGAAGGCTTTTGTCACAGGGTCCCATCGTCTAGCGGCCTAGGACATCGCCCTCTCACGGCGGTAACGCGGGTTCGATTCCCGCTGGGATCACCATTCAAAAAAACTCCTCCTTTTCAAGGAGGTTTTTTTGTGCTGTTCTAACCAGGCGGGGCGAACCCCGGTTTCGTTCAATTCCGACTAAGTTTCGCTTTGCGGCGTTTACACTTACTCGCTCAACAAGTCTCATTGCGTCTCCTTGAAAAAGCTGCCATCCGGCAGTTTTTTCCACGGCCGTCCGCTGGGATCACCATTCAAAAAAACTCCTCCTTTTCAAGGAGGTTTTTTGTGCTGTTCTAACCAGGCGGGGCGAACCCCGGTTTCGTTCAATTCCGACTAAGTTTCGCTTTGCGGCGTTTACACTTACTCGCTCAACAAGTCTCATTGCGTCTCCTTGAAAAAGCTGCCATCCGGCAGTTTTTTCCACGGCCGTCCGCTGGGATCACCAATTAAAAAAACTCCTCCTTTTCAAGGAGGTCTGCCCGATGAATATCTAGCTGATTTGCATATTGCCGAGAATCTTTTAACAAAATGGAGTACACCTTACTTAAGAGAAGAGAAAAAGGAAGTTATACCATCTACTATTTTTTGAGCTGCATTTCCTACCCCATATACCTTACATTTATTTGCGTTACATTTTGAGGGATTTTTTAGAAATTGCGATGTTATACGATATATATCATCGGGATTTGTTCCGGACAGACAGATGTGAGAAAATTTCAAAATTTCCTGCCGTTCCGTTCTGTTTCTTAAAATAACAGTCGGGATACCAAGATATGCTGCTTCTTCTTGGATTCCACCGCTATCCGTCATAATCAATGAGCATTGACACATCAGTTCCAATAATTGGTTATACTTTAATGGTTTTAATAGAACAACGTTTTTAATATTTTCTAACTCCTGTTGAATAATCGGCTTCACATTAGGATTGGGATGAAGCAAAACAATGTATTTGTATTGAGGAAAATCGCAGGACAGCATTTTAACACTTGAGAGAAGCCGTTTTATATTTAAATGATTCTCTCGACGATGAATTGTTATCAGAACATTATTTTTATCTGAGATAATTTCTTTTTGCCTCGTTTTTTGTTTTGAAAGGTGTTGCAAATTTTGTTTATAATATACCAAGGTGTCAACTATTGTATTTCCGCACAAAACTATACTGTCTTTGGCGACACCTTCCTTAATTAAGTTTCTTTTGGCATATGCTGACGGGGCAAAATGAAGTGTTGCAATGCAAGATATCATCTTTCGATATGCTTCTTCCGGAAAAGGCTCTTCAATATTACAGGTTCGCAAACCTGCCTCAACATGGAAAACCGGTAAATGCTTATAAAAACCCGCCAATGCACCACAAAAAGCCGAAAGAGTATCTCCTTGCACAATGACGGCGTCAAAACTATTTTGTTCTAATACGGGTTCTAGTTTTTTCAGAATAATCGCTTGTGTGTCGGCCAGAGATTGATTGGTTTTCATAACCGATAAATTATAATCGGAAGCCAGTCCGAATAATTTGAGATTTTGGTTTGATAACTCCTGCTGTTGCCCCGTATTGCACAAAAAAACATTATATTTGAGTTTTTTCAGTTGCACAATGACCGGAAACAGCTTTATAACTTCAGGTCTTGTTCCCAACACAATTAGGATATTTTTCATTTACTCTTCCTGAAAAGATTTTACCGTCAAAATTTTTTCCAGTATGCTTTTGTCTTTGTAATAATCAGGGATAATTCTATCGGCCGTCAGGATATTATCGGCTGTATATGTTCCTTGTCTGGTTTCCTTATCTAAAACCATTTCATTAACTAAAACTGAAGATTTGATGTTTAATAAAATATCCAGAAAATCATCTGTTTTAATTTCTATGACGGATTTAACTTCTGTATCCGAATGCAAAAAACTCATATCTTTCAAATTTTGCTTTGTTTCAATCCCGTAAAAATATTGAAACTCGCGGATACGATAGGTTGGTGCAGGATCACAATTACAGACACGAATCCCCAGAAAATGCGGAGTAAAATCAGACAGGCCCAATTCTTCCTTCGCTTCTCTAAAAATCGCCTCATTGACATTCTCTTCTTCTTCGACGTGTCCGCCAATCGAAAAATCTATATAATCAGGACGATCAAAAGTATACGAATCTTTAGGATAAATTGTTTGAAAAAATAATGACTTTGTCTGTTTATTAAAGACAATTCCTCCAACAACTTTATGCCAAAGAGCTTGTTGATGAACAATTTTTTTATCTTCATGATACAAAGGATTCATTTTGGCATCATATACTTTTAACATTTTTATTATCCTTTCAAATAACTAAGCGTTTGCTCAATCATTTTATCAAATTCCGTTTCTATATCAAGTTTTTCCGCAATGGAAATTTGTTCCAATATTTTTAATATTGCAGAATAATTATTTAGAAATATTAAATTTTCATCTCGGTTTAGTGGTGGTTTTATACCCTGAAGTATGAGGGTTGAATCTAATAATTGCGTTGATAATATAAATAACTCCATCACTAATTCATCAGGCTCTTTTTGAGGGATATTATGTGTCGGAAGTTCATCTTCTTTTATTCCGTAAAATTTATAAATGGAGCATATTGATAAAAAACAATCGCATAATTCATCTTTTATATTTGTTAAAGTTCTGTGAGGCTGATTAAAGGCATTAACATTGCTTCGGAAGCGTTTGTTATTAACAAAACTTTGGCACAAATGGCCTGTTTGGACGTTCAACTCTTCTACGGATTCACGCAACCCCCATGTTTGTTTGAACCGCGCAATAAACTTACACTGTAAATCAAATGCTTTTTCTTTTAAGCGCAATATTGAGTGTTTCATCATAATTCCAACCATTTATCATTTGTAAAAGAACTCTGCCAATAAGATGTCTTGCCAGCCTTTTGATTCATTACTGAAACTTTTTGGCTTTTTGCTACATTAAAAATCTCTGTTAATGAACAATTTTTGTTTATTAAAACCTGTTCAGGTTTTTGAAAATTATAAAATTGTCCGCACCTTTTTCTTTGTTGTGCCGAACATAAATTATAGTGCTGACAGCGTTCTGATTTGTAGATACCATACACACACGGATTTTTTTGTAACCAGGCCAGAATACACACATTATCAACAAATACTTTATAATTATCCTTCTGCGCTAATTCTATGACTCTGTCAAAAGCTCCCGCAGGAACAAAGCATTCCGGATTAACACCTTGTTCAAAAAGGCTTTGCACTTCCGGCCAATAATCTTGACAAGACATATAATCATATAATTTTAATCCGGTCATACAAGAAGCTACACAATATTTTTTTACTGTATGAAGCACTGTTTGAAGAGTTTTTGTATCCGTATTTTGAGGTAATAAAGGTCGCCAGTAGTGTATACAAGGAATATTGTTTTTCTTCAGGTTTTTCATTGACAGAATAGCCTCTAACTGATTTCTTTTCCTAATTCCCCTTTCATATTTGCTTTCAAGCCCAGAATAACTCACATAAATACAAATATTTACTCCTTTTTTCCGAAAACTTGAAATATATGCACAATCTTTTTCGTTAATTTCCCTTTTAGTGATAACGATAATTAAATTTGAAACACTGTGTTTTTTGAGAGTCTGACAAGCTAAAAATAATTGTTTTTTGTTTGATAATGTTGCGAAAGCGTCTGTGTTGGGCATTATACATATGGGCATCTCTTGTTTGTATATATCTGATTTTAATAATTCTTCAACAGCCTCTTTTGCTTCACAAAGAATTTTCGGCATACAGGATTTCTGTTTTAAGAAACAATATACACAATCATTCGGACAACCAACAACATTATTTAATGCCAACCAAGATGCATGTTGTTCTATCAACATTACCGTTCCAGTCCTTTCTTTAATAAGATAGATTTGCGCATATAATTCTCATGATAATTGACAAGAATATCGTCATCTAATTGGACACCATGTTGTTTCATATAATAAACCAGTTTGTTTAAATGAGCCAAACTTGGAAAATAATGCCCACTATCTAAATCAATTTTATAAACTCTTCCATTATCTACACCTAAAGCCCCTCCGCATTTAATCGCCTCTCCTCCGGTTAAAGATGTATGTTTAATACCTTTTTTACTATCACTGTAACAACCGTAAAATTTATTATCTTTTGTCAAAACAAATAAATACTCTCTATTTTTATCTGTTGTTAACAACTGCCCGTCCGCTTGATACAGTGCTCCGTTTTTTATCGTTATTTCAAAGGGGCTCCTTTCTGCATCCGAATAATACCTGACTTGAGGAATTAAATCATAAAGACAATTTTGTTCTAAATACATAAAGAAAGGTGTGTCTTTAGAAGATTGTTGCCATCTGTCTATATATTTAACCACCGTGAAACGATGGGCCGGATCAACCGCTTCCAGAATATACTTCCCCAACAACACATTAGCATCAAAGTCATAAATAATATCATTTTTTAAGGGTAATAAACCGTTATCTTCTGCCTGAAATAAATTCTCAATATCGGGATTATACAGTTCTTTGCGATTTCGCAATATTCCCAGTTCAAATAAATGTTGTAATGCTGATAAATGTTCTTTCTTTTTAATAATTCCGCTCTTGATACCGGATAAATAAATATCCGAGCTTAACAAACTCTCATTGAGTTCTTTTAATGCTGAAATACGCTCTTTCAATGCAGAAACATCAAGCTTATCTATTTTTTCATATTTTCGAAGTATATTTAAAAATATGGAGTTATCCCGTGTTGACTGATAATTTTCATAAAACTGACTTGACTGAATATCTCGATATGAAAGGTTGGAATTAGTTTCTATAAACTCTTGTATTTCCATAATCACCTCTTTTTTCAGACAAATAACATAAAAATAAACAAAAATCAACATATTTTGTCAACTTCGTGACTTATAAAAAAGTGTAACATCGGCTCGGAAACTGTGAGTTAAACATCACCATTCAAAAAAAACTCCTTCTTTTTAAGGAGGTTTTTTCGTGCTGTTCTGACCAGGCGGGGCGAACCCCGGTTTCGTTCAATTCCAACTTTATTTTTGCAGCTGTGCAGTGTTGCGTTTTTAGGATTTGAAGAGGCAAATTTCGACAAACTTTTATATTGCGATTTAAAAACAAATGTTGTATGGTTCGGTTACGTCAAGAATTACTTTCTTTAATAATTAATCCAAATTGTTTAACATATAAATTTATCATTATGATTGGACTGAAAAAGTTCAGAGACTTTCTTTTCGGTAAAAAGAAAGAACGGAAGTTGCAACAATCATCGCAACCAACTCCCGAGACCAAGCTGCCCAAAAGCACCAAGCCCTGTATTTACAGCGGTCCCGGCGGATCGTGGCGTCTTGAGAAATACGAACCTGCTTTTCGTAATCCCGGAGTGATTATTCCGTTGGCAGTCCCCCAACCGGTGTCTTTTCCATTATCGGAGAAAGATATTGACAAGCTCAGAGCCGGTTTGCGGTATGTGTGGTGTGATGGCTTTGAAGCCGCTGAGTGGCAGCCGCGTGATTGTAAATACCTCGGCATTCGCATTACCGACAGTTTTGTCTTGCATGAGACAGTTATGTTTGAATGGAGCGAGTGGTTACGACAATGGGAGGCAAAATGCCACGCTCGGAGACTGACGGTGGATGAGTTACTGTTGTTTGTCGCGGTATGGCCTGAAATTAATGCCATGCGCGTGATGGCGGAAGACCTTCCCGTACCAAATGAAAATCGTTTTTGGGTAAAGGGGTATGATTGTCTTGCCGACCGACAGGGTAATTTCCACCTTCGTGCTTCGGAAGAGTTTGCCGTATTACTGATGGCAGTAACGAACTATTAACTCAAAAAAAACAGCACCTCTAAGGTGCTGTTTTTTATTTGTTACAGTTTCGCTCCCTTTGTCGCAATAAATACCCGCCATATCATCAGTATTTTCCGAGCAAATAAACAATGTGCGCCATTGGGTAATATTTTTTATAAAAATTAAATTTTTATCTCGTTTTTTAACAATTTTTAATAAAATAAATACAAAATAATCGGCAGACAATTTTATTTTAGAATGACGAATATGAGCGAATTACCCAGTTTAATAAGAGATTTAGCCTTAATCAGTATCTATGGCGGACTAACAACCTTGTTGTTCAAGTGGTTAAAACAACCCGTTGTTTTGGGATATGTTCTTGCCGGTATTTTTGTCGGCCCGAATATTGATATTATGCCGACTATTTCTGACAAAGAGAATATTCATATTTGGGCTGATATCGGAGTTATTTTCTTACTTTTTAGTCTGGGGTTGGAATTTAGTTTTAAAAAAATTGTTAATGTCGGCAAATCAGCAATGATAACGGCTAATGCCAATATTCTATTCCTGTTATTTTTCGGGTATCAAGTCGGCTTAATGTTAGGCTGGAGCACCACAGACAGTTTGTTTTTGGGCGGAATGATATCAATGTCTTCTACCACCATCATTATTAAGGCTTTTGATGAGCTCAACATGAGAAAAGAGCCGTTTACAGATTTGGTGTTCGGTATTTTGGTTGTAGAGGATATTGTCGGTATTTTGCTGCTCGTTTTATTGCCTACTATTGCTGTTGGAAAAAATGTTGATGGAATGGCTTTGATTTTCAGTACCTTTAAACTGGCATTTTTCCTTGTTTTATGGTTTATCATCGGCATTTACTTAATTCCGACTTTTTTGAAAAAGATTTCAAAGCTGTTAAATGATGAAATTTTGCTGTTGGTTTCAATCGGATTGTGCCTGGGCATGGTGCTTCTGGCAACTCAGTTCGGCTTTTCATCGGCTCTTGGCGCTTTTATTATGGGATCTATTCTTGCGGGAACGGATATTGTTGGGCAAATTGAAAAAATATTTAAGCCTGTAAAAGATTTCTTTGGGGCTGTATTTTTCGTTTCTGTCGGTATGATGGTTCGTCCGGATATGTTTGTGACTTATGCCAAACCGATTTTGGCTATTACTATCTTGGTCATTCTCGGACAGGTTATCTTTTCAACCTTGGGGTTATTACTTTCCGGCAGACCGCTAGAAACAGCTCTTCGTTGCGGTTTTTCTTTGGCTCAGGTTGGTGAATTTGCGTTTATTATTGCCTCTGTCGGTATGAATGTCGGCGTTTTAAGTGACCAAGTTTACCCGATTATTGTTGCCGTCTCGGTTCTAACAACATTTACAACACCGATGATGATAAAATCAGCTCTTCCCTTTTATAAACGAATCTCAAAATTACTTCCGGAAAAGTGTAAGAAATTTATTGATAAGCACACTAGTGACAAGCCGGCAACAAACGCGGAAGAAAGTTTATGGAAAGAACTGTTCTTGAATTATCTCATCAAATTATCCGTTTGTTCGGTTGTGTTGGTGGCTATTATAAATATTAATTTTCTTATCGTTCAAGTCTGGTTGCAGCGTTTGGTAAATGAGCAGCTCGCCTCACTCCTGACGACGATTTTAACGTTGACGGTGATGTCTCCGTTTTTGAAAAGCTTACTTTCCCCGAGAGAAAGGGTAAAAAAAATCTACAATACACTGTGGCAGCGCAGTCTTAAAAATCGTTTTCCATTGATATTTATGACCGCATTCAGAGTGATTATTCTTGTCATGTATATTATGGTGGTTTTAAATCACTTCTTAACAAAAAATATTTATATAACTTATCTCACTGTTGCGGGTATTTTGTTGGTTTTATACAAATCTCAGTGGTTGCTGAAACAATATCGCCAAATTGAAGAACAATTTTTAAGCAATCTTTACCGCGGAAATACTGAAACTAAAGGGGAAAAACAGTCAACGGAAGAATAATATTTCCAAACATCTTTGAAAGATTATCTTCGTTCCACAAAATTTATATCCCCTGTTGGTAGCGATGATTAATTGTCAGTTCAAAAAAAAACAGCACCTTGAAGGTGCTGTTTTTTCATTTGTTACAGTTTTTATTTATTGAGTATAACATAATTATAACACCCCCTATTGCAACAAATATCGGCCAGAGCATCGACATTACTCCGAGTAAATAGCCTATGTGCGCTATTGAGATTGTCATTATCAATAAAAAAACGAAAATAAAACGGAAAAAGTATTTATTCCTTGAAAAATAATCTTTTTTCCTTTGGTGTTTGCCACAGATAAATAAACTATACAGGCTCCAGGCTATCCCTAAACAACCGTAGGCTAGAACTATTTCTGACCAATGTTCCATAATAGAATAATTTTTAAATTAAACTTAATTGCTATTTTATTGCAAACAACTATGAACATAATTTGAAAAAAAGCAAGAAAATTCAACTTATAAACGACATGTTGAAGTAAAAAAACACCGTTCCTTTTAAAGGAACGGTGTTTTTTTACTGTGTACGAACCGCTCGGTCAGCGGTACCGGATTTCGCCACGATACGAATTGGGTTTCACTTTGGTGTTGTTATATTTGGGATCACCAAAGAAAACAAACTCGTGAGGTTTTCCTTTTTTACTTTGCCCCTGAAGCCATACGGTATTGTTCTGGTCGGTAATGACACGGAACTTGCCGGCGCTGTTTTTCCACAACCCGAAATCTTTGGGGATTGTGTAGACATAAGTGTCTCCGTTGTCGTAGGTGTAGGTGATTACAATCGGCTCAGCGTAGGGACGCTTTTGATTGTAGGTGACCTTCACCTCTTTGGCGGGAACATCCTTCGGCGCGGTGCGATAGTCATATCTTTTGGCGGTAGCCAAATCAATGACAACAGACTGACTCACGGGTTTGTAGACCTCTTTCTGGGGCTCGGGAGCCGGTGCAGAATCCTTAACATCTTTGCCGCTTTCACCACATGAAACGAACAGCGCAGCCACGACAGCAATCATGGCAAAAAATTTAAATTTTCTCATTTTGCTTAAATTTAAACGTGAAACAATAATACTCTTTATTTCGAGATTTTTCTTAATGCTTAGGTACAATAGTAGATTTATTATGCATAGTTCTTAAACTTTTTTTGCTTTTTTGTCAATATCTTTGTACCATTTTTTGTACCATTTAAAATAACAGCGCCGATATTTGATAACATATTCCATCAATTTGTTTGACTTTTTATCTCTAAAAATTCAAACTATTATCAAATGAAAACAGAGGATAAATTTTAAAATGCACGACATTTGGAACCCTTGGCACGGCTGCATCAAAAAAAGCGAAGGCTGCCAAAATTGCTATATGTATTTTTTGGACAAAGAACGCGATAAAGATGGTTCGCTTGTTTATAAAACAGGCAACTTTGATTATCCTTTGCAAAAAAATAAAAATGGCGAATATAAAATCAAAAGCGGTGAACAGCTTCGCGTTTGCATGACCTCCGATTTCTTTCTGGAGGAAGCCGATGTTTGGCGGAAGGAAGCTTGGGAAATTATAAAGAAACGTCCTGATGTGGTTTTCTTCTTGCTCACCAAACGCCCTGAAAGGGTTGCTCAATGTTTGCCCTCTGATTGGGAAACCGGTTATGAGAATGTGTTTTTTAACGTAACTTGTGAGAATCAACAACGCGCTGATGAGCGTATTCCTTTGCTTTTTGAACTCCCCTTTAAGCATAAAGGCATTATGGTGGCTCCATTTATCGAAAAGGTAAGTATAAAAGACTATCTGAAAAAGGGCATTATTGAACAAGTGATTTGCGGCGGTGAAAATTACGACGGTTCACGTCCTTTGCATTATGAATGGGTTAAAACCCTTTATGATGAATGTGTGGCTGAGAATGTTACTTTTTGTTTTATTGAAACGGGAACTTATTTTGTCAAAGATGGAAAAACATACCATCTGAAAGATAAATCTCTGCAAAGTAAGATGGCTCACAAATCCGGTTTGCAATATCAGGGAAAGAAAATCAATTTTAATTTGAAACTGCAAAAGGATCTTTTTGGCAGAAGTGATATTTATCAACGCTTTTTTGCTAGCCATTGCTCCGAATGCGGCAGTCGACTAATCTGCAACGGCTGCATAAAATGCGGACGCTGTGGCGAAAAGTTCTAAAATGATAAAAAAACACCCCCTGTTTAACAACAAAGGGTGTTTCCATCGAGTTTGTGTTTTCTGATATTAAAATTTAAGGTAGGAACTGGTTAAAATTATCAACATTCAGCAGAACAAGAGATTAGTTAAGCATTAAAAAACTTTTCTGAAATTAAGGTTAGTTGTCTACGTTTCATTGTTCATATAAGAAAACAGTTCGTGTATAATTATTTTTAAATATCTATTCAGTTGGAGTCCTTGTATACACATTTAAATTAATTTGCAACAAAAAAATGCTGCCTGACATATTTTTAGGCAGCATTTATAAAATTTTTTTTTATTAATGAGCTTTAAGAGCTTGTTCTTCCCATGAAGACAGTCCCATCTTGCTCCAATCAACGGGAATATCATCAACAATCTGCATAGGCACATAGTAACTCTCTTTAATGTTGTCACACAGAGTTTCAACCACAATAACCTCATGCGACTTACGCAATTTTTCACGTATTTCCGGATTAATATAGTCTAAAATGATGTGTTGTGCCGAGCTACGCCAAAACACGGCATGCTCCTTACCGTCATAAACAATACGCGGAGATTGCGGATGGGCGTTCTTGGCGCTTATGAAAAAGTATAAATCGCCAGCCTCGCCTTCCGCAATTACGAAATTATTTTCCGTTGTGTAGCTCATCGTGCCGAGCCTCTAAAGCAATTTAGAGCCTTTTTAATCGGATTAACCTTTTTCTTTCCCATTTCAACCGTCCTTCCCTGTTCATCAACTTTTGCAGGACTAATCGTATAAAAATATTCTCCTTTATGGAAAATATCATTGGGACCTTCGTATAGTTGCTCTTTAAGCCCTCGAACAATTTTTTTAGATGCCGCATTATAGAAACTCTTCAATTTTGCGACAGATTCCTGTGCTTTCGGAGAGTTTTGATAGCCCCTCTTAAACTTATTTACCAAAACAGTCGTTCCCGCAGCAAATAAAACGACACCAGCAGCAGCCATACCGAAACCACCAACCATTTTGGCTCCACCTACTGCAATGTGAGCATCTTTATCGGGAACTTCCGTATAGTGGTTATTTCCATAGTTTACTTGCGCCACTCCCTCTTGCTCCAGTTCCATTCCTTCAGGCATGAGAACGATACCGCCAGCCACAGCTCCTATCGCAGCCCCTGCAGCTCCAACTTTTCCCAAACGGCCATCCGCCTCATTGGTCAACATATCTGCAAGACCCTCTTCATCAGCCTTTTGCTTTGCGCTTTTTAATGTCTCCTCAGGAATGTTAATTCGACTTTCAGCGGGCTTTTTAGCCGATTCTATTCCACTTCTATATCCATTTTCCATGAGGTATCTCCTGATTTGTAATAACTGTATGTATTGTATGCCTTTAGACAAAAATTGTCAATTAATATTTCATTTTTAAGATGAAGTCAGATAAAAAAGAAAGGCCTTGAATTCATTTTTCAATGAAATCAGGCCTTTCAAGATATCGCTTATTATTTGCTTTTTAATTCGCTAAGCATTCCTATTATCACATAATATGTCGGTTTTATCAACAATATGGCTGCGATGATGGCAAGGATAGTGAAGAGCGGGCTCAAAGTGCACAGCCAAAGTACGAACTTTACGGCTATATAAAAGAGAGCCACTACTGCAACAACTCCTAAGATATAACTTGCGATATACCAAGCAATTGTACCAAGTACAAGAGCGACGATGAGTATAAAAATAGTCTCCATAATAGAATATAAGTTTAGGTTGGTTCTTTAATTATATCACAAAATATTCATTGATGCCAGTAAAAGTGTAATTACACATATTAAGTAAAATCAATAAGTTGACACAAAAGCTTGCCAAAACTGCAAATTTAGTGTATAAGGGGCGATATTTTTAGATATAGCGGATCTGATATGATGAACGAAGATTACACTGATTTTGATATTTCAGCTATGAAAAAGGCTGTTGAAATGTCTGCCACAGCGGCTAAAACGCCGGATTCTCCGGTTGGCGGCCCATTTGGCGCTGCCATTTATAAAAACGGAGAACTTATTGCTGCCAGTTACAATCACGTCTTGGCTGAAAATGACCCCTCGGCTCATGCAGAGGTTTACACTATCCGACAAGCTTGCCAAAAACTGGGCACATGGGACTTATCCGGTTGCACGCTTTACACAAGTTGTGAGCCCTGCCCTATGTGTTTGATGACCAGCAAATGGGCCAATATTTCTAAAATTTATTTTGCCGCCACCAGAAAAGACGCCGCAGACATCGGGTTTCGAGATGATGAGCTTTATAACCTGCTTAAACCTGATACTTTTGGAACATTGATTAAAGAATGCCGCCCAGCAGCTGTGGAAGCCATGCAAAATTGGCTGAAGGTTTTTGGGGAAAAGGGCAATTATTAGATTTAGTTTAATTGAGATATTTAATAGGGTTAGCCTTTTTTTGGTAAAGGAAGTATTTTAGTGAAAAAGATTATTGCTGCCGATGAAGCCGGAAAACTTATACCTGCCAATTCTTCGTTAATGGTTGGAGGTTTTTTGCGCTGTGGAAGCCCCGCTAAGGTTATTGATGAGCTGGTCAAAACCAAAACCGGAGGATTGACCCTTATTGCTAACGATACCAGTATCCCTGAATCGGACAGAGGGCTGTTAATTTGCAATAAACTGGTCAAAAAAGCGATTGTAACCCATATCGGAACAAATCCTGAAACAGGAAGGCAATTTAATGCCGGAGAAATTGAGGTTGAACTCGTACCTTTGGGAACCTTGGCTGAGCGTATTCGTGCGGCCGGCGCAGGGCTTGGTGGTTTTTTGACCCCTACCGGTGTGGGAACCGTAGCTGAAGAAGGTAAACAAATCCTTGAGATTGAAGGGAAAAAGTTTTTGCTTGAAATGCCGCTTAAAGCTGATTTTGCCTTAATTTACGCAACCAAAGCCGATAAGTTTGGCAACCTTTTTCTTGAAGGAACAACCAGAAACTTTAATACGATAATGGCTACCGCAGCCCAAACGGTTATTGTTGAACCGGAAGAAATTTGTGATGAACCGCTTGATCCCAATGAAGTAACTATCCCTGGGGTTTTTGTTGACTATCTTGTTGCGTGAGGTTTTGATGGTTAGTCTGAATAAAGAACAATGTCGCGAAATTATTGCTCGCCGCGTGGCTCAAGAATTTAATGAAGGAGATGTCGTCACCTTAGGTATTGGTTTGCCGACTGAGGCTGCCAATTTTATTCCTCCGCAAACACATATCATGATTCAATCCGAAAACGGCCTGCTGGGTGTCGGGCATCGTGATTTTTCTGCCGACGGGCGGGCAAAAGTTACAAATGCCGGCGGTTTGGCTGTGGGATGCAAACCCGGAGGTTCTTTCTTTGATATAATAATGTCTTTTACAATTATTCGCGGCGGTCATATTGATGCTACTGTTTTGGGGGCATTAGAAGTCGACAGTGAAGGTAATTTAGCCAACTGGATGATTCCCGGAGCTTTTGTTCCCGGCATGGGCGGGGCTATGGATTTGGTCGTGGGTGCTAAAAGAGTTATTATTGCTATGGAACATACTGATAAACACGGAAACCCGCGCATTGTGAAAAGGTGCACACTGCCTTTGACGGCTAAACATGAAGTTGATTTGATTATTACCGAGCGTTGTGTGTTGGAAATGACGGATAACGGCTTGCTATTAAAAGAAATTAATCCACTATTTTCTTTAGATGATATTATTTCTTCAACCGGAGCCGATTTAATAATTCCGGATAGCTTTACGCAAGCGGTTTCATAGAAGATAATATTATAACAAAACAAAAAAGCTCCAGAACGCAAAGTTCCAGAGCTTTTTTAGCTAGAGCCACACTCTTTTGAGCGTTTCCTCATCGTACCATGAAGAGGTATAAACGTCGCTCATAAAGTTTCGGGGAAGCGCCAAAGAGCAACCGCCATCGACCCAAAATTCGACTTCGTTGTCTTTTAAGTGGCGACGAACAGGAATAAATTCCCTTTTACATTCAGCAAGATCAATTTCCGAAACGAACTTACGAGTAAACACATCAATGGCAGTTTTACTATTTCCTATTTTTGCGCCTATTCGAATTTCCACTTCGTTATTTTGATTGGTCTCTTTTATAATACACCAGCTGAGACTAAGTTCTGCGGGAAGATTGTAGTACTTGCGCAGAAACTTGAACGTGTCTTTATCCATACTAATTTATAAATTTTAAGATTTGTAGCGCATTTTATATGACAAAAAAGACAAAAAGTCAAGCTTTATATTTTTTATTTTAGACTTTATTGACAAAAAAACACTATCGTTTTATACTCTATATAAATGATAGGAGACAAAATTATGGCCAAGAAGAAAATAAGCAATGCTCCACAACCAAACAAAACAGAGCTTCTTTATACAGAGTTTGCTCTATTTGCGCTGACTCAGCTCCCATCAGAAAAAATATCCTCCAAAAAATTTGAAGATATTTTTGAGCGTGTTGCCGAATTAAATGCAAATTCTTTTGAAAACGATGAAGCTTTTGAACTGGCCGCAAATTATGATCTTGAAAATTTGGTTGATGACAACGGAAATGCATCTAAAGAAAAAATTATTGACCGAATAAAACAAGACAGAGTTGTCAACCTATACAAAACTATGGGCTATTTTCATCTGTGTAAAGGTGAAGGAACGGATCATCTTCCTAATGCCCAGGAGAATTTGGCTTCCACTTTACATACTCTTGGAATTAGCGATGCCGATCAGACTGCTTCCGATATATTCTCCGGAAAAATGACAGACGAAGGGGCTGAAAAACTTTTTAACCTGCTTCAAGGAAGAACCGAACAATTAAAAAAATTAATCCAAACGGATTTGAAATATCTTGAAACTCAAAAAGATAAAAATTTTGTTATTGAAAATATACGAGATAGTCTGGGAACGGCTTTTCTTCCTAAAAAACTTGAGTATATCTGTTATGGTGTGGAACGGAAAATTGTCGAAGAATCTTCAGGAAAAAGAAAATCTGTTGCCATCAACAAAGATGAACAAGCCAAAGAAAAGTTTCAAGCTGACCTTAGAGAAGATTTTAATAAAAACGCAAAATCAGAATTTTATAAATTTTTCGGAAACATGCTGGATGCCGGACAAACATCTGCAGGTAATACATCTGTTGAAACACAATATAGACGTTTTCATTCGACAATGGTGAAAAAATACGGCGATGCTGCTATTGACACAGCTTTGGGATTATCCGGCGAATATACCTCGGATAAGGAAAAGGAAGATATTCGTCAAAAGGCCTTCTCAGAAAAAACTGAAGAACTTTATTTTAAGACTGTTGCAGCTTTAATCTGTGAAAAAGAAACAAATTTTAACGAAGATAAATCTTGCAATTGGGATGTGTTTGTCAGACGCAATATCAAAAGCTATATTGGTAGTTTATTAAAGAACGCCAGTAGCAGTGACATTATGGAAAACTTGGCTTTTCGTTCGCCTAACAGCACCCAGTCGAGAAGCGAAGACAAACGAGATGTGGATGATATACAGCCGGTATCTATTCACCATGGCGGTCTGACAATCGCCAGCACGGCGGATTTCTGCGCGCAAGCCTTTCCGGAAAAAAGCTACGATGAACGTTTTCAAGTGGCCAGAGAATTAACCAATGACATGGCTCAATTTATTTATGTTATCGGCACGAAAAAGCATCAGTCTTTGGAACCTGAAAGTGAAAATGTTATTTCCCCTAAAACAAAATATAAGAAAAAGAAAATAACAATCGTTGTTGATGCCGAATCTAAAAATATGCTGATGACTGCGAGAGTATCTCCCACAATTTTGCGGAAGGCTATGGCGCAACTCCCCAAAGACATTCAAAACGGAATAAAGAAGCATATCCCCCAGCTCCAAAATGAAAAGAAAAACACATCCATAGATCTGGCTGTTAAGCTCCCGTTACCGGAATCTTCTCACATGCAAAAACTTAGAGAAAAAGCCAGACTGGTAGAAAACAGATATAAAGAAGCAGAAGACAAGCTTCCGAAGCTTACCCAAAACATATTCAGACACAATATTGTCAAAACCGTATAGCGTTAAACAGAGGTTTGTTAAACGTGTCATAAAAAATCCCCCTGTGTTGCTAACAGGGGGATTGGTCTATCGTGTCTTTAGAAATATCTTTTCAGCAATGCCTCAAGAGCTTTACCGTGGCGCGCTTCATCACGAGCCATTTCATGAACAGAATCGTGTATAGCATCTAAATTCAGCTCTTTTGCCTTTTTGGCTATTGCCATTTTTCCATGGCAAGCCCCGTTTTCACCGGCGAGCATTTTCTCCAAATTTTTCTTTGTGCTTGCTTCTACCAGTTCACCTAACATTTCACCAAAACGAGAAGCATGCTCGGCCTCTTCGCGGGCAATTTGTTCCAAAACAACGGCAATTTCAGGATATCCTTCACGTAAAGCCTGACGAGCCATCGCCAAATACATACCAACCTCTGAACATTCGCCGTTAAAATTGTTGCGCAATCCCTCGATAATCTCCGCATCAACATCTTTGGCTACACCTAAAACATGTTCTGCTGGCCATGTCATTTCTTCCTCTTTGTAAGGAACAAGTTTTTCACCTTTCACTTTGCATACGGGACATTGCGCTTCTTGTCCTTCAGGAACATCAAAAACCTGACCACAAACCAAACATTTATATTTCATTTCATTCTCTCCTTTTATTAGAACTTAAAAGTTTGCAATTCTTGCTAAGGCTTCTTCTGTCTTAGCTTTTTTATCTAAAGCTTCTGCCTGACGCCGTTTTTCTTCTTCAACAACGGCAGCCGGAGCTCTTTCTACAAAACTCGGATTTCCCAATTTGCGCGCATAACCTTCCAGATTTTTATTCAGAACTTCCAGCTCTTTGTTCAGGCGTTCACGCTCTGCGGCAAAATCAACTACCCCTTTAAGCGGCAGCAAAACAACAGCCTCTCGAAAGACTGTTTGCGCCATATCCGGTGTGGCGGTGCCGTCATAGGCTTCTAGTTTTTCCAAACGCGCCAATGAACAGATAATATCACCAAAATTCTGCAAATGAGCCACGGATGTCTCATCTGCTCCTTTGAGATAAACCGTCAATTTTGCGCTTGCCGGCAAATTCATTTCTGAACGCAATGAGCGAATGGCAGAAATCAGTCCGATTGTCCAGTCAATATCTTCCAATGCTTTTGCATCTACATTTTCATGCTTTGGCCATGCGGCATGAATCAACTTTACTTCCCGTTTGGCTGTGTTATTCCAGAGCTCGGTAGTAATAAACGGCATAAACGGATGCAATATGGTCAAAATTCTATCCAAAACCCAAGAAAATGTTGCTTTAGTTTCTTGTTTTTCCGCCTCATTATCCCCATAAAGAATGGGTTTAATCATTTCAATATACCAGTCGCAGAATGAACCCCAGATAAACTGGTAAACCGTATTTGCCGAATCTGAAAAACGAAATGCGTTAAGGTTAGAAGTTACTTCATTACTGGCTTCTTTGGCTTTGGCTATAATCCATTTGTTTACCGGATGTTTAACCGTATTTTCATCTAAAGTGCTCGTTTCAAAGCAACCGTTCATTTCACCGAAACGTGCGGCATTCCAAAGTTTTGTCGCAAAATTACGATAACCGGCGATGCGGCTTTCAGACATGTTAATATCACGACCTTGTGTTTCCATTGCCGCCATGAAGAAACGCAGAGCATCAGCACCGTACGTTTCAATCGTTTCCATCGGATCAACCGTATTACCTTTTGACTTTGACATTTTATGCCCGTGTTCATCACGAACCAAACCATGAATATAACAAGTTTTGAATGGAACTTTCTTCATCATGTACATACTCATCATCATCATACGGGCAACCCAGAAGAAAATGATGTCAAAACCTGTAACCAGAACCGAAGTCGGGTAGAATGTATCAAGGAATTCTGTTTTATCCGGCCAGCCTAATGTTGAAAAAGCCCATAATCCGGAAGAAAACCATGTATCTAAAACATCTGTTTCACGTGTTAATTTTTCATGTTTTCCATAAAACTTATCCGCTGCAACCTGTGCTTCCTCTTCATTTTCTTCGCAGAAGATATGGCCGTCAGGCCCGTACCAAATCGGCATTTGGTGCCCCCACCACAATTGACGGGAAATACACCATGGTTGAATGTTGCGCATCCATTCGAAGTATGTTTTTTCATAAGATGCCGGAACAAACTTCATCTCGCCTTCTTCAACTACGCGAATCGCCTCTTTGGCTAAAGTCGGCGCATCAACAAACCACTGATCCGTCATTAACGGTTCAATAACAACGCCGGAGCGGTCACCATATGGTATAACCATCGGATGATCTTCTATTTTTTCCATTAAACCGAGTTCGGTCATCTTTTCAATGGTTTTCTGACGCGCTGTTTGCGTATCCATTCCCGCAAAGGGAGTATTTTCATTCAGAGTTGCATCTTCGTTGAGAATATTAATCATCGGCAAATTGTGACGTTTACCGACCTCAAAGTCATTAAAATCATGTGCCGGCGTGATTTTAACCGCGCCGGTTCCCTTTTCCGGATCAGCATGGTCATCGGCAATAATCGGAATCGGACGATTAACAATCGGAAGAATCGCATTTTTACCAATCAGATGTTTGAGCTTTTCATTATCTTTACTGATGGCAACGGCCGTGTCACCGAACATGGTTTCCGGACGCGTGGTGGCAATGTGAATAAACTCTCCCGCCTCACCTTCAATCGGATATTTGTAGTAATACATTTTTCCGACGGTTTCTTTTTGGATAACTTCCAAATCAGAAACAGCAGTCATAAACTTAGAATCCCAGTTCACTAACTTTTTGGCTTTGTAAATCAAACCGTCTTTATACAAATTAACAAAAATTTTGCGAACAGCGCGGCTCAAACCTTCATCCATGGTAAAGCGTTCGCGGCTCCAGTCGCACGAAGCCCCCAATCGGCGCAATTGTTTGCAGATGGTTCCACCCGATTTCTCACGCCATTTCCAAACTGTTTCTATAAACTTTTCTCGGCCTAAATCGTGACGAGTAATCCCTTCTTTAGCCAAATTACGCTCAACAACCATCTGTGTTGCAATACCGGCATGGTCTGTACCCGGTTGCCACAAAACATTTTTGCCTAGCATACGGTTATAGCGAATCAAAATATCTTGCAATGTATCGTCCAATGCATGTCCCATATGTAAAACGCCTGTAACATTCGGTGGCGGGATAACAATGGAAAATGCATCTTTGGAGCTGCGCATGTCCGGTTTAAAATCTCCGTTACTTTCCCAATCGGCATAAATTTTTTCTTCAAAATCTTTTGGATTATAATTTTTTTCTAACATTTTATTTTTCCATACTAAATTCATATTTTACGATGAGCAAAAAGCCCTCAAAAATCAATTTGGGGGCATATTTTAAGGGCGGCACAGCATCAGCGGCTGACTAACTGCCGACCTTTTCCATCACTCGTTCAATCTCTGCTTTAACGGCCTTCTCAACAATAGCCGGTAGATTTTTATCCAGCCATTCCGCCGTTTGGCGAATCGTTTCTTCTCTGGCAAAACGATCATAATCCGCACCTTTACGCCAGTTTTCGGAAACTTCATTGCCAATAATGCTGCGAATTACATCAACAACAACACCTTCAATTGTTTTTCCGCCATTGCCTAAAGCAGAAATTTGCTCTATCGGCTCTGATACGGCTTCTCCTTTATTTTCACGGCTGAACATTTTAGCAAAATTACTAATGATAGATGCCGAAACATCGGTTGCATCTTTTTCTTGGGCTTCAACATCTTCTTCAGAAGCCTGAGGTGCAGCAGTTTCCGGCTCTGGAGCAGAAAATTGTGTTTGCGGTTGTTCCTCAACGACAGAAACAGGTTCCGGTTCAACCTCAACAGGAGCTACGACCTCAACAACTATCGGCTCTTCTACACTCGCAACCTCAGGTTCCGGTTCTGGCTCAGTATTTTGCACCTGAACAGGTTCCGGAGCGATATAAGTCTCAGGCTCAAACAAGGGGGCATCTTCTTGCTCTGCAACAGGTGTCGTTTCAACCTCTTTTTCAGGCTCTGCCACTTCATCAACAGACGGAACAACCTCCGACTCAGGAGCCAAGATGTCTCTGTCTATATCCGGTAAAGCACTCCCTCCCAAAAAGTCAAATGGGTCTGAATCATCAAGCGACTCAGATGCCGGTAAAGAAACATTCTCCGTATCATTTACCATATCTTCAACACTTGTCGGCGTAACATCAGAAGGAACGTCACTCAATTCAGCAACCAAATCAATATTTTCCGTAACCATCATTGAGGGAGACAAATCCAGAACATCATCCGTTTCATCTGGCAGGGAAACTGCCTCCGTCGGTTCGTCCGGAGTTTCCGGTGCGGTTGAAACAGTTTGATTTGCCTGTTCATCTTCCGTCAAAATATTTTTTATTGACGACAAGATGTCTTCCATAGAGAGTTCTTCGTTGTTATCTACCATTTTACAGTTCCCGTATTAGATATTTGTGAACAGTTAAACACACTTTTCTCTGTTTATCAAGAGTTTATACAACCTTTGGAAAACTTACTCTAAAGCTAACCATTTATCGCGTGTTTCTTTATAAAACTTTTTGGGATGGTAAACATCAACGCCCAAATTGAGGTTTTCAGCCGTCAATTTTCCCATAGCAACCAACAAGTTCATTCCTGAAACGTAATAATCACGACGAGCTTTAACCTCGTTTACATTTGAGTTTAAAAGCTCCTGATAGGCATCCAACACATCTAAAATCGTACGATTACCCAAAGCCTCTTCTTTTTGAACACCGTCCAAAGCAATTTCGTTTGCTTTAACTTGTTCTTGAATAGCTTTGATTTTAGACTGGTTAGCAACCATATATTCCCATGCGCTGGAAACAATCGATTTCACTTGGCGTTCTGCTTCCAAAACCTGTTCATGAGCTTGCCATTTAAGGTACTTACTTTGGCGAATCTTGGCACGACTTTCTCCGGAATTATACAGAGGAATCGTCATATTAACCCCCCATTCAACATTATCTGCCGTCGAATCGCCGTAAGAGCTTTCTGTATCAGTTTTAATTTTAGATACCGAGCCGTCCAAACTTACCTGAGGAAGTAAAGCTCCGGTATTGGCGTTAACGTCATAATTTTTGGAATCGAGTAAGTGTTTAGCCCGTTGAATATTATAGTTGTTTGCCAATGCGATATTATAGGCATCATCATAGGTTTTGGGCAGGAAGTCTTTTATAGCTTCAGGCTCCTCCAATTTTTCCGGTTGACGCCCGATAAGCTGAACATAAATAGCCTTAGATGCCTCATATGTTCCTTCCGAAGCAATACGGTCTGACACAGCCTGCGAATGACGCGCTCTGGCTTGGGAAACATCGGTTCTCGTTACTTCGCCGACATTAAAGCGCTGAATAGTTTCGTCCAAACGCTTTTTCAATAACTTTTCATTATTCTTTTGCAACTCGACAATCGCTTCATTTTGCATCACATCCAAATAGGCCGTAGAGGCATCCAGAAAAACGCTCTGCTCCACGGAATATAGGTTATTCTGCTCCGCACGAACATAGCTATCTGCTGATTTGACAGCATTCAGAGTGGATAGTCCGTTAAAAACCGGTTGTGAAATTTTTGCAGCCATTGATGTTACTTTACTATCACCGCCGCCCACTAATGTATCCACATTAGAATTTGTATCCCTGTATCCGCCGGTCAGTGCGATATTGGGGCGATAACCGGATTTGGCGATGGCGACATTTTCATCAACCCCGCGTAAATAAGCTCTTTGCGCCTGCAAAGTCGGGTTTGTGTTATAAGTTTCGCTCAATGCCTCAAAAATATTCTCAGCTCTTGCTGGATTAGTGAAGCACAGAGCCGTAGCCACCATTAAATTTGCTACAAAAGTTCTTTTCATTTTTCTCACCTTAAAAATACGCATAAATTCCAGTGGATTATATTACAGATGCTCTATTTTACAAGAAATTTTCTAAAAAAATCCCACAACAGAATTATATCATTAACCATATCTCAAACAATTGCCTCTAGAGTTGTGGATAGCTGAGTATTTATTCAATTAGGAGTGTATCACAGTGAAGAAAAATTCCGCGATTATTAATGAAATCGACAAAGCGCGATTAAAGTTGTCTATTGAACATTACATCAAATATTTTATCGGCAAACGTACTTGCGAAGTTACGAAAGATGAGGCATTGTCTGCCGTTTCGCTGGCTGTTCGCGAATTTGCCATGGATAGAATGTATGAGACAATTTCTCGCTACAACAAATGCAACACCAAACGCATTTATTATCTTTCGATTGAATATCTTATCGGACGTTCATTGGAGAACAACTTGCACAATTTGGGACTGTTTGATGTTTTGAAAGATATTAAAATTGACGGATTTCCTGATATTTCTCTTCAAGAAATTTTTGATACAGAATACGACCCTGCTCTCGGAAACGGTGGTTTAGGACGCTTGGCCGCCTGCTATTTGGATTCAATGGCCTCGCTCGGACTTCCGGGGTTCGGGTATGGCATAAACTACCAATTCGGTTTGTTTAAACAACGTTTTGAAAACGGTTATCAAATTGAACAGGCTGACAGCTGGAAAGGCGAATCTTCTCCTTGGCAATTTGCCAGACTTGACCGCACGGTTAAAATTCCTATCTACGGCGATGTTGAGGCTCTTGATAACCCCGACGGGCAAAAAACTTTTATGTGGATGAATACTCAAACTTTGTATGGTGTTCCCTTTGATTTTCCGATTGTGGGTTACGATGGGAAATCTGTTAACTATCTGCGGTTATTTTCTGCTAAAACTGACGACGAGTTGGATATTAACATCTTCAATAACGGCGGTTACATTGAAGCCATGAAAGAAAAAACCGAAGCCGAAACAATTTCTAAGGTTTTATACCCTTCTGATGCTGTTGAATCAGGGAAAGCATTACGTCTGAAACAACAATACTTCTTTGCTTCCTGCGCCATTCAAGATATTGTTCGTCGCTTTTTGGAAAAGAGCAATGACTTTAGTGAACTTCCTGATAAAGTTTGTATCCAACTCAACGACACCCATCCGGCTATTGCCATTCCGGAACTGATGCGCGTGTTAGTGGATATTCACGGGCAGGACTGGGAAAAAGCTTGGGATATTACAACTCGTGTGTTTGCTTATACCAACCACACTTTACTTCCGGAAGCTTTGGAAACATGGCCGTCAAGAATCCTCGGACGTATGTTACCTCGCCACTTGCAGATTATTTATGAAATCAACCGTCGCTTTATTGAATTTGCCAAAACAAAATTTGGTGATGATACTGATAAGCTCGAAAAGGTTTCTATTGTTTCCGGAGATGGTGAGAATCAAATTATAAGAATGGCAAACTTGTCTATTGTCGGTTCTTTTTCGGTTAACGGTGTCGCACAAATTCACTCCGAATTAATTAAGACATCTTTGGTACCTGAGTTCTATGCTTTATGGCCTGAAAAGTTTACCAATGTAACAAACGGTATTACCCCTCGTCGCTGGTTGTTACATGCCAACACGGCTCTTTCGTCTCTTATTTCCGCAAAAATCGGAAAAGGTTGGATTACACACTTGGAAGAACTTCGCAAATTAGAAGATTTTGCTGATGATAAGAAATTCCTTAAAGAGTTTGGAGCGGTCAAATTAATGAATAAGGAACGTTTAGCTCAAGCTATATTTAAGGCGACCAACCAAATGGTTAACCCCAAAAGCATGTTTATCGTACATGCTAAGCGTATCCACGAATACAAGCGCCAGTTGATGACTATTTTACAGGTTATCGGAGAATATTTAGCGATTACGCGTGATAATATTAAGCCGGTTACGGCAAAAACGTATATTTTTGCGGGAAAGGCAGCTCCTTCGTACAACTTTGCCAAACTGATTATCAAACTCATCAATAATGTTGCCGAAGTGGTTAACAATGACCCTCGCGTTAATGAATTGCTGAAAGTTGTCTTTATCCCCGACTACAAAGTTTCTTTGGCTGAAATTTTGATGCCCGGAGCTGATTTAAGCGTTCAATCCTCTACCGCGGGCTTTGAAGCCAGCGGAACGGGTAATATGAAGTTTGCCTTAAACGGAGCTTTAACAATCGGCACACTTGATGGAGCCAATATCGAAATTCGTGAGGAAGTTGGTGCTGAAAACTTTTATCTTTTCGGGTTGACGGAAAAAGAAATTCAGGAACGACGCGCTTCTTATAATCCGCGTGAAATATATGAAAACAGTCCATATATTAAGCGCATTTTAAACGCAGTTAACTCAAACGAATTCTGTGAAAAAGACTATATGTTGCTATTTAAACCGATTTTTGAGGAATTGGTTAACCGCGACTACTTTTTCGTATTAGCAGATCTGGAAGCTTTTGATAAAAAAATGCAAGAGGCAGAGCACGACTTTTTGAACAAAGAAGCTTGGGCGAAAAAAGCTCTTCTGAATGTAGCACGCATTGGAAAGTTTACCTCTGATCGCGCTGTTGCCGAATACGCAAAAAACATTTGGCATATAAAAGCTTGCTAACAAAAAAGCGTCAAAATAAAAGCCTAAACTTTGAGTTTAGGCTTTTTTTATTATTTTTTCACTTCATCCGGATCGCGAAGGACATATCCTCTACCCCACACGGTTTCAATATAATTCTTACCGCCGGAGGCCTTTTCCAACTTTTTACGAAGTTTACAAATAAACACATCAATAATTTTCAATTCCGGCTCATCAATACCGCCGTACAGATGGTTTAGGAACTGGTCTTTATTAAGAGTGGACCCTTTGCGCAATGACAACAACTCCATAATACCGTATTCTTTTCCGGTCAGATGTAGCGCCTTATCTTTAACAGTCACTGTTTGATTATCAAGGTTGACCTCAACATCACCGGTACGAATAATCGAATTGGAATGCCCCTTTGAGCGTCTGACAACCGCTTGTATTCTGGCTAATAACTCAGCCTTATCAAAAGGTTTTGTCAGGTAATCGTCAGCACCGTAACCCAAGCCCTTTACCTTTTTATCCGGCTCACTTAAGCCCGACAAAATCAAGACCGGCGTATTCACCTTAGAAGCCCTCAGATTTTTTAGAACTTCATAACCGTTCATATCCGGCAACATCAAATCCAAAATGATAATATCATAGTCGTACAGCTTACCGATTTCCAGACCGTCTTCGCCCAAATCCGTAGTATCAACAATCATCCCTTCTTTTTTGAGCATTGTTTCAATACTTTGCGAAATGGCGTAATCATCTTCAACTAATAAAACCCGCATATTATACTTCCCCCTTGTTTTGTTTTCATGCCGGTATTTTATAGCCTATTTTTTTATTTGTTAACTTTTTTGAGACACCTGTTAATAATTATTAACTTTTTTCTGCATATTGGCAAAAATATTCACATTAACGTGTGTTTTTATATTAATTCATTGTATTAACTTCATCTGAATGTATATTATAGGGTGAATCTTTTAATATGGGTCAGGGAATATTTTGTCTGAGTTATTTGACAGTAAATTACAAGAAATTAGCAAACTGAACACGGCTTCCTATTTTGGAAAAGTTACCGGTGTTCAGGGATTGTTTGTTGAGGTGAGCGGTATTCGTGCACAACTTTCCATTGGTGACCGATGCAATATTATTAATAATAAAGACGAAGCTGTTCCCTGCGAGCTCGTCAGCTTTAAGGAAAATAAACTTCTTTTGATGCCCTATGCCTCACTCGACGGTATAGGACTCGGTTGCCGTGTTGAAGTGGAAGAAGCTCAACCGGTAATTTACCCCCACCCCTCATGGCTCGGACGTATTGTCAATGCTTTTGGCGAAGCGGTTGATGGCAAGGGTCCCTTGATTAAAGGGGACAAGCCCTATGCCATTAAGTCTGCGCCACCTCCTGCCCAATTTCGTGACAGAGTCAGAGGTAAGGTTGATTTGGGGGTTAAGGCCATCAATTCCTTCCTGACTATCTGCAAAGGTCAACGTATGGGAATTTTTGCCGGCTCAGGCGTTGGGAAATCCACCTTGATGTCTATGGTGGCCAGACAAACAGATGCTGATATTTCTGTTATCGGTCTTATCGGTGAGCGCGGACGTGAAGCTAAAGAGTTTGTTGAAGATGTTTTGGGCAGCGAAGGACTGGAGAAGTCTGTTCTGGTTTTAGCAACGTCTAATGAAAGCCCTCTTATGCGCAGGCAGGCTGCCTATGTCACCATGGCTATCTCCGAATATTTCCGTGACCAAAACAAAAATGTTCTTTGCATGATGGATTCAATCACGCGTTTTGCTATGGCCCAACGGGAAATTTCTCTTTCCGTCGGAGAGCCTCCGGCATCTAAGGGTTATACTCCCAGCGTTTTTGCCGAACTCCCCAAGCTTTTGGAACGCGCCGGCCCCGGAGCCGGTACAGGTTCTATTACAGGACTATTCACGGTTTTGGTTGACGGAGACGACCATAATGAGCCGGTTGCCGACGCAGTGCGCTCTATCTTAGACGGGCATATTGTTTTGGACCGCGCTATTGCTGAGCGTAATCGTTATCCGGCCATCAATATTTTACGCTCAATTTCTCGTACCATGCCGGATTGCGACTCGCCGGAAGAATACGCTCTCATTGCCAAAGCGCGCAAGTATATCTCTGCTTACGAGGACATGGCAGAGCTTATTCGTTTGGGAGCGTATAAAAAAGGGTCGAATCGCGAAGTTGACGAGGCTGTCTTTTATTATCCTATGCTGGAAAAGTTTTTGTCTCAGGAAAAGCATGAGCGTTTTACTCTGCCGGAATGTTATGAGGCACTGGAAAAAATTCTTGCCACACCTTATGTTCCGGAGGTTTAGCCATAGCTAATGAAGTCGCCTTTACGGACATTGCAACGGATTCAGAAGTTCAATATTGATGAGCAGCGTAAACTTTTGGCAGAGCAGCTAAACGCCGAAGATAAGTTGTTGAATGATATTAAAATTCTTACAGAGCAATTTGAAAAAGAAAAAGAATTTGCTCGAACCAATACCAATGTCGGTGACTTTGGACTTTATACAGAATGCTACCTGAAAAAACGGGAAAATTTGGAAACAACCCTTATCTCCGTGCGACAGAAAATTGAAGAAATCAGAAATACCATTACTGAACTGTTCAAAGAACAAAAAACCTATGAAATTGTTGACGATAATCGAAAAAAAATTCAACAAAAAGAATTTGAAACCAAAGAACAAAACCTTCTTGATGAGATTGGAACCAATGCTTATATAAGACACAAACAAGATTAACCTTTTGTGGGAGAATGTTATGTTTGAGATGTCTGCACTTCCCTATCATGAAGCGGATCTTGCCCCTTATATTTCGCAAGAAACCATGCACTTTCACTATGGTAAACATTACAAAAACTACGTTGACACCTTAAATAACCTTATTCATGGTACCGAATTTGCCGATATGGAATTAACAAAAATCATTCAAACAACTTATCAACATGCTGAATTTTCGGCGATATTTAATAATGCCGGACAAATTTATAATCACCAATTTTTTTGGAGATGCCTATCACCGAAAGGGGGATCTCCAAAAGGAAAAAATGCTGAAAAAATAAATTACGCATTTGGCAGTTATGAAAATTTTAAAAAACAGTTTAAACAATCCGCTTTATCGTGTTTTGGAAGCGGCTGGGTATGGGTGACAGAATCGGATAATAAACTTCTGATAGAATCCTCCTCAAATGCTGACACCCCGATAGCCAGAGGCATTCAACCGTTGCTTGTTCTGGACGTGTGGGAGCATGCTTATTATTTGGATTATCAGAACCGACGCGGCGACTTTGTTGATGCGTTTCTCGACCATCTTGCCGTATGGCCTGAACCGCTCCCCATTTCAGCAAAAGTATTATCCTAATTTGTCGACAGGGGACTTTAAAACATCGGCTTGCCCATTATATCATTCATTGCGCCGCTTTGGTTTACTTTGGAATCGGTGTCAGAAATTGGAATTTTAACATAAAGGATTTTAAGCAATGTCAATAGGTACGGTTAAATGGTTTAATATGAAAAAAGGTTATGGGTTTATTCAGCCGGAATCCGGTTCTAAGGATGTTTTTGTACATATTACGCAACTGGAAAAATCGGGCATCAGCGGTTTGAATGACGGACAACCTATCAGCTACGAAATTTATGCTGATCGCGACGGAAGAGCCGCTGCCGGAAATCTCAGGCTTTTGTAACCTAAAAAAGGGCAGATTTTAACTCTGCCCTTTTCTTTTCAGCAAAAAATCACAAGTCTTTAATCATTTTAGCAAATGTAATGCCTTTTTCTTCAAAAATTTCCCCTTGTTGGCGATAACCGTTTTTTTCATAAAAGTGAATAACCGTCAACATTGCGTGCATTACTATACGTGTGTACCCTGCTTCTTTGGCGCGTTTTTCCGCATATTTTACCAGCTCTTTCCCGATACCTTCCCCCTGATATTTGGTATCCACAGCCACCTGCATCATGCGGATAGTTTCATTATCAACCGGAACCAGCATTAAACCGCCAATCAACTTATCATCCAAACTCTCAATACAGCCCAAGTGCAAGTAGCCGGCTTCTTGCAGACGATGCGTGTCTAAAAACTTTAAGCCTAAAGGTTCCAATAAAATCTTATAGCGCAGCTCAACCAAGTCATCATATCGGCTCGAACCGAAATCTATGTCTATCATCTTACGCATGGCAACCTCCCTGCTCGTTAATCTTTTTTAGTATAGCTCTTTTTATGCTCTTTAGTCAATCTTAATAGAAAAAGACCTTTGTAAATTTATTAGTTGCTTATTAAAAAATATCCGCTATTTTCTTACTATTCATTATTTTCAACAGGATAGATTTACATGAGTCAATATAGTCTTAACCTTATTCGCAATTTTGCCATTATTGCACACATAGATCACGGGAAATCTACTCTCGCTGATCGATTGATTGAGGCCTGCGGCGCTTTGGAAAAAAGGGAGATGAGCGAACAAGTTTTGGACAATATGGATATTGAACGTGAAAGAGGTATTACAATCAAGGCGCAAACTGTTCGATTAAACTATAAGGCTCAAGACGGAAACACTTATCAGCTTAATTTGATGGACACTCCGGGGCATGTTGACTTCTCTTATGAAGTTTCTCGTTCATTAGCCTCTTGCGAGGGGTCTATTTTGGTGGTAGATGCGACACAAGGAGTTGAGGCTCAAACGCTTGCTAATGTCTACTTGGCCATTGATAATAATCATGAAATAATCCCCGTATTAAACAAAATTGACCTGCCCTCTGCCGACCCTGAAAGGGTGAAAAAACAAATTGAAGACGTTATCGGGCTTGATGCCTCCGATGCCGTTGAAACTTCCGGCAAAACGGGCTTAGGCGTAGACAGTCTTTTAGAGGCTATTGTTCAGCGGCTTCCGGCTCCGCACGGTGATGAAAAGGCTCCGTTGAAAGCTCTTTTAATTGACAGCTGGTATGATAGTTATCTGGGAGTCATTATTTTGGTACGTATTCATGACGGCGTGCTGAAGAAAAAAACACAAATCAGAATGATGTCAAACAATGCGACTTATTTAGTTGATAAGGTCGGTATCTTTTCTCCCAAGATGGTAGAAGTTGAAGCTCTCTATCCCGGAGAGGTCGGCTATATTACGGCCAGTATTAAAAGTGTAAGTGATTGCAGTATCGGTGACACGATTACCGACAATAAACTTCCCTGTGACACGCCGCTTAAAGGTTTTAAACCTTCTGTTCCGGTTGTATTCTGTTCCATTTTTCCGGTAGACTCCAGCCAATATGGGGCTTTGAAAGATGCTCTGGCCAAACTCAAACTGAATGATGCGAGTATTGACTATCAAAATGAAAATTCGGCAGCGCTCGGACTTGGTTTTCGTTGCGGTTTTCTCGGACTGCTCCATATGGAAATTATTCAGGAGCGCTTAGGACGAGAATTTGACCTTGATTTAATAACGACAGCTCCTTCGGTTGCTTATAAAATTCATTTAACGAACGGAACGGAATTAATGCTCCACAATCCGGCAGATATGCCTGATGTGACGACTATCAAATTTATTGAAGAACCGATGGTTCGCGCTACAATTTTAGTTCCGGATACTTACCTCGGAGCAGTCTTAAAGCTCTGCACCGAGCGGCGCGGAGAACAACAGGAACTGACTTATGTCGGCAGTCGGGCTATGGTGGTTTATAAAATTCCTCTCAATGAAATTGTTTTTGATTTTTATGACCGGCTTAAATCTATCTCCAGCGGATATGCCAGCTTTGATTATGAATTGACCGACTATGAAGAAGCAGATCTCGTTAAGGTACAAATCCTTATCAACGAAGAGCCTGTCGATGCGTTAGCTTTCTTATGTCACCGCAGCGAGGCGGAAGCCAGAGGGCGGCAAATTTGCGAGCGCTTGAAAGATTTGATTCCCAGACATTTGTTTAAAATACCTCTGCAAGCCGTTATCGGCGGCCGTGTTGTGGCTCGTGAAACAATATCTGCCTTGCGTAAAGATGTAACAGCCAAATGTTATGGCGGAGACGTCACTCGAAAAAGAAAGCTCCTTGATAAACAAAAGAAGGGAAAACAACGGATGCGACAATTCGGCAAAGTGGAAGTTCCCCAATCTGCGTTTATTGAAGCCTTGCGAATCGGTGACAATTAAAGACTCCCGTGGGGCATAAGCCTCCAGAGCGCCAAGATTAGCGATTGAGTAAAATTTCCGGTCGTTTGAAACGGGGCATTTCAATCTCTTCCGCTTCTTCCAAACCGACACTTAAGCGGGGTTTTTCTATTTTTGATTGAATCCCTTTGGACACGTACACGCTGTTATAACCGGAAAGCCTGTCATAAAATTCGTCTATCCCTGCAATATGTTCATTTTTTCCCAAATACAATATCCCTTGCGGAGTTTGATATTCCGACAGGCGAGCAACTATTTCACGTTGATATTGCGGAGTGAAAAATCTTAGAACGTTTCGACAGAAAATAACCTCAAATTTTTCAATATGCGTAATATCTTCCAACAGATTGTATTTGCGAAACTCAACCATTCGGCGCAACTCATCGTTTACCAACCAATGCTCCCCTTCCTTATGGAAAAAGGTCATGATGTCTTTAGCATTTAATCCCGTCTGAACCTCAAAATTATTATAAATTCCGCGTTGTGCTTTACTGATGGCTACTGATGATATATCTGACCCTAAAATGTCTATGTTCCAATCACGCAACCCCAAAAACTGACGGCGAACACTCATAGCAATGGAATAGGTTTCCTGTCCGGTAGAACAGCCCAAGCTCCAAAAACGCATACGTTTAGTTGAACGATTGTTCTCCCTTAAATGTGGCAACAATGCCTTTTCAAATCGACTAAAAATATCATAATCTCTAAAAAAAGATGTATCTGACAGAGCCAAACTCTCTACAACCTGCGCAATTAACGGACGCGCACCGAGTTTTAGCTCCGCGACCAAGTCCTCTACGCTGGCATAACCCTTTTCCCGAATAAAACCGGATACCTTCTTATCAACGATAAAATACTGCTCTTCGTCGAAATTCCAACCGGCATATTCCCTCAATAGATTGACCAGAAACTCAAAATCCTGTCTACGCATATCCGTTTCCTTATAACAGCCCTAAGATAGTCAGCTTTGTACCGACAATTTCTTCATCAAAGGGACGTAAAATAAAATCATCAGCACCTCCGTCCAACGCCTGTTGAACATCTTGCAAATTTGTCGGCGCGGCACAAAAAATAAACTTAGGCTGTTTGATTTTTTTATCGTCACGAATTTTATATAAAACGTCAATACCGTCAATCATCGGCAAACTCCAATCGCTGATAATAAGTTCAGGATTTTCGTTTACACACAGTGATAAGACTTCCTCTCCGTCTTCTGCCTCAAAAACTTCAAAACCAAAATTTTCCATGATTTTTCGCAACAGTATGCGAATTATGTGGGAGTCATCGGCAATAACACATTTTATCATTCGCTTATCCTATTCAAAAACAAAATCCGGAAAATCCGTTCCTGAAAAATAAATTTTTCGATTTTTAGCACCTAATTCCGCCAACAAGCAGGCTAGAGGAGCAAATCGGGCATCATCTTCCGGAAATTCTCCCGCCAATATCTCTTTAAGGCGAGACATTTTATCTTGTGGCAAAGGTTTGTCACCGGAAGCAGTCACTCTCAGTTTTCCCTCTTTTTCCATAACGATAATCCTTCCCCCGTGCACCAACATATCCGCTATAACCATAATTCCAAGCATAGCCAATCGCATATTTTGAGCTGTTGAAACGCTAAAATCCAAACTTATCGGATAGTTGCGGCTTCCGACTGTTTCCAAATAGGCACGAGAGGCGTTTTCAACGATTTCAGCACTATCTAAGCTGTTATTGTGCAATCCAAACGCCAAGCGGAAGAACTTCATTCTTGCCGACAGAACCTGAGAACTTGTCTTTAATATTGATTTAATGTCCTCAATAAAGTCCATATCCCCTTCTTCTAAAAGTTCAACCGCATTGGAAACGGCACCTATATTGCCTACAATATCATGGCTTAAACGTGTGCAAATAAGTTCTGTCAGTTTTTTATTGTTTGCCACAATGACCATCTTTTTTCCCTCTAAAAACTATATAAATCCGTGTTCATATACCGTTGGTCTTCTCTGGACATTCGAGTATAATCCAACTCTCTCAGCATAGGATCTTCCAGTAACAAAAAGCCTGTTTGGGCCTTCATGTAGGGTTTGTTTCCACCCATACCCCATGTGACGTTGTTTTTGTTGTCCGGTTTGCCATATTTTTGATTTATTTTTTTCCAGAAATCATAAACTTTTATATTGCGAAGATATACGGCCTTCGGGCTGTTTCCGATATTGCTTGCCGCCATACTTTTGTACATTATTTTATATACTTTATTGTCTGTAAAGTTACTGGTGAACGTAACCTCTATTTCTTCTTTAGTATCAAATTTGGCGTATTTGGCAACCTGAAGATATTCATGCTTTTCTTTTTTAGCCTTTTGTGTAACGCAAGCCTCTGTTCGTTCATAACCGACAACCCCGCTGTTGCGACAAATTTCCTCATTGCGCCATTTTATAAAGTTAGGTATTTGGAACTTTTCCATCATTTTGCGGAAACCGCGATTTTTTAAGGTTTCTTCCACTTGTGACAACGACATTCTGAGCATAACTCCTGAAATATCGAAAACGGAAGCGTTCGAACGTCGATTTTTTGACACTCGGGCTTTATCAACCATATCTTCCAAGCCTTTTGAAGAAGATGTTTTTCCGTAAAGAGCATCGTCTTCCGAACCTTCCAACAAAGATAAAGGATTAGAACTGGCCAATTTATCCACCCATGTTCCTTCAATTTTGGGAATCCCCAAGCCTGAAGACGTTGGTATCGGATCTTTTTTCAGGGTATCTGTAAGAGCCTGATTTTTATCAATGCGCGGCAAAGGTTTTTCTTCCTGTTCAGGTTCAGGCTCAGGTTCCGGCTCCGGAGCTGTCGGTGCTGCTTGCAACATTGGGATATTATTTCCCACATCAGGCGCATCAAAAGAAAACGGCGGCATATCTGCTTCTGCGGAGCCATCCATCAAAGACATTTCTCCTGATGGAGACTCATCAATCTTTTCCTGTGGCAAAAAGGCTGTTTTGTCCGGCAACCCCTCCGGTGTCAGAAAGGCATTACCCATTGATATTTCATAATTGACTTCTCCGCCAACGAAGTACGGCGCCGAATCCTCACTTGCAAGAGAGGACAGCGGCGTTAGCGCAAGGACAGCCATAATTGTCATACACCGATAAGATGTCATTTTTTTACTTCTTATTTCAAACTTTTCTTGATAATAGACGTTTTTATTCCCGATAGCAAACATTTAGCACAACTTATCATAAGAAGTTTTTATTTACTTTTGATGATTTAGCCTATATAAGGGGTAAAAAAGTTTGAAGGATAGAGAATGTTTTCGGAAGTTCATATTGTCGGCGCGGGATTAGCCGGTTCTGAAGCGGCTTGGCAATTGGCACAAAGCGGCGTTAGAGTGATTGTTCATGAAATGCGTCCTCAATCCGCTTCTCCGGCACACAAAACTTCTTATTGTGCCGAATTGGTCTGTTCTAATTCATTGCGCTCAGATGATTGCCTGCATAATGCCGTGGGTTTATTACATGAGGAAATGCGACTTGCCGGTTCCTTAATTATGGCCTGCGCCGATGAACATAAAGTTCCGGCTGGCGGGGCTTTGGCGGTGGATAGAGAGGGGTTTGCTAAGGCCGTAACGGAAAAATTGCACAAACACCCCCTTATAAGTTTTATAGAAGAAGAAGTAACCTCTTTACCTGAAGAAAATGATGGTCGTTGGATTATTGCCTCAGGACCGCTCACTTCTGAAAAACTTACAGCCGATATTCTGAAAAAGATAAATAATCAGGCGCTGAATTTTTTTGATGCCATTGCTCCTGTCATTCTCAAGGAAAGTATTGATTTTAGTAAGGCATGGTATCAATCCCGCTACGATAAAGGGGATAAAACAGATTACATAAATTGTCCGCTTGACCGTGAGCAGTATTACACCTTTGTAAAAGCTCTGCTCGACGGGGAAAAAACAGAATTTCATGACTTTGAAAAAAAGGCTTCTTACTTTGATGGCTGTTTGCCGGTAGAGGTGATGGCCGAGCGCGGTGCGGACACTCTTTTGTTTGGTCCGATGAAACCCGTGGGACTGACTAACCCGCACACGCCGCAACAGAAACCTTACGCTGTTGTGCAACTGCGACAGGATAACAAAGAGGATACACTTCGCAACATGGTCGGTTTCCAGACGAAATTGAAACATGGAGAACAAAAACGGATTTTCAGAACAATCCCCGGACTGGAAAATGCTGAATTTGTTCGCTTGGGCGGAATCCACATGAATACATTCATAAAAAGTCCCGAGCTTCTTGATGAGCAACTTCGTTTAAAATCACAACCCAACATCAGTTTTGCCGGACAAATAACCGGTTGCGAAGGCTACGTTGAAAGTGCTTCCGTAGGTTGGGCCGCCGGATATTTCGCCGCTTGTGAGGCATTGGGAAAACAAGCGTTGTCCATTCCGGAGACAACAGCTTTAGGAGCCATGCTCAAACATTTGCGTGATACGTCTACTCCTGATTTTCAACCCATGAATATTAACTTTGGGTTGTTTCCCCTCATTCAGGGAGAAACAACCGCTAACGGAAAATTTAGAAAAATTAAAGGGGCTGACCGTAAGGAAGCTTATTGCAAACGCGCTCTGAAGGATATGGAAAAATGGCTGGCAACAAAATAATTAAACAACGCTGCAAGCAAGCTGCCGAAGAAAATTTTCCGGTTGAAAAACTTGTTTCAAAAAAACTGCGCCCTTTGGTTTCCGCTTATTACAATGCCGCTCGTCAGGCTGACGATATTGCCGATAACAGTAATCTTTCCAGAGAAGAAAAGCTTGAAAAACTTTTGGAAATCGAGCGGGCTTTTTACGGAAAAAACGAAGACAATTTCCCTGTCGCCTCTGCTTTAGGGAAACTTTTTGCGGCAGAAAATTTGGACGCTTCACTTTTTGCGGATTTGCTTAAGGCCTTTCGCCGCGATGCTGAAAACAAGCAACCCGAAATTTGGGAACAACTTACCGACTATTGCAACTACTCCGCAGTACCGGTCGGACGTTTTATGCTTGCCGTCTGCAATGAAAATCCTTCAACCTATCTACCGGCTGCGGTCTTATGCTCGGTTTTACAGATTGCCAATCATTTACAAGATTTGAAATATGATATTGTTACAGCCGAACGCGTCTATCTTCCGTTACAGATGATGAATGAATTTCAGGTACGAAATTCTGACTTATACCTGACAAAAGAGATTCCTGCTTTTACTGCTCTGAAAAAAGAAATCCTTAACAGACTGCGCGGCATGACTAAAGACACGGACAGATTACCCTATTTAATTCGAAACAGAAGACTGCGTATAGAGATTGGTATTATTCTTTCTTTAACCAATTCCATGCTAGAAAAGTTGGAGAAGTGTGATATACTGAGCTGCCAAGTCAAACTCTCTAAACTTGATTGGGTAAAAGCGTGGGTTTTCGGTTTAAAATTTATTTTTTAACAGGACTGCAATGAATAACAGCATTCAAAAAATGGTAAAAAAATCAGGAACTTCTTTTTTTTGGAGCATGAGATTGCTACCCAATAAAAAGCGTACGGCAATGTACACTATTTATGCTTTTTTCAGACATTTGGATGATATTGTTGACGGCAACAACTCCACTCAGGAAAAAATGGACTTGATTAAGGCTTGGCGCGAGGAGTTGGACAATATTTATGATCGAAAGCTTCCTCAAACGGATATCGGGCGAAAAATTTATAAGAATTGTATGCGTTTTAAACTGCCCAAAAATGAATTTTTGAAGATGATGGACAGTATTTCGATGGATTTGCCCAAACCGTTGCAGGCTCCTGATCTGAAAACGTTTAATGATTATTGCCGCGGGGTTGCGGGGGTCCCGGGAAATTTGTCTTTGCGCATTTTTGGTTGCGAAGATACGGATTTGATTGAAAACTTGGCAACCACCTTGGGGAATGCTCTGCAAATTACCAATATTCTTCGCGATGTAAAAGATGATGCCAAAGATAACAGACTTTATATTCCGAGGGAATTTTTGCAAAAGGCCGGCATTACCTCAACAAATCCGGAAGAAGTTTTGGTTGATAAGAATTTTGCGGTAGCTCGAGCCGCACTTGCCGGAATAGCTCTTCAAGATTACCAAAAAGCGTTTGATTTGCTGAAACAACTGGATAAGCGAGCCGCTAAGCCCGTTAAAGCCATCGCCTATGTTTACAAACGCTATTTTGACATAATGCAAAAAAGAGGATGGGAAATAATATCTCCTAAGCCCCATATTGGAAAAATAACCAAACTTTGTTTGGCTCTTAAAGCATTTGCTGGAAAATAATGAAACAAGAAAACATCACATATCATATTGTCGGCGGAGGGATTGCCGGACTGTCTTGTGCCAAATTGCTTAAGCAAAAAGCTCCTAATTGTCGGGTTATTGTGTATGAGGCTGCCGAGCATGCCGGCGGGCGTTGTTATTCATATAAAGATAGCAATTTCAATGTTTATTTAGACAACGCCACGCACGTTATTTTGAAAGGCAACAAAAGAGCCGCCAAGTTAGTCGCTCCTTCCAAATGGCTTAAAACTTGCCTGTTTTGGAATGCGGAAAAGGATATTGTTTCCGATAAGCTTAAAGATTTCAGACCTGAAATTTTGAAGTCTATGTGCAACACGCAAGCTGATAAGATTTCCCCAAAAATCATTAAAAAAATTTTTTGGGAATTGTTCCCGTGGGCTCAATATCAACGTCATATTTATTTTTCGGAAAACAACATCACTCAAACCATTATCAATCCCTTGCTCACGTTTGCCGACAAGGTTTATACAGGGTGTCGTTTGATAAAATTGGAAACCCAGTTCGGTAGAGTTGCTCAACTTGATTTTAGTAATCGTCAGGTGGAAATCGGCGCTAACGATAAGATAATTTTGGCACTGGATGCCAAAAATTCTGCAACTTTTTTGGATATAGAGCAATTTGAATATAACAGCATCATAAATATTTTTTATCACACTTCACAACCTATTCATTTGCCTCGTCTGGCTTCTTTTATGGGAGTGGCGCATGGCTTATGCGATTGGATTTTTGTGAGCGGAAATATTCTTGGGGTGACGATTTCCGATGTTAAAGACGGAAATCAAAATATGGAAGATTTGGCACGCAATATATGGAAACAGCTTGATATTTTACGCGGAGTAAATTCGGCCTTTGTTCCCCCTTTCAAAGTATTGCACCACAAAAGGGCAACTCTTTGTCAAAATGATGAAAACAACAACAAGCGTCCGACGAAAGCTTCAACACCTTATAAAAATATGTTTATTGCCGGCGACTGGACAATGAAAGACTATCCGTGTTGCATAGAAACGGCCATATTATCGGCTGAACGCGCTGTTAGATGTGCTTTAAAGGCTTAATAATCCATCAACTCCAACATTTCATCAATAAGGTTGCGCGTTCCTTCGCAAATTTCTCGTAATGATTTGGCAAGCATGTAGCAAGGTGTTGTAACCACCTTGTTTTCCGAATCGACACAGACATCCGTAGCCGCGCATGTTTCGGCCTCTGCTCCCATTTTTGCTAACCCTGCCGCAACGGTTTTATCATTTCCGACGGTAACTTTGACACTATGCTTACCCAAAACTCTGGCTATTACGACAGGAGCAATACACATCGCCCCGATAACAATTCCTTCGTTGTAACTCTCCTCAATAGCACGGCGAACCTCCGTATTAATATCGCATTCTGCTCCTTTGACGGCAAAATCACTCAGATTTAAAGCCGCTCCGAATCCTCCCGGAAAAACGATTGCATTAAACTCTGATGCCTTAAACTCGGATAAATCTTTGACGTTTCCTCTGGCAATTCGGGCGGATTCAGCCAAAACATTACGGTTATCTTCATCTCCGGCAATAGCAACAGCATGCCCTGTAAAATGATCAATTGTGCGAGCTTGCCACGTGTTTGGAGCAAAACACTGGTACTCACATCCAATCTGTTCAATTGCCAGCATGGTACATACGGCCTCATGAATTTCAGAACCATCAAAAACGCCGCATCCGGACAGCACAACGGCAAAACGAGGGGTGTTGTTACTATTCATTTTTATACCTTCCCTAATTACTTTTTTATGTTATAACATAGTCTATATAGAATAATATAAATTTGCAACAAGATGGATTAAATATATGCAATCTGAAATATCTACTCTTTCTAACGGGCTTAGAATTATAACATCTTCACGTCCGCAGACGGAAACGGTTTCTCTGGGTGTTTGGGTCAACACCGGTGCCGCGTATGAGCGTAAGGAGGTAAACGGAATCTCTCATTTTTTGGAGCACATGGCTTTTAAGGGAACAAAAAAACGATCAGCACTCCAGATTTCAGAAGAAATTGAAGATAAGGGCGGGCAGTCAAACGCTTACACATCTCGTGAATTTACGGCTTTTTACGCTAAAATGCTTAAAGATGACGCCGAACTTGCGATTGATGTGTTGGCCGACACGCTGAAGAACTCAACTTTTCCGGAAGATGAATTAAAAAAGGAGCGCGAAGTTGTTGTTCAGGAAATTAAGCAAACTATTGATACTCCTGATGATGTTGTTTTTGATTATTTCCAAGAAAAAGCTTTTCCGGAGCAACCTATCGGGCGAACAATTTTGGGCCCCGTGGATAATGTGCGGAGTTTTACCCGAGAAACTTTGCAAGAATATCTGCAAAGCAATTACGCCGGTGAAAACATGGTGGCCTGTGCCGTCGGAAATATTACGCATGAGCAGTTTAAAAATATGATTCAATCTCGAATGAGCGATATTCAGCCCTCATCTCATTTTTCCATCGAAAAGCAGGAATATAAGGGAGGCTTTTTTGTTGAAAAACGTAAAATTGAGCAGGCTCACATCACTTTGGGATTTAACGGTTTTAAATATGCGACCGAGGACTATTACCCGGCGGTTTTGCTTTCTACAATTTTAGGCGGCGGCATGTCATCTCGTCTGTTTCAAGAAATTCGTGAAAAACGCGGACTGGTTTATACTGTGTATAGTTTTACATCGTCTTACACGCAAAGCGGAGTTTTGGGAATTTATGCCGGAACAGGGCCTGATGAAGTTAAAAAACTTTTACCTGTTGTTGTTGATGAAATTAAAAAGATTTGCGACACCAAAGCGACGGAGAAAGAGTTGGCTCGCGCAAAGATACAACTCAAAGCCAGTATGTTAATGTCATTGGAAAGCTCTTCTGCGACCGCGGAAATCTTGGCTCGACAATTACTCATTTTCAAGCGGATTATTCCTATTGATGAGATGGTTGAGCGAATTGACAATGTTACACTTGACGATGTTTGCCGTGTGGCTCACACCGTTTTCAAATCAGAACCGACGTACGGTTTGCTCGGTGCAGTTAAAGATTATGCCGATTACGACGAACTAAAACGACTATTGAAGGCTTGAGCGTATGCTTAAAAACGTTTTTTTGGCATCGCCCCGAGGATTTTGCGCCGGTGTTACAAGGGCGGTGTCTATTGTGGAAGATACTTTGTCCTCGTTTGGCGCGCCGGTTTATGTTAGGCATGAAATTGTGCATAATCGCCATGTGGTTGAAGAATTAAAACAAAAAGGGGCTGTTTTTGTAGACCATTTAGATGAAATTGAGGACACGACGAGGCCGGTTATTATTTCTGCCCACGGCGCCGGATCTGATGTCTTTGAAGAAGCTGAAAAACTCGGCTTGAAGGTTATTGATGCCACATGTCCGCTGGTAGAAAGAGTTCATCGGCAAATAAAAAAGCTTGAACAACAAAAGGCTTTTATTATTGTCGTGGGTAAAAAAGAACACCCTGAAATAGAGGGAACGGTCGGTCAAGTTTCATCTCAGACACCTTTGGTTGTCGTTTCTTCCGCAGAAGAAGCTGAAGCTTTATTGCTTCCTAAAAATGTTCCGGTCGGAATAGTAACGCAAACAACGCTTTCTCTCAGCGAAGCGGAAAAAATCGTTTCCATAATCCGTAAAAAAGCACCTCACTTGTTAACTGCTGACAAAAACGACATTTGCTACGCCACAACTCATCGACAAACAGCGGTCAAAGAACTGGTAAAACACTGCGATGCAGTACTAGTTATCGGCTCGAAAAACTCTTCCAATTCCAAACAATTGGCTCGCACGGCTCTGGATTGTGGCGCGCGACAGGCTTGGTTGGCAGATGATGTTGATAGTTTTGATTTTGGGTTGCTTGACGGGGTTGAAAATTTGGGCGTGAGCGCGGGCGCCTCTGCTCCGGAGTATCTTGTCGGTGAGCTTTTGGCAAAATTGAAAGACACCTTCCCAAAACTAAACTTTTATGATATTATTGTTGCTGAAGAGCATGTTCGGTTTAAATCCTGATTAATGGGAGAATGTGATGTCGCGCGCGGAAGATATTTTTCAAAAGTTAATTTATTTCGGTGAAGATGCTATTGACGAGTTTATCCTTACGCAACAGACCGAAGAGCTCTTCTTGGATTTTAAACAAGCCGTATCAACCGGAAAAAACTTCACCACTCTTCATCGTGATGACCGCAAAAATCTTGCCAAAGCCATCTCAGGGTTTGGTAATTCCGAAGGCGGGGTTGTGCTTTGGGGGGTGGAATGCTCCAGAGATATTGAAATCGGCGATGTAGCAAAAGCCAAGGTCAAAGTCAAAAACGTACACCGCTTTTTAAGCTGGTTGGAAAATGCCATTTCAGGTTGTACAATCCCCAGTCATAATAAAGTGCGCAACCATATTGTCAGTTGCGACGAAAACGGTGATGGCTTTGTTGCCACTTATATTCCGAAATCTGAAATTGCGCCTTTAATGACGACAACAAACAGCACTATTTATATTCGTTCCGGCTCCAATAATGTTCCGGCTCCGTATGCCGTAATCGCCGGTATGTTTGGTAAGCGCCCGCAACCGAATGTGGCTCTCAGAGTCGGTAATCGCAAAATTGAAATTTTGAAAAACGACGAAATTGACATGCCCTATCCGCAAAGCATGGATAATCCGCCCAAAGAATATGTTAAAATTAGTTTTGTTTTTCAAGCTCTTAACGACAGCAATGTTATTGCACGAGAAATTTACCTATCATGTAGCACGCTTGAAACCGGTGGAGAACTTAATAAAGTTCGTTTTTTAAACTATAATCAAATGGAGGCCATTCCCGGAATTGAAGGGCAGCTTAATTTGATTTCCCGTCCGGAACTTCGCCTGCCGCCGAGAGGAATTCTTAAATTTTGCAGCGCGGAAATTATACTTTCTCCTTACATTGATGAAGACTTTACTCTTGAGGGGGTTGTTGGTGCCGATCAGGCGGCTCCGAGGGATTTTCGTATTCATATCCCTAAAAACAGATTAAGGTCGTTCGTTGCTCGAATTGTTCGTGGCGAGGAGGAAGAAAGCCTGCTTTTGAATGAGTTTTTTAACGATTATTTTATTGGTGAAAACTAATGCCTTGTGTTGAGATTTTTACAGACGGAGCTTGCTCCGGAAACCCCGGAGCCGGCGGTTGGGGAGTTATTTTGCGTTGCGGCTCCACAGAAAAAGAACTTTCCGGCGGGGAAGAAATGACAACAAACAACCGCATGGAGCTTTCTGCCGTGATTAATGCTCTGAAGGCACTTAAAGTTTCTTGTCAGGTTACGCTTTACACGGACAGTCGCTATGTTATGGACGGCGTTTTACAATGGATGCCGAACTGGAAGCTTAACGGTTGGCGAACCACTAACAAAAAATCTCCCGTTAAAAATATCGAATTGTGGCAAGAATTGGATTCGCTCCTTGAGAAACACCAGATTAAATGGGTTTGGGTTAAGGGGCATAACGGACATCCTGAAAATGAACGAGTTGATAAGCTTGCTCGCGAACAGGCTAAAAACCTTGCTTTCAAAGAAAATTAAAAAAAAATACTTGCCAAAATAGACATATAGTGTTATTGTTTGTCTAGTTCTAAGTAAACAACAACTTCGGTGATTGATATGTCTTTTGATGAACGAAGGATTCCACCGACGATAGTCACAGGTAATCCTGCCCATAAACGAACGGACATTCCTAAGTGCCCATATCTCTTCAACTCCCTAAAAAATACACCCCCCGCCCAACCGTCTCTGCTCCTATCTCCTCCTCAGCTATCTAGACAAAAAATACGTCCCCTGTTTGATACCAAAGAAGAATTTATCAAATATCTTATTGAAACCCACCAAATTGTATATCAAAAATCTTATAAAAAAGATGGCACTATTCATCTTCTCGGCAACCTTATAATAGATAAACGCGTTAAATCCGGCCTAGACTGGAGTGATGTTGAAGCAACTAGCGCCTCGGTTGAAGAGGGATTAATTACTAAATATCGCTATCTTCCCCGCACTCAGAAAGGAGTGAAAACATCTCTGACAACAACAAGTCTTGATGAATATGTAACACATAATGCCTGTAAGATGCAAAAACGCGGCGATAAATACGTCTACAACGGAACTTTTAGAATTCCAAATGCATCAAAACTCCCTGATTTTAGCCGATTGACCGCTAAAAAAGTATTTTGTTACTATAAAGGGAAAATTGACTTGGAGCATCTTCCTTACACTGAGGAAGGAATTTTCGGCCTCCAAGCGGAAAACATCATAACTCAAGGGGGCGATATTTGTAAAACAGCAAAAGCTAAAGGGCTGGGAAAGAACATCTGCCGCGAATTAAAAAAACGTGAACCAGGATTTTTACAAAAATTCCTGGTTTCTTTTTCGCCCAAGCAATCTGCTTAATAATTCACATTTTTTATTAAACTTGTGAAATCCATACTATCTATAACTTCAGGAAGAACAATACCTTCTGGTATGCGTTTGGTGAATAAAATATAAAACGGCAGCCCTCTTCGGCCATACTTTTCCATAAACTTCAGAACTTCTTCATCGTAGTTTGTCCAGTCGATGTCGATAACATGCACACCACTGTTTGATAAGAAATTTTCCATAGCTTGGCCATTAAAAACAAAAACGTCATTATATTTGCAGGTCAAACACCAATCCGCACCAATGCGAACCAGTACGGCGCTTCCCGTTTCCAACAAAGATGTCACATCATCAATTATGCCGGCATCATACTTGTAGAATTCCTCCCTTATCTTCCGATGACGGGCATAATCTTGCGATGCCATAGATAATCCCCACCAAATGACACCCGCGAATAAAACACCGAAAAATATGTTCAGGGAACGATGCATGTGCCTAATTTCTTCTTCTGTTTCGTCTTGCTGAGTCGCAATATTTAATAAAACTTTCCTGAGCCATAAGAGTAGTAAAAACAGAAAGACAATACCAACAAATTTTGCTACCAAAACACCTGATGTTTGAGCGTATAAGATGTTAAACAGCCATACTAGTGTCAGTATAAGCATCAATGTCATAAAACGACTGACTCTTATCATCCATCTTCCGGGTTGGGGAATATAATATGCCACTTTAGGAAAAGCCGCAAACACGGCATAAGGAACACTTAAACCACAGCAAACGGCCGCCATAATGATGGACAAGTCCGTCAATGTTCCCGAAAGAGCAAAACCAACGGCCGTTCCCAAATAAGGCGCTGTGCATGGCGTGGACAATAAAACAACAAAAAAACCTGTCAAAAAATGAAGCATTTTTTCTGAAAACCGGCGCTTTATAAATATCTTTGTAACAGCATCCGGTGCGTTAAAATGTATAATTCCCAAAACATGAGCAAGAAAAACAGTGACGACAAATATCATAAAACCCAAAAAATAAACATTTTGAAACTGCATTCCCCAGCCGATAGAATTGCCTAAGACTTTTAGAACAATCAACGCTCCCGTTAAGATCGTAAACGACACGGTTATTCCTAAAATATTGAGCAGGAAACTTTGCCGGATTTCCTCAAACTTTAATTTTCCAAACTTGGTAAAAGTCAGCAACTTGAGTGACAGAACGGGAAAAACACAGGGCATAAAATTGAGCAACAGCCCTCCTAAAAAAGCCAGACCAATCATTCCTAATGAAAGTTTTCCACTATCTGTATCGAACAAAGACAAATTCTTGGCTTTGATATTTTTACGAACCGAATTTATTTTATTTAATCGTACCGCGATGTTAAAAGTTTTGTCGACAATATCTGCTCCGGCAGACTTAGCCTTAAAGCGAACAATAATATTCCTGTTATCAATACTAATAAGGGGAGAGTAGAAGTCTAAACCTTCTGTTCCTTGAATAAATGCATCAAATTCTGAAACAGCCTCTTTTGCTTTCAGATGAAGGCGCAATATCGGCTCAATACCCTCCGTGGCATTATTTTCAACAAACAATCCGTCAAACTTTATTTTCTCACTGTCTTCCTGAACCGCATACATATCAACCAAATTCAGGTAACTTGAAACTGATGTTTCTTCTCCCTCTCCGGCAGCTAGTTCTAATTGTGGCGATATTATCTGCGTCTCACAGACATTTTTATTGCAAACAACACCTTGGATATTTGCGGTTAGCACCAAAGGCTGCTTTTTATCTTCCACCTCAGCATCAAAAGGAACGAATATCTCACTGTCGTATCCTATCATTGTGTTTTCTTTTATGCTAAAACGTCGAGGCAAAGGTTTGTTTATCTTAATCTGCTTTAAATTTTCCGATCCCTCAAAATTAATAGACATCGGCTTATATTGCATAAATTTTTCATCTAATAAGATGTGGTTTATTACGCCGGAAAGCTGCAAAGCTCCTTTGACCTTTCCATCTTCTCCGATTTTGGTTTTGTGGGACAGTAATCGCCCGCGAAACAGTTTTGTATTCTCCCATTCTGAGATGCCTTCCTTTTTTTCCGGAAGCGCTTTACCAAACAATCCGTAACTGAAAAAGGTTTTCCAATCCCCTTCCATAAAAGCTTTTTTCATGGCTTCCTTTTGTTCAGGAATGCTTTGTCCGTACATTTTTATATTATTGAGATTTTTGACGGCAAGCTGGTCTTTTTCTTCTGGAGAATAGGCTACGACTTTTTTAAAATCTTGCAGAATAAGAGGTTTATCATTTTCCTGATAAGGTTGCATCTCGCTCGTTGCGATTTGATCTTCCGTTACAATTATGGGAAGTTCCGTATCCAGCAAAAATTCCTGAATTTTTTCTTTTATTGCTTCGTATAAACGAACAGAACGAACTCCTAAGCGAATCGCCTTCTCATTATACCCCGCCACCTTAAAACTATAATCGGTGTGATTTTCCAGAATATCATCTATAAAATCTTCCTCGATTAATGTTCCCGGATATTTTTGATTATACTTTTTTATATCTTCCAGATATTGACCGACAATTTTTTCATAATCCGGGGTTTGCTCCTCGGGAAGAAAATCAAAAGTAATCTTACCCCGTCCATCTTGCGCTAAAGCGGCAGGAATGTTAATTAACACGCAAAAAATTAATATCTTTAATATGTGAAACATTGTTTTTATCTGTTTGTGAAAATATGTTTTTAAATTACTGTAAATTATGTTAGAATACAAGTATTGTGTAAATTTAATTCGGATATATATGTATAATATGACTGATATGAATGAAAACTATCTGACAGGAAAATGTTTAGTGTCTATGCCGGAGCTGACAGAGGGCTGTTTTGAGCGCTCCTTGGTTTTTGTCTGCACCCACACTAAAGACGGAGCTATGGGCTTTGTTATTAATAAAAAAATCAAGGAATTTTCATTCAATGATTTAGCCACTCATTTGCCTGTTGCCATATCATCGCCCGTTACTCCTATTGATTTGTATCAGGGGGGCCCTCTGGATAAGGTGCGCGGTTTTGTTTTACACTCGACAGACTACCTTAAAGGGGACAGTGTTGTCGTGGGAGACGGCATTGCAGTATCCTCTTCCGTTGATATTTTATCGGATATTGCTTTTGGAATCGGTCCAAAAGATAACCTGATTGCTTTGGGATATGCCAGTTGGGCTTCCAGTCAACTGGAAAGCGAGATTGTTCGTAACTCATGGTTGGTTGTTCCCGCCACACCAGAACTTATTTTTCATACAAAAGATGAAGAAAAATGGCAAAAAGCCATGGAATCCATCGGGGTTGACGCATCTCGTCTTTGTGGCATTTCCGGACAAGCCTAATTTATACTTTTTCTTATATGCACATCTCCGAAAGTTGTACTTATTTTCTGCATTCGGATTGCTAAATTTATGACTGTACAGGCCAAAATCACTCTGTTACACTCTTCTTACGATGAACTTCAAAACTTATACACAAATTATGTAAAGCAATATGGAGGCATTAATGAAAAATAATGAATTTTATAAGTACTGCCCTATCGAACAGAACATCGTTTTAATCAATAAAATTTACGAAAGTTTTGAAGCTTTAGAGGAAACGCTCGGCATGCTCCATTTGGAAGAACCTTTGTTTATGACTTATGCCGCAAAAAAATCTTTTGCAAAAAAAGTTTACAAAAACAAAAGTGAAAAGAAGCTTTTAAAACAATAAACAATAAAGGGCGGTGAAAACACCGCCCTTCTTTTTACAACCTTTTCCAAGTGGTTCCCGTTGGAGAATCTTCCAGTACAATGCCCTGCTCTTTCAACTCGTTGCGAATCTTATCCGCCAGAGCATAATCTTTGTTCTTCTTGGCCGTTGCCCTTTCTGCAATTTTCTCTTCAATGGCCGAGTTATCCATACCTCCAACATCTCCTTTGAACCAAGCCTCCGGTTCTTGCCACAGCAACCCCAACATTTCGGCATCTGCCAGTAGTTGAGCTTTGGCGGCCGCTTTTTCTAACGCGTTTTCCGACTTATTCAAGCGGTTTACGTCTTCATGCAAATAAGACAACGCGAGCGGTGTATTCAGATCATCGGCCAAAGCATTAATAATCTGTTCCGACGGCTCGGATTTCTTAATTTCTATATCAGAAACTTTTAATAAAGCATTGTAAAACTTATCCAATGTCGCCTTAGCTTGTTGCAAGCCCTCCATGGTAAAGTTAAACGGCTGGTGATAGTGGGTTGTTAAAAACAACAAGCGCAAAGCCTCTGCCGGAACTTTCTCCAAAATTTCATCAAGGGTGAAGAAATTACCCAAAGACTTAGACATTTTTACACCGTCAACCATCAGCATTCCGCTGTGTACCCAATAACGGGCAAAACGAGACCCTTCAAATGCGCAACAAGACTGGGCACATTCATTTTCATGGTGAGGGAAAATTAAGTCAGAACCTCCACCGTGAATGTCAAAATCATTTCCTAACAGTTTGGAACTCATTGCAGAACATTCCAAGTGCCATCCGGGACGTCCATATCCCCAAGGGCTGTTCCATCCCGGCTGGTTGGCATCTGACGGTTTCCACAACACGAAGTCGGCCGGATTTTTCTTGTAATCAGCCACTTCTATGCGAGCACCTGCCAACATTTCTTTCATAGAGCGCCCTGACAAATAACCGTAATTCGGCATCGAATCCACTGAAAACAACACGTGCCCCTCTGCCTCATAAGCGTGATTATTTTCAAGCAAACGTTTTACGATTTCTATCATCTCTTGGATATAATCTGTTGCCCGCGGACGATGGTTCGGCGCTAAAACATTCAACTTTTGCATATCTTCGATGTACCAATTGTATGTCTGCTCGGTAATATCGCGAATCGGTCTTCCGGTTTCTTTATGCTTATTTAAAATCTTGTCATCCACATCTGTTATGTTGGAGACATACGTTACATGTTCTGCTCCGTAAACCTGACGGAGCAAACGGTATAATATATCAAAAGCCACAGGGGTTTTGCCATTGCCCAAATGGGCTCTGTCATAAACCGTCGGACCGCACACATACATCCGCACATTGTTCTTATCCAATGGTTCAAACCGTTCTTTTCGGCGTGTCAGAGTATTTGTCAGATAAATATCTGTCATAAAGAATCTCCAATTTTTGATTATGCTTCTTGCCCTTTTAAGCGTAACAAGGCTCTTTCCCGTCCAATCAAGGGAAGTAAAATTTTCAGTTCCGGTCCGTTTTCTTCGGATGTTAACGCTTTTCGCAAAGGATGGAACAGTTCTTTTCCTTTTTTACCGCTTTGCGCCTTCAGGAGACTTAACCATTCGTTAAAGGTTTCACCGTTCCAGGGCTCAGCCGGCAAAAGTTCCGCAGCCAAGTCCGTTAGACCCTTATCTTCAATTATCGGTTTAACTTTTTGATGGCAAATACGTTCCCAATTTTTAACATCTTCAACCACGTTTAAATTACCGCGAACAGCATTCCAAAAATTCTCATCACAATTCACACGTTCTTTAACAGCTGTAAAAGGCATGCTTCTGACAAAACGTGTATTAAACGCTTTCAGTTCTTCTTCATCAAACTTTGGCTGCGACCGTCCCAGCTTGTTAAAATCAAGCGTTTTCGCTAAAGATTCCATATCATAAAACGGCTCAACCGCATCAGATGTTCCCAATTTGGCCAAAAATGAACAGATTGCCATAGCCTCAACACCTTCGGTGCGAAGTTCACGTACACCGAGAGAACCCAGACGTTTGGACAATTTCCCTTCTTTTCCTGTTAACAAAGGCAAATGCGCAAATTGCGGGATATGATTTCCCACAGCTTCAAACATTTGGATTTGCGCCGCGGTATTAGTTACATGGTCCTCCCCGCGAATAATATGCGTAATTTCAAAATCCGAATCATCAATAACTGAAGGCAGATGGTATAAGTAAGAGCCGTCTTCTCTAATGATGACCGGGTCGGCTAAATTTTCGGCATCATAACGACAATGTCCGCGGATAAGGTCATCCCATTCAATTACCCCCGGCAACAACTTAAAACGATAGTGCGGTTTACGACCCTCGGCTTCGTAACGTGCAATATCTTCCGCTGTCAGTTTCAACGCACCGCGGTCATAAATCGGTGGCAAACCTTTATTCATTAAACGTTTGCGCATCACTTCCAATTCTTCAGCCGTTTCATAACAAGCATAAACGCGCCCTTCCGCCTTCAGCTTGTCAACAACTTGATTATAACGTTCCATGCGTGCGGATTGGCGAGCTTCTTCATCCCATTTAAAACCAAGCCACTGCAAAACATCTCGCAGAGAATCCTCATATTCTTTTTTTGAACGAAGGACGTCCGTATCATCAATACGCAACATAAACCGTCCACCCAATTTTTGAGCCAATAACCAGTTAAAAACTGCCGTACGGGTGTTTCCAATATGCATATAGCCCGTCGGACTGGGCGCAAATCTTACTTTGAAAGGCATCATGACTTTATCCAAACTTTTACACAAAAACTTGTTGGATATTATAAGTATTATACCATAAATTCAAGCCTTTTTTCTGATCAATATTGTTTCAATTTTGAATTATTAACCGCCTCTGCCGATTTGGTTAAATCTTCCAAATCATCCAAAAACCACTCTATCTCGCCGTCATTAGACATTATCATTTCGGCAAAACGGCTTCTGTAAGCCAGAATCAGACTGCTTTCATTTAATTTTATATCCGTTAATTTAATCCCTTCCGGGGTTTGATGCAGTTGAAATTTAACGACCGCCGAAGTCGCTGTTTTTTCGGAGCTTACTCTAAAACTCACTCGGGCTGAAACAAAGGTGAAATTTCCGCTTTTTTCCGCCCCCAAAACCTCGTACTGCAAATCTTTGGCAAACTCTAAGGGCAATGTTTTATACATGGCCAGAGCGTAACGTTTGAAAATATTTCGAAAGTTTGCCTGTGTTTCCTCGTTCATCTCGCGCCCAAAACGTCCCATGACAAATTTGGAAATATAATCCAAATCAATATACTCTAAAAAAAGAGAATCCAACGTTCTGAATCGTTTTTCAATATTAGGTTCCCGAAAGACCTTCAGAAGCTCTTGCCCTTTGTCATCTGCCCAATTTTGCGCCTTAACTTCATCAACCGGAGCGGCATAACCCAAACTCCCTGTCAGCATTATCAGCAAAACGCTGATAAGTTGTAAAAAATGATTACGTTTCATAAAAAACTGCCTTATAGTTACAATTATATTTAGTTTAATATAAATTGGTTAATAAAATGACACTGAAAAAATTGACAGCCGTTGTATTTTTTGTTTTCTTTGCCGAAATGAGTGCGCCACTGGCCAAAGATGTTGGGCTTAAAGTAATTACTGCGAGAGGAAGCGTCCGGTGCGGAACGGATTTGAGCACCCCTGCTTTTGCTTATAAAGATGAAAATAAAGTTTGGCGCGGTATTGATGCCGATTTATGCCGACTTTTTGCTCTGGCAACACTCGGTGACAGCGACCGCTTTACTCTGGTTGACACCCCCGTCTCTAAAATGTCAGAAGCTCTGACGCTCGGCAAAATTGACATTATGTTCGGCAATACATCTCTTTCCGCCGGTGCAGAGATTAAAAACAAAGTCTCCGCTATTTCTCCGCTCTATTATGAAAAGCAGATGTTTTTGGCTCACCCTGTTGAAAATGCCACATCTATGGAAGATTACAAGGGAAGCACCGTTTGCGTTGTCAGACATTCTGATGACAAGGACAATGTTTCTGATTTCAGCCGAAAATACAACCTTGAACTCAAAATATTGCCTTTTGATGATCTTTTAGCCGCCAGAACCGCTTTTTATCTGAAGCGTTGCACTTTGTTCAGTTCCAGCGAAGTTTACTTGCGCGGTGTTTCTGAAGGTGTTGTTGCCAATAAATTACCCGTGGAAATTTTACCGGAAATAATCAGTTATCACCCCGTCTACGCCTATGTTGATAATTCTAACCCCACACTGCAGATTATTGCAAAATGGATTTATAACGCTCCTTTATTGGCTGAAGCTCACGGTATAACATCTAAAAATACCGATACTTTTATCGGGATTACCGAACAATCACTGAAAAATCTTTTGGGAATTGATACCAAACTTTGGAATGCTTACGGGGCCGATCCCAAATGGGTGGTTAAGGCCGTTAAAGAATTTGGGAATTACGGGGAAATTTACGAACGCAATCTCGGCAAATATTCTCGCCTGAAGATTGAACGTGATAAAAACCGCTTGGTCGAAGATGGCGGAATGATGTTGCCCAAACCTTTTTTATAGATTGTCCTGTTTGAGATAATCCACTGCTTTTTGCAGTGATTCGTCGGTTACGGAGTGTTTTCCGTTGGGGATTATGGCCGTTTGGGTACGACATCCTAAATTTTGCAGCTCATTTTGCGTGTACTCCATGGCGGAAAAACGGACAAAGTCATCTTCTGTTCCGTGAATGAGCAGAATATCCGGAGTGTTTTTTACATGAGATTGAATGTATTTTCTTCCCGCTAAAATTCCGCTAAAGCTGATGACGTTTGCCAACTTTTCCGGAGCCATTAATCCTGTATAAAGCGCAACCATCGCCCCTTGGGAAAAACCGCAGAGAGTAGTATCGGAATATGACAAGCCATATTCCTGCATTGTTTGCTCCATGTAGGGAACAACAGCATTGAAAGCGTGCTGTAATCCAAGCGTCATGCGGTCATAGTATTTGGCACACTCTTCTATTGTGGGAACAGAACGGCGTAAATCATCAGGATCAAAACGATGCATTGAGTACCATTGCCGCTTTTCTTCATGTATCTCGCACATATCCGGAGATTGAGGAACGTGCACCGCGTAGTTATCCAAATGTTCATAGAGGTACCCGAGCTTGTGTTCCATAGCTTCCGCATTATGAATATAGCCATGCAAAAAAACAATCAGCTTTTGAGGAATGCCTTTAATTTGTACAATTTCTTCCGTTATCATAACTTTTCCTTACGGGTGACACTTCTGTTGATACACAAAACTACTAAAGAAAAAGTAAACAATATTCGCTTAGTTATCTTTAACCGGCTATTTTTTCGATTTTATTTAAAGTTTCTACCGCCGATTGAGCAAAACTTACCATCTGATGAGATGACGCCTGGCAGTTTTTTTCTGTTTGATTATAGCGACAGTATGGTGTTGTAAACCACTGGTTGTATAACGAACTGTCATCAATATGCAGATTTATATTTTCCTTACGGCAATAATCCGCTTTGGCTTTATTCCATAGCTCTTCCGGAACTTTAACATCTTTTCCGTCCCAATAAGCATCCCCTTTGGCTTGATAAAAATCTAATATTGCAAATACCTTTGAATAAGAAACACCCAATTCGTTCAGTTTTTGACACACTTCTTCCAACGGACCGCCCGTTATAATATGAATCTGATGCCCTCTTTGCATCGCTATTTGCGTAAAGGAAGCAAAAAATTCGGGTTGGCGGTCGACTACGCCATGAAAATCAAGTCCGATTTTTAATTTTTTTTGTTTTGTCATTCCTTACTTCCAAAAATAGAAGAGAATAATTCTTTAAGGGAATTCGGGCTCAGAGCAGATAGCGGATTTATACTGATGTCCGGATTATCTATATTGCCGGTGATGGAATAGTTTGCTGCAAACACCGTACCGTCTTTCCCACTCAATAAACTCCCCACAACCGGAATACGCCCAATAAATGTGTTTAAACCGTAAGCCGGTGCAATAACCCCTTTAATATTAAATTCCTGCATATCAAAATTATAACTTCCGTTTCCGGTTATGCCCATAACATTTCCGAAAGCCTTACTCTCTTTTACGCTCAAAACATCATCTTTATATTCAAACGGTGCATCAAAATGGGAAAATGTCAAACCGTCTCCGGTCAGCAAATTGACAATCCCTGTAAAAGATGCCACCGTCAACAACTTTGCCAACACCGGTGTGTTGTAAACACTGCAGTCACGAATTTTGGCATGACCGACCATTTTTTTATCTTTACCGCGTCGGGCACTAACGCTTAATGTTCCACCGCGCATATTATCATACAGGCGCAAGAACTTCAGGGTTGAACCGGCATCATTACTTTCAATGGTGAGAAGATGTTCACTGTTTGGACGTTTGACATAATCCAATTTCAGTGCTGCGGGTTCTCCTTTTTTGCGTTTTTTACTTTTCTTCTCGGGAAAATTTCCAATCAGATGCATTTCATCAAGACCTATACCGTTCACCGTCTTGGCCGTACCGGCAAAATTCTTGATTGCGACATTTTGATTGGTCCACAGACTGTTAACGGCTATATTAATATCTGAAGTGACAACATCTTCCCAATCCGTATCATCCTTAGTTTTTTGGGGATGTTTTTTAGAATTTTGGCGATGTTCTTCGGCAATGCGAACGTCATCTTCATCACGATTGAAAAAGTCTGACAAATCATAACTGTTTCCGGAAACGGTTATTTTTACTTTTTCTTCCGGCTTTTTAACAAACTCTATCTTTGCCGAGGCCGAGGTTTTGGGCCCTTTTATATTGCCTATATCCACGGACAACAGATTGTTTTCCGCATCGAAAACCATCTTTCCTGACAGGTTGAACTCCGGCTTACTCAACGTAAACTTGGGAATTTGTATATTTTTTTCTTTATCAAAACGTATCTGCGCCGTTGCTATACCCTCAACACCTGACTTTTTCTTAAAACCCAAGAAGGCATAGTCTATCCCTGCCGGAAGCAAACTGGCATTAATATCTATATCCGTTTTTCCGTCTTTATATGTTGTTATCACGGCTTTGGTCGGAATAGACCCTTTTATATAAGGTGATGCCAAGGCAGCAAAGTCTATTCCCAGTTTTTGTTTAAGATTATTATCAAAGTTGAAGCTCAACTGATATTTGCTACCATAATCATGATCTGAAAAATCATCATTCCATAGCAAGGTAAGCGGTATTCCTTCAAAACTCGTCACGCCGCTAAGTTGCATTCCTTTGTTGCTTACACTCAAATTAAGTTGCTTTGCTTCAATATCTTTTCCATCAACAATTTTTTGCAAAACGACATCTTGCAAAACAGCGTGAATATCAACGTTAACCTCATCCGGTTTGAGGTTTTGTTTTAATTCAAAATCCAATGCCAAATCCGTTTCCGCGCTCCCTTTAATGCTTTCCGGTTCCAAACCCATTTCGGACGTATACCCCAGCGGCTGATTATCTATCAATCGTAAAATATCCGGAATAGCACCCATTGCGTGAAGCTTTATCTTGGCGAAATTATCATACTTATCCAAATCATAAAGTTCGACAGAACCTTCGCTTAAAATAACGTCGTCAGAAATACCTTTATCCATATTTATAACAATTTTATCATTAAAAAACTCTGCTTCACCGTAAAGCCCCGTGATTTTAGGCATGCCTGTCAGATAATCGAGTGTGGCATCAGAAACTTGTGTTTTTCCTTCCAGATTTTTAAATATTATATTTTTACTTTTTGCGTCATAGGCAAACTCAAAAGAAAAATTTGCGTTTGACATTACGCCGTCAAGAATACTCTCCTTGCACCATTCCCAGGCCTCTTCTGCAATATAGCGCGGCCAATAACGGAACAAGTCTTTCGCATTCAACTCTTCTACACCGGCATTAAGTTTAATTTTTAAATCTTTGGCATCTGACTTGAGCAAATAATTTTTTAATCCGGCAGCCTCGATACCCAATGTAGCAGACTGCCCGTCTAAATTCAGCGTGGCATCTTTTATGCTAAGTTTATCCAATCCCCCTGATATAACGCCTTTCAATAAAATTGACGACAAATTGAAGTTGTCACTTTTGTTCTCATTAAAAGCAACAAAACCTTTTCCGCCTTCAAACTCAAAGCCCACTTCCTCTATCGCTTCATCCAGCCCCTTCACTAAATCATTGCGATTTTTAATAACGTTATCCACGTTAAGAAGTATGTCTATCTTTCCATTTGTGGGAACTTCAACACGGAAATTTTCAGGACTTTGATTTTGAGAATCAATCAGTTCCATTAAATCAGCAAGAATCACATCTGAGAAATAAAACCGCAAAGCGACCTTGTTGGACACTGTTCGATAAACGGCTTCCAGTCCTAATGATGATGAAATATTATCAAATTTAACCAACGCATTTATATCGGTTTCCAACCCCGTCAACCCTCTGTCAAAGCGGTAGTTTACATCCGAGAGAACCCATTTACGCCCTAGGTCTACCTCATGAAATTCAACCTCAGCACTTTGAATATCAATATCGTTAATAAAACTTTCGGGATAGGCGTTGTCTTCAGAATTAAAACGTTCCAAAAAGTCTTTCAACGAATCAAAGTAATATTCCAGTTTTTTCTGGTTTATGGTATCCGGCTGCTTTTCTTTATCCACGCCATATGTTGTGAAAATATAAACCGTCGGTTTAATAACCTCTATGGAACTCGGCGCAACCACCCCTTGCAATAAAGCCCTTATGCTAAAGGAAACCGATGTTTTTGGAGCATTAATAACCAGTTCATCACCTTTTTTACGATAGGTGACATTTGTGGCTATAATTCTGAGGGGTTTGATAGAACGCACAAACTCCAAATTTACAGAGTCAAGCGTAACCTGATAGTCGCCGTCATCGTGATTTAACGCTTTAATGATATAAGGTTTTAAAAAAGGAATCGCTATCGGCCCGCGATAAAGCTGCCAAACAAACAACAAGACACAGGTCAGAAAAAACACGCCCATAAAATCAACAATTTTATGGCGTTTATAGGTTTTAATGTCGAGTTTCTTCATTCTCTTTCAACCAAGTCAAAATATCTCGATAGTTACGAAAATTATACAAATCACTATGACCTGCACCCTGATAGATAATCATCTTTTTAGGGTTTTGCGCATATTCAAACAAATTTTTTGCACGTGCCAAAGGAACAGTTCGATCATCTGTTCCGCCCATAATCAAAATCGGAGAATGTACGGCAGCAATTTTTTGCTGATTTTCATAGCGATCCTTAATTATCCATTTCAGCGGCAATGGAACCGGAACAACATCTTTTACCACATTGTAAAGGCTGTCAAAAGGAACTTCTAAAATGACGGCTCGAAAAGCTTGCTCTTCTCCCCCGACGTAAGCCGTGTTAATCGCCGTATAAGACCCCAAAGACATTCCGTAAAGAATAATAGAATCGTTATTATATCCTTGTTGTTTCAGCCATATTAAAGCAGCCAGAGAATCTGCCGCCAGCGCTGTTTCCGTAATATCTCCCTTTATTCCCCCAAACCCGCGATATTCCGGCATAAACACGCCATAACCCGCCTCAGACAAAGGAAGCATTTTGGTGTAAAATTTTTCAATATTATATGAGTTTCCGTGCAAAAACATTATTACGGGAAAACCTTCTTGGGGTTTAACATACCAACCGTGGAGCGGCGTCCCATCTTCGGAATGATAAACAACGTATTCGGCTTTATAACCATTGGCATGCGCATTTTCCAAACGTGATTTCTGCGCCGTCGGATGATAAAAGAACCACTGAGGGAAAAAGTAAACACTCAAACAAAACGCAATATATCCGACAACGGATAAAACCATCATTGTTTTTATAAAACGCTTAATTTTTTCCATTATTTCCCACCTTATCCGCCAAAGAGGCTGCTAAAAACATGTCAATATCACCATCAAGCACCGCCTTGCAATCAGATGTTTCCGCTTGTGTTCGCAAATCTTTTACCATCTTGTAGGGTTGTAAAACATAAGAGCGTATTTGATACCCCCAACCATTGTCGCCCTGGCTGTCTCTTTCCGCTTCAGCAGCATCTTCACGTTTTTTCAACTCTATTTCATAAAGTCGGGCTTTAAGCATTTTCCATGCGGCATCACGGTTTTGAAACTGTGAACGCTGATTTTGACACTGGACAACAATTCCTGTTGGAATATGGGTAATGCGCACCGCAGAATCGGTTTTGTTAATATGTTGCCCTCCGGCTCCGGAAGCGCGATAGGTATCAACACGACAATCCGCTTCGTTAATTTCAATTTCTATTTCATCATCGACCACAGGATAAACTCCGACGGAGGCAAAACTTGTATGACGGCGTGCATTGCTGTCAAACGGAGAAATGCGCACCAATCTGTGAACTCCGCTTTCCGACTTCAGCCACCCGTAAGCATTGTGCCCGCAAATCTTGATTGTTGCAGATTTTATTCCGGCCACATCACCTTCCGTTTCCTCAACAAACTCAACCTTATACTTATGCGCTTCGGCCCAGCGACTGTACATGCGTAGTAACATTTCTGCCCAATCTTGCGCCTCTGTTCCGCCGCTTCCCGAATGCACTTCCAAGTAGGTATCATTCGCGTCAACTTCACCGCTCAACAGTGCTTCAAGTTCACTATGCTTTAGTTGTGTTTGCAACTCTGTTAACTGCGTTTCTATATCAGAAATGACGGCATCGTCTTTTTCTGCTTCAGCCAAATCTATCAAATCAACCAAATCCTGCAAAGAGGTTTCAGCATCTCTAAGGTTACCCAAATTAAATTCCAAATTATTCTTTTCACTCATTAGTTTTTGGGCACGAGCGGGGTCTGACCAAAGGTCTGCATCAGCCGTAAGAGCTTCAAGTTCATCTAATCTGATAACCGCATTTTCGTAGTCAAAGAGACCTCCTCAGCAGCGCAATGGACTGCTTAATGGCTGCAACTACTTCTTCTGTTTCCGCTCGCATAACCTTCCCCTTGTCTTTAATATTGTGTTCCCAACTGGAAACTGTTGTCGTCATCATCTTCCCCGAAAACTTTTGTATCAGAATCGGTTTCATCATCTTCAGGCAATTTGCTGCCGATAACTCGTTGGCTCTTAGATTCAAAATTAAATTCAGGTTTCAACGCCTCAACAATGACAGATTTATCCGTTGGCTGAGCCGGCTTGCCATTTTCATAATTTACACGAACCAATTTGATACCTGCCGGTGCCCGAAACGGTACATCCGCTTGTTTTTCCGTTGCTTCCCACATAAATTTGTTGAAGATAGGCAGAGCCGAAGCGGCCCCTGTTTCAAATCGTCCCAACGTGCGCGGTTCGTCAAAGCCAACATACACGGCAACAACCAAATCCGGTGTGAAACCCACAAACCAAGCATCTTGATTTTTATTTGTCGTTCCGGTTTTTCCGGCAATGTGACGATTAAGATTGCGCAAACGAGCTGCCGTTCCCCTGATGGCAACTCCTTCCAAGATGCTAACCATTTGGTAGGCACTTATCGGGTCCAGCACTTGTTCACGAACATCTGCCAATTCAGGCGCCTCTTGCCCGTTCCAAGCATCAAAATTACAATCATCACATTTGCGGGTATCATGCTTAAAGATAGTACGTCCGTCCCTGTTTTGGATACGTTCGATTAAATAGGGGGAAACTTTTTTTCCGCCGTTTACAATCATACCATAGGCAGAGGCCATATTAATCAATTTTGTCTCACCGGCTCCCAGCGACATGGACAACAACTGGGGCAGATTGTCATTCACGCCCATTTTTTTAGCATATTCGGCTACTTTATCCATTCCGACATCTTGAGCCAAACGAACCGTCATCAAATTACGAGATCTTTCTATCCCTTGGCGTAAGGTCATTAACCCGTAGAACTTTTTGGAATAGTTTACAGGCTTCCACTTAGGCAACCCCGGTCCTTGGTCCAAGACAAAAGGGGCATCCAAAATTAAATCTGTCGGAGAATAACCGTTTTCCAATGCTGCCAGATAGACAATCGGCTTAAATGATGATCCTGTCTGACGCATAGCTTGCGTTGCTCGATTAAACTGCGATTTATAAAAAGAATATCCTCCGACCATGGCCAATATTTTTCCGGTGTGAGGGTCCATTGCAACCAGTCCGCCTTCAACATTGGGAACCTGACGCAAATGGTAAGCATTTTCAGGAAGTTTTTTATCTTTAACTTCTTTATCACTTGCTTTTTCAACCAAAACAACATCACCTTTTTGCAACACATCTTCCGTGTTTTTAGGCGCATTCCCAATCCCTTGGTCTTTAAGATTTTTTCTGGCCCATGACAACAGTGAAAACGGGACAACACCTTTATTTCCGCCTTCAGTTTCAATTATGGCTTCATCCGCAGAAACGCTCAACACAACCGCCTTTATCCAATTATCAGCTTTACCACTCGGCACTTCAATCGCCGACAGCTGTTCTTGGTAGTTTTCTTCAATAGATATGTTGGTCAATGCTCCGCGCCAGCCATGACGGGTATCATAATTTTGTATTTCTTCTTGAAACGCTTTGGTCGCGATTTTTTGAAGACGAGGATCCAGCGTGGTTCTGATAAGCAGACCTCCTTCATAAAGAGCATCTTCTCCGAATTCTTTCTTAACCAGTCGGCGAACCTCTTCGCTGAAATACTCGCCGTTTTCAACAAACTCGTTGCGACGCTCAATCACCTCCAGAGGTTTATCCTTTGCCGGCTCCGCCTCTTCCGCCGTGATGTATCCTTCTTCCAGCATACGATCGATTACCCAATTGCGACGGGCAACCGCAGCTTCGTATTTGGTTTGGGGATTATAATTGTTCGGTCCTTTGGGAAGCGCCGCGAGATAGGCTACTTCTTCAATGGACAACTCATCCAGCGCTTTGCCAAAATAGTTGAGAGCCGCCGCCGCCACCCCGTAAGAGCGATTACCCAAATAAATCTCGTTTAAATACAATTCCAAAATGTGCTGTTTGCTGAAAGCCTGCTCTATGCGGGTGGCGAGGATAGCCTCTTTTACCTTGCGCATATACGAAAGTTCTGATGACAACAAAAAGTTTTTGGCTACTTGCTGCGTAATGGTTGATGCTCCGGCCGGACGCCTGCCCGTCCCGATATTTTTAACATTTCCCAAAACAGCACGCAGAATACCCAAAAAGTCTATTCCCGCATGAGTATAAAATTTTTTATCTTCCGCCGCAATAAACGCGTGTTTTACCAATTCCGGAATTTTTTCTTCGGGAACGAACAACCTTTTCTCAACGGCATATTCTTTCATAAGTTGTCCATCGCCGGCATAAAGACGTGTTGTAACAGCCGGTTCATATTTTGCAAGCTGTTTATATTCGGGAAGTTCTTGTGAAATCTTCCATACAGATGCGATGACCAGAACCAAACCGATGACGGCAAAAAAGAAAAACGTACTCAAAAGCGACGATAGAGTTTTAAACATAACGAAACCACATCATATTGCTGTTAAACAAATAGAATCTTGTTCTTAACTTATTACAATTTCTTTTAAAAGCCAAAGAATTTTTACATTCTATGGGATAAATATGAGATGATTAGAATACAGAGGCATGTCGCATGTTGTTAAAATATCTGTCGATTGCTTTTGCAGCCGAGATTGCAAGTTTATGACGATGCGATTTTTGCTGCAATTGCTTTTCTTCTTCTGCGTTGGAGAGATAACCTAATTCCATCAGAACTGAGGGAACATCCGGCGCTTTTAACACTGCAAATCCGGCAAAGCGATGCGTATTATCCAGTGTATGGGTCGATTTACGCATTTCTTGAACCATGAAAGATGCAAATTCCGCCGAGCGATTCATGGTTTCACGCTGCGCTAAATTCAGCAAAATATCCGACACTTCCTTTGAATGTTCGGCAAAATTTAATCCGGCAACAATATCCGCCTTATTTTCTTTTTCAGCTAATGCCGCAGCCTCTTTATCGGAAGCCGTCTCCGACAAAGTATAAACAGACAACCCTTTGGCTTTTCTGTTGCGGGCGCTGTCAGCATGGATAGACAGAAACAAGTCGGCATTATGTTGACGGGCAATTTTTACTCTGTCACGCAAAGGAATAAAGACGTCACGGTTGCGGGTCAAATAGACCTTATAACCATATTGTTTTTCTATGATTTCCTTAAGCTCACGTCCCATTGCTAATGTGATATTTTTTTCATAAACTCCGGAAACACCGATTGCTCCAGGATCAACACCGCCGTGTCCAGGATCCAAAACAATAATCTTTTGCGATTTGCTCGTGTTGGCATTTGCTTTTGAAGTCGGATTTTTCGCCTTAACCGCAGACTGCACCGGAGCGTTATCTCCGCTAAAAGCATGTTCGCTGCCGACTTTTGAAGCAAACTCCCTATCAGAAGCCACTTCCATATCAATAACAAAACGCCAACTAAAATTACTTTGAGGCGGCAATAAAAACACCTTTTTTATAATCGCCGGTTTTTGCAAGTCCATCACCAAACGAATCCCGTTCACGCCGGTATTTCCCAGCCGCACGCGGCTCACAAAACCGTTTGCCTCCAAATTTTTTTCAACTTTCGGATCAACATCAATGTCTTGGGTGTCCACAACCAAACGTTTGGGTTCCGTTAACAAAAATGCATGGTACTTAAATTTTGCATCAGCATCCAAAACAATACGTACACTACCAATTCCCTGCCCGACACGCAAAGCCGAAATACGCGCGGCACGGGCTGTTGACGGAGCACACAAAACCGCTCCCGCAATAAAAAGCAAGGCTAACTTCTTTAACTTTTCACCCCAATAATGAAGCACTTTTTTCACTCTTTTTCTTATCCTTTTGGGAATAATTATAACGCAATACAGTTACTAATATCTTAAAGGGTAAACAAATAAATTTTTTGTTGTGTTTTAAATCAAAATGTTTATGCTTGTGAATGTTGCATGGCTTTTGTATCGGATACGGCTTTTCCTGACAATGTTTTTTCTTAATAAGGCCGGAATTTGATACCGCCGTTTTATCACAGCGAAAAAGCGGCATCGTGCGACGGATTGGGCAATGTTTTTGCCGGACGGGTTTTATGCGTGGATGTTTAATTAAGCAATAAAAATTTTGATGCATCTGCGGAATTGAGGAATTTTGGATAAAACACTGGTGTTAACGCCATTGTTTAGGATGTTGGGCTTGAAACGGCCGTTCTTTGTTCCTTTAGACACTCCCGCCGGTTTGGTGAAATTTTTATAGCGTTTTGCGAAAAAACGCGCGGAGATTTATTATGATAAAGAAAATGTTGATTGACGACACACAACCCGAAGAAACCAGAGTGGTTGTTATTAACGGCAACAAACTTGAAGATGTTGAATTTGAATCAACTAACCGTAAGCAAATCAAAGGAAATATTTATCTTGGAAAAGTAATGCGGGTTGAGCCTTCGTTGCAGGCGTGTTTTGTGGATTATGGCGGAAACAAGCACGGATTTATGGCTTTTGGCGAAATTCACCCCGATTACTACAATATTTCTGATGAAGAACTTCAAATTGTGGAAGATGAAGTTAACGAGATTATTGAGAACAAGAAACAGGCTTTAAAAGAACGTGAACTGGAAAGAGAACGTATTCGCCAAGAAAAAGCCGCAGCACGCGAGGCCGCTTTGGCAGCTAAGGCTCAAGCTGAAGCTGAGATTGCCGCAGCCGCGATGAATGAAAACAAAGAAGTTATCGAAGCTCCTCAGGAGGGCGAATCGGACGTTAATGAAACGGTTTTACCAACAACAGTTGATGCTGAGGAAGTTGTTTCCACGAAAGCCGATGCAGAAGAAGTTTCTTCTGTTGAATTCTCTGGTGACGAAGAAGAAATTCCCGTTGATAAGAAACATCAACCCAAAAAGCGTTTACTGAAAAAACGTTATCAAAAACAGCGTTCTTTTGCTAAAAAAGCGAAAAAAGTTTCTGCTGAAGAAACAGCTGAAGTTACCGTCGAGAACGCCGATGCCGTTGAAACTCCGGTCAAAGCCAAAGGCGAATCTGATGCCCTGAAGGTTTTGAAAGAAGACTGTGGAATTGAAGAAGCTTCTGTCAGTGAAGAGCTTGAAAACAAGCAATCTTCCTACTCAGGGTCTGATGAGGAGATTGAACATGATGAGGATTATGACGAAGACTTGGAAAATGATTTTGAGTTGCAGAGAAAGCTTATCCGCGCTCGTAAATTATTCCACCGCAGCAAAATCCAAGATGTTATTAAGGAAGGGCAGATTGTTTTAGTTCAGGTTGTTAAGGAAGAACGTGGAAACAAAGGGGCTGCACTGACAACGTATTTATCGCTTGCCGGACGTTATTGTGTGTTGATGCCCAACCGCATTAAAAGTGGCGGCGTATCCAGAAAAATTACCAATGCAGCCGATCGTTCACGCTTGAAAAGCATTGTTAAGGAACTTCCTCTGACAGCAGATATGTCTATTATTGTTCGCACGGCCGGAGAAGAGAAAACAAAGGCGGATATTGTCCGAGACTACAATTATCTTATCCGCGCGTGGAATCAAATTCGTCTGGCTTCTTTGGCGACAAAAGCTCCGGCTTTGATTCATGAAGAAGGAAACCTGATTAAACGTGCTTTGCGCGATATTTATACCAGAGAAACTTCTGAAATTATCGTTTCCGGAGATGAGGCTTATAAACAAGCCAAAGATTTCTTTAGAATCTTATCACCGCACAGCTTGAAGAAAATAAAGCACTACCGTAATAACGACATTCCGTTGTTCCAACGTTTTCAGGTTGAAGGACAGTTGGATAAGTTGCATGAATACAATGCGCCCTTAGAATCCGGAGGTTATTTGGTAATTAACCCCACGGAAGCACTTATCTCAATTGATGTCAACTCCGGTCGCGCAACCAAAGAAAAAGACTTGGAAGAAACAGCGCTTAAGACAAATTTGGAAGCCTGTGACGAGATTGCGCGCCAATTGCGCATGCGTAATCTTGCCGGATTGGTCGTGGTGGACTTTATTGATATGGAAGAACCAGCCAACAACCATGCTGTTGAAAAACGCATGAAAGAAGCCATGAAAAAAGATCGCTCCAGAGTTCAGGTTGGCAAAATGAGCATGTTCGGTCTGTTGGAATTGTCCAGACAGAGAATGCACTCCTCCTTCTTTGAAAGCAACTATCAGGTTTGCCCGCATTGTCAAGGACGCGGTATGGTTCGCACGACAGAATCCAGTGCTGTATTTGTTTTGCGCGGAATTGAGGAAGAAGGAAGCAAGGGACGTTCTTCTCGTTTGAATATTTTTGTTCCCGCTGATATTGCGATTTATCTGCTCAATCAAAAGCGTCAATGCCTGACCGATTTGGAACAAAAATATAAAATGACCATTATCATCAGCGCCGATAACAGTATTCAGTGTATTTCGGATTATAGAATCGAACGGGTTAAGGGGGCTAAACCTCAAGAGGAGGAAAAAGTTTCCGAACCTCAGGAGATTATTGAGGAGACTCCTGAAGTTGAGGACGCCGTTTCAAATGAAGAAAATGCCGATGCCGAAACGGGGGGACGCAACAATTATCGAAATAATCGTCGCCGCAGAGATAATCATCGCGGAAGACGGGGAAGTCGTCGTGAACGTTTTCATAATGACGAGCAAGACAGGGATAAATCTAAAGAAAAAAATGAAGCGGTTATCCTTTATGACAGCCATGAAAGCGTTAAACCTGAAAACAACAATGAAACCCCTGAGCCTGTGAAGGAAAAATCAACTTGGTGGAAGAAACTTATAAAAGGCTAGGCCTGGGTGCTGTTTCTATTGCTCAAAGGCTGGTGAGACTATTACTGTTATTACCGGCCTTTGCCGTATTTATGAGCCGCCCTGCTCTGGCATTAAGCATTATATCTGATGAAGAAACCGAGCAATTGTTGGGCGAAATTGCCAAACCGCTGTTTGATGCCGCCAACATCAAGTTTGACCGCAATAAGCTTTTTATCGTGAATGACCAGACACTCAATGCTTTTGTATCGGACGGAAACAATTTATTTGTTAATACCGGAACGATTTTGAATGCAGACACCCCTAATGAACTTGCCGGCGTCATTGCTCATGAGACCGGACACATCAAAGGAGGACATATTTTACGGCAAAAGCTGAAAAACAGAGAAATGCAAAAAGTCATTATGGCTTCTACTCTGCTGGCGGGAGCTGCTGCGGTCGGAGGAAAAGGTGATGCAGCCGTTGCCGTCTTGATGGGTTCGCAAAGTTCCGCCTTGACACACTATACACGTTATCGAACTGAAGAAGAAAGAGCTGCCGATAATACCGCCATAAGCTTGTTAAAAAAGACACAACAGAGCTCTGAGGGAATGCTGGCTTTTATGCGACGTATTGCTCAAAAAAATACTCTCAACGGCATTGAAGAATCTCCTTATTTTCGTACCCACCCCGTTACGAGGGAACGCATTAATTTTTTTGAAAAAGAGACTACGACCGCAGCCCGTCCTTATGACGGAAAGCTACAACCTCAATTTGACAGAGTTAAAGCTAAGCTTTTTGCCTATTTGCGTTCTCCGGCGGAAACCCTAAGAAAATATCCCCTTTCCGACAAGTCTGTTGCTGCAGATTACGCGCGAGCAATTGCCTACTTTAAGCAAAATAAATTTGCTGAAGCTAAGAAAGCTATATCCGGGCTTGTACAAACCGAGCCGAGTAATCCGTATTTTTATGAGTTGCGCGGACAGATAAATTTGGAAACGGGAAGTACAAAAGAGGCTGAATATGACTACCGCAAAGCACTGAACGCAATGCCATCTTCATCTCTGTTGCAACTGAGTTTGGCTCAAGCTATTTTAGAAAACGCACCATCTTCTGAGAAACTGCAGGAGGCTATCAACCTGTTAAACAAGTCACTCATTACCACTCCTTCCGGGTTTGGCTGGCTTTTAATTTCCCGAGCTTACGGATTACAAGGATTGGAAGCGGAAGCCCAATATGCCGCTGCGGAATATTCTTTACACACCGGAGCTTATGAAACTGCAAAACGGCAAGCTCTTTCGGCAAAAAAGAACAAGCCCTCAGCACAGATACTCCAACGAACCAACGATTTACTAAGTCGGTTGCAAGATATTGAAAAGAATAAAGACGATTAATTTTGTCTAAAATTTGTTGCAATCATCAGTTCTTTGAACTATAATTCTTATATATTGGCAGAAGATTTTAAAGAGGTGTGGTATGGACATAAAAAAATTACCGTTCTTTGAAGGTATAACACCAGAAGCTGAGTCTTATTTACAGGATTTTGACCGTCAGCTCGCTCAAAATAACGTTTCCATGAGCGATGTCGGTGTTCTCTTTTGCAAAATTGATCTTTACCACAGATATTTAACCGAAAAAGATAGTAAAGATTTTGTAAAACTGATGAAGGAAAGGATAAAAGTTTTATCCTCCGCAAATAAGCTCCACCCTGAAGATTACCCTGCCAGTCTTCTCTTTTTGTGTAATGGGCTTTACAATTACAAACGTACGGTAAAAAATACCCCTTCGATGAGCGCGGAGGAATATAGCCTTATACTGGGAAAGTGGATGCAACAAACGCCGGAATTAGAAATTACTCCAAAACCGGGAAGCATTGGAAGCGGTTGGATTTATAAAACATCTAAGAAATACAGAAGAGACTCTAAAGCCGGAAAAAAAGTACATCGCTTTATTTTGAATGTAGATGTACAAACTGATTTACTGAACGAATTGGATAAGTTTGCTCTTAAATATGACTGCCGATACAAACTTGCCGAAGGCAGAGGAATTGCCTATGACAGACCGGATTCTATTGTTATTTACACGGCTAACACTCGCCTTAATGAGCAAGTGAAAGAACTGTCTGCTGTTATAAAGCCTTATGTTCGTAAAAACGGCGATGAACTCTTGGACGGCAAACAGATTACAAAAGGATTATTTGTTGCCGATGAAGTTGAGCGGGATAAGGTTGAAGAATTAATAAACAAAATGAATGAAGTGTATCCCAGATTAGCTCAACACATGGCTACGGAGATAGGAAATAAAAAAGGAAATCACCCTCTCAGCTTAGGCGAGTTTGTCCTTTACCGGCAATTGTATGACAATATCACTCTGATGAAAAAGGAGGAAGCTCCCGTTAAAGAAAACAGCTTACTCAGAGATGAAGATAAAGCCCTCTTGGATTGGTTGAAAAAATCCTATTATATTATGGCGGTTTCTAACGACTTGAAATCTCCGAAAGATGCGGCACTGGCTCAGAGAATTTATAATAAAACATTTAAGAAGAAGCTTAATTCTTCAACAATTGCCAGTATGGAAGACGTCATGACCGATTTATTGGTGCGTTATGAAGGTTCAAAGGCCGCTATGGAATTTGATGATTACCTCAAGAAAAACATGCCCAAAGGATATGATAAACTCACCATAACAGACTTAACGGCCTATCTTAAAAGATCTAAAAAACAATTGCTTTCCTTTGAAAAAGATAAAGATAAGAACAGACAAGATTCTTCTGATTTGGTCGTTAATATGGGCGATGAGCTTTCGAAACAAGATAAGACCGATAAAAAGCAGAAAAATGACAATGCGTCTGAAGAAAAAGGAAAGGAAAAACCAAAGAAAAAACTTTCTTCTCCTTTGATTTCCAACTTTGAAAAAAATCTCCATGATCGTAAATTGGACGTTGAGAAGTCTGATGAAGACACAACATCATTCAAAGTTTCTGACCCCCATAAAAAATCAAATTCTGATGAAGCGACATACGAGTTTGTCAGCGAGCGCGAAGTTAATGTATTTGGAGAAGAGCTTAACAGTATGATTGCATTGGCGCGTGCGGCAAAAGAATCCGGAACATCATATTTGCAAATCGGCAAAGTGAGTGAGGACCCTGAAAAAGCGAAAAGATTTCAAGCTCTGTGGGCTATTGCCGGTTCTGTCGCCGGAATAGAGGTCAAAGGGGTTCCCTCTTTAGAAGAACTTAAAGATGTACACCCGCAAATACAGACTTTGATTGATAAAGAAAATCTCCGCAAAGAAATGTTTGAGGCCGGAAAAAAAGGAAAAGACCTTAATGACGATACCACTAAGGCTGAATATATCGACAAGATGAAAAAGTCACTCCAAAACAGAATCGATGTGGATCGTATTGACGCTTATCAACCAGAAGAACAAAAACTGGAAAAACGCTTGGAAAAAAGAGTTTTAACCGGCGGTGACAAGGTTCGGTCAGAGGCTAATAAGGAGGCTATTGCCGAGGCTTTGAAAGATAGAAAACAACGCTAGAAAAAATCCCAAAAAAGAGGAGCCTTCATTCAGAAAGCTCCTCTTTTTTTAATAGATAATACGGCTTACTATTTTGTCGATGGAGGTATCCTCGTGAGGATAGCCGCCGTAATGGTACTCCATATACTGTGTTCTGTATTGGCGTCCCTGCTCCTGGAAGGTAACTTTTTGCTCGCCAGTCTCAACAGAAGAGCACTTGTGGAACACTGGCTCGCGTGATACGGCAACAACGACAAACGGAAAGCCGAAATCGAACTTTTTAACATCAAACACGTAGACAGCATCACTGCCGGCAGTGATAACAGGTGAGACGTTGTAATCCGAAAATACAACACCCCCGTAGGAAAGGTCCTTTCCATTCATGAAAAAACCATCCTTAAAGCAGTTATAAAGTGGTAACATAATAGATATTTTTAGTTAATAATCGTTGATTGAGGTTAGTCTATACCTGATTTATTTAATTTTCAACCTAAATATTTTATGGCGATAAAGCTACACAACAACAAAACAATAAAAATTACTGAAAGAAAATTAAGATTTTTTTCTATAAACTGCTTCATCGGTTCTCCATAGGCTTTTAATAGTCCGGCAACTAAATAAAACCTTAGTCCTCTTGCCAATATTGACGCAACGGCAAACGTAAAAATATTTAAATGGACAACGCCGCTGGCAATGGTAATTACCTTATATGGAAACGGGGTAACTCCTGCTCCAAAAACTATCCACGCACCCCATTGATGATAATATTCTTGAAAAGATTCAAACTGGTGCAAATACCCATAAAAATTTAAAATAGGGCGAGCAATGCTGTCATATAAAAACAAACCTATTCCATAACCAAAAAAACCGCCTAAAACGCTGGACAGAGTTGCCACTCCTGCAATTTGCCATGCTCGTTTCGGCATGGCCAAAACCATGGGAATCAGCATAATATCGGGAGGAATCGGAAAGAATGAACTTTCAGCAAAGGACACTATCGCAAAAAACAATAAAGCGTGCGGCTTGGAAGCCACCAAAATCATCCAGTCATATACTGTTTGTACGTTTTTTTGAAAATGCTGTCGAAGTTGCTTGAATATAGACATTTAATCCTTATCCCCTATTTGCAACCACGATAGAATTAAACATTAAATATTTATTTAATACTTTTCAAAATTTCTTCAATTTCGTAGGCGTTATCAATATAAACAACTTTTTCCAAGGGAAATTCATTTTCAACTTCGGCAAATTTTTTCTGATTATAACGTACTCCTATTTTCTTCGGGGTGTTCTTTTGCAGGTATTTTTTAGTTGCAAAAATACTATGAGTTATGAAACAATTACCGTACTTTTTTGTAATACTTTCCGTCAATGTGTGAAATAACGGCTCATACTCTTCCAGCAACAATAAATCGTGATGCATACCACCGATATAATAGCTGCGTAAAATATCATCCAGGTCCTCAAGAGAAACCGGTTTATTGATAAAATGCGCAGCCCCTTTGATATGAGCCAGCTCATAATCTTGGCAAACAGACAACAACACTGTTGGAATTTGCTGCAAAACCGTGTCTTGAGCAATTTGCCGCAAAACTTCCCAGCCACTGGTATGCGGCAAATTAATATCGACTAACATAACATCCGGAAGCTTTTGCCGTGCTTCTTGCAAAAACTGTTTTACATTGTCTGTTACAAACACCTTGTAGCCTTTGGCCGCAAACAGCTCTTTATAGATTTTTAAAAACAGAACATCATCATCCAGCACAAATATGCCGCCACCTTTATCACTCATTTCCATCTCCCTCAAAACGGCGATAACGGCTATATAATCACTACAAAAGTTTTTTTAAGAATGATGATGGCAATGACAATGAGTGTTTCCACACCCGCAAGGTGAAGCTTCTTTTTCTTTTTGAAGTAAATAAGCTTCCCAAGTATTTTCCAGCAACATAGCCACTGTCATTGGCCCGACACCGCCCGGAACCGGAGTGATGAACGAAGCAACGTCTTTAACTTCTTCAAAATCAACATCACCGCAAAGCTTTCCGTTTTCGTCTCTGTTTATACCGACATCAATAACAATGGCGCCTTGCTTAACCCAATCTTTTTTCACCAGTTTAGGTCTTCCGCAGGCGGAAATCAGAATATCTGCCTGACGCGTCAAATTCGGCAACCCCACTGTTTTAGAGTGCGTTATTGTTACCGTGCAATTTTGATTGAGTAACAGCGAAGCCAGCGGTTTTCCGACGATATTAGAACGTCCGATGATAACAGCATGTTTTCCCGACAACTCAATTTCTGTTGTTTGCAGCATCCGTAATATGCCTTTGGGCGTGGCCGCAATTATTGCGCTTTTCTTGTTTTTTGTTAAAGCACCTAAATTTTCTTCCGTAAAACCATCGGCATCTTTTTCCGGGCTGATTGCTTCAAGAATTTTATCCGCATTTATGGTTTTAGGTAACGGCTGTTGTACAATAATGCCGTGAATATGAGGATTATCGTTTAACTCCCGCACACTGCTTAACAGAGCATTTTCGCCGATAGTTCCTGAAAACTCTACAATTTCGCACCCTATTCCTACGGCATCAGCCGCTCTTTTTTTATTGCGAATATAGATTTTTCCGGCCTCATCATCGCCGACGGAAACAACCGCCAAAACAGGCATATCGCTACCGTTATCCCGACTTATTTTTTCGGCCAATGAAGTGGTTATTTCGTTCGCTAATTTTTTACCGTCAATAATTTGTGCAGTCATTGTTTACTCCAGCCATTGGCGCAATTTCTGAGATAAGACCTCTACCTCGCCCGTTATAAAAATTTTTTTGCAACGCTCCGTCTCGCCGCTTATTATCTCAAAATTGCTTTTGCTTATTTTTAATTGCTTGCTCAGAAAATTTATCAGCTCTTGATTGGCTTTTCCTTTTTCCGGAACACTTACGACATTTATCTTCAAAAAAGCACTGCCGTCCGCGTTCAAAAAAACATCTCCCTTATGACAAGAAGAAGAGTTAGGCGTTAACCTAACTCTTAACAAAATCCCTTCTTGTTTTTCGTCAAAAACCATTCGTGCCGTTTAGACCATCAATGCACTTAAACGGTAAATCAAACGGCAGAAAAACAGCAAAGCTAACAACAAAATAAACGGTGAAAAGTCGAATCCCGAAAAAGGAGGAACTTTCTCACGAATTTTGTTATATGCCGGCGCGGTTAACTTATCCAAGATTTCAACGGTTTTTTGAGCATATTTATTAGACGGCTCTAAAACCTTAAAGTGAATCAACCAGTAAACAACAATTTGAACGACAACTATTTTGAAATAAATATCTGCCAGTATACCGATAATGTATAAAAAAGGCTCAAATATTGCACCCATCTAAATATACTCCTTAAAAAAATACAACTTTATTTTTAATATTCCAATTGCACCGTGATGTCAACCCAATTCGTCCAGTTAGGCAGACAGAGTGTAATTTCTGCGCATCATAAGCAGGCGTATTCTTTCTGCCGTTACTTCCGTGCGCGGGCTAGACTCTGTCGAATGGGAATTATCTCCCGTTTCTTCCGGTAAAGTGTCTATCACGCCTCTGTTATACGCATTAAGAGCTAAAACCCGACGTCTGTACATTTCTTTTCTAGCTTTCAGTTGATTGATTTTATCCCGAATTTCATCCTCACTTGTAGTAACAGGCGGGAATCTGTCGCTATCAAGCAAGCTTTCTTCCAAAACATTACCCGCCTTTACAGACAAATATCTCAATCCGGCCTCTTGGATTTTCTTTTCCGTCTTTTCTTGTCGATCTGACTTGCTCTTTGTCCGCTCCATTCTGGCTCGTAAGCGGCGAAGTTCGCTTAACTTAAAGAGCATGAAGCTTAGTTTCTGACGTGCAATATCTCTGTAATACCCCTTGGCATTCATCGCCGCGGCACTATATAGAGCGATGACATATTTCATCTCTGTTTCACGATGATTCATTACGGAAATGAAATGGTTGCGAGCCTGAATTTCAGCATCTGTCGTTCCGCCAGTTTTTATGTCTGTTTCTATTTTATCTTCTATTCTGACCCAATCACGATATTCTGTTTCCGGATTGGTGGTTGAATCCAGCTGTTGCATGCTCATTGCCAAAATAAAACTCAAATCGCAAGTATTGAGAGCCACATCTTCAGAAACTTTTGTGACCGGAACATTTTGGTTTTTAAGCAGATTTTTTGCCTTTTCACGCAGTTCCTGTCTGGATAATTTTTCCAGTTCAGCTTTAACCCGAGCCTCTTTTTCTTTATCCTGCTCACTCAACTGATGAAAGCTACCTGATTGCGAATGGTGTTGATTCATCTGGTTGACATAATCATTCTTCCACCCGTTGTAAGCTTTAGCATATTCATTGTTATATTGTGTCATCAGCGTCTCTCTTTCTGCTAAGAAACTTTTTCGAAAATAAGTTTTCCCTCTTCAAGCCAAATTATTCTATCCAAAACCCATTGGCTTATTTGCTGGATTTTCTCAGGCTCCAGCCCCATTGCCGTTCCTACACGCCCGATCAACAACACTTCTTCGTCTGAAACCGCAGTATCACAATTGGCTAAAACGCACATCTCTTTAACAAGATGCATCGCGTGATGTCTATCTGTTATCAACTTAACCTTTTCAACCAATTCGTCAGCATCTTTGATTGAACAAATTTCCTCAAAACTTTCAAACGGAACTCCATAGGCTATTGAAACCTCTTGCACGAAATCTTTTTCATTTTCATCAAACTTGCCATCGGCCCTTGCCAAACACACCAGCGCCTGCAAAAAAACAACTTTCTGTTCTTTGGTCATTTCCGATAAATTGGAAACATTATTTTCAACGTTAAAACAAGACATTTCACTCTCCTATTATTGTTTATTTTATGTTAACAAAATTTGCGCAAATTTTCAATAAAAAAGCATTTTTTCCAAAGCAAATAAGAAACTGTAAAAAATATTTGAAATTACAACCTTGTTGTCATAAACTGAAATGAGTTGCTAATTATAAACAGAGAAAGACGTGAAGAAGTATTTTATAAAAACATTCGGCTGCCAAATGAATGTCTACGATTCACAGCGCATTGCCGCCATTTTGGAAAATATGGGACTGACACAGGCCACCAGCCAAAACCAAGCCGACATTGTTATCTTCAACACCTGCCACATCAGAGAGAAAGCCGCTGAGAAACTATTCTCCGATTTGGGGCGGGCTGAAATAATTAAACAAGAACGCATGGAAAAAGGGTTGGACACGGTTATCGGTGTGTGCGGTTGCGTTGTTCAGGCTGAAGACGAACAAATTGCCAAACGTGTGCCTTTTGTTGATTTTGCCACCGGACCGCTCACTTATTATCGTTTACCGGAAATTTTGGCTCGAGTTGGGCGCGAGCGCGGCACACCGATCATTGATACCGACTTTCCTGCCGAATCGAAATTTGACTTCTTGCCTGATCAAAAATCCTCCGGCGGTTGTTCTTTTTTGTCTATTCAAGAAGGGTGTAATAATTTTTGCACTTATTGTGTTGTGCCTTATACTCGTGGCGTTGAAACATCTCGTCCGGTTGCCGAAATTATCAAAGAGGCTGAACGCTTGGTTGACGGCGGAAGTGTTGAGCTTAACCTGCTTGGGCAAAATGTTAATTCCTACCATGGCGAGGACGCCTCCGGAAAAGAACGAAATCTCGCTTATTTAATCAGACAACTGGCAAAAATTGACGGTTTAAAAAGAATTCGTTATACAACGTCTTATCCCGCAGATGTTGATGATGATTTGATTGCGTGTCACCATGATATTGAAAAACTTATGCCTTATTTACACTTGCCGGCGCAATCCGGTTCTGATACCGTCTTAAAAGCAATGAACAGACGACACACGTCCGGACAATATCTGGAAATTATTGATAAATTGAAAAACGCCAGAGCGGATTTGGGATTTTCTTCCGATTTTATTGTCGGTTTTCCCGGTGAAACGGATAAAGACTTTGAAGACACGCTTAGTCTGGTTAGACGTGTGGGTTATATTCAAGCTTTTTCGTTCAAGTATTCTCGCCGCGCAGGAACTCCGGCTGCCGTTATGCCTAATCAGGTTGAGGAAAAAGTTAAGAAAGAACGATTAGAAATTTTGCAAAATTTATTATTTTCTTATCAATTAAAGTTTAATAAAGAAAGTGTTGGTAA
>CAZZNV010000005.1:0-114122 GCA_964655915.1 uncultured Azospirillaceae bacterium | reverse complement strand
TGTCTGTCAATTTTTTGCCTGTTAATTTAACTTTGTCGGCATTGATAACGACAACATAGTCGCCACAGTCCAAGTTGGTAACATAATTCGGTTTGTGTTTGCCGCGGAGAATCTTGGAGATTTCAGCTGAAAGTCTGCCCAAAACAACACCTGTGGCATCAACAACATACCATTTTCTCTGAATATCAGAGGGTTTTGTGGAATATGTGTTCATTGTTTCTCTCTCACAAATATAGGTTATTTATTCGGCTGTGAATATACACGGCATAAATTTAAAGTCAACAAGAAAAATTCATTATTTTTCATTATGTTAATTAGTGGTATTATTATACCGTTTTATAACACAATGTTTTTACTTATTTTTTATCTTCTGTAAGACTTTTAAGCTCATAAAGTTTTTCCAGAGCCTCGCGCGGTGAAAATTCATCAGGATTCAAGGCTGCTATTGCCTGCTCCAGCAAACTTTCTTTTGGCTTAAATTCCTCTCTCTCCTTAAACACCGCAAACAAAGGCAAGTCATCTGCCAAAGAGGAAATTGCTTTATTTTTGCCATCTTTTTCAAGATGCTCCAACACTTGCTCCGCACGTTTTACAACGGTTTTGGGCAACCCCGCCAGTTTGGCAACATGTATTCCGTAAGAACGGTCGGCGGCACCACTGATAACCTCATGCAAAAAAACAACTTCTTCGTTAAACTCTTTTATTTTCATGCAATGTAAGCTCATCTGGGACAGTTTTGACGTTAATGACGTCAACTCATGGTAATGCGTGGCAAACAGTGCTCGACACTTATTGACTTCGTGCAAATGTTCCACGACAGCCCAAGCAATTGATAATCCGTCAAAAGTGGCCGTTCCTCGCCCTATCTCATCCAAAATAACAAAGGAGCGTTCTCCGGCGCGATTCAGAATACTCGCTGTTTCCACCATTTCAACCATGAAAGTTGAACGTCCTCTAGCCAAGTCATCTGAAGCACCAACGCGGGAAAAAATTTTATCAACAACACCTATATGCGCGGCAACACAAGGCACATACGATCCCATCTGCGCCATGATGGCGATAATCGCATTTTGTCGCAAAAAGGTAGATTTACCAGCCATGTTGGGACCGGTTAGCAACCATAAACGCCCATTAACATCATCTAACACGCAATCATTGCCGACAAAAGCCCCGTTATTTTCTTTGCTGATAGCACGTTCAACAACCGGATGCCGTCCTTCGCGAATTTCAAACTTAAGACTTTCATCTACCACCGGACGACAATAGTTATTCTCTACCGCCAATTCAGCTAAGGAAGCGGCAACATCCAGCTCAGCCAGCGCTTTTGCTGTTTTAGCAATATCTTCAGAAGAAACTTTAATGCTGTTTACCAAGCTGTCGAAAATCTCTAATTCCATCGACAAAGCTTTATCATCAGCTCCGCGAATTTTGTTTTCCAGCTCCGTCAGCTCAACTGTTGTGAAGCGTACAGCATTTAAAACGGACTGCCGATGAATAAATTCCGGATTACTCAACATTTCAGACGAAAATTTGTTCGATGTTTCAATAAAATATCCGATGACATTGTTATATTTTATCTTAAGGCTGCTGATACCCGTCATTTGAGCGTATTTATTCTGCAGCTCCAGAATCATTCCCCGACCATCTTCTTTTATGCGCTTAATCTCATCAAGCGCGGCAGAATATCCTGTTTTTATAAACCCGCCATCACGCGCTAACAAAGGGACATCCTCTGCCAGAGCATCACGCAAATCACTTACCAATACGCTGTGGTTACCCAATGACGAAACAATTTTCTTTAGCGGATTCGGTAAATCTCCCAACATATTATCCGCATTGTTAAGCTGGCAACTATGCAAAATATTCCTGATTTGAGGGATTGCACCTAATGTCTGCCCTACATTAATCAAATCTCTGGGACCGCCGCGTCCGACGACCAAACGAGAAACCGCACGTTCTATATCCGGACAAGACTTTAAAACCTCACGAAAATCACTACGAATACGAGAATAGGCCACAAAAAACTCAACAATATCCAAACGACTATTAATTTCGTCGGCATTTTTCAGCGGATTAGCCACGCGAGAGGCCAGTAACCGTCCTCCGGCGCCGGTTACGGTTCTGTCTATCACATTCAAAAGGCAAGAACTTTTATCTCCGCTTAAAGAATCGACCAGCTCCAAAGAGCGTCTGGTTGCACCATCAATTTCCATGATGACATTTTCTGAAATTTTCTGCGGATGAGAAATCAGTGGTATTTTGCCTTTTTGCGTACTTTCGACATAATCCAACAAAACACCGGCCGCAGCAATCTCCGCCTTTGTAAAATTACCGAAAACATCTAATGTTGTGACGGAAAACGTGTTCATCATACGTTTTTTAGCATTTTCACTGTTAAATCTGGCTTGCGGCAAAACCGTCAACTGGTCACGATAATCGTTCAATACGTTAAAAATTTTCGGATTTTGTAAATAGCTGTCGGAAAAAATCGTTTCAACAGGGCTAAGTCTGGAAAGAACACCCGACAAAACGGCATCTTCTGATTTGTCTTTTAAGGATAATTCCTGCAAAAAGAAATCTCCGGTGGAGATGTCCAACCATGCCAACCCTAAATTTTCGCCTTGTTTGGATACCGTCAACAAAAAGTTATTGCGTTTTGCACTTAATAACGGCTCTTCTGTCAGAGTTCCCGCTGTAACCAAGCGAACGACCTCGCGTCGCACAATTGACTTATAGCCCCGCTTTTTGGCATCTTTAGGGTCTTCCATTTGTTCGCAAATAGCCACCTTAAAGCCTTGGCGAATAAGCTTTGCCAAATAGCTCTCATAGGCGTGAAACGGAACACCGCACATCGGTATCGGCTTATCATCACAGGTACCGCGTTTGGTTAATGCTATGTCCAGTGCTTTTGATGCTGTGACGGCATCATCAAAAAACAACTCATAAAAATCCCCCATGCGGTAAAACAAAAGATAATCTTTGTGCTCTTGTTTTATTTGCAGATATTGGGACATTGCCGGTGATAGCGGTGTTTTGGTTTCAGTGGTATTTTTCATTTTCTTACAAAAAATTTAGTAATTTTAAACTTGTTTCATCATACAATTTTTTAGCTATGAGTCTAGCTTATTTTCACAATATGGGATAAAGACATTATGTTTGAACGTGCCAGACAAACATTGGGTATTGAAAAAAATTCCGAATTTGTAGAACGCGTCTTGCTTCTTACTTTTCCGACAGCCTTGGTGTTTATTATTTTATCGGCCTATCATTTGGTTGATGCTTTGCTTGCCATTGTTTCTGTCGGCGCAGTTACGCTTTTAAATACCGTCCTTTTGTTTCCGCTTACTTTTGAGCTGCAAAAAGTCAGACGTTATATTTCAGATCTATCTAAAGGAAAGCTTGATGAACAACAGCTTGAACTTTCCGAGAGCGATGCTAAGGAAATTGTTGATACTATAAACGCTATGCATCGCTTTTGGTCTGAAAAAACGGATATATTAGAAGCGCAAACGATTTCTGACACCGCGGTTTTGGACAGTTTGCCTGACCCGATTATGATGATTGACCGCGAAGGAAACATTTTGGGTGCCAATTTGTCCGCACGCAACACATTCGGTGAAAAAATAGCGGAAAAAAACGTGGAAGATATTTTTCGCTCCAATAACTTTATTAACGCCGTATCTCGCGTTTTGCACAAAGAAAGTCCATCTGAAAATCTTGTGTTTTACATTAACAAACCGACGGAACAAAAACTTTATGCTCACATTAAGCAGCTTCCCTGGTTATCTAAGGGTAAGGCGGTTGCCGTTATCTCGGTCTATGACATGACGAAATCTTTAAAAATTGAGCAAATGCAGTCTGACTTTGTGGCTAATGCCAGCCATGAGCTGCGTACGCCGTTGGCTATTATCTCCGGTTTTATTGAAACACTGCAAACGTCTGCTAAAGATGATGCTCAGGCGAGAGATAACTTCTTAAAAATTATGTCTGAACAAGCTGAATATATGTCTTCTTTAATCGAAAACCTATTGTCTCTTTCCAAAATTGAGCTTAACCAAGACCAAAAACCAGAAGATACGATTGACGTGCTTGAAATTGCTGAAGATGTGGCGCAAGCTCTATCTCTTAAAGCCCAAGAACGAAACATACAGCTTAAAATTTTAGCGGAAGATAACCTACCTGAAATTACCGCCGATAAATCACAAATACGACAAATGCTGCAAAATCTGACGGACAATGCCTTAAAATACGGCTTGGCGGACACAGATGTTACACTGAGGATTAATCTTTGCGAGGAAATTCCTCCTTCGCAAAGTTTTAAAACGCTCAACGGTAAAGGCGTTTCTATTTCAATCAACAATAAAGGTCCCAAGATTGCTCCTGAAGATTTAGCACGTTTGACGGAACGTTTTTATCGCATGCAGGAACATAAGGATCTGAATATAAAAGGCACGGGCTTAGGCTTATCCATAGCAAAACAGATTATTATTCGACACCATGGTAACCTGACTGTGGCCTCCAACGGATACAGCGGAACAACATTTACTATTTATCTACCGGTTAGTCAGGAGGAATAAATGAGATTAGAAGTTTTGGGGACTAATTCCGCTTTTGCTCCGACAGGAGTTAATAATTCTTTTATTTTATGGAAAAATGAAGAAAACGGTATCTTATTGGATTGCGGATTTGGCGTTTTTGCAGAATTAATGCGCAAAGATTATGCAAAGAACATTCACACCCTGCTTTTGAGCCATTTGCACCAAGACCACTGCGGTTCAGCGGTCAACTTTTTGGATTACAGATTTAAGATACTAAAACAAAAAACAGCTCTTGGCGGCACCCCGACAGACGAGTTTTTACGCCTTCACTCCGGTGATGATTGGCAAGAAAAAATATCCGACTTACACGATATAGCGCTGAAAACCTTCGCCGTACCACACGCAAAAGGTATGGAATGTTGCGCGCTGTTTGTTGAAAACAGATTGCTTTACAGCGGGGACAGCGCTATCTCTTTACTTGACAGAGAAGAGGCTTTTGATGCCGAAATGATTATCCATGATGTTAGTTTGGCGGCAAATGGCGCTATTGTCGATATTGAGGCTTTAGGAAATGCCGCACCGGAAATAAGAACCAAAACTTTCGTATCCCATTATCACCCTAAAGATTATGACACCTTGGCACAAAAGGCATCTTCTCTCGGGCTGGGAGGAGTTTTGAAAGCAGGAGATTTTTTTGATATTTAGAATTCCTCCGTGTTTTTCTTCTTGAAGAAATGCATAAAGGTTACAGGTTTAATATCTGTCGCTTTAAAGACCATTTTGCGTATCTTAGCCTGAACATATTCTTTAATTTGCGGTTCACGATAATTCAGCTTTACAACTTCTGCCGGAATAGTTCTTAACATCTCTTCTTTAATCTCGTCCACTAAAGACTGAAACTCTTGTTCTTCCAAAATGTCAATTGAACTTATCTGCAAATCTTCCACTTGCCAACTTTCATTGAATACAACACTGATAAACAAGCTGCAATTATATGCTATGCGACGACGATTTTTAATGACTTGCGAACCGAGGCTGACAACTCTTTGGCGATCAACCCCTAATTCATCTGTCGGAACCTGACTGACAATTTCCGCTTCGCCATCGCAAAGGTGTACAACATCCCCATCTCTGGCAACAATTACATTTCCAACTCCGTGTTCCAACGCAAAACGTCGCTGCTCACGGATACATCTTTTGTCGCCGTGCACGGGAATAACCGTGCGCGGCTTTAAAATACCAAACATTTTTGCCACATCTTCTTTTGTTCCATGCCCTGAAGTGTGGACTTTGTATTCTTCTGCCGAAATAACTTCAACACCCGCGTCGCGCAGCTTTTCCTGCATGCGCTCTATTTTTTCCTCATTTCCCGGAATTATCTGCGAAGAAAAAATAATGGCATCGCCCTTGCCTAATTTGATGTCCTTATTCTCCCCGTTGACAATCCTTGTCAGTCCGGAACGATAATTTCCCTGAGAACCGGCACAAATATACAACATTTTATCCAAGGGAATATCCTGCGCTTGTCTGGCGTCAAAATACGGAGGAATATCCTCTAAATAACCGCAATCTTTAGCTATTTGCATATTTTGTATCAATCCCATTCCGGCAATTACCGGTGTACGTCCTGCCGCATGAGCTGCCAATATAAGACTTTGCATCCGCGCAATATTTGAGGCGAAACATGTGGCTACCAGTGTATTTTGGAAACGCGGCATGATTTCTATTAAGCTTTCTCGAATTTCGCTTTCACTCGGCTGGCTTTCAAAGTGATGCCCCATTTGTATCGAATCTCCGACATACAAATCAATACCCTCTTTGCCGATTTCTGAAAGGCGTTTAAAATCCGTTTTCATAAAGTTGATTTTTTCATCATCAAAGCGCCAGTCTGTCGCATGAAAAACCGTACCGTATCGGGTACGGATTACTAAGGCGGCGTTTTCCGGCAATGAGTGCGCTACATAAACATATTCGACCTCAAAATGCGGAAGTTTTACCACCTCGTTTTTGCTGACAGAGTTAAGCGTAACGAAATTTTCCAATTTATATTCCGCCAAACGCGGACGAATATGGCCCAATGTAAAATCCGTGGCATAAACCGGACATTTAAGACGCGGCCAAATGTGGGCTATGGCTCCGAAGTGGTCTTCATGTGAATGAGTGATAAACAGGGCTTCTATTCTGTCCTGATAATTTTCCAAAAAAGAGGCGTCTGCCAATCCTAAATCTATCCCCGGAAAGTCATCATTCAAAAAATCGTATCCGGCATCAACAACAATAATATGCCCGTCTGCTATATAGGCGTACATATTCATGCCAACCTTTTCTGCCCCGCCTAATGCAACAAAATATATACCCGCCTTATCCATTCCGCACAGCGGGGTTTCATCTTCCGAAGATGTTTTTGCCGTATCCGTAAAAAAACTAAACTCTAACTGATCTTCACTCATGTATCTATCATTCCTTATCTGCCGAAAAGAATACATCTCCGGCAAAAACTCTGTTTATTTTTCCGTCTTCCTCCAGCAACATAAAGCCATTTTCATCTACACCGCGAAAAACACCTTGCCGACTTTCTCTTTCACAGTTGACCGTTATTTGCTGATTTAATCCCTTAGCATTTTTCAACCACTCCTGACAAATGGGAGAAAAACCTTGCAGCTTCCACTCTTGCAACAGTTCATTAAACGCTGTTAAATATTGTATGAGCAGTTCCGTTCTGCTAATCTCAACTTGTTCATCTTTCAGACAACTCGTCTGATAAACCATTTTATCCCCCTTTGAGGGAGACGATAAAATATTTACGCCAATCCCGATGATTATATAATCTTGAGCGCCTTTTTCAAGCAAAATTCCACAAATCTTTTTGCCGTCTATGAGCACATCATTAGGCCATTTCAGCTCAATTTTGGTTGCCGGCGATATTTTTTTCAAACAACGAAGCAACGCCAAAGAAACAACGAAGACAAGTTGCCCCACGTCCGCATTGGTAAGAGGTAAAGCCAAACTCGCAAACAAGTTTCCTTCGTGACTTATCCATGAACGCCCTCTGCGTCCTCTTCCTTTGGTTTGGCGCTGAGCCGTTACGACATACCTTTCAGCAGGCGGTCTATTACTAAGCTCCACAGCAGTCTGATTGGTACTTTCCAGTTCTATCCAATCTTGCCAAGACCAATCCTCTATTTTTCCCATTAACTATTCCCTTTTAAGACTGAGACGGCATCTTGAAGCAAGTAGCTCGGATTAATCATTGAAACCCAGACAAGCACTAAACATACAAACAAGCATATATATATGGATTTATCCGTTCTATCAAACGAATTTTGCGGCGCATTGAAATAGGTTACACGAATAATGTGCAAATAGGCATTCGCCATAAACAGAACCGACACCAGCAAAAACACTACCGCCCCCCAATGTTCCGATACCGCCAAACCATTAATAATAGATAATCTTCCCAAAAAACCAACCAACGGCGGACACCCCATCAGCGATACCATAAACACTAATAATGCCGCAGCCATATAGGGACGAGTTTCCGACAGACCGCTAACCTCTTCAACTTGATACAGGTAATTTCCACGGTTACGCAAACCTATCAGGACAGTATAAATGCCAAACATTGCCAAACTATAAATCAGCAAATAGACAAATGCGCTTACTGTACCGGAAACATTAAAGCTCGACAGGGCCAAAACCAAAAACCCCAGATGATAAACACTACTGAAAGCAAATAAACCTCGAATATTTTTTTCACAATTTGCCGATAAAGCGCCTACGACAACGGATACACACGAAAAAGCCAATAAAATCGGCTGAATAAATTCTATGGAAGCAGGAAACACCTCTTTTTCCCATGTGAGCAAACAAGCGATAACGGCAAAAGGCGGAAGCATAGAGATATAGCCGCTTACAGGCAAAATACTTTCTCGCACGACGCCTACAAAACAAAAATGAAACGGAGCTAACCCCAATAAAAACAGCAAACAGGCAAACAAACAGCCTATGGCGAGCCCCAAAGGCCATTCCAAACTTTTCAAACCGCTTAAATATTTTGAAACATCTCCAAATTGCAAACTCCCTATTTTTTGGTATAAGATACCGCATCCCAACCACATCAGCATACAAAACAGCAAAGAGAAAATACCGTAAAGTTTTGCTGTTTCTGTAACTCGATCTTCATCCCAGTGGAACAGTATAAGTCGGTGAATTAACAAACACATCAGCGGAAATAAAAGGGCGACAGCGGCAAAATTTCTTGCTGAAATTAGCAGTTCTGACACCAATAAGCCTGCGGCTGCCACCTCATAAAAACCGAAAGATGATCTGTTTTTATTTAAAAACCATTTAAAAGACAGGTAGAACCATGCAAATGCGACTAAGTAGAGCGCAACCTTGAAAAGCGACGTGAACGAAGTATTTTCAAACCAATTTGGGAAAGCACTTATATTGTAAAAAATTATTGTCGCTAATAAAATAAATATCCAAAATACCTTAAACAGCGTGAAAAACGTTTTAGCCGTTAGGGTTGTGCGCCAGCGTTTTACCATGGCCGCTAAAATAAAAAAGGCAACAAACGCTAATTCGGGAAGCATTATAAACCAATTTTGCAGCATTTACATTCTCCCTTATTCATCTATCACAAACCATAGCGGTTTTATGAAGGACATTATTGATATAAAAACAATGGCCAACATAAAAACAAAACAACTTACGGATATATCATCTTTACGCCGTACGGGACACTCCGAATTGTCTATTTTATACTTATACATCTCCTGAAGCAAGGCCGCTCCCACCAGCGCCAATGCCCCCATCAACACCATACCCAGCTTGATATTTGACGATAGCAATTTGGATAAAATTAAAAAGTTATTCACAAAAACTGCTGACAGCGGCATTCCCAGCGCTGCCAAGATAAAAAAGGAATAAACAAATGACAGTTTGGGAACTCGGCACAAAAATCCGTAGCCTAAAATATTATATTCACTTTCTTTTTCTGATATATATCCCGATAATACTTCGAGCGAAGCAACAATCAATATAAAACCAAACAACGAATAACCTATATTCAACAAAATCAATTCATCACGCATAAAGATACCCGTCATATACATAATGTAATAAACAGTTGTATAAGCAAAAATTTTATATTGATACTCTTTGTTGATAAACCCTATCAGAGCAATAAAAAGCATGGTGATGACTCCGATAATATTTATCCAAATCACCCAAACATCAACTGACATCGAAAAATGGCTCGGCAGAAAGCGGATAAAACCATATAGAGCCGTCAACGGCATCAACGCCGTCACAATAAATGCCAGCGGATTACGAATACCGGCCGTGATAGAGGATATCCAGTAATGAAAAGGCCATATCGGAATGCGTGACAAGAAAGAAACAAATATCGCCCCCCATACATAGTAACTCAACGGCTGTGGAAGCTTTATTCCGGGAAGTTCTCTCAACATTACGGAGCCGCATTTTTGATAAATAAGCACCGCAGCGGCAAATAAAATTAAGGCGCCTCCGAAATTATACAGAAAGAAACGAAAAACGGTGTTTTGTTTTTTTACCATGCCGAATATGCCTATTATCATGAATAACGGCAACAGCATTCCTTCAAAAAATATGTAAAATGAAAAAATATCAGCGGCAACAAAGAACCCTGTAATCATGCTTAAAAATAAAAGGGTGAAAACCATAAGCGTTTTTTGCTTGAAACAGTTGTTTCGAACACCGACCAAACCGATTAGAATCGCAAGATGAACCGCCAAAATCAAAATAAGAGAAAAAGTATCCACTCCCAGAACAATGCTTATCTTAGGCGTACTTAACCAATCAAACCGCTCTATCAGCTGCAATGACCGACTTTCTTCATTTATCAGCATAAAAATACGGAAAATCATAACAACATTGGCTAAAAGCGAAAAAACACAAACATTAAAGGCATTGCGCCCTTTTTCGTCTTTAGAGGTCAAAACAAAAAGCATTCCGAAAAATGGGATTGCAATAATCAGTGATAACAATGCAAACGGATTAGCCATAAAAATGCCGCCCTATAAAAAAGATGAAAATAAAAAGCCCGACCAGGAACATCAATAAATAGTTGATGAAGGCCATTTTTTGCATTTGACATAAAGTTCTTTCCAGAAAGGAAGTGACTTGTGAAACCGTGCCTATGATTGTGCGCTCTATAAACAAGAAATCTACCATTAACCATAAAACACGACCGAGAAGCCGGACAGGCATTATTATGAGGGCATTAAATATCTTTTCAGCCCAGTCAATATCCTGAACTTCTTCTACATCTGACAAGCGGGACAATATCCTTAAAGGAGCCAGTAACGTCCACACTACAAAACCGCCCAGAACGGCATATGGTAACACGTTATCTATTCTTCCAAACTTCCATAAAAAAATTGAAAAGCCAGCAAATATGGCAAGTAAGCACCCTTTCGGCGCATTTTTTTGCACTATTTTGTTTTTTTCGTCAGCAGATACCTTTCCCAAATAAACCTGAGAGCATGTTTGAGACAAAATCAGCAAAATAACGACAGGAACAATCGCCGATTTAAGGTTTCCCGACAAATCCAAATCTGAAAAAAGCATACAAATGAAGGCTGCAACACCAATTATCGTCCCCAATAAATTTACTTTTTGATATCGAATAAGCCCCCCTGTTTCTGAGATATAAACTTCACCAGAGGTAGACATTGTCGGCAGTAAGAATAGATAATCCACCAAAATCATCAACGGAATAAAATCAAAAACATCAGAAGAAAGTGTTCCTCCGCTCAAACTTACACCGCCCACAGCAGCGACCACAAAAGCCATATTCACATATAATATCCTTGCCTTGAAAGTGTCTGCCGTTAAACCGCCCCACAAGCTCCAGACAATTGACAAGCATAACATACCTTTGATGACAGGCATACTGCCGGAAACAGCCACTATAAAGGGAAATACTTTATTTAACAGAATGATTGCTGCGACAGGCATTATTAATGAACTCACCCCGATAACACGACTGGCCGGCATATCCTGAACATCTGAAAATTGCCCCTGAAACGGAGCCAGCCCAGCCTTTACCCATACAGACAGCAACAACAGCGCGCAAACCAAATCCTTATGATTTCCAACTTTTAAATAAATCTGGGCGTTGCGATCCAAAGCAATACTCCCTGTTTGGGCATATATAACCGCAAAAGCCGTAAACAACGCCATTTCACCAATGAAATTGTAGAAAATGAATTTCTTTTTAAGCTCGGTATCCGCAATCAGGTAAAAACCTATAATTGTATAAAAACAACAACCGGCCATTAACTGAATAAAATCCGCCGAAGAAAACAAAATACCAAAAGCCACGATACCCATGGCAAAAAAACCGCTGGCAGGCAAGCTATGGCGACTGCGTGCATCTAAGAGATTAAAATAAATAAGTAACACCCCGCCTAAAAACACCGATTGCAGTAAAAACCATAGATTTTCTCCGCCTTGCAACCTAAAAGAGGCTTTTAAATTCGTCAACGGCAACCATTGTCTTACAAAATCGGCACTCTTAACGGTAGACGAATCGTGAAACAATTGCCACCCGATAAGCAAAAAGGCGGCAAAAAACATCGTAGACCACATGCGGCGATGCCTCAATGGTAATTGCGCGGCCAACGCCAACAAAAACAAAGATATAAAAATTTGTAACACCATAGAATCTGCTTATCCGTTGTATATTTTGCTTCAATATATCAAAAAACAAGGGCTTTTAAAGCCCTTATTGATGATTGAGGATATATCTTTATTTGAGAGTATTCAAACTTCGGACGATGCGCACCGGAACCGCATATTCACGAGCAACTTCATCACCGTCAATCTCGGCCACGATGACTTCATCAACGATTCTCAGAGGTGAACGAGCCTCATTATTTATTCCCCCCAAAACAACAGCACTTTCGCGACTGCGATACAATAAAGCCGCATCTCCGCCATCATACACAAATCTGGGGTTTTCCGGTCCGCCGCGGCGTTGCTTGATAATAACTAAAATCTCCCCCGCCGCGTTCTGCAAAATATCATACCGACCTTCTTGCTCCATATTTATATTATTATCCATCTCAACCTCTTAGATAAATCTTAAACTTTGTGGGGGAGTATAACATGTAATTATTAACAAATATACTACATTTTTATTTTTTTGATTATTTTTTATTTTTTGTGTTGACTAAGTAAATTTTATCTTCTATACATGTGTTCGATTTCAAGTTTGGGTGCGTAGCTCAGTTGGTAGAGCATTTGACTTTTAATCAAAGGGTCCCGGGTTCGAATCCCGGCGCGCTCACCAGTTAAGAAAGGTCGTTGTTATGGCGGCCTTTTTTTATTTTCCGCTTCTCTTGTTCATCAAATTTCGTCACTTTTGCTTATTTTAGGGCATTGTTTCTGTTTGCACCTTCCGATTTTGTCCACTCACGGCTTATACTTGTTGAAATATGAAAAATATTATTATAGGCTGATTATCCGGTTGGGATAATTAGAGGGGCAACGAAATGAGAAGGCTTATTGTAAATATTCTTTGTGTATTGATACTTTACAGACCTTGGAGACATAGAGTTAGAGACACACTCATTTTGTTCCATTTCAAAGATCTTTTTATCAAAAAAAGTAAGTATGACTTCATCTTCTCCATGGGAGAGGCTTGTTTTGTTGCCGACATTCTAAAAATGCGGCGCATCAGACCATTCTCCGGTCCTTTTGACTGGATGGCCGGTTCATCTTTTGAAACCAGAATGAAAGTTTTTTCCAATCGTTTCGCCAGATATTTTGAACGAGATGACCTTGTTTTTCAGGAAACCGGCAGCAGAACTTCCGTTTATAAAAATGCCTATACAGGACTAATTTATAACCATGATTTTTCTGCACATAAAGCTTTTGATGAACAGTATGATTCAATCAGAGCTAAATATGATCGCAGAATTAAACGGCTGACAGATTGTTTGGAAAAGCCGGATTCAAAGGTTCTTATTCTTTATTGCGAAATGCGGAAATCAGCACCCCTGCCCACAGAACAGATTGTGTCGTTGGTTGAGGAGGCTAACAAAGTATACGGAAACCGTGTGGATCTGATTTATTTCAGAAACGATACGACTTTGCCTTTGGCGCAAGCTAAACTAAGCGTGAAATTACCCCATGTAACTATTTTTGATTATTTAGGAAGCGACGGCGGTGAAACTAAAATTAAACATAAAGAAGAAGCTCTTATTAAAATTAATGCGGCTGAAAATTTATCATTTGTGCAATTAAAATAATTTTACCGTTGCCGCAAATATTTTTTTCATTTTATTCGTGAGTTTTCTTACAACATTAAACAAATTTTAAGACATTGTCTCTATGTTCCTCTTTGTGTTATTTTTTATGAGGACGAGAAAATGAAAAACTATACAGAAAATGATATTCGTGTTGCGGCATACTACAATTGGTTGAACAGCGGTTGCCAAAACGGAAATGATTTGCAGAATTGGAACAGTGCTTTGCAACAATTGTCTAACAACATCAACACAAAGTCTAAAGCAACCTCTTTCTCTAAGAATTTGGGCATTAGCTCTCTGAAGAGCAAAACCTGCACTTGTAAAAAAACAACTTCCACCAAGAAGTCCAGCGGTAAAAAGTCCAAATAATTTTTGTTTTTGAATTTTGTGCCCTGCCTGTGTTGCAGGGCATTTTTTATGCCTTTATCATAAAATACATTGACCTTGTCTTATTTACGTATATAGTTAGGTTGTTATTTTATAGATATGTCTGGCTAAAATTAATATATTATGAGCTTTTTTAATTTCGTAACAGCTTGCGCTATAATGATGATTATTTTCGGTTTTTATTATGGCGTGATGGGGACACGGACAGCAAATAAGGATTTTCAGCGCAAATACTCTAAATATGTTGGAATGAAAGGTTTTTTGAACACCCGTTTAAACACCTTTATTTCTTCAGGCAAAAGAACTATTAATGATTTGGAGTTTTTTGAATTTCCTGTTCTTTTGCGCAATTGTGCTTATTACAAAACACCTATTCTTCTCCCCGCAAAAATAGAGTGCATCACCCAAGTAGCATCTATTGACGGAAAAGACCGTGGAATTTGTTCTTTGGAGTTTGATAAACTGGTTGCCGATTTTAAAGTTCTCTATTGTGGTCAATCCGTTTTGGTTATGGAATCATCATCGTATGGAGAAGTGACTCTAATAAAAGACCCTGAAAAAAACTACACCATCGGACAAATTGTCACACTCAACGGTATTGTTCATCAAAACACCTTTGTTTGGACATTCTGATTTACCCCCACACATATCAATCTTGTCATGTGTGGGGGTTTTTATATCTACGTGCAGCGCATCCTAAAATGTGCATTTGAACTCTATTTATCTTACATTTTTTGCAGAAGAGAACCTGTGGAAATTGTAGTACTATTGTTCAAGCATACCTCTTCTTTAAGAGGGCGTTTTTTGAAAAACCACAACCAGCAGACACAAATAAACAGCAATACTCTTGACACAGGCATCGCCATCCAAACGCCATTCAACCCAAAATATATCGGCAAGATAAACAAGCACAGGGGCAATGCGAAGAAAGCATCGCCATAAATCAGCAGCGATGAATCAAATATTTTTCCGGTGGCTTGGTAGTAATATCCGGCCACACGGATAACCCCCAGCAATAAAAAGGCCGTCGAACTTATAATCAGCCCATGAGAAGCCATCTCAAATGCCTCGCCTTTTAAGTTGAACCACACCGGAAAAATATCGTGCCCGACAAAAGAGACCAACATCAGCAACAGCCCCAAAATAAAGGCTGTTATATAGCCTAAGTTACCTATTATGTTTTGGCGACAATATTGCCGTCCTCCGTATAAATAAGCCACTAAAGGCTGAACACCCAGCGCTAGCCCCGTTAACAATAATGACCCTAAGGATTCAACCGCACCGATATAAGTATATGCCGCCAGACCGTTTATATGCCCATATTTCAAGGATTGAAAATTATGAAAAAACAGCATTGCAATAATTGATAATTGACTACCGAGCGATGGTATTCCATTAATGATAATGCGCCGCAAATATTTAAATCCCACCGTGAACATATCTTTGCCATAACGCAACTTTGTCAGCGGTGTTGCATAATAAACCACGCTAAATACAGCCGTTATTGTTTCAGAAACAACGGTAGCCCAAGCAGCGCCGATTATGCCATGCTCCAAGCTAAAAATAAAAATATAATCCAGCAGAATATTCAACAACAAACCGCTAACCGTCAACCACATTGACAAAACAGGATGTCCATCATTACGAATAACCGCGAACCCTCCCATCATCAACATGCAGGCAGGACTGCCCCAAATGAGAATTTTTGCATATGAATACGAAGCCGCCATCATCTCATCTGTCGCACCAAATAAAATCAGCATTGGCCGTAATAAAGCAAGCATCAATAACATGATGCCTACACTGAAAAGGACTTGCCAAAATAACATGTTTCCGACTGCTCTGCGCGCGGAGGAAATTTTGCCCCCGCCTCTAGACTGTGACACCATAATGGCGGCACCTGTTCCCAACATGTCTCCAACGGCTCCGACCAACATTACCAAAGGCCAGGTCACAGCAACCGCGGCCAAAGCCTCTTCACCACCATTCTGTCCGATGAATACCGTGTCGACAATACTGTATGAACCCACAATCAGCATTCCAAACATTGAAGGAATAACGTAGGATAAAAACAGCTTGATATTTTCGCTTGAAAACATTTTCATATAAGCATCCGTTGTTTATTAATCTTCATCTTTACGAGGCTTGCACCCACAATAACGTTGATTATATAGTTTCAGCTCTTTTATTAATTGATTGCGGAGTTCCTGCATTCCGCCTTTGCGTCCTTCAACCTGTTTGTATGGAATACCAGTCTCGGCAGAAGCTTTTGCGGCAGCCTCATTCACTTGCTCCAAGTTTTTATAGCGAGAAACGCCTAACACGCTGGCTACCGCATTGTAACCGTTGATTTTAGCATACTCCATTACTCTTTTTAGGCGCAAATGGAAGCAAATTGAACATCTGGTTCCTTGCTCGGGCAAATCCTCAAGTCCGCGGGTTGAAGAACACCAGCGCTCGTTATCATATTCCAGCTCAATAAACGGTACGCCGTAAATTTTACAAACCCGTTCATTCTCCTCACAACGGCGACGATATTCTTCAATCGGACGAATATTCGGATTGTAAAAAACAACCGCAAAATTTTCTCCGGCTTCGGCAAGTTTAGAAATAACGGCGCAAGAACACGGCGCACAACAAGATAACAATAAAAAATGTTCGGACATTGCCCCTCCCTGTTTTATAAATAAAACAAGCTTTGAGCTTTTGCAACCGTACTTTATAAATATACCGCAAAAAAAGCTCCGATTGGGGAACGGAGCTTTTTGTTTTTGGATTATAACTTGAGGAATCTATAATTATAAAACGCCACAACTTGAACAGTTAGATTTTCTGACCTCGTTGTAAGGCTCTTTTTCATAACTTACATCTTGGTAAGTTTTTGGCTCATAAACCGTAGTATATTTAGTCTTTTTATAAACAATCTCTACGGGTTCACGAGTTTCACGAACTTGCGGTTGTCCGCACGGAGTGTTTCCATAGCTTGAGCGAACGGCGCAAGGATTTTCAGTTGTGCGATATCTAACTTCACGAGTTCCGGAAGAATAACTATTATTTTCATAGGTGCGATATTTGGGCGTATATGTTGTGTTATATACATAATGGTAGCAAACACCATTTTCAAAAAAGTCACAATCCTTACGGTCTGTGTTGTATGTTGTGCTACGGGTATTCTGATAAACAACTTCAGGTTCGTCATCCCCGCTCATGCATGCGCAAGAAGATAGAAACAACATCATAGATAAAGCAAAAATCTTTTTCATAACAGGTTCCATTCTTTCAAATTGAGTTTAGGCTATTTCGGTTATTTACGATATTTTTTGTTTAATATAGCAACAAATTTTTAAATTTCAAGCATTTTATTAAGAAAATTTTAATTAATTTTTCACTTATATCGAAATTTTGTCTAAATTCCTCTTATTTTCATAGAAAAAACGGCGTCTGAAAAAATTCCTCGTTTTATACAATTCACGAGAAAATATTTGTTATTTAACTTCAAAAAAACAGAACGACTCGGAAAATTAAGTAATTTTAACTAAAAATCCGTTCCCTTGCCGCGCGGTGCCGGGTAATGAACCGGACCTTTTTTCTTGGGAGGTGCTTTTTTTTCAACCTCATATCCCCCTTTTACGCACACGAGCTTGTCAGCATCGTGACTACGGCATTTAAGCGGAAATCCTGAATCCAGAGCCACCAAATCACCATCGTCATCACGCTCATAGACCAAAGTGTTGCACCCTAAACGGCCGCAGTTGTAGGGCATATTTAGCATAAACACATAACTTTTGTTGGGAAACAGCGAAACGAAAAACTCACTTTCTTTCACTTTTTCAGGCAATTCATCCGATGCCGGACCAAATTCGTCATCAAAAATACGCGCAACCTCACGGCGACTGACGTTAATTTCATCAAGAGCTTTGCTATTAATATTATACAACAGGTACAGCTCTTTTGCTTCCAACCGGGAAGTTATGACAAAAAAGCTCGCAACAGCACAAGCCAACCATAATTTACGCATATTCCGTTTCCTCTTTTTATTTATGATTTGATGTTAAAAGATTTAACGTTAAAAGTTAACTCTTTTTTTGAGGTTATCCGTTAGAATGTCCGTATTTTAACAATCAGGACATTTAATATGAAACTTTCACAACTGGTAAATTCTTCTTCTGACACGGAAATTTGCGGATTATCGGCTGATTCACGCGAAATTCGCAATGGTTACCTGTTTGGAGCGCAAAACGGAACACAATATATTAATGCGGCTCTGAACAATGGTGCGGCAGCCGTTATTGCAGGAAATGATTTTAACGAAACAATTTCCGTTCCGGTTATAAAATCGTCTAATCCGGCCCTAACCTTTGCCGAAGCTGCCGCAAAGTTCTATGGCGAACAACCTGAAAATATAGCCGCCATAACCGGAACAAACGGAAAAACCTCCATTGCTGATTTCATTCGCCAAATGCTGACCATGTTCGGGAAAAAGGCCGCCAGCATGGGTACTCTCGGGTTGATTAAAGGAAACGCAGCCCCTATTCCCTCCCCCAACACCACCCCTAACGCTGTGACCGTTCAACGTGAACTCGCCGGTTTGCGCAATGAAGGGTATGATTATGTGGCTATGGAAATGTCAAGCCACGGTTTGCACCAATACCGCGTTGGAGCCGTCAAGGTTAAGGTTGCCGGATTCACAAATTTGACACGTGATCATTTGGATTATCATAAGAATTTTGAAAATTATTTTGCCGCCAAAGCAATTTTGTTCACACACAACCTTGTTGACGGGGGAAGCGCCGTTCTGAACGCGGACATTGACGTTTTTTCCCATTTAAGGGATATTTGTGAGAACCGCGGCATAAAAATTGTCAGCTACGGACGTCAGGGAAAAGACATTCGTTTGCTCAAGGCAACGGCTTTGCAACACGGACAACATCTGGAATTAGAATATTTTGGAAAAAAGGTTTCGCTGGATATTCCCTTAGCCGGAGATTTTCAAGCCATGAATGTTCTTTGCGCTTTGGGTATGACGGCTGAATTAACAGGCAAGCCCTTTGAGATTTTGCCTTTAGTTTCTCAGATTCATGGGGCTAAGGGGCGTTTGGAACTTGCCGGAACTTTTAATGAGGCCTCTATTTATATTGACTATGCCCACACACCGGATGCTTTAGAGAACGTTATCAAAGCTTTGCGGCCGCACACACGCAACAGACTGGCTGTTTTATTCGGTTGTGGCGGAGACAGAGATGCAACAAAACGTCCGATTATGGGGCAAATCGCCAATGACCTTGCCGACGTTGTTTTTGTTACAGATGACAACCCGAGAACCGAAAACGCTGATGATATCCGCAAACAGATTATGGTTGCCTGCCCCAAAGGACAAGATATTCCTAACCGTGCGGTTGCTATTAAAACGGCCATTCAGTCATTGCAAGCCGGAGATGTTTTAATTCTGGCCGGAAAAGGACATGAAACCGGACAATACATCAATGGAAAAGTTTATCCCTTCAGTGACCTTGAAGAGGTAGAGAAGAACATCTAAATATTTGGCACGAAAATTGCATATTTACTCGTAAGATATTGTGCAATTTTTGAGGTCAAACAAAGATGATTCGCTCTAAATCTATAATAACAACCGTTTTCGCCGTTGCTTTTGCGTTTGTTTTTACTCAAGCGGAGGAAGCTTTTGCCAGTTCACGCATAAAAGATATTGCCGATTTTGAGGGTGTGCGCGACAACCAATTGGTAGGGTACGGCTTGGTTGTGGGTTTGAACGGCACCGGTGACAACATAAAATCTGTTGATTTTGCCAAAGAGAGTCTTATTTCTTTGCTTGACCAAATCGGTATCAATGCACGCGGCGGACAGATTAAGGCTAAAAACGTTGCGGCGGTTATGGTTACGGCTAATCTTCCCGCTTTTGCCAGACAGGGCAGTCGTATTGATGTTATGGTCAGCGCCATTGGCGATGCAAAAAACCTGCAAGGCGGGACGTTGTTGGCCACGCCTTTGGTGGGAGCAAACGGAGAAGTTTATGCCTTGGCACAGGGACAAATTGCCGTCGGAGCTTCTGCGGCCCGAGGGGCGACTCAATCTGTTGTTAAGGGAGTTCCCACTTCCGGACGCATTGCCAGCGGGGCTATCGTTGAAAATGAAATTCCATTCAAGCTTGACAGCCTGGATAATATTCGTATTGCTTTGCGCAATCCTGATTTTACAACCTCCAGACGCGTGGCTGACGCTATTAACGCTATGTTGGGTACAACGGCTGCCGAATCTGTTGATCCGGCTACCGTTAATCTGAAAGTTCCTTACAAATATAAAGGCAAAATTGTTGATCTGATGACCAAAGTTGAGCAACTGCAGGTTCAACCGGATCAATTAGCTCGTGTCGTTATTGACGAAAGTTCCGGCATTGTGGTTATCGGCAAAGATGTGAAAATCAATCGGTTGGCGATTGCCCAAGGAAATTTGACCATTAAAATAACGGATATTCCTTTTGTGTCTCAACCACTTCCGTTTAGTAACGGGCAAACTGTTTCCGGTTTTACATCAGTTGTTGACATTAATGAAGGTGTTGATACCAAGCTGAGCGTTTTAGATACCGGTGTTAATTTACAAGAACTGGTTGACGGTTTAAACGCCCTTGGTGTTACGCCTCGCGACCTTATCAGTATTTTACAGGCTATTAAGGCCAGCGGCGCTTTGCAAGCTGAAATTGAGGTGATTTAGATGATGAATGCTCTTTCAACATATAGCTTTGATAATACACTTTACGGGCTGAAAAATCCTCCTCGGGCAAATTCTGAAGCTTTGCTTAGGGAAAAGAACTTTGCCAAAGCCGAAGAGACGGCTGAAAACTTCGAAGCTTTTTTCATTACGAAAATGATGGAAACCATGTTTGAAGGTGTTTCTACAAACGGAATGTTCGGCGGGGGTCATGCCGAAAAGATTTATCGTTCCATGCTTTTAGATGAGTATGGCAAAGTGATGGCTAGAACCGGACGTATCGGCGTAAAGGAAGAAATTATGCGTTCTATTTTAGAAATGCAGGAAGCTGCAAGCACGGAAACATTATAAGAATTGAGGTGTTGTCATGGAAGAATTACAAAATAACATCCCCCACTCCAAGCTGAATGATTTTAAAGAGGTTATTGAAGGTTTCGCCGATTTACTCGTGCAGGAAAATCAAGCTTTGACGGAATATAATACCGACGTGGTTGCCAGCCTCTATGAGAGAAAAGCAAAAATCGTTGCGGCGTATCGCTCCTTGGTTGCGTATTTTATTAAAAACCAACAAGAACTTTCGGGGATTGATGAAGAGGAAAGAAATTCTCTTAAAGATGCCGCGCTTAATTTGGATAATTTGATAAAAGAAAACGAAAAATTACTGAAAACACGCATGGAAACGAGCCAAAGTGTTATGAATACAATAGTCAATATTGCAAAAATAACCAATAACAACAATGCTACTTCTTATGGCGCTCAGGGACGGTATTCACCGTTAGATAACAGCAAGAATGCTCTGGCCGTAAATAGGACATTATAGGAGGCGTATCATGGTTTTAATTCCCGGATTTCATAACGCACTGAGTGGCATGAAGACTGCCCAGTCACAATTAAATATTATAAGCAATAACATTGCCAACGTAGATACCCCCGGTTATACGCGCAAGACTGCCCAACAGCAGAACAAAACGCTGGCGGGATACACACAGGGAGTTTCCATTAACGGGATTGATCGTCTGGTTAATGAAGGGCTGTTAAAAAGCTACTTAGCCTCTAACTCTTCAACCGGAAAGTTGTCTGCACAAAATGAATATTTGGCAAAAACGGAGATGTTGCTTGGAACACCGCAAGGTAACAATTCTATTTCTGCCAATGTCGCCTCTTTACAGAGCGCTCTGGATACTTTTTCCTTAGATACGACCTCTTCCGCCGGACGTTATAATTTATTGAATACGGCGACAATGCTGACCAATCGCATGAACACCGTTTCTCAAGAAATTCAAAAACTCCGCGGTGATGCTGATTTGAAAATTACGGAGACTGTCGGAGAAATCAACGATTTACTGGTGGGATTGAAGGAGGTTAACGAAGAAATTGTCAAATACAAAGTTCTGGGATATGACGGCGTTGCTGATTTGGAAGATCAGCGAGATCAGATTTTGCGTGACTTAAGTAATAAAATTGACATCACTTATTTCAAAAGAGAATCTGGTGAGATTGTTGTTCAAACCAAGGGTGGTGAAATTTTGCTTGATGATGAGGCTCACACTTTGTCGCACAACGCTGTTTCGCAAACCAGTGCCATGATGACTTATGCCGGTGGGCGTATCTCAGGGATCTTTATTGGCGGAAAAGACATTACCGCAAGCATTCGAGATGGTGAGCTCAAAGGGCTGATTGAAATTCGTGATGTCACGTTACCGTCTTTACAATCTCAGCTTGATGAATTAGCGGGAAACTTAGCCCGCAGTATTAATGCTATTCACAACCAAGGAACTGCTTATCCGAATACACCTGATTTATTAACGGGAACACGCACGTTTTCAGATCCGGATAAACAGCAAATCCGCATTGATGAAGGCGATGTTCGTTTTGTTATTTTTGATGAGGAAGGAAAGCAGGTTGCCACCACAAATTTGTTTGGTGGTTTGGGATTTAAAGAAGGAAACCTCAATGAAATGGCTGAAAAAATTCAGACCTGGCTGAAAGATGATGTGGGTCTGACAGAAGCTTCCGTTTCCTTTAACAACAACGGAAAGTTGGTTATCAGTACGGAAAACAGCGAGTATAACATTTCAATTATAGACGAAAGCGGTTCTCCTGCCGGTTCTGCGCAGCAAAATGCCATTATTAAATTTGATGCCAACGGTGACGGCAATTTTGACCGCACTTTTGAGGGATTTTCATCATTCTTCGGGCTTAATGACTTTTTTATTGCGAACCAGAATGAGTCCATTTACGACTCTAAGGTTTTATCCTTAACATCCAATTTAGGAGTTAGAGCTGACACCGTATGGAGTTTTTCTGACAGCTCGAACGGTATGGATTTTGGTTCGGTTACCATCACACCCAGTGATAATTTGAATGCCATTGTGAAGAAAATAAATGAAAACAAAGACCTTAATGAGTACATTATTGCATCTTTGGTTCCCAATGGTGACGGCTATATGCTCCGAATTGAAAACACCAATGGTGAGCAGCTGGATATTTCTGAAACAGGAGGAAGCGGGAATGGAACTTTAATTGAGCGTATCGGCTTAACTCCTTCCAATGTCGGAGCGGCCAGTTCTATTGATGTGCGTTCGGATATTAAAGTAGCTCCTGAATTAATTGCCGGCGGCGCACCTCAATTTAACTCAGCTACCGGAAAATATGTGCAAAATCCGTCGGCTAACGGAATTGCCAATGCTATGGGTGATTTGTTTAACCAAACTCTGAGTTTTAAACAATCCGGAACCATCGCACAGACCAAGACATCTTTGTCAAACTACGCATCAACCTTTGTTGGAAATATTGCAACACAGACGAGTGCTTCTGAAGAATCTCTGTCTTATCAAAAGACCTTAACCACATCTATTGCCAATAAAGAAGCGCAATTGAGCGGCGTTGATATTGATGAAGAATTGGGGCAAATGATTATTTTTCAACAGACTTACGCCGCCTGCGCTCATGCCTTTACAGCATCTAAAGAGATTTTAGACATGCTGTTAAATATTGTATAGAGGAGATAGAAAATGAGAGTTCCTACTTATTCCAGTTATATGTCTTTGCTTAATCAGACAATGAACACGAAGTCACAAGTAGAGTTGTATGCTTTTCAGGCGAATACAGGGTTAAAGGCGCCTACTTATGCCGGATATGGAATGAATGCTTATAATATCGTCAATCTTGAAGCGACTTCGCAAGTAACGTCTAACTTTTTAGAAAATAATAAGTTGCTGAACATTGAGATAAAGACCATGAGCACCTCAATGGAAGCCATCGATAAGTCTTTGTCGCAATTCAAAAGTCTGCTAACCTCTACCAGCGGCATGGATCTTGGGCATATCTCACCGGACTATACCGGTGGTGAAATTACTTTTACCAGTAATGAAGATGTTTATCTTGGCAAAACAATTACCTTGGACGGCAAGACCTATACGTTTGCAGGCAATGGAGACGGCAACAATATTGATATTTCCACTCTTACCGCCGGTAGTGATGACTATGCCGCGGAAGTCATGGCGGCCTTAGAAGCAAAAGTCGGCTCTACAAATCCGGACTTTACTTTTGATGGAGCCACATTCAAATTTCCGCTTTATACGGTTAACGGCGCATCTTCGGTGTTGAATGCTGAGGGGGTTACTACCGGAGAGCCTCACACTATGAGCACTGAACAATACCAAAATTTGCAACAACTGCAATTGCAGGCGTTTGCTACATTGCAAATGTTAACAGATGCGCTTAATGTATCTGCAAACGGAAAGTATCTGTTTGGTGGCGGTGTTTCTAATCAAGCTCCTGTCAACTTTCCGTTCTCGTCTTTGGAAGAATTTCAGCAATATTATGATGGCGTAGATATAAAATATCCCGATAGTCGCAGTGCTGATTTATCCAATCGGAGCATTTCTGATGAAAATATCAGCAAATTGACCATGCAAAAAATTGAAGGAAACCAAGGTGTTTTGACAGCTGAACCCGCCGGCGGATTTTTGACGGAAGCGATGAGTGCAACAGCAGAAACCACGGGAACTTTGACCTTCAGCCAAAAGGATAACTCTATTCATGCAACACAATATGGAGCTTTTTCCACGCTTAAAGCCGGAGATTCTCTGGTGTTAGGCGATGCTACATCTGACAGCGGGGAATCATACGACGGCTTTTATATTGTTAAGTCTATTTCAGAAGATGGAAGAACCGTTACTTTTGAAACAACTGAAAATTCTAAATCCATTCCCGCTGATGGGACGATTACTGACGGGGATAACGCTCGTTTCAGTACAACGTTTCCAATCAGTAGTGTTGTAGAGATGGATGGTTTTGATAAAAACATTGCGACAAGAATACAAATTACCGGTGTTAGCGATGATGGAAGCCAATTGTATTTCACGGCTGATCCGGCTCGTATTCCCGATGCTGCAACGGAGATTGGCGCAAATAGCAAATGGGAAATGAAAACGGAATCTTACTATCAGGGCGGCGATTTTAAATCCGAAAAAAGAATTACGGAAAATCAATCTTTGATGTTTGATGTTACGGCGAATAATCCCGCTTTTGAAAAATTGTTCAGAGCTTTGGGACAAATTGCACAAGGCAATATTGTTGACACCAGAAATCCTGCTGATGATTTTGATGGTTTACTAAACACCCAGAATACTAAAGATATTGTTTCAGAGGCGATGAACCTTATTCAAAATGCTATTTATAACTCAGGAAATACAAACGGGGATTTGAATTCTGATATATATACGGTTACGGCGAAGATAAACGCCAATTATGTTGTGCTGGACAGTGCTAATACGAATTTAACACAGGTGCAAAATAATTTGGAAACAAGTATTTCTTCGCTGAAAAACGTCGACAAAACGGAAGCTTCCGTTAAAGCGCTCATGGCTTTGAATGATTTGAATGCGTCTTATTCCGTTTTGCAAGGGATTATGAATACATCTCTTTTGAATTATTTGAAATAAAACCTTTTAGAGAAATTAAAAATCCCCTCATTAATGTGAGGGGATTTTTTTGGCTGGTTACTTGCCTGATTAGTTACTTGATATGCAGTACGTATCATGCTCCGGATTGCAACAAGTGAACCAAGCATGCAGACATCCGTCATGCTTTAGCTTATATTTTCTGTTCCTTTGTTTACACTCATTTTTTGCATAACTCTCAAGCTGCTGACGAGTAAGTGAGCTACTGCTACTATAACTGCCAGGATTCATTTTTGTTTCATATCTTATCCAACCGTTTACTTCATCTTCGTAATATTCACCTTTTACCCGTACAGGTGAACAGCATTGGGCATATTTTTCAATGACGTTGCCGGAGGCCGAAATCTCCATACAACTCTCCGTACCACTTGCCTTTCCTGTGTCTAAACAATCTTTGAAACTGTTATTACATACGCAACTTTTATATTTACGTACAGAATTAAATGTCTGGTACGAGTTTCCTTTCTCGTCTGTATACGACTCTGATTCTTGTATTTCGCAGTAATCATTTTCGTCTTTCTTATAGTAGGACGGCGTGGTGGTTTCCTCTTTTCCGTTCACTATTACCTTTTCTTCCTTACAAGTGTATTTATAAGCGGCTTTGCAGCTGCAGGACGGATATTTAATTGTTGTTGTAACGATTCCGTCTTTCTTTTTCTCCGCTTTACAGAAATCACTCGTGTCCAAAGGCTTGGTAATCCCCTTATTCGCACCGCTCATCTTGCAATCAAACGGATACTTATCATTGCATGTGCATTCGTTATATTTGGTATCACTGCCGATAGCACAAAAACCGGTTCCGCCTTGTTGTCCTTTTTCTGTACAATTGAGAGTGTAATCCGCGCCACACTCGCACTCACTATACAACGAACCTCTTCCCTGGTTAGGAACCGGTGTGCAAATCTTGCTTTCTGAGGTGGGCGCACCCAATCCCGGATTAGAGGCATTCACCGCACATGTCTGATTGAACTTTGCCTCATCACAGTAACATGCTTGATAATATTTTTCTCCACCGGCAACTTTTTGGCAGTAATCATTCTCATTTTCAATCAATTGACCATTGCCCGTGCAAGTATATTTATATCTGCTGTCACAAGCACAATTTTCATACTTGGTTTCACCTTCTATGCGCTGACCATCTTCGAAGGTTGCCGAAGTGCACGACTTGGTGCTTGCCGATATTACACCTTGATTACTTCCTTCTTTATTACACGTATATTTATAGATAGCTTCATCACACTCGCAACTTTCATACACAGCTTCCAGTGTTTGGCCGGAACTGCTCATTCCAATGCAGGAACGTCCCTTTTTATTGTTGCGGCTCGGACAGGTAATCCAATTGCTCGGACATTTGCATTCTTTGTAGAGCTTGTTTCCATTTTCATCGATACAAAAATCTGTTCCCAGAGAGTCTTGATTGAACCCCAAACAAGTATATTGGTAGCCATTTGTTCGGCAAGCTGTTGTTTCCTCACAATTAGCATATTTCACAACGACTTCCCCATCATCACCGAATGATATACAGCTGCCTCCGGTTCCTCGCTGAGAAGCCGTACACTCTTTATATGTTCTGTTTTGATGATCACTGCATTCTCCGTCGACCTTACATTGACTGTAAAATTCTTTGCCGTCGGTATCAGTGCATGTTGTAGCATTGTCCGCCTTTCCGACACCGGAACAGGTACTCCAGTTGGACGGACATTTACACTTGTAGAGCAGTTGATTGTCGCTGGTGACACACGGATCATATTTTTCCTGACTGGTATCGCAGCTTTCTTTATGTTCCGGTGTGCAAGTCGTTGTCGGTGCCGAACAGCTTTGATAATATTCTTTACCGTCTAATTTACAAGACGGTCCAACCCCAACCTCACCGTTTTCGCAAAGCTTGGTGAAACCGGCCGCGCAGGTGCAATATTCAAAATAGGTGACATTATTGCGAATACACGGATTGACACCGATTAAATATTCTCCCTGACAAGTTTTGTTTTCACCGCGAACACAACTTCTCTGCGTGACACAGGAAGCGTAGTGATATTCCCCTTTAAGGATACAGGGTTCACCTTCACCCACGGTATTCTCCGGACAAACCTTATAACCATCCGGACAACGGCAACTTTTATATCCGCCTATTTTGCCTTGGTCATCCTGACACTCGTCAATTCCAATCAACGGAGGTAAACATTTTTCCGTATGTTGCCATGTGCAGGAGTTTACGGAACATTGATAATATTTTCCGCCGCAGCCGTTGGGTTTTGTGACACCGGTCGGCTTTTCTCCGCCCGGGCAACCATAGTAGTTATCAGCCCAATTCAGAGGAAGCTCATCTTTTTTGCACTCACAGGACTTATATTTGCCGTTGCAAGGTTCGCCCACTCCGATATTACGCTCGCCGTCACAAACTTGATTGTAATCAGCCGGACATTGGCAATAAGGATAGAAGTCAAGCTCAGTACCCGAGATAATGCCGGCTGACACTAATGTGGGGTCTGCCCGTTTCATTTCATTTGTAACTTCTTGTCTGCAAACTCCGCCATTTAACATTCCGGCACAGTTATAACGGTGATGCTTATATGTTTGATGACATTTACAGTTCTTATAATATGTTTTACCTTTGTATTTTACATAATCTGTTCCGGGAACTTTACGTACCGGACACTCATCTTCACCAACAGGATAGTCACTCAGCTTAAAGTAGCAGTTATAGGCTCTTCGACCGGTATCGCTATATTCGCACATCTGGCTGAAAGCTCCCGGGCCGTAACTTGAAGAACATTCGCTTTCCGTTTGGGTTACAAACATAAGGTAGCCCCTATCCTGATTTCCGGCGCCATCAAGAACATATTCCCCGCACTTTGCCAATCCGGCGACTTGACAGCTGCTTACTTTGTAGTGTTTTTGCGCCCCACCGCTGCTCATAAGAGTTGTTCCCTCGCCGTAGGTGCAGAAATCACCATACGGATATATGGACGGAGCTTTGTAAGGATATTCGCAAAGCGAATTGTAGACACTCGCATCGCACGAACATTCAGCCATTTGGGTGCCGCATTTCTTACCGCGAGCACCATTTCCAAAACGTGAGGCACAATAAGTTTCCGGAGAAATCCCCATTGGAAGGGGAACAACGGCAACTGTCGGACTTTCAACTGCACAAGCATTGGTCTTGCATTGGTTATAGTAAGTTTTACCGTCTATTGTGCAGGCGGTTGCCCCTTCTTCGGGTTGCTCGTTATCACTGTTCAGGCATTCGCGACTATAATCGCTTCCGCAATAGCAAGGCCATGCCAGCGTATTATTTCTACTACACTGATCACCTGTGCCGGTGGCTCCAAAACTGGCGCCCTCACCCAACAGATTTTGGCACTCATATTCTGTTGCAAATTCCTCTTCCATGTATTTTATGCCATGCCCGTTGGTCATCACACTATCGCACTTGCGATAACACTTCTCGTATTTTATTTTGGTTCTGGCATCACCTTCAAAGGCACAAACTGTTCCGCTCGGTTCTTCATTAGCGTTACATACACGGGTTCCTGAACGATTTACACCATTGATGTCGACCCAGCTGTCCGGACATTTGCAAACATAGCGCGTATCGGTCTGTCCTCTTTCATGGCAGGTATATTCCACACTTCCCGGAATATCAGAAGTTGTACAATCGTCAATGGAATAATAAACCGGACGACCGTCTGTCGGACAAAGGATGTCAAAACTTTTATATTTATTCACTCCCAAACCATCAAACGTACACGGGGTTCCGACTCCGACGTATTGCTTACGGCAGGTTTCAACATCCAATCCCTCGGTTCTGTTTTTGGTTTCGCAAAATTCATCCAAAGTCTGGTAATTATAGCCTTTGGGGCAACGGCAAACATAATAAGGTTCTTCGTCACCATATTTGCTGAAACATTGTTCACTTTCATCTGCCGGAATACCGTCTATTGTGGGGCAAGAACCCGAGGTCTTAACAGACGGAGTTGTCGGTGTATCCGTACATTTGGGCAAACATTTTTGATATTTACGTTTATCTTGGGCATATCCCTCATTTGTACAAACGGCACCACCACGGATTTCCCCTTCTTTTTCACAGGTTGTTCCAAAACCCTCAGGACACAAACATGTATACTGAGGTTCATGCGTTTCTCTATCATAGCAGGCTTGGGAGGTGCCGCTGACAATGCTATCATCAACAACCATATCGCAACCGCCCTCGGAAGTATATACCGGACGTTCTTGTGTATCAGGACAAATGGCGCCTGTGCTAAACTGGCCATATTTGGTCAATTTATTAAAGCTGCTGTCCAAATCATAATAACAAGGAGTGCCCACACCTAAGGTTGTGTTCAGACAATCCGCGATATGGGGGTTATCTCTGCAGTATTGTTCTAAGGTTTTATAGCCTTCGGGACAGAAACAGACCCTCCTCTCATTTATTGACCCTATATCTCCAAACGAGTTATCAAAGCATGCAGCACTCTGAATTTCTTCACCCGCACCCAAACCACAAGCTGTTCTGCTGTTGCGTATGGTCGCTTGGTTATTGTGTGTCTCCTGATAACCGTCACAATCATACCCAACCCAGATAGACTTTATAAAATAGTTATTTTCCACACCGTTAAACCGCGCCTCGGCAAAACATCTTCCTGCAGAATAGATACTGGGAACGTGCTCTTTCAAATAAGTCCGGCAAGTAGAATTGTTTTGACAAGCATCAAGCTTTTCTTGCTTGCTGACGTTTGACCAATAGTCTAATCCTTTGCCTACCGAACTTGTCAAAGCACGGTCGATGAAAGTAATAAAACGATTGTTCGCACCGTCTTTTTGAGGACACTTACAAACATAGCGCCATCTGTTATTCTCTTTATCAAGGCATTTCTCACGGGGTATCTCCATCCTTTCGCTGGCATCCTTCGCCATCGTCGTGCCACACTCCTCGGGAGCATCCACAATTTTATTTTCATTTGCACTTGGGCAAAGCTTGCCACAGAACTCGTATTTATTCTCCCCATCAAGTGCGCAGACTCTGCCGCTCACCTGATTTAAAATATTTTCAGCCTGACATTCCGCTTCTGTTTTATATCCTTCAGGGCATCTGCATTGCCATTTTGCGTTTTGTCCGTTCCCCTGACTGCAAACACCAGAGGCCAATGTTCCGTTTGTTGTAGGGAAACAAGCTGTTGCAGAGGCTGAATTGCTATCTAAAGTGTACGCAGAAACCACATATGATGTTGTGCATCTGTCGGAATTCGGATTTCCGTTCGGGCAGCATTTTTTGCCTGTTCCGTCTAAATTACATCTCCAATCCTGAGTGCCACTAGCTAAATAGCAAGTAAATTTTTCAATAGGTGTATAGCCCCCAATACCGCAATTATCGCTTCCGTGTTCAGCCAAACGACCACTGCTATCACATTTGGGCAAGCAAAATTCATATCGGTCAACATCAGAAACCGTACATTTTCTTCCGCCGAGATAGCCGCTTGGGCAAGTTGCCGCCGTGTACCAATTGCTCGGACAAGAGCAGAAGCCCGTCGGGGTGTAAGTGTTCGTTTTTAAGGTTTGGTAGGCATCACTGGCAAGTACGTCATCATATATATTATAATCATGCTCACCATCATCTGTTATATTGCCTAACTGAGCGCATTCAAAATATTGCATACCGGCACTGGCGCATTCTTCAGAAGTTTTTCCGCCCTCTCCTGCGGGACATACCGGTAAGCACCTTTTGTATTTAACCTTGCTAACATCAAATGTTTTTGCTAAATAGCGAGAATTCACACAATTCTTGAAATTAAGTTGTATAGAATCATACGATGTTTGGCTGTCCCACAAACACAAATCCCAATAAGCGGTTGTTGCCATTCCTTCATTATTTTTTGTACGTAATGACTGCGTCTTCAATTCCGCCACGGGAACCATCGTCGCACCGGGAAGATAAGTTGGTTTAGGTTCTATGGCACACGTTGCTCGCGTGTATTTATATTCATCCAGACACTTACAAACACGAATATTAGAGCCATCCTCTTTTAATGAACAGAACCCTTTATTAACACCTCTTGCGTAACCCGTTGTGGGACAGTTTCCGTCAGAAGGTAGAAAAGGATTGGGACAACCTGCGTTATAGCCGGCTGTATTTGTGACAAACATGTCTGTCTTTTTACAAAGCTCATTCTCGTAGCACTCTTTGTAGTATTTATCACTTTTTTCAAGCCTACATACCGGTGCAGATTCTCCATCTTCGCAGTGGTTTAAATTTGATGCTGTATAATCGGCACCGCATTGATACACATCCACAACAGCACCCGAACTATTGACGCATTTTCCTTTCTTTATACCACCTTGCTCTTCCCAATTTTCAAGAACGTTACCTTCGTAATAATGAGCCTGATACCTATTGGTAGTCGCCAGAAGCTCACATTTTTCATAAATACAAAAATACTTTTTAGTCCCATCCGTATCTTTACATTCAGCATAACCGGCATAGGCACCACCCTGCTTGTTAGAACAGTCAGAAGATGACGCCACTAAAGTTCCACCGGCGTACAGACCTCTCACTGCATCACAAATTTGCTCACTTACGATTTTACAACTTTTATATTTGTTGTTTTTTTTACACGGAGACCCCTCACCGATTTCATTTTCCCCTGAACAATCTTTGGAATACTCCGCCGGACATTCACAGTTATAACCGGACTTATTATCGCTGTTTGTACAAGGTTCAAATATAGGATTGCCAATCCCCAATACACTTTTACATCCATCAGAAGAAGTACCGATATAAGACCACTCTCCGCACGGTGTAATGGAAAAAGTGGATACCGGAGGGGTTGAACCTCCGCCTTCCGCGCTCAAGAACCTTGTTCCAAAAGTGCTGCTGTATTCCGTATCTGCGATGGAAACAACAGCCGCATAGGCAAATTTTGCCACAAAAAGGGCCACAACCAGAAAAAGGATATTTCTCTTCAGCTTAAACATCTAGCTTCCTGTTATACGTATATAAAAAATGCATTTACGGCATAATAACTATTTTATGTGCTTTTTGCAATTTTTAAATTATACATAATGACATTTTTTATATTTTATCCGGGTTTTCATAAAATTGATTGCTCCCATATAAAAAACAGCCGCTGAGGGAAATAACCGACAACGGCTGTTTTTTATATTGTGTTACAGAACTAGTCCTCTGCGTTTTCCGATTTTGCTTTAGAACTCAGCTTCTCACGCCAGGTTTCAAACAAAACGTAAAACAACGGAATAACAATTAATCCGGCAACGGTTCCGAGCAACATTCCGTAAAACACGGGAACACCGATAGCTATACGGCTGGATGCTCCGGCACCGGTTGCCACAATCATGGGAAAAACACCCAAAATGAAGGTAAACGCCGTCATTAAAACCGCGCGGAACCTCTCTTTTGTTCCAACTGTTGCCGCCTTAACAATTGAAGAACCGCGTTCACGCTCTTCTTTGGAAAATTCAACAACCAAAATCGCGTTTTTGGCCGCCAGACCAACCAACAAAATCAACCCTAACTGAGCATAAATACTCAAGGGCAGGCCTGTCACGAACAGCCCGAGCAAGGCTCCTAACATGGCCACGGATACAGAACTCAATACCGGCAACGGAATTGCCCAGCTCTCATACTGAGCCACTAAGAATAGGTAAGCAAACGTCATGGCTAATATAATTAAATAGCCAATCTGGCCGCTGCTGGACTTTTCTTGGTAGCTCATACCCGACCAATCATAACCATAACCGGCGGGAAGTTTTTCAGACAAAGTTTCCAAAGCCCCCATAGCCTGTCCCGTACTGGATGAAGGCTTTTGAACAGCCGTAATTGACGCACTCGGATATTGGTTGTAGCGAGATACAATACGCGGAGCCAAAACTTTGCGAAGCGAGATAACGGCATCTAACGGAACCATCTCGCCGTTTTGATTTTGAACGTGCAGTTTCTTAATGCTTTCAATGTCTTTACGATATTTCCAATCCGCCTGAATCATAACCTTATTAACCTGTGTCCCGAAGTTCACATCGTTAACATAACTGGACCCTAAGTAATTTTGCAGCACACTGTAAATATTCCCGACAGAAACCTTCATTGCCTCGGCTTTTTCACGGTCTATGTCAATGTAAAAGTTTGGTGTTTGCGCCGTATAGGTTGAATAAGCGTACATGATATTAGGATCACGATTAATCTGCCCCAAAACATTTTTTAACACCGCTTCAAGCTGTTGCGGATCGTTGCTGGCTAAGGCCTGTAAACGATAGTCCATACCGCCGCTCATACCCAACCCCATAATTGCCGGTGGCTCAAACATCTGAATCTCGGCTTCGGGCATACCTATAACTTTTGCACGAATCCGGTTCAGAATGTTCGTCGAGTATAATTCATCACCTTTTCTTTTATTCCACGGGTGCAAAACGATAATTCCCATGGCGGTGTTTTCTCCTCGACCACCAATCATGCTGATGCCGACGATATTCATAACATCTGCAACCCCGGGCTCTTCTTTGATAAGCGGATAAATCTTATCAACAAAAGCTTGTGTGCGGTTGCGGGTAGCCCCTTCCGGCAACTGAATATTCATGAAGATAACGCCTTGATCCTCTGACGGGATAAACGATGTTTGGCTGATATTCATTACACCGCCGACCGCAACGAAAAGAAGAACCATCATCAAAAATATCACGCTTACCTTGCGCCCTAAAAAGCCGACAATTGCCGCATACCTGTCCCTTGACTTGCCCACAACCGTGTTAAACCAGAATAAAGGTCCGCTTTGAGAAGGTTTTAACGGACGAAGTATTGTGGCGCACAAAGCCGGAGATAAGGTTAAAGCATTTAACGAAGAAAATGCCACAGCCGTTGAAATTGCAACCGCAAATTGCTGATAAATTTTTCCGGTGATGCCTCCTAAAAAACCAACAGGCACGAAGATAGCCAATAAAACAAGCGTGGTGGCAATAATTGCGCTGGAAACTTGTTCCATGGCTTTGATTGTGGCCTCTTTCGGCGAAAGCTTCTCGGTTTCCATCAAAAACAGTACGCGTTCAACCACAACAATAGCGTCATCCACAACCAAACCGATTGCCAAAACCAGTCCAAACAACGTGAGCATATTCAAGCTGAAACCTAAAGCCAACATGACGGCAAATGTGGCAAAAAGCGACACGGGAATAGTCAATGTCGGCACCAATGTGGAGCGCCAGTCTTGCAAGAAAACATAACAAACCAATATAACCAACAAAAATGTGAGAACTAAAGTAAACACAACTTCTTCAATAGAAGCTTTAATATACTCCGTTGAATCATAGCCGACAACATAAGATATGCCTTCAGGAAAACGTTTTGACAAACGCTCCATCTCCTTGCGTACACCTTCCATCGCATCCAGAGCATTTGCACCGGATAATTGGTTAATGGCAATGGCAACGTTAGGCACACCGTTGAACTTGGAAGTTGCCATATAGCTTTCTTCACCGACTTCAACCGTGGCAATATCTTTTAAGTAGACCAAGCCGCCCTGCTCTGCCGTACGAACAATGATGTTTTTAAAGTCCTCAACCTCGTTAATACGCCCTTGAGTCTGCAGTGTGTACACCATCTGCTGAGAACCATCTCCCGGCATGGCGCCGACACTTCCTAAAGAAGGCAGATAGTTTTGCCCCTCAATGGCGGCTTTAATTTCCGAAACCGGAATATTCAACGCCGTAATTTTATCAGCATCTAACCAGACACGCATGCTCAAACGAGAAGAATAAACATTGACCTCTCCCACACCGGCAACACGGCTCAAACTATCTTTAATATTGTTTTGCGTGTAGTCAGACAACTGCAACGAAGAATAAGAATTGTCCGGTGAAATAATACTTATAAATGCTAATGTGTTTGATGAACGGCTTTTTACGGTCAGCCCTTGGCGTGTTACTTCCGTCGGCAACTTTGATGTGGCTTGCTGAATGCGGTTTTGCACTTTAACCTGTGCCATATCTTTATCAACACCGACTCGGAAGGTTACCGTCAACGAATAGCTTGAGTTTTCTGAAGAAGAACTCATGTAGAGCATATCTTCAACACCGTTGATTTCTTGTTCCAACGGAATACCAATCGTTTTTGCCACAACTTCCGCACTTGCTCCGGGGTATGAGGCAGAGACAACGATTTCAGGAGGTGTCACCTCCGGATAAAGAGAAATCGGCAGAGAAAATACCGAAATGATACCGGCAAGCGTCAATACGATGGAAATTACCATCGCAAAGCGCGGACGCTCAATAAATATACGAGAAAACATGGTTTACTCTTCCTCCCCGTTTTCATCTTCTGTTTCGCTTTTTACCTCTTCAGGTGCAAAAGTCGGTTCAACATCAACAGGTTCAACAACTTCGGCCTCAGCGTCAATCGACTTTTCATCATTTTCAGTTGTAGAAATTTCCTCTTCTGTCGTTTCACGGATTTCTTCCTTGGTATCAGATGCGATTTCCTGTGCTTTTACCTTTTGACCGTTAGAAACCTTCTGCAAACCCTGAACAATAACTTTGTCTTCCGCATTCAAACCGGAAAGGGCTATCTGATCCATCCCAATGGTATCCCCTAAAGTAACGCGTTTTTGTTCGGCTATACCCTCGGCATTAACCGTATAAACATAGTTTCCCTGCTCATCTTGAGCTAAAGCGGCTTGGGGTACCAAAACCACCCAATCAGCCTCTTTTTTGCCAACACGAATATCAACATAGTTTCCGGGAATGAGCAACCCACGCTCATTGCCATATTCGGCATAAACGGCGATGGTTGCCGTATTGGTATTTACTTCATTATCCGTAAAACGTGATTTAAGATGATTTATTAAAACTGTACCATCAGACAACACAAGCTCGGTCATTATCGCGCTTGAATCTCCGGCGTGGCTGTATAACTTGCGCATAGACAGCATATCTTTATCAGAAACGGAAAAAGCAACACGGATGGGGTCCGTTTGAACAATTTTTGCCAAATCTTGCGCAGTGGAACTGATATAGTTTCCTTCCGTAACCAAAGCTTTACCGATATAACCGGTAATCGGCGCTTTGATTTCCGTGTGGTCTAAATCGATTTTTGCCAGTTCTAAACTGGCCTCGGCTTGTGCCACGGCTGCTTTTGCCTGCAAATATGCACTTTCAGATGTGTCTAACGTGGCTTTGGAGGCGTAGTTTTGCTTGCTTAGAGATTTTTGGCGATGATAATCCCTTTCTGCACGCACCAAGTTAGCTTTTGCCGAATCTAACTCAGCCTGACGGAGTTCGGCATTTGCAACATAGCGCCTCGGATCAATAATAAACAGGAGATCACCCTCGTTTACCAAAGAACCTTCTTGGAACAAAACTTGTTTAATGGTGCCCGTTATTTGAGGCTTGAGATTAACGCTTTTTATAGCCTCAACATGACCGATATAGTTCTTTTTAGGGGCAACGTTTTTGGTGCTGAGTTTTTGAATGAGAACATACGGCTCACCTCCACCCATGCCGGACATGCCAAAGCCTTGTGGCGATAAACGCCCCTTTAAAAACCAACCAAAGGCCACACAAAGACCCAAAATAACGATTTGCCGAATTATGGCACGTTTTTCAACTGTTTTAACGAGCATTTACTTCTTCTCCAATTTAATCCCATCCATTATTAAATCAAAACTTTTCAGCATAATTTGAACTAAATTAATAGGGTATGACTTGCTGATATATGCGCTTAGCAGGCCGCGCCACATACACACTAATATGGCGGCAATTTCTCCGGTATCCGCGGCGGGGTCTATTTCTCCATTTTTTTGCAAAAAAGTCAATGTTTCTTTTAAGCTGTTAAACGGGTAATCCCTTATATCGCAAATCTGATCCCATATTCTTTGATAGATTGCTTCAGACCATTCCATCTGAAAGATGATAAAAAACAAAAAACGGCAGAATTCCGTATTATTCTGAAGTGCTTCCGCGTTAGCAATCAACGCATTGCGAAAATCTTCAAAACATTTTATATTCCCCAAACGTACGTCGGCAACGGCCTGTTGTTTGCCGTGTTTTATCCGAATCAACTCTGCCAACAAATCAGCCTTATTTCTAAAATGCCAATAAACAGCACCTTTAGTCAGGTTTATACGTTTGGCGATTTCATCAAATGTCGTGCGAGAAAAACCCTTTTCATAAAACAAATCCAGAGCAGACTCCAAAATAGCCTGTCTGGTTTTCTCAGCTTCTTCCTTTGTACGCCTTGGCACCTTATAAACTCCCGACTTTACACGCATACATTTGATAAGGTATGTATAAAATAAAATCCATTAATTAAACGTAAAAAAATGCAGATGCAAGTTTTTTATCCACTTAATTTATAAATTGGTATGTATATTAGTGATAGGTGCGCATCAAACCGCTTAAAATCCCTTGCACACGCACTCTCGACGCAGCCAAACGGCGCGGCTCATAAGCTTCATTCTTAGGGATTAACACGATTTCGGCCCCTTCTTTGCGAATTTCTTTTAACGTGGCTTCGGAATTATCAACCAAAGCGACAACAATATCCCCGTTCTGAGCCGTATCTGCCTTTTTTATGATGACTGTATCGCCGTCAAGAATACCAATATCAACCATAGAATCGCCTTCAATCGTCAGGGCATAATACTGTCCGCGACTGACCATCTCGTATGGAACTGAAAATTTTTCTGTTTCATTGGCGATGGCTTCAATCGGAGTGCCAGCAGCGATTTTTCCATAAAGGGGGATTTCGACCATGCCGTTCTTTATCGCCTCTTCCCGTTTGCGTTCTTCCTCCAAAACAGAACTCGGCTTCAATTTCGGTAAACGCAGAACCTCCAATGCTCTGGCCTTATGCGGCATTTTCTTTAAAAAACCCCGTTCAACCAAAGCCTCTATCAACGCATGTATTCCGGATTTAGACTTAAGATTTACGGCATCCTTCATTTCATCAAACGAAGGGCTGCAACCTGTTTCTTTAAGAACCTTGTTAATAAAAAGCAGTAATTTATATTGTTTTTCCGTTAACATGCGTTATTCCCAAACAAAAAGTAGAACAATTAATTTTGTTCTACTTTAGTTCTTTTTTCAACATTGTCAAGCGGATTATTAAGAACGGGTGTTCTTGGAAATAGCGGATGCAAGCAACATTCCGAGTTTTCTCGCAACTGATTGGGAAGTTTTATCGTGGTCTGTTACCACGGCGGCATAGCTTACAACATCTGAACTTTCCGCTGAACGATAAACATATTGAACATTAGAATCAGTACTTTGTTCGTAGGCCTCTGCGACACATGCGTTCTCAATTCCTTTTTCAAGTTCGCCTTTTTTATCCTTTTCTTCTGTCGGAAAATAATCAAAATACGATTGATAATAGCTGACAGAAACATAGCCTTTGTTTGTAATATTTTCACGCGCTGTCGTCATGCGGTTGTGACAATTTTTGTTGTTACAATCATGGGCGTTTATTAAGGCCATGCATTTTTCATCATCTTTCATATTTTGATTGGCAACAATATCTTTTGTCGAAGAATAGTTCGGCCCGTGCACAACACTCATGATAACGCAAGCTGAAACCTCAGGCGAGGCTTGTCTCAGCGTCTTATAGTATTTTGAAGACGGAAGCATCATGTCGCAAACATACAATTTTTGGAGCTCATAAGCGCCTTTCGTGTCATTTTCGCACACTTTATGAAAATTTGCCTTCGTAACGTTTACACAAGACAATGCTCCTGCGCGAGACTTGTTGGAAGTGGGAGAGCACAGCCAATTGCATGCCCCTGTCAATGTTAATTTCCCGTCTTCAACGTCCCCCATCTTGCTATTCCATGTTTCTTTGTATCTTTCCATTCCCTTATTAGTATTCAGGTTAATTCCAGATCGAGCAAAATTTTTGCAAAATTCACGAATTTCGGGGCTTTTTTCCTGAACTATTCCCCACAAAATCATATTCTTCGAGGAGAGATCATCAAATTGAAAGGCGCCGTTGTATACACCCTTGGTTTTGCTTAGGGCTGTGGCCATATCTGCCATGTATTTGTCATTATCATCAGAATGTTGAATTCCATTTTCTCGCGCCAGAGAAACATCATATATCGTCGTATTATAGCTGTTTATGCCCAAACTCTGAATTTCGTCATTAGTCAAATAGACTACCGATTGTTCGTAAGATTTTGTTTCTTCAAATTTTTCACTATTAACATAAAAATGACCGTTTTCCTCCAACGACTGACGATACTCAGCGCCTATTTCCACCACTTTATCATCATCTTTATCTGATTTTTCAGTAGTCTGAGCACACGAACCAATCGGATTGGCCGTCATCATTGTCGCCAGGGCAAGTGCTTTCAACTTGCGCAGTTTAATTCGTCTTTCATTCAAACTTGTCATTTTTACTTACTTCTCCCACACTATGTCATATTCCCAATATAGACCAAAAATGATTTTTGTCCATATTTTTTTTTATAAATTTATTGAAAAAATTTTTGCAGTGTTTATAGTAACAGGAAGTTATGTTAATTGAATGAAATAGGAAATATTATGGCTACTGAAACGAACATTCACCGCGACTCAAGATTGGCTAAACTTCAGGCTCTTCAAGATGCCGGGTACAATCCCTACCCTTACCGTTTTCAACCATCGCACACCGCTGCCGCTTTGCAAGAAAAATATAAAGATTTGGAAAGCGGTACGGATACCGAAGACCGAGTTGTTATTGCCGGGCGCGCCATGGCTGTGCGCAACAGCGGCATGTTTATTGACGTGAAGGATCAAAGCGGCAAAATTCAGGCTTTCTGCCATAAAAACCATTTGAGCGAGCAAGATTTGGAACTTCTGAAAAATCTTGATGTCGGCGATTTAGTCGGAATAAAAGGATACATCCGCAGAACCCCTCGCGGTGAGCTTTCCGTTGCCGCTGAAAAGTTTGATATTATCTCAAAATCTTTACAGCCCCTTCCGGAAAAATTCCATGGATTAACCGATGTTGAAGCGCGTTATCGTCAACGTTATGTTGATTTTATCGTTAATGATGACAGCAAAGAAATATTCAAAAAGCGTTGCCAAATTACGTCGGCCATCAGACGTTGGTTTGAAGAGCACCAATATTTGGAAGTTGAAACTCCTATTTTGCATACCATTATGGGAGGGGCCAATGCCAAACCGTTTGTTACGCATCATAATACTTTAGACATGGATCTCTATTTGCGTGTTGCCCCCGAGCTGTTTTTAAAAAGACTTGTTGTCGGTGGGTTTGACAGAGTATTTGAAATCGGCAGAAACTTTCGCAATGAGGGAATCGACAAAAATCATAACCCCGAATTTACGGCTTTGGAAGCTTATCAGGCTTATGCCGACTATAATGATATGGCCGATTTATTTGCGGATATGATTCCTTTTGTGGCGGAAAAGGTTTTAGGCACAAAGACAATCACTGTTAACGGCACTGAAGTTGATTTATCTAAGGGTTTTGCTCGTAAATCTATTGTTGATTTATGTAAAGAATATGCCGGAATTGACCTGATGCAGGCTAAAGACACCAAAGAAGCGATTGAGATGGCCAAATCTGTCGGCGTTGATGCTTCAGACTGCTCATCTTGGGGAAAGGTTGTTCAAGAAGTTTTTGATGCTAAAGTTGAAAGCCACCTTATTCAACCTGTCTTGGTGATGGATATGCCGAGAGATATTTCTCCTTTGGCAAAAACTCATCGCTCCAACCCCAGACTTGTTGAGCATTTTGATGCCTATATCGGCGGCATGGAAATCGGATGTGCTTATTCCGAGCTGTCTAATCCTTTGGAACAACGCGAACGTTTTGAGGCTCAGGTTGCCGAACGTGAAGCCGGTGATGATGAAGCTCAAATGCTTGATGATGACTACGTCACCGCGTTAGAAAATGCTTTGCCACCGACAGGAGGCATGGGAATGGGTATTGACCGATTGGCGATTTTGTTGACCGGAGCCGAAACAATTCGCGATGTTATTGCTTTTCCGACACTTCGTAAAAAAGACTAGACTGACACCTCATGTTTAAGCGTCGTTTACTTTCCCCTTGCAGAAGGCAAGCTGTTTTGAAATTGTTTTCAGGCTTGTTTGCCGTAGGTGCGGCGCTTTTGTTGCACTCATCTGTTGTTTTTGCCGAGCAAGGACAATCTTTAACCTATATCGAGCGGAAACTCGATGAGAATTTAGAATCTCGTCGTCCGAAAGATGATTTCTTGGAAAACATGCTTTCTCAGGCAGCTACCGACTTTTTTCAGTCTGAGCGGGAAACTGTCACCGTTATTCATCCTGAAAAAGAAAATGCTCGACTGCTTCAAGAGGCTGTATATTCTCAAGAAAGTGTTTCTGAAACACCGCAAGAAAATGTTTCTTCCCCCTTCCCTCTTGTAGATAAAGAAGTTATAGCCGCTATTCCCCCACTTTTTCTTGAGGATATTCCTGTTAAAAATGGAATTTCTCAGGAACTTCCCCAGGAGACACTTGATAAAATCTATGAAGAGCCTCTTCCCGAAGATGTTTTTGATGAATATGCAGATAATACTCCGGAACAAGTTGCTGAAGAAGACGAAGATAACGAATTTACACACATCTACGACAAAAACATCAAAAATTTAACAATCATTCCTTCTAAAAAACCTCTTTATTTTGGCGATAAACCGGTAATTGTCATCGTGATTGACGATATGGGAATCAGTCATAAACGCACCGCGGATATAGCCTCGCTTCATTTTCCCCTTACCGTATCTTTTTTAACCTATGCGAAGAATATGGGCGAACAAATTGAAAATTCACGAAAAGCCGGACAGGAAATAATGATTCACGTCCCTATGGAGGCTCAGAAAAAAGTGGACGAGGCTCCTGATGTTTTGACAACAAAAATGACGACCGAAGAAATAAAACAAAACTTATCTTTAATGCTGAATAAATTTGACAATATTCGCGGTATTAACAATCATATGGGCAGCAAACTTACGGAAGATAAAGAGCGAATGGTTGCCGTTATGGAAGTTTTGAGGAAACGAGAGCTTTTCTTTTTAGATTCCAAAACGTCACCTTTATCTGTGGCAGAGACCGTAGCCGTTGAAATCGGCGTTGCCTGTGCGCATCGTCATGTATTTTTGGATAATAACAATGATAAAGATTATATCTTGGCTCAGCTGGAAAGAACTGAACGATTGGCACGCAAAAACGGTTACGCCATTGCAATCGGACATCCTAAAAGCCAGACTTATGCGGCTCTGAAAGAATGGTTACCGATGCTTGATGAGAAAAAAATAGCCCTAAAACCGCTGAGCGAGATTGTCGATATATTGAATCCCAACAAATGAGATTGTAAAAAAAATTATCAAAAGCGAAAAAATATCTTGACCTAAATAATTTTTACATTTATATATGCTCTTGTTCTAAGCAATGGTCCCATCGTCTAATGGTTAGGACACCACCCTTTCACGGTGGTAATATGGGTTCGAATCCCGTTGGGATCACCAGTTAAAAATAAAGCCTCTCTTTGTTAAGGGAGGCTTTATTTTTATGGTGATCTAACCAAACAGGGCGAACCTGGGTTCATTCAATTCCGACTAAATTTCGCCTTTGCTTCGTTTTCTCTCGCTGGCTCAATAAGTCTCATTGCGTCTCTTTAAAAAATCTGCTATCCGGCAAATTTTTCCACGGTCGTCCGTTGGGATTACCAATACAAACGGTAGGTATAAAAACCTGCCGTTTTTGGAAGATTTTTCGAACTCGTTTATACAAAAGTCTTTGTTTTTCAAATTTATAAAATCTATTATGATTTGTATGTGATAAAAATGAAAAAATATTTGAATAAACTTCTCTCGTCATATAACTTAGGAGGGGATTTATTAAAAAATAAATATAGGATAAATAATGGATAAAGAACAATTTGAAACCAGATTTAAAGATTTTCTCACTTTATTAGAAAATTATGTTTCTGATGAAGCAAAAAATTGGTCGATTAAGGGATTTGTTGATATACATAAAAATGTTTTTACTATATCTACGGATACAAAAATTGTTTCTAAGATTCTAGAAATTCATATTTTTCCTTTAATTAATAAATTTGCTCACGAGATAGGCTTTGATTTAGTGTTGGCTGATTGTCAAAATTATTATCCAGATATGTCTTTTGTATATAAATCAAATCCCTCAATTAAGTATGCCGTAGATATAAAAACAACTTACAGAAAAAACGTAGATATATGTAATGGTTTTACATTAGGTTCGCATGGTGAATATTTTGTAAACAGAAATTCCAACAAAAATATTCAGTTTCCTTATGGCGAATATAAGGCACATTATTGTTTAGGTGTCATTTATTCTAGAAATGAAACTATAGATGAAACAAAAATATTTGAGATAGATGAGTTAAATAATATAACTTCAGTGATAAAGGATATAGATTTTTTCTTTGTAGAAAAATGGAAAATAGCAAGTGATCGAAGTGGAAGTGGTAATACCGCAAATATAGGAAGTATAACAAAAATTGCTGACTTAATTCAAGGGAATGGTGTGTTTAAAGCATATGGCGAAAAAGTCTTTGATGATTATTGGATGAATTATAACAAGATAACTGTTCAAGTAGCGGAAGGTAAAACAAAAAAAATAACAAAATTAAATGAATTTTTGACATACAAAGGGCAAAAGACTCAATGATTATACCTCCGATAAAATGTCAAGGGATAAAGACAAAGTTAGTAGATTGGATAAAAAATAAGTTACCTAAAGACTATGATGTATGGTATGAGCCTTTTATGGGATCTGGTGTAGTCGGATTTAATGTTCAGCCTAAAAAAGCTCTATTTTGTGATACAAATCCTCATATTATAAATTTTTACAATGATATAAAAAAAGGCGTTGTGAACTCTAATAAAATGAGATTGTTTTTGTCTGAAGAAAGCGTAAAGCTAAATGAGTTTTCTGATATATACTACAAAGAAGTAAGAAAAAGATTTAACGACCAACCGAACTCTTATGACTTTATTTTTTTAAATCGTTGTTGCTTTAATGGAATGATGAGGTTCAACAGCAAAGGTGGTTTTAACGTTCCTTTTTGCAAAAAAAAAGATAGATTGTCTAAGGCATATATTACTAAAATATGTAATCAAATTAAAAGCATAGAGAATTTGTTAACCTTATATAATTATCAATTTGTTGTTCAATCATTTAATGAAGTTATACAGAAAACAACTCACAATGATATAATATACTGTGACCCTCCATACATTGATAGATATTCAGATTACTTCAATACATGGCAAGAAAAAGATGAGGAATTACTATTTCAATCTCTTTCCAATACAAAGTCCAAGTTTATATTGTCAACTTGGCATCATAATAAATTTCGTAAGAATATATATATTGAAAAATATTGGAAAATTTTTAATGTTGATACAAAAGAGCACTTTTACCATGTCGGAGCGAAAGAACGTAATAGAAACACAATGATTGAAGCTTTGATAACTAATTTTGATTGAAATTATAGAGTGTATACTGATTTAAAGATGAGGATATTTCATCAAAGTATATTCATTTGTAGCTCGTAAGCTATGAGTTAAACATCACCCACGCAAACAGCGCTCCTTTTGGGGCGCTTTTTTATTGCAATTTTTAAAATATGTGTTATTGAGTAACTTATGAAAAATTACTGTCTTTATAATTAACTCAGAGAGGATTAGGTTTAAGGAGCCGAACCTCGTAAAAAAAAATGAAATATTATGAACGAAAGCGAACAACAAGATCTATCGATGATTGCTCGTGGCGATCATGGGGAGATTATGAGTTCTATCTCTCAGAGTATTCTCTGTGGAGAAGCAGAACTTGCCCTGATAAAGCGCGGAAATCATGAGGAAATCGTGTTTTATGTCGGAGAGTATTGTCTCTGTGGAGAAGCTGAAAATGCTCTGATTGAGCGTGGTAACTCTGTCGAGATTATGACTTATATAACTAAGTTAGTCCACGCTCTCTGTACGAAGGCAGAAGTTACTCTGGTTGCGAAACGTATGCAAGATGCGATTGTTGCTTATGCCAAGCAGTTTCATCTTGGCTTGGATGCAGAGGAGGCTTTGGTTTTCTGCGGTGATGAAAAAATGGTTATAAGCTATATTGCTTGCCAGAAACTCTATCCCGAAAGTGAAGTTGCGTTGATTAAACATGGTAGCTCGGCAGAGGTAAAAGCTTATATTGCTAAGTATGAACTTTGCAGCGATGCTGAAATGGCTCTCATTGAACGCGGTAATCACGAAGAAATTATGGCTTATATTGAAGAGAATTGTTTCTATGATGAAGTCGTAATTGCTCTGGTTAAAAATGGGAATTGTAAAGAGATTATGGCTTATATCAAAGAAAACCGTCTCAGCAGTTATAAAAGATCGTAAGTCTTAAGTGAAGTATCACCCATGCAAACAGCGCTCCTCTTGGAGCGCTGTTTTTCTATATTTTCCACGGCGGGAGCGATCTCGCTTTGGTCGAATAAGGAAAAAGCACCCCATATTTAACATAGGGGTGCTTTTAACATTAAATTTTTCTCATCAGATTCTTTCTTGCTTGTTTCTCAAACATTTTATAGAAAAAATCTGTTTTGAAAATTCGTTCTCTGGTCAGAAAACTTTTTAACACTTTTTGACGCGCCGGAAGATATTCCTGCTCAGAATAAGCGGCGTATTCTTCTCTGATTGCGTCATTGTAGTTCTCCCAGACATCCTGATCAAAGGTTCCTAAGATAGCCAGATCAAGATCACAGATAAGCGCTTGCCATTCGTTCAAAACCTTGCCCTCATGTGTTGTTGCCATAATCAGAGATTTTATCCTGGCGATAGAATCTTCCGGCAACTTTTGAGCCAGACTATCAACGAAAGCAGCTGATGCGGCCTCGTTGTCATTTCTGCTGACATCATAAACATAGTCATGAAGCAAAACAGCCAGCTGCAAATCCCTCATCTCTTCACTTTCCGGTTTAAGATTTCCCGTTTGCTCAGCATAAATTTGTAACATATTGAACATATAGCCCAGATGAGACAAATTATGATATGCGCGCCCGGTATAAGCCTCAACCACAACTTTCCAAAGTTGTTCATCTGCTATGAATTTCTTCCACTCCTCGTAAAGATAAACCCGCATCAATTCTTGATGGACATGCGGCGGGACACACTTTTCGGCAGCGATGAATTGTTTCATCTTGCAGAGGTTTTTTACCATTGTTGAAGAAACATTGTTTAGCGAAGCACTGTCCGAAGACAAAATATCCGTCATCAGCTTATAGCCACGAATATCTGCCAGAGTTTTGTTAATCTCCTGCAGAGTGTTTTCGTATTTGGCATCGTCGTTTCCACAGCGAACGCCGCGTACCAATACTCGAACATTATGCTTCATGGCAATATCAACCGTCATTCCGGGATCTGATATAACCATGATGTTTCTACGACGCGGAATGTTACCTACGGCTTCTTGCAACAACCTTACTCTGGTTTCTGCGTCAAACATCATTTTTTTATCTTGATTTAGCCCGACATTAACAATGAGCTCTTCATACTGGTACGAAGCTTGTTTGATGATATTAAGATGCCCTTTGGTCACAGGATCAAAAGATCCGCAATACATTGCTTTCATATATACAATAATTTTAAGTGAATAATCTATTTTGTCTAACATATAACAAAATAATATCAATTTATCAAGAACAAAAAGCATTGACTAGCTTTTATTTTTTTGTATAATAAGTCTAAATTTAAATGTATTTTCTAAATTATTAAGATATGAATCTTCACGTAACAGAGTTAAGTTTAGATGCGCAGCTTGCATTGATTGCCAGCAACAACCATCAGAAGATTATGACATACGCCAGTGATGTCGGTTTTTACGCCACCGCGATGGTCGCTCTTGTCAATCGGGGAAATCACGAGGAAATTCTCGAAGCTGTTCAATGGTCCGGATTTAGTGATGACGTTTTAAACGCCCTCTTGAACCGAGGAAACAGTGAGGAAATTACCCGCTGTTTTTGCAGCCATTTGTTGACTAAAGAGCAAGCAATTACCGTTATCAAACATGGCTTGCATGAAGCGATTAGACCCCTTGTAATCCAACTTACGGAAAAAGAAGTGGTTGCCGCGCTTCTGGAGCGTAATCGTCTTGATGAGATTATGTTGTTTATGTCAACATATTCAGAATGGCAGGAATTAAAAGGTAAACTGACTTCTTTGAAAATCACTCTTCCCGAGGCAGGGGTTTTGCATTTTGTTGCAGTTTGGCTTCTTTCCGATGAGGTATATGAAGCAATTTTCAATGGCAAAAACAAGGAATATATCCAAACCTACATGGATTGGTTTGCCTGTTGCGCTCAAAATGCAGTTTCTCTTCCGAAAGGGGCTGAAAACAAGCTTTCTGCAATGCGGAATCATCTTAATGAATGTGTATAAAAAAACAGCGCTCGCTCGGAGCGCTGTTTTTTAATAGAGTTTAGGGCTATTTTACTTAAGGAATATTCGACACAATGATGAATTCCGGCAGAATTTGCTAATTTCATTGACTGTATCTGGAAAATTTGATATTATGAAGGTGATATAAGGATACTATGTTTATTACATTGTCCCGGATATATTATCTATAATTGTGAACTCTAAAAACTCAAACATAATGGAAAAAACAACTCTTCAGGGGGGGGGTGGACGTAATGAACATGATTGCCCGTGGCAATCATAGGGGGATCATGGATTACATTCAGCAGGGCACCGGCTTTGATCTTGAAGCCCAGCTTGCTCTGGTTGCACGCGGTGTCCATGATGAAATCATGGCTTACGTCAAGAAACACCACTTCTTTGATAAAGCTGAAGTAGCTTTGGCTGAGCGTGGAAACTACCATGAAATCATGGCTTACGTTAAGGCAAACTGCAGTTTCTGCAGAGAAGCAGAGCCCGCTCTGAGTAAGAACCGTTGTCTCGAGGAGGTACTGCGTGCTGAGGCTTCCTGCTTCGATGACGGGGAGGACGACCTCTTTGGTGACCCGTTCGCTGAGTGGGAAGAGGAAGAGGGCAGACAGTTTTTCGACAGAAACGACTATTGGGATGATTTCTATTGGGATGATTTTTAATAATCCCTACTCCCAAGGATTCTGAGGATGGCTGGTGTTACTACCCAAATTGTTTTTAAAAATAAAACGGCAGATTTTATATCTGTCGTTTTTTTATGAGATTTTTACGAACTCATTTGTTATGCGATTTGGTTAAAGAAGTAATCCAGTGTCCAAACAAAGTTGTTTTGATTAAACAATTCTTTTATCTCGTCAACGGTTAGCCATTGAGTTTGCGCAACTTCGTTTGTTGTCGCCTTGTTCAAATCAACTTCGCCATTGTATTCAAAAAGCCAAACATCCATAATATCATTAAATTTCTTACCATTAATTTTTCTACGAATTTTTGAATAAACAATCTCGCCGTCGGTTGCATTAAGTTCAATACCAACTTCCTCTTTGGTTTCGCGCAAAGCAGCCTGCAGGCTGCTTTCTCCGCTCAAGACAGAACCGCCCACACATTCCCACATCAGAGGATTAACCCTGCGTTCGGCGGATCGCTGGCTGATTAGATATTGATTTTTATTATTTTTTATCCATATATGAACCACTAAATGATACGCATCATCCGGTAATTCTTCCCCTCTGATATGTGTTTGGCCGATTTGATTTCTATTTTCATCATATAAATCCCATATTTCCATCCTTACACCTCATAACCCTAAAGACAATGGCATGATGTCACTTGAATATAAGTGAGTCAATATATTTAGCAAACTAAGCATCATAACTATTTTTGTGACTGAATTGAGAATTGAAAACCTTTTCGATGAGGTTTTCAATTGATAAAAATTATTTCTTTCAACACGCTAAAAAACATATTGACTTAGAGTGTACTCTAAAAATTACAATACCTCTCGAAGCTGAATAAACAAGGAGATTAATATGAGAATTTTGCTAAATCTTGCTTTTATCATTATTTTTGTTTTTGCTTGGTGGTTTTATTCAACAAACAGGTGGGATAAAACTTTTGCAAAAAGTGATAAAGTCAATGTTAAAAAAGTAACTTTTCATAATCGTTACGGAATTAAATTGGTTGGCGATTTATACACACCAATAGAAAGAAGTGCCGAAAAACTACCGGCCATTGCCGTTTCCGGGCCTTTTGGCGCCTCAAAAGAGCAATCTTCCGGATTTTATGCACAGACAATGGCTGAAAGAGGGTTTATAACTCTGGCTTTTGATCCGTCTTATACCGGAGAAAGCGGTGGCAATCCGCGGTTGGTCGCATCACCGGACATTAACACCGAAGATATGAGTGCGGCGGTTGATTTTTTGAGCGTTCAACCGGATATTGATGCTGACAAAATCGGAGTTATCGGAATTTGCGGATTCGGAGGTTTTGCTTTGAACGCCGCAGCTATGGATACCAGAATTAAGGCAACGGTTACGTCGACTATGTATGATATGAGCCGAGTTAATGCCAACGGTTATTTTGACACTATGAATTCTGAAGAACGTTATAAATTGAAAGAAAAACTAAATGCTCAGCGAACTGTCGATTTCAAGACCGGAACTTATGCTCCTGAGGCTGGGCTTCCGGATAAATTGACCGGTGAGGAACCTCAATTTGTGAAAGACTATTACGATTATTACAAAACCCCGCGCGGCTATCATAAACGTTCCAAAAATTCAAATGGCGGTTGGAATATGACTTCATCACTCTCATTCATCAATATGCCGATTTTAACTCGCAGTGACGAGATTAAAAATGCGGTCTTGATGATACACGGCGAAAATGCACACAGCCGCTATTTCAGTGAAGATGCATATAAAAAGTTGACCGGAGACAATAAGGAACTGATGATTATTCCTGATGCTAACCATGTTGATTTGTATGATAATTCGGAAAAGATTCCGTTTGATAAAATAACTCAGTTTTTTAAAGATAATCTGAAATAGGTATTTTGCTTTCCCTTTTGAAAACAAACAAACCGCCACCGACGTCCATCAGTGGCGGTTTGTTTAAAGATTAACAACCGGCAAAACCGCTACGGAACCATTACTTCCATGTATCCCGCGAGATTTCATGTCATAGCGATATTGGATGAAATCATTATTTCTTTCATCTGCAATCGCTATTTCCACAGGCGATGTTCCCGGAAACCACAGCGCGTAATAACCAAAAAACAGACGTATTTTGTTATAATCCGTGATGTGTTCCATCAGGGTATCAAGCTGCTCTTTTGTCGGAAGGCATGAATTCTTTCTGAAGAATTCGTCATTCCATGAACAGCAAACGTTCAACGCTCTGTCATGAGAAATACTGTGTTCTGTTCGCAAAGCATAGATGGTGTTACCAATAATAACACCTGTTGCCAGTCTTTGCTGACCATAGTAATGATCAACTTTGGTCGAATGTGTTCCATCCGAAAAATAGACGGGCAGCGGAAACTTTTTTGTTATCTCAATCGGCTTATCATGAAGAATCAGCTCGTTCAACGAGACACCCAGCCGTTCCATCAGTGAAAGAATCACTTTGATGTCTTGAATTTTACTCATAATACTGAGAATTATAAAGACTAAAAAAATAAGTTATTTCCTCCAGAGTATAGCTGCAGATTTTTTTTGTCAAGTTTTTTGAAAGGCTTGTATTTTGTTTTTTGAAGAGTTAATATCCGAAAAAATACTTTCCTGAGAAGAGATACGGTAAAAAACAATTATCAGGTATTTTAAAACAAACAAATCACCCAATAAAACAAAAGGTTAAGTTGAGATGAAAATTTATATAACAGGCGGTCCCGGAAGCGGCAAGACAACAACCGCTGACAGATTGTCAAAACAATATAATATCCCTCATTTTGATTTAGATGACATCAATTGGAAAAATGACAACGCCTGTTTTTACGGGCAAAAACGAGATCCAGACGAGCGCAAAGAAATTTTAGCAAACTTGTTGAATAATCATTCTGAATGGCCTATCCATATTTTTGAAAAAAATAAAAAAGAAAAAGCTCACTATGAAATCATAGAAAAATAGAAAAAAATAAGTTTTCTTGACAAAAAAACAATAATAAGCTAGTCTATGGCTACTTTAGCGTTTTAATAAATTATTTTATGAAAAAAATCCTGTTTATTCTCTTTGGCGCTCCTGGAAGCGGTAAAGGGTATCTGGGCGAATGCTTGAAACAAGAAATTCTCGCTCAGAATGTGGCAACGGAGAGTGGCATTTGCTACATCTCAACCGGCGATTTGCTTCGCGCAGAGATGGATGCTCAAACTCCCCTGGGTCTGGAAATTGCCGAAATCATAAATGCCGGTCGCTATGTGTCTGACAACATTGTTGACACTTTGGTAAGTCAGGCTTTGCAAAAAAGTAAAGATGTTGCTTTTTTGGACGGCTATCCTCGAACTCAGGCTCAACTGCTCCATCTGAAAAACATTTTGATGGACATGGACATCTCTGTTATCCCTGTCAAGCGAGACACTCCCGTTTCCCTGATTTTGGAGCGAGTTTCTCAAAGACGCGTGTGCCGAAACTGCAAAACGACCCACAGCGTGCAAGACGGGAAATGCCCGAAATGCGGCGGTGAATCTATCGTCAGAAAAGATGATGCCCTCATCGAACATCGTCTGAATGAGTATCGGGAGAACACCGAAAATCTGTGGCCTGACCTTCAGGAAATATCACTGAACTGGTGGTGGGTTGACGGAACGGCTGATGCATCAATGATGGCGCAAAAAATTGTTGCTTCGCTTCTCTGATTAAAAAAAACGGCTTCTGTTTAGCGGAAGTCGTTTTTTTCGTTAATAAAGTTAATAAATGGAAGTCAGCTTATGGGTAAACCATTTTTCTTGAAAAGCGACTTGTTGTTCGATTTCAGAATCCGATATTGTCATCTCTTTCGGAATAACGATTAATTTATCATCATTATCGTTTGTTCTTTCAATGACGGCAACACATTTTCCCGTAAATTCCGACAAAGGCTCGCTAACGCCTAAAACATAGGCATCAAGCTCTTCTCCATCACCGGAAATTGTGTTGGGGATATACCCGTAATTAACCTCATAGATAAATCCGTGTTTGGGATGAGCGCTTCCCAAAGGGCGGTCTATCTTGACATTTACAATTTTTGATAAGTAGTCTTTTGTATTGTTCATGTTCCCTGCCCTTTCCTATCTGAAAGCTAAACTATGTTGCGCTAAAAGTCAAATCTGTTTTATTTTACTGTTTTTTAAATATAACTCATCTATGGTGTTGGTTGGAAAGGTGTTTGGGTTAGAACAATGGATATGATTACAAAGTATGAATTTGATTCCGAAAAAAACGGAAAAAATTTGCTGGTATTGGCTGCCGTCCATGGGAACGAAACCGCAGGGACAAACGCTCTTAAACGCATAATAAGGGAACTTAACGCGGGAAAAATTTCCTTGAAAAACGGGAAACTGACCTGTGTTCCGATATGCAATCCGAAGGCTTATGAAAAAGATGTGCGGCAGATTGATGAGAATTTGAACCGCGTTATGGTTAAGCATGTTGAACCTCAAACTTATGAACAACAGTTAGCCAATGAAATTTGTCCTTTGATTGAAAATTGTGATGTATTACTTGATTTGCATTCTACGCATTGTATTGGCGATGTTCCGTTTGCCTTTTGCGATTATGCCGGAGAATTGACGCATAAATTAATTGACGCGTTGGCCGTTGATTATGTTTTAGAGGGATGGCCGGATATTTATGCCGAACAAGATGAAATTAAAGATTTCTCAACAGAACGGTGTGCCCACGACTATGGAAAAGCTGGAACAACCGTTGAATGCGGGTATCATAAATCACCGGAAGCGGTAAATTTGGCATATTCTGCCATTTTAAGCACATTAGCCGCCTTCAAAATGATTGATGGAACAGTTTTACCTCGCCCCAAAACGCATATTTTATTGAAAAATTATGTGGTAAAAAAGCGCAACGGTAAACTTTGTAAAAACTATAAGCATCTGGATTGGGTCCAAAAAGGCGAAGTGATTGCACGCTATGATGACGGGGAGACCTTAACGGCTTTGGAAGACGGGTACATCCTACTCCCCAATCTCGTGGCGGAAGTCGGTGCTGAATGGTATTATTTCGGAACTAAGAAACTATAACGCTTTTGAAGACTTAAGCACATTATACAAGCTATAATCAAATTCCAAGTGGTTTTCTTCTTGTTGCCAAATCAGACTTTGCGTTTCTTTATTCAGACTAACTCCCTTGTAGCCTTTACTGATAAGGTATTGCATTTTCATAAACAAACTCGGAATTTTTTTGTGAATGTTTTCGCCTAAGTACATGCTATATGTTTTTTTATTATCTTGAATATAATGTTTTTTATTTTTCTCGGATTTAATTTCTTTTTCCAAATAAATAACTTTAACTCCGTCTGAAGGATCTAAATCAACTTTTGTGATGGACATGCCATGATGAAGCGCATTAATCCAGCTGGCCGGATTATCGACAGCAATTTGAATGATTGAATGCTTTCTTCCTTCGTCAATCGCATTGGTTTCAATATATTCAAGCATTTTTTTCATTAAACTAGAACCCCGATAAGCAGGATCAACCAAAATAGCTTCGTAAATAACAAGATTTGAGTTGGGAGTGTTTGTCTTAAACTCCGGCATATCCCGCGGCTCATTATCTTGCGGTGTTCCATAAACAACTTGGGCAATGAGCTTGTCTGCATCAAATACTCCGAGCATATTTGAGCTTGTTCCTTCCAGTGATTTGAGGTAATCACCTTCTGTCCGGTGCAAGATGAAGTGTTGTTCATCGGGGTGTAAACCGGAAATAATCCGCTCTTGAAGATGCATGACATCTTGTAAATTCGTGGTGTTTAATTTTTTGACTATTAAATGTTTTTTGTTCATTTTGAAAAATTCCTGTAAATGGTAAAAAAAAAGATTTGAGAACACCTCAAACCTTGCGACTGACTATCTTTAAGACAAAAGATTAATCATCGTCGCATTTTCCATCTACGGCAGCGGAGAGCTGTATGTTTTTGTTTTGCAGTCATATCTTTATTTCTTCATTAACGTTGGGAAGTTTATAGTGTAAAATTATTTTTTTGTCAATAAATTTTTATTAAAATCCATTTTACTTTTTATCAAATCTCGTTAGTATAGGGCAGATTGAGGTATTTTATATACGAAGCCTTTAATATAAAAATTAGGGATTAAAAAATAATGCATATTTTAATTACCGGTGCGGCTGGTTTTATCGGCTCTAGTCTGGCGGATAGTCTTTTGAAAAAAGGACATGCGGTCATTAATGTTGATAACTTTAATGATTATTATGACACTAAAATAAAGTGGAAAAATATTGCTGCAAATATGGATAGCCCAAACTACAAATTATATGTTTTGGATATAGAAAACAAAAAAGAATTAGAAAAAGTATTTAAAGACAATAAGATTGATGCGGTTGTCCATCTGGCAGCGCGAGCCGGCGTACGTCCGTCTATCCAGAATCCGGAAAGTTATGTTAATACCAATGTGTTGGGTACTGTACATATTCTTGAACTGATGAAGATATATGATGTAAAAAAATTAGTCATTGCTTCCTCCAGCTCTGTTTACGGCAACTGCCGAGCGGATATGTTTTCAGAAGATTTAAAAGTTGTAGAACCTATATCGCCGTATGCAGCAACAAAATCCTCCAACGAGCAATTTTGCTATACATATAAGGCTCTTTATGGAATAAATGTTGTTTGTTTGCGCTTCTTTACCGTATACGGACCTCGCCAACGTCCGGATTTGGCTATTACGAAATTTGCTAATTTGATTATGAATGATAAGCCCATTCCCGTGTATGGTGACGGCTCTACAAAACGTGATTATACATATATTGAGGATATTGTTTCCGGCATTGAAGCCGCTATTTTGTACAACTCAACACCCTATGAAATCATTAATCTCGGTGGCGGAGAACCGATTACCTTGAATAAAATGATTGAAACGCTTGAGGCGGAAATCGGGAAAAAGGCTATTATTGACCGACAACCCATGCAGGCCGGCGATGTTAACAAAACCGTATGTGACTATTCTAAAGCTAGTCGTTTGCTGGGATATAAACCTCAAACGAATTTTAAAGACGGCATACATAAGTTTATTGAATGGTATAAAAAGCATTAATATACTCGACAACTCAAACAAATTTGCCTAAAAAAATAAGGATTTTAACAGAAATCGGCGTTTCTTTCAAAACAACTAATCTATCTTAGTTTTTTGGAAAAACCTATAAATATCACCAAACAGGAACTCTCAATGCCTTCAATAAAAATACCTAAATATCCCTTTCCCGTTCCTAATAACCATAATATCATCTGGAATCCGTTATCCGGATTTGTAGATTTAAATATTATCGGTCATTATGTCGTTAACGATGACCTTAAGATGTTTAAAATTATATTATTTGAACATTTTGACAGCGGATATTTCCGGGGACAAAATAAAGACTATCCCCGTTTAACAACTTCTTTACAGCGATTAAAGATGCCTTGGGACATATGTCTTGCACAAATTCAAAAATCAGAGTTTATTGACTGGTTTTTGCGCTCTCCTTATTATCAGCTGTTTGCTTACAATTTTGAACTGGCTCCCAACAAGGATACCCCCGCCGGACAGGGATTAAAATTTTGTTTCGACCTTGAAGCAATCTCGCAACATTATGAATTTGCAACAAATTATCTGGATATTACTACTAAAAAGGATATTGCTCTGTTTTTTGCTTATACATACAAAGATAAAAAATCCGGAGAATATAAACCTGTTGAGGATTTCAGCAGCTTTCGGCCTTGTTTATATGAAGCTCCCTGCAACAGCCCAATTTACAACCCTTTCAATTCGGATGTTCGAATTATCGGATTTCAACCTTTACGAAGGCCTATCTTGCAGTATGCCATGGGTATATGCATGGATAATTCCGCAGTTGATTACACTTGCGAATTTATAAAGAGAGAACTCCCGAGGGAAAAGAAAAACGCATACGAAATTTATGACAAATTTGAAGGCGGGAAAGGCTTGTTTCCTGATGATTATGCCTCTTTGGCGGCAGAAATGATTAAAAATCGTGTTTTGAATGAAAAAATCATAAATTTTGAAATATTTTCTAATTACTGTAAGAAATTTGACCAATCTCCGAAGGCGCTCGAAACAAAATTAAAAAATGCCGGTTATACGTTTTCTGACGATAAACTTTTGATGACCGAGGAAGCGACTCAGATTATGCAAAAAGATGTAAAAGAAACGCTTGTTCCTTGGATACATGAATATGTACGGTAATTTTCAACTTCCGTTTCCACAAACTTTGCTTGGTATAAAAATCTAAAATTACTTGTATTTTAAATAAACTTCCCGTATTTAAGTTGACAACTACTAAGCATGGGTTGACAAAATTTCCTTCGCATTGTGGTTGAAGAAGAGATAATGAATATACGGAAACGCTGTTATGTGTCCTTTCAAAAGCATGTTGTCATCAATTAGTCGTTTTACCCAAAAGACAAAAACGGTTAAAGACGGAATTAAAATAATAGAGCTGAAATTCGGAAGGCTTTCATTATGGAAGGATGTGCGTAATATTTTTGAAAGAAAATTATTTATATTATATATTCCCGTCTTGTTTTATAAAAACAAAAAACATCACTGGTATCCGGCTCAGGTGTTTCAAAACATAGATGATTACATTTCTTTTTTGCAAAATGAAGCTGAAAAAAACGGTAAACAACTTACTTTATGGATAGATCATTCTTTGGGCGGAGGTACCGAAACCTATTCTTTTATTCAATTTGATAAATTTAAAGATACAACATTCTTTGTTCGTTTACAGTACTACCCTAAATTTTCATCTTATGTTTTGACAACAAATTCAGATGTAAAAACTGTTTATGCGACAACTAACTTTGATAAAATAAAAAAGCCCTTAATTAACGGCAATTTTTCTGAGATTGTTGTAAATAATCTCGTCGGCTATGGTTATGATATTTCTAAAATTTTATCTTTTGTTATCTCTGCTAAGAAAAAAAACGGAATGAAAGTTTCTTTTCGAGGACACGATTATCATTCTATTTGTCCTTCGTTTAATCTTATTGACTGTGATGATAGTTATTGCGGATTATCTCATAAAAAAGGATGTGAATATTGCTGTAAGAACCTCGTTTTATCTTCAGATCATGATGAAAATAAAGTACTTAAATCTTGTGATGATATTGTGCAATGGCGTCAGATGTGGAGAAATTTCTTTAATGAAGCTTTAGATGAAATGATTGTTTTTTCTGCTGCTGTTAAGGATCTCTTTGTACAAGCATATCCTGAATTAGACGGCAAAACGGTGATTATTCCGCATACGATAAAATTTTTACCACGAGTAGTTATCCCTGAACATAAGAATATCAATATCGGTGTTTTGGGAAATATTTCTATTGTTAAGGGCAGTGAAATCGTTCGTGAGATGTGCAAAAAGCTTCCTCCTGACTGCTCTATTTCAGTTATCGGGGAATTTAAATCTCCTCCACCGCAGTTAAAAGTTCTGGGTCGGTATAAAACCGATGATTTGCCTCATATTTTGGAACGGAATATGATTGATTTGATTTTTATCCCTTCTATTTGGCCGGAAACGTTTTCTTACACAACATCTGAAGCTATGGAGATGGGAGTTCCGGTTGCGTGCTTTAATTTGGGGGCTCCTGCCGAAAGAGTTAGAGAATATTCTAAAGGTCTTATTTTGAAGAGTTTTGATCCTCAAGAAAGTCTCGCGGAAATTTTGGATTTTGTTAAACGAATAAGAAAGGAACGGTAATGCATTTTTTTACGAGCATAACAACATGTTATTTACCTAAAGCTCGGGTTTTGGCCCAAACATTAAAAAAGCATAACCCTGATGCAATCATGCATTTGGTGGTTTCTGATGATTTGCCTAAAGATTTTAACATTGAACAAGAATATTTTGATTATGTGTGGTACGCTGAGGATTTTATTAAGACAGAAAATAATAAGAAATGGTTTTTTATACATACTGTTGTCGAACTTTGCACAGCCGTAAAGGCTGCGGCAGCTTTACACATTTTGGAAAAAACCGGCACTGACAAGTTGGTTTATTTGGATCCTGACATCGGGGTTTTCAATTCATTATCCGCTTTAGACGACATGCTGGAGCAAAACAGCGTTCTGATTACACCACACCAAACAGAACCGGCCATTTCACAAAGAGGAATTATTGATGAAGAAATTTGTTCGTTGAAACATGGAATATATAATTTTGGCTTTTTTGCTGTTAAAAATGATGACAACGGCTTAAAATTTTTAAATTGGTGGAACGACAGGCTTATGCATTTTTGTTACGATGATATTCCCGGCGGACTTTTTACCGATCAAAAGTGGGGAGATTTAATCCCTGCCCTGTTCGACTTTGCTAAAATAGTAAGGAATCCGGAGTATAATGTAGCCACCTGGAATTTGGCAACCAGAACCATCAGTGGAGATGAGAAGAACGGCTGGAGTGTCAATGGTAAACCTTTGGCTTTTTATCACTTTACAGGTTTCGACTCAGGGGCGCACCGTTCTATGCTTGCCCAACATGCTAAAGAAGGCGATCCTGCTTGGAATTTAAGCCTTATGTATGAGCAAATGATGAATGACTGCGGACAGAAAGAGCTTGGAAAAGTCGTTTATAAGTATGCTTGTTATGAAAATGGCATAAAAATTTCAAAGGAAGCACGCAAATTATTTAGATCGACTGATGTTTGCGATTATTTTGAGAATCCGTTTAGTGAAAAATGTTGTAAATGGATGAAAAAGAATGCCTCAGGTGACGAAAATCTCAGCAAGGTTCTTTATAAAATGAAGAAATATAAATTTTTATATCATTTTTCATTTGGAAAGATTCATAAACGATTCAAATCAAGATATAAATATTACAAAAACAAAATTGATGCGGCATCAGCTTGTTTGTAGTAGTACGTCTGTTTATATAATATCTTCATCTTCAAACATACAAGACCCGTTTGTACAGATAGGATAAATACACAACAATAAAGAATAATCATAAAAATGCTTGATTTTCTTGATGTATGATGTTTATCTGTTAATATTCCACGTGTTATGTATGCGTGACAAATAAACAACATTTTATGTCTATCGGGTTTATTTCTCAATCTCTTACACCAGAGACATATTGGAGATGTGCAAAATGATTAACTTTAACGTTCCGACGTATACGCAAAAGACTTTTGAATATATAAAAGATGTATTTGATAATGCACATGCTTCCGGTGATGGCAAATATACAAAGCTATGTCACGAATGGTTAAAGAGTAAATTGAGATGTAAACAGGCTCTATTGGTTCATTCCGGTACTGCCGCTTTGGAATTGGCCGCTATTTTAGCTGATTTGAAACCGGGTGACGAAGTGATTATGCCCTCATATACATTTTGTTCAACTGCCAATTCTTTTGTTTTGCAGGGGGCCGTTCCTGTTTTTGTGGATATTCGGCCCGACACATTGAATATTGATGAAACAAAGATTGAAGCGGCTATCACATCTAAAACAAAAGCTATTGTTCCGGTTCATTATGCCGGCGTTGCTTGTGAAATGGATACCATTATGGATATTGCCAAGCGCCACAATTTATTAGTTATTGAAGATGCGGCACAAGCTTTTGATTCTTATTATAAGGGCAAGCCTCTCGGCACTATTGGCGACATGGGTTGTTTTTCTTTCCATGAAACAAAAAATGTTATGTCCGGCGAAGGTGGGTTGTTTGTTACCAACAATGAAAAGTTTACCGAACGCGCTGAAATCATCAGGGAAAAAGGAACGAATCGCAGCAAGTTTTTCAGAGGGCAAGTGGACAAGTATACTTGGGTTGACAAAGGGTCCTCTTATTTGCCCAGTGATGTTATCGGAGCTTATTTATATTCCGTGTTAGAAATATCCGACAAGATTCAGCAAAAACGTAAGGCTGTTTGGGACAGATACAATGATGCCTTTGCTGATTTGGAAAAACAAGGTAAGGTTCGTCGGCCTATTGTTTCAAAAGAGGCGACGAATAATGCCCATATGTTTTATCTGTTGTTTAATGATTTGCAGACCAGAACAAAATTTATTGCCTATTTGAGAGAAAAAGGTATTTATGCTCCATTTCATTATATTCCTTTACATTCTGCGCCGGCCGGCGAAAGATATTGCAGAACAAACGGTGTTTTATCTGTTACGGACAGAGTTTCTGAAACGCTTGTCAGATTGCCGTTGTTTTTTGATATTACGACAGAACAACAAGATGAGGTTATTGATGCCTGTTTAGCGTTTTGGAGAGCTGAATGAAACTGCTTACCTTTTATCACAATAAAGTTAAGTTATTTAATGTGACAATTTTTAAAATTAAGCAACGGGATAACTATAATAAGTTTTATGTGTGCGGAATTTTGGTATGGAAGCGCAAAGATAAATGCGCGGAGATACATAAAAAATTCGATACTTTGCCCTCATTTTATGCCACAGACATTGATAATGAAATTGCTTCTCTGGTTTCCGGTCTTTCCGTTAGGCCAAACATTAAAACAGATCAAAAGAAAGTTGCGTTTTTGGCTACGGCATTGGGAGATATGGGAGGACACACCAAATGCATTCGTGATTTGGCAAAGTCATTTTCCGGCATATACCAACAAGCCTTGTTTTTAACACAGAAAGAAGTTTCTTATAAATCGGCTCCTAAAATAATTAAAGATTTGGAAAATTGCATGTCCATCTGTGGTGACAACGTTAATCTTGTGAATTTTTCCCAAAGCGTGAGAAAGTTTGCCCAGGATATAATAGACTATGCCCCTAAGGCATTATTGGTATATACCCACCCTGATGACATATTCGGAGTTGCCGTTTTATCTCTTATAAAAAAGAGAACGGACATAAAAGTCATCTTTTTTAACCACGCTTCGCATTTTCCTACCATGGGTATGAGCTTTGCCGATGTGATTTTAGAAGGTATGCCTGCAACAGAAAAAGTCACCCATGAATTAAGAGGATTTAAAAATACAAAAATTGTCGGTTTGCAGTCTTTAGGCAGAGATGATACGATTTATTATCCTCAAGACGAGCTGGATAATCTGAAAAAACAAATCGGCATTCCTGAAAATGCGGCTGTTACCCTGAGCGGCGGATCAGGATATAAATTTTTTGAAAAAGATGTATCCTCCGAATATTTTGAAATGATTAAGCGCTTGCTGTTAAAAGAAAAAAGTTTGTATCATGTTGTTATATCCAGATTTGACAGGCAACAGCAACAGCTGATCAATGAGATATTTAAAAATGACAGTAACCTCAGAAAACGCTTAATTATTTTGCCTTTTCAGCCTGATTTTGATAAATATTTTCAATGTGCCGATGTGTTTGTTGACAGTTTTCCCGTTTCCTCTGCATTAACTCAAATAGATTTAATGAGAAATAAAGTTGCTTCCGTTGTTAAAATTAACAACGAAAATCCTGAGTTTTCTTTTCATGAATATCAGATGCCCGATTATCCTTATATGTTTGAAAAAGTTGAGGATATGGAAAATGCGGTTTTAGAGCTCCTGCACAATCCTGAAAAAAGAAAAGACATAATTATCAAAAATTATGAATATTGGCTGAAAACTTATGAAAGCGATATTGTAAGAGATAAATACATCAAGATTATTGAGGCGGTATAACATGGAAATAATTGAGGCATATTGGGAAAAAAGAAACCTTTCTACGGACACCTACGAAATCAGGTTGGATAATAGTGACTTGAATAGTATGTCTGACGTTATGAAAAACATCTCTTTGGCTAAATATAAAAATGCCTACTTGATAATAAAAATGCCAGTTTCAAATGTGAAAGCATTGCATCTTTTGGAAGATAATGGTTTCCGTTTTATGGAAACACAGTTTCACATGAAAAAATCTTTAAAAAATTATGAAACACCTCCCTTAGTATCTCGATTAAAAAATGTTTTAGAACAAAGAGAAATTGATAAAGATAAGGAAAGTTGGAAAGCTGTTGTTGATTTAATGACAGATAATATGTTTTATACTGATCGTATCTATCTAGATCCTAAATTAGAAAAGGGTACTTCATGCAGGCGTTACCAAAATTGGATTATGGATTCAGTTACTGATGCTGATAGTCGTTTATTTGTATATTATTATAAAGGTGCTCCAATTGGTTTTGGTTTTGTAAAAATAAATCAAGAAAAAAAGATTATCTATGACCTGTTAGAAGGAATATTTGAAAAATATCAGGATAGCGGCTTTGGTTACATGATGTTTGATTGTGCATTGAAAAGCTATCAAAAGTTGGGGGTCGATAAACTGGAAACAGCTATATCGTCTAATAATCCATCTATATTGGCTTTGGATCAGACATTTGGTTATATAATTGAAAAAGAAGAATATGTGTTAAGAAAATTTAATAATGAGGTTTTGTAATGGAAAAACAATATCCTCTTATGTTTATTGCTGTTGGTTCTTTTAATTTAAATAAAGCAATAGAAATGATTTATGACCAAGCAATTAGGAAAAGATACAATTTTGCAACATTTTTTGCAAGTCATGTAAAATAATAAAGGGTTCACTATGACGAAATTAAGTTTTAAGCACGCAAAAATTTCCGGAATTTGCACCGTTGTTCCGGATAAGAAAATTAAGCTTGAAGATGAAATATCGTACTACGAAGATATAAACAAAATTAAACGACTAAAAATGGTTGTAGGCTTAAACGAAAGGACTGTTGCTTCCAAAAGTACGACGCCTGCGGATTTAATGGAATATGCTGCCATTAAAATTATGGAAAATATGAACATTGATAAAAACTCAATAGATGCTCTTATATGTGTATTGGATTATCCTGATTATAAATGCCCCCCGACATCATGTATTTTACAGGGTAAGTTGGATTTGCCAACGACCTGTATGTCATTTGATATAAATCACGGATGTGCGGGATATATTTACGGATTATGTATGGCATATTCACTTGTTGAAAGCGGTTGCTCTAATGTTTTACTCTTGGTTGGGGATACCAAAAGTAAAACTGTAAACATTAAAGACAGAATTTCAGCCCCAATCTTCGGTGATGGTGCTGCGGCAACAATAATACAAAGAACAGAAACAGATAATAAGTCTGTTTTTATATTAGGAACGCAGGGCAAAGAATATAAAAACATTATAATCCCCGCTGGCGGAGCAAGAATTCCTTATTCAGAAGAAACCTCCACGGAAACAATTGATGAGTATGGAAATATAAAATCACTCAATAATTTTCAGATGAACGGTAAAAAGGTATTTGATTTTACAATGAATACTGTTCCTGAAAATATAAAACATACTTTAGAGTTTGCGGATATTAATCTTGATAAGGTTGATTATTTTGTTTTACACCAAGCAAATAAGAGTATAATTCAAAATATTGCTTTACGAATTGGAGTTAAAAATCCGGATAAGGTACCGACCTCCACTCTTGCGAAATATGGAAATTTGGCGGTTGCTTCAATTCCCAGTGTTATAAATGATTGTCTATCTGAAGATATAGCAGTCAATAAAAGAACATTATTACTTTCCGGTTTCGGTGTCGGGCTGTCATATGGTTCAGCAATAATAAATTTAGATGGAATATATGCACCCAATGTATTTATTTATAAGGAAAACGAATATGAATAGAGAAGAATTTTTGAATGAACTGAAAATTGCTATAAATACGGATGCTGATTTATATGAAGATATTGTATTAAATGAATTAGCGGAATGGGACTCTCTTGCTGTAATGTGTACAGTATCAATGTTTGCAGACAGCCTTAATATTGATATAGATTTTGATGATTTCCGAGAAATCAAAACAATTAAAGATTTGATGAATAAAGCCGGAATAAAATAATTATCGTCACTTGGGCTGAAGATTCTCACTGATACGATAACGGATACTTAATAAGGGCACCAGTTTATGTCATTGAAAAAATTAATAAAAAACATAAAACAACTTTCTAAAAAACAAATCAGTTTAGATTATCTTCAAAAAGACGAAGTTGAGGCTCTTATTGAAGAGAAAATTATTGATTTGGTAGAGAATCTTAAATTCCCCAAAATAAATAATGTGATGGAAACTATAAAGGAATTATCAATATCTGATGTTTCTATCGTCCGTTTTGGGGACGGTGAACTCCAATTGATGAACGGCATTGATATTCCGTTTCAGAAGGCCAGCGTAAAACTAGCCAATCGCTTAAAAGAGGTTCTGAGTTCACATAATCAGAATCTTCTTGTCGGGATTCCCAGTTTTATTTATCAGTCAAAAAATCATTTAAACGATATTCCAAGAAACTTTTGGACGCTTAACGGAAAGAAATTCAGAGACACTATTAAAAAGTTTATCAATCCTGATAACACTTATTATGCGGCTGAGTTTACGATTGCTGCTGACGCTTATAAAAATTTTGATAAAGAGAATTACTTTTCTTGTTTAAGGCAAATTTGGCAGGGGAAAAATGTTATTTGGATTGCCGGAAGCAATGCGATTGATAAGATAGAATATAATATCTTTGATAATGCAGCGTCGCTTGAATATCTACCCTGCCCTTCAGTGAACGCCTTTGATGATTATGACAATATATTGACACAATGTAAGAAAATAGACAAATCGGGGGGGGGGGTATTGGCCATCAGCCTAGGACCAACGGCTAAAATTTTAGCTTATGATTTGGCATTAGCTGGCTATCGGGCTTTGGATTTAGGACATGTTGCCAAAAGCTACGATTGGTTTATGAAAGGCCGAACGACGTTAAATATGAAAGATGCTATTGAATTTTTTGGAGCGGATTAAGAACATTATGTATAAAAATATAGTAAAATCAATTAGTTACATGCTCGGGGGGGGTAACCCGAAGAGCAAAGATAATATTTTCGATATTTCCTCTAGCTTTAAGTGCAAAAAAATGACACTAAAAGCGCAAGGAAAAAATAATTTTGTAAAATTCAAAGAAAATGGAAAAGTTTCCAATTTGGATGTTTGTATCGTTGGAAACAATAATAGTTTGTCTATCGGAAGCAACTTTGAATGCTCCGGAAATTGTAAACTCCTTATCGTAGGTTCTGATAATAATATTGTTTTAGGAAACAATATTATCGTTGTTACATCGTTGACCATTTATAATCACGATCAGAGCCGAAATTGTAATATAACGATCGGCGACAATACCTCTTTTTATAAGACAGAAATTTCTACTTATGATCACGAATCATCCGTAACAATCGGTGAAGACTGCATGTTTGGATATGATACCATTGTGTATAATACCGATGGTCATAGTATATATCAAGATGGAAAGCTCATTAATCGAGCACGCAACTTAACGATTGGCAACCACGTTTGGTGCGGTTGGGGAAGCACAATTCTAAAAAACTCTCAAATAGCGGATGGATGTATTGTAGGAAAATCTGCGGTGCTCAGCGGCAAATTTGAAGAACCCAATTGTGCATTGGCAGGGATTCCGGCCAAAATAGTGAAGCATAATATTGTTTGGGATAGAAAAAGTGTAAATCAAACTTTAGGAGCTGCTCATGAATAAACTTTTAGCGAAGATATTAACTTGTAGAATTAAAAATAAAGAAGAAAGACGTCAAAAACGCAATGAATTGATTAATGGTATAAAACCTTATGATAAAGTGAAACTGATAATGACACTGGTCGTAAAAAATGAAGAAGAAATTATCGAAACTCACTTACGCTTTCATAAGGCTATGGGGGTTGATGGTTTTATCGTAACAAATCACAACTCAACAGATAAAACTTTAGAAATTCTCAACCGCTTAAAAGATGAAGGACTTGTGCTTGAAGTTATTACTGAAACTTCAGTCCAACACCAACATAATGTTTGGGTCAACAAGATGGTTCATATTGCTGAGAAAAAATATCATGCAGATTGGGTTATAAATAGTGATGCTGACGAGTTTTATTATTCAAAAGATTTAAATTTGAAAAAATCATTATGTAAATATCCTAAATTAAATGTTGTCAAAGTTGAATCTACTTTTTCATTTCCCAGCGAAAATAATCGTTTTCTTGAAAATCCCTATTTTAACACTAATCCTATAAAGGATTTTGAATATGCTTTTATGGATAAAGATGACGAATACAGCCGTTATTTTTCTTTAGAATCTATAAGAACTTGCCCTAAAGTGATACACAAAACAAAAGGCTTTATAGAAATAATCGCCGGCAATCATGATGTAATAATGAAAAATAAAGTTATGGGAAATAATGTTGATATATGTCTTTATCACTATCACATAACAAATTATCGCCGTTATGAAGAAAAGGCCAAAAGATGGTCTGATAGTGCAAAATATATAACACCCGGAAAGGATAATTATTTAACTAATATAATTCAACTGTTAAGAGAAAATAAACTGAAAGACTTTTATGATCAATACTATGGTCCTGAGATGAAACAAATGCTGGAATCTAAAGGGATTATTACAAAAGACTACTCTGTTTATAATTTTTTAAAATATAATGGAATAAAGTGAGGCTTGTTAGGAAATTCGAATGAATAAAAAATATGACATCATATATTCAATCGGCAGAGATTGCGCTTGTGCTTCATATCTCGCAAAATTGAATTTACGAGCGTGTTCCGGCCCTTTTGATTGGTTAACCAATGCCAATTTTCAGCAGCGTTTTGAATTGATGCTCAACGACTTTTCAAATTTTCTGAACAAAGATGATTTGCATCTTATGCCCAAACCCACGCAATTCCCTGCTGACAAAAACAATGACTATTATGAAAATATACGCACGGGTTTGTATTTTTGGCATGATTTTCCGGCTGATAAATCTTTTGAAGAGGCTTATCCTGAAGTAAAACAAAAATATGAACGTCGTATCAAACGTTTTTATGAAAACATCCAAAACCATAATAAAGTTTTGTTGGTATGGTTTTCTCAAGTGCACAATACCCCTAATGAGCTTGTTTTGGATTTGTGTGATAAATTCTGCAAAAAAATGGGTAAAACAATAGATTTTTTAATTATTGAGCATGCTGAGGGACTGCAACAAGCAGAGATGACACAGCTGAGTACCAATATTCTTAAATACCGTTGCCATGCGACCCGATTTGACGAAAACGGAGTACCGCAAACACAAGGAAACGAACGTTTGGTTTCTCCGATATTTTCTCAATATAAACTAGCCATTCCGTTTAAACTAAGATTAGTAAAGTTCCTAAGACGTTGGTTATCAAAGATTATTTGTCTGTTTATATTTGATAAACAACTAAGAAAAAAGATAAAGAAAAAGTTGCGACACGAATAACTTTTTCGCTTGGCGCATTGGTGCGACTTCGTTTTTTTCGCAATAAACACAAAAATAATTGTTATCTTTGAGAAAATATAGTATTTTATTACTATGATGTTTTGCGGGAAGGTGGTGGCATGAGGAATTTTTGCGTTATTGACATTGGAACAAATGCCGTGAAAGTTAAAATATTTTCCAACGGCGAATATACGATTTTGCCCAATCGCAATATCGGGTTTGTCAACGGCAATATTTCTAAAGAAGATATTCTCAAGCACGTGAAGTCTTTTATGTTAACGGCAAAAAGAAGTTATAATGTCGAACACAGAAGTATTTATCTCTATGCAACCGAAGGAGTTCGCAGTGCCCCTAACGGAGATGAGATAAAAAAAGAACTGGAGGCGGCTGCTCACAGGAGGCTTTTTGTTCTTAATCCGCGACGCGAGGCCAGACTTTCTATTTTGGGTGGATTGAGGTCTATCCGTTTGAAAAACAATCCCAAACAAGTGCTATTTATGGAAAGCGGCGGCGGAAGCACCGAGGTTTCTTTATTAGACATGACCAAACGACCATTTTCTATTATTGAGTCCGTATCTCTGCCTGTGGGAAGCCGCAACGGAAAGACACCCATTAATCAGGGTAGCCGCATAAACAAATTTTGCACTTCTATTCTTCGCAAGTCTGTTAAACTCGACCCTTCTTTGCAAATCGTCATCAATGCGGGCGGTGCTTCTCGTATTATAGCTCATTCGTTGAACAGTGAGGAATATAGACCGGATTTGATTGCACAAAATCAAAACGACATCAGCGTTGAAGATTTTGGGAAAAACTGTCGACAGATCTTAAAAGAAGATGCTGATAATGAAGATTTTCAAAAAAAGTATTTTTTGAATAGCGAAAACAAAGACGGCTTTATCGGTCATGTGAATGTATTAGACTATATTTTGAAAAACATGCAAAAACATAAACTCGGCCTTAATGAAAATACTCCTATTACCACCACTATCGGCGGATTAAAAGACGGAGCGGCTCACGAGTTGGAAGAAAAATTCTTAAGAGAAGACGCTGGCAATGAAAAAGAAAATCCAGGCACTGATGAAGAGAAATTGAACATTGCCGATGAATATGAAGAAAATTCCGAAAAAGATTTTTCCGAGGATAGAACTTATGCCCAACCGTTACGCGATTTTTATAAAAAAGTGGCTAAAAGTGAGGGCTCTTTATATATTGAGGACAAAAAATCAGCTCATTACAAGGCCTCTCTGATCAGAGCAGAAGCCGGTGAAAGGCTCAATATCAGCGCAACAAATAAAAACAATGTGACCATGTCGGCACAAACGGCTTCCGGAGAAAGCAAAATTCCTGATTATCAAGATTTTGAAAATCTCGTTCAATATGCTAAACAACAAGGAAGACGTGTTTCCTTTGGTAATATAAAATCTTCTGAATTTAGAGCTCGTTTGTTTTTAGCTTGTTTGGAAAATGATGTTGAAATGTCAAACGCTCCGGAGTTTGATTTCAAAGAAATAGAAAATGAAACCGCCGAACGCATAAAGAGAGCACAAATTAAAAATAGTAAAGTTTCTAAAAAGATGAACCCTCAACAGTCCTTGCATATTCCCACAGCATTTAGGCAACAACAGAGGGCCTAAATATCTTTCTCGCGGCAGTGGCACCCCTCTAAATGGTCATTTACAAAACCTGTTGCCTGCAAATAGGCGTAGCATATCGTTGTTCCAAAAAATTTGAAACCTCGTCTTTTCATATCCTTGCTTATGGCATCTGATTCCGGTGAAGAAATCGGAATTTCGTCCAACGACCGAAAGCTATTTACAAGGGGAATTGGTTTTGAAAAAAAAGATATAATGTAGTTATAAAAGCTTCCAAATTCTTTTTGCACATCTCTAAACAACCTTGCATTGGAAACAGTTGATTTTATTTTTAGGCGGTTGCGGATAATTCCTCTGTTCTGCATTAAATTTTCAATATTTTCATCAGTCATCTGCGCGACGGCTTCAACATCAAAGTTGCAAAATGCTTTGCGATATTCCTCACGTTTTTTGAGAATGGTCAACCAACTCAATCCGGCTTGTGCGCTTTCTAACACTAAAAACTCAAACAAAATCTTATCCTCTGTTACCAACCGGCCCCACTCTTGATCATGATAGGCGACATATTGTTCGTCTGTTCCACACCAACCACAGCGTCCGTTTATTAAATCTTGCATATTTACTCCCCCTTTGAAAATTTATTATAGACCTCCAAATATCTAAAAGGCAAACAATTTGCATTATGCCTAAACTGTAAGATTTGACAATTTTTGACTTTCGAGCTATACTGGTTTTAGGTTCGTTGTTATTTTTCAGAGGCTTAATATGGCTACTAATCCCCCAAAACTTAAAAGTGTTACCATTGGTCAAAATTCATCCAAGGGTAAGAAGAAAAAAAGCAATAACGGTTCATCTCTCGGAAAAGTTATTGGGGTGGACGGCAATTCCAAAACTAAAAACGATGGAAATAATGATTCTGTTTCCAGTGTCGTAAATCAAGTCAAAGGCAAATCCAAGCCTAGAAAAAAGAAAAGAAGTCTAAAAAATAAAATTAAATACGCCACCGGTAAAGCCCTTGTCTTTGTGGGGAAAGCTATAAAGATTGCCGGTAAATGTGTAGAGTTTGCCGGTAAGGCAATGAAAGCTGTCGGCAAAGGAATTCAAGCGGCCGGTAAAGGAATTCAAGCGGCCGGTAAAGCTCTGAGGGCGGCCGGTAGAGCTATTATGCAGGCGGGAATGTCTTTGATACAGAGTGGTGCGGCTCTCTGCGCTACCGGAATCGGGGCTATTGCCGGTGTTCCGATGATTATTGCCGGTTCAGCTCTGGTGGCCGCAGGTGTTGCAACTATGGCTGCCGGTATTGCACTTGAGGCTGTGGGCAAGGTTGTTGAAATGGCTGGTAAGATTGTCGAAAAAATGGGGGCCATCATGGAACGAGTAGGACGCACAATCCAAAGACCAGGAATGCAGCTGCAAAGAAGAGGACAACAGATGTGTCGAGAGGCCGGTAAAGACATTTCCATTGATAATTCGAACAGTAACTCAAACCAGAATTCTGACCAAAAATCTAATGATAAATCTAATGATAACAGTCTTGGAGAGTTTCTTGTGGGAGTTGCGCTTGCTCAAGCCGTTGTTGAAAAAGGAAAAGAACATACAGATAAGAATAACGGTAACAATAACGAAAATAACGGCAATGGAAACGGAAACAATAACGGAAATAACAATGCCGATAAAGGAAATAACAACAATTCGGAAAATTCTTCAAACGGCGGCAAAAATATAGAAAATGTCAAAACAGTCAATACACTTGCCGAGAAGACCGGAAGAGATAATTTAGCTAATCGTTCAGGAACGCAGTTGCACCAAGCTGACCCTGAAAATTATCAGGATCCCAACCAAAAAGAACCGGTTAAACAAACGACAATGTCGTCAGAGACTATGGCTATGCAAAGCGGACGCGGCGGAGCCGGCATGTAATTTTTTTCTTGACAAAAATACAATAAAGGGATATTTATTCCCTCAAACTTTATTTTTGTTAAATAATCTAAAATTTCATTTATCATGAGTACCAAAGACAAGGGTGCTAAAAAGAACAAAAAAGAAAAAGGTTCTTTCAAGAAAAGCACCTCTCAGAAGACAGAGTATCAACGTGAACGCGATGCCGCAAGAACCAGACGTAAAAAAGGCGGAAACGGCAATTACAGTCTTTGATGACTGTGAGAAAACTCTGACAATCAGCGATCGAAAAAGTTTATCTTTTCGATCGCTTTTTTGTATCTTTATCCTGTTTTTTTGCTGTGTTCGATCCGCGCGGGTTAAGGCGTTTCAGCTTAACATGCTCTTCAACAAGCTTGATCATTTTTTCTGCATCTTTTTGACTGACCGCATCATACAAAGGCAATGAAAAAGGGGTAAAATCTCCGTTATGCTTTTGTAAAAAGTTATATTTATACTCTATGTTCTTGCGCGGAATCAGCACAATCACTTTCATTTTATGAAAAAAGCAGCGCACGACACGCTCTTCCGCGTGTTTGACATCTTTCCAATAAAGTTTTTCACAATGATCAATCGAGATACTCTCTTCGGTTATCAGCGCCACACGATGCTTTTTTAGATATTTGTATCCCCAAACACCCCAAGAAAAAAGGAATGTCGCAATTAAAATCTGTGTTTGCCGCCAAAGTACGAGACTCGGCCAACAAAAAACACAATGAAGCAAACCAATGGTAAATAAGATATTGAAAAATAACCACGCGTTTATCGGTTTGAAATTATAATAAAATTCTTGCGATTTTTTCATTTTAACCCTCCAAACTTTGGCTCCTAAGGCTACGTCTTTTGATTATTTCCGGCATTAAATTATTTGATTCTTCGGCAACTGCCTGCACTAAATTTAATAAAATCTCCGTACATTTTTCCATTGTTTGCAATGAGACGAATTCATTGAGGGAATGGAAATTTTCTCCCCCGGCTCCCAAATTAGGAGTTAACAATCCCTTTCTGGTGAGTTCGGCACCGTCTGTACCACCGCGAATCGATGTTTGTTGAGCTTGCAATCCGGATTTTGACACCGCGATCTCTGCTAAACTGATTACCATCGGAAACTCTGAAAAATATTCTTTCATGTTGTGGTAGCTCTCATTTGGAGAAAACTCTAATTTTGCTTGAGGGTATTTCTGTTGAAGAAGCTCCACTTGTCGACGCAAAAATCCTATGCGATTTAAAATACCTTCATTCTCAAAATCACGCACAATCATATCTATGACAATTTCGGCGGGAGATCCTGAAATATTGGTTACATGATAGTATCCTTCACGATTTTTTGTTGTTGCCGGCGTTTCATCTTTAGGCAAAGCATTCATAAATTCCATTGCCAATTCCACAGCGCTAATCATTTTCCCATAAGCGTAGCCACAGTGCACAGGAACCCCCTTGATAACCAGCCGAGGATTGTAAGCATTAAATGTTTCCGTATCAATATCAACAGGAGCCGAACCGTCAACCGTATAGGCAAAATCTGCTCCAAAAGCCTTTATATCAAAGTTTTCCGTGCCTCGGCCGACTTCTTCATCCGGTGTAAACGCTACTCGCAGTTCAGAATGCGGCAAAGAGGGGTTATCTTGTAAAACGGATAATGTTTCCAATATTTCAGCAATGCCCGCTTTATCATCAGCGCCCAGCAAAGTTGTCCCGTCAGACGTAATAATCGTGTGGCCGACATATTTTTGCAAATTTGATGAGGTGATACAAACATCATCTGTTAGATGAATATCTCCGCCGTTGTAATTATGAATCTGAGGTTTTACAGGCCCCGTCATTACATCCGGACTGGTATCCATATGAGCCATAAGCCCCATAACAGGTGTGTTTTCTCCTATATTGGACAAGAGCTTTCCGGTGACTATGCCGGTTGGTTTCAACTCTATATCTTTTAAGCCTAAATCTTTAAGTTTTTTAGCCAAAAGCTCCGCCAGAATCATTTGTTTTTGTGTGGACGGCGTATTTTGAGAATCACTATCAGACCCCGTGTCTATTTGTACAATTTCTAAAAATGTATCTTTTAGGCGATCTGTTTTTATGTGCTTTTTCATCTGGAAATTTCTCCTTTTGCTTTAAGTATAGCAAACAAAAACTTACAACTGTTTAAAATAAAAAAACATCCGGCATTTTACCGGATGTTTTTTTACTTTTTTTGCCTATTTAGCGACGGCGGAACTTAAATTTTTCAAATTACTGATGATATTTTCAGCGTTCGATTGAGATTCTTCGCTTATTCCCGCTGCTTGCAAGGCCAGCTTTTTAATACAGGTATTCACAATTTCATCTGCCGTTGCCGAAATTGTCTTTGTGAACAAGGTTCCGGCCTGAAGCTTTGAGTTTGCTTCACTAACCATACACGCCTGCATTTTAGCCTTTGCAGATGCATTGCTGTCAACCGCAGTATATTGAGAAATATCGGCACAAGCGGATAGAGCTATAACAGCACTAACTAAAAGTAATTTTTTCATTCCACAATCCTTTTTGTTATTTGACCTTTTCTCTTTATCACTTTTTTGCTTATCTGACAATCTTATTTAGCGGGTTATCTTCTTAAAATCAAATAACTATATCTGCTGTTTGAACAGGAATGATCCGTTGCAGTTCGGTCAACGATATTTCAACCTGATAACCGATTTTTCCGGCACTAAAAATGATTGTTGGAAAATCTTTTGCGCTCTGATGGACGGTAGTGGGAAAAAATTTTTTCATCCCTATGGGGGAACACCCCCCATGCACATATCCGGTTAGCGGAAGAAGTTCTTTAGACTTTAACATATCAATTGCTTTTTCACCGACGGCAACCGCGGCTTTTTTGAGATCCAACTCTTCAGCAACAGGAAGCATAAATACATAATTCTTTCTAGATTTCCCTACCGTAACCAGAGTTTTAAACACTTGATTGGGATTTTGCCCTAAAACAGTGGCAACCTCCATTCCATTTGTGGTCGGATAATCTAAATAGCAATAAGTTTGATAGGCGGCCTTATGTTTATCCAGCACCCGCATAACATTTGTTTTTTCCAAGGTTTTACTCATCTTTCGGTGTATTCCACAAGCGTTTTCCTATATTTTTTCTGACAGACATTACTTCAAAACCCTTGTTTTTAAGAAATATGGCGGAGCCTTGATTTTCTAACAAATTCTGAGATTTACCGTCAACCATCAAGTTCCCGTCTTTGCTGATAACAACCCTTTTTTTATAAATGCATGTCTTGTCATCGCATTCCAAGTCCAACCAGTCTTTATCCGTTTGCTGACCTTGAAAAATATTCTCCACTAAATCTTTTTGCTTGTCTGTCAGTACGGGAGATGCCGTTTTGGACAACCAAACCTCTTTAATAAAACTCTTACCGACAGACGGTAGAACAACCATTTTGCCGTTCTCGTCTTTAACAGCAAAGACATTTCCATAGCTATCAGCCAAAACATCCGGATTTTTCACCACCAACAAACTTGCCAAACCGGCCACTATAAGCCAAACCCCGCGAATACGCCACTTAGTTTTCCATATTGCCATCCACAAACCGCCAAAGACAATCAGCAACAATCCCCATAACGGCATTGATAAAACCGTCAGCGCCGCATGTGGGAAACCGCTAACCCAGTGTGTGATTTGGTTTACAAGCCCTATTCCATAACCCATCACCTGGAGGCAACCGCTATCCATCCCCAGGGGCATCAGCAACAACGCAAAAAGCGTAAACGGCATTATCAATAATCCGATAATCGGTCCGGCCATTAAATTTGCCATGGTCGTAAACAACGCCACCCGATTGAAATGATATATCGCAAAAGGAAGTGTTGCCAAGCTGGCGACCATATCCGCAATCAAAATTCCCAAGATGTAAACCACGATGGTTTTTATTCCTCGTAAAAACCACGGTTGTCTTCCCTTTCCATTAAAAAAACGCTGTAACGGTGCTGAAAATTTTTCATAAAAAGCAACCAGAGCCACCGCCGCGGCAAAAGACATTTGGAAGCTGGCTCCTATGAGCGCTTCCGGACTTATGAGCAATACGGCAAACGCCGCTATCGACAAAGTCTGCATGGATATTGCACGCCTGTCAAACAAGACTCCCAGCAAAACAACCAAGGTCATTATGAATGCTCTTTGCGCCGGAATAGCTGCTCCTGAAATCATCAAATAAACCATGCTGACAACAATTGCACTAACCGCAGCTGCTTTTTTAATGTTGTAACGCAGAGTTACGGGAGGTATCAGAGCCGCCGAAAAACGGATAAAGAAAAACATTAAGCCGGCTATCATACTCATATGAAGTCCTGATATTGACAGAAAGTGCGCCAATCCGGAATCGCGATAGTTTGACATTATCTTTTGCTTAACACCGCCCTGTTCTCCGCTAATAATAGCCGCAGCGACAGAAGCTTCCTCAGGAGGCAATATTTTCTTTATGTGTAAAACGGCCGATTGGCGCATGTAATCTATAAAATAATCAACCTTCTCCCAAAAATCAGCAGCATCGGGACAATCAATTGGTATGGCTCGACTGATAGCGTAACCGCTTCCTGACAGCCCCAAATAAAAGCTTTTACGATCAAACTGGTAACCTTTGGGAATAACGGATCGTGCTCTGGGCATCAGTCTTACAACAGCCTCAATACATTGCCCGCTGTGCAATTCTTCTTGCTGAGAGCGAAGACTTATACGAAAAGCTCCCCCTATTTTTTTGTTATCAAAATTGGACAAGCCGTCCAATACAAGTCGTTGGCGCCCCTGACTGTTATAGTCCATGCGGGTAATTCGTCCTTTGATATACTGCACTCCCTCGGGAATCTGATATTGGAATGATGAGAGGTAAATGCTTCGTATTTGAATTGATGCAAAACCAAACACTATTAAGGCCGGAAGCACCAAAGCGCGCAAAGCAGACGGATAATGGCGCAACAAAATTGCGATAATGACCAGAAGCTCTACACCACCTAATGTTACCCACTTTGAAGGCTCTGACGGCAGTAAAAAATAGAATCCTATTCCCAGAGCAAACGCAACCGGATACCACAAATGCCACTGCTCTCGCTCCGCATCCAATTGTTCTTTAAATTCATACCACCAATGCATTTCTATCCTCTTTGTTCCAATCTAGGACTGTTTGCCTATATTTGCAATAAATTAACTATTATCCTGTTAAAATTGCAAAAAAGTTAAACTTACATGCGAGGTTATCATGAAATTTAAAATAATGCTTTTTGCTGGTGCTTTAATGTTTTCTGCAGCTGCTCACGCTAAAGTTCAGCATATTACAGACTGGGACGGGAAACTCCCCGGAGAAGGAGAGAGAATCCAAACAACATGTTCCGTACTTTGCGCCGATTACGATCTGACAACGCTTATTTGCCCTGAAGGCGAAGTGTTAAAAGACTGCGAGGTCGAGGGCTGCACTTACTATCACAAATGTGTTTCCGAATAATTACTCTTTGCGCTCATTTATGAGCTTTAATACAAAATCAGCAGCATTTTCACTGGGGGTTTGTTTGCCGCACTCCAAGAGTTTTTTCACTTTATCAAAGTCAGCCATCTGCTTTTGATAGAGGTCTTTCTTTTGCAGCAGTTCTGTTATGTAGTGAATAATGTTACCGGCCACACAACGTTGTTGGAGAAGCTCCGGAACAATCTCTCTTCCCAGCATGATGTTTGATAGGTTTACAAATTGTATCTTCATGATTTTACTGACAATAAAAGCCGTCAATTTTGACACTTTATAAGCAACGATATGCGGGACATGAATGATTGCCAATTCCAGAGCTACGGTTCCTGAAGCGGCAATTGCCGCAGAGGCTGCTCGAAAGGCGCTATATCTGTCCTGTTGACTTTCCACAATGGTTATAGGTAAATTTAACTCCTCCGCATATTTTCTTACCCTTTGCGATACGGTTTTGACTGTCGGAATAACAAAATACAAGTTTGGATCTTTTTCCAGAAGTTGTTTAGCTGCCTCTGCGAAAACGGGAAATAACAAACTTACTTCATTGTGTCTGGACCCCGGCAAAACACAAATTACCTTTTTATCTTCCGCAACCCCGTATTTCCGGCGAAAATCATCGCCTGAAGCGAGCAAAACCTCGCTTTCAATAACCGGATGCCCGACAAAAACCGTTTCCAGATGATAGGGGGTAAAATATTTGGGCTCCTGCGGCAAAAGCGTCATTAGCGCATCAATATACTTATACATTGTGCGGGCGCGCTTTTTCTTCCATGCCCAAACTTGGGGAGCAACATAATGCAGTTGAGGAATTCCCGTTTTTAATCTGCGGAGTTTTTTGTGCACACGAGCCGAAAAACTCCAGCTGTCAACCGTGACAACAATATCCGGTTTTATTTTTTGAATATCTTCCACCGTATTTTTTATATGGCGCAGTATCTTTGGAATACTCGGAATGACCTCAACAAGCCCCATTACAGCCAAATCTGAAATATCAAACAGTGATGTAAGACCTTCAGCCTCCATTGTGTCACCGCCAATTCCGTAAAACTCAACGGCTCCGTTTGTCTTTTTACGCAAGGCTCTCATGAGGCGAGATCCTAACAAATCACCACTCGGCTCCCCTGCTATCAAATAGACTTTTAACGGTTGAAGGCTATTATTCTCCATCAGGGGTTACTCCTACAACAAATAAACCTTCCTTATCCGCCAAACGAATAACTTCGGCTTCATCAACAATCAGACTGTTTCCGGCATGTACCGCAATACCACGCAAGCCGGTCTCTTTGGCTCTGGTTACAGAACGAGGACCAATTGTCGGCAAATCAATACGCATATCCTGCTGAGGCTTGCGCATTTTGACCAATACCCCTCCGACACCTTTACGGCGATAATCTCCACAACGGCGAATTAGAGCATCTGTCCCTTCTATACCCTCAACGCCCAGAACAAGTCCTTGCTGAACAACAACGGCTTGCCCGACATCTAAACGACCTAAAGTTTGAGCCACTTCAATCCCTCGTTTAATATCTGCAAGCGCCTGTTTATCGGGCTTGTGTTTACCCAAAACACCTTCCTTTACAAGTAGCTCGGACATGACCTCATGAATACCCCGAACGACAATGCCTTCGCTTTCAATCTCCTTGACCAGAGCTCTCAAGATTCCGTCATCTCCCAAAGCGGACGAGCCGATTTTAGCGAAAAAGGCCGTTGTTCGCAAATCCGGCACGAGATCAAAGAAACTCGGACGGCGAATGGTGCCAATCATAACAACGTCTTGGACTTTTTCTTCGGCAAGTCGTTTAAAACCTGTTCCGGCCTGCCCGATACGAATCCACTGATGAGGAATATTTTCATTCACTAAATTTTTTTCGGCATTGCCTTCAATTGCCAAAACAAAAAACGGACGCCCTTGTTTCTGACAATGTTCCACAAGCATTGCGGGAATTGCCCCGCCGCCGGCAATTATGCCCAATTTACGCTGTTCCACCATTAACAGTCCTTCGAAAAACTTAATTATTCAGCCGTCATTAAATTACGACGCCCCTTTAGAGATTCCTCAATAAAGTCAAGCTGTTCGACGATTGTCGGAATATCTTTGTATTTGTTGCGAGCCTCAACCAGACGTTCCTCCAAAGTTCCATTCTTGCCTTTGAAGATAAACATGAAAGCTCTTGTCATTGTTTTGACTTCGGCTTCAGATACGCCGCTTCTTTTCAAACCGATTTGGTTTATTCCGCGCAGGCTTCCTCTATCCCCTGTTACAATACCAAACGGTATAACATCGCGTGTAACTCCTGTCATTCCGCCAATCATGGCTTTGCGTCCGATATGGCAGAACTGGTGAACCGCGGAGTTTCCGCCGATGATAACCCCATCAGCCAGGTGAACATGTCCGCCGATTACGGCATTATTTGTCATGATTACGTTATTTCCGACAACACAGTCATGAGCGATATGAGAGTTAATCATGAACATTCCGTCATCGCCAACAACCGTTGTGAAATGTTCCTTTGGCGTGCCGGCGTGCATGGTAACATTTTCGCGAATGATATTATTTTTTCCGATAATAAGTTTTGCCTCTTCTTTGAACTCGTTACCGTGATCTTGAGGTCCAGCACCCAATACAGCTCCCGGGAAAACTATTGTTCCTTCACCGATTGTTGTATCCCCCATAACCGTTACTCTTCCGAGCAGGCGAACATTCTCACCAATTTTTGCACGTGAACTTATCCAGCACAAGGGACCAATTTCTGCCGTGGAGGCTATTTGCGCACCATCTTCAACAACAGCGGTAGGATGAATCTTTGACATAACATTTCCTTTCGTTAACAAAATAGTTTTCAGTTGGTTTTATATTAGATGATAGCTCTGTTTTGTAAACACACACTATATTGCAAATTATTTCTCGGGGATAACTCTTGACACCCTCCGCAAATATGGCACGAAAATTGCATAGACATGTATAGTAAATTTGTAAAATGTGAGGTTGTTATGGCTTTAAGTATGTTTGTTCCTTCCACAACCGGCATGGAGGCTTATGCCCATGCCGTTGGTCAAGTGAGCACTAACATTGCTAATATGAATACAGTAGGCTACAAAAGCAATCAAACCATGTTTTACACCTTGTTGGGATCCAATCCCGCGGTGAAAACTAATGCCGCCGGCATATCATCGTCACGGACGGATATTCAGGGTGTGGGCTATTCCGATAGAACATTGGTGGAAACGCAGGGGCTTTTGAACACAACAGGAAATGCTTATGATGTAGCCATTTCCGGAAACACTAATGCCTTCTTTACCTTGGTTGATGACTACAATAAGACTTTTTACACCCGCGCCGGTGATTTTATGTTGCGCAGTGAAAACGCCAAACCGTACCTGATTTCTAAAAATGGATTGAAAGTTCAGGGGTTTGCGGCGCTTGAAGGCGGCGGTTTCAGCGCTAATCCCAGTGATATTATTATTGAATACCCTGAGACGATGCCCGCCAGACCAACAACAGAGGCAAAAATTACCGCTAACGTTCCGGCTGATGACGTTGACAGCAGCGCTTATTCCATCCCTATCTATGCCGAAAATCATGAAGCTGATACGCTTAACATGATTTTCAAAAAAGTTGAGGGACAAAATAACATTTGGACACTCTCTTTCAGTACCGCCGGAGGAACCGCAGTGGGTAGCGAAACCGAAGTGGTGTTTAGCAATAAAGGAGAATTGCTCTCTCCCATGTCTTTGACCATTGATGTTCAGTGGGATGATGGAATCGGTGGCAATATTTTGTTGGATATTTCTAATATGACGCAATATGCCGGCGGAACCGGTGCCACTTATGTTAACCAAAACGGAGCCCCCAGCGGGAGCTACCAAAAAAGCTTTATTGATGAAGAAGGGATTGTTAAAGCAACCTATACAAACGGAAGTACTTACCACATTGCAAAATTGGCGATTACGGGTTTTACTGCTCCCGGAAACTTATCTCCTTATGACGGCACTCTGTTTGAAGCAAACTCTCAGACCGGCGAGAGTTATTTTGTGGAAGGGAATTATTTGATTCCCGGAGCTTTGGAAAGATCTAACGTTGATGTTGTCGAAGAATTCGGCACCTTAATTATGACGCAAAGAGCTTACACCAGCAATGCAAACGCTTTTACGGTAAATGATGAAATGTTGCAAGTGGCGGTTAACTTAAAGACATAACGATAATATCTGACAGCCTGAAGTTGAAATTCAGGCTGTTTTTTAGTGTGTGTGTCTGGTGTGGCGCTTGTAAAATATTCGATGCAAAATTGCTGCAGCCATGTTGATCGCCAAACGCGTCGGTTTTGATTGAGAAAGCGCATTTAACATTACAAAGTCATGAATTGTATTGTTGACTCGGACGGAACTGACATCTACTCCCGCTTTTATAAGTTTTCTGGCATAAGCCTCCCCCTCATCACGCAGCACATCATTTTCTGCCGTGATGATCATGGTTGGAGGCAACCCCTCTAAGTGTTCGATTTCAGCTTGCAAAGGAGAAGCTGTAATTTCTTTGCGCTTTTCCATATCGGGCTCGTAGGCATTCCAAAACCATTCCATTGCCTTAGATGTCAACCACGGACCTTCGGCGTATTCTTCATAGGAATGCGTATTCATCGCGGCATCTGTTACCGGATAAAACAAAAGCTGGAAAATGATTTTTGGGCCATTGTTTTCTTTGGCCATTAATGCCATAACCGTTGCCATATTTCCCCCGACACTATCCCCTGCCACAGCAATTTTTCCTGATTGAAAGTTCAGACCTTCGGACTCTTTTGAAATATATTGCAAAGCGGAAAATAATTCACGTATTGCTTGCGGATAACGGGCTTCAGGAGAGGGTGTGTACAGAGGAAAAACGACAGCGGCCTCCGCTCCCACGGCCAATTGACGTATTAAGCGATCGTGTGTGTTTTCATCGCCCATGACCCAGCCACCGCCATGAATATAAAAAATAACCGGCAAAACTTTCCGGCTTCCGTGAGGACGAACTATCCTTGCCGGTAAGACTTTGTTGTCTTCTATCGGAATATTAATATCCTCTGTTAAAACTGACGGTTTTCTTACCGGTAAAGACTGGGCATTCAGCAAAACCTGCCTTGCCTGTTGCGGCGTCAGTTCATAGAGCGGCTTAGTCGTATCTTTCTTTAGATTATCAATAAATGCAGCTGTATCCATCGTTAAATTTATCGGCATTATCAAACCTCCCCATCTCTTTAAGATATAGATAAATATCCTTTTATAACTTTCAAGACGGGAATTTTTTTCAGATATTTATGGTAAAATTTTTCAAAATATTATATTTTACAAAAAACTGTAAAAAACGGAGGTTTTATGCGACAGTTGATTATCGGCAACATGACGGGAAACTCTATGGACGCCATAGATTTGATTATGACAGAGTTTAACGGCGATAAAATGAAAGATATTTGCGCCTACTCTCGTCCTTATGATAAAAAAATGCAGGAAAGCGTGGAGAACTTGCGCCACCAAGTTTCCGGGAAAACCGCTGCCGAGATTGAAATACTTCCTGAGTTTAAGGAAATACACGACCTATACATCCGCCAGATTGCCGATTGCATTAATGACATGCTCGCACAGAACAATATTCATAAAAAAGACATTACCGCCATTGGGTTTCATGGAAAAACACTGGATCATTACCCGCCTTCTCGGGCAAAAAGCGAAGGGGGCGATGCTTATACCTTGCAGATAGGTTCCGGACAGATGTTGGCCGATTTAACAGGAATTCCCGTTGTCTATGATTTTCGCTCTGCCCCACTCATGGCCGGTTTTGACGGTGCTCCTTTGGTTTCACCGCATAATGCACATATTGCTGCCAATGAGGGAGACGGTTGTTATTACAATGGCGGCAACACCTCAAATTTTGCTTGGATTATAAATGGTTCGGCAAAATCGGGAAGCGATTCCGGTCCGTTTAACGAATACACAGACAATTTTATCCGAACCTACACCCAAGACAGTTATGATAAAGACGGAAAATACGGCTTAAAAGGGACGCTTCTTAAAGAACTTTTGCAAAAGCTTTATGACAAAGGACGTTCTTTTTACGAAACGCTGCTCCCAAAATCCGGAGATCCGCAATATTATTTTAAAGATGATGTTTTTCGTATGATTAAGAAAGATTATCCGTTCCAAGGCAATGATAACATGTTCTGCAACATTGTGCATACTTTAGAATACTTCAGCGCCTACGTTGCCGTGCAAGCATTAACCCTCACCGATGACACGCTTGATTTGCCTAACTCATATATTTTGTTTGGCGGCGGTTGGAAGAATCCCGTGGTCTACAAAACCTTTGTAGATTTGTTGCTGGGAGACGGCTATATCCTTCCTGAGCATATCCAACTGTTTGAAAAATATCGTCAACGTTTTAAAGGTGTTCCTAAAATTTGTTATTCTGATTTTGGCGAATATATGGAGGCGCGTTTATTTGCTGATTTGGCGCATTATAAATTAGAAAACAGAGCATGGGAAATTCCAGAAATTGTTGCTGCCGGAAAGAGAATCGTCTGTGGTATTATTGCCACGCCTCAAAACAACCGCTCCGTTTATCACGACATGTGCAATTTGGCGGCAAAAGGGTGGCAAATAAATAAAAAATACTAATTTCCAAAACGGGCAAATCACCAAGACGGTATATCTTACATTAGGAGGAGCGTTGTCAGATTAACACTCCGTTAAACTTAATAAGCTATAATCAATATATAAAAAAGAGCACAAACGGCTTGCAAATTTAATTATTTTATGCTAAACACTTTTCCACGAAAAGCTATGGATTTCATGAAATGATAATTGATAGTAACAATAAAAAGCAGCGAAGCATTCTTACAAACAAGTGCTTTTATCAGACAACAGCACGGATTATGCGTGACTTTGAAGAGAAAGGTTATGCCAATTCGGCTGATGAAACTGCTAAGGTTATTTCTGCTTATCATAATATTGTTAAAAAGAAAATCAAAAACAATTATAATGCCGATTATAATTCGGCGTTTAAACAAATAGACAATGCCATCCAATCTTTAGCCAACCAGGTTTTTTATGACATGGATAAAAAAAGTTTGGATTATGCGTATCATTCCTTTGAAGAGTTTGATCACATCAGCGCCATTGTGACTCGTCAGCGGGCAAAAAAAGGATCTCTTTAGCCTATTCTGTGTGTTTTTATCACTCTCATGTTGCCTCAAATGTATTTTGGGGTTATAGGTAAGTTATTATCTGTAACTAAAAAAAGGATTTGGCATGAAAAGACTATCTTTAATCGGATGCGGTCGCTGGGGCACATTTTTGGGTTGGTATGCGGCTAATCGTTGCGGCTTTGACCTTGATATGTATGACATTCCTTCGTCACCGAATTTTGCCGAACTGAGAGACACTCGTAAAAATGCTTATTTGTCACTTTCGGATAACATGGTTCTGCATGATAATATTCCGGCGGTCTTGAAGAACGACACTGTTATTATTTCAGTTGGGTGTCAATATTTCCGCGGCTTATGCAAAGAGCTTAACGGATATAACCTTAGCGGGAAAACCTTTTTACTGGCTATGAAGGGTTTGGAAGAACCCAGTGCAACCATCATGCATGATATTATGAAACAAGAAATCAAACAGGATATTCATATTGCTGTGCTGGCCGGTCCCGGACATGTTCAAGATTATATGAAAGGTGTTCCTTCTTGTGCCGTGATTGACAGCTACGAAGAAGAAACCAAGGACAGATTGATTAAAATGCTACAAAGCGATTTAATTCGTCTTTACTATGGTTCTGACCTTATCGGAAATCAGGTTGGCGCCGCTCTTAAAAATGTTATCGGCATTGCTGCCGGTATTTTGGACGGCCTGGAATGGTACGGGCTTAAAGGCGCTTTAATGGCTCGCGCCCCCGTGGAAGTCGGACGCATTATTAAATACTTCGGCGGAAATCCCATGACTGCTTACGGATTAGCCCACCTTGGAGACTATGAAGCGACTCTCTTCTCCAAACACAGCCACAACAGGACTTTTGGTGAAAAATTTGCCCGCGGCGAAGATTTTGGTAAACTGGCCGAAGGTGTACCCACCCTTAAGGCTGTGAAAATCATTTCTGACAGAGAGGGAATCGATATGCCTATTTGCCAGGCTTTATACAAAGCGGTTTATGAAAAGGCGGACATTAAAACAACTATCCGCAGCATATTTGACCGTGATTTGAAAAAGGAATTTGAGCAAGCCATTTAGCTCTTTCTTGTTTGACAACCCCGTCTCGACGGGGTTGTTTTTTATTCTTCAACAGACCAAACTCCGTTATCATAAACGATATGGAACAGGGCTACATTTGGCATGTGGTGAGGCGGAACACTCAAAGACGTGAGGAGATATCGAATAGAACTTCCATGAGAGGCCAATCCAATGGTTTTATACTCCTTTGACAGTAATCCTGATAAAACATTTTGCATACGCTGCTGCATCTGGCGTTTTGTTTCGCCCTGGGGAAAGCCAACATCTAAATCATCACTTCCATTATACCATTTTTCAAAAATAACAGGAAATTTACGAGATATTTCATCTTTAAGCATGCCCTCAGCCTCTCCGAAACATCCTTCTCGCAAATCACCTATAAATTCAACAGGAAGCTTCAGATCCTTTGCTACAATTTCCGCCGTTTCTTTAGCGCGTTTTAAAGGGCTGCTGTAAATAATTTCTAAGCCGACGTTTTTGAGTTTGGAAATTAAGGTGGCCGCCTGCGCCCTTCCCGTGTCGTTAAGTTCAGCATCAATACTGCAACCTTGCCAACGATGTTCTTTGTTATAATCGGTTTCTCCGTGACGGAAGATATAAAAATCTTTACGCATTTGCCTTTACCTCCTGAACGGGAATATCCGGAAACAAAGCGGAAGCCACTTTTTGATAATGAGGATTGAGGCTGCTTACCAAAAATTTATAATCCGCATTACGGCTCAATGTGATGTCGATTTCAATATGCCGTTGCAAATAATTTTTTAGCTTTTCTCCCATCAATTCATCTTGTGAAATGATACGCACATTTTTCGGCAAAAACTTCCGAAAATAATTTTTTACCAGAGGGTAATGAGTGCACCCTAAAATAAGGCTATCAATATCCTGAAACTCTCCGGCATATTTTTCACAATATTTTTCGGCCGAGATAAAATCATTGTTTTCAATTGAAGGAACAAGTTCCGGAGCCGCAACCTCTTGAATACCCAGTTCAGGGTTTATTTTGTTCAACTCTGCTCGATAAATATGCGAACCAACCGTGATGGCCGTTGCAACGACCCCTATTTTAGAAGTTGTTGTCGACAAGGCCTCTTCCACCGTTGGAATAATCACTCCCAAAACTTTGGTATCCGGTGCATATTGGGGCATAAACTGCTGTTGTAAATAACGAAGGGCGACCGATGTTGCCGTATTGCAAGCGATAATAATTAAAGCACATTTTTGCGAAATCAGAAATTTCATGGCATCAATCGTATAGGCCAGAATCTGTGCATTGCTTTTTTCACCATATGGCAGGTTTTGCGTGTCTCCATAATAAACATAGTCGTAGTCCGGCATAGATTTAATAAATGCTTTGGTTATTACCAGACCACCCAAACCGGAGTCAAAAACGCCTATTTTCATCTTTATCCTTTTCGTACATATAAAAATAAAAAGCCTCCGTAACGGAGGCTTTTTAATGGTGCTCGGGGACGGGATCGAACCGCCGACACGAGGATTTTCAGTCCTCTGCTCTACCAACTGAGCTACCCGAGCATCAATTGACGGAATGGTTTATAATTCATATTTACGCACTTGTCCAGCATTAATTTTGCTTTTTTGTGGAAAATGAGCAAAAAACAGGGGCGTGTTTTTATCCAAGCCCCTGTTCAACAATTTTTGTTAGAAATCGGCTTCTTTTACAGCCTTATCCGTTGCAAAATCAGATGTACGTTCTGTTGTTTTTTCCACGCTTTGCAAGAAACTGTCAAAGTAATGATTGTCATATAAATACTTTCCGCCATAAGCCAAACCGGCCAAAACAACCAAAATCATAAATGCTTTCATATTTCCCTCCTTATTATACTTTGTGATTGGAGTATAGATAATAAATATTAATAAAGTGTTTTTGCTGACAACAAAAAAACAGCTCGAGCGCTACAATAGAACCGGAACTGTTTTTGTTGGTCAATTAAACGAATTATGCGGCTTTTGAAGTCTTCTTTGCGGCAAACTCATTCATTTTGTTGATTACATAATCCAAGTCCTCGTCATCTAAATACGGTGTCATCGGAATAGAAAGAACGGTCTTAGACAGTTTTTCGCAAACCGGCATCGGACGATTGTTCCACTTTGCATAAGCGGTTTGAGTATTTACCGGACGCGGATAGTATGCACCGCAAGGAATACCGTTATCTTTCAAATAAGCCATCAACTCATCTCTGTCTTCGCAATTGATTGTATACAACGCATAAGCTGACTTGCAATTTTCCAAGATTCTTTGTTTTCCGAAGTAATTACTCAACTCATTGTCATAACGAGAAGCTACGCGGTAACGGTCTTTTAACTCTTTATCCAAAACTGTCAACTTTTGCAACAAAACAGCACCTTGGAAAGTGTTCATACGACCGGTCATTCCTAAACGAACGTTATCATAGTGGTCTTCAGGGCTCATCCCATGAACACGACAAGACTTAATCAACTCATTTTCTTCACTGTTGTTGGTGAATGTCGCTCCGCCATCGCCGTATCCGCCCAAGGGCTTTGTCGGATAAAAAGATGTTGCCGTCATATCAGCGATAGAGCCGGCTTTTTTGCCTTTGTAAATAGAACCGTAACCTTGGCAAGAATCGGCTAAAACCTTCATGCCGTTATCGTGTGCGATTTTAATAATCTCATCATATTCACAAGGAGAACCGAAGATGTCAACAGGAATAACAGCTTTTAATCTCAACTTACCCTCTTTTTTAACCTCATCAATAGCGCGCTGCAAGTCCTTGGGATCCATATTGTATGTATCCGGTTTAGAATCCACAAAAACAGGTGTTGCACCCAATAAAACAGGAGCTTCAGCAGAAGCTACAAAAGTGAATGATGAAACAAAAACAGCATCGCCAGGCTTAACATCCCAAGCCATTAAAGCCAGAGTTAACGCATCTGTTCCCGAACCGTTTGTTGAGCAATATTTAACTCCGGAATAAGCCGCTAACTTTTCTTCCAACTCACGAGTTTCCGGACCTTGGCAATAGCCGCCATGCTCCAAAATAGTTTCAAAAGCTTTTAAAAATTTATCTCTGCCAATGACGCTCTGAGATGTTTTACAGTCAAACAAATTAATCGGTTTATTCGGTTTAGTACTCATTTTATTTTCCTCGTTAAGTTTTCAACTGGTGCTGATGATATGACAAACCCTCAAACATTGCAAAACACAAAAGGTTTCCTATTTGTAACATTGTCTTTAAGCGTTGGATTTCATTTTAAATTTATTGATTTCAAAATTTATAATGCTATATTATGTATCAATTAAATATGTATTAGAAAGGGTGATAACATGCTTAAAAAAGCTGTTTGTTTTGGGTGTTTGGGCTTTGTCGCCCTGTTTTTGGCTTCTTGTGCCTCTTCCTCTGACCTTAATGACAAGCATGATCAAGTTGACCGTTTTGAGACCTATAATCGTGCCATGTTCAAATTTAACAACGAGTTTGATCGTTATGTTTTGAAGCCGGTTGCACAAGGGTATCGCGCCGTTACAAATCCGTTTATTCGTGAGCGGGTTAACTCTGCTTTGGCAAACCTAAAGGAACCGCTTAATGCAGGGAATCACCTGTTGCAAGCAGAGCCCGTTACTGCCTTAAAAAACGTGTCTCGTTTTGCCCTAAATTCGACTCTCGGTTTGCTCGGTATGTTTGATGTCGCTGAAGGTTGGGGGCTCCCTGCCGACAGGACTTCTTTTAACGAAACATTTGCTAAATGGTGTATTCCTGACGGACCATTTATCGTGTTGCCCCTTTTGGGTCCCAGCACGCCTCGTGACGCTGCTGGCATGGCTCTGGAATTTGCTCTTGATCCTGTATTTTGGGCAACTTATAATGATGCCAATGTACATGATAAAGTTACTTGGTCTTATGCCGCTGTTAAGGCCGTCACCCTCAGAGAATCCGCGCTTGAGCTTTTGGATGATTTGGAACGCAATTCTGTTGACTATTATGTCACGATGCGTTCGGCTTATTTGCAAAATCAGAGTAAACTGCGCTGCTTTAATGATGTAAAAGGCGAATCCAACACTTATGATTTTGATTTCGGCATTGAAGATGAAGATCATGTCTTTGATGAAATGGAAGCAAACTAATTTAATTAACCAACTATTAAAAGGAAACCTATAATGAAAAAAATTCTTCTCAGCTTAGCCGCTGTCTTTTTGTTTAGCCATGCAGCCAAAGCAGAGGTTGACGGAGCAGCTGCCGAAACTTTTGTTAAAAATGTTACAACAGAAGGAATTGAGCAAATTATCAACGCCAATGTTTCTCAAGAAGAGAAAGATGCTCGCTTTTCAAAACTGTTTAACGAGGCGCTAGATTTAGATTTTATCGGACAGTTTGTTTTGGGGCGCAATTGGCGTTCAGCCACTCCGGAGCAACGTAAGGAATTTATAAAGGTTTATCGCCAACTGAATGTTTCCACTTGGTCTAAGCGTTTTGATGAGTTTAAGGGAAAAGAATTTGTCTTCAAGGGTACTACAGCCTCTAACTCTGCCGGACAAATTTTTGTGAATTCATTGGTTCCGATGGAGCAAGGGGAACCGGCCAAGGTTGTTTGGCGTGTTCGTGAAAAAGGCGGAAAGTATAAAATTGTAGATATTGTTATTGAAAATGTGAGCTTAGCGATAACCGCTCGCAATGAGTACACAGCGTTTATCAAAAATAACGCCGGCGGTATCGATGCTTTGATTGCTAATTTAAAAAGCAAAATTTAGTTTTTTGCTTGTTTTCCGAAAACCCTCGGTTTTTGCCGAGGGTTTTGTTTATGTAAAATTAATCTTATCGTGATAGGCTGTTGCACACTTAGACAAAAATAGTTGTTTTTTCTCTATTTTGTGATATACTTGGTATAGATATATATTTGTAAAGGTTTTGCGAAATGGTTGCTTCACGAATGTATCAATTTGTTTTTTCAATGTCTAAAGATTGGTCGGCATGGCTGGATTACCATTCTTTAGATGATGAAGATGCTGATTTGTCTAAAAGCAACTTTAGTGTTCTGCTCAAGCAAATCGGTGAAGCCCCTGTTATGAAAAAGCAACTGTCCTATGCTTACGCCTTCAGCAAATCTGTTGAAGAAAAATATTTTCCGGACTGCCCCGTTGCAGGGGCAAATCGTAGTGAGGTAGCTCTGAAAGAAGATGGTAAGGGCGGTAAGCATATCCTTTTTGTTATGAAAAACTTGCAGGGAACAGGTCTTAGTTTCACCATTGAAAATGGTCGAAGCGTGGTTTTGGCCCCGAATGATGTTTTTACGAAAAAGCAAATTAGTGCTTTGCATGAGTTTTTGAAATGCAATTTCATAGAGAATGTAAATTTTCCTGATAATCTAAAAAATAAGGATGTTATCGATGAGTAAAGATAAACAAAATTTAGGCGATACTTGGAATGAGCTTGATGAAAGCACTGAGCGTAAACATCAGCTACGTTTTTCCGAACAGGAAAATGATGGTGAAGAAAATGATAGCGAAAACATCAACGAACCCGAGGAAACCTACGATGCTTTAGGTTTAAATCCACCTCGTCTGGGAGCGCCGACAAGAAAAAATAATTTTGACATCAAAAAAATGGCTGAAAAATCGGCTTTTCGGTTAAAAATTCTTGGTTTTACAGGCGAAAATCAGCTTAAAATTTGTCAAAACCCTTTTGCCGGCTCCTGTAAGGTTAAGGCTTATGACATTGATAAAGATGGTAATAAAAAAATTGCCTTTTCAATAAGATATAAAGTAAAAAAAGGACAAGTTACAGCTCGTTGGGGCTTGCCCAAGAACAGTAAAATGGAAGGAAAGTATGCCAGAGCCCTTTTAGACGGATTTAAGGTTGGCGGTTGCACCCACTTTGAGCTTCCACCTTCAATAGTCGAAAAAATCGGTGGTGAAGGACTTGAGGCCTTTTGGAAATCGGCCGGTAAAACGCAAATGGTTCCGATTTTGTGCTCGGCTGAACACCCTGATGCTCCCAGCATCGGCCCCGGAGATGTGGAGATTATGCTTAATGAGCTGAAAAACGCTAAAAAGGACACTTTCGTCAATATTGAATTTAAGAAAAATCTGCTAAACCAATTGCTGCTTCAGGAAGCTTATGCGAAACAGAAAAATCCTAATCATACGACTGAAAGCACTTTACAGACCTATATCGACGAACTGACAAAATCTGAACGATCGGAGCGTGCGAACTTGTTTAATATCGAGGGCGGATATTTTGATACCATGGTCAAAAAAGTTCAGCATCGTGCTAAGGAAGGTTCTGAAGGAAAAGATACCGGATATGACTTTATTGAGACGCAGGCCGCTTATCGTGCTTTGGTTGCCGTCAGTGATTACTACAATGGAGAAGATGCACAACAAAACAAACGTAATTACGAAGGAACCCCGCAGGATAATTCTAATATGGATATTATTTTCCATAAGGAATTGGAACGCCAGAAAGAAATTATTGCCAGAAAACTGAAAGCTTCCAGCTCCGATAAGGCTATCGAATCAATCCAAAACGGTACAAACAGTGCTGTTGCCGGACAAATCAGAATGGTTCAGCGCGTAAACGGAAGGGAAGTTGAATCCTGCCTGAGTACAGATAAGATAAAAGACGATAATACTTTTGACATTCGGAAGTATTATGACAATAACGGACAATATATTGCTCCTAAGTCAAAATCGTATAAAGATGGACAAACACCTGTTTCCGTTCCATCAAATGTTGGCGCAGCGCTTCAGGCCCGAAGGACATCAGGCGGGCGCGACTAATCCTCTCTTTTTCTTACAACCGGTGTCACATGTTGCATCGGTTGTTTTTTGTGTGCAGCACGGCGGTGATTATTGACATTTTTTAAGCTTCAGCTATATATTGAGGAAAATTAATATTGTTACAAAGGATAAAAATATGGAATACAAAACAATTAAAGATTTGGGCGATTTGGCCGGTAAAACAGTTATGTTGCGCGCTGACCTGAACGTTCCTATGGACGAAAACTTCAATGTTACAAACACTGCACGCATTGACCGTACCGTACCGACAATCCGCACTTTAATGGACAAAGGCGCTAAAGTTGTCGTTATCTCTCACTTTGGGCGTCCGGAAGGCAAAGGCGATATGAAAAATTCACTTTCTCATGTGGCTAAACCGTTGGAAAAAGCTCTGGGTCGTCCGGTTGTTTTTGTTGATGACTGCATCGGGGATAAAGTTGTCGACGCTGTGAAAAACATGAAAAACGATGAAATTTTATTGTTGGAAAATCTGCGTTTTTACAATGAAGAAAAGAAAGGTGACGAGAGTTTTGCCGCTGAATTGGTTAAACCTGCCGATTTTTACGTTTCTGACGCCTTTTCTACGGCTCACCGCGCGCATGCCTCTATGGTTGCCGCCGCTAAATTACGCCCTGCGGCCATGGGATTGTTAATGGAAGAAGAAGTTAATGCTTTGACCAAAGGTTTAAATGCTCCGGAACGCCCGTTGATGGCTGTTGTCGGAGGATCTAAAGTTTCCACCAAGCTTGATTTGCTCAACAATTTGGTTAAAAAGGTTGATAAGCTCGTTATTTCCGGCGGTATGGCGCACACATTCATGAAAGCCAGCGGAATTGATACCGTTAATGAGGCAAATTCTTTGGTTCAGATGGATATGCTTGATACCGCCAAAGAGATTATGGCCACGGCAAAAGCCAATAATTGTGAAATTGTTTTGCCTTTAGATGTTGTTGTTTCCAAGGAATTTAAAGCCGATGCAGAACACAAAACCGTTGAATTAGTTGATATTCCGGCTGAAGGTTGGATTTTAATGGATGTTGGCGCCAAAACTATTACTTCTATTAATGACAAATTGGCACAATGCAAAACTTTGGTTTGGAACGGCCCTCTCGGCGTGTTTGAGCTTAAACCGTTTGACAATGCAACGAACCAAGTTGCCGCTAAGGCCGCTGAATTGACTCAGGCAGGAAAACTTGTTTCTGTTGCAGGTGGCGGCGATACCGTATCTGCATTGGCTAATGCCGGTGTAGAATCCAAGTTTTCTTACATTTCAACCGCCGGCGGCGCTTTCCTCGAATGGATGGAAGGTAAAGAGCTCCCCGGAGTGGTTGTCTTAAAGAAATAGCCTTAAATATACTTAAAAAAGCCTGATATTAATCAGGCTTTTTTTTATGAATAAGGTACCAGACTTAGGAAACACAAATCTTTTGCGTTTTATCCCACCAGTAAAACCTCTGCTGCCGCACGCGCTTCATCAGTTATGGTTTCTCCGGCCAACATACGGGCAATTTCCTCCCGTCGCTCAACGTCATTCAGCTCTTTAACCGTTGTTGTCGTTACATTATCGACAGTATTTTTTTCAACCCTGAAATGGTGACTTCCTCGAGCGGCAACCTGTGGAGAATGAGTTACCACCAAAACCTGAACCGTATCCGCCAAACGCGCAAGCCTTTCACCGACAGCCTGCGCCGTTGCACCGCCGATGCCTGCGTCCACCTCATCAAAAATCATACTACACACATTGGAACTTTTGGCTAAATTTACTTTTAGTGCCAACATAAAACGAGATAATTCCCCGCCGGAAGCAATCTTATTCAATGGACCTTGCGGAGAATTTGGATTTGTTGAAACGGTAAATGAAACATCATCAAAACCATTTTCGCTCCAGTTGTTTTCGTCCTTATTGGCAATTTGTGTAACAAAACGCGCCTTTTCCATTTTCAGAGGCGGTAATTCCTTCATAACCAAAGAATCAAGCTCGGCGCCGGCTTTTACTCGGGCGGTATGCAAGGTGTTCGCGGCCTGAATATATGCTAGGCGTTTTTCTTGCTCGGCTTTGCGAAGGGATTTCATCCCATCTTCGCCCTGCTCTATATTATTTAGCTTTGCTTTGAATTGTCGCAGAACATCTTCCAGATCATCTACGCCCACTCCATGTTTACGAGCTAGATCCTTGAGAGCAAACAAGCGACCGTCCAGATTTTCCTGCTCACCACTATCTAAGCTAATATCCGAAGATGCCGCCTCTAAACCTTCAACTGCGTCAGAAACCTCTATTAAGGCTCTGTCCAGAGCACCATAAACATCATCAAAACGACCATTAACATACTGATTAGCTTTATCTACGGCTGTTTGAGCTTGACGAATGGCCGTTTGAACATCACGCCCTTGAGTGAGTGATGAATATGCACTATTGAGGCTTTCCACAATTTTCTCAGCGTGCATCAACTCCTGCCGGCGAGCGGACAACTCCTCTTCTTCCCCTCTATGCGGATTGATTTGTTCCAGTTCTTTAACCCAATGGCGCAAATTTTCTTCTTCTTCTCGAGCCTTAAAAATATCCGCCTCAGCTTTTTCTCTGGCCTTTGCTATCTCTTTATATTCACGGAAAGCCGTTGAAACCTTACCTTTCAACTCAGCATAATCACCGAAAGCGTCTAAAACTTCTTGATGAACAGCCGGATTTAGGAGGCCTTGATTGTCAAACTGACCATGAATTTCCACCAGACACTTACCAATCTCTTTGAGGAGTTTGGCACTAATAGGCTGGTCATTGAAAAATATTTTGCCTTTACCATCATGTCCCAAAGTACGTTTGATAATTATTTCATCACCGGTTTCAATCTCATTTTCAGCCAACAATTTTTGTAACGGCGCGTTATCAGCCTCAGCATCAAACACCGCGAAAACGCCCAATTTTTCCGCCCCTTGTCTAATGAGCGATGTTTCCGCTCTTTTTCCCAGAACCAACCCCAGGGAATCAAGCAAGATAGATTTTCCGGCACCGGTCTCACCCGTCAATACACTCAGATGCGATTTGAAATCAATATCCAACTTGTCAATTAAAACAACATTACGGATGCTTAGAGATTGAAGCATTTAAATATCCTACTTTTTCATAAGTTTTCCGGCATTTTTATACCACTTGCTTTTGGGGTAATTATGCCCCAAAACCTTATAGGAATCACCCGCCTCTTTGGACAAGCCCAAGATTTCATACACTTCAACCTGACGATAAAGAGCCTCTTCTATGTGTGAGGTAGTTTGAAAATTATTTACCACTTCCGAAAAGCGATTCAGCGCTGAAAGATAGTTGTGTTGATTAAGATAATAGCGCCCGATTTCCATTTCTTGTCCGGCTAAATGGTCTTTAATTAAATCAAGTTTGGCTTTGGCGTCTTTGGCATAATCCGTATCCGGAAAACGTGTGATAACTTGTTGAAAAGCCTCTTCAGCCAAACGGGTATTTTCTTGGTCTTTTTCAATACCGACGATTTGTTCGTAATAACACAACCCCTTCATATAATAGGCATAGGCGACATCTTTATTGCCGGGGTGAAACTTAATAAAACGATCTAAACTCAGCACGGCATCATCATATTTTTGATCTTTATAATAAGCGTAGGCTCCCATAAGCTTCGCCTTTGTTGCCCATTTGGAGTAAGGATGCTCTAACTCAATTTTTTCAAACGTTTCGGCGGCGCGAGCATATTGGGTTTTATTAAGCTGTTTGTATCCGGTGTTATATAACTGCTCCGCAGAGCGGGTTATTTCATCGTCCGGTGTCGATGAACAAGCCGATATTAAACATAGTCCCGTAACAAGCAACATAATTTTCTTCATAACTATTCCTCTTCAAAAACATAATTAGAGCTATTGGCAAAAAGCTGTTTCAACACTTCATTATTATGATAATGCCCACTTTTTGATGCAACAACACGACCTTTAATTAAAAAACCGGAAGTGTACATATCTCCTATCGCATCAATGACTTTATGATTAACACATTCGTTTTTCATTCGAAAGCCGCCTTCGTTCAAAATATTTTCTCCATCCAGGACAACAGCGTTGTCCAGACTTCCGCCCTTGATTAATCCAATTGATTGCAAATAATCAACTTGATATTTTTCGCAAAAAGTGCGGCATGGGGCTATTTTCTCGGCAAAAATCGTTGCGCTTATGGGCGCATCAAACTCTTGGTGTCCGACAATCTTAGAAGGAAATTCTATGCAAAAATGGACAGAAAAATCTTCTGCCGGCAAAAGCTCCACGCTTCCGCCTTTTCCATCATCAAATTTGACGGGGCTTACAACTTTTAATATTTTGCGGGCTTGGGCTTGTTTAGAAACACCGGCTTTTGACAAAGCCTCATAAAAAGGCAACGCCGATCCGTCCATAATCGGCAATTCTTGATTATTAACTTCAATCAGAGCGTTGTCCACTCCGCAAACGGCCAATGCGGCCATTAAATGCTCAATTGTGGACACGATGCCACCGGGAAAACCTAAACAAGTGCAATTTCTGGTGTCTATCACATTAGAATATAAGGCTTTAACCTCCGGAGCACCAGACAGGTCTACCCTTTTAAAAACAATACCAAAATTCTCGGGAGCCGGTTTTATGCGCAATACACTTTCACAGCCTGAATGAAGCCCTATGCCTTTTATTTCTACGTTTTTTGCCAGTGTGTGTTGCATAAAATTCCCCCTCAAAAAAATATAAGGCAATCTATAAGCCGGGTTTTGTGCTTTCGCTCTACTCAAAACAGCAAAACAAAACGGCAACTATTCATCTGGGCTCAACATCACTGCTGAGCTCATCGCGACCTACCTCTGGAGCGGAGAGAGGACACTCCGAATTGTCCAGTTTACACCCAAAAGTGTACTTGAACACTCCTAACTTGGTCTTGCATCAAACAGGGTTTACCTTGCCGGTCTTGTTACCAAAACCGCGGTGAGCTCTTACCTCGCCTTTTCAGCCTTACCTGACATATAATCAGGCGGTATATCTCTGTGGCACTTTCCCTTGGATTTCTCCAGCCAGACGTTATCTGGTGCTTTGTCCTCATGAAGCCCGGACTTTCCTCATCGAAGTCATGCTTCGACGCAGTTGCCCGATTGCCTTATGCCCGTGATGATAGATTAATTTATCTCCCATTGCAACAGCTTTAATCAGGTAATCGGCAACAAAAAACTTCCATTCACCGAGTGAATGGAAGTTTTTTGCTTAGCGCTTAGTTCAGAAGACCCAGAGCCTCATAGACTGAAGGAACTTCGACATACTCGCTCTTTGGGACTCCCTCCAGAACATCTACATGTCCGGACATAGCTTCCGGAGATGTCAGCCAAACCTTTTCCAGCGGTTTGACGGGGAGGAATATGGCGAGCTTTTTGTGGCTTCCGTTGGCCAAATCGTTGCCGTTGAAGACGTCGTAGTTGCAACCGTATACGTCGCCGGGATCGGTGAAGTTTATCATGGCCTTAGCCAAGAACTCAAACCCGCCCCAGAGTGTGCCGAATACGTTTTCGCTTGTCCACGTCCAGGTCTGAACAGCGAACTTCGGTTTCCAGACCTGCATGCCGTTTTCCCGCACATAATCAAGCTCGTAGTTCGCCATCAGCTTCTCCACTTTCATTGAGTAGCTCTCACCATGGTACATGTTCTGAACAGCAACCATGCCAGCCTCGAGTATGGTGTCATGCTCACGCACACCGTTGACAACGGCCTGGATACGCTCGCCGGCTTTGATGTCCAGCAAGATAACCGGTTCAACTTTACTGGCAGTGCAGTATCCGTTGACGCGCTTGCAGATTTCGGCGTATTTGGCGTAGTCTACAAACTTGTAGGTTACACCCATCTCGTTAGTGAGTTCAGCGGGGAACGTTACTTGCTCTCCGTTCACCCAGGCTTCCGCCACACCACCGCGGTTGATGATGTATCCGCATCCGTTCTTGGCAGCCTTTTCAGCGATTTCAGCCTCGTTTTTCTCCTTAGCCAGAAGAAAATACGTGCCTTTATCGTCTGAAAATATGCTGTTGGGAACGAATACCGGGCTTTCAACCTTTTCACCATCTTTGATGGTTATCACACTCTCCACACGGCCGAAGCACAGAAGAAGCGTGAGAATGAAGTTACCTGCCTGCGGGCAATCTGTACCCTCTACGCGGTTAAAGATGTCACCGTTGTCTGCCATGACCTTGTGGCCGTAGCACTTTCCCATTTTGGGAAATTTTTCTGCTTTCATAAATGTTAATAATTAAGGCAATGGTTTGAGGTCTTTTTTTTATCACACTTGCCTCTTTGTGTGACAACCTCGCATTTAATAGATTTACAGGGTTTATGATACCACGAATCTCAATTGACGTCAAGATTCCTTGCTTTCAACAACGTATGATTTTATCCCCAATTTTTTATATTTTTTAAATGCCAATCCCAGAGCCACATTGGAGCGAATCGGATACAAACTACACAGAACAAAACAAGAACAGTTAAAAAATTACTAAATTTTCCCATTGATTACCATGAAATCCCATGATATACCATATTTAAGAAACAAAAAGGCAAGGGATTCTAAAAGTGCGCAAAACATTTTTGTTTATGGACACGATTTCAAACAAGGTAGACGCTAAAGGGCGTGTTTCCTTGCCCGCTGATTACCGCTCCATCGTTAAAGAAACCAACAGTGAAATTGTTTGCTATCGCAGCCTCAGTGCGCCCTGCATTGAAGGGTGTTTAGAAGATTTGCTGGATAAACTGGCCTCTGACATGGAAAGCTCTTTGGACTTTTTCTCGCAGGAACAAGATGATTTGACTAATTTGATCTTTGGCGATGCTAAGCGTTATCCCTTTGATTCAACCGGACGCATTATGCTTTCCGAAAAGCTGCTGAAACATGCATGTATCACGGATAGAGCCTTATTTGTCGGCAAAGGACGTAAGTTTCAAATTTGGAATCCTGAAAACTGGGAAAAAGAGGAAGCGCGCATCAGAACTGAAGTTTTGAAAAAACGCCCATCACTTAAGCCCGCTAAGGAGAATGACTGATGACTCCCAACTATCAGAAACATTTTCCGGTTATGCTACCAGAGGTTTTGGAGGCATTACGCCCTGTTGACGGCGGGGTGTACGTTGATGCCACTTTCGGTAACGGTGGTTATAGCGAAGCTATTTTACAAAAAGCAAACTGCACGGTTATTGCTCTTGACCGCGATCCTTCCGTTATCACCCGAGCTGAAGAGCTTAAACAAATTTATGGTGAACGCTTTGACTTCAGAGCCGGACAATTCGGCGATTTTGCCTCTTTGATTTCAGAAAATGTCGATGGCGCCGTGTTTGATATTGGCGTTTCTTCCATGCAATTGGACGAGGCAGACAGAGGATTTTCTTTCTCTAAAGACGCTCCTTTGGATATGCGGATGTCAAAAGACGGTGTTTCCGCGGCTCATATCATAAACTCCTACAAAGAAGATGATTTAGCAAATCTGATTTATAACTACGGAGAGGAGCGCAAATCACGCTCTATCGCACGAAAAATTGTAGAAATGCGTAAAACAAAACCTATCGAAACAACCAAAGAACTTGCCCAAATTATCTATTCCATTGTTCGTAGAACGCCCAATGCCGCAGACCCCGCCACGCGCACTTTTCAGGCCCTGCGGATTGCCGTTAATAACGAGCTTGAAGAACTGGAGAACGGTCTGCGCGGAGCGACACAGCGTCTTAAAAGCAAAGGACGCCTTGTTGTTGTTGATTTTCATTCCTTGGAAGACCGTATTGTCAAAAATTATTTTAAAGAAAACTCAGATAAAGCGACCCATAAGTCGCGTTATCTGCCCGTCTCAACCCTAACAACCGACAACGCTGTCTTTGAAGAGTGTTCTAAAGCGATTGTGCCTTCTCAGAAAGAGATTGAACTTAACAACCGCTCGCGTTCTGCAAAGTTGCGTTATGCTGTTAAAAGATAAACTGGAAACCAAAGAAAGGTTCAACAGATGAATAACACAAAAACCGCTATGATTGCCTTATGGATTGCCATTCCCTGCTGTATCGGTTTCGGCTCGCTTGCTCTTAAAAATCAGGTACAAGAGCTTGAAAAAGAGCTTAATGCCATTAACAGCAACATCAAAACAGATATTAAAACAATCCACGTTCTTAAAGCTGAGTGGAGCCACCTTAACAACCCCACCCGTTTGAGACAGCTGGCCTCAAAACATATTTTGCTAAATCCTGTTAAGGCTGAACAAATTATTAACTATTCTGCGTTACCATTTGATTATCAGAATGGCGAATCGAGAAAGATTGCCGCCAGAAAAAATATTTCAAATTACGCCACCCAGAACAAAGAGCTTAAAAAACTTATAAGTGCGCAGCGTTAGTGGTGTTGGTTGCAGGCAGAAGCAAGAATGGCTAAAAAGTATTTTAAAAAGAGAGCTAAAGAAAGTTTTTATCTTCCGGGAGATGAGATAAAAATTGATAAAAGCATCAGCTTTACAAACCTCTCCGGCGGAAAAGACCCGCTTTCCGTTTGCAAAAATCGCCTTCTTTTTGCCGTTGTTTGTTTTTGCGCCGTTTATCTGCTTTTGGCTATCAGATTATTTGATGTTTGCATTATTCCTAATTTGAAAAGTAATTCTATTGACACAAACGATACCCGTAGTTTCGCACAAAAGCCTATTCGCCGCGCTGACATTGTAGATAGAAACGGTACGATTATCGCAACATCTCTTCCCACGGTAAATCTTTATGCCAATCCTCGTAAAATTTTAGATGCTAAGCAAGCCGCCAAAGAGCTGGCTAAGGTTTTGCCTGAACTTAACGAAAAAGATCTCTATAAAAAGTTTACCCATAAAGGGCGTTTTGTTTACATTAAGAGAAATTTGAGCCCTTCACAGCAATATAATATCAATGCATTAGGCCTTCCGGGATTAGAATTTGAAGACGGTGAAAAGCGTGTTTATCCTCACAAAAATTTGTTTGCTCATATTATCGGAGCGACTAACGTTGATAATGAAGGAATTTCCGGACTTGAAAAGGAACTAAACGAACGACTAACGCAATCAAGCATCCCGCTTACTCTCTCTATTGACGTTGGTGTACAGGACACTATTCGTGAAAAACTGCTTGCCGCTATTGATAAGTATCAAGCCGACGGAGCAACCGCAGTGTTGATGGATGTTAACACCAGCGAAATTATATCTCTGGTTTCTTTACCCGATTATGATCCTAACACCAACAAAATTCCCAACGAAAAAGCACTCTTCAACATGGCTACAAAAGGTGTTTATGAACCGGGGTCCGTTCTTAAAATTTTCAATACAGCCATGTCGTTAGAAAGCGGAAAAGTTAAGGTTACGGATAAGTTTGACGCAACACAACCGCTGAAGCTGAAATATAATGTTATTAAGGACTATCGCGGAGAGAATCGTTGGTTGTCGGTACCGGAAATTCTCGTCTATTCATCTAATATCGGATCTGCCCGTATGGCTTTAAAAGTCGGCGGAAATGAGCAACGTAATTTTTTAGAAAAAATCAGTTTTTTTGAAGAACTTCCGATTGAAGTTGCTGAAAAGGGGAAACCGCTGGTTCCTAAAAAATGGGGCGAAGGCACAATTGCCACAGTCGCTTTCGGCTATGGCGTAGCCGTTTCGCCTTTGCATGTTATTACCGCTTACTCCTCTGTTGTTAATGGCGGAATATATCACAGTCCTACCCTGATAAAAGACAACAGCAAAACAAAAGACGGGCACCGCGTTGTTTCGTTCAACACCTCTAAAGCCATGCGCAAGCTTATGCGTTTGGTTGTGACAGACGGCTCGGGAAAACGGGCTAACATTCCAGGATATGAAGTTGCCGGTAAAACGGGAACAGCGAATAAGCTTTCTGCTCAAGGAAAGTATGTTGACAAGAAAGTTCGCACCACGTTTGTTTCCGCTTTTCCAATTTCTAATCCTAAATATGCACTGATTGTTATGCTGGACGAACCTAAACCCCTTAAGGAAACATGGGGATTTGTGACGTCCGGTTGGAATACCGTACCGACGGCTGCCCAAATCATCACAGCCATTGCACCACAACTTAACATTAAAGCCAATTACGATATTGACGAATTGCGTCGCAACCGGATTATTGAAGCGGCTTATACCAAACCGGCAAAAAAGCGTTAAATCGGTATCATCCTATATAAAAAAGGACCCTAAAAAAGGGTCCTTTTTGCTTTTCCACCAACAAGAAGCTTACTTATCAGCTTTCTCTCTTGTCGTTTTTGCCTTCGTTTCTTTTTTAGCTTTAGCCGGTTTGGTCACTTTTTTCTCTTTAGTCGGCTTGACTGCCTTTTTTGTTTTAGTTGTTTTTTTGGCTTTTGATGCCGTTTTTTTAGCTTTCTTCTTTACAGGTTTCTCTGCTTTAGCCTTGGGCTGCAATGCCAACAAAGCCTTTTCAATATCCTGTTCCGAACACAAACCAATCGTAACCGGATTTTTCGGACGAATAGTGGCGGCATCTTTATGCGTTCCGTTGCGAATAGCTTCAATCGTCGGTTTGGTGGTACCGATAAGTTTGCATATCTGGCTGTCTTTTAACTCCGGATAATTCTTAACTATCCATGCTATGCCGCTTGGCTTATCCTGACGCTGAGACGGAGATAAAACCTTTTTAGCCTTAAGATTGCGCAATTTCACGTTGCGTTCAAGCTCATTTGCTTCCAAATTTGCTTTAGGATCGGCCTCGCAACGACGAATCTCTTCCATAGAAAGTTGGCCGTTATCAATCGGGGATAAGCCCATAATGTTTCCGGAAACATCACCATCGGCAATTGCCTGAATTTCCAGCTCGTGAATTTCACAAAAACGAGCAATCTGTCTAAATGTAAGTGTTGTATTTTCAACCAACCAAACTGCGGTTGCGCGAGGCATTAACGGTGCAGTCATCTTCTATCCTTTCTTATACATAAAACCTTTTAGAAAAACTACTGGTAGGATAGTTTTTCTTTGGACAATATACAAGCTTTTTTTACGTAAAACCGGATAAGCTGTTAAAATTTGTTGTTTTTATTGTATATGCTGGCCATATTTTGGTAGCCGGCAACCAACATATTAGCCGTAGCTTCATAACGGGAAGCCTGAATTGCCAGAGCATTTGCAGAAGACAACGTTCCACTGCCATTTGTCGTCAACGGAATTTTGCTCTCTTTTTTATTTTTTGTATCTTCAGAGTCTTTTTCAATAGCGACATAATCATGCTTATAGGTTGTTCCCATTTTGATCTGCATAGCGTATGACACCTCGTCTTTGGTGGCATTACTGTCGTCTTTGCTGACTTTAATGTAATAATCGCCTCGATTGGCGGCATATTCACCGCTCAGCATTTGGACAGCCGCTTCGTACTCTTTTGAGCCCTTCTCAGCAGCGCTGTCAGCCACAAGAATCTGCTTGCCTTGGCGGTTGGTCGTATAGACTTCTATCCTCATTCCCGGAGCTGTGTACTCCAAAGTTTTTTTCTCGGCCTCTTCCGCTCGTTTAGCCGCCTGTTCTTCTGCATATCCAACAGGATCAAATTGTTGTTTTAGCTCATTAAGAGCCGTTTCATACTTGGAAAGATCAAGCACCTTGTCTTTATCACTTGCTGTCATCAATGAAAGAGAAAGTTTACCGCGTTTGGATAAAACGCTGGTCTTATAAATATCAATACTATCAAAAGATGCTATTTTTCCGACAACCGTTAGACGGGAATAATTCAGGCGCAACTGCCCTAAATCGCGCGCATTGGCAAACGTCTCATCAATATTATTCATATCGGTGACGGCTTTTTCCCAATATTTAGCGCTGGTTTCTCCAAGAGCGCTCTCTTTTAAGGAATCTATACTAGACATATTCCTTCCCTCCTCTTTCTATTGTAACATAGAATTTTGGGCACTGCAATAGTTATTCCTCCCCCAAACTGATGAGCTTGAACAACTCAATTTGCAACTTTGTTCTTTCCAACATCTTTTCACCAAGAGCCTCTATTTCATAGTCTGTGTTTTCCAGCTCTGAAGCGATTTCCTTATCCATAATAACTTCGCCATTGTAAACATGCTCAAAAACATCGGCTAAAAATTCGCTTTCGTCAACATCTTGTTTTTCCTTAAACGGCAGAAGCACGCAACAGTTACGCAGAATTTGACTTTCGCTGTTAACTTCTTCTTGATAAGCTCCGATGTCTTTCATGCAGTTAATTACAAACTTCATCGCATTGTTCAGTTTTTTGAATTTAAGCGATGTTATTCCCTCATTTTCAGCAACCTCTTCGCCTTTAAATTTATTCGCCAAAACCATAACAATATTATGAATTTCAGAACTGCTTTTCGTTGCGATATTCTCCTTGTCCGAAACGTTATCATCTAAAAATTTAAGATCATTTTTAATACTGACAACAGTTGTTTTCATAATATCATCTGCCGTTATAATTTCCGACTCTGAACGGGAAATCATAACATCATCTTCGCTTTTATTCAGACTTTCCCAACGATTGAATGTTATATTTAGCAATTCTTCGGGCATTGGGCGATGTTGGATAACGCTGGCCATTAAATATGCGCCGACACCGGTTAGAAAAATGGCAACCTTATTGTCTTTATATGAACGTTTGGCCTCATAAAAAGCTTCTAAATCAGCATCTTTGCCATCCAAAATTTGGAAGGCCTCATATAACACGGAATTTGTCTCACTCAGAGTTAATCCGCTATAACGAGCCATTTCCAAACACCCTCCGTAGACAATAAGTTTAATGCCCAGTTTGGAAAATCTGGTTTGCAATGCGCTATCTGACCTTATTTTGGCTAACAGCTCCGTCAAAAATGATATGATATAATGTTTATATTCTAATGGCGCTTCAGGATAAGCCGGCGTTGTGTCCGGATTAATACTGTCATTCAGATTATAAAGCGTTACAAGCTCTTTAGCCCTCGTATAAACATCTTTCTCGGAATACCCTCCCGATAAACTTTTATTGGCGGTGAAGGCATACCACGGTACTTTCTTCAAAATCAGCGGGATGGCTGTGCCTATAAACAGAAGGAAAAAGATTAAAAATAAAACCGTATCTATCTTTTCTTCAGAAACAAAATTTTCAATAACCGGATACAGCAGACTTACTATACCGTTGGTCAAAACCAAACAGAGGACTATTAAGAAAACAAGCTTAAACACGGCTCCGGCCACACCAGAACCGGAAATATCACCACCATCAGAACTTTCAATCGGATTTTCTTCCTCATTTTCGCCTATTAACAAATCATTTCGCGATTTTCCGCTTTTCCTATTAAGATTGCTTACATATTCGACGCTTTCCTGATAGGAATTATCTTGAACATCAAAACTTTCTTTTATGATTTTGACTTTGAATTGCTCTATTTCAAACTCTTTAGCATGATTAAACGCATCTTGTCGCTGCTCTAAAGCATAGCGTCCTTCTAACTGCCAACCCTTTCCTTTGTCAGCATAAACTTCATAATGCGTAATTTTCATTATAAAACCTCAATCGAATAAAAAAACCTGCCTCAATGCTATCAGAGGCAGGTTAATAAATCGTAAGCCGAGCAAAAACTACTTGGCAGCGTCATCGCCGGTTTTAATACCGAAAGCGCCGAATTTATTTTTAAATTTAGACAATTGACCGCCTGTATCAACCAAACGACGAACTCCTGTCCATACAGGGTGAGATTTCGGATCAACTTCCAAATTAATTACATCACCTGCTTTGCCCAATGTAGAACGAACGGTTCTCTTTTCTCCATCAGTCATTACATAAGTAATCTCGTGATAATCAGGATGAATACCTTTTTTCATCTTAAATGACTCCCAAAACTTTATTAACGCATAATTTTTATGCTCTTATACATTACCGAAATCAATAACGCAAGCATTATTTAAACATTTTTTTATTTTTCGCCAAAATTACTTTAATTCGGCGAGTTCAACCGTATCTGCTTTGTCTGAACCGCTTTCTACGTTCACAACCTTAATGCTGAAGTTTTTGTATCCTTTTTGCAGTAAATAGCTACGAACATCTACGGCTCTGTTCAAGCTGAGTCGTTTTTTACGAAAAGTATCGACTCCGTCGTTCACATTGTATGAGAGAATGGATATTTTGTTAACTTGAGGGTTCTCAAAGGTCATAACAATACGGTCTATTTGTTCCTGATGCTCCATCGTTAAATCTGAGGAGTCGCCTGAAAAATGCAGAGAATTTCCTGTTTCCTGAACTGTTTCAGCCTTTTCAAAAGATGTTTCTTTAGGAGCAGACGGAACTAAATCAACGGCTTTGTCCACACGAACAGAATTTTCTAAGCTTTCAGCGGCAACCGGTTCAGGCTCTTTTGTTTGGACGGGAAATGAAATGGGTTCAACATCGACAACGACAACATTTTCAACAGCATCTTCCTTTGGGGAGGTGTCTGCATCTTTCACCAGAACATTCCCTTCCGAGGCTGTTTGATTTTCTGACGGAAGCAAAGGACTTGCCACCTCGGCAATCTTTTCTGCCGGCAAAATTTCTTCTTTGACGGGAGCGACGGGAGCAGCCAAAACAACATCTTCTTTTTCAGCCGGAGCAGCCGCGAAAATCTGATTTTCAATATCCTTTTTAATATTCTCGCGTTTAGAATTTTCTTCTCTGACAGCAACATCTTTCGGTTCAACTATTTGAGCAGGTTTAATGATGGTAACCGGTGTTTTTTTGGGGCGAACGACCACTTTTTTAGCGACCTTCTTTTTAGCCTTCACCACGGGTTTTACCGCTTTTTTCTCAACAACAGGAAACATAGGCTGTGCGTAGGAAGAAACCGAGCCGGCAGACAGTTCGTCTAAAACGGATAAATCAACGTAAATATCCTGATTGGCCTGAGCAAACGCCTGTTCTGCCGCAAAAGCAGTTACAACAGCAATCATAAAGCTCCAAACACTACGGCGCATACCTAAATCTCCCTTGGTTAGTTTAATAATCCGTGAAGTTTTTTACCCAATTCACCATTTACGGCTATCAAATTTCCGCTTTCCAACGCAGATTTTACATCATCTGTACGGATATCTTTTTGATTCAGCTCGTAAACATAACCACCGGCTTCCTTCACCAGTAACACCCCTGCGGCAACAGACGCGGCCGAACATTTTCGGCTCACACAGGCATCATAACGACCGGCGGCGACATTAGCCAAATCCAAGCTTACACATCCTTGAACACGTGATGCGCCAATCTCAGGTAAAGTCTCAACTTCGCTCAAACCGACCAATGACAGCCCCAAATCTTTGCGAGAAGAAACACGCAAGCGCTCATGGTTGCGAAAACCTTCACGAAAAGCCCCCTGCCCTTTTTCAGCAAAACACAACTCTGCCGTGGCCGGATTAAAGACAACTCCTGATGTAATCTGACCATTTTCTACAACGGCGACAGAAATTGAGAAACTCGGAATACCATGCATAAAGTTTGTTTCACCATCTATCGGCGCAACCAAAACACACGGAGTTTCCGGCATTTTTTCACCGTCTACGACGATTGCATAGCTTGGCTTTCCTCGTTGCAATTCCATCCGCAAGCTTTTTAACACCCTATCGCGAGCTGTTGCGGCGAACTCTTTCGGCCCTTTGACCGACGATTGGAGCTGTTCAATCTCATTAAAGTCCCGTGAAAGACCCGTTCCCGCTTTTTTTACGGTTGTTATCAAAAAGTTCAAATTTGCAGAAATATATGACATTATTTCGCTCTTTCAACATATGAAGCGTCTGCGGTACTTACGACGATTTTGTCACCTACGCCAACAAACGGAGGAACAGTCGTGCGAACGCCGTTATCCAAGATGGCCGGTTTGTAAGAAGAGGAAACCGTTTGACCTTTGATGACAGGCTCTGTTTCCGTAACTTCGCAAATAACTTGCAACGGCAATTCAACAGAAATCGGGCGACCATCAATCACACTGACTTTAACATCCATACCATCTGTCAAAAACGGACGAGAATCGCCTAAAATATCTGCCGGCATGCTGAATTGCTCAAATGTATCGCTTTCCATGAAAGTCAAACCGGAAGTATCTTCAAACAAGAACTGGCAATCTTTGGTTTCAACCATCATTTTTTCGACCATATCTTCCGTTCTGAAGCGTTCGTTTGTTTTGGTGCCTTCTTCAACAGCTTTCATTTCAACCTGCATAAAAGCTCCGCCTTTTCCCGGCTTAACAAAGTTTGTCTTCAACACTGTCCATGGTTTATTTTTATATTCAATAACCCAGCCCACACGAATTGAACCCGCTTGTTGTTTCATTATTTTTCTCCCGTTAATTCAAAATTTATTTATAGGCAACTTAATCTAATCTTTGTTTTTTAGCAACCAAAATTTGCATAATCTTGCGAATTTATGATAACAAAATCGCAGTCAACATTATCCAGCGCCGTTATTCCGTTTCGTAAATCTACGGCGGATTGAATGAGAAACAACTCGTTATACCATTTTATGACTTCCGAAGCATATTCCTTTTGTTCTGCCGAGAAACGGAATGCCACAAAGTCGGGTTCTGTCTCGCTCACCAGCATGGCCTCATGCCGACGGGCTGCTATAACCGCACCCAAAACTTTTCTATTCCCGCTTTGGCGACGTACCTCACCCACTTGTGCTTTTATGGGCAAATCCGATGAAATATCGGCTAAAATACCGTCTGTTGCAAGTTCACTGTTCAGCTGAGCTGCGTTATCTCCGCCCAACAAGACCATCTTACCGGAAGAATCAAAATTCTTTATATAGTCTTTCGGCAAAGAAGCGTCTAAAACGTAGCAGACGATGTTGTCATCGGTGTAGATTTTATCGGTCACGGCATTAATATTGAGGATAAACTTAGGCATAACTTTCTATTTCGCTTGTAAAACTTTGTTTGTTGGTTATTATGCTTTGGATAATAAGTGAATATTTTAAATTTAGAAAGAGAAATCTTTATGGATGCAAAAAAAATTAATCTGCCGCATACGGAAAGCGCATTGACCGAGCTTAGCGAGGCTTTGGCTCAGCTTAAAACCGCTGCCGCTTCTAAAAAAAATGAGTTTAAATTGTCTGCCAAACAGCAAGAAGCTATTCTGAAAGACCGCGAAAACAGATTGGAAGTTTTGAAAACATCCTCTGAAAATGTTCTTAACAATATTGATAACATTATTGAAAAACTGGATAGAGTGTTAGAGAAAAATGGCTCAAGTAACGATAACGATTAATTCTCGCGAATATGCCGTCGCCTGTGAAGACGGGCAAGAGGTTCGCATTTATCAATTGGCTCGCCAGTTAGATGAAAAAGCAAAAATGATTACCCAAGGTGTTGGCCAGGTTAATGAAAACATGCTGTTGGCTATGGTTGGTTTGTTGGTTGCCGATGAGTTGGCCGAACTCAAAAAAGCGCATAAGGCAGTGCCGGAAGCCGATACACCTCCGGCTGTTTCTGATGCACATTTTTCTGAAAATGTCACCGCTTTAGATAATATGGTGGCTGAAAAATTAAAGTTACTCACAGAGCAAATCAACGCTGTTGCATCAAGCATAAATTTAATGTAATATCATACACATAAGGGAAAGCTGCGTAGTTCGTAGTTCCGCAGATCTTCCGAGCCAACGTATTTTTTTAGGGAACTGTCACTGAATGAATCCTGGTTTGTTTATATGGTGCCCACTTAGTATTTAGCGGTTCGACAAGAATGTTTTGTACGGCTAAACGGCCCCTTTCTCCAAAACTCCGTTGACAATAACGGAGTTTTTTATTTATTATTTTCAAAATTTCTGTTTGTGGAGGGTGATGTGAAAATTGTTTACTGCGGCGACATCGTCGGCAGACCGGGACGAGAAGCGGTTCTTAACAACATAAAAAAGTTAAAAGACGAATATAAATTTGACGTGTTTGTTGCTAATGTTGATAATGCGGCGCACGGCTTTGGCGCAACCCCCGGAATTTGTCGTGACCTTCTTAACGGAGGCGTGACGGCTCTGGTTACCGGCGACCATGTTTGGAATCAGCGAGAAATTCTTCCGTTTCTTGATGAATGTAAACAAATTGTCCGCCCGTTGAATTATTCGGACACCCTTTCCGGAAAAGGGGCGCGAGAGATTATGCTTGCTAACGGGAAGAAAATCTTGGTTGTTGAGGTTGTCGGGCGTCTGTTTATGGAAGCGGTTGACTGTCCGGCACAAGCGATGGATAAATTACTTAAACTTTACACTCTCGGACGCAATATTGATGCCATTTTTGTTGATATTCACGCCGAGGCCACGGCTGAAAAAATTTCTTTCGGACATTTCCTCGACGGCAGAGTCTCGGCTGTTATCGGTTCGCATACTCATGTGCCGACATCGGATACAATGATTTTACCTAACGGAACAGCATATCAGACAGATGCCGGAATGTGCGGTGATTATTCAGGCGTTATCGGTTTTGAAAAAGAAGAACCTATTGCCCGCCTGAACCGCCGTTTTACGGGAAACAGGCTGGTACCTTGCAAAGGTTCCGGTTCTTTTTGGGGAACATTTGTTGAAACTGATGACAAGACGGGTTTAGCCGTAAGAATTGAGCAGATTAAATTTTTAGCCTAGTTTTATTTGAAATACCAGATGACCGACAACGCTGAAAAATCTAATCGGACAGATTGTTGACGATGCCAACGGTTGTTTTTCCGATTAATGATCGTAAAACCTGTTTGTAATTTAGGAGCTTATAGGCCAGATAATCCTCAACCGTATTATTCTTATAATACATTTGGCTATAACAATATTTATAATATTTTTCGTATTCTTCCGGCGTTAAAGATGCTTTTTTTTCATCAAAATCTTCAAAAAACTCCATAATTTCAAAATAACGCTCTTTATAAGTTTCCAAAAGGTGTTCCAAAGTAATACCTTTAACAGCATTTTTATCCGGTTTTTTTACCCATTTGTTGTTTAGAACGGAATATATGCCCATCTTGTCAATATGAGAAACAGAGATTTGCGGATCAACAAACCTTTCGCCCAAAAACATGAGATAACCCGTGTTATAAAACACCGTTGACAAACCGCTGAAAAACTCTCGTAAGGCCGCAATATCGTTTGTAAGAACAGAGTTTTTTTCAACACTCACAAGCAACTTCATGTCAATATCCGAATTATCACGATAAAAATAAGATGCCGATGAACCGGTTATGCAAACATCAACTACCTTAACTCCCGGAATATCCGCAACTGTTCGTTTAGCGAAAAATTTTGCTCGCTTCAAAAGCCTTTCACGAACATCAGCCAACATAACGCCTTGAGCGTCAAACAAGCGTTCGTCTAATGTTTCCCTCGGCGTCAGAAGCCTTTGGGCAATAACTTCAATAGGAACCCCCTGCTTATTTGTCATAATCTTGCTCCAAAACGCTTATGTTATACTTATAAGAATCCATAATGTAATTTCTAAAATGGGTAACTACACCGAAATCTTTTAAGCACCTGTACAGTTGATAATCCATACAATATTCTTGTTCAGGATGAATATCTTTTGTTGCTAAGGCCTTTTGTTGAACTTCACGCAAATATTTTTCAAGAACTTTACAACTGTTTATTGTGAGAAACGCATCTTGGTATTTTTCCAAACCATACACAAAGTTATGAATATCTTTGCTGTATTTGCAGTATGTGGTGTAGAATACATCCAATGAAAAACTAAACTCCCGATGAACCGGAAAAGACAGCCATTTATTATCCATCAGAGAATAAAGTCCGCTACCTTTTCTCATATATTTGGGAGCTAATACTCCGACATCTATCTTTCTATTGAGGATTTTGAAATTAAATCCTCTAATGATAAACATCTGATTTATTTTATAGAAGATATTTTGCAGAGTATCTTCGTTAATTTCCTTGTTCGGCAAATTTGCAATAACAGTTACGTCCACATCCGTATCCGGATTATAAATATAACTGGCCATTCCTCCGCTGAGCAAAATATCTTCTATTTCAAATTTTGAAAAAAACTGCTTTGAATGCTTGATGAAAAAGTCTGCCGCACCGAGGAGAACATCCCTTTCATAAGGATAAAGTTCTCCTTCTTCGTTAAAAAGCAAACCGCACAGGCTGTCGTTGTTGGTTAACAGCTTTTGTATTTTATTTTTGTAATATTCCGCACTCATTTATTTTATATATGTGAACTACAAATAAATCCACGAAGCTCATCACAAACGTAACATTCCGGATCCTCCGACACATCAGGAAATGTGTCACTTCCCGAAATGCAACCCGGTTGCATAGAGGTATCACCTCTGCCATATTTGGCAACACATTGACTACATGTCAGCGGTATCTTGGTACAATCGCTTTTGTAACATTTTATTTCCCTACCGGAAACCGTTGTTATATTAAAAGATACACCCATTTCATTATTTGAACAAGGATCTGATGTGGAAAACCCGTAATCTTCACAGGTTTCTTGCTTAATACATTTTTCCACACACTTCAGTTTTCCACCATTTGCCTTTGTCACTTCAACATACTTAGGCTCCTGAGCTGCGGTACATGGATCCGAAGCAGAAACATAAGTGCTAAAACCGAAATCTTCGCAAGTTGTTTTGGCTACGCAGCTTTCTATACAGGTAATTGCCCCTGAATTTCCGCCTGTAAGAGTCACTTTCTTAGGCGTATATTGAGCTCCACAGCTATAAGTTGACGGATGATAACCAAAATCTTCACATCTTTTGCAATTTTCCCAGCATTCTATCTGTCCGCCTACACCATTGGTCAGTTGAACAGACCGACTGATAGATGTTGTCGGACAACCGGGATCTGAAGTAAGATACCCGTAATCTTCACATGTTATTTTAGCCGTTTTTTTACAGTCTTTATAACATGTTAATCCATTAACAGTTGTTGTTTCAGAGCTGTATCCTGCCGCGCAGCTTGGCGCGTTTGTCTTGTAGCCATGGTTTTCACATGTGTCATTCACACATCTATAACAGGTTAGACCGTTAATCGATGTTTTTTCAGAAACCTTTTTCGTAGCGCAAGTTGTCTGTGCGGAAGTATATCCGTGATTTTCACAAGTATCAGATTTACATGTCCAACACTGTTGATCTCCGGCATAGCTATTCGTTTTCTTTGTTGCCCCATAATTGCAAGATGATGAATTTGTTGTGGAACCTGCCGGACAGCTTTTTGCACTACATTTGCCGCATGTAATACTGCTATGGACATCCGTTCCCGTATATTTTTGATAGGTCCAACCATAACTCCAGTTAGATCCTAACGCTTTACCGCTGCAATCGCTGATCTTATCATAACCGGACGGACAACTTGTGGATTTACAAGTACTGCCGTCATATTTGTAACCACTGTCACATTGGCATTTTTCAAGACAAGACAAGCCCGCGACTGGCGATGTTGTCGTACAAGTTTCATGTGCTTTCTTTGGGGGAACATCTTCTTTACCAAAAGAGCTGCAGGCTTTTAGTATACAATCGCCTGTACTGTTATAGATATAACCACTGTCACATTGGCAATCTTTTATACAATTTATTCCGCCATCCAGCAATACCGGCATACACTTTTCATGAACCTTCTGTTCAGAGGCATTCCGATAGCCCAAGCTATCGCAGGACGCCAAACACTTATAACAGGTTTTTCCATAAATCACATGTTTTTCTGAAACATTGCCCCCGGGGCAAGAATCTGAATAGCCGTAAGATCCGCATGTCCTACCTCTCTCTGTATTCGTCTGTGTCGTGCGGTCACTCCAATCCCCGGCATAGTCAGGAAGCCACTGAATTCCGGCTACTTTTATTGCCCCCTGAGGGGTTTTATTAATTTCCA
>CAZZNV010000004.1:0-117484 GCA_964655915.1 uncultured Azospirillaceae bacterium | reverse complement strand
ACCATAAACCAATTTCTGTGCCAATTCATAACTTATGGTCTTTTCTTTCATAGCTCCCCCTATAACACATCTTTATATTTATATAGGAAACTTAAAACTTCCGCACAACCCAAACACCCCCTTCACAAGGGAGGGTTTTTATTATGGTGGGCCCAGATGGACTCGAACCAACGACCAGACCGTTATGAGCGGCCTGCTCTAACCAACTGAGCTATGGGCCCTTAACAACTTGTCTGCAACAAACCATTGCAACAAGCAACAGCGAAAATAATGTAAAACATCTTTTTAGTCAAGTTATTTTATTCATCCTGCCAATAAAATTAACTCCTGTATTATTCGACTAAAAAGCTTGAAAAATAAAATACCTTAACTATAATACCCACAAAATCGATTATTATAAAATGAAGGAGATTCAATCACACTAAATCTTCTTAAACACTCTAAGCTATTATGAAAAAATTTTTATTCTCGTCGTTTATTCTGGCCTCTACCCTACCCGCTTCAGCCCAGCTTTTGCAGATTACCAAAGTAGAGCAAACGAATGACGAAGACAACAGAAACGTCAGCCTTTACCTTTCTAATGGAGAGCGCATACACAGAAATGATTCCTGCTGGTGTGTAGACAACATTCCTACTCCATGCAATATCCCCAAAAGAATTTCAGATCGAATTTTTGAAAAACGCTGGGAAAATATCGATGGAAAAATGGTTTATAACTGCCAAGAAGGAGATATCATCTATAAGTCTCGTCGCGGTTACCGTTTTGTTACCCCCACATGGGAAAAAGACGTTACCATCAAGTCAATTTGCATCAGAAGTGCAAAAGTTGAATGTATTTTTGGCGCAGACTACGCGATTAGGGACTTTCAAGACCTGTGCTATCCATCCGATATTTTGGAAAAGACAGGCTGCATCAAAGTTGCCGATGTCACCTTTGATGATGATTCGTCTGTCACAATCATCACAGAAGGAGATCCTTCATGGCGTAGCGCCAAAATAGGACAAAAAGTAAAAGTGTATGTCTTACAAGGTATTTCTTGTTACAAGCTCATACACTAAAGTAACATTCCAAATAAAAAGGCTTCCTAAAAAGGAAGTCTTTTTTTATTAATCGCTGTCCGCATCACTCAAATTTTCAACGGTCTTATGCCCCGTGGCAAAATCTTTAACCAAAAATGTTGTAACCGGCGCATGCGAATATTTTTGAAACAAAAGACCATGCCCCAAACACAAACCGACATTAATATTCAGTTCTGTTTTTTCCTCATTTAATACGGCAGCCTGATATAACGGATCACAACTCGGCCCCGTCATTTCATCAGACAATGTACACGCCTGCAGTCCGCTCTCTTTACAATTAACTGCCACCACCTGAAATCCTGCCTCTTTCAAAAGTTCAACCAACTTGTCGGCATAAGGCTGCACCCCCTTGCAGTTGGCAACTCCCAGTTTCCTGTAACCACTGACCTTAGCGAAATCAATCAACTCTTGTAATCTCGACTTATTTCTGGCTAAGAAAGAGACTTTCATAACCTCAACATCACTTTGCCCATAGTTAACCATATCTATGCGTCCTCTTTCGTCAAACCGTCGGTTAAATTTTTAAGTTCATCAAAATCTTCCTGAAAACAACCTATATTCAAATCTCTGACATGACATTTTTCATCAAAGAACTTAGGATTAAATGCGGTCATTTCCTCTTTATTTTCATAGCTGTAAAGCCCCATACCCAATTGCTGAATAATCGCCCATCCTCCGGCAATATCCCACAAATTAGCCTGCATAAAAATACCGCGAACACGGCCCAATGCCAAATACAAACAATAAATTATGGCTGAAAAGTAATCGTGCATAATCAAACGCCCCGCAAAATGCCGATCCTTCAACTTAATTTTCCACGTATGCCCCAAAACAACTCTTGATAAAGAAGTTTTACCGGCGGAAACTTCTTTAATATCTCCGCGGCACTCAAAATAAACCTTTTTCCCATCGGTATAAATAAGTTCGTCCGTTGCCGGAGCATAGATTATGCCCAACCATGGTTTCCCGTGCTTCAACACACCGATGGTAATTCCGTAAAGCGGAATATCCGCCGCATAATTCATTGTTCCGTCAATAGGATCAATCGCCAATTGATAATCCGTTTGAGCGCACAAATCAAAAACCCTTCCCTCAATCTCTGAAAGGCTCTCTTCATCAATAATCATATAATTCAAATCAGAAAAATTCTTTGCCGCAAAATCTTTGAAATCGCTGCTGATCTTCTTATCAACCTCTGTAACAATCCCACAAGCCGCCGCTCCTTCAGATTTAAAAGACAACTCATGTCCATCGCCACAACGTTTTTGTTCGGCATACTGTCCTGCCTTTTTGATAAATTCTTTTAATTTTTCAATCATTAGTCCCTCAGAATCAAAAAAGTGCCGCATAATCTGATAATCATGCGGCACCGAACTTAATTTACTTATTGGTCTAAGAAGCTGCGCAATTTACGAGAACGCGAAGGATGCTTAAGCTTACGCAAAGCCTTTGCCTCAATCTGACGAATACGCTCACGCGTAACGTTAAATTGTTGCCCAACCTCTTCCAAAGTATGATCCGTATTCATACCAATACCGAAACGCATACGCAAAACACGTTCTTCACGCGGCGTCAAAGATGCCAAAATCCTTGTACACGTTTCCTTCAGATTTGAATGAATTGCGGAATCCAACGGCTGCAAAGCACTCTCATCGGCAATAAAATCACCCAGCGAAGAATCTTCTTCATCGCCGACCGGCGCCTCCAAAGAAACCGGTTCTTTAGCAATTTTCATAACCTTACGAACCTTTTCCAATGGCATAGACAAACGCTGAGCCAATTCCTCTGGAACAGGCTCACGCCCCATCTCAGCCAACATCTGACGAGATGTACGCACCAGCTTATTAATTGTTTCAATCATATGAACCGGAATACGAATAGTTCTTGCCTGATCGGCAATCGAACGCGTAATAGCCTGACGTATCCACCATGTTGCATAAGTGGAAAATTTATAACCACGACGATATTCAAATTTATCAACCGCTTTCATCAAGCCGATATTACCTTCTTGAATCAAGTCCAAAAATTGTAAACCGCGGTTGGTATATTTTTTCGCAATAGAAATAACCAAGCGCAAATTAGCCTCAATCATTTCTTTCTTAGCCCGCTCGGCTTCGCGCTCGCCTTTTTTAATTGTATCAACCATACGGCGATATTCCGTAATCGGCAACCCGCATTCCTGAGCCATCTTAGCCACGGAATCACGAAGTTCGGTAATTTCCACACCGTACTTCTCAACAAACGCCTGCCAATGTTTATCTTTTTTATGTGAAATATTTTCCAACCAGTTAGGATCCAACTCAGATTTTTGATAAGCCGCCAAAAAGTCTTCACGCTTAATTCGGCAAGACAACGCATAGCGTAGCAACTTACCCTCCAACCCCATCAAACGGCGATTTAATTCATTCAGTTGCTCAACCAATTGTTCAACACGGGTAGCATTCAGATGAATTGAGCTCATCAACTCAACCAATTCTTTTTTCACCTGAAGATATTTCTTTTCAACCGCCGGAGTAACTTTCTTACCGGCAATAATTGCGGCCACCCGTTGATTTTGAATTTTTTTCAAATCGTCATAATAACTCGAAATTTTATTCAAAATATCCAGCACAGGCTCTTTCAAAGCCTCTTCCATAGCAGAAACAGAGGCAGAAGTACGATTGCCGTTACCGTCTAAATCATCGTCATCGCCGCCTTCTTCGCTGCCTTCACCATCAGCTTCCATATCATCGGAAACATCTTCCGTTTCAGGCTCATCATCAACAACGCTGTCCAGCTCAACGTCCTCGTCCAAGTCATCATCAATATCATCAAGATTATCTTTTTTAGCAAGTTCTTCGGCCACTTTATCAAAATCTTCGTTAGCCGGTTCGTCTTCCTCAAACGCGATGGCGTCGGCATCATCACCGTACATCATTTCCAAATCAACAATATCGCGAAGTTGCATAGAACCATCAAGAAGCTCATCGCGCCATCCGGCAATAGCCTTAATAGTCATCGGACTTTCGCACAAACCGTCAATCATCACGGTTTTCCCCGCTTCTATACGCTTAGCAATAGCGATTTCGCCTTCTCTGGAAAGCAGTTCGACAGTTCCCATCTCCTTCAGATACATCCTGACGGGGTCATCGCTGCGTCCTAAATCTTTTCCGTCAAAGTTTCCGCCTTCATCGTCGTCATCTTCGTCATCATCGTCTTCAATAATCTCAGGCTCAAGACTATCCACTTCCGACTCGGAAACAACATTAATCCCCATATTGGAAATCTCAGTCATAATATCTTCAATATTCTCGGAGGCTTCTTTCTCCGGAGGCAAGACCTTATTTAATTCTTCAACCGTGATATAACCGCGAAGTTTGCCCTTTTCAACAAGACGCTTTATTGCGCTGCCCAGAGTGTCAACGAGCGGAGTTTCTGCAGACACCCCGTCGTACAGCTCTTGAATCTCTACATCTGACATTAACGTTCCTTAAAAAAACCGGTTTATATAAACTTCTAGCTGGTAAGTTTTTAATTATTTTTGCGTCAATTGTCAAGTATCAGACGCATTTTTTTTGAATTTTTTTGCCGATTCGCAGTCACTCGATATTTTCATGCTCTTGCAAAAGTTCTTCCTTGGCTTTTTTTAAAGATTGATATCTTGCATACAGCTCATCAGAAAAAGAATCATCACTTTCAAGCTGTTGCAAACAATTTTTAATTTCTTGCTCCAATGAACAAAGCTGTATCTCGGCCATGCGGGCATCCAGTGCCAAACGCATTTTAACCACATCGGGGTTTTGTTTCATCATCATTTGAGTTTCAAGCAATTCCGACGCCTTTTCCGCCAATCCGTACTCATGCAAACCCAAGCTCAATTTTTCCAAATTCATAACATCTTCGCTATCATGCATAATACTCAGCATTGCCTCAAACAGTTGTTTCAATTCAGAATTTTTAATATCAAAATTCAGCAGCTTTTCCTCATATTCTTCCAACAACTGCGGATAACAATAAAGTGCCGAAACCACATATTTCGCCATCAAGTTATCAAGATTTGTTTTAACACCGCCCGCCACGGACACAACCGGTTGTACAGCCTTTTTCCACTTGCTTGAAGGATATGTTACCGCTTCCGAACGCGTTTGCATGGCCATTTTTTTCCAAGCGCCACGCCCCAATTCGTTGTAAATTTTATTTTGCATATCCTGAACATAATAGCCCTTAACCGTCTCATCGGTAATCTTAGCGACTTCTTCTTTGATATTTTTTTCAATTAAAGCCTTTTGTTCCGGCGTGGCGCTTGGCATATTTTCCGTATTTTTACGCCACAACAAATCTTTAAGCGGAACCGTATCATTAACCACTTTAAGAAATTCATCTCGCCCGCGTGCTTTCAAAAACTCGTCCGGATCAAGTTTATCCGGCAAAAAAGCATATTTTAAAGAATAACCGGCTTTCAAAATCGGCAATGCCCTGTCAATAGAACGAATAGCCGCACGCACTCCGGCACTGTCACCGTCAAAACAACAAGTCGGTTCGCCAACGACCTTCCAAGCCTCTTGAATTTGGTCTTCTGTTAACGCCGTTCCCAATGGAGCCACCGCATAATGCACATCGTACTTATCCATCGCGATAACATCCATATAACCTTCGCAAATAATCAGCGATTTTTCCTCATATCCGGCTTCTCTGGCATTATTAAGATTATAAAGAACACGGCGCTTGTTAAAAATCGGCGTCTCCGGAGAGTTCAGATACTTTGGCTGTCCATCGTTCATAATACGCCCACCAAAAGCAATCACCCTGCCCCGCTTGTCCATAATCGGAATCATCACACGGTCACGGAAAAAGTCATGCGAACGCCGAGCCTTATCTTCGGGAACAGCTATCAACCCCAGCTCGGCCATTTCTTTCTCGTCAATTCCCTTAGACGTTAAAAGCGCCTTTAACCCATTGCCGCTCGGAGCATATCCCAAACGAAACTTAGCAATAATATTTTCATCAAAGCCGCGCCGAGCCAAATATTCCCGCGCCTGCGTCCCTCCGGTAAGCTTCAGGTTTTTCTCAAAAAATTTGGCCGCCATTTCCATAATATCATATTGTGAGGCACGTTTTTCGACTTGCTCTTTACTTTCCTGTTTTATACGCGGCACCTGCAAGCCTGCTTTATGAGCCAGTTTTTCAACAGCTTCCATAAAGGTAAGCCCGTTGGCCTCCATCTCAAACTTGATAATATCTCCGTGCGCACCGCAACCGAAACAGTGGTAAAACCCTTTGGCTTCATTAACCGTAAAAGACGGAGTTTTTTCATTATGAAAGGGACAACAGGCCTGATATTCCCGACCTTTGCGCACAAGCTTAACCTTCGCCCCGACAACATCAACAATTGAAATCTTGGCACGAAGCTCATCTAAAAAACGTTGTAAATCCGTCCCCGCCATAAACTGCTCTAAAATTATCCTAAAAGATTCTTAATAACACCGTTGGCCTTACCCATATCCAATTGACCGGCATACTTGGCCTTAAGCGCCCCCATAACTTTTCCCATATCTTTCATAGAAGATGCGCCTGTCTCAGCAATCAAGACCTTAACAACGTTTTCAATCTCCGCATCGCTCATCTGCTTAGGCAGAAAACGCTCAATAACGGCAATTTCCTTACGCTCCTTTTCAGCCAATTCCGGACGATTGCCGTCCATATACATCTTAATTGAATCATTGCGTTGTTTAATCATGGTTTGCATCATGGACAGTAATTCGGCTTCCGTGGCCTCTTTCGCTCCCTTGCCGCGAGCCTCGACATCTTTTTCCTTCATACCGGCAATAATCAAACGAACCGCTCCCGTTGTTTCGGCATCATGAGCCAACATGGCCTCTTTGAGAGTTTTCTGCAAATTTTCTCTTAACATCATTTTTCTCCTTCAAAAAACATTGCCGACAGTCTACTTTCTTTCCATAGAAAAATCAACCGAGAAAAATTTTTAATTGTCATTACTTCTAAGTTATATTATTTATGATTCTTGTTACAACCAAGGAGATGTAAAATGAATAAGCTTTGTATTTCTCTCACTGTTTTGCTGATGTCTTTCTCCGCTTTTGCCGCTGATGACATAATAAATTCAGAAGTGCGCGAAGCCTTTGAACGCACCGAACAATCTATGCAAGATTCCGTCAACCAGCTGGACAGCACCATGCAAAAAATTATGCCGCAAATATCCGAAAGCATAGCCGTGATGATGAATGATATTATGAAAACTCTACCGCCGCTCATGTCTTCAATTGAACGCAATCAGGTTTTAAGCAAAGCTTCCGAAGAACTGAACAAACAATTTCAGGAAAATGTAAAAGAGCTCAACAAATCCTTTGAAAATAGTACAAATCAATCAACCGAGGAATTTAGCCTTTCCGGCACCAAAAGCGTGAACGGCCATGATTTGAATTTTGCCTTCAACCAAGATACCGAAGCACTAAAGACAGTTTCCGCAATTGTTGACAGCAAAATCGCCGGTGGCAAAAATGACGCTTCCCTCTATTTGACAGACTTAAAAAATCATAAGATAAACGCCACTGATGTAAATCTCGATTCAATTGATGGAAATGTCATTCTGGTTTATGCACCGTCAAACCAAGAAGCTTTTATAACCGGAAACTTTGATAATCGAATTAACGTCAAAATCCAAGCCACCGGAACAGATGCCCTTAAACAGGCTAAAGATTTTATAGTAAACTTTCGCCAACGTTACGCCCGATAGACATCAAAAATAATGGCGCAGGGAAATTATATTTTCCTCAACACCATGTTTTACCGTATTTTCATATTTTGCGGAAGCCGCCAAAGCCCAGTTTGTTGACAGAGTGTATGCGGCTTCTGCTTTATAAATCAATCTGTCGGCAAACTTTGCACTTGCAAAAATTTTTTCAACCGAAGCCAATATTCGCCACTCGTCAAAATCACCGTAGATACCGCTTTCAATCCCAAAGCCGCTCCACTGATTGTGAGGCAAAAAACCGCCATACGCCGCATGAGAATTTCCCATGCTGTATACCCACATCTGCTCACTCAAAGCTAAACCGGCCCCACCGCCAACCGTCAGATAAGCCTCATAACCTTCACGCTCATTATCCGGATTCATCACTCGCTCAATTCCGGCCTCAATTTTATAAGAAATCGGCGTAAACATTGAATTCACGGGGCTCAAAGACTTAATCCCCAACAAATCAAATTGTTGTAAAACCGTTTTTCCGCTGTCATAATGCCGCACAATCGTGTTAAGAAAATTAATTTCGGCACCGCGTAGAAAACCGTAACTGTCATCAGTCAAAGAATGATAAGCCGGACGATAAGACAACTCCTGAAAACCTTCTCCGTTTCGCACACCACCGCCCAAAGTTGCCCGCATCGCCTCATGCGACAAATAAGGTGCTTTTCCCTCCTCAAGCTCGGCAATATTTCCCTGATTTTTCAGCTTATTGCGCTCAGCTAAAATTTTAAAGCTTTTGCGACGATAATCCGCCAATTCCGATTTTTCTGCCACGTATTGATATTGCTCAAATTGATAAGCCGCTTCCAAAACATCGGCCTGCTCTTTTTCAGGCAACTCTTCCATAACATAATTTTCTTCCTTTACCGCCTTCAAAAAGTTCTCTTTCTGTTTAACGGACATCAGACGGTATCTGTGATTTATTTTGGCTTGACGTGACGGACGATAGTTCACATCTTTAACCAGTCCCGGCGTGTGATAAACAGCCTTCATTGTATCCAAAGGAATAGTCTGCACCGAAAATTTAGATGCCAATTGCAAAGAAGGACGTACGGCATCCAGAGTTTCCATAATCATATAAGAGCAATTTCTTGTAAAGAAATAATAGCGGCTTTGATTATGCCCAAGCTCCCACAAATGTGCGACAAAAAAATCCCGTTCTTCCGGTGTAAAATCTAAATTGAATTCCCAAATATCACGATTTTCAATATTGTTGTAAGTATTTATAACATCGTAGTAAGGTTTAATGGTAAACCCTCCGTAATACCCGCCGGTCAGCCCCATAATCGCAAACAAAGCACTGTTTTCTTTTCCCTCTGTGAATGCGCCGAAATTAGCCCCGTGTGCCAACAATTGCGTACCTTTTCGTCCGGTATCTACCCTAAGCAGGGTATGCCCGAACAAAGATGACGGATTGCTCATATAAGCATCTGTAAATAAAAGTGTCACGCCGGCAGGATTTAAATCTTTATAAAACTGCTCCCATTCCTCGCAATAAGGAAAATCATCTTTTATAATCCCTTCTCGTTCGAGCAGTTTATAACGAGCCGGAAACAAACACTTAATCTTGTCATCACCTGATTTAAACAAAGCAACCGTAGCATCCAGTTCCGCTTGCGGATTCCTTTTTCCCTCCGAACTCAAAAAAAAAGGATCAGAATCAATCGTGCTGACATATCCTTTTCCGGACTTTTGGTAATGAGCAACCGCTAACCACGAAGGCGATTCTGCAAAATTCTCTTTTGCCGCAACCGATTGCAAATTGCATAAAAAAAGGAGCGGATATATTAAACTTTTAGTACCAAGTTTCATAACCCCGCCCCTTTGTAATGATTTATGCTTTGGCAATCTGATACAATTTTAATGTAACATCAACAGCGTCAACATTTTCATCAGCAAATAAAAATGCAAAATTTGATTTTGACTTTGCACCAAGCTCTTTGCTGTCCACATTCAAAATGCCGGCCAAAGTATCAATGGTTTCACCATAACCGACAGAAGCGTCCAAAGCAAATTGCTCCATATTATTTTCGATAAAAGCCAACATCATTTTTTGCGTACCACCCGTAACACGACCATTCGGATCACACCCTGATGTACCGAAAGTAATGCCGAAGGTTTGTGTTCCGAAACTGGTATTAGTTGTAACAGCCAACACTTGCGGACCAATACCGCGTTGTCCGCGCCAAGCCATAGAGCCCAGACCGCATCCGGTACTGTCAACCGCCATCGCCGGAGCCGACATCATCAAAGCCATCCCCGCTAAAACAGATGCTAAATACAAATTTTTCATTGATAGTTCTCCTATAAAAATAACGTTAGCAACTTAGCAATAATTAGAACATTTGTATAGTTGCAAAAACAACTTTTTAACATAAATAATTTACTTGATTTATCAAAATTTCGTGCTAGATTAAAAATATTAAAATAATTTTTTACGGACTGTGAGCAGAGGGCTCTGCTCGCAGTCTGTATTTTTCTAACTTAATTTTTTACAGAAGGTGTTAAAATGGAAAAATTCCCGTTAACCAAACAGGGTTATAATCTCCTTGAGATAGAATTGAAAAATCTTAAGGCTGTTGAACGTCCGAATATTATCGCCGCAATCGCGGAAGCTCGTGCCCATGGCGATTTATCTGAAAACGCAGAATACTCCGCAGCCAAAGAAAAACAAAGTTTTATTGAAGGCCGTATCCAAGATTTGGAAGCAGTTTTAAGCCGCGCTCAGGTTATTGATGTTCCCACCATTAAATCTGATGTTATACGCTTTGGTGCAACCGTTTCTGTTGCCGATGAAGATACAGATGAAGAAAAAACTTACCAAATTGTCGGTGATTATGAGGCTGATATTGAAAAGAATAAAATATCTCTGTCTTCTCCTTTAGCCAAAGCCCTTATCGGCAAAGAAGTCGGTGACACGGCCGAGTATACGGCTCCCGGTGGTCAAAAATCTTTTGAAATTTTGGACATTGCCTATATTTAAAACAATTCCCGATAAATTATATCTAAGCTGTTCACTCGTTTGAACAGCTTTTTTATTTCATGGGAGATATAACATGGACACACGCAATTATGACGAACCCTACAACTGCGGACTTGAAAATTGTGAATGTCGGGAAGATGACAACTGCGGTTGCACGTTTCCCAACAACATGAGTAACTTCAGTTGCCAATGCGCAATCGAAGATGAATGCAAAAACTTTGACCAAGAAGCAAAAAAGAAAACACTTTCTCCTCCTGAAATCCACATATCCGAAAATACGGTTTGCCACTGTTCAGCAGACAATTGTGAATGTAATACAACGCAAACAGTAAGCCGAGGCTAAAATGCTTCTTGCCATTTTTTGAACATAGATGTAATTTAATCAGCAAACAAAAATGTTAAGGAGAAAAAAATGGCAGAATACAAAACCCCCGTTCTGATTATCGGTTCCGGTCCCGCCGGCTACACAGCCGGAATCTATGCCGCTCGCGCCGGCTTAAAACCTATTCTGGTATCAGGGCAACAAATCGGCGGGCAATTAACCATTACAACAGATGTTGAAAACTTCCCCGGATTTCCTACCCCCATTGCCGGAACAGAACTCATGCACAACATGCGAACACAGGCGCATAATGTCGGTGTTCAAATTATTGACGACACCATCTTGGAAGTTGACCTCAAACAATATCCTTTTGAGTGCAATTCTGAAAATCATGACCTTTTTATCGCCGATACTATCATTATTGCCACCGGCGCCTCTACCCGTTGGCTCGGATTGCCGAGTGAAACAAAATTCCGTGGTTTCGGTGTTTCAGGCTGTGCCACATGCGACGGATTTTTCTATCGCAACCGTGACGTTGCTGTCGTCGGTGGCGGAAATACCGCCGTTGAAGAAGCTGTTTATTTGACTAACTTTGCCAAATCAGTAACACTCATTCACCGACGCGACGCTCTGCGCGCCGATAAAACCATGCAAGACCGTTTGTTTGCCAATCCTAAAATTCATGTGGAATGGAACAGCGTTGTCGAAGAAGTTGTCGGCACAGAAACACCGCTCGGCGTAACCGGCGTTAAAATCAAAAACGTTAAAACAGATGAAATCAAAACATTAAATGTGGAAGGTTTATTTATTGCAATCGGACACCATCCGAATACGGAGATATTCCAACCCTCAATTGAAACAGACGAAGAAGGTTATATCAAAACCCTTCCCGACAGCAGCCGCACAAACATTGATGGTGTTTTTGCCGCTGGCGATGTCAAAGATTCTACATTCAAACAAGCTGTAACAGCCGCCGCATCGGGCTGTGTTGCTGCTCTTGAAGCTGAAAGGTTTCTAAGTCAAAAGAAATAAATTATTCATACCGCAGGGCGTTAATCGGGTTGAGCAACGATGCTTTATAGGCCGGATAAAAGCCAAAAAACAACCCGACCAGCCCTGAAAATGAAAACGGCATGATAATGTAAATCAATGACACTTCTGCATTTAAAGACGAAAACAACGTAACCAGTTGGCTTCCCAACAGCCCTAAAATAACGCCGGCTACCCCCCCGATTAAAGACAAAACCAAAGCCTCCATCAAAAACTGCCACCGAATATCCCAAGAACGTGCCCCGATAGCCATACGAATACCGATTTCGCGTGTTCTTTCCGTAACGGAAACCAGCATAATATTCATAATTCCTATTCCACCGACAAACAAAGATATTGACGCGATAGCTCCTAAAAAGAAGGTCATCACTTTGGTTGAATTTTCCATCATCTCCATCATCTGGGTTAAATTCATGATAATAAAGTCATCATCTTTATTAGCGCCCAAATTATGACGCTGGCGCAGCAATTGACGTATTTCTTCCTGCGTCGTATAAGTGCTGTTTGCATCTTCAGCCTGAAGCATAATCATCTTCACCTGATCAGGAAATTGAATACCCATAACCTTCTTTTGCGCCGTTGTAATCGGGATGTAAACGGAATCATCTTGATCTTGCCCCATACCGCTTTCTCCACGCGCTTCCAACACTCCGATAACTTGAAAAGGAATACCTTTTATTCTTATAATCTTATCCAAAGGATCAACATCGCCAAACAATTCACGAACCACGGTTTGCCCTAAAATAGCCACCTTGTTGGCGTTCTTCACATCAGCTCCGTTAAACATACGACCATAATCCAAATTCCATTCTTTAATTTGGAAAATACGATTATCCGTTCCGGTTACGGATGTTGACCAGTTTGTATTACCAAACACAATTTGGGAAACTTCCTCTAAAATCGGAGCTGCCAGTTTAATTTTAGAAATTTTCTCCTGAATAGCCTCACCGTCTCCGGCTTTCATCGTGGGCTGCGAACCATGCCCGCCGCGAGCACCGCTTGAAGTAGCCACACCTGAGCGGATAATAACCAAATTCGTACCCATCGTTTTCATTTCATTCTGAATAGAAATCTGTGCTCCATTCCCGATAGATAACATCACGATAACGGCCGCCACCCCGATAATAATACCGAGACTGGTTAAAATAGAACGCATTTTATTCGCTTTAATCGCACGCAAAGCTATATTGAAGATTGTTTTCAGTTCCATTATTCTTACTCCGCCTTTTGGCTTTTTTGTTAAAATCGTCTTTTGATAAGTCAGACTGAATTTCACCATCTACAATCCGGATAATTCTGTCGGCATAACGAGCAATGTCCTCTTCATGCGTCACCAAAATAATTGTGCGTTTAAGTTCTTTATTCAAACCGGTGAACAAATCCATAATTTCAACACTCATTTTCGTATCTAAATTTCCGGTCGGTTCATCGGCAAAAATAATCGGCGCATCATTCACAATGGCCCGTGCAATAGCAACACGTTGTTGTTGCCCGCCGGACAATTGGTTAGGCATATGGTACATTCTTTCCGCAAGTCCCACCTTTTCCAGAGCCTTCGTTGCCAGCTCCCGCCTTTTCATTTCAGAAACACCGGCATAAACCATCGGAAGTTCAACATTTTCCAAAGCCGATGTTCTTGACAACAGGTTAAATCCCTGAAAGACAAATCCGATTTTCTTATTGCGAATATCAGCCAAAACATCTCCGCTCAAACTTTCGACATTTTGCCCGTCCAAAACATATTGCCCGCTGCTCGGATTATCCAAACACCCCAAAATATTCATCAACGTTGATTTTCCCGAACCCGAAGGTCCCATTATGGCAACAAACTCGCCCGCTTCTATGGTTAGATTTATCCCTTTTAAAATCTGCAAATCAAACCCGTCAAGCGGATAAGTTTTTGTAATGTTTTTTAAGCTGATTAACGACATTATCTGGGCATCCTCATTCTCATTTGAGCAGCCTTTTTAGAATTGGCCTTATCTTCCAAAATAACCTTAGCTCCTTCACCCAATTTATCAGCAGCAACCTCTGTATAACTATCATCGCTAACCCCGGTTGCCACGCTCACGCGAACCGGTTTTCCTTTTTCCAAAAGCCAAATTCCCTTATTGGCATAGCGCTTAGTTTCTCCGTTTTCATCAGTCACATAAAAGCGCAAAGCCTTATTGGGAACAAGCAAAACATTTTCCTTCTCCGAAGTAATAATCTCCACATTGGCTGTCATTCCAGGTTTAAGAAGTAAATCTTTATTGTTAATTTCAATAATCACTTCATATGTGACAACATTAGAAGTATTCAACGCCTCGTTTCTAACCTGAGTTACCATACCGTAAAAAGTCTGGTCAGGAAAACTATCGACATTAAACTCAACGGTTTGTCCCTCTTTAACCTTAGCAATATCAGCTTCCACAACCGAAGCCTCTATTTGCATCTTTGTAAGATCCTCCGCCACATAGAAAAGTGTTGGAGTTTGGAAACTGGCGGCTACTGTCTGCCCGACTTCCACCTCCTTAGAAACAACAATACCGTCAACCGGAGATATAATTTGTGTATAACGCAAATCAATTTCCGCCGACTGCAAAACAGCCTCCGCTTGCAAAATCTGCGCCTCTTTTAAGGCTTTTTGTACCACCGCATTATCATAATCACGCTGCGCAGCTTCCAATTCCTTATCTGCCGAATAACGCGACGAGTTCAACTTTTTTATTCTGGCAAGGTGTTTTTCATAATAGACAATATCATTTTTCACCACCTCAAGCTCTGCCTTAGCAATTTCCAAAGCCGCACGACGCTGTGTTACGGTTGCCTCAAATAATGATGGATCTATTTGCGCCAATAACTGATTTTTTTTAACTTCTGAGTTGTAATCCACAAAAATCTCTGCAATGGTTCCTGAAACCTGAGTGCCGATATTAACCGTTGAAATAGGATTAATAACACCGGACGCCGTCACTTTTTGAACAATTGTTCCGCGCTTAAGCTCTTCGATAACATAATTAGGCTTATTACCGCTTGAGGAAGAAAAATAAATGATTGCCCCCAGTAAAACCGCTGCCGGCACTGCATATTTATAAATTCTGTTCATTTTCAATCCTTTGTACAGAAAATTCAAACCATTTCCTATATATATAACGTATTCTTTAAAAAAAAGTTTTAAAAAAATGCATGTTTTCCAGCTTTTTACCTTTTATTCTCCCCAAAATTTTACAACTAATACAAAAAATTAAATTAGGGGGTTGCCAAACGGCAAAATTTTGTCTATATTTATAGACACTGAGACTTATTAACATATTTTTATAACCCTAAAAAACCATCTAATAAATGGCAAAAAAAACAGAAACAGGCAGTAGCGAAGCAAGTCGTGCCTTGGCAGCAATTCAAGCTGGCCTCCCCTGTGGTTACAAGACCACCAACAAGAAAGCTGTAAAAAAGAAAATCCGCTCCATCGGCTCATCTTCGGAAGAGATCTTCTGGAGCTCCTGGGTTCTCAACGGTTCATCAAGAGGTTTAGCCTATATCAAGGCTAACGGGGAAGTCAAACTCATCAAAGAGAAAGACTTCGGCGAGTACGAATTTAACGGCAAAACCAACACTGTTGCCTAGCCGCCTAAAACGATCACACCGGATTGGAGAATGCGACACCCGTCGCCTCTCCTTTCCGGTTAATTATTTCAAACTATTTTTATTTATAATGAGAGAAAGTAAAAATCCGCCGGTTTTAAAAGATTTGGCCGGTAAAACAGCAGACGAGAAAGTAGAACTCGTCAAACAATGGTTACAAAAGGGACTGATTGCTCCGGAGTTGGCAGAGAACATCACCAGCAAAATAAAAAAACGCTCGGCATTCAAACAAAGCCAACGCAGAGCTATTATTGAAGCTGAAAGAAATTCTCACGCCTTTGATGCTTTGTGGAACGAATCAACTGTTTGGGAAATCAAACAAGCTCTCGGCAGATTACGCGATGTGTTGCGTATGAAGAGAAAAGCTTACCTCATCGACCGTTATTTCAACCCGGAGTTAACGACAAGCGAAAGAAAAGCACTCACCGCCGCCCTCAAAGACATCACTTACAAATATTTCAGCTACGAATTGGGCGGTATCCTGATTGAAGTGCTGAAATATCCTGTAAAAGCTGTCAAAATGGAAGGCAATGCCTTTATGGAGCACCTTTTGCAGTCAAAAGAATATCAATTTGACTTTCTGCTCTGGGCGCGCATTTTAGGCAGACTGTATGTCGCCAAACGTCAATGGCAACAGATGATCACCTACAAAGAGCATTTCATCCCTTTCATTGAGATTTACAAACCCTCAATCAAAGTTTTTGCCGACAAGGGAGATCAAGGAGCCATCGCAGTTCTGAAAGCGTACCTCTAAATCTACTACCTAAAAAAGAACTCCATTTCTGTACGAAATGGAGTTCTTTTTATCTTTTAACGCAACAACTTACCTCAAAACACAACCGGAAACAAAGTCAAATCCACGCAGCAACTCCTGCGTTGACATAGCCTTCTTACCCTGACGTTGTATTTGTTTTATATCCAAAACACCTTTTTTACAAACAACCAACAGCTTGCCGTCTTGAACAACCAAACTGCCAACAGGCAATCCCAATCCTTCATTTCTGACTTCAACGGACAAAACCTTAAAACGTTCTCCTTCATACTCAAAAAAGGTTGCAGGATAAGGATTAAAGGCTCGAATTTTGTACTCTAAGTCTTGCGCAGAACACTCAAAGTTCAAACGACTTTCCTCTTTCTCTATTTTAGCGGCATAACAAGCCAAAGCATCGTTTTGAGGTTCCGGCTTTAACGTGTCAATATGCCGCAAAGCATCCAGCATCAACTTTGCTCCCAATTCAGACAATTCATCATGCAATAAACCGCCACTCATCCGGGGAGTAATTTCGACCTGACCTTTAAGTAACATATCTCCGGTGTCCAATCCCTCGGCTATTTGCATAATTGTCACTCCGGCCACCTTATCACCGGCTTCTATACAACGCTGTATCGGCGCAGCACCACGCCATCTGGGCAATAAAGAGGCATGAATATTCAAACACCCGTAGGGAAAAGCTTCCAATATCGGCAGAGGCAAAATCAAACCATAAGCCGCAACCACCGCCACATCGGCATTCAGCATTTTAAACGCTTTTTGCTCATCTTCCGAACGAAGACTACGCGGAGTGCGAACCTCTATACCCTGAGCCTCGGCAAACAAATGTACCGGAGTTTTCGTTTCTTTTTTACCGCGTCCGGCTTCTTTAGGTGCCCGTGTGTAAACACAAACAACTTCATGCTCGTCGGTTAATTTTTCCAGTGCCGGAACAGCAAAATCCGGCGTTCCCATAAATACAATCTTCATCAGTGTTGCGCCTTTTGTTCCCTGCGTACCTTTTCAAGCTTTTTCACCAGCATCTGTCTTTTCAAACGGCTGATATGGTCAATATAAAGAATACCGTCCAAATGGTCAATTTCGTGCTGAAGCGCAACCGCCAAAAAATCTTCCGCCAGCAATTCGCACGCCTTTCCGTTATAGTCCGTATAATTAACTCGAATACTTTCCGGACGCTCCACTTCGGCCCGCATCTCGGGAAGTGATAAACACCCTTCTTCACAAATTTCCGTTTCTTCAGAACGCCACACAATTTCAGGGTTAACCAGATACATAGGCCGAGGTTCCTCCCCCTCATGCGCAATATCAACCACAACCAAACGCTGAGAAAGACCAATTTGCGGAGCCGCCAAACCACAGCCGTTTTCAGCATACATTGTTTCCAACATATCATCCAAAATTTTCCGAACGGAATCGTCTACGGAAGGAACCCTTTCCGCCTTTAACTTCAATACCGGATGCGGATATTCATAAACTTTTAATTTCGCCATCTTATCTCACATTTTTAGCAATTGTATCAAGCAAGGCGTTAACCATTTTCGGCTCATTTTTAGTAAAGAAAGCATACGCCAAATCGACATATTCCTGAATAATGACTTTGGCATCAATATCGGTTGTATTAACCAATTCATAAGCGGCGCAAAGCAACAATGCACGTAATGTACCGTCAAACTTATCAAACGCCCAACCATCTTTTAAATAATGGTTTATTGCTTTTTCCATATACTCTTTTTTCTCATGAACGCCCCGTGTCAGGGTCGCAAAATAATTACCGTCCATCTCCCTGACTTCAACCATTTTTTCGTTTTCTTCACCGTCTTCCTCAATTACATAACGCCCGACTTCTCCCTTCAAAAAATCTTCAATAACGACGTCAACCGGCAATTGACCGTATTCAATCATATAGGTCGCTTGCACAGCTGCCAAACGGGCATCAGATTTCATCTTAATTTTTTCAGAAACAAATTTAGCCATTTTTAACATCTCCTTGCGGCTTAGCCATCTTATCTATGGTATCAACAAAATCCTCAAAATCTTTAACCTCGCGAAAATCACGATAAACCGAGGCAAAGCGAATATATGCAATATGATCCAGATTAGCCAGAGTTTCCATCACATACTCACCGATAACCTGCGAAGCTATCTCTCCTTCTCCGGAAAGTTCCAAACGACGCTGAATGGAATTAACGATTTTCTCAACCCGTTCATGGTCTATCGGACGTTTGCGTACCGCCACTTCAATGGAACGAGCCAACTTATCACGGTCAAACAATGTTTTCTCACCATTTTTTTTGACCACAATTAAATCACGCATTTGCACACGCTCAAAAGTTGTAAAACGAGCGCCACATTCAGAACACTCACGCCGGCGTCGAATAGCCGTACCATCTTCCCCATCGCGTGAATCTTTAACTTGAGTATCTTCACACCCGCAAAACGGACATTTCATCAGCAAGCCCCCTTTTGAATCAAACTTTCGGCAACCTTATACATTTCCGAAGAATATCTCGCACCCTTTATAAGGATAATATCATTATTTTGCAATATGTTATTTAACAAAAATTCATCAACACCTTCACGATTATCAAAATAATATTGCTCCTTATCAGACGGAAGTTGCGCTAACATATCCTTCATCTCGGGTTTAACACCAATAATGATGTCAACCGAGCTTTTCGCCAAAACCTGACCGATTTCGATATGCCTTTCACGAGATGTATTGCCAAGTTCCGCCATTTTGCCCAAAACAACTATTTTGCGCCCCTTCGTTTTCATAATATCTAACGCCTCAATCCCAAGTTTCATCGCCTCCGGCTGACCTGAGTAACTATCGTCAATTAAAGTATATGAACCGCCATCGCTCAACGCCAACTTATGTTGTTTTCCACGCCCCGGCAAAGCCCCAAATTCAGGCAAAACATCGGCAGCCTTACGAACATCAAGTCCCAAAGCCTCAACCAAGGCCAAAACGCACCAAGCATTATATAAATAATGTTCGCCTTCACAGGCTAAAGAAAAATCAACCTGAGGATGTTTATCTCGCCCAAATCTCACAACCTCTGCTCCATTTTCGAGCGCACGCTTTTCCAACAACGCGGAAAAATTTGTATCCTCATTAATTATGGCCGTTCCCCCTTTTTTCAGAGATTTAAAAATTTCAGCTTTGGCCTCAGCAATTCCCTCAAAATTTTCAAAAAACTCAATATGCATAGGATAGACATTTGTGACAACGGCCACATCAGGCTTTACAAAAGAAACCAGTTCTTCAATTTCGCCTTTGGCACTCATTCCCATTTCAATCACCGCAAAATCAGCGGCCATATCCATATTACACAATGTAATTGGAACCCCTACCTGATTGTTATGATTCCCCTCCGTAGCATACACTTTCCCAAATTGCGAAAGCACAAACTTTATTTCTTCCTTAGTGGTTGTTTTTCCGGCACTTCCCGTCAAACCGATAACCGTCCCCTTAAAATGAGAGCGAACATAAGCCCCTATAAGCCCATAAGCATGCAAAGTATTGCCGACGACAACCTGCCTGTCTGCAGGCGCACCTTCAACAACATGATCCACAATGGCCAAAACCGCCCCTCTGGCAAGAACGTCAACCACATAATTATGTCCGTCAAAATTTTCACCTTTTATAGCGATAAACATATCTCCATTACTTATTTTTCGGCTATCGGTAGACAACGAATCAACCCACACATCAACAACTTTCGATTCGGAATTTAAAATTTTGACCAATTCTTTGGAATGTAAATTAATCATAGAGCATCCTCTAGGCTATTAACAATGTCTTTTGTTATATCTTTATTGTACTAACATTTCTTTAAAAAAAGAAAAAAATAAATTTTCTGTCCATTTTTTGTTGACTTTTCTCTAAAAAAAGATATTATCAATGGTGATAACCAATAAAAGATAAATTATTAACTTAAAACAAGAATAAAGATGAAACACATCGGATTTTTTGCCATTATGGCAATGGTGCTCGTACTTTCCAGCTGTGGATACAAGAGCAAAGAGGAAGAACTCAAAAACGGCATGATCGCCTTCTCCGCCCAGATTAAGAAAGACAGCAAAAACGTCGAAGTCTGGGGTCTCAAAGACAAAAACGGAAAAGTTATCATCCCGAGCGAGTTCGAAAGCGTCTTCATGGAAGGAGACTACATCGTGGCCTACGAGGGTTACAGTCAGAAGTGGTATTACAAAGCTGACGGCACAAAACTCCTCGACAAACCCGTAAGCCACTCTTACAATGATGATAACGGCATCAGTCTCAGCTGTGAAGAAGGGTATTACTACATTTTCCACGACAGCGGAAAAATCACCGGTCCGTGGAAAGACCTCGACACCAGAAAGTTCTTTACTTTGGACGCTGTGTTTGCTGAAAGCGATTCTCTCTGCGCCATATATTCTCTGAAAGGCGATGAAATCGTTTCCGCAAACAAACTCATTTTCCTCTACTCCAAAGCAGATCAGAAATACTACTACATCTGCTACAACGACGGAAAATGGACGGCATACAGTACGAAAGATGACCGTACCATCGAAAAAGAACTTTTCACCGTTGATGAACAGAGGTTAGAGAAACTTCCCAAGCCGACATGGACATGCGAGAAGGAACTCAAGATAATCTCTACCATCAATCCCATAGATGTTTTCAAATCCAGCACTGCCGGAAAAGCATCTAGGAAACGCAAATGAACCGAATTTTTCTTTAGCCAAGGGGTCTCTCGTTGTGAAACGCGAGACCCCTGTTTTTATGCAGATAAATTTATTTATACAGTGGAAACTTTTGACACAAAGCAATGGCTTTTTGAGCAACCGCGTCAATAACGGCGCTCTCTGTTCCGGCAGACAAAGCATCCAACACATCACCAATCATATTGCCCACCTCAACAAACTCCGTTTCCGTAAACCCGCGAGTTGTCGCCGCCGGCGTTCCCAGACGAATGCCCGATGTAACTTTAGGCGGCATAGGGTCATAAGGAATTGCATTTTTATTGCAGGTTATATGGGCTTTTTCCAGCGCAGCAGATACAACATCTCCGGTTAACCCTTTAGGACGTAAATCCACCAACAACAAGTGAGTATCTGTTCCCCCGGAAACCAAATGGACACCCCTTTTCAGCAGCGTTTCACCTAAAACCTTGGCATTTTTAACCACTTGTTCGGCATAAAATTTAAATTGGGGTGTCAAAGCTTCACCAAAACAAACAGCCTTTGCGGCGATAACATGTTCCAAAGGTCCGCCTTGTGTAGCGGGAAACACGGCTGAATTAACCTTCTTGGCAATATCTTCATTATTGGTCAAAATCATACCACCGCGAGGTCCGCGCAAAGTCTTGTGAGTGGTTGTCGTAACCACATCGGCATACTCCAACGGGTTTGGGTGTACACCACCGGCAACAAGCCCTGCAAAATGTGCCATATCAACCATCAAATATGCTCCCACTTCATCAGCGATTCGCCGAAACTTGGCAAAATCTATTTGACGTGAATAAGCCGACCCGCCGGCAACAATTAACTTAGGCCGATTCTCCAAAGCCAACTGTTCAACTTGCTCATAATTTATCAAACCGCTATCCTGATGCACGCCATATTGCACAGAGTTCAACCATTTTCCGGAAAAGGAAACCTTCGACCCATGCGTCAAATGTCCTCCCGCATCTAAAGACATTCCCATAATCATATCCTTAGGTTGCAACAAAGCAACATAAACTGCCGTGTTGGCTTGCGAACCGGAATGAGGTTGCACATTAGCAAATTGGCAATTAAAAATCTTCTTAGCCCGCTCAATCGCTAAATTTTCCACAACGTCAACATATTCACAACCACCATAATAGCGTTTTGCCGGATACCCTTCGGCATATTTATTGGTTAAAATTGAACCTTGGGCCTCCAAAACCGCTTTAGATACAATATTTTCGGAAGCAATCAATTCTATTTGTTCTTGTTGGCGTGAGAGTTCGTTTCTGATAGCAGAAAAAATCTGAGCATCTTCTTGCTGTAAATCCTGATTAAAATCCATCTTAACACCCCTGCTCTATCTTTTGTAAACGTCCTTCATGGCGTCCGCCTTCGTATTGCGCATTTAAGAATATATCCAAGCGGTGAATACAATCGGATTCGGACATTGTTCTTCCTCCAAAGACAACAACATTGGCATTATTATGTTCACGCGCCAGACGAGCAACATCGTCATCATAAAGTAATGCAGCACGAATACCATGATAACGGTTGGCGGCAATTGAAATTCCGATTCCTGTTCCGCAAATAAGGACTCCCAAGTCAACTTCACCGGATTTGATAACCTCTGCCATTTTGGCGGCATAATCGGGATAATCCACCGATTTCTCAGAATCAGTTCCCAAATCCATCAAAATAACACCTTGTTTTTCATAATATTTTTTTAATACTTCTTTCAATTTAAAACCGCCGTGATCAGTTGCAATAGCCATTTTCATAGAAAAAAACTCCCTTTTCAATTCAAACTATCCACATCATACAACAAAGTTGTGATAAAAAAACCAGATTTTAAAAAAAATATATTGACGTGGGAAAAAATTATTGTATATATAGAGGCACCGATTGAGAGAACGGTAACCGAAGGCCGGTTGGCAGAGTGGCTCATGCAGAGGACTGCAAATCCTTGTACATCGGTTCAATTCCGGTACCGGCCTCCAAAATTCATTCGCTACCGCATTTATTATTCCGGCTTAGCTCAGCGGTAGAGCAATCGGCTGTTAACCGATTGGTCGCCTGTTCGAATCAGGCAGCCGGAGCCAATAAAAAAAGACCTTCTTTATGGAGGTCTTTTTTTATTATCTCCCGTCTTGCCTGACGAACGGGCGAAGCCTGTGAAGAATCAGCTCGAGGATAAAAACAACCGTTGCTCCGGTTGTTTTTACCGCAAGAGGCGTAGCTTTGTTTAATTTTTGAAACGTTGAATAACGTTGATAAAAATTTTCTACAAAGCAAGTGACCGACGCGCGGTTAGTGAGCGTTTCTAACGCGAACTTACCAAGCTAGAAGCCGGAGCCCCACCCAAGGAAGGTCTTTTTTTATTATCTCCCGTCTTGCCTGACGAACGGGCGAAGGATTCATCTATCTATAAACAATAGAATCAACGAGTTCCATTTTTATTCTCTTTTTATAATAGCGCAAAAGGCGTAAATATTTATTGACGGAAACTTCCGAACCTTCTTGTTCCATTTTCTCCAACGTTGCGGCGGTTAATTCACACTCAATGGCCACTTGAGCAAGCGTTAAATTTCTCTTCAAACGCTCTTCTTTTATCAAAAGTGTTAAATTATCACGCAAAATTGAACTGGCTGTTGTACTCATTTTCTAAACTCCTGAATTTTGTTATCATAAAACAAAACCGCCTTTAGAAAAGGCGGAGGGAGTTCAAAACTGTAACAGATCAGTCTGCCTTATTCGACATACGAATATGCTTATATCGACAGCTCCCTCTAAAGGAGAGTTATTTCATCTGTTAAGGAGTTTTGATACTCCGCCTTCGGAATACCCGAAAGCAAGCTCAGTATAAAATAAGAAATAAAAAACGCAAGCAGAATTTGAACCCTTCAAAATTTCTTTGTTGGCCCGCTCTCTGTAATCTACAAAAAAAACACCGCAATTAATATTGCAGTGTTTTTACGTTACTTTGCGACATCTTTCAAATCAGAGGTATCAATAGAAATCTCTTCCCCATCAAAAGAAAGTCTGGCACCATTCACAACAATATCCGTAACATCAACCATAGCACAGACATTGCGAGTATTTTTCAGCCAAAACGGTATCGGATTAAACCCAGCGCTATTGCCGCCACGAAGCTCCAAAACCTTAGGTCCTTGCTCGTCGACATACGTCCATCCCAATTGACCAACTCGAAAAGTCAGATAATTTGTCATCACCATCTGAAGTTTGAGTTCTACTCCTTCAGGCACAGACATCCTTTTCATAACTTCCTTCTTGTTTAAAATCCACTTGGGAACAAGCACTCTATCTCCATCAACATCAAAAAACATAACATACCCGCCGTCAAATTCAAACGCATCAGGCGCATTTTGCCATCCGGCCTCGAAGACATTCTCGTCAAGCTCGTAAGCTTCCAGCATACCCGAGCCCCCCTCGTAAGGGAACGCAACCAGAACCATTCCTTCTTGATCACTTTGAACAATCCACAATCGTCTTTCAGTTCCTGCCTCTAAAGGAAAAACATCTTGATTGCGGTAATCCGGCAAGAGAACAGTTTTTTGAATCTTTACCTTTTTGAAAGGAACGCAGAATCCCACTTTCTTAGCGCCGATAATTTGCGCAAAGTTTCTGGAAACTTCTACCATTGATACATTTCTCATACACTAATTGTTAAATAATTAAAATTTGTTCCACTTTACCACAAACAAAGCAAACTTTCAAGCACCTATACAAAAATGAGTCTCGCAAAAATTTAATAAAAAAAGGAGCCATTTAAGTAAACGGCTCCTAATGAACAGTTTGTCCCAGTTGTTCAAACAAAAACGGCGGCACCACAGATGAGGCATTTTCCTCGTGCAAATACCATATATGAGAACTCCGACACCCCCCAAATTTTCTTTCAAGGGTTCTGTGAAAATGGCAGAACACATCCACATAGACAACAAAATCCTCCACATAAAGCAGAAACATTCCATCGTCCGATTTTTCTCTTTCACAGGCTCTATACAGATTGCATGCCAGTTCTATAAGATCGCATTTTTGTTCGTCATCTTGCAAAGGGACTATAACCCAGAGGTACCCTCGTTTCTCTACAAAAGCATGGCCTTCAGTCAGAGAATTGATGATTTCTAGCATTTTTTCCATAAGTTATAAATAATTCTAATTGAACGCAAAACTTAACATTATAAAAACTAAAACGCAACAAAAAAAGAAAGGCACCAAATGGTGCCTTCTTTCTTATTCCTCCGATTCAACATCGGGTTCTTGAATATCGGCTTCCGTGTTACCAAATTCTTCCAAATCGGCAACACTATCGCCCAAAACCTCAGAACCGGTCTCTTCTTCCAGTTCCTCATCATCGCCGGCATCAGCCTCAAGTTTGGTAACCGAAACAACCTTCTCGTTATCCGCCGTTCTGAAGAGGATAACCCCTTGCGTTTTACGTCCGGCAATACGAATATCGCTCACCGGCATACGAATAAGCTTTCCGGCGTCAGTCACCATCATAATCTGATTATCGTCTTCAATCGGGAAAGAGCTGGCGATTTCTTTGTTACGGACAGACATTTCCATGTTGGCAATTCCTTGTCCGCCGCGCCCCGTCACACGATATTCATAAGATGAAGAACGCTTGCCGTAGCCTGTCGTCGTCACAGACAAAATAAACTGTTCCTGCTCACGCATAAAGTTATATTTTTCAGGGGTCAGAACATTCATCGGAACACCGGTTTCTTCCGGCGCGATTACACAATCCCCGCCACGTTCGTTCTGAATACGCTTAGCCGCAGAAGAAATGCGCTGATATTCGTCACGTTCTTCCGACGAAGCATCGCTGTGGTTCAAGATAGACATGGAAACCACATCATCACTTTCCGCCAGTTTAATACCCCGAACACCTGTTGAGTTACGTCCGACAAACACACGCACTTCCGTAACCGGAAAACGAATACACTTACCGCTCTTAGCCGCCAATAAAACATCTTGATCTTCATGGCAAATGCGAACGTTAATCAGTTTATCGCCTTCATCAAGCTTCATGGCAATCTTACCATTGGATTGAACATTGACAAAGTCCATCAAAGAGTTGCGGCGAACATTACCTTGGCTTGTCGCAAACATGATAGACATATTCTGGCACTCGGCCTCATTCTCCGGCAACTTCATAATGGTGGTAATCGTCTCGCCCGCATCTAACGGCAACAGATTGATAAACGGTTTACCCTTGGAGGTCGGAGACCCCAGCGGCAGTTTATAGACCTTCATCTTATAAACCAGCCCTTTGGATGAGAAGAACAAAACAGGCGTATGAGTGCTGGCAACAAACAGACGTGTCACAAAATCCTCATCTTTCGTCGCCATGCCCGACTTGCCTTTTCCGCCACGTTTTTGCGCTTTATAGGCATTGAGCGGAACACGCTTAATGTAGCCGGCTTCCGTTACCGTAACCACCATTTCTTCACGTTGAATCAAAGATTCGATGTCCGTATCATACTCAATATCTTCAATCTTAGAGCGGCGCGGTGTGGCGTATTCATCTTTAATAACCACCAATTCATCACGCATAATGGCATAGAGTTTTTCACGGCTGGCAAGAATAGATAAACATTCTTTGATTTCATCCCCCAAAGAAACGAGTTCTTCGTGAATCTTGTCACGTTCCAAACCGGTCAATCTTTGCAGTCTCAAATCCAAAATAGCTTTAGCCTGCGCCTCTGATAAACGATATGTTCCGTTTTCAACCTTACGATCCGGCTCGTCAATCAACTTGACCAAAGGCTCAACATCACCCGCCGGCCAAGCCTTAGCCAACAGGGCATCTTTGGCGTCTTGAGGCGTTGGTGCCGTGCGGATAAGCTCAATCACAGGGTCTATATTCTCAACCGCAATCGCCAAACCGACCAAAACATGGGCTCTGTCGCGCGCTTTGTTTAATAAGTAAATTGTACGACGACGAATAACCTCTTCACGAAATTCAATAAATGCCTGAATAATTTCCTTCAGATTCATCATCATCGGGCGACCATTGTTAATCGCCAGCATATTCATACCAAAGCTGGTTTGCAACGGTGTATATTTATACAATTGGTTCAAAACCACGTCAGCCTGAAAATCACGCTTAACCTCAATAACAACGCGCACACCCTGGCGGTCAGACTCATCACGGATTTCAGAAATGCCCTCAATTTTCTTTTCCTTAATCAACTCGGCAATGCGTGTAATCATCGCAGCTTTGTTAACCTGATAGGGAATTTCGTGAACAATAATGGCTTCTTTATCTTTGTGCAGCTCTTCAATGGTGCATTTCGCACGCATAACCACTGAACCGCGACCGGTCAAATAGGCCGACTTTGCGCCACTATACCCCAAAATCAAGCCGCCGGTCGGAAAATCCGGCCCCGGAACAATACGAATTAAATCTTCAATACTAATCAACGGATTATCAATATAAGCGCAACAAGCATCAACCACCTCACCCAAGTTGTGTGGCGGAATATTGGTTGCCATACCGACCGCGATACCATTTGCACCGTTAACCAAAATATTCGGATAACTGGCCGGCAAAACAGTCGGCTCTTGCAAACTCTCATCATAGTTGGGCATAAAGTCAACGGTGTCTTTATCAATATCATCAATCAGCGAATGAGCAACTTTTGCCAAACGAGCCTCGGTATAACGCATGGCAGCAGCGCTGTCACCGTCCATAGATCCGAAGTTTCCTTGCCCGTCAACCAACGGCACACGCATAGAAAACGGCTGAGCCATACGCACCATCGCCTCATAGACAGAGCTGTCACCATGCGGGTGATATTTACCCAAAACATCACCGACAATGCGGGCAGACTTACGAAACGGACGGTTATAATCGTACCCGTTTTCAAACATGGAATAAATAATGCGGCGATGAACCGGTTTCAAACCATCACGAACATCCGGCAACGCACGGGAAACAATAACGCTCATCGCATAGTCCAGATATGAGCGGCGCATTTCCTCAGAAATCTCTACCGGAGAAATATCTTTATTGGTTTCTTCAACCACCTGATTAAATTCTTCAGACACTTTTTTACCTTTTCTCTTATTACAAACTGCCCAAAATATACCAAAAAGCAACTTTTGTCGCCAGCAATTTAAAAAACTTATACCCAGATAAAAACGTCATTTTTCTCTCTACGGCCAAAAAAAGCGCCTTAAAATGGATTTAACATTTTAAAACGCCCATAAAAGTTAACGCCAAACCTCTCCACACACAAAAAAACCGCGGATAAATCCACCGCGGTTTTTTGTTTGTTTAAGTTAGAATACTTTACTGAGCTGAGTTACACTCCGAACAACAGTGGTATTCGCCATAAGGATCAGTTTTTCCGCTAGCATCTGTTGCTGCTATACAGTTGGCATAATTGTATCTCGACTGATACGTTGTTCCTCCACCCGGTTTAGATACTAGCATCGTACAATCATTTATAAAACCCATTGTTCCTCCCGTATTGTAACATGCTTTTGGAATGTAACACCACTTAAAAGAGCACAATCCTAAAGCCTTACATTTAGCGTGTCCTGTATCGCTTGCTGTACAGCCCGAACTACTACCTGAACTGCTACTACTGCTTGAACTGCACTTATAACAAACCGTTCCGCCATCAATAGTTACTCTGGCTAATTCTGTTCTTGAACCGCAAGGGGATGTGGTATAATTATACGGACACATTAATTTACTACAATCCCGCATACATAAGCGAGCTACAGCCATTTCAACATAAACACCTGACGGAGTTGTACTAGATTTTCCGTTATTATCTCCACCTGTTTCGTCTCTACAAGCTGTAGCAGTTATATCAGAACTTCTCTCATAAGAATATTCTTTGCCATTGTATGTTGATTTACGATTGGTGATAAAATGTTTTTTACTCCCGCATTGTGTACTAGTGCAAAAACCATATCCCGGAGTATTATTACTATCAAAACTGTCTTTTACCTCTTTTCCTTGATTTGTAGCCAATTCTTCTAATGAAGGAAGCATATTCAAACTGGGAACAATACCGCCCTTATCTGTGCATTGCGGTATTCTAGTAGCACAATTTGCACCACCAAGAGATTCAAAATTCCATATGTTATAGTACTTAGTCCCCTCTTTGAGGGCAATCAACTTACCGTTAGTGGCATCATAGACCTTATCTCCGTTGGCATAACCCGTTCCGCAGTAAGATTGCGTACAATCTTTGTAGCAAGTTAAATCACCATGAACAGCCTTCGCACAAATATAACCTCCTGGAACCGCCGGCATCTCACCATAACTCTCACAAGAGTTTGCCTTACAATCCTTGTAGCAAACTTTTCCAGCCGCCGTAGTAAACTTTGTACAAGTTTCTCCAGAGGGCTGGCTGTCTTTGTAAGAACTGTTAACCTCGGTACAAGACTTAGCCGTACAATTCTTATAACAAACTACATTAGCTTTCGTAAGAATACTTGAACATTTGTAACCAGCCGGAATACTTGATTTATAAGAACTGTTAACCTCAGTACAAGATTTAGCTGTACAATCCCTGTAACAGGTAACACCAGCAACCGTGCTAAACGGCGTACATTTGTAATCTTCTGGAACGCTTGACTTATAAGAAGAATTAACCTCAGAACAAGACTTAGGCGTACAATCTTTATAACAGGGAACATTAGCATTAGTGACAACTCTTGTGCACTTGTAACCATCGGGAACACTCGTTTTATAAGAACGATTAACCTCTGTACAAGACATTGGCGTACAACTCTTATAACAAGTTATCCCCGCTTTAGAGAGAACAAGTACTCCCTTATAGTGGGAACCACAACTTTCTACATAAGCACTATCAATCTCAGAGCACGTTTTAGGCTCACAATCTTTATAACAGGTAACACCGGCTGCCGTGCTAACCGGTGTGCATTTGTAATCTTCCGGAATGCTTGATTGATAAGAACTGCTAACTTCAGAACATGTCTTAGCCTTACAATTCTTATAGCAGGTAACCCCCGGAGCCGGAGTATATTTACCTTCTCCGACTGTATCTTTAGGACAACCGTTTATTTCAACGGCGCCATACGTAGCGCAGGTCTTGGTACTTGAACCTCCACCGTTTGAGGCAGAGGTGCGACCTGTTAAAGCAGCCTGATAATCCGGCAGGAAATGTGATCTCGCCAGTTTATAAGCTCCGTCTTGCGATAGCTCCGGATGCAATGCCTCTTGGGTTGAAATTTGGTCTGAGAAATCTAAGACCGGTTCTAGAGCTTTGGCGTTTGCGCTATACGCCAAAGCAGCCGTACAAACGGCTACCAGCAGTTTTAACATGTCATACCTCATAATACGTTTCAAAACACTCTTTTATTTTAAAATGGAATTATCTGTCTGTCAAACAATAAAAGAAAAACACACATAAATTTCATATAATTGTCATTTAGCTCAATTTTCAAAAAAATAAATTTAAAACACAAAAAAAATCCCCCCAACTTAAAAAAGCGGGAGGATTTCTTCCATTAAAAGACTAGAAGCCTTCTGTATCTAAGCGTTTCCGCAGTTGCTTGCGAGCACGTCTGACAGCCTCAGCTTGACGGCGAGCCTTCTTCTCTGAGTTTTTCTCATGACAACGGCGAAGCTTCATCTCGCGAAAAACACCTTCACGCTGCATTTTCTTCTTCAAAACCTTCAGAGATTGGTTAACATCGTTCCCAATAACTGTAACCTGAACCACTTAAATCACCCCATTTCAACAAATTCTAAGGTTAATCCATAAACTGAAGATGTTTGTAACATCATCAAACTTAAATTTCAACTAAAATCTTCACCCAAAAGCAAAAAATTCAGTTTTTTACCGCATTCAATCCTTAAAACGGAATATCATCATCCAAATCAGCGCTGGGCGCATTCCCCGCAGGAGCAGAAGAATCCCAACCATTGCCTCCGGCAGAAGAAAACACATCGTTACCGCCGGCAGGAACACCTTCCCCTCTGGAATCAAGCAAAACCAAATTTCCGCTGAAATTCTGCAATACAACCTCTGTTGAATAACGCTCAGCTCCGGTATTATCTTCCCATTTACGAGTTTGCAACTGCCCTTCCAGATATACCTTAGAGCCTTTACGAAGATACCGCTCGGCAACATCAGCAAGCTGCGGATTAAAGATAACAACCCGATGCCACTCCGTGCGATCTTTACGCTCGCCACTGGCTTTATCACGCCATGTATCTGTTGTGGCAACATTCAAATTAACGATTTTTGAACCGCTTTGCGTGTTGCTAACCTTTGGATCAGCGCCCAAATTGCCGACCAAAATAACTTTATTTATACTTCCAGCCATTATTTTTTACCTTTGCTACACATGTTTAAATTATTCTCTAACTATACATAAATAAATCGGGAAAGAAACAAAAATCAGTAAACCTGTGCATATTCACCGTCTTGCAGACGATAAACGGCATATCCGGCCGACACACTGGGAACCCCGCCCTTAAACGATACTTTTCCCCACGGCATACTAAATTCAGACTTCTGGAGAGCTTGGTTCAAATCCTCCCGTTCAAAGGAATTGGCCGCTTCCGCCGCCTCTGCCCACAAATTAAGAGCCGAATACCCGTACACTCCGACCCCGACAGGCTCTCGTCCCAGCAGTCGCAACCGCACCAATGTTTCCGTAAAATCGGCGTTATTTTTCAGCGAGGGCAAAGCCAGCATATAAGTTCCTTCGGCCAAGTCACCCAACATATCGCGATAATACGGCATTACCTGATAACGATTTATAAACAAAACCGTACTTTCGTTCTCATCTTTCAAATCACGAGCCAGTTTAGCAACATCATAAGCCTTGCCAAGCAAATAAACAATTTCATTCCCCTCTCCGACAATTCTTCTTGCCAGAGATGTAAGCTTTTCCCTATCCTGAAAAACATCATAAAGTCTTATAACATCGCCCTGTTGATGATGAAAAAATTCCTCCTGAGTTTTTGTTGCAATTTCTTTAGCCTCCGACACGGTAGAATCATAAACCAACGCAATCTTTTTACCCGCAAAATTAGCCGCATAAAAATCATAAAAAGTTTTTCCTTGCTCCTTAGATGTTCCGGCCAAACGAACGGTCTGCAAAAGAGGATTGCTTTCTCCCGCCTCAAAACCTTTGATGGGAATAATCTGAAAAATCCCGGCGCGAGCGTAAACATCTGCAACTTTTCCGCCATCATTTTGACAATAAGGTCCGATAACCAAATCCATTCTGTCGCGAGAAGCGTTAACCGCCATCATCTGAGCCGTAGAAACCGCAAATGTACCATCGCACTGGTCATCAACCACCAGCAAATTAACTCTTTCTCCCAAAACACCGCCCCGTGCATTAATATCATCAACGGCAATCCTTACGCCGTCGACCAACTCATCACCGAAAACCTTAAATTCTCCGACTCTCGGAGCAATCACGGCAACATTAGCCTCTGCCGCTGCCGGACAAATCCGCAGAAACAAGGCTAAAACCAGAGGAGTTATCGTTTTTTTCAACATAAATTCAAACACATAAGTTAAACACAGGCAGGCATGCTAACATTATTTTTTTATATTTCAAGTTTTTTTTCAAAATTCACCTCTTTAACTCTTGACAAAACACCTCGCTATTGACAAAATGACGCAAATTTAAATTATTAAAATACTAGATGTTATGAAGACAAAGAACAACTACGAGCTTTCTTACGCAGAACCGAAGTTTGTATTGGATTGTTTCTGCCGCCAGACGGGATATCCTCCTGAAAAGTGCAAGGTGCTTTTGGCTGTTTCCGTGGGTTGGAATGAAAAAGAAATCATTTCCTCAACGGATTGGATTATCAAAACACCTGATGAAATCTTCGCTTGGTCACCGTCTTGCCGCCCCCGAAATGTAAGTTTCATTACTCTCAAAGGCTGCAGTAAAATCACCCCGCAAGGTCCGTTTGAAGATGGGCTTAAAGCTTCTGTTCAACTTCCCGACGGAAGAATATTTCTGTTTAGCAGTTCAGAAAGGCTTATCGTTCCTATCGGCCCCGGAGGCGTGAAAATTCCCTACAACAATTGTCCGGTTGAAGTAACTGAAGACAGCTACGGCCGAAGCTATGTGATTCGCCCGAATGAGAATACAGTCTTTGCCGAATATCGAAATGCAAAACTGACCATTGTTTACTGAGTTTTTTTGCCATATAGCAAGCGCCGCAGTATTGTCGTGAGACAATCTGCGGTTTTTTTATATTCTTCATATCGTATTCGTTTTTGCTATTGATATTTGTAAACAATCTTTTATATTAGCTGTTCAGGAGAACAGATTATGAACAACGACAAAATAGAAATCAAAGGTGCGCGGGAACACAACCTCAAAAGTGTAGACATTAACATCCCTAAAAACAAACTGACCGTCATCACGGGGTTATCCGGCTCGGGAAAATCTTCTCTCGCCTTTGATACTATTTATGCCGAAGGACAAAGACGCTATGTAGAGAGCCTGTCATCTTACGCCCGTCAGTTTCTTGACCTCATGAAAAAACCCGAAGTCGATTCAATAGAAGGACTGTCGCCGGCTATCTCTATCGAACAAAAAACCACCTCGCACAATCCGCGCTCAACCGTCGGAACCGTTACTGAAATTTATGACTACATGCGCTTGCTTTGGGCCAGAGTCGGCATCCCCTATTCTCCGACAACCGGACAACCTATTGAAGCGCAAACCGTTTCCCAAATGGTAGATAAAATCTTAGCCATGCCCCAAGGCACGAAACTTTTGCTTTTGGCTCCTGTTGCCCGCGGAAAAAAAGGTGAATTTAAAAAAGAAATCGAAAACTTGCAAAAACACGGCTATCAACGTCTTAAAATCGACGGAGAAATTTACGATATTGAAGAAGTTCCCTCTCTTTCCAAAAACCTCAAACATGATATTGAAGTTGTAGTCGATCGTATTGCTGTCAAACCAGAGATTGCCGAACGACTGGCACAATCAATCGAAACCGCCCTCAAACTCGGAGACGGCTTGATTTTTGCCGAGCATTATGAAACTCATGAACGCACAACATTTTCCTCCAAATTTGCTTGTCCGGTATCCGGTTTTACCATTGAGGAAATTGAGCCCCGTCTGTTCTCGTTCAACAATCCTTTCGGCGCTTGTCCGCATTGTGACGGTATCGGTGCCAAACTGTACATGGATCCGGATTTAATCGTCCCAAATCCTAATCTGTCACTTTCACAGGGGGCGATAGCGCCTTGGAATATGGGAAAAAGTGCTTTCCACAACCAAGCCATCACTTCCCTTTGCGACTTCTTGAATATCTCCCCTAAAACACCGTGGAAAGATTTGCCGGAAAAAGCTCGTAATGTCATCATGTTTGGCTCCGGAAATGTCTGTGTTCCCATGTATTACAGCACCTTCGTTTCCGACAAACCTTTTGAAGGAGTTGTCGCTAATATGGAGCGTCGTTTTTTGGAAACGGATTCAGCTTGGATACGCGAAGAATTTTCCAAATATCAATCTGCAGCCCCTTGCGAACATTGTGGCGGAAAACGCTTGAAACCGGAAGCGTTAGCCGTCAAAATCGGCGGCTTAGACATCATGGATGTTTCTGACATGTCCATCAAAAAAGCACTCGCTTGGTTTAGAGGAATTGGCCCGACATTATCTCCTAAAAAACAAGAAATAGCGGCTAAAATACTCAAAGAAATTTGTGAACGTCTGAGCTTTTTGAATAATGTCGGGCTGGAATATTTAACCTTATCCCGCATGTCCGGAAGCCTGTCCGGCGGAGAAGCACAACGCATTCGATTGGCAAGCCAAATCGGCTCCGGACTAACCGAAGTGCTTTATGTGTTGGACGAACCCTCTATCGGCCTCCACCAGCGCGACAATGACCGCCTGTTGGAAACGCTCACCCGTTTGCGTGATATTGGTAACACGGTTATTGTTGTGGAACACGATGAGGACGCTATCCGCGCCGCTGATTATCTGGTAGATATGGGTCCCGGAGCGGGTCAATTGGGCGGCAATGTCGTCGCCTCAGGCACGGTTAAAGATGTTCTGAAAACCCGTAGTTTAACCGCACAATACTTAAATGGTGAACGAAAAATCGCCGTTCCCGCAACACGCCGCAAAGGAAATGGAAAATTTATAGGTGTTACAGGTGCCAAAACCAACAACCTGAAAAACGTAAACCTCAAAATTCCATTGGGAGTTATGACTTGCGTAACCGGTGTTTCCGGCGGTGGAAAATCATCTTTAATTTTAGAAACTTTGTGCAAAGCCCTCAACAAAGAAATTAATAATTCGCGCGAACCTGCCGGAAAATACGACAAGCTTATCGGAGCCGAAAATATTGATAAAATCATCAATATCGACCAGTCCCCCATCGGGCGCACGCCTCGTTCAAACCCCGCCACTTATACCGGATTGTTCACCTATATTCGCGAGTGGTTTGCTGGGCTTCCTGAAGCAAAAGCCCGCGGCTACACTGCCGGACGTTTTTCTTTTAACGTTGCCGGCGGAAGATGCGAGGCCTGCAAAGGCGATGGCGTCACCAAAATTGAAATGCATTTTTTACCCGATGTTTATGTGGCTTGCGATGTCTGCAAAGGCAAGCGTTTTAATCGCGAAACTCTGGAGATTAAATACAAAGATAAATCTATTGCCGATGTTCTGGACATGACCGTTGATGAGGCATACAACTTTTTTGAAGCCATTCCCTCCATTCGTAGCCGCCTTGATTTGCTGCGCAAGGTTGGATTGGGCTATATCCATCTGGGGCAATCCGCAACCACGCTTTCCGGAGGCGAAGCGCAACGAATAAAGCTTTCCAAAGAACTCTCCAAACGCGCCACGGGAAAAACTTTATATATTCTTGATGAACCGACTACCGGATTGCACTTTGAAGACATTAATCGCCTGCTCAAAGTCTTGCAAACACTGGTAGACCAAGGAAACAGCATCATTGTTATTGAACATAATTTAGACGTTATTAAAACCGCAGATTATATTGTAGACATTGGCCCCGAAGGCGGCGACGGCGGCGGAAAAATTATCGCTCAAGGCACGCCCGAACAAGTGGCTGAATGCCCGAACAGCTATACGGCAAAATATTTGAAAACAAAACTCTAACGTCTGTCAAGCCCTGCGTTTTTAGAAAACGGCACACCGCCGTTCTCTCCGGCAATCATAATGGCATGACACATACACGCAATCTCTTTGTCTGAATTGTGTGCCCTCATGGCTTGACACAGCTTTTCTTTTTCAGCCGTTGTGTATTTGGCTTGCTGAGTAAGCCGCAATAACATACCTGTCATACGTTTATGAAAATCTGAATTAAACTCTTCCGCCTGCCAATCGCTTATGGAAAAAGAAGAGGCATATTTTTCAGCAATATCTTGCAAAAGATTTTTATCTATTTTTATCAATTCCTTATCCGTAACAAGTTCAGGAAACAGGCTCTCATTTTTCTTGCGCTTATTTTTAAACTCCGCGTTTTCCAGTAACAATTTTTCCAAAGCATCCGTACGGATATTTTCATTTTCGAAATGACGAGAGGCATAGTCAAACAACAAAACGGCATAATCCTTAATCGGCTTGTCGAGCAAGGCTCTGCCGGGCGGCTGTGGAAGAGTATTTCCTTCCGAAAAATAACTCAAACAGCTTTCTGAAAAGATATCTTTTGACTTTTCCATATATTTTTTCATTTGAAGTCTGGCTTGTTTATCAATTTCAAAACGTTCATCGCCCTCTTCATAAACTACCCCGTCCAACAAATCTCCGTTAGCGGCAACCGTCTCTAAAAACGCTCTTGCCGAAACTATTTTATCTTTTCCGGTAGATTTTTTTGCCTCTCGCAAAAGCTCCCCGAAAACCTTGACCGTGTGTTGCCGTTCATAATCAAAATCATCTGGATTTTCGCCAATTTTAAAAGCTCCGGCCATGTCATAAGCCGCGCGAAACTCCGGTGTTTTATACCTAAAATTTATGAAATCCAAAAAATTGATTTTATCTTTTGCCGAAGGCTCCAAATTCAAAAGGGACAAAATTCGGAACATATCTTTTTGAAAACGCCCCTGCACGCGGCGATCCTCAACCACCTGTCTGGAAACACTCTTAACCATCTTCCAAAGCACATTTCCCGACACCTGTTTTTTGTTTTTCACCCCTTCCAAAAAACTGTTTATGGAGTTAATCAATCCGGTTTCCAAACGTATATACTCGCCCCCTTCAACAGCCGGAAGTTGCTCTCTATCCAAAAAGTGCCGCAAAGTACTCCCCGCCACTTGATAGTTTTCATCAAGTTCTTTGTTCCGGCAATAATGAACTATTAAATCAACAAATGCATTTGCCTGCCTGTTCTGTCGCTCTTCCACGGGCGCCTCCGTTTTGTCGAGTTTTTGTCATTATAACAGTTCATCATTGTTTTAGCAACAAAAAAATCTCCGTCCCTAAGAAACGGAGATTTTTCTTTTCTATTAAACGATTAGAACTTGTAATTGAGCGACAAGCCCCAAAGTTTAACAGAATTTGAATACTCGGCTGAGAAATTCTTACCGTTGTCTTTGTTTCCCGTCAAAGAAGTATCAACCGTCGCTTTTTTGGCCTTGATATAAGTATAGGCCACATCAAAGCTCAAATTCTCACTATATTGATAGTTCAAACCACCGGAAAACCAAATACGATCAGAATCCGGAATACGGGGTGTTCTGTCAGAAATGGTTACGGCCGCTTCGTCAAAAGCAACACCGAAACGCGCTTTCCACTGAGGGTCAAGCTGATAACTTGCACCAACGGCATAAAAATTGGTATCGCGCCAATTTTCTTTAGTGGAAGAAATCAAATCACCCGTTAGAGGATGCTTAGCTCCCGTACCATAAATGTCCAAAGATTCAAACGAACTCCAGAAAACGCGTTGATATTCTGCCATAAGTTCCCATTTATCGTTCAGCTTATAAAAGCCACCCAATGAAAACATTGCTGGTGTATTTAACTTAGCATGAATATCTTGGTTTAACAAAGGACCAAAAACAGGATGTCCTTGCTTAGACGGAGCCTCGATTTCACCTTTCAGCTTGTGGCGAATCTCGCTACGGTATCCCATACCGACACGGGCTTTATCGTTAAATTCATACATTGCGCCCAACTGATAACCCACATCAACCGTATCACCTTCCAACTTAACATCATCTGCATCAGCGGCTGAAGAACTGTTCGTCAGACGAGCTTTAACATATTGAATCGGTAAGCCGGCACCGACAGACAACTTATCATCAACTTTGTAAGCCACCATCGGTGTCATATCAATTGCTGTCACCTTAGAAAGGTTTCCGTGGTCAGAACCGGCCCAACGGGAATCATATTTTGTAATCATTCCGAACGGAACATTCAAAGCCATACCGAATGTTGTTTTATCATCTAACTGGTAAGAAACAGTACCGTTTGGCGCCCAAGCGGCATGTACTATATTATCAACATCAAGTTGGGACGTTCCTGCGGCATCTTTAACTTCAGAAGCCTCTGCACGTGGTGCAATATAAGTCACACCAGCGTTAACCTGTGTTCCCTTCTGACGAGTCAAACCCGCAACGTTATAATAAGCATACGAACCGTTTTCAGCACCGGCAGTAGCACCGGCAAAAGCGTTACCCTGAGCAGCGGCTGATTGTTCACGCAAGTGAAAACCGGCAGCCATAGCGTTAGAAGCCATTAAAATTGTGCCTAACGCAGTCAATGTAAGAATTTTTTTCATAAAAAAGTCTCTTCTGTAGTTAATACGAACATAACCACAGTACCTAAAAAAAACAAAAAGTCAATCAATTGATTGATTTATTTTTTCCCAAAAGCTATTTTCGCCCGTCAATCAGAAAATCAACCTGATGATACATATAGTCCAAAAGCTTTTGCTTTTCGGGCTCATCATAGCTTTTCCATTCCATAAATTTGCAAATACTTTCCTGTCTGGAGCTAAACACAAACATCTGTGCAAAAAACGGAAACATATATAAATAAGCATCCTTCATTGAGATCTTGCCGCCGCTGGACAATTCCAACAAATTCGCCATTTTTTGATAAAAAGGCAAAATCAGCCCTTCATAAAGAATACTGAAATCTTCGGTCGGCTTAAAATATTCACTCAAAAAAACGGCCTTCATATCCTCAGAAAGCGTATCACCGCAGCTCAAATAAAGAAACGCCTTGGTAAATTTTTTCAGAACATCCCTCGCCTCGACGCTGTCTTTATCTTTCATCACTCGGTCATATTCCGTTACCAGCGCAGCGGTTTCCTTATTAACGGCGTCGACAATACTTTCCAGCGCCGCGGTATAAATCCCTTTTTTACCGCCGAAATAATATAATATTGAGGAGATATTGGCACCGGCGCGGCTGGCAATATCACGCGTTGTCGCCCCAAAAAAGCCATTTTTGGCAAACTCGCAAAAAGCGCTGTACAAAAGCTCGTTTTTAGAATCTTTTTTCACCTGACCTATCCTCAACCACTAATACTTATTGACTAATAACAAATAACCAATAGATTGACAAGCGCGATTTTATCCCCATTGCAAAATGGCATAAAATTCTATGTTTTTCAAAATATTACAGATTGTTACAGAAGACTATCCGGCTTCCCTCACCTTAAATCTTTACAAAGCATTAATTTTTGGAGTAAAAATTTAAATTATGTTGTAACTACTCGGAGATTTATCTTGAGAGACTTTGTCAGATTTTGCCTCAGGGCTTTTTTCACTTGTTTCAAAACTCGTTGTAATATAGCCTTTGATGAAAAAAAACTTCCGGCCAAGGCCGTCTATGTATCAAACCATGTTTCCTACCTTGACCCTATTTTATTGTTTGCGTTTCTTCCGGGAAACCCCGTATTTGTTCTGAACGGACATTTGTATCGCAGCAAATGGATACGCTTTTTAATGAAAACAGCAGACATTATGCCGTTTAATCCGATTGAACCCGGAGATTTGAAAGAATTAATCGCCAAAATTGACAGCGGACGCCGTTGTGTCATCTTTGCGGAAGGACGTATCACCGAAAACGGCGGCCTGATGAAAATTTACGAAGCCCCCGGCTTGTTGGCGGATAAATCTCAAGCCCCGATTATTCCGGTCTGGATAAGCGGCCCGCAGTACGGATATTTTTCCAAAACTAAAGGAAAATTACCGCACCGCCCGCTCCCCAAAATCCGTATCACGGTCAAAAAACCCGTAAAATTCAAATTGAAAGATGAGTTACGCCGCCAGCGTGACCACATCAGCAATGAAGTTTACATGATTATGCGGGAAATGAGTTTTGAGGCATCATACAATGACAACATTTCTCTTTTTGCCCAATTGATGAAAACGGCAAAAGTCCACTCCAAAAGAGGTTTTTTCCATCGTCCGGCTTTTGTTGAGGATATTAACCGCCAGCCTAATTCCTATAAAGACATCATCATAAAATCTTTCGTTTTGGGCAAATACTTCAAAAAATTAACCCAACCGGAAGAACCCGTCGCGTTGTTTTTGCCGAACTCCATAGCAACTCTTTGCACGTTTTTCGGTTTGTCGGCGTATGACCGCATTCCTGTTATGCTTAACTTTTCGGTCGGCGCCAAAAATATGGTTTCCATGTGCAGAACCGCCGTCGTCAAAAAAGTTATCACTTCGCGTTTGTTCATTCGCAATGCCAAAATGGAAAACGTGGTGGAAGAAATGGAAAAATGCGGCCTTGAAATTCACTATTTGGAAGACTTGCGCCACAAAATCAGCCTTTGGCACAAAATCAACGCTTTTTTGCGCTACAAAATCAAGCGTATCCCTCACAAGGAAGGCGGTGACAAAAAGGCTGTTATCTTGTTCACTTCCGGTTCCGAAGGTGCCCCGAAAGCGGTTGTTTTAAGCCATGCAAACATTATCTCTAACATCAAACAATTGTCCACGATTGAGACAATCAACATAACAGACACCGTGTTTAATGCTTTGCCGATGTTCCATAGCTTTGGTTTGACCGTGGGCACATTATTCCCGTTGTTTGAAGGGGGAAAGCTGTTTTTATACCCGTCTCCCCTGCACTATCGTGTCATCGCTGAAATTGTTTATGAAATCGGCGCTACCATTATGTTTGGTACAGACACGTTTTTCCGTGGCTATGGAAAAATTGCTCACCCGATAGACTTCCACAACATTCGTTTTATGTTTGGCGGCGCAGAAGCCATTAAACCGGATACCCGTAATATGTGGGCAGAACGCATGGGAATTCGTGTTATGGAAGCTTATGGATCAACGGAATGTTCTCCGGTTCTAACCGCAAACAATCGAATTTTCAATCGTTTCGGCTCCATCGGAAAGCTTTTACCCAAAATCCAGCATAAAATTGAACCGGTTCCTGGCATTGAAAAAGGCGGTGAGCTTGTTGTTAAAGGCCCCAATATCATGATGGGATATATTATGCCTGACAATCCGGGGGTTTTGGTACCTCTGAAAGACAACTGGTATCATACCGGAGATGTTGTTGAAATTGATGAAATCGGCTTTGTTTACATTAAAGACCGCATTAAACGCTTTGCAAAAATCGGTGGCGAAATGGTTTCTCTGAACGCTGTTGACGAGATGGTTCGTATGGCTTATGAAAAAAGCGGTGCCGAATATTCTTACGGCATTGTTGCTATTCCGCACGAAAGCAAAGGCGAACAGATTGTCCTTGTTACCAATAATAAAGAGGTAACACAAGACTGTCTTCACAACTATATTCGTGCTAACGGAATGTCGGAACTCTACTTACCGAGGATTATCCTCTATCAGGAGAGTCTGCCGGTCTTCGCCACGGGTAAAGCCGACAATGTAACCTTAAAGAAACAGGTTTTGGAACGCTTAGCGAACAACTAATCTGTTTCCCTTTTTCTAAAAAAGCACCAAGAGAATTTGGTGCTTTTTTAGTTATGTCGTAATCCATCAAATTTTTGTCGCACCGGTGTAATGTATTGTTGACACGTTGCAAAATGTAGATTACAATAAAAGATGTTTCAAAACACAAATGAGGTGCGACATGTTAAAATTATTAGTAGTCGTTTGTTCGGCTGTTGCGGCTTATAGCGCAAACGCCAAAACATTGGAAATTAACACGGGTTTATTAAGTGAGGAGATAATGCTTTCCGAACCGTCGCAAGACGGAGCTTATAAACTGGCGAGATCACATTTCTTGCCGGATTATCAGGCTGCTTTAACAGGTCGCACCTCTCAATCAAACGGCGGAGGAAATACCAAGACCTGCGCCTCATACGGAAACTATTTCAGCGAATGTCCAAGCGGCACGGTTGGTGTCGGTAAAACTCAACCCGCACCGGGAGTTACTTGTTATAAAGCTTGTGATTGTAACATGGATTTGTTTACCTATCACAAAGGCAACTGTACATCTCCCAAGCTTATCGGAGGTACGAGTTGCAAAAAGCTGACCAGCGCGACGGTCGGTGCGAAAGCGACTGTTAGTGAGGTGTCTATGATGGCTCCGTCATCAGCACCGAGTGGAACTTATTATTCCGATTGCGGTTGCGGTTCTGATTTTACTTTATCGTCATGTCCGTATGGTGCTCTATGCGATGTGTGTGAGGGTAAATATAAGCAAACCGGTTGTAAAAGCGGTTATAACAGGCAGGCGAATGGAACATGTTGTCTTAACGGATATGCAAATATACCTTCTTGTCCAAACACTGCTCCGACAAGAGAGTGTCCTACTTCCGAATGTTGTCGATGTCTTTGTCTGAACAATGATGCAAGTTGTACGGCAAGTAATTATCCTTATTCTACTCCGCCGACTTGTGCTAGATCTGCAGATAGTTGTTCGACCGGTTGCGGTAGTAATTTGGTGACCCGTTATAAGGTAACCGAGTGGACAGCAGGCTATTCAACTGACGGAAAATGTACTGTGACGCCATGTCCGGAAGGACAATCTACAAATAAAACCTGCTCAACAGGCTATAAGTTAGAAAATACCCAATATTATTCAGCAGGTAAGGTATGCAAAAAGTGTGTACAGAAGAGTTGTTCTGAAGGTGGGTATGTTGAGAATTGCAGTGAAGACTACAAGCCAACCAGCAGCCCCATTAGCTATGGTGGAAAGAAATGCTATATAGGTTGTACTCTGAAAACCTGTACAGATTATAATAGCTCCTACAAGACTTCTATTCCAACAGACTACAAATGTACATCTGTTACACCAAGAAGCGGTTTGACATGCTACAAGGGTTGTACTTTGAAAACCTGTACAGATTATAACAGTTCTTACAAAACAACCATCCCCAGTGGGCAAACCTGTACACCTGTCACACCGAGGAGCGGGTTAACCTGTTACAAGGATTGTAAGTCAAATGCAACTTGTGCAACAGGCGGATATTTAGATAAGTGCCCCGTTGGTCAGTATGGTAAATCATATAATTATAACGGACAATCTTGCGTCAAAGGCTGTATTAACCCTCATCTTGTTGTTAAGGGTTATCTTAATCAAGGCGCTGCTCGTAATGGTGGAAACAACACTACAATAATTCCTATGAAATTCGAATTTGAGTGGTGGGATGTTTCCGAATATACTGCCGATCAGAAGGCATCTCTGGCAGCATTTAGAGATAACCATAGTTTTGATATCACTGTGCCTAATATGTATTTTACTTATGGTAATAGTTATTACATAGCCACCCAGACAGACCATCTGAGTGCATCCATGAATGATAACAGCGCCCGAACAGAGATTACCCTCAGTAATGGGTGTTCATCTACCCAATTGGGTTATACCGCCTTCAAATGCTGTTACGGTGATAATTTTGAGACTTGGAAGCAAAGTAATTGTATAGAGACATCTCACAAGAACGTCAATCAAGGTACTAAATTCTGGGATCAAGATCATGAGCCAAGTGGTTCAATTAACGTGGATGGGGTTGATGTTGAATTTCAGTATTATTTTGCTGTACGATCCTAAACCAACAAACAAAAAACCGCGGTGAATTTATCCGCGGTTTTTTGTTTCTAATCAAGCTCAATATCTTTCTTTGGAGAGGAGCGATATTTATCAACCGCTTTGTCAACAGCGTTTCCGGCATCTTTAGCCATTTCTTGCGTGCCATCTTCAACTTGCGACACAACTTCTCCGACGGTTGTTTCCCTGTCAATATTTCCGTCATAAATTCCTTTGGCGACCAAAAAAATCACCACCAACAACAGTAAATAGAATAAATACTTCAAAAATGTTCCCATAACAAATCCTCCTATTAAGCGTATTCCTTCTGAAGGTAATCGCTTTCCTCCGGATTTCAAGATATGGCAAACAAACCGAAAACAAGTTTATTTTATCTTATTATACAAAAAATAGGGGCGACACCCTCGCCGCCCCAAAACAAACACCCTAATACAATCCCTAATCATCCTCACCGGAAGGAAGTATCTCGCTTGTTTTCTCCCCCGCCGGAGCATCAGCAGGCACCAAGCTCTGCAATGTTCCGATAGCTTTTTTACGCTTCAGCTTGTTGACAAACTTCATAGAACGCTGAGCATCCCACTTTTTCTTGCCCTCTTCACGCTGAAAAATTGTCTGATAAACTTCAATCGCCTGATCAAACTCCGAAAGTTTGGTCAAACAGCTGGCCAAACCATCAAACAGTTTGTGATGATAGCGATTACCTATAATCATCTGCGCTTTCTTATAGCATTTGAGCGCATCATTAAACTTCATCATCTTTTGATAAACAAAGCCGATACTAATCCAAGCCTGAATCTCACGGCTGTCAATATTGAGAATTTTAGTAAAACACTTAATTGCGGAATTATTATCCCCCATCAATTGATAAGTCACACCGACACCGTTCCATGCCTTAATATTGTTTTTGTCATTCGACAAAACCTTTTTAAAGAAAGCGATAGCCCTGTCATATTGCTTAAGTTTCTGCAACGTCACGGCTACACTCAACAATGTTTGAGCATGTTTATTGTCAATCTTCATGGCATCTTCTAACACATCCAAGGCTTCTTTATAAGCAAACATGTGTTGCAAAGCAATAGCCTTGCCATTTAGAGCTTCAAGCGATGTTTTATCAATGGCAACAGCCTCATTAAAACACTGAATAGCATCTTTGTACAATCCGCGCATACTCAAAGTAACGCCCTTATTGTTCAGAACCTCAACCGATGTCGGGTTCAAAGTCAGCGCCTTATCAAAACATTCCACAGCTTCCGTATAACGGCTCAGCTTCTGAAACGCAAACCCCTTCGAGTTCATGGATTTCCATGAATCAGGCTGTTCGGAAATTGCAGCATCAAACTGATCAATGGCTTCCTTATACATCCCTTGATCAAGCAGTTCTTGCCCTCTTTTATAAGCAGTATTATCGTTAGATTTAACCATATTTTTTCTCTTTATCAATGATAAGTTACAGAATAATTCATTCGTAAAGTACCACCACCTCCATAAATTGTCAAGTTTCGCCTATAAAATTTTTAAGTTATCGACAATGTCTGTATCTGTCCGAAACTCCATCAACTGGCAATCAAACTTTTTGCAAAATTCCTTTAATTTGTTCCTCTTTTCCTCAAAATAACCATGATAGGCACGCCGATAGTTTTTAGAAGAACTGTCAAAAACAAGCTTTTTGTTAAAATATTCAGCCATATATTCGCCGCCTTTGGGCGGATTTTCCTCCAACACATCATAAACATTCAATAAATGCAAACTTGTTTTCCGCGCAATTGCCGCCAACTGTTTAAATTCAGCGGCATCAAGAGCATTAAAATCACTTATCACAAAGACTTCCGCCTGCTGCCGAACATTTTGCTCCAACATCTTAAACGATTTGTGCAAGCCCTGTCCGTCAGCCCTTTTCAACGTCAACAGAGCCTCAGACATTTCAGAGATTTTTTTGAAAACCGCCATAACCGGTCCTCGACTGCTTTGCGATTTAAACAAAAAAGAATTTTGCCCGTCATAAATCACACAACCGAAGCGGTCTTTATGCACCAAAGCCAACCACCCGATGAGCGCTGCAATCTTAGATGCGGTCACACTTTTAAGCTCTCTCTTAGTGCCAAAAGCCATCGGAGCAGACAAATCAAGCCACACAAATATTTCACGGTCTTTTTCTTCGGCAAACAACTTGGTGTAGGGCTGTTCTTTCCGCGCTGTAACCCGCCAGTCAATATCTCGGACATCATCACCGAAATTGTAGGCTCGGACTTCTTCCAACTCTATGCCGCGTCCTTTAAAAACAGACTTTATATCCCCCGCCTGTCTGGAAAAATTCTTCCTTCGGGGTATCGCGCTAAGATAAACCGTATAGCGACGCATAGAAACCAAATCCTCTAACGAGGCATAAAGCCCCTGCCCTGCGTTTTCCTTTCTCTTTTTTTTGAACAAACCGCGCAGCATATGCTCATTCCTTTACCTATGGCAGAGGCACCAGTTTCAGAAGTTTGCGAATAATATCGTCTGTGGTCACCCCTTCGGCTTGCGCCTCAAACGACAAAATAATGCGGTGACGCAACACATCGAAAACCACCTGCTGAATATCATCGGGAGAAACAAAACTTTTTTCACTCAACCAGGCATGAACTCTGGCGCAACGATCTAACGCCAAAGTCGCACGCGGAGACGCCCCGTACATCACATAGCCCGAAAGCTTGTCATCATATTTTTCAGGATGTCTGGTGGCCATAACCAATTGCACCAAATATTCCTCAACCGCCTCGCTCATATGTATTTGCAAAGCTTCCTTTCTGGCCGCCAAAATGTCTGACGTTTCAAGCCCAAACTCGGTCTTTTCACTTCCCGAAACTGTTTCCTGCCGAACCAGACGCAAAATCTTCTTCTCGTCTTCCGCCTCAGGTTGGTCAATTTTTATATACATCAAAAAACGGTCAAGCTGCGCTTCGGGAAGGTTATAGGTTCCCTCATGCTCAATCGGATTTTGCGTTGCCAAAACCATAAACAATTCCGGCAAAGCATAGCAACGTCCCCCGACACTCACTTGTCTTTCCGCCATCGCCTCCAAAAGCGCCGATTGAACTTTCGCCGGAGCACGGTTGATTTCATCAGCCAAAATCAAATTGGCAAAAATAGGCCCCTTTCTAAATTCAAACTTTCCCTGTGATGCCACATAAATTTCACTGCCGGTCACATCTGAAGGCAACAAATCAGGCGTAAATTGAATACGGTTATATGTCGCCTTAATAGAAGAAGCCAGTGTCTTAACCGCCTTTGTCTTTGCCAATCCGGGAGCCCCTTCCACCAACGCATTTCCATCAGCCAACAATGTAATTATCAATTTGTTGACCAAATCGGATTGCCCGATAATTCGACTATCCATAAATTTTTTCAGCTTAATAATCTTATTCAACACCTCTGTCATTTTATCACCCTTTTTTATTACTGCTAACAGCTTATTCTGTTCAAAAAATTATAATACTCATCAACAACTGATTTTTTCATAATCTCATTACCCATAAAATCAAATAACTCTGCAGAACGCTTATAATGAGCTTTTGCCAAATCAAAGTCCCCCAGTTGTTTATCAAAAGCTTCTACTCGCGCCAAATACAACAAAGCCTCAGCCTGTGCATAATGATGAGAAGCTTTGCTGTATAGATAGACAGATTTCCTCAAAGCTTTGCGCGCATTTACAATATCTCTGATAACAAAACGCAAACATCCGATTGCGGACAATACGGAAGCCTCCCCCAGCAAATCCCCAATCTCACGATATATCTTGCGGCAACGCTCCAAAACATCGTGAGCTTCATCATAATTACGCTCTTTCATTTCGATTCGCGCAATTGCCCGCAATGTTGAAGCCTCTTTCTGCTCAACTCTTCCACTATGGAACTCCTCCGCCGCTTTCCTATATGCAGCCAAAGCTGTCGCATCTCTTCCTTCAAGCAAGTGGACATAGGCTTCTTGATCATAAACATCGCCCAACAAACCATGACTGCCAATCGCAGACAAAACCTTATCCGCCGACTGCAAATACTTCAAAGCCGAAGAATAATTCTCACGAGCAATCTCTACTTGCGCCTGCCTGATAAGTATTTCGCCATAAGTATTTTGCGCATAATCAACTGATTTAAGCAGTTTAGCCGCGGTTTTCAAAACCTTTTCCGCCTCATCATAGTTTTCCAGACTCAGCTCAAGCTCACCCAAACGCCCCAAAGCAAAAGCTTCTCCTTCTTCATCATCATTTTGATGATACAAATCAGCGGCCCTCCTATAAAACTCACACGCCTTGTCGCTGTCACCGGCTCGCCAAAAATCATCTGCCTTTTGAAAAAATTCAGAAGCTTCGGTAACAAACTTTCCCTGTTTTGTTCTGGGCATAAAGATTCTCCTTTTCATTCGTCCGATAATAATATATATATGGCTTAACATAAAAAAAAACAAGAAGATTAGTAATGAGTGATATATTTGACTTTGAAGAGACCGCTGCACCGGTCTATGACAACATTTCCGCCCTTATGCCGACTTGTCCTTGGCTTGACGTTCTCAATCCGGAGCAACGCCAAGCTGTTGAAACGACCGAAGGTCCGATTTTAGTTCTCTCCGGTGCCGGAACCGGAAAAACCAAGGTACTGACCACCCGTCTGGCTTATATTTTATCGAAACACTTGGCAAACCCTTGGGAATGCTTGGTTGTAACCTTCACAAACCGCGCCGCCCGCGAAATGAAAGAACGTGTAGAAAAAATGATTGGCAATACGGCCAATTCCGTATGGCTTGGCACGTTTCACAGCATTTGCGTAAAAATTTTGCGCAACCACGCCGAATTGGTCGGTTTGCACTCGAACTTTACTATTCTTGATGAAGATGATCAAAAACGCCTGATTAAACAAATTATGGAGGCGGAAAATATAGATTCGCAAAAATACACACCGCAGTCTGTGGTTGACGTAATCGGACGCTGGAAAGACAAAGGATTAACGATTGACAAAATAAATACCGACAGCGCAAACAACATCTCTGCTCACCTTTACAAACTCTACCAACAACGTCTGGTAGAGCTGAATTGTGTTGATTTCGGAGACATTATCCTGCACACGCTCACTATTCTGATGTCTGATAAAGACATTTTAATAAAATATCAAAATCGTTTTCGCTACATAATGGTCGATGAGTATCAGGACACCAACACAACACAATATCTGCTTATCCGCTTGCTTTGCCAAAAGCACCGCAACCTGTGTTGTGTCGGAGATGATGACCAATCCATTTATTCCTGGCGCGGAGCTGAAATTGAAAATATCTTGCGTTTTAACAAAGACTTTGTTGACGCAAAAATCATTCGTCTTGAACGCAACTACCGCTCAACAGCAAATATTTTATCCGCAGCATCCAGCCTCATTAGCCACAACAAAGACCGTTTGGGCAAAACTCTTAAAGTCGCGGAAAATTCACCGGCTTGCCGCAGTGAAAATTCAAAAATAAAAATCATCAGCACATACAACGGAGAAGAAGAAGCCCGATTTGTTGCCGATGAAATCGACAACCTGATGCGCCAGTCTTGCCCTTATTCGCAAATGGCCATTTTGGTGCGCACCGCTGCTCAAACCCGCGAATTTGAAGAAAAATTTATTTCAGAAGCCATACCTTACCAAGTTATCGGCGGACTCAAGTTCTATGAACGTGCAGAAATTCGTGATGCATTGGCCTACTTTAGAGTTATTCTTCAACCTCATGACGATCTGGCCCTCGGACGTATCATTAACAAACCGACACGCGGCGTCGGCGCAAAATCAATTGAAAAATTCCAGACAGAGGCAAGAACCCACCACATATCCATGTATATGGCTGTTGAAAAAATGCTCGCAGACGGTTCTTTAAGCAGCAAAGCAAAAAATTCTTTAGGAGGATTGTTCCGCAATTTCGCTGAGTGGCGACGCAACCTAAATGCGTTGTCACCCGATGAAATCGCCGCTCAAGTATTAGACGACACAGGCTATCTGGAAATGTTAAAAGTCGATAAAACACCTGAAGCCGCCGGACGTATTGAAAACCTGAAAGAACTTCTGAATGTAATGAGCGACCATGAAAAATATCCGACACTTACCGACTTTATGGAGCACGTCAGCTTAGTGATGGATAAAGATGATATGACTAATGACAACAAGGTCACCCTCATAACCCTGCACTCCGCCAAAGGGTTAGAGTTTGACACCGTATTCCTTCCCGGATGGGAGGAAGGTCTGTTTCCTCACCAACGCGCGTTGGATGAAGGCGGTAGCGAGGCTCTGGAAGAAGAACGACGCTTGGCCTATGTAGCCATAACACGCGCTCGTCGTAAACTCTATATTCTGATGGCGCATAACCGCCGTGTTTATGGTCAATGGCAAAACAACCTCCCCTCACGTTTTATAAATGAGCTTCCGCCCTCATCTATTGAAATCTGTAATAAATGCACTACCTTTTATGGCGGCGGTTACGGAGACAACGGTTATTCCTCAAACCCCAAAAATGATTACTATAAAAACAACTATAACAAGGGGGAAAATTATGTCGATGACTGGCGTTCTGGTGGCAACAACAATCGGTATAGCGGTTATTCATCTGTTCATGCAAGTTTAGTGGGCACAAAAGTATATCACGAAACTTTCGGCCATGGAAAAATCATGGGTGTTGAGGGGAATAAATATGCTGTTATGTTTGAAGATGGAAGTTTGAAAAAAGTTATGTCAAATTATCTCACTAAAGTTGATGATGACTTCTAGTTAAACACGCCGACACTTAACAATAAAAACACTTTGTTTTTCGTTGAACAGTCGTACCTTCACTCGCCACAAACTTCCAATTCTTCCCTCAGTTTGTCAATTTGCCCCAACCACTGCCAAAAATAAGGAGCTTTATCAAAGCTCACTTGTTCCAATTCCTGCGCCACCTTTTCACCGGCGACCGGATATACCGGACAATAACTATAATTTGTTGTCGTGCATCCGCCTAAGCAACTCATCGCGACCGGTATTAGGACGCGAACGTATCTGCCTGACTTGCTTTTCAACATATCGTACCACCTCCACTTGTTCCTTAATTATTTTTACTTCTGCCTGTGCTCTTCCCAGCCAATATGCGCTGACGATAGCCATCGCTAAAAAAACTAAATCCAAGCGTATTTTCATATAACAAACTTTCCGGTTTTTATAGTTTGGGCAATACGTCTGGCTCTATTAGGCGTTTGTCTGGCATAAGCACTGTGCAAACATTCTTCCGCCGCCTGACGATAATTTCCGACAGCCAGATAGCTCAACATTTTTTTAAATTTCAACACGCCGTTCATTCCCAATTGAAAAGCCATATCCAACAAAGCGTATTGTCGCTCATCGTCCAGCTCTTTCCAAAAAGGAATAAGCTCCTTGCACATTTTTTTAACTCTGGCCACATCATTGCGCAGCAAATAAAAAGCGGCATTTTTTGTAATTCCATGCCGCCAGTCACCTACAACCTTTTCTTCCGCCTGAGTTATGGGATTTGTCTCCACACATCTGCCCACCCCGATTGTCAGCAACCCTCGGCTGTCATAATAAGGCGAAAGTTTAATTCCTTCATGAAAACACAATCTTTGTAAAACATCTGTTTCATCTATCATTTATCTATCCTTTTTTCTAAAATCTCTCCAAGCTTCGTCATAATCATCTTATTCAAAGTTTCATAAAGCGGACGTGAACACAAAATAACCATACCGGCAATACCGCTGCGGGTTTCTCCGCTCAACGAAAAATAATCCAACAAACCGTAAAACGAATATCCCATCACAAATCCCAAAACGGCGTCAAAACACAATTGCGAAAAAGTTGTAAATCGCACAATAGCTGATAAAACAGCCGTCAACGCCAAACCAAATATAATTTTCCAATCATCAAACATTTTCATCTCCTAAAAAAAGGGAGGTTTTCCTCCCTTGTTTAACCGTAAGAATTTACTTCGTTGGCGTGATAACAATCCAACCATTGCCGCTAGCTTCAGAATAACCTTGTGTATGGACAACTTCCGTACATAAATCAGGATGGGTATAAGACGATCCTCCGCCGCCAGAGCCGACATAAGTACCCAAACCAGCAGATCCGCCACCTCCGTACCAACCGGAACCACCGCCATAGCCATATCCGCTAGCTTCTCCCTGTCCACCATATCCAAATCCTCCGGGTTTACCAGTATAAGCTCTGCTTGCTCCGGCACTTCCTCCTGAAGTTTGGGTTCCTCCTTTGCCGCTATATCCTTGAGGATCAGATCCATTACTACCGACCAGTCCCCCTCCGTTACCACCATAATATGCTGTCGAGTTGTTTGACCACGCCGTCCCGCCGGCACCAGCGACAACAATTCGTGACAATAAGGAAGCATCTCCATCCCAACTGTCATGAGCAACATCATACCAACTTCCCTCTGTTGCCGGAACAAGCCTAATATCAGAAGCGCCTCCTCCTCCGTAATTTCTTCCTTTTAAACCACCGTTAAAGGCTTCATAATCTCCGCCCTCCTGCCCGACATAAAGATAAAGGGTCTGATTAGAATTAACCTTCAAAACACATTCTACTCTTCCTCCCTTTCCCTTTGTTGCTCTGCCTCCCGTATTAGGACAACCAGCTGCGCCTACACAGTCAATTTTAAGTTTTTTAACCCCTTTGGGAACCACATAAGTCTGAACACTTCCCGTATAATCAAAACGAACTGGGTCTTCCGAAAAAGAAACCCCGCTCCAAACAAGAGTATTTCCCTTATACACTTCGGATATTTTGTCAGCCCCAAAACAAATTTCGCCGATATTGCTTCCGTTAAATGTAATAGTCATACACTAAGCCTCCGGTATAAAATAGAATGTGTTGGCATCAGGATTCTCAGGCAATTCTGAAACAACCACAAATTCAGACTTTAAGGCATACTGCGCTTTTTCCGCATTATACAAAGGCTCTTCCTCTGCCTGCAAATATCCGGCATCATTTACAAATTCTGACACATTTTCAGGCTTTCCGTTCAAATCGGCATAATTTCCGGAAAAAGCAGCCGTCGACAAAGAAGACAGTGTAGCATATGTTTCCGCCGCGGAAGATTTCGTCAGATACGGTGTCAAATCAACCGTCTCGCTCAGCTTATCCCAAACACTTCCTGTCCAAGCATAATTTGCTCCCGTATCATCAACATTGTAAACATCGCCGATTACAGCGGAAAGAGGCAGACTTTCATATGTGTCAACTGAACCGCAATATCTGTAAACCGAAGATATTTTAGCATCTGTTTCTTCCTTCGTATAAACATCTGCCGCATTCGCTTTTACGTCAAATTTGCTTTGCCCGACAGTCGTTAAATTTGATAAATCACAGTCGGCCACCGCTCCTAAATCATTCAACACATTCTCCGCCTCTTGCGCTGAAAGAGCCGCACTCTCGGCCGCCGTTTTCGTTTCTTCAACAGCTGTGTCAACCGTTGTATGAATAACAGCCATTGCGGCTGCCAAATCTGTATTAACCGCTGTTTTACTGAAGTTTTCAATTTCAGGCTTAGCAACCCCGTCAACATATTCTTCAATCTCTTTCTGACCGGATTGGATATACAACAAAGCGGCATCAACCGAAATTGATGCCGCATCTTGCCAATAGACCTCTATATGACCGCCGTCATCAATATTGACGGCTAAAACATTATCTTCCATAGCTTACCTCGTAACCTGTTCTGTTATGCGAAAAATTCCTGTTTTATAGACATCAGCCGGAAAAATAGTATGAACGGAACCGTCATCAAATTTCAACTGAATGTCCGTTTTATAATCTCCGATTTCCAATCCCGTTTGTTCCGGAGTTATTTGGAAAACAAACAATCCGTTTTGGACATCAACCGGTACAGCTTCAAGTTCCCACAACAAACTATCGTCATCTTTTCCGCGAACCTGCATACTTGGCGTTGTTCCGGAAAAGTCAACCGCCTTATTGTTCTTTCTCAGCTGCAGACGAATGGAGAAACTATCCCCTTTTCGTACCACAATCACGGAAGAATTCATTTTGCCAGACATGCCTACTCCTTTCTCACCTTAATAAAGTAATTGACGGCCAAGTTCTTAACCCTCGTTTCCGAAGCCACATTTTCAACTTCTACACCTTTAACACCACTGCTCTTGCCACCGGTTGCCCCTTCTGTTGAACCGCGTAAAAAAGCACCATACCATTCACCGGTAGAGTTTCCTGTCAGCGTTTTATCCGGAGAAATATCATTATTGATCCCCTGATTTGTTGTATTAGCCACCCAATGATGATGCTCAGCAGTGGCGTCGGCCTGATAGCTTCCCAACACGCGATTGCTGTCTAATCCGCGATTATTATCAACACCACGTAAAAACAAACCGCGACAATCCGGAATATTAAATGTCGTTACTTCGTTTCCGTCCCCAAAAGCGGTGCCTATCGCCGCATACAAATCTTCATACTCGGTACGGCTGAGTTCACGTCCGTCACACAACAACCAGTTTTCGTGGTCATCTTGCAATGCAGATGCTTTTATATCTCCGACATTAAATGTCCCGTTAAGCATTTCAATCAGACTTTCTTTCATGATACTAACTGCCGTATCAAGCTGCGCTTTATTAACGGCATCGTTTCCTGAAATTGCTGCGGCCAGATTTTTTATTAAAAAGTTTCCGGCATCAAGATTTCCCTTTAACGGAACTCGCCCGTCACGCAACAATGTTTGGCTGAGACCATCTGCCAAATTATCATCTTCTTCATCATGATGGTCCGTTACAATATCTATATCATTTATTCTGTCGTCTTCCCAATTATGAAGTCGACTGAATTTTCCCTCACTGTCAAAAGGCATAATTTTTCTCCTATTTTTTCATAAATTTGCCAATTGTGTTGGCTGTACTAAACATATTGTTCCATCCGGATTGTTGCGCAGCCTCTCTGCGACCGTTAACCTGATTAGCCACATTGTACTTATCCATATTCACCTGATATCCGCTGGGGGATAACGATAAAAGAGAAATTATTTCCTGAATCGGATACGAACGGGCCTCATTCGAAAAATGACCGCTGACTATGGCATTTTGCAAGCTGTTGCTAAAGGCGCTTTGTCCGGCTCCCACACTCTGATAAGCCGCTTGGTTCAGAGCCGAGTTTTGCTGTTGTTCCAAATCATTCATAGCGCGTTGATAAGCCTCGCTCCCAACACTCAGCCCCTGATTTTGCAAACGCGTGTTCAAATCACTGCGGAGTTGCTCATACTGCGGCATCACCTTATCAACCACGCTGTCATAAGTCGCCTGCTCCATGCGTCGTCTGGCATCATCAGAACCATCGACACGAAAAACATAATCCGGACGATTTTCCAAATTTTGAGATATCGAATAAGCCTGTGACGTCATATTTTTAAGAGAATTATCATAATTTGACGTATCATAATTATTGAGATAATTCAAAACTTCATTTTCACTGCCATACATTCCCGTATTGCCTGAACCAAAAATTTTTCCAATAGATTTACTCATGTTTATTTCTCCATTTACATTCTTGTTTTAACATTCCAAATACGATATAATCGTTGCCGTTATCATCATAGTTGCGCAAACACCCCTCCGAGTGAAAACCCAACCCCCTCACCAGTTTTAAACTTTTCAAATTATCTTCGGAAACTCCGACACTTACCCTTTGACACTTAAAATATTCAAATGCCAGTTGAAAAATGTGTTTTAAGTTTTTGCGGTTGCACCATTTTTTGTCGGTTGTATAAATGGTGAGCCACACATCTCTGCCCGGGCGAATATCATGATAAACCACTCCTCCGACAAGTTCACTTCCACAAATAAAAGCTGATGTATAATAATTTTCTCCCATCCATGACAAATCAGTTTCCCCTAAACCAAGGCTCACCCATCTGGCTAAAGACGGAAACTTTCCTTCAATGGCTCTACAAAATTCCGTTTCCTTGCTCATAGCGAAACCCCGTGTCATACCACTCAATCAGATTACCTCGAGTTTTGGTCTTAAACACCAAACTGGCTTTAAAACCCGTTGCTGAATTGGCAATCCATTGGGAACGTATTTTTCCCTTCAGCGTTGCCCATTTGGTACCTGTCGGCATTTGTTTAGAGCTCCATTTGTTAACGTTCCATTTTGTTGTGCCGACTGAACCGATATTTTCGGCATATTGCACGTCACGACTGTTAAAATCCATATTGGTATAAACCACCAAAGCATATTTTGCGGAAGAAGTCGTACGCGGGTTAATAAGTTGTATTTTCTTCAAATTTTCGCTTCCCAAATTAGAATACGCCTGCTCAATATGCCCCATGATATGCGTTTTGTTATCAGAATATCCTTCATCAAACAAAAATACGCCGTCATCTGAACCGAAATAAATTCGGTCATTGAGTCCTCCCCAACAAAAAGCCCTGATATTGGTAAAACGACACCACGCACCGGTGCTGATATTTATAACGTGTTGTTCAAACTGTTGCGCTACGGGAACATTAAAAATAGCATAACCGCCACGCCCGTATATAATAGCCTGCCAACCTTCTTTCTGACGATTTAGCCTTGTTCGTTCCAGAACCAACCCTCTTATTTTATCGCTAAACGCAACCTGAGCGCCGGAAGCCTTGTTTAAAGGCAAAACTCTGGATAACGGCAAATAACCATCCTCGGCAATCACAACAATATCTCCCTGATATTGCAACACACACCTGTAACCTATGGGACGGCTGATACGATAAACGCCCTTCAACACCCAGTCATTCGGATTGCTCGGGTCTGAACCGGAATAAACAATAGCCTCTCCTTCAGAAGTCAGAAAAACAGTCATATCGTCCATGCCTTGTCCGCCATCTTGCGTCCATGAAGCAACAGCTCGAAGTTCCCCGCCGTCACGAGCAATAGTCGATAGATCAAACTTCAATAATTTGCCCTGTACCTCTCCAGCCTGCTCGGAATACCACACATTAAGAGATGATTTTTCAATAAAAAATAATCTCTGTTTTGAAACACAAACATTGACTAATTTAGCCGTTATTAATCCTTCTCCCGAAAATCCGTCCTCCTCCAAAACCATCTCGCCATCTTTGTTGTAATAAGTTTGCGGTTTGTCAATTCCGTTAACCATAAACACCCTGTTCTTAAACAAACAATATTGCCACGAATTGCTGTAAAAACCTGCCGCCAAATCCTTAACAACATCTTTAGATGTAACGTCATATATATGTCCTCCGCAACAAGCTAACAGTCTCGGAAATTCCGGACTTTTATATTCAATAAGCGTCTTTACCGGAGACGCAAAATCAACAAACTTGATATATCCGCGCCGCAAAGAAACTTTTGTTTCCGCCGGAAAATAATTATCCATAACGATAGCATCAGAAGCATTCATCATATCTAAACTATCACGAACATTCAAACCACCGACCGGAGACGGTAATGTATAGTTAACAGAAAACCCTCTGCGATTATTTAACCGATTTTGCATAAACCACCACCCCATCATCTATTGGCACAAATGCACCACCGCCCAGCACAATATCTTTTGTGGACAATGATGTGCCAAACCTGTTTTTGACTTCGCGTTCATACTCATTAAATTCTTCTTCATACGGCATACCGTTGCGCCTGTACCAACGCCATAAAATTCCTTTTTTGACTAAATACTCATCAAAAATAGGAACATCGCTGTTCTTATCCAAAATTGTTTTTTCTTCAAAACCGCAGTCGGCATCATAAACAATGGCAGCCGAACGATACTGAAATAAAATCCGTACCCCGTCCGGCGGAGGAGTCAGAAACCGAAACATCCCGTTTTGGATAACAAATTTTAAATTAAGTGAGCTAATGTTAAAACATTTATCCCTTGCCCACTCTTCCGGAGTAATAGACCCCATAACCTTTTCAGAGCTGTCTTTAACATAAACAGTATTATTAATGAGGGCATAAAAATCAGGACAAAAGTCGCTGATTAAATAGGACATCTTACCCGATACCGTAATCAGGCAACCGTCACGCACCAATTCCGGCCAATCTCCATAGCGCAGCAAACTATCTAAGGTGTCATTAGCAACACTCAAAAAAACAGCTTCTTGCTGACTGTCTGTGTTAAACAAATTTTCAGGCCTTTGCGCGGCTGCCAAACTGGCTGCATCTTGGCAAATTTGCAAAATAGACTTCATTAGTTCTTCTCCTTCTTTCTAATTTTTTTCAAATCTGCTTCTAATTGCGCAACCTTATTCTGCAAAACATCTATCTGCTCCCTATAAGCCTCCTCTTTCTTTTGCCATTCAATCAACACACTGTTATCTTTTGCTTTTTGAACAAAGCGTTTTGCCAAGTCTTGTTCTCTTTCAAGTTTAAGCAATCCGACCTTTTCTTTATCTAAACCGGACAAAGCTTCAACCGTAAAAATACCGCGCATTTTCAAACTCTCAATTTCAGCAGCGGTCAAAAAAGCGAACTGTTCCAAAGGCGTACCTTTTTCACACTGTTTTTTAGCCAATTGATAGCGGGCATATTCTGCCGGAAAACGTTTTATTTTATCAGAAGAAGCCGGTTGGTCAAAAACCTCGGAGTTATTGTCCTTCAGCCTGATTTCAACAAAACATACCGTCTCAAATTCCGGAAAGCCGTTTTCATCAACCTCACCGGTTTTAACGACTCGATCGTAAAATCTGGCAAACACGCCCTCTTCCGGATTGGCATCTTGGGCAATCCGTTCAAATGTTGCAAAATCCATTATTTTCCCTTTCTAAAAAAGGCAGCCAAATAATTGGCTGCCCATTTTTTCTTTTATTTCAAAACTAAGAGCTGGCTTTATCAGACAACACACCCTGCAAACTTGCATTAGACATTGTCATATTTCCAGCCCAACCGATAATTTTGTATAAAGCATCTTGATTAACGGCCATTCTTTCGCCGCCGATAACTTTCATGTTTCTTTCATCATGCGAACGCAAATACAAATAATCCGTATTCAGAAAATACATTTTACCATCAGGACAACTACCACCCTGACCGCCGTCAAAGATAACATCAGCACCTTTATATTTCAAAGCCTCAAAACCGGCATCTGCCATTTTTGATTCCGTAAAGCGTTGTAACTGAACCAATGATTGTTCATATAGAGAATACATAGAATCTCCGGCCACAATCAAATCAGGTTTATCTGTTCCGCGACACAATGAAATATACATTTTATCCATGGCCGGACGAATAGTATCCTTCGTTAAAGCTGCGGTAGCCGTGGTTGATTTATTGCGCCAAAATTCATTGCCTGTGGTTGCACGATTAATACCGCCAACCGTACCGGTTGCCGGATTATCAGCCACCAACAAGGCCAAACCGCCGATAGCCTTTCCAGAAGAGCCTGTACCATCACCATATAAAGCAGATGCCATTTTGTTTGACATGGTTTTCATAGCGTTATCAATACGCTTTTCAAACAAATCCACAATCCGTTCCTTACCAGAGTTTTTCAGCAAATCTTCACCGGAAACGGCAACCGGAACCGCACACATTTTCCAACTGTATTCCGCAGCCGTAAAAAGTTGTTTCGGAGTATAAGTAATTGTATCATAACCGCTATACCACGTTAAATCCCCTTCACCATATTCCAGTTCTTCCAAGATTTTGGAACCACCGCTGATAGAACGAAGATTTCCCTTCTCTTTCAGCTTTAACAACAACGCGTTATTTTTGGAAACATTATCAGCCAAATTTCCGGCACGATTTTCCAAAGTTGTTGTGAATATATCATTATAATTAGAATTAGCCATTTTATTTCCTTCTCAACAAATTATAAAAAAACTCCGTTATCCAACGGAGTCCCCTCATCAAAAAACAAACAATTTAAAACCTTACTGGTCCATCAAACGTTGCAACAACTCTCTTGTTGACAGTTTGCTCATGTCGGCTTGCGATAAACGCCCTTTAGGAGCAAATCCGGCCTGTTTGGCCTTTTCTGCTTCCAGAGCTTTTTCTTTAAGCACGGCTTCAGCTTTTTCTTTAATCAATTTTGTACGTATCCGACCATCAAGCCAAATTGCTTTCTCATATGCATCTTCCAAATTGCGGGAAGCTCCACATTTCAGCAGCCCAGCCATTTGTTCTTTAACAATATCCGCATAAGGGTAACGAACATTGCCTTCATCATCGGCAGCCTGCATAAAACCGCCGACAATTCGCCAAGCATCCTGCATTTTATCCTCTTCTGGTGTTGCCTCTTTATCACTATTTGTCGGCACCCCACCCCCGTAAACATCAAATAAAATAGACAGCATAGCCTGCGGATTGCACTCCAAAGCTTCATCTATATCGGTTATATTTTTCAGCCATTTTTGAACATCATTAATTCCGCATTTTTGCAGACGAGACATGTGATGTTCACAAATTTCATCAATCCACTTTTTTTCATCAATTTTTCGTTGAAGCTCTGCAAACTTCTGTTCATCTTCTTTGTCTTTTTCATGCAAATACTTTTGCATTTCTTCCGGAAGTTGACCAAACAATTCGGCCATTTCCAACCTAAAAGATTTTGGAAGCGAGCTGAAATTCAGCTCTTCGACCTCATCTTTTACCTCTTCCTTTTCATCTGTTTTTTCTTCTTCTGTTTCCGCCAACTCGGCAAATTTTTGTTCTAAAATTTTTCTGGTTTCACTTTTCTCAGTCATTACACCAAACACTCCTTTTATAAGCTTCTACAAAACATTTAAACGCTTCGTCCTTTTCCCGCTGCTGTTTCTTCCATCTCACGGTGCGGTAATAATCTTTGGAATAATCACTAGCCAACACCACCCCGTTTTGCCGCATATAACGATCAACGTCCGCAGCGGAAGTCGCTGTCGTTCCATCCGGCAAAACAATCTCTTCAATCCATTCACGGCTAAAATTCGTCATACTCACCTCCGGTTTTCAGATATAAAAAAGGCTTTGATTTCTCAAAGCCAAATTATTTATTACCTTTGTTAAACTCTTTTACCGTTTCTAAATTTTGTTCTCTTTCCTTCAAGTCAAGTTCTCTGGCTTTGAGCATATTTTTCTCGCGATTGATTTCATAATTCATATCCAGTTGCTTGTGCGCCAAATCCATCTGCGGATTATTTTGAAGCAACGGCTGAACACCGACTTCAGGCTTGTTTAATTCGCGCTCCACTTCGTCAAAGACCATATCCAAAACACCTTCAAACTGTCGAGCCTTTGGCAAAGAAGAAACAACAACATGAATCATTTGTTTATATAGCGGAAGCAACGCTGGTTGTGACGAAACCTTATCAAAAGCCGAAGCAATCAACCCGTTAACAGCGTTTATACCATTCATAACCTTAGCGTTTTCTTCCTCCTGATTTATCACGGTATCTGTTTCAATACCCAACACCATACCGCGCATTTTATCTTCCCTCAGCAACGCAATTGCCTGATAAACAACCGCCGTATTTTCACGTTCCTCTTCACTTAAAAAGCTTGCCAATACATCTGTTGAAAATTGCTCGCATATAATTTCCGCCTTAATTTTATACAAATCACGAATAAATCGTTGCATATCGTTTTGGCGGTCTTGATTGCGCAATGTACCGAAATTTGTTTTTTTGGCAACAGCCGTCGCCGTTTCCGCAACATTTGAGTTTCCTCTCATAATATCCGACACACCGGTAACTTCAAAAATATCCTCCACAATATCATCACGCCGTCTGGCCAATGCCTCCAGCGCCGCGATATATTGTTCAATCGGTGCAAAATCAATAATACCTCTAATACCACCGCAATCTTTAAGTTTCTGAAAATCACTGACCGCAACTAATGTAATATCCTTGTCCAAAATAGAATGCAGTTCCGGAAATGACTTATCATACGCACCGCTCACCTTCAAAGCCTGCATTGTAAGCCTCATTCTGGTTGTGATACCGTTAAGCTCATTAATCATTCCCTGAATCATGCAATAATCAGGCTCTGGAATTATACTGTCATTAGTAACTGTCGCCATAATCGGTTTAGGACAAGGAAAAAATCCGCTCAGCTTCAACGGATCATCAGATACCCGCAAAAACGCAGAAGGAGCTTCTTTAGACAACCAATAAACTTTACGTGATGGCTTATCCCAAATTTCATAAATGCAAATTTCCCGCCCGTCATTTCGTTCAGCCAAAATTGCAGGAAACAAATTTTCCGCAGCCAAACCGAAACATTCAATCGCTTTCGCTCGATTCATATACACTTTGCGGGCAATCCACTCTACATCTTCCCAAATTCCAACCTTATCACAATCACAAATAAAATTTGCCGGATCAATATAGACACTTTCAACTTTTTCACCGGTTTTAATTGCCCAAAAACCGCCTTGATTATTTTCCTCCTCTTTTCCGGATACCGTTTCCGGATTAGCTATTTCAATGAACTCCGGTTTATATTGTTCCCACACCAAACCCAAACCGGAAATCAAAAAATCGTTACGGGCATATTTGATAACACTGTCAAAATCAAACTGCTCCAAATCCCATTCCAGCGCATTTTCCAGAATTTTGCAAGCCAAGCGTTCGGCCTCTCCGTTATTTTGCCCTTTGCGTTGAATAAAGGGTTTAGGCTGCTTAAAATACAAAAACGGCTTTAACGTCTCGACCGACGACCAAAAAATATTGTATTTTTCTTCTCCGGCAAAAGACAGCCCTTTCCCCTTATACGCATCTCGAGTTTTCTTAATCACTCCATAATATTTCTGGTAACACCCTTCAGCTTTGTTTATTTTTTTTATCCAATTTTCAATATTATCAACTTGTTCATTCATTCGTTTTCTCCATAAAAAAGCGCTTCAAAGCTCTTAAAACTCAAATTATTCCCACACACCGAGTATGCTGTTTTCCCTAACCACAACCATATCATCATCGGGAGCCGGCAAATCATCAAATATATGAAAAAGAACTTTGTCGCCTTTTTTAACCAAAGTTACCTTCTCTCCCACACTTTCGACCACACCGCTGTTTTGCTCATTAACCACACAATCAGGCATAATAATTCCCCCTTGAGATATTTTATCCTCAACCTCCAAACGAATAAACACTCTATCCCCCACAGCCCTGCATTTTACCATTCTTTACTTCTCCTTTTTTCATTTTCAAAAAACATATCTTCCACAGAAACCTTTCCATTACCGTACAAACGCGGAACAGCGTCATCATAAACGGGTTCCGCAAACGTAAGGGCTAATGCGTCTCCCTTATCGGGTGAACGCCCCAAACGTTTTTTTAATTCATCTTTATCCTCTAATTGCAAACGCCCGTATTTATCATACTTTTTTTGAACAGCCGCCAACTCCTCAAACAACTCCTCATCATAAGGCAATTGAACTTCCGGTTTGGATTTAAGCCACTCGCATAGATTTCCCCACATCTCTGCTCGCCGATTAATAAAACGCTCGCTGTCACGGGCCTTTCCGCCAAAACAAACACTGCGTATCACTTCACCGAACCCCCTGTCTTTCAGAATATCAAACACGCCGGCACCTTGCCCTCCAATATCCATAAAAACACGTTTAGGCTGATATTGTTTAATATAAAAGGCGGCTTTATCAGCCACCTCTACATTGTCCAACTTGCTGAATGTTTCAAAACGTTGACACAATCGCCCTCGCCGAAAACAAAAAGATGTTTTGTCATCACCGAAACGAGCTATATCCAACCCGATAAGCAACGGACTGCCGCATTCATCTATCTTTTCTTCAAAAGCCGAACGAATATCCGCCGCATCAATCAACCGACAAGCCGCCTGACTCACCGGAGCGCCCAACCATATATGGGCATAATCCTCAGGGCTTTCTTTTCTGCACTTTTCCGCCTGAATTTTTATCTCCTCCGGACAAAACGGATTATCATCATAGTTAACCCTGCAAACAAATGTCCGTTCATCGGGTTTTTCGGCTAACAGATGCCATAGAGCATCGGTTTCGGTTTCCCTGTTCATGGAAATCCAAATCTCGCTGCCGTCTTTTCTGATGGTCGGCTCTAAAATAGACCAGGATTTTTTTGTTATTGTTTGCGCTTCTTCTATCCAAGCTATGTCCACACCTTCCAAAGACTTTATTTTTTGAATATCTTGATCACGCAACCCCTTAAAAATAAATTTGCTCCCTGTTATTTTATTTTCAATTCGTGTTTCATAAACTTTATAATCTGACAACCCGAACAACGCTATTCTGTCAGACAACAATTTATGCACTGAATCCTTGATACTCTCCTGAATTTCTCTCAAACATGCCACCAAAATTTTTTTCTGCCGCCCCAACAAAAGCAAGCTATCCGCAAAAGCATATGATTTTCCACCGGCACGTCCGCCATAATAAAATTTTATCCGTTTCTTTTCCTTCAACAACGGTGCAAACTTCTGTGCTATCGGAATAGTCACAGCCTCAGCTGTCTCCTTTTTCAACCTTTTTGCCATAATTCCCCTCTATATAAACTTCACCCGAACCTCCTTAGGCGCTTCCTCATTTTCATCATCGCCATTTTTGCCCAAAGACAATCCCAGCAACTTGGCTTTTCCCATCGTGGCGGTGATTGCCGCAGATGGAGATTTAGATTCCATTGCCAATTGCCTTGCCTCTTCAAGCTCTTCAATAATATTTTCTATACCAATCTCCATACATCTTCTCTCCAAAACAAAAAGGGCTTCTCCGAAAAGAAGCCCTCTAAACAAAACGTCTTAAACTATAAGCTTACTAACTATTATACCTTTGTATCACGTAATACTTGGCATATTCATTAAATTTGTAATCATCAGCCATATCGTTAAAAATATTCGTACTGCTCCAAACTAAAATGCAATATAACAAAGCCAAACCGTTAATCTTCCATTTTTTCTTCAAGTCATCTTCATCAAAAACACTTTTTTTCTTCATAAAGAATGAATAACCCCAAGAGGTTGTTCCGGCCAGCCACAAAGAAATAACGACTTTCAAAATTATCAACTTTGATGTCAACAACAAATACATATCATAAAAAAGGTGCAAAGCAACAATCATCAAAAAGAACCACCAACCGCCAACAAACGCATATTTGGCCAACCAGTTTAAATACCCGATCAAGCTTTCCGGTTCCCCCGTTTTGTTATCCACCATACCACCCCTCTTTTCTACAATTAAACCCCTGCGAACATCTTGGTATTCAGATTAAAGATATTTTTCAAACTCACATAGTAAGACAATAATACAAAAAAAAAGAGTACAATCAATTAAAATTTACAACCAACCCCACTCTTCATGAACAAAACCACTTCCTCACCAACATAAAGCTTTATCAGACCCGTTCCAACTCATCTTACAAAGACATAAAAAAGAACCCTGCCCCGTTCATAATCAAAGAGATAAAAAAAGAGTTTTCTGCCCGCAAAGACAAAAAACTCCGATTATGCCAATATATATACCCTAATCATCCCCGTTTGTCAAGCGCCTGTGGATAAATAGAAAATATAAATAATATTCAATACATTAGATATAAAGACGCAACCCCTTAATCAAATTCTTAATTGCCCAACCGTGTTTTTTATGAAATTTCGATTCGACCTGCGCAATCGTCATATTAAAATAAAGCAAATCCACAACTGCCGCACGATTAACCCCCTGGCGACCGCATTCTTCCGCCCACTTTAAATAATCTTTCCGACAACGTATTAAATAGTGCAAAAAATCCAAATCACTTAAAAACGATTCCAATCCGCTTCTTTCAAAGCTTTCCGTCATTTTCGAGGTTCTACACCCTCTGCCGAAAGTAATAAAGTGGAAAGCTCTGCAGATTCGTATTGCCTCGCGCTCCAAATGCCAATATTCAACTTTATCCCAGATTCTGGAATCTTTGATTCTGCGGCGACAAATCCCAAAAACCTCGCCACCATCCCCTTTTACAACCACCGATTCAGTGGGAGAATGCCTCTCTTGCCAGTCTTGCGGTTGAAAATCTTCATATCTCAAATTCATATTCACCTCCTTAATTCATCGTACGATATTTCGTACATCAAATTATTACTCAAGTCAATACGAATTTTCATATTTGCAAAATAGTTTTTTTCATATATAATAGTCCATATCGTACGAAACATTTTAAAAATCATTCAGGAGAAAACCATGGAAACACCGGAAAGCATCCGCAAAAAAATAGATCGTTTAATTACCGAACGCGGTCTCACCTACGCCGGCGTATCAAAATCTCTCCACAAAGGAATAGCCTATATCCAACAATACATCAAAACAGGATCCCCCGTAAGATTAGGTGAGCTTGATCGCAAAAAACTATCCCAAATACTAAATGTTAACGAACAAGAACTGACTGACATAAAATTAAACAATTTAAGTTATGCAGAGCTCCCCCCCCTTGAAGACAACACTCACAAAATTCCGGAAATCGATGTCTATGGCGGATGCGGATGCGCAGAAGAGGCCAGAATATTTAACACCACCGATCATTTTGGCAACACCATACAAACAGACAATATTCGCCACACTTGGAATATTCCGTCTGAATACCTTAACGAAATCAAAGTCAATAACAGCAACGTTTATATTATTGAAGCTTTGGGAGACAGCATGTACCCGACAGTTTCCTCCGGCGACAAAGTAATCATTGACACATCACCCAAGGGCAAACGCCCGTCCCCCGCCGGAATTTTTGCAATTTGGGACGGCGTCGGCATCGCCATCAAGCGCTTAGAAATCATTCCAAATTCAGAGCCAACAACCCTAAAAATTATTTCCGACAATCCTAAACACAGCATCTACGAACGAACTATTGACGAATGCATTATTATCGGACGCGCTGCCGGAGTAATCAAAAGATTGTAAGAGATAGCAGATTTATATTCACATAACCCAAAATCACCGCCAACAGCGCCATCTCAAGGACAAGGGCTTTGAATAGCCACAGACTCCCCGACACAGCGAAGGAGAAGATTTTACTGCGAGCAATCTTCATCAGCGTCAACACCTTCTTTCTCTGCGGCACCACCCCCGATACATTGCACCCCGTCCTTATTAAGCAATGGTTCAAAAATAATCTCCTGAAAAACCTTTATTCCGCAAATTTCCATATTTTTCCCTTACATCATTAAAGTTTTAAGTTCGCAACTGTCTAACCAAGCGCTAACCCCCTGATTAATCATCTCTCGAAACGCAGAAACAAAATCCTCGTCTTCAGTATTCAGCAAATCGGAAAGCTCCCAATCATTAAGCCCCTTCACATAATCATCAAAAGCTAAAACCAACGCCAATCTGTACGGATAAACAAAATCGTTCACAAACAACTCATTTTCAAAACTGTATAAAAGCCTGTTTGCAGCCTCGGCCATTTTTGTTTTTGATATTTCCTTACTCTCATTCATACGATATTTCGTACACCAACAACAGATAAAAGTCAATACGATTTTTCGTACAAACAAACAATTATTTTATTTAATTTTAGATTTTAAATGGATATACACAAAAAAACATAAGATTTCGCAAAAATCTATTGACAACACAAGTTCAAAAGTCTATTAAGTTAGCTGAATTTGATGGCGGGGTAGCTCAGTCGGTAGAGCGGAGGAATCATAATCCTTGTGTCGTGGGTTCGAATCCCTCCCTCGCTACCATAAAAAAAGACCACTTTTGTGGTCTTTTTTTTGTATCTGTAAGAAGCGGATTTGAACCCACGAGGAGTGGGTTTGACTACCAGGCAAAGACAGACGGAAGTATGCCGGTCGGCGTAGCCGATTACCGCAGAAAACGAAGCGTTAGCGAAGTAATCCCTCCCCATCTTGGAGATAAAAAAACACTCCCTCACGGAGTGTTTTTTTATCTCCAAGATATATCCGCTAAAACTTCATATGCCTCAAATGCCACCAAAATGAGTGATGTTTATGCTCAAGTTTATTCTTTCTGGAAATTGTCCCTGAATATGTATACTGACATACACCATTATATCTTTTTTTATAATCTAAATAACCACCAGATAAATAGAAATTTTTCTTTTTTAACCTTATTAAATCACATATTATGTGATAATAAAGCACCATCCCTAATGAATACTTTTTATATTTTGCTTCTTGAGAATAAGCAAATTGCTCAAAATATACATTTTCACCTGTTGTACAAATAAATCCAATTGCGAGCAAATCAGAACCAATATACATTAAATAGGTTTCCGTTACGCCGTATGTTTTTAAGTATTCTTTAGTTGACATATTATAATCACAATTATGACTTTCTTTTTTCCATGCAAAAAATTGTTTACCCATACTTTCGGTAGTATCTTGAGCAGAAATTCGACTAATTTTTAAATCACCAATATCCTCACTAATTTTCTTCGGATACCATTTTGTATTATAACGAACACGAGCTGATAATTTATTGCTAAAATCTTCTACACTTACGGGAAGTTCTATATGCCAGTACGGATAATGATAAAATTGATTATTTTTGCTAGTTATTCCATAGGACGATAAAGAATGTTTTATTATTATTGTTTCAAGAGATGGGTGTTTTGCAAATAATAAATTATAAAATTTATGTAAAGTTTCATCAGAATAAATCTGCAGTGTCATTCCCAGCTTTGCCACTTTACCATCAATTTTTACAGGAACAACACCTGTACCTAAATCGTATAATTCGTAATCATCGTATAGTAAATCAAATCTGTTACTTATGAAGTTTGGATATAAACGATTTGATAATACAAGTTTTTTCTCTTCCCCCCCTAGTATTTCTTCAATCGGTTTTGTACTTGTTAAATAACCATCTATACCGATTACCTCAAATGCCTCTGCATATTCTTTAAAACCAGCATCAACACCTCGATAACAATTTAAACCAATAATTTTCTTAGGAAGATTGCAAATATTCCATTGTGTCTTATATAAAGACAACAACTTACTTTTTTTATCCGCATCTATTTCAAAATAAATATCAGGACTACTTAGTAGTGACCACACTTCATAAAAACAAATTTTAAGCTTTTTTTTATAGCCATTATGTAACAAAATTTGTCTCATTATTGTTCTAGAAATATATTGATGTTCAGGATGATTATCGTTTAAGTGAGGCATAAAAATATAATCATATTTTTTTGTATTCAAAATCCTTAAATATTTTTGCATATTATCTATAATTCTTGGCAACAAAGGTCTGTCACCATAAAGTTCTATAATCCCAAGATTGTTACACCCAATAGCTTTTTGTACCGTATTCCATTCAAAAATACGAATATCAGATTTCTCTTTTGCATCAGGAGATATACCGCTAGATAAAAAACAAAAACTATCTATATTTTTTGCGTATTTTAACATAAATCCCCCACAACCAAGGGCCTCATCGTCTGGATGTGGTGCAATAATTAATATTTTATCAGTATTTTTTATCTTAAACATCTTATATTCTACCTTTTAAAACATCAATGATATATGTAAACAACGTTGTATTTTTATTTTTCCTATACAATTTGCGTATAAACGATTTATCATCGGCTATATTAAAACCGCAATCATAGTTTTTCTTCATAGTGGATGCTAGTATACGACATGCCAAAGGAACATCTATTAATTCCAACTTATTGAACCCATAAAAATATAAACTCTTTATGCGATCCAGATATAATATTTTAATATCTGAAGGCGTGCTATGGTTCATAATCCAATCATACATAAAATTTCCATGCCCTAAATTCAATCTTTGCCATTTCTCTAGGGTGAAAATATCGCTATCGCAACTGTCGATGTGGCGTACATAGTTATAAAAAGTATCATTTAAGCAGACGATTTTATTTGCAAAATAAACAACCTGTATCTGAAAACAGAAAAAATCTATATAAAACCTTATATTATTTTCTTTTATTAAATTATTTTTATATATTGCAGTCAAAAGATGCCCCATAAAAGCAAACTTTCCCTGTTTCACAATATCATCATTATCCTTTGCAATAACAACTGAACCATCAACGTTAAATGTTTTTGTTACACCTTTTGCTACATCTGCATTATTTTTTACTGCTAGTTTATACAATTTTTCATAAAAATCTTTATCAACATAGTCGTCACCATCAATAAAAGCAATGTACTCACCTGTCGCTATAGAGCAACCTGAATTGCGCGCGTTAGCCGTACCAACATTTTTCTTTTTATTTATTATTTTGATTCTTTTGTCGTGTTTTGCATATCTTTTTAATATTTTCAAACTATCATCTTGTGAACAATCGTTTATTGCAATAATTTCTATATCTTGTAGAGATTGATTGCACAATGACTCCATACACTTACTCAAATATGGCTCTACATTATAGACTGGAACAATGATGCTAACTTTTATGCTCATTTTTTTACCTTAATGTGGAAAGACTTTTATCAAATCTCTACAGATATGTTCCACCTGTTGTATCTTAATTTTGTAATTCCCGACAATATCCGGTATATCTTTTTCAGAAAAATCACGCTTCGATAAATCAATAACTGCATGTTTGCTCAAACCAAATGCAGAATAATAGTCGTTATATTTATAATCACCGCCAATAATCTTATCCGATAAAACCATTCTAATATTCGGTATTCCCAATGAATCTGCGGCAACAAGCCCATGCATAGCACTAGATATTATATGTCTACATTCGGCAACTTGACGTAAGAACATTTCCGGTTTTTGCTGAACATCAATAACAATAGAATTCTTAACCTGTATTTTTCTCAACAATGGGTTATCTTTATCTACATAATGAGGAATAATACCCAAATCATATTTCTTTTCAACTTTGGAAACATCAACAATATATTTAGATAACAAACCGGGGTCCCCAATAGCAACATCAGACGCTATATGAACATTACTAAATTGCTTCAATTTATTTAATGAATGATACCCTCTGACAGCTTTCACATTTAACCTTCTTAAGACATACGAATTGACTGGCATATCAGATATAAAACCACTCCCCAACACAATAAGCGCTTTTTTAGAATGCAACCTGAAACGTTTAATTAATGACAGCTTTTTTTCTTGAAATAACGTTTGTAGCAATGAACCGATAGCCATGACGTCAGCATCATATATACCAGAGCGAATACAATTTTTTCCAAAAAAATTGAATAAATCCTGATTTAACAAATCTCCAAAATTTAAAACCGAATCAAAATAATAACAAAAAAGAGATGAAACTTTTTTCAGCCAAACAGGAATAAATCCTAGCAGTAAATAAAGCTTCTTGCCTTTTACACGTTTAACTTTGAAAAGGGTTAGCTTCAACAGCCTAATGCTCATTTTATTTTCAGTTCTCTTTATCTGAAAAAGGATTGACTGCATTTTAGCCAGTTTCCACAACAACACCCACTTTTTCATTTTAGGATGATATTTGCGTAACATTGATTCTTTATAATCAAATCTTTTCTTAAACTCGCTTTTACTATAATTTTTCCATACACTTTCTTGTTGTAGCTTCTGCCTGTAAAAAAACAAACAGTCTTTAACACGAAACATTGGCATACCATTATCCATGTAATTCAGCCAATAATCCATGTCATCACCGCCAAACCCGTTAAAAGCAAGACGGTACCCGCCAAAACGCTCAAAATCTTCTTTATAAAATAAGGCAGATACAACACATTGCTCGTGCCAACCATACATTTCATATTTTGTAAATTTTGGTTGCCTGAAGCTACCGTTCCATTCACCAAAACAACAAGCCTCACTGGCCACAACTCGATTATTCGTCGTAGTGATAACTTCATACAACCTTTCCAGACAATTCGGGGCTATCACATCATCACTATCCAACGGATAAATAAATTCCCCTTTTGCTAAAGCAATAGCATTGTTCCTTGCCGCCACAACACCCTGATTATCCTGAACGACAATTTTTATGCGTTCATCTTTATCTCGATACTCTTCAAGAATCCTTAAACTACCGTCTGTGCTTCCGTCATCAACACATATAACCTCAAAATCTGCAAAAGTTTGTGCTAAAACAGCATCTAACGTTTCTGACAAGTATTTTTCGGTATTATATACCGGCATCACTATGCTAATTTTGACCATAAAATTACTCCGTTCCAACCATAAAATCATGCTATTGCGAACAGTTTTTTGTCAAGCACGGGCTACAACATATCAACAAGCAAATAAAAATATGGCTTGACACATACCCATACATGGTATATGTATGCATAAGAAATCAATAAGGAGAAAAAAATGACCAAATGCACAAATCCCAACTGTAAATGCGAAAACTGCCAGTGTGGCGAAAATTGTCAATGCGGAAATGGCGAATGCCATTGTGGTGAGCACTGCACCTGTGGTGAAAACTGCCACTGCACAGAAGAAAATAAATGCTGTCCGGAATGCAACTGCGGTAAAAACAAATAACTTATCGACGGCGCCTAACCAAGCGCCGTCTGATTCTTTTGGAGAATGAAATGAGTACACATCCCTGCCACGCAGACAACATTCCCCGTCTCAATCGTATCGCCGGACAAGTTGAAGGCATAAAAAAAATGATTGAAGACGGGCGCTATTGTCCTGAAATTTTAAGCCAGCTGCGAGCTGTCCGCTCTGCGGTTAAAGCCGTGGAATCAAACATTCTTCAAAAACACTTGCAACATTGCGTTGCCCAATCTTTTGCCTCTGGCGAAGATAAGAACAAAAAAATCGAAGAGTTAAAAAAGTTATTTGAACGCTTTGAAGACTAAAATAAAAACCGATTAAAAGCGTTTTATATGTCCGCCATACCCCTCACCGATTGTCCGTCCGATACTCATTATTTTCAGACCAATACAGCTTTTGCAATGCAACGGAGTATCGTTAACGCATATTTTTCCGGGATATAATTCATAGAGTTTGCGATATTCGCCTTCCGTCACATTCGGCATCACCACATTAGCACCGCTTTTCAATGCCACCAAACGCCCGTTCGGGTGCAAACTTTCCATCGCCGTTGTTGCCGGAATATTAATATCCGGCATTAAAAGACGCATAACGGCCATCGCACGCAACGCCAAATACAACGTCCCGCCCTTTTCATCGGCTAACGGCGTATCCTGATGCGGAATAAACGGACCGATACCGGCCATATCCACCTCTAAGTCACGCAAAAATAACAAATCATCAGCGATAGACTCCACACTTTGCCGCGGCAAACCGACCATTATTCCTGACCCCAGTTCATATCCCAGCTCCTTAATCATCAACAGGCATTCGTAACGCCGCTGCCAACTCATTCCGGGGTCAAGTTCATGATATAAATCTCTATCCGTCGTTTCTATCCGCATGAGATACCTGTCTGCTCCGGCCTCGCGAAAAGCTTTATAATCCGTGTAATCTCGTTCACCAATGCTCAATGTCACGGCCACGTCGAATTTTTTTATGGTCTCAATAATCCGACACATTACCGCCGCGCTGTAAAACATATCCTCACCGGATTGCAACACCACGGTTTTAAATCCCATATCTGCCGCTTTATGTGCCGTTTCAATCACTTCTTCCGGCTGCATATGATAACGCGTAACTTTATTATTTCCCCGCCTGATACCGCAATACAAACAATTGTTGCGACAAATATTGGAAAACTCTATCAACCCGCGCAAATGCACCGCATCACCGACATATTGCCGCCGCACCCTGTCTGCTCGCCCAAACAAATCCTCTTGATCAGCTTCGTTTGACAACAGAGAAATAATATCCGAGCGACTGAGCTTATTCGACATGGCTTTCAATTATGCCTCCGCCCAGAACAAAACCGTCTTCATCATAAAACACGGCCGACTGCCCTGCCGCCACCGCTTTTTGCTTCTCATAAAAAACAACTTCCGCGCGTTCATCATTAAGCACATTAACGGTAGCTCTCACCGGATTTTGCGCTGAACGAATTTTAACCCAAACCTCTGTCGGTTTATCAAAGGCGGCAACCGAAAGCCAAGTCACTCCGGACACGGTCAAAGCCTCACGATAGCCGTCTTCTTCATATCCCAAAACCACTTCATTTTTTTCCGCATTCAGTGCAATAACATAAAGAGGGCGCTCTGCTCCGGCCACACCGAGACCACGCCGCTGACCGACGGTAAAATTCCAAATTCCTTGATGTTGTCCCAAAACTTTACCATTTTTATCAACCATATTTCCAATCTTAGGTTCCGCCTGCAACAAGTCATTAACATCTCCGGAGTAAAAATCTTGACTATCGGGTTTATCACTCACCTTCAAACCATATTTACGGGCAATTTCTCGCACATCATTCTTTGTCATTTCTCCCAAAGGCAACATAATTTTTGCAAGTTGCTCTTGCTTTAAGCGATATATAAAATAGCTCTGATCTTTGCGCTCATCAACAGCACGCCGTAAACGATAACGCCCGCCGACTTCATCAAACGACAAACGCGCATAATGCCCTGTTGCAAACTTATCAAACTCAATTCCTGCCGCTTTTGCTCCGCGTGGCAAAGCCTCAAACTTTATGGTTGAATTGCACCACACACAAGGATTAGGCGTTCTTCCCGATAAGTACTCATTTTTAAAATTTTGCAAAACCAGTTGTTGATACTGCTTTGTACAATCAATAACATGATATGGAATATCCAACTGTTCACATAAAGCTCTGGCCTCTTCAATATCTTGTTCCTCATGTGGTGAAAAACAGGCATCTTTCTGCGACATTAATTTGTAGGTCTGTTTTTTGTCCCAAATAGACATGGTCGCGCCAATCACCTGATGACCGGCCTCTTTCAGCAAACAAGCCGTCACAGATGAATCTACGCCACCGCTTAATCCGACTAAGACTTTCATCTTTTCCCCTTGGTAAAATGATTAATATTTTCACCAAAGAAATATAAAAATTCAAAGTTTTTACTTTCTTTGACTTCGGCAGTTTAATTGAAAAAGTTCAAATAAGCAACCATCTTCTTCCGACACTTTTTTATTATCACTCACATCATCCAAAAACTTTGGTTGCAAGATAAACTAAAGTATTAATGCAATAACGCCTGTCACCACTATATTTTTTAAGTCCATCTGCAATTAAAGGAGAAGTTTTATGAAAAAATTAAACATACTGACTATTTTGGCTGCCGGTATCATAATGTTTGGTTCTGCAACCTTTGCCGGCTTCACAGGCCCCTCAAACGCATCTAAAACAACTGTTGACAAAGCCAAAAACATGCCTGACGAAACAATGGTCATTATCGAAGGAAGCATAACCAAAAACTTGGGTGATGACATGTACATCTTCACAGACAGCACCGGCGACATCACCGTGGAAATTGACGATGATGACTGGAATGGGATTAACGTCGGCGTAAATGACGTCATCATTATCACCGGTGAAATTGATAAAAACGGCGATATTGTAGAAATTGATGTCGATGAAGTTGCCTTAGCCAACCAGTAAAAAAGTGAATAATCATACAGGCGCTTTAACAATCAAAGCGCCTTTTTTCAGGATAAAAAAATGGATTGTTTTGAAGAACTGATTTCCATTCGCCGCTCAATATATCATTTAGGAAACCCCGCTCCCCTACCCGAAAATGAAATATCCCGTTTAATTGAACAAGCTCTGAAGCAAAGCCCCACGCCATTCAACTCCCAGGCTAACCGCTTGGTGTTGTTATATAAGGAAGCGCATCAAAAACTTTGGCTGCTCACCTTACAAGAACTGGAAAAAAGTATTCCTCCGAAAAAGCTTTCAACCACTAAAGAAAAAATAGCATCTTTTGCCGCCGGAAGCGGAACCGTTCTTTACTTTATTGATGACCACACCACGAAAAAATTGCAAAAAGATTTTCCATTATACGCCGATAAATTCCCGATATGGGCTGAACAAGCCTCCGGTATTTTACAATACATCATTTGGACCTTGTTGGCTGAACATCATATCGGGGCATCTTTGCAACATTACACTCCATTGATAGACGATGAAGTACACAAACAATTCAAAACTCCGACATCGTGGAGATTAATTGCGCAAATGCCATTCGGTTCCATTGAAAAAAACCCCGATGCAAAAACATTTTTACCAATTTCGAAGCGTATAAAAATATTTAACGGATAAGCTATGCACATTAAAAGCTTTACCCTTGAACATAAACGATAAATATGATGAGATAGGCGCAGAATAATTACCTATTTTGCGAGGATAACATGGAAGGACTTTTAACTGCACCGCACACCATACTTTCAGGCACTTGGATGTGGACGATTTTTGGGATTCTGGTAATCACTTTACTTTATCTGGATCTATTTGTATTTCATCGTCATGCCGCCGAACCCAAAATCGGAGAAACATTGGCTGCCTGTATTTTCTACATTGCCATGGCCCTCATTTTTGGAGTTTTTGTCATCTACGAACGCGGACAAGAAATCGGCATGCTTTACTACACGGGATTTTTAGTGGAAAAAAGTTTGTCACTGGATAACATCTTCATTATGTCCGTCATCTTCACCAGCCTCGGAATAGAACGTAAATATCAACATCGCGTTTTGTTTTGGGGAATTTTAGGCGCCATCATCATGCGCGGAATATTGATTGGTCTTGGCGAAGTTATGATTTCCAACTTCCATTGGGTTCTTTACGTCTTCTCCGCATTCCTGATTTACACGGGAATCAAAATGTCGTTTCATCAGGAAGAGGAAAACACGGACATTCGCGACAGTAAGTTGTATACTTTTATCAGCAAATATTTTCACGTCACTCACGAAATCCGCGGAGAACACTTTTTTGTAAAAGAAAATAACCATTTCTTTATCACGCCGCTGTTTTTTGCCCTAATAATCATCGAAATAATGGATGTGATTTTTGCTCTCGACAGCATACCCGCCATTTTCCTGATTACCCAAGATGTTTTTGTGGTTTACACCAGCAATATTTTTGCCATTTTAGGTCTGCGAGCATTGTACTTTCTGTTAGCCGCCGCGGTTAACAGCTTCACATACCTCAAACCGGCTTTATCTATCATTCTGATATTTATCGGAGCAAAAATCTTCTTGCCGTATGTCGGTTTGGAAGTCAGTCCTAAGGCCTCTTTGGTTGTCACATTCGTTCTTATCAGCGGAGGAATAATCTTATCTCTGATGAAGAAACCAACCAAAGCGAACTAAGACAATCTCATAATAAAAAACGCAGTCCCCAAAAATCGGACTGCGTTTTTTATATCCTCAAATTAGTTTTTATTTGTTCCGGCAATTGTCCACAACCGAATTTTGAAAAAAATACCATGCTTGAATTATAAGCCGGAATAATTTATAACAAAAGCATACATATTTATTTAGGAGAACGCCATGAAAGGAATAATCCTTGCCGGAGGGAGCGGAACAAGACTTTATCCCCTCACAAAAACCACCAGTAAACAGCTGTTGCCTGTTTATGATAAACCTATGATATATTACCCTTTGTCCACACTCATGCTTTTTGGCATAAAGGACATTTTGATAATTTCCACTCCGGAAGATACACCCAACATCGAGTGTTTTTTCGGTGATGGTTCGGGACTGGGCCTTAATATCAGTTACAAAATTCAGGAACAACCGCGCGGAATTGCCGAAGCCTTTATTCTCGGTGCCGACTTCATCGGCAATGATGAAGTGTGCCTCATCTTGGGTGATAATATTTTCTACATGGGCGACCAGTTGAAAAGCTTCCGTGAAGAAGTTGCCAACAACCCCGGAGGCACGGTTTTCGGTTACCATGTTTCTGACCCGCAAAGGTTTGGTGTTGTTGAGTTTGACAAACAACACAATGTACTATCGATTGAAGAAAAACCCAAAAATCCCAAATCAAATTATGCCGTCGTCGGACTTTACTTTTATAAATCGGATGTTGTTGAAAAAGCCCGTAACTTGAAGCCTTCTGCTCGCGGAGAATTAGAAATTACAGACATTAACAAGGCTTATTTGGCGGAAAACAGACTTAAAGTTGTCACTATGAAACGAGGAAACGCATGGCTCGATGCCGGAACACCGCAATCATTGCTCGATTCATCAAACTTCATCGAAATCATTGAAATGCGGCAAGGCCTGAAAATCGCCTGTATTGAAGAAATCGCCTACCGCCGCGGTTTCATCAGTGATGAACGCATGACTGAAATAATCAATTCCCTAAAAGACGGAATTGACTATAAAAAATATTTGCAAACAGTTTTTGAGGAATATCATGAAGATTATTGATACACCGATTAAAGATGTTCTCATCATAGAACCTCAAGTTTTTAAAGATGCTCGAGGCTATTTCTTTGAAAGCTACAATGAGGCCAAATTTAGAGAAGCGGGATTGAGCTATAATTTTATTCAAGACAATCAGTCTCAGTCCGTCTACGGAACTGTGCGTGGTCTTCATTTTCAAAAAGGTGAATTTTCACAAGCCAAGCTAGTTCGCGTTTTGGAAGGCTGCGTTCTTGATGTGGCTGTTGACCTAAGACCTGAATCTCCGACCTTCGGCAAACATGTTGCAGTGGAACTGTCGGCAGAAAACAATCGTCAATTGATGATTCCCAGACGTTTTGCCCATGGTTTTGCCGTTTTGAGCGAACGAGCCACCTTCGCCTATAAATGTGACAATGTCTACAATAAAGCCTCTGAAGGCGGCATCCGCTTTGATGACCCTAAGCTTGGTATTGATTGGAAAATAGACATGAGCAAAGCCATTTTATCAGATAAAGATAAATTGCTTCCGCTTTTGGAGGATGTTCAATGTATTTGGTAACCGGAGCTAACGGACAACTGGGCAACTGTTTGAGAAAGCTGTTGCAGAACGCGGCCTTTTATGTTGACCGCGATGAACTGGACATCACCGACAAACAGGCTGTTTTGGAATTTTGCCGCAACAAAAACTTTACGGCTATCATCAACTGCGCAGCTTATACCGCGGTCGATAAAGCTGAAACCGACGAAGAGCTGGCTCGCAAGATAAACGCTGTTGGTCCCGCAAATCTGGCCGAAACAGGCGTTCCGCTCGTTCATATTTCAACGGATTATGTTTTTAACGGACATAATTTTCGCCCCTACACGGAAGATGACATCCCGTCCCCCGTATCTGTTTACGGAAAAACAAAACTTGAAGGTGAACGGTTGGTTTTTGAAAAAGCCTCTGCCGCCGTTATTATTCGCACAGCTTGGCTTTATTCCGAATATGGCAACAATTTTGTTAAAACCATGCGCCGATTAGGTGCTGAACGTCCAAACCTGAACGTTGTTTTTGACCAAATCGGCACACCGACTTACGCCGCCGATTTGGCTCAGGCCATCGTTGATATTTTACCGCAAATAAAATCCGGAATGAAAGAGCTCGTCCAGTTTACAAATGAGGGCGTATGTTCTTGGTATGATTTTGCCATCGAAATCATGCAACAGTCCGGCCTTTCTTGCACAGTTCTGCCGATAGAAAGTAAAGACTACCCAACTCCGGCAGTGCGACCGCACTACTCCGTTCTGAATAAGAGCAAAATCAAAAATTTATTCGGAATATCCATTAACCATTGGAAGGAAAGTTTAAGTTCATGTCTAAAAAATCTATCTTAGTTACCGGTGGCGCCGGCTTTATAGGCTCCAACTTTGTACCTTATTTTGCAAACAAATATCCGGATTACCACATTATTAACCTGGATAAGCTGACTTATGCCGGAAATCCGGACAATCTCAAAGAAGTTGAACAAAATGCAAACTACACCTTCATACAAGGTGACATCTGCGACCGTTCTCTCATTGAAAAAATATTCAAAGATTATGATGTTAAAGGAGTGGTTCACTTTGCGGCCGAAAGTCATGTCGATAATTCCATCACAGGACCGAAAGCCTTTATCGAGAGCAACATTTTGGGCACATTTACCCTGTTAGATGTTGCCAGAAACTACTGGCTGTCTGCACCACACACAATCAAATCCGGATATGAAGACGCGCGTTTCCACCATATTTCCACAGATGAAGTTTATGGCACCTTGGGTGAAACCGGTTTCTTTGAAGAAACCACACCTTACGCCCCAAACTCTCCATACTCGGCATCTAAAGCCAGTTCAGATTTGTTGGTGCGCGCCTATTTTCACACGTATGGATTAAATTGCACGGTATCCAATTGTTCAAACAACTATGGTCCGAAGCAACATCCTGAAAAACTCATACCAAAAATTATTTCCAATGCCCTCTCTGGAAAAGATATTCCAATTTATGGTGATGGAAAAAACATTCGCGATTGGCTCTACGTTTTGGATCACTGCAAAGCCATTGACCTCATTTTTCATAAAGGCATCACCGGAGAAACCTATAACGTCGGTGGTCGCAATGAAAAAAATAACCTTGAAATCGTTGATGCTATATGCACCATCTTGGATAAAGAACTTCCCCGCGCCGATAAACAGTCTTATAAAAAGCAAATTGTTTTTGTTAAGGACCGCCCCGGACACGACAAGCGCTATGCCATAGACGCCACCAAGCTTGAAACAAAGCTGGGCTGGAAAGCTGATGAAAACTTCGCCAGCGGAATTATACAGACTGTTGATTGGTATATCCAAAAAATCAAGCAAAAAGCGGCTTAGAATGAGTCCGAAAATTACTGTTTTGATGCCGACATATAAAGGGGCTGCGCATATACGCAAATCTATTGATTCTGTGCTGGCACAAACATTTAAGGACTTTGAGCTTCTCATCATCAACGATAATTCGCCGGATAACACGGACGAAATCGTTAGAAGCTATACGGATTCCAGAATACGTTACATAAAAAACACACGCAATCTGGGAATTTCAGCCTCTTCCAATCTCGGAATTTCTTTGGCCAAGGGCAAATATATCGCCCGACACGATCATGATGATATAGCGCTCCCTAACCGCTTGCAACAACAATACGAATATATGGAGGCTCATCCCGATATTGGCGTTTGTGGAACAGGTTTTAGAACTTTTGGAAAAAAACACAAAACGGTTATTCATCCGCAAGATGATGCTTCAATTAAGGCGTATTTACTTTTTAAGTGCGCTCTGGCGCATCAAACAAGCTTAATTCGCAAAGAATTGCTGCAACAACACAATTTGTCATATGATGAAACTTTTCAAGCTTCTAATGACCGAAAACTTTGGATAGATGCCGGCCCCTACACAAAATTTCACAACTTACCGGAAATTTTGCTTAAATATCGCATACACAAAAACATGGTTTCCCAAACAAAAAAAAGCATCGTGCAAAAAGAAGCTACCAAATTACGCCATGTTATTTACGAGCGTTTAAATATTAAATTAAACGACAAACAACTTGAAATCGCAGACAACTATTTGTTCCGTGGGCGCGCCAGAATAAAAGAAAAAAATATCCTCAAACAGATTGAAGAACTCCTGCTGATATTTATTAACGCCAACACACAAACAAATTGCTTTGATACGGAAACGTTCAACAACATCTGCGGAAAATATTTTCATAAACGTTGTGTCAACTATTGTTTTTTCTCTTGTCGCAGCGCAAAGAAACTCTACAACAACAGCCTGCTAAAACAATATGATGCCGTCATCTCAAAACCGCACAGACTAATGTTCAATATACTAAACTTCATTTTTTTTGAATAAATCCGCATTATTTTGCCGATTATCAAAAAATAAAAAAATCGTGAGCAAACACGCAACACCTTACGCCCTGCTCACGACTTTTACATTAATTGGCAACTACATGCTTTTTCCGTCACGAAGTTCGGCACCGCATTTCTTTTCCACTGCCTGCTCAACCTTTTGCATGAGGATCTCAATATCTTGGTCGCTGTATGTGCCTTCCCGTGGCTGGAAAGTTATAGATAAAGCTAAAGACTTTTTACCCTCCGGAAGATTTTCACCTTCATAAACGTCAAAAATTCGCACATCAGAAATATTCTCACGATCTGCCGTACGAGCGGCTGCTATAACATCTGCGGCAGGAACTGTTTTATCCAACACAAAAGCCAAATCTTTATCAATCGGCTGAAAAGCTGATAATTCCAATTTTTTACGCCCCTTTCCCGAAGCAACACGCGGCAACGGAATATTATCAAGAAAGACCTCAAAAGCCACAACCCGTTGTTTAAGAGCGAATTTCTTTAAAATTAACGGATGGATTTCGCCAAAATAAGCGATAACATTCTTACCCAGACGCAAAGCACCGCTACGTCCGGGATGATAATAAGCCGGTGCGTCTGTACTTATCTGAGCGCTGTCAAACGGACCGTTCGCAGCAGCTACCGCCGCCAAAGCATCAGCCTTAACATCAAAAACATCATAAGCACGAACATCAGACAGCCAATGCTTTTTAGAAGTCATACCCGTACGAACACCCGCCGCCACCAAAGTCTGTTCCCCCGGCTTACGACCGTAAAATTCAGGTCCTACTTCAAAAATAGAAGCATTAGCATAACCGCGAACAATATTATTACGCGCCGCCATCAACAGGTTAGGCAACACCGACGGACGCATTTCATCTAAATCCGCCGCAATCGGATTATACAACTTAACCGCCTCGGCAGAACGTCGGAAATCACCCGCCAACTTAGAATCCGTAAAGCTCCAAGTAACAGCCTCAAACATACCGCGATTGGCAAGCTCATGTTTAACCGTAACCAAACGACGTTGAGCCGAAGACAAAGTTTGTTTAGGAAATTTATCATTCGGTAAAGATTCCGCCGGAATATTATCCAGCCCGATCATACGCACAACCTCTTCAACCAAGTCATGTTCGCCTTCAATATCGCCACGCCAACTTGGAGAAACAGCCTTAATCTTATCGCCTTCATCTGTAACCGTAAAACCGAGATTGCTCAAAATCTCAACAATCTTCTCTTTTGAAACATCAATCCCGATAAAATCTTTCAAACGAGACGGACGAATATAAGCCGTAGCCGGTGTAAAATCTTCACTTCCGGCCATTTCCACATCTGAAACTTCACCCCCGCAAATATCCAAAATCATCTGCGTTGCATAATCAGAGCCCGACAAATTAGACTTCGGATCAACCCAGCGCTCATAACGATAACGAGAGTCAGAATCAATTTGAAATTTTCGTCCTGTTCGCGCTATACATTCCGGTTTAAATAAAGCACATTCCAAAAATACATTTTTCGTATCTGAAGAACAGCCCTTTTCCACGCCGCCCATAATACCGCCCAAACACTGGATACCTTCACCATCGCAAATTCCCAACGATTTATCATCCAAAATATATTCTTTTTCTTCCAACGAAACAAATTTTTCGCCTTCACGCGCCATACGCACACAAATATCGCCTTTAATTTTGTCCGCATCAAACACATGCAACGGACGAGCCATATCATAATTGATGTAGTTGGTAATATCGACTAATGGTGAGATAGAACGCAACCCGATAGCCGTTAAACGATCTTTCATCCATTTCGGAGTTTCAGCCTTGTTATCAACATTGCGAATATAACGCCCGACATAGGTTGGGCAAGCATCAAAATTTTCAATCTTTACTTTAATTGAAGATTTGAATGTGCCGTTTTTCTTGGATATATTCAACGGCTTTAGTTTTCCGAGCCCGGCAGCAGCCAAATCTCTGGCAATTCCTCTAACCCCCAAACATTCGGCACGATTTGGCGTAATTGAAATATCAATCACCGGATCAACCGACAAAATTTCAGCGGCTTTCACCCCAATCGGTGTTCCTTCCGGTAAGCTGATAATACCCTCATGGTCATTACCGATACCCAGTTCTTTTTCTGAGCAAAGCATACCGAAACTTTCTATTCCGCGAATTTTTCCAACTTTCAGTTTCTCGTTATAACACGGAATTAACGTTCCGACCGGAGCAAAAATGCCGATAGTTCCCTTGCACACATTCGGAGCACCGCAAACAACCTGCAACATCTGTTTGCCGTCATTAACTTTCAACAAATGCAAATGATCTGAATCAGGGTGCATGTCACATTCTTCAACCTTTGCTGTAATAAATCCCTCTAACTGCGCGGCTGGGTTGATAACTTCCTCAACTTCCAAACCGATACGCGTCAATGTTTCTGAAATTTCATCAACCGAAGCTGTTGTATCCAGATGTTCTTTTAACCATGATACCGTAAATTTCATGTTTCAAACTCCTATCTCGCCAAACCGCCGTTATTGCTCAAACCACCGGTCATAGAGGCCGATTCAAGCGGTACAAACCCGTAATGTTTCATCCAACGCACATCCGCATCAAAGAAATTGCGCAAGTCAGGAATGCCGTATTTCAACATAGCCAGACGATCAAGCCCCAATCCAAAGGCAAACCCCTGATATTCATCGGGATTAATCCCGCAAGCCTTCAAAACATTCGGATGAACCATACCGCATCCCAAAATCTCAAGCCAGTCGTGTCCCGCACCGATTTTCAATTCATTTTTACTTTTCAAACAACCGATATCCATTTCCGCAGAAGGCTCTGTAAACGGAAAATAAGATGGACGATAACGAACCGGAATCTCATCTAATTCAAAAAACATTTTGATAAAATCATAAAGGCACCCCTTCAGATGAGCCATTGTCGTCGCTTTATCAATAACCAACCCCTCAACCTGATGAAACATCGGAGTATGTGTTGCATCATAATCGGAACGATAAGTGCGCCCCGGAGCAATAATGCGAATAGGCGGTTGCTTATTTTCCATCGTACGAATTTGAACAGCAGAAGTCTGTGTCCGCACAACATAACTATCGTCAAAACTCGTGCTGTCCGGATTAGGAATATAGAAAGTATCTTGCATTTGGCGTGCCGGATGGTTTGCCGGCGTATTCAAGGCGTTAAAATTATGGAACTGATCCTCAATGTCCGGACCATCGGCAACCTCAAAACCCATCTGCCCGAAGATAGCGACAACCTCTTCATAAATCTGTGTCACAGGGTGAATACGTCCTTGCGTTTCCGAACGAATTGGCAATGTAACATCTATCTTTTCACCAGCCAAACGAACATTCATCTCTTGAACTTCCATCTCGGCTTTTTTAGCCTCTAAAAGCTGTTCAATCTCCCCTTTCAACAAGTTTAGCTCCTTGCCGACTTCCTTTCTTTCTTCAGGAGAAAGAGCGCCCATTCCCTTCATCATTTCAGTAATGCGGCCTTTCTTACCCAAAACGGATACTCTGATTTCTTCCAAATTTTTGGTATTTTCAGCCTTTTCAATAAGAGTTTTCAGTTCATTTTTGATATTTTGCAAATTTTCCATATTCCACCATTCCCATAAACGCCAATAAAGTTTAAAAACACAAAGAGCCGCCAACCTAAGAGCGACTCTTCATATTTTTGCGTTTTCAAAACTTTAATCTGAAAAATATTCCGTCATAAAGCTTAGTTAAGAGCAGCCTTGGCCTGTTCAACCAGCTTAGCAAAAGCTTCGGGCTCTCTAACGGCGATATCAGCCAAAACCTTACGGTCCAATTCAACGCCGGCTTTGTTGAGCCCGCTGATAAATCGGGAGTAAGTCATATCATGCAAGCGAGTAGCTGCATTAATTCTCTGAATCCACAAAGTGCGGAAATTTCTCTTCTTTGTTCTTCTGTCGCGATAAGCATATTGCAAAGCCTTTTCAACTTTTTCAATAGCAACGCGGAAAACGTTTTTGCTGCGTCCTCTGTAGCCTTTAGCCATAGAGAAAACTTTTTTATGGCGAGCGTGAGCCGTAACACCTCTTTTAATACGAGACATCTATTTTCTCCTTACAAATATGGTAAAAACTTTTTAACGATCTGAACATCAACATCCGCAAGCAAAGTTGTGCCGCGAGCATTTCTCTTCATCTTCGGAGTTTTGCAAAAGAGGCAGTGTCTCTTAAAAGCGTGATTTCTTTTCAATTTGCCGGTTCCGGTAACGCCAAAGCGTTTCTTTACGGCACTTTTTGTCTTTAATTTAGGCATTTCAATCCCTTTCATTATTCAAAACTTGGATTTTCTAACGAGTCGTCAGGCATGCCAATTAGCCCGAACCACCCTGTTCGGCGGATTTATACTATTTAAATCCCCCAAATGCAAGTATTTTCTTTAATTTTTTTACTAAACCTCAAAACAAATTTCAGAGCGGATTACTAATAAAAATTAACACCCGATGCAAACTTAGCCGCCCGCAAATCAATTAATTTCCCGTCTTGAAGCTTAACCTTCCTATCCATTCTGTCTGCCAACTCAAAATTGTGCGTGGCAACCAATGCAGACAAGCCTGTCTCTTTAACAATAGACATCAGTTCTGTAAAGACGGTTTCTGATGTTTTAGGGTCAAGATTCCCTGTCGGTTCATCAGCCAACAGCAACTTAGGTGAATTTGCTAAGGCTCGCGCAATCGCCACACGCTGTTGCTCTCCGCCCGACATTTCAGCCGGACGATGCCCGAAACGCTGCTCCAACCCCAAGCGCCGCAACAGCCATTCAGCTTTTTCTCTGGCGGCTTTCATTTTAATGCCGGCAATCAACTGCGGCAACATAACATTCTCAACCGCATCAAAATCCGGCAACAGATTATGATATTGATACACAAACCCCAAATAATCACGTCGCAACAATGTTCTCATTGCATCATTAAGCTTGCTGCAACACTGCCCGTCCAAATAAATTTCACCGTTATCCGGACGCTCCAATAAGCCAGCTATTTGCAACAACGTAGATTTTCCGGACCCCGAAGGCCCGACAAGCGCAACAACCTCGCCCTTTTCAATATCCAAATTAATTCCGCGCAAAACCTCCAAAACCTGACCGCCTTGCTTAAACCCGCGGCACACATCTTTTAGTTCCAAAGTCGGTGTTTTTTTATTCATAACGCAAAGCCTCCACCGGATCAAATTTTGCAGCACGATATGCCGGATACAACGTTGCCAAAAATGACAGCAACAGCGAAATTACCGCCACCATAACAACCTCGGCAACATCCACACGTGCCGGAAGTTGTGAAAGAAAATAAATTTCCGCAGAAAACAAATCTCTTCCCGCCAGACTCTGTAAAAACTGGCGAATATTTTCAATATTGTAGCAAAAGAGCAAACCCAAAGCTATGCCGATAGCCGTTCCGACCACACCCACAAAAGCTCCGTCCATAAAAAAGACACGCATAATCATACCTTTTGTCGCCCCCATGGTGCGCAAAACAGCAATATCACGCCCTTTATCCTTAACCAACATAATTAATGCCGTAATAATGTTAAACGCCGCCACCAAAATAATTAGCGTCAAAATCAAAAACATCACGTTTCGCTCAACATCAATTGCGTTAAAAAACGCGGCATTCGTTTGTTTCCAGTCATAAACATAAGCACCGGCACCGACGCTCTGTTCAATAACCTTACGCACGCGATTAAGCTCTTTATCATCGTCCAAAGTAACATCAATATGCGTTACGGCGTCTTTCAGCCCCATATATTTCTGCGCCGCCTCTAACGGCATAAAAATAAAGTTAGAGTCATATTCAAACATACCGACATCAAACGTACCAACCACTACATAAGACTTCATCCGCGGAACCGTACCGAAAGCCGTTACTTTCCCGTTAGGAGAAATCAGCGTAATCTTATCTCCGGGAATGACCCCCATTTTTCTGGCCAAACGCACGCCCATTATCACATTATCCCCTTGAAAATCGGCCATATCGACATTTTTCACCGCTTTTTCAAGAATAGATTTTTTAACCAAATCTTCTGCAGAAACGCCGCGTATCATAGCCCCTTCAGCGGCCTTTCCCGCTGTAACCAACAACTGTGTTTCAATCATCGGAATAACCAGTTCAACATGGTCGATATCTGCCAAATCTTGTATGGCTTGTTTATAATTATTAAACGGATAACCCGCCGGCGACATAATACCCATATGCCCGTTAAGCCCTAATATTCTGGATAGCAACTCATGCCGAAAACCATTCATAACCGACATCACAATAATCAGTGTCGCCACACCGAGAGCTATTCCGGTAAAAGCAAATCCGGTAATAACCGAGATAAATCCCTCTTTGCGCTTAGCTCGTAAATACCTTCCGGCAACCAACCGTTCAAATTTTGAAAACAGCATATTTTTCACTCCATATATGCCTAACTTTATAATGTTTTTGCTCACGCTTTACAACACCTCTTAAAACAGTGTGTATAACATACCAAAACCCCGCTTGCACAAACAAGGCGGGGTTTTGCAACAAAAACAAAACTCAAGCCGCCATCTGGTTGCTGAGCAAACCCTCTGTAATCTGCAAATTAGTCATAATCATGCTGTCCAACACCCTATCGTTTAAATGAACAATATCTCGTCCGACTTCCAACGTTTTATATGAAACATAGTCGGCCAACTTAACCAGATTTCCTTTTGTCTCCTCAGGAAGCTCACTATCTTTAGCGCTAACCAAAGTCTTAAGATAAATCCATGTTTTCATATTGTTATCTAATGCGGTTACCAATTCTTCCACATTTCTTTTTTCACGAGCATTTGAAAGATCAAGCGCGCATTTCAACAAAGAAACAGCTTCTTCCTTAACCACAAAATTCTTTATAGCATCCAATAAACCTTCTGAAATCTGCATATTAATATTGATAAGGATATCGCAATCTGATTTGCTCATTTTCACACCCTTGGAGAGTGTCAAAAATTCAACATATTTTGAAAGCTTTGTCAAATTAACCTTCGTTTCTTCGGGAAGAAGATTTTTAGTGTTTTTCAAAGTAGTTTCAATTTCGACCCACAATTTCAAATTATCATCAAGAGCTTCCAGTTTCAAATAATCATCGTTACCTTCAAAAGCCTTTGAAATTTTCATAGCCTGATTAAGCAACACAGCAGCTTCTTCCTCTGTGCTTTTTATTTGGTTCATTAACCTGTTTTCTCTTGGGTTACGCATCTTCCTCACCTGATTTTAAACATCTTAATATTTAATATAGTTTCATTTTCCCCAAAATAAACAGCTTCAAAAAATTCTCGTTCATAGCCTGCCCTTGTATGGGGAAATACGCAGGCAGGCCTTTTAGAACGACACTCCGTTTAGAAGTGTTTTTTTAAGAAAAAATGGGGAGATTTTTCCTTAAAAATGGGGATACATAATAATAAGGGAACTTATCAGAACGGAGCAATAATATCTAAAATTTGCCGTCCGTAACGTGGCTGCTGCACGTCTGAAATAACACCTTTTCCACCGTAAGAAACGCGAAGCTCGGCGATTTTGCTTGATTCTATCGTATTATCGGAACTAATATCTGCCCGACGAATAACCCCGCGAACCATCAACTGCCGCAGTTCATAATTCACCCGAATTTCCTGCGTACCTTCAATCACCAAATTTCCATTCGGTAAAACCTGTGTAACAATAGCGGCCATCGTCATATCAATTTTTTCTTTACGATCTATTTTGCCGTCACCCGAAATTTCACGATTTGAAGTAACATCTAACATTGCGGCGGGTTTCACAGCATCAGGCAAAACGTCCTTAATGTAATCTTCATAACCGAACAAACCGCCAATTCCCATAGAGTCCTTATTATCATCGCGGTTCTGTTCCGTTTCATTTTCCATCAAAGCATTGTCTTTTGCGGAAACCTTAACCGTGATAATATCACCTACTTTAGAAGCGCGCTGATCTTTGAAAAACCCGCTGCTTCCCGGCTTCCACAAAGAATTAGCCCCTCCTTTTGCCTCTACAACCTGAGGCATAGGCATTGAAACCGGAACATAATTGGGAGCATCTACCGGATTATCAATCGGTGTAAGCTTCGGCTCTTCTCCAACCTGCTGCAGTCTGGACCACATTCCGCAGCCCGACAACGAAGTCGCCATCATCAGCAACATAACCGTATATCCGAATTGTCTTTGGTTGTTTTTCATTTTTCTATTCCTTCCGCTGTTCAGCCTGAGCATCAATTTCCACAGTTTCCGCATCAATAACTCGAGCCACAAATTTCTTTCCGCTTTTGGTATTGAACAATTCTATATTCTGCCCCTTTGCTCCGTCTTCCAAAGCCTCTGCCTGTGCCGTAATTTGCAACCCTGACGCCTTGTAAACAGACGTAACAACTTTGCCTTTTTTCACCACAATAACCGCGCCGACATCTCTGTCGCTTATAAGCTTTCCCGCTTTCAATGAACGCTTTGCTTCCATTCCGTCAAGCTTTTCCGCATCTGTAATATGCTGCCCTTTCAAACGATTTGCCCGCACCTGAATTTTTTGCAATTTATCTTTTGTGATAACGTCGCCTTTTTCGATATTCCGAACCGGAACCCACGCCTCTTCCAAAACATAATAACGTCCGCTGAGTGTTGTTTTGGCATAAACTTGACCATCGGCAAAAATTTCCGCATCAGCAGAAAACTTGTTTGCACCGGCATCATACTTCAAACGGGAAATCATAACTTTCAGACTGTTCGCTTCTTCAATGGAAAAATTGCTTTGACCTCCGAAAAATTCGACATCAAGTGTTTCGTCAACCCCTTGCTCAACAAACTCCTTCTTAACCGCGTCTATCATATCACTTTCGGAAATGACCGCCGCCCAAGTCTGTTCAGTCGTCGCCAGCCAAAACAAAACCGCCCATAAAATTATTTTCCCCGTTTTACGCATATTCACAAGCTTTCCCGTGCTATCTCAACTGATTGATTGTATTAAGCATTTGGTCTGCGGTCGAAATCACTTTAGAATTAAGTTCATACGCGCGCTGTGCTGATACAAGCTCGGTAATTTCCGTTACCGGATTAACGTTTGATGTGGATAACCAACCTTGTAATAAAGAGCCAAAACCCTCCGTATCCGGATTATCCAAAATAGGTGCTCCGGAAGCCTCTGTTTCCGTAAACATATTATCGCCAATCGCCTCCAAACCGGCCTCATTCGGGAAAGTAGCCAATTCCAACTGCCCGACGTTAACTTCATCTGTTTCACCGTCTTGTTTAACCCAAACTTCACCGGAGTTATTGACATAAATCTCAACGGCATCGTCAGGAATAGTAATTTCCGGCTGCACCGTATAACCGTCATGCGTAACAATCGTCCCGTCGGCATTACGCTGGAAAGAACCGTCTCTGGTATAGCCAATCCCCTTACCTTCCGGAAGCTCAATCTGAAAATAACCACGCCCCCGAATAGCCAAATCCAAAGTACCGTCTGTCTTGGTCAACCCGCCGCCTTCAATAACGCGATAAACAGCGGCTGTCCGAACGCCCAATCCCAGTTGAATACCGGAGGGAACAATCGTGCCTTCCGCGGTGGAAGTCGACCCCGGACGAATAACGTTTTGATACAGCAAATCGTTAAATTCGGCTCGTCTCTTGGTGTAAGCGGTCGTGTTCATATTTGCAATGTTGTTGGAAATAACATCAACATTAGTCTGTTGCGCCAACATCCCCGTCGCACCAATTTGTAATGTTCTCATATTATTTTACTCCCCTAAAATACTATGCCAGCTGTGCATAGGTTGAAATAGTGTTAGAAATTCGGTCGTGTTCTTCATCAATCATCTGCTGAATATATTCGTAAGAACGTTGCAGATTAATCAACCTTGTCATTTCTTGAATTGGTTCCACATTAGACTTTTCAATCGCCCCTTGAACAACGCGGGCGTTATTATTACCATAGGTGATAGGATTGTCGGCAACATTTTCAAACATTGTTCCTGCCACCTTTAAAAGTTTTTGATTATTTTCAAAAAATGCCAGTTTCAGACGACCGATAGAACCGTTTTCGGTAATAATTTCCCCGCTTTCAGAAATAACAATCTCCTTCTCCCCCGGAGCAATAAAAAACGGTTCATCATTTTCAGATAAAACAACCGCACCGTCATTAGTAACGATCTTACCGTCAGCATCTAAAGAAAACTGTCCCTTGCGCGTGTAGCGCTCACCGGCATCTGTCTCAATACAAAAGAAAGCATCACCCTGCAAAGCAACGTCAAATGTATTGCCCGTTACCATAATAGGTCCTTCTGAAAAGTCCTGAAAGCTACCGAAATCTTCAGTAAAAAACAACGGCTGACGACCAAGCCCCAAAGCCTCCGGCGTTTGCACCAAATAAGACGTAAACACCGCTTCATCTTGCTTAAAACCGGATGTATTCATGTTTGCCATGTTGTTGGAAACAATATCCATCTGTTTCCACAAAGCCATCTGGCGCGACAAAGCAATATAATTTGTATTATCCATTATATTCTCCCCAATAGTTTTGGATAATTAAAACTTGTTGCCATTATATATGCAAAAGTCGTGCCAAATCATTCAGACTCATAAAACCTAAGCTCTGTATCCCTGTAAAATAGGCCACAAAAAAAACCGCGGATAAATCCACCGCGGTTTTTTTGTTTAGGTTAGATTAGGTCAATATAAAGTATCTAAAGCTGTGCTGGCCTCACAATGATAACATGGGTCTGCTGGCGAGATAGTACTGCCACCAATCGAACCAAGCAACGAACCTTTGGTACCTTCTGGATTGGACCCCAAATTTCCCAAACCATTATTGCTGGTACTATTGCTAGATGGTGTATAATTCATCGGACAACATTTCCGCTGACCATTAACCGTCATGATCTTCATACCCGAGGCTACGCAACCTCCACAATCACCGGTCTTTCCCTGATTTGAACTACCACTAGTTGCTTTACAATCTTTATAGCATGTCTTTCCACCAAAGACAATGGAGGTGCCCGATGAACCGCTAGGACAACTATCCACATACCCGCCATCAGAACAACTCATCTGTACACACTTTCCGCAAGCCTTACCTGCTGAATATCCGCTTGTTTCAAACTTATATCCATTTGAACAAGAGGTCGTATTTACATCATATCCCGTCGGACATGTCGTTGCGGTACATTTTCCGCAAGCCTTACCTGCTGAATATCCGCTTGTTTCAAACTTATACCCATTTGAACAAGAGGTCGTATTTACATTATATCCCGTCGGACATGTCGTTGCGGTACATTTTCCGCAAGGCTTACTTGCCGAATATCCGTTTGTTTCTAACTTATATCCATTTGAACAAGAAGTCGTATTTACATCATATCCTGTCGGACACAGTGCCACCACACACTTTCCACAAGCTTTACCACCTGACGTGCTGTTTGTTTCAAGCTGATACCCTCTCGGACAAGTCGCGGTATCTACGGAATATCCCTGTGGACAAGCACGATGCGTACATTTTCCGCATATTAACGGACCGTGGTAACCTTGAGATTCATACTTATCTCCATCGCTGCTACAAGTAACTTTTGCCAACCCCGGAGTATAGCCTTCTGCACAGGGAGCAAAAGCACAATCATTTAAGAAACCATCATTAAGGACTATTTTATAATGCAGACCGTTGCTGTCTTCACAAGAAACGCGACCATTAATACAACCTGCAACTTGTCTCAGTCTGTTATATTCTTCTTCAGAATACTTAAACTCAGATTTACACATACAGTTATAACAATTATCTAAGTTGCCGACAGATTCCGGCGCAACCTTAGTACAAGTTTTGTTGGTTACCGTAGAACTTGTTGTGTAACCATACGTACTACAAAACACCGTTTGCGAACATTTGGTATAGCGATACGCGGCTGATTTGGGAACATTATTCTCTTCTAAAGTCTGATGAACTCCCGATGTTTGCACAGATGTCACAGCCGCCGACGATAGATATAGATTCTGATGAGCAACGTTAGAAGAGAGTCCTGCTACAGTTACACCACTTGCAAGTCCTGAAGCATAAACACCCCCTGTCCCCGATGATGAACCATCGTTTCCTGTGGAACCACCAGAGACATCAACTTTATCTACCATAGTTACAGCATATTGATTGGTCATATTCTGAGAAACAGATGCTGACATCCCCGTCGGACTAAACCCAGATACATACACGCTCCCCGTACTCGATGGCGAGCTACCGTTTCCTGATGTTCCACCTGAAACCACAACCTTATTCTCTGCCCATGCAACACTACTGGCAAGACTAGGATTGTTAAGGGCAAACGAATTTTGAACCGACACAACATCGGCAAAAGCTAAGACTTTACCCTCATTAGAAAGAGTGTAGTTTGCATCAGAACAATAATCACCACCAACAGAATTAGGCAAAACACAGTTAGCAATTGTGTAAGGGTATTTTGTTTTGCTACAAACACATCGGGCATAACACCTCAAACCGGGTTTCGGTTCCCTCAAATCAGAAGGTTCCCTGCCCTCAGGGCAATCTGACGCCGAATACAATTTATATTGCGCACAGGTCGCTGTTTTTTCCAAGTTTGATGAAGATGAACGCGTCAAATTACTGCCAAAGTAGTCCGGCATCCATTGAACCCCGGCAACTCTAAGCCCCTGAATGTCCGGCAGATTAATCGTTAATGACGCTAAATTGTTCTCCTGATAAATATCTGCCTCGGCTCTCGCCTCAGAGATACAAACGGTAGCCAACGCGCTGACCGCAAGCAATAATTTTTTCATAGGAAACCTCATTGTTATTTCGAAATATAATTTAGTTATAACCCAATTTCCATTGTAACTTACATTTTATAATGTGTCAACAAAATCAGCTTATTGTAAAAAAAGTTTCACAATTTCTGCGCCCAAAAAAAACACCGGACTTTTCCGGTGTTTTCAAGAATCCGTCACGCAATCTCCATCAGGCAATAATGTTAGGCATAATCTTAGCCTCAACCTTTTTAATCTTGCTCTTAACACCCGTACGCAAAACGTTCAGCTGCTTAGCCTGATAAAAATCAATCGTCTTACTTTTGGAAACTAAATGCCTTATATCAGAACAAACCCTACGTTCCTCCAGCTTTAACTCACAAAGTTGATGCTGCAGCTTACTCATTTGGTCCTGATTAAACATAAGTAAAGGTCCTTTCTAAAAAAGTCTTATTAAACAAAAATTTTTACTGGAAACTATTTTAATAAATTTGTAATAGATTATACAGTAAAATAAATCAGAAATCAACTTAAATAATCTATTGGAGCATAATAATGAGCAAAAAGAAAAGAATTGGCATTTTAACCAGCGGCGGAGATTGCGCCGGATTAAATGCTATCATCAGCTCAGTTGTAGAAGCTGCTTCCCGAAAAGGTTGGGAAGTTTATGGTATCCACAACGGAACAGACGGCATTACAAACACCCCTCACAGTTTTGAGGTATTGACCGTACATAATTTTTCCGATTCGCCATGGCCCAGATTGAGCGGTTCTTATTTAGGCTCATTAAACAAAGGTGTCAAAATGGAATCTTTGGAAGAGATGTCTAAACGTTTCGCTCAAGGTGTTAAAGACCTTGAACTTGACGCCATTGTCGTTGTGGGCGGTGACGGAAGCATGAATATCGTTTCAAACTTCTGCAAAGGTAGCAATGTTCAAATTGTCGGTATTCCTAAAACAATCGACAATGATACACCCATAACGGAATTTTCAGTAGGTTTTGAAACCGCCGTTCAGCAATGCACTAACGCGATTGACAGCTTGGAATGGACAGCCCGTTCTCATGGACGCGCTCTGATTTTAGAGGTTATGGGGCGCGACGCCGGACACTTAGCTATGCACTCAGCTCTCTCAGGAGCGGCCGATGTTTGCTTGGTTCCTGAAATTCCTTACACAATTGACGGCGTCATCAATCGCTTAAAAGAAATCAAAGCCAGCGGTAGAAATCACGCCGTTATTGTTGTTTCAGAAGGGATCAAAACTGAAATGGGTTCTCACTTGTCTAACAAACAAAATATGGTTGGAGAAGCCGTTTACGGCGGTATCGGTCAATATTTGTGCAATGAAATCAGCTCTCGTTATAACGAATTTCAAATTCGCGTTACCACACTGGGACATGTTCAACGCTCCGGAACACCTGTTGCTTTTGACCGCATGCTGGCGGCTGTCTATGGCGCCAAAGCAGTAGAGCTTCTGGATAAGGGAGAAAACAACAAAATGGTTATCTGGAAAAACGGTCATGTCGATTATGTTGATTTGGCTGATGTCGTCAAAGCCGGAACAACCCTTCTCAACCCCGAGAGTGATTATGTTAAAGCGGCACACCAATTAGGAATGTATATTGGCGAAACGAAATAAAAAAAAAGACCGGACAAAATCCGGTCTTTCTTTAAGGATAATATCATGAGCTATCTGGAAAAAACACTCTCCGAAGGAGAAGAAATAAAAGTAAGAGCACACCTTCATTGGATAAACTACGCCGGAACGGTCATCTTCACATTCTGTGCGTTGTTTACGCTGCTCTGCTACTATGTCGGAGAAGAAGCAACCGACAGATTTTTTCTTTATCTGACAGAGTTTTTTATCGTCACCATGATTGTCAGTATTCTGCGCATTCTCACAACAGAACTCGTCATCACCAACAAACGTGTGGTGTTCAAATATGGCATCATCAGCGTACAAACAGACGAGCTCCTGATTTCCAAAATAGAGTCCGTTGAACTTGACCAATCCGTCATTGGCAGAGTTTTTAATTTTGGCAATATTAACTTCTCCGGAACGGGATCTGCAAAAGTTAACTTCCCGATAATAGCAAATCCTCGAGAAATAAAAAGCCAAATGGAAGATGTTATCCATTCCTGATTAAAAAAAGCTCCAAACCGGAGCTTTTTTTATGCGCGTACATATTTCATCAAATAACATTGAAAAAAACTCAACAGCAATTAGATATAACGAAGCTGACCACTACGGCTGTAATTTTAATTTTTTAAGGAGATTTAAAATGACCGAAGGCGTTCGTTATCCTACTTTTGCATTCATCACAGGCGGTGCCGGACAAGCTGATGACGGCATTCCCCCTCAACCGTTTGAAACATTCTGTTACGATTCCGCGCTGATGCAGGCCAGAATTGAAAACTTCAACGTTGTCCCCTACACGTCTGTTTTGCCCAAAGAATTATATGGTAAAATTGTTCCCTTAAACGATAAAATAGTCAATCAGTTCAAACACGGTGCCGTTTTAGAAGTTATCATGGCCGGTCATGGAGCCAGCCGTGATGACCATAAAGCCATTGCCACTGGTTTAGGTGTTTGCTGGGGTAAAGACAAAAATGGCGAACTCATCGGTGGTTGGGCGGCTGAATATGTAGAGTTTTTTGACACTCAAATTGACGACGATATAGCCAAGGGACACGCTGAGATGTGGCTGAACAAGTCACTTAACCACGAGCTCTCAATCCGCGGTGTTGAAAAACACTCCGAATTTCAAATGTGGCATAACTATGTCAACATTACCCAACAATTCGGTTATAGCTTAACCGCTATGGGATTTTTGAACTTTGAACATGCCGCTCCGGCACAAATCTAATTTATTCCCTTCCCTTAAGGCGAAATATACACATATTTCGCCTTAAAAACATAATGATAACTTTTCGTGAGGAAAAAAATAATGGCTGATAAAAATCAGAAAATAACAAACACGCAATCTTCGGAAAATCCGAATGGTTTGGGTGTTTTCGCACTGGCCGCCATTGTCGTCAGCTCTATGCTTGGCGGCGGCATTTATTCCTTACCGCAAAACATGGCTGCCGGAGCTTCTGCCGGAGCTGTTTTGCTGGCTTGGATAATCACCGGAATAGGAATTTATTTTATTGCAAACACTTTTTCCATCTTATCCAGAGCCAAACCCAATCTGACAACCGGAATATATTCTTACAGCCGAGCCGGATTTGGCCCCTATGTCGGCTTCACAATCGGGTGGTCTTACTGGCTTTGTCAGGTGTGCGGAAACGTCGGATATGCCGTCATAACTATGGACGCGCTCAACTACTTCTTTCCGCCATACTTCGCTGGCGGCAACACCTTTGCCTCCATTATCGGCGGGTCTATAATTATTTGGGGTTTTAATTATTTGGTTTTAAAAGGCGTAAAACAAGCCAGCATCGTCAACCTTATCGGCACAATCGTTAAAATCGTACCACTGATTTTGTTTATCTTAATCATGCTGTTTGTCTTTCATTTTTCAAAATTTGATTTCAATTTTTGGGGTGAAAATGTTGCCACAAAAATCAAACTCGGCGACTTAAGCACTCAAATAAAAAGCACCATGCTGGTAACCCTTTGGTCTTTTATCGGTATTGAAGGCGCCGTTGTCATGTCTAATCGTGCTAAAAGTCCGGAAATTATCGGAAAAGCCACTTTCTTAGGCTTTATTTCCTGCCTGATTATCTACGTCCTTCTGTCCTTGTTACCGTTCGGTTATATGTCACAAGAACAACTGGCCGAGGTGGCTAATCCGTCAACCGCAGGAATCCTTGAAATGGTCGTCGGACGCTGGGGCGCTTGGTTAATGAACATCGGCCTGCTTGTGTCCGTTTTAACAAGTTGGCTGGCTTGGACAATGGTTACCGCTCAAATTCCACAAGCCGCCGCAGAAAACAACACTTTTCCTAAAGCATTCGCCAAAGAAAATAAAAACGGCTCTCCATCTGTTTCTTTATGGATAACCAGCATAGCCATGCAGCTGTTTTTATTATTGGTCTACTTCTCCAATAATGCATGGAACACCATGTTGAGCATCACCAGTGTCATGGTTTTACCGGCTTATTTCACCTCTTGCGCCTACCTATGGAAAATCTGCGAAGATGGCGAATATCCCGACAACATGGTAACACGCCGCTCAAACGCACTTTTCACCGCAATTATCGGCGCTTTTTACGCACTGTGGCTAATCTACGCCGCCGGATTAAAATATTTGATGTTGGCCGCCGTTATCATTGCGCTGGGAATTCCGGTTTATATCTGGGCAAGGCGTGAAAACATGCCTCAAAAAAATGAACGCATATTCAGTCACAAGGAATGCGCTTTGGCGATTATTCTCATACTCATCGCCATTGCGGCAATCTATGGTTTCTCTCGCGGTTTGATTAGCCTGAATTAAGACTGTTATCTGCCATCATCGACCACTGAGGCAATTCCCTCAATAGGATCATTAACCAAATAAAAACCCCTTGCTTTGTGCAAGGGGTTTTTGCAAAGAAAGCTTATCTCATTTCTTGAGTTTTAATATTCTGGCTATTTCACTATAAAAGCATCTGCGACTTCCGGACAAGCTCTCATCACATGCGCATTTTTCTGCTTCTGCAAGCGTTATCTCATTTGCCGAAACAACCTCTTCAGCCGCAACGATGCAACTATCTGACGCCACATGAGCCACACCGCTCTTAACAAAATAGCTCTCAAACGGAACAGCCTGTTCATCAAGTAAATGCAAAACCCCGTCTTGCAAAAGCAATTCCATTGGCGCTCTGTCCGGCAAAATCGTGATAACTCCTTTCTTTGCCGGAAGCTGCACTCGAGATGCTTTCGCCTCTCGAACAACATCTGACGGAACCGTTATTTTCAACGAAATTTCAGCCATTACGCAACTTTTCCTTCGCTCATTTGTTTAGCTTTTTCCAAAACTTCTTCTATTGTACCAACCATATAGAAGGCTTGTTCAGGAATATCATCGTACTTACCTTCCAAAATTCCCTTGAAGCCTTTAATTGTGTCTTCCAGCTTAACGAAAACACCTTTCTTGCCGGTAAATACCTCAGCAACATGGAACGGTTGAGATAAGAAACGTTGAATCTTGCGAGCTCTGGAAACCGTCAGTCGATCTTCATCCGACAATTCATCCATACCCAAGATTGCAATAATATCTTGTAAAGACTTATATTTCTGCAAAATCTCCTGAACCTGACGAGCAACTCTGTAATGTTCTTCTCCCAAAACTTGCGGATCCAAAATACGGCTGGTTGAATCCAACGGGTCAACCGCCGGAAAGATACCCAACTCTGCAATTGAACGAGACAAAACCGTTGTAGCGTCTAAGTGCGCAAATGTCGTTGCCGGCGCAGGGTCAGTCAAGTCATCAGCAGGAACATAAACCGCTTGAACAGAAGTAATTGAACCATTTTTCGTAGAAGTAATACGTTCTTGCATGGCGCCCATATCTGTACCCAACGTAGGTTGATAGCCCACAGCAGAAGGAATACGTCCCAACAAAGCAGAAACCTCTGAACCGGCTTGTGTGAAACGGAAAATATTATCAACGAAGAACAAAACGTCTTGATGAGCTTCATCTCGGAAATATTCGGCTTGTGTCAAACCTGTCAAAGCTACACGAGCACGAGCTCCGGGAGGTTCATTCATCTGACCGTAAACCAGCACAGTCTTAGATTTATCGCCTTTCAGATCAATAACACCTGATTCAATCATCTCGTTATAAAGGTCATTTCCTTCACGAGTACGTTCACCGACACCGGCAAAGATAGAATAACCGCCATGTCCTTTTGCAATGTTGTTAATCAATTCCATAATCAAAACAGTTTTACCAACACCGGCACCGCCGAACAAACCAATCTTACCACCTTTGGCATAAGGCTCAAGCAAATCAATAACTTTAATTCCCGTAGTCAGAACCTTGGTATCCGTTGCCTGATCGGTAAACGCCGGAGCCGGACGGTGAATCGGATAATGACATTCTGACTTAATCTCGCCTCGACCATCAACAGGCTCACCGATAACATTAACAATACGTCCCAACAAAGACGGACCGACAGGAACTTCAATCGGCGCCCCCGTATTAACCACTTCTAAGCCGCGTACCAAACCCTCGGTTTCATCCATAGCAATCGTACGAACAACATTCTCGCCCATATGCTGAGCAACTTCCAACACCAAACGGCGCCCGTGATTATCGCATTCCAACGCCGTTAAAATCGGAGGCAGATCATCAACATTATCAAACTTAACATCAACAACAGCGCCCACAATTTGAGAAATATGGCCAAGTTTGCCCGTATTTTTCAATTTGCTTTCAGCTGCCTTAATCTTTTTAACAGCCTTGCGGTTATTTTCCTTAACCTCTGCAATCTCATTCTTTTCACGGGACAATTCAGCTTTAGCTGAAACCTTCTTCACCGTCTTAACTTTTTCACTCGCCATAAAAAATCTCCTAAACTCTACTCACGATTAAAATCAAAATAATAAAACTAAATAGCCTCTGCTCCGGCAATAATCTCTGTCAACTCTGTTGTAATCGCCGTTTGACGAATGCGGTTATACTTCAAAGTCAACTTAGAAATCATTTCCTTGGCATTCCTCGTTGCATTGTCCATAGAAGACATTCTGGATCCCTGCTCCGAAGCCTGACTTTCAATAAGAGCCAAAAACATTTCATCTTTAACCAACAAAGGCAACAAATCAGCCAAATAAGACAACTTATCCGGCTCATAATCATAGGCCGCACCGTTTTCGGTCAACGCCGGAGGATTATCCTGCAAATAGGTATTCTTCTTAGGTTCAACAGGCAACAGCTGACGAACAACGGGCTCAACATTTATCGCGGAATGGAATTTTGCGTAAATCATCTCGCAAACATTCAGGCTTCCTTCATCAAATGCAGCAACCATCTTTTCCGCCAAAACTTCCGCCTCATCATAACGAGCACCCTTTTTAGCCATATCCTCAAAACTGTCAATTATCAAATCAGCATAACGGCGTTTTAAAATATCTTTCCCCTTTTTGCCGATACAAACAATTCGTACAGTCTTACCTTCCTTCAAAAGCTCTTCGGTTCTCCGAGCAGCCTCTTTAGCCACTTTGGCATTATAACTTCCGCACAACCCGCGATTTGAGGTAAAAACCAGAAGAACAACAACATTGTCGCTGCCATTTCCGCGCATAAGCTTCGGATAAGCATAAGAAACTTTTGTTTTCTGTTCTTGTTCTTCCAGTTCCATAACCACCTTAGAAGCCGAACTCCACAAGACATGGTTATAGGCTTGTGACTTAACAACCAACGTCTGAGCACGCCGCAGTCTGGCTGCCGCCACCATCTTCATCGCAGAAGTAATCTTCTGTGTAGATTTAATGCTTTCAATACGGGTTCTTAATTCTTTTAAGCCTGCCATAACCTTACCCTATGCTGCTTTCTCTTCATTACAAAATTGTTGTAAAAAGTTTTGGAAAAATGCCATAAGCTTAGCATCTAATTCCGGAGAAACCACCTTTTTCTCGGCAATCTCTTTCAGATACTCCGGATTAACTGCACGCATTGCATTTAATGCCTTGCTTTCAAACTCATGGACTTCTGCCAACGGAAGCGTATCCAAAAATCCTCTGACGCCGGCAAAAATCGCCACAACTTCTTCTTCAACGGCCAACGGTTTATACTGCGGTTGTTTCAACATTTCCGTCAATCTGGCCCCTCTCTCCAACAACTTCTTGGTTGCCGGATCCAAATCGGAAGCAAACTGAGCGAAAGCGGCCATTTCGCGGTATTGAGCCAAATCAAGTTTCATTGTACCTGATACTTGTTTCATCGCCTTAATCTGAGCGGCTGATCCAACACGGCTCACTGAAATACCGACGTTAACCGCCGGACGAATACCCTGATAGAATAAACTTGTTTCCAAAAAGATTTGTCCGTCCGTAATAGAAATAACGTTCGTCGGAATATAAGCCGAAACATCACCGGCTTGAGTTTCGATAACCGGCAAAGCTGTCAAAGACCCTGCTCCCTCCGCATCACTCATCTTGGCGGCACGTTCCAACAAACGAGAGTGCAAATAGAAAACGTCTCCGGGATAAGCTTCACGTCCGGGTGGACGACGAAGCAACAGTGACATCTGACGATAAGCCGTAGCCTGCTTAGACAAGTCATCATAAAAGATAACGGCATGCATTCCGTTGTCACGGAAATACTCACCCATCGCACAACCCGAATACGGAGCGATATATTGCATAGGCGCAGAATCCGAAGCCGTAGCAGCCACAACAATGGTATAATCCAAAGCCCCGTGATCTTTCAAAGTTTTAACCAACTGAGCCACTGTGGAACGCTTTTGCCCGACAGCAACATAAACACAATACAGTTTATCTTTCTCAGACTTTGCGGCATCATTAATCTTCTTTTGGTTAATAATGGTATCAAGGATGATGGCCGTTTTACCGGTTTGTCGGTCTCCGATAATCAGCTCACGTTGACCACGTCCGATAGGAATCAGGGAGTCCACAATTTTCAATCCTGTTTGTACAGGCTCGTGAACGGAACGCCGCGGAATAATTCCCGGCGCTTTAACCTCTGAACGGCTAAACTCTTTAGCTTTAATAGGACCAAGTCCGTCAATAGGTTCACCCAAAGCATCAACAACCCGTCCCAGCAGTTCTTTTCCTACCGGAACGCTCACGATTTGCTCCGTACGCTTAACCATATCGCCTTCTTTAATCTCTTGGTCTGAGCCGAAAATAACGACACCGACATTATCTTCTTCCAAGTTCAGAGCCATACCTTTGACTCCGCTCTCAAACTCAACCAGCTCACCCGACTGAACATTGTCCAAACCGTAAACACGAGCAATACCGTCACCGACAGAGAGCACCTGCCCTACTTCGGCGACATCGGCATTGACATCAGATTGAGCGATTTTGTCTTTGATAATGGAAGATATTTCACTGGCAGATACCGACATTACTGTACACCTTTCATTATATTTTCCAAACGATTCAGCTTAGAAACAACAGAATTATCAATCATTTCGGAGCCAAATTTAATTTTCAGCCCACCGATAATTTCGGGAGCAATTTTATAAGCAATAACAACCTTTTTGCCTAAATATTTTTCAAGCTTTGCTTGCAAACGTTCACTTTGCCCTTTTGTAAGTGCTTTCACAGATTCGACTTCCGCCTCAACAATATCATTGCGCGAATAGTAAACATGAACATACATTTCCAAAATCTGCGGCAAATCACCAAAGCGGCGATTCTCAGCAACACTTTCCACAAAACGGAGCATATCACCATGCCACTGCATTTTTTCGGCAACTTCCCGTATGGCGCCGTCTTTATCGCCAGCAGGAACCATCGGATTCGCAACAAAATTGATAAAAGAACTGTCTTCAGCCAATATTGCGGCCAAATCCTTCACATTAGAAAAGACGTGATCCGCCGCCCCGTCTTCAAACGCGGCATCATACAGAGCCGTGGCATAAGTCATTGCTGTTTTAGTCTTCGAAAGTTTCTTCACTTCTCTAATCTCTTAAAATTTACAAGATGCGCCTATCATAAGAACAATTTGTTTCTAATTTATTAATATATTTTTTGATTCAGAATAAAAGCATCTTTTTAAAGTTATCCGTCGAAATTAGCTTTTCTCACATAAAAGAATATGGATCCACATCTACTTCCACCCGAACCTTGCTTGGAAGCTTAACTTTTTTAAGCCACTCAGATAAAATGGGTTGTATTTTCATACCTTTTGCCACTTTTAACAACAACCTGTACCGAAACTTGTTCCGCAACATAAATATCGGAGCCGGAGCAGGACCCAGCGTCGAAACCCCGCCACCGTTCGGCGCTGTCTGCCCCAACCAGATTGCCGTCTTTTCAGTCTCTGCCTGAACAGAACCGGAAACAATAACCGCCGCCATTCGTCCGTACGGCGGCATTTTCAATATTTTGCGAGATTCTTTCTCCAAATTCAAAAACTTACCTCTGTCATTTGCAGCCAAGGCCTGAAGGATTGAATTTTCAGGATACATCGTTTGCAAATATACCATGCCTTTTTTCTGTCCGCGTCCGGCACGACCAGCCACCTGAGATAACAACTGAAAGGTTCGCTCTCCGGCACGCAAATCATTCCCCATTAATCCTAAATCGGCATCAACAATTCCCACCAACGTCAAGTCGGGAAAATGATGTCCCTTTGCCAAAATCTGCGTGCCGATAAGAATATCAATCTTTCCCTCTCCCATTTCTTGAATAACCTTAGAAACCTCCAAAAAATTGGTCGTAATATCACTGGAAAGCACTTTTACCTTAGCTAACGGAAAACGAGATTTTGCCTCTTCGGCAACTCTCTCAACCCCGGGACCGCAAGCTGTTAAACCGTCTTGAGAATGGCATTCGGGGCACTCTTGCGGAATGGGCATCATATAGCCGCAATGGTGGCAAACAAGATTATTGGTTCTTTTGTGCGCCGTCAACCAGGCTGTACAATGCGGACATTGTATTCTGTATCCGCAATCTCTGCAAATGAGCAAAGGAGCATAACCTCGGCGATTCAAAAATAACATAGATTGTTCACCGCGCTCAAAATTTTCTTTCAATGCGTTGACCAAAGTCGGCGCCAACCATGAAGGTTCACTTCCGCTCCCATCTACCTTGGCACGTTTTAGAGGTTTATCTTTTTTCAGATCAATAATTTTAATTTCCGGCAAAACGGCATCAGCAAAACGGCTTTTCAAAACCACACAATCATACCGCCCCTCTTCCACATTAACAACCGTTTCCAAATCAGGCGTAGCCGTAGATAATACAACCGGAATTTTTTCGTATTTTCCACGCATTACCGCCATATCTCGACCTTGATAATTAACAACGTCCTCTTGTTTAAATGATTGATCATGGCTCTCGTCAACCACAATCAGCCCCAAATCAGAATACGGCAAAAACAAAGCAGACCGCGCACCGACCAAAACTTTTGCTTCTCCGGACATCACGGCCTTCCAGGTATCTATCCTTTCACGGTTGCCCAGCGCCGAATGCCACTTCGCCGGTTTCACCCCAAATCGCCGCTCAAAACGTTCTAACCATTGGGTTGTCAACCCGATTTCCGGAACCAAAATTAACACTTGTTTTCCCAATTCCAAAGCTTGAGCTACCGCCTCAAAATAGACCTCTGTTTTTCCCGAGCCCGTAACCCCGTCAAGCAAAGTTACCGAAAACCCCTGATCGACTTTTTGGCATAATTTGTGAGCTGCGTTCCTTTGTTCATCTGTAAGATTAACTTTTTGAAAATCCAACTTCGGCGCCGAAAATTCTTTTTTCTCTTCCACAAAAACCGGACAAAGCACTCCGGCATCAATCAATGTTTTGATAACCTGTTGCCCCACTCCCGCTCCCGCGGCAATATCTTGTCGATTAAATGGAGCAAACTTCAAAAAATCAATCACGCGCCATCTGGCATCAGAGTTTTTGAGTTTCGCCTCAGCCAATGTTTTTCCGGAAAGTCCGTACAACACCGCCATTTTCGGATCATCAAAAACACCTTTAACGCTGAGAACCATTTTCAAAACAAGACCGACATACGCCATATTATAAGCGCCAACAAAAGAAATAAATTGGCGTAATTCAACACTTAAAGGCGGGAAATTGATTCTTTCCATTATCGGCTTAATCTTAGCTATGTCCAAATTAGAAGTTTTCCCTATTTTCCAGACAACGCCGACCAAAACCTCACGCCCGAAAGAAACGCGCACCAAATCACCCAATCCGAGCTCTTGCTCTGACTGATAGTCAAACGGTTCATTAAACGGAAGCGGCAACATAACGCCGACAACTTGCGACAACACATTTATCCTTAACATTAATTTTTTTCATCATAAAACAATCACCCTTAAATGAAAACCCCGGATAAACAACAATCCCCAGTTAACCGAACGCATTAATCAAGATTTAACCTTCAAAGGCTATCCTGAACTCATGAAGAAAGAGATTAAATATAAAGCTGATTCTGAAATGCTCGATATAGTCCGCCGTTGGCTAAATTACCTAAAAGACGGACGGCGTTACTCTCACCACACGCAAGATGCTTATGCGCGTGACTTGTCTGATTTTTTTGATTTTCTTGAAGAAACAAACCATAAAGAAGTTTCAATTAAATTATTAGAAAAATTGGAAGTAAGTGATTTTAGAGCCTATCTGGGCAAACGTAGTGCCAAACATCTCCAAAAAAGTTCTATTTCACGCGAACTGTCAGTTATCCGCAATTTTTTCCACTGGTTGAGCCGTTGTAAAATTTTAAGCAACACATCCATTAGTGTCATATCCTCGCCAAGATTGAATAAAACCTTGCCTAAGGCGCTGGATGCCGACCAAACATTCAATGTTATCGACATTGCGGCGGAGAATCAAAAAAAAGAGTGGCAAGGTCTTAGAGATGCCGCCATATTTTCAATACTTTACGGTTCCGGTTTGCGGATTTCTGAAGCCTTGTCACTCAATATCGGTGATATTAATCATTCTGATTTCCTCAAAATAAAAGGTAAAGGAAACAAAGAACGTCTCGTTCCCCTACTCCAAATTGTTAAAGAAAACATTAGTGCATACCTTGCGGCCTGCCCCTACAAACTCACCAACGGAGATCCGTTATTTGTCGGAGCAAGAGGTGATCGTCTAAGTCCGCGCATTGTTCAACGCAGTCTTGAAAAAATCCGCTTGCAGTTGGGCCTTCCCGATTCATTGACGCCCCATGCCTTGCGACACAGTTTCGCGACACACCTTTTAGCCGAGGGACTGGATTTACGTTCCATTCAAGAACTTTTGGGTCATGCGTCCCTCTCCACAACCCAACGTTACACGGATGTCGAAATCAGTAAACTCCAAGAAGAATACCGAAGAGCTCACCCGCTTGAACAATAAAAATCTTTTCCCATAACCGACTGTCATTAAACAGCGGAATGCATAACAAAAAAATACCGGCCGCATAGCAACCGGTATTTTGAAAAATCAAACAGAAACCAGAAATCTTACTTCAATTTCTTTTCAACGAACTCTTCGTGCTTCTTAGACTTCTTGTCATATTTCTTCAAAGTCAACTTCTCAGGATGAGTTCTTGGATTTTTTTCTGCCAAGTAAAACGTACCTGTACCGGCGGTGCTTTCCAATTTAACTTTAACTTTAATTGCTTTTGCCATTTTTTTACTCTTTATACATGGTTATAGTTTCAAATTTTGCTTTACTATACATTTTTTTGCTTCGTTGTCAACACAAATATTGCAACTTCTTTAATTTTTTAATTTCACGGAAGTTTCAATAAGTTGGCGGGCAATATCCACCTCCAACATATCTTTCTCTCGTGATTCGCGATAACAGGAATCAAAATTTTTTAAAGTGTCCAAATTGTCAATCTTTTTTGAATCCGGCATTTCAAAAGTGCACACGTCGGGCAAAACACCCTCTTTCTCAATCAATTGTCCGGACGGAGTGTAATAGTAAGCTTTCGTTATCGCCGCAACGGCTCCACCGGAAAGTTCTATAAGTTTTTGAACACTGGCCTTGCCAAAAGTTTGGGTCCCGACAACTTTGGCTCGCCCCTGTTCTTTTAGCGCCGCGACCAAAACCTCTGCAGCCGAGGCCGTATCGGCATCAACCAAAACCACCATCTCCTTACCTTGCAAAATATCTCCCTTTTCCGCGTTAAAAATAACCGTATCCACCGCGTTTTTTCCTTTGGTTGAGGCGATAATTTCGCCGTCCAGAAACAACCCGGCCGTTTTAATCGCCTCATCAAACCGCCCGCCGGGATTTCCTCTCAAATCTAAAATCAAACCCCGCATGTCCGGATGGCGCTTAATTTCTTCGGTAACACCAGCTGTGGTCGCTCCGTCAAACAGCAAAATTTTGATATAAAGAATATCCCCTTCCGTTCGGCTTGCAAAATGCGGACGATGCTTTATGCGGTGCTCTCTTTCAGGCTCTGAAGTCATATAAAGTTTCGCACCGTTTCCCATCTTGTTTACGGCCGCAGATAACATAAGTTCTATCAGTTCAAAGTCATGTTGAGCTGCTTTTCTTGAGGCTGAAACCGCCGCATCCGAAATCGCCCCGCTTAAAGCCGTCCACGCTTCAACATCATTCTTATCCTCGGGCTTTTTCAAGCTTTTAAGCATTGTCCTTTTGTAAAAAAGAGAAATATTAAGACCATTACTGACTTGCAATTTTTTATCAATATCACTCAGTCCTTTCAACATAGAAACAGCCAAATCTTCCACATTAAGCGGTTCTAAAGATGCCGCCGGAATTTCTGTATATATTTGCCGAAGCAAAACTTCATCTGCCGCCATCGCCTGAACGCACAACAAAAATTCAAAAACAACAATCCATCGTAAAATCTTCAACATTTATCCTCTCCAACCCGACTTCGACTCAAATACGGCCTTCAAAACCGTATGATCCGACGGTCGCACACCACGTCTGGGTTCTTTGTCAACAACACAACTCTCCAGTAAATCAGCCGCATCGGGAGAAACCCACAAATAATCAATCCGCATTCCGTCATCATGAGCAAAAGCCGCCGCCCCATAGTCCCAATAAGTATACCCGTTCTCATAAGGGTGCAAACTGCGAAAAGCGTCATAATAACCCAAATATTCCAATGCCGCCAAGTTTTGTTTTACCTCCTCGCGAAACAATGCGTTATTGCGAAAAGCATCGGGAGCATACACATCGCTATCTGTGCGAATAACATTAAAATCCCCGCCCAAAACAACAGGAACCCGCAATTGCAAAAGCTGCTCCGCTCTATTATAAAGAGCATTCATCCAACGCAATTTATAGTCATATCTGGAATCATCATCCGGATTATTATAGGGAGGATTTCCGTTGGGCAAGTAAACAGAAGCCAGCCGAAAAGGCTTTCCGTCAACCAAAACTTCAACTTCCAAATAGCGTGCTTGCGTATCATCAAAATCAGGAAGATTTTCTGCAGTGACCGTCATTTTGTGCCGACTGAGAACAGCAACGCCGTTATAACTCTTCTGCCCGATAATTTTGGCATCATATCCCGCGGCATTAAGTTCAAAAAAAGGGAAGGCATCAAATTCACACTTAATTTCCTGTAATAAAACAACATCGGGATTGTGAGCCGAAAGCCACGAAAGCAAATTTTCCAAACGTGCATTAATTGAGTTCACATTATAAGTTGCAATTAACATTATTAACCCTTTATGAAACTTTTTCCGGTAGATTAAACTAAATTTTACAGTATTGAAAGCAAAAAAATCATGAAACCAGCAACTTATGCCACTTATTCAAACAAAAGTCGCGGACGCCTCTACCCTGACTTTCCGGATACATTCCGCTCACCTTTCCAACGAGACCGTGATCGTCTGATACACTCAGCAGCCTTCCGCCGTCTGGATGGGAAAACACAAGTTTTTGCCTATCATGAAGGAAAAAACTATCGCACCCGTTTAACCCACAGTATTGAAGTGGCACAAATCACACGAACAATCTGCAAAACCCTTAAACTAAACGAAGATTTGGGAGAGGCCATTGCTCTGGCCCATGACCTTGGTCACGCCCCTTTCGGGCACGCCGGAGAACGGGGATTAAACAACGTTATGCAACCCTATGGCGGTTTTGACCATAATATAAATTCGCTTAAAATCATGACCACACTGGAAACGCGTTACCCCAATTTTCAAGGACTGAACCTCACTTGGGAAACTCTGGAAGGAACGGTCAAACACAACGGCCCCGTCAAACATATAAACAACGATTTTCTGAAAAAATACAACAAAGACTTTAATCTTGAGCTTCAACATTTTTCATCTCTTGAATCTCAGGTAGCCTCTTTTGCCGATGATATTGCCTATAACAATCACGATATTGACGATGGTTTTCGTGCCGGATTTTTCAGCATTGAACAATTATGCGAATTGCCGTTTATTGCTTCTATCCTAAAAAGCTTTGATAGAAAACACCCTCACGCAGACAACAACCTGCGCATATACGCAATTACACGCCAATTAATCGCGGACATGGTTTCCGATTTATTGAAAACAACGCAACAAAACATAAAAAAGCTCGGCATTGAAAGCTCTGACGATGTCCGCAAAGCAAAACAATTTACGGCAAATTTCTCTACTGATATGCACAACAAAATAAATATGCTTCATAATTTCTTGAAAAAATATTTTTATAATCACACACACATAGCCCGCATGGACGTAAAATCTCAAAAAATAGTTGAAAATTTGTTCAACGCCTTTATGTCTGACACGCGACTTCTTCCCTTGGATACCCGAGCTGCTTTAGCCGACGTTGAAGATAAAAACAAAACGGCAGACATTATCTGCACTCATATTGCGAACATGACAGACCTTGCCGCTGTCGAAGAACACCAAAAACTTTTTGACAACAACACCAGATTTTGAATTTTATTAATCTATTATAAAACTTTTTTGCATAATATGGCCTAAAATATTTAGATTACAAACAGTTGATAAGGAGTGGAAAAATGTTTCCAAATTTTGACGAGAACCCTCAAAATGAAGATTTTTTAAACGAATTTCGCCAAAAACTGAACGATCAATCTTTATCAAGTTTAGAAGAAAAAAAGAACGAAATAAACCGCTCTAAAAATATATTCATCAGCGCTGTTTCCGGAGTTGCATTAGCCGGCGTTGTCGGTTGGTTTGTCTTATCTCCGCGATATGCCTCTGACCCTAATATCGAAGTTCCGGTTATTCGTCGCCCCCAGACAGCCATAAAGGTTCAGCCGACAGAGCCGGGGGGAATGGAGATTTTAAATCAAGACAAAACAGTTTACGACATTATTGAAAAGAAAGAAACACCAACCCAAACGGTTGAAAATCTGCTTCCCCCACCGGAAGAACCGCAAATGCCGGTTATAGAACCCGCTCCCGAAGTTCAAGAAAAAACCGTTGTTACCGAGACTAAACCGGTCTCTGATGTTGTTGAAAAAGAAGAAATTAAAATTGCCGAAGTATCAGCTCCGATTGCGGTGGCTTCTCCTAAAGATGAGGCTGAGGCCGTAACCGTTCCTTTGGCAGAAGCCGTTAAAAAAGACGCGGCACCAAAGACTGAAACGATTGCAAAAGCAGAAGCGGAGAAAAAAGAGCCTGAAAGAAAGAACGTCGTCAGCATTAAAATCCCTGCAAAACCGGAGATAGAAGCTGTTAAGAAAGAGGCTCAAAACACTCAGACAGCTCCCGCCGGATCTTGGGTTGTTCAGCTCATGGCTTCCAACAACAAAACCGCCACACAAAATGCTTGGGACGGTCTGGTAAAAAAATATGCCGTTCTAAAAGGAAAACCCCATGAGGTTGAAATCGCTAATTTAGGCGCCAAAGGGACGTTCTATCGCCTGTTGGCTGGTTCTTACGGCACAAGAAATGATGCCGACAAACTTTGTAATGACATCAAAGCACTTGGCGGCAGTTGCCTTGTAAAGAAAAAATAATGCCTGAAAATCTTCCGATAACAGCCGCTTTTGTTTCTTGTTCCGGATTGGTATTAACAGATACCGAAAAGCAACTGCTGGAACAGATGAACCCGGTCGGTATTGTTCTGTTCGGACGAAACATTCAATCAAAACAACAGGTAAAGGCGCTGACCCGACAAATAAAAGATGCGGTCGGAAGAGAAAACCTCCTCATTGCCGTTGACCAGGAAGGAGGACGTGTCCGTCGCTTAAACGGAACAGATTTTTTTGCAACAACACACAACATCACTCTGGGAAATCTTCCCCCTTTACAGGCCGGACAAGCCGCCGTACTGCAAGCGCGTTTAACCGCAGCCGACCTGCTTGATTGCGGAATAAATATGAATCTTGCTCCCGTGTTGGATTGTCAATATGAGAACACTTCACAAGCTCTTGCCGGGCGTTGTTTTTCCTCTGATGAAAAAATTGTCGAACAGCTCGGAAAAGCAATGGTTGATGAATATATAGAGAGAGGCATATGTCCTTGCATAAAGCATCTCCCCGGACACGGACGAGCTCAGACAGACCCGCATTTACATTTGCCCGTCATAAATGCATCGCTTAAAGAACTGGAAAAAGATTTCTTTCCATTCAAAAAGTTGTCTAAAACACCGGCCGGACTAACGGCACATATAATACTTGAAGCCGTTGATGCCAATCACCCTGTAACCCAAAGCTCTAAAGCTATTAAAGAAATCATACGTCAAGCAATAGGGTTTGACGGCCTTCTTATTTCTGATGCCTTAGATATGCACGCCCTAAAAGGAAGCTTAACGGAAAAGACCGAAGCCTCTTTAGCCGCCGGATGTGACTGCATCATGTATGCCATGGGACAAGCTGATGATTTAAAAATCTTACAAAAGAAATGCCCTCCACTCACAGATAACGCATTGAATCGCCTGTATAAAATCCACAAAATCATTTCTTCGCACACCTTTTTCAAAAATCTGGAAACAGATGTCGCAGAATATCAAAAAATAGTCGGCTCCGTAGCACCTTACCAAGACTGCTACGATGCCACAGAAACCCTAAATCTTCTACAACAAAAAAGGAGTACCTCGTCATGTTAACATGGATATTAATCATCTTTGCAATAGCTGCTGTTTTCGGAATAATTAATATTGAAAAGCTGAAAACAGATACCGTAAACTTCGGGAAAAAAGCTTGGCCGCATATTAAGCAATATTTAAAGGGAGCTCAAGAAAAATTAAAAGAGATAGAGATGAAAAATGCCAAAGAAGCACCTAAAACAGAAGACCAAAATAAAGAACGCTAATCAAAACCCCAGATAACATCTGGGGTTTTTCTTATAAAATCAAATAATTATAGATTTTTAAAAATTTTTATGTTACAATACACATAAGTTTGAGAAAGAAACCCCAAACTTAACAGGGAGAACCCCTATGAGTGTAACACTGACAAAACGTGTAAACCTGCCGCCCCCTACACCTCACATCAACCAATCGGCGACAAGGTACGGCAAAGAATTTATCGAGGTTGTAGATACAAACAACAACGTTTCCGTTCGCTCTGATACCCACTCCGACCACTCCGAGCAAGGAGGGAATTCTTTTGCACAAAGCGGAAAACAAGAACCTGAAGTAAAATTAAATTCCCCAACAGTCAACAGCACTATTGAGGCCTTGGCCGCCAGCGGTGTTTATGAACAGGAAAACATCGAAGACCACAGCCAAGTGAATATTTATTCCACCAATCAGTCTATTATCAAAGATGAAGAGCTCGAACGTACAGGGCATAACTACCTCAAACATTTTTACGAAAAAAATGAGCCCGTTTCTGAAGTCAATAAACTAATATAATCCCTACTAATATACTTTGCCGAATTTTTTGTCGCACCGGTGCAGTGTAACATTGACACATTATAAAATATAAGTTACAATAGAAACTGGGTTATAACTAAATTATATTTCGAAATAACAATGAGGTTTCCTATGAAAAAATTATTGCTTGCGGTCAGCGCGTTGGCTACCGTTTGTATCTCTGAGGCGAGAGCCGAGGCAGATATTTATCAGGAGAACAATTTAGCGTCATTAACGATTGACCTACAAGCCCCCCAAGAAACTAAGATTGCCGGAATTAAGTGGCTTCCTGACTATTTGGGAAAAAATATGGATCGCACCTCTGCCTCAAACGGCGGAGGTTCAAATACCAAGACCTGCGCCTCATACGGAAACTATTTCAGCGAATGTCCGAGTGGCACGGTCGGTGTTGGTAAAACTCAACCCGCACCGGGAGTTACTTGTTATAAAGCTTGTGATTGTAACATGGATTTGTTTACCTATCACAAAGGCAACTGTACATCTCCCAAGCTTATCGGAGGTACGAGTTGCAAAAAGCTGACCAGCGCGACTGTCGGTGCGCAGGCTGCGGTAATCCGTAATGTGTCTATGACAACTCCGTCATCAACACCGGATGGAACTTTTTATTCCGAGTGCGGTTGCGGTTCTGATTTTACTTTATCGTCATGTCCTAATGGTGCTCTATGCCAAGAATGTGACGGTAAATATAAGCAAACCGGTTGTAAGAGCGGTTATAACAGGCAGGCGAATGGAACATGTTGTCTTAACGGATATTCAAACTCAACCGTTTGTCCGAACGAGAAACCGACAAAAATATATGCCACGAGTGAATGTTATATGTGTGTTTGTCCGAACGATAACGCAAGTTGTACGGCAAGTGCTTATCCTTATTCTACTCCGCCGACTTGTGCTAGATCTGCAGACAGGTGTTCGACCGGTTGCGGTAGTAATTTGGTGACCCGTTATAAGGTAACCGAGTGGACAGCAGGCTATTCAACTGACGGAAAATGTACTGTGACGCCATGTCCGGAAGGACAATCTACAAATAAAACCTGCTCAACAGGCTATAAGTTAGAAAATACCCAATATTATTCAGCAGGTAAGGTATGCAAAAAGTGTGTGCAGAAAAGTTGTTCCGAGGGCGGATATGTTGATAGCTGCGGTGAAGACTACAAGCTGACCGGTCCCGTCACTTATGGTGGAAAGACTTGCTATACAGGTTGTACACCTAAAACATGCTCCGAGGTTAATAGTTCTTATAAAGACAGTCAGGCCTCTGGAGAAAGTTGTACAAAAGTTACAACCAAAGCCGGTAAAACCTGCTACAAGGATTGTGTAAAATGTGCAACAGGCGGATATGTAACGGCATGTCCGGCTGGTCAGAGCGGTACAAAAGTTGATTATAAAGGTCTAACCTGTTACAAGGATTGTAAGCCAAATGCAACCTGTGCAACAGGCGGATATGTAGATGCTTGTCCGACCGGTCAGGTTGGGGCTCCCGTTACCTATCAGGGAAAAACTTGTTACAAAGGTTGTGTCAATCCTGATATTTCAGTTACTACAACGGCTTATCTAGAAGATGATATGACCTATACTCTTGAGGTTTCAGTAGGTTCTAGTGGTTGGTCTTATACTGATGATGAATGGGATGCAATTGAGGTATTTGAATCCCTTGCCGCAAGTAAGAATCTGGCGATACCTGTCAAGTATTTAGGCGCCACAGGTATGGACTACAATGCTAGCGGTTACACTCCGGTTGGAAACGGAAGCAAGAATGTGGAGATAGGATCAGAAGAACGCTTGTTTCGTTATTCCGGTAAGGATGGCTGTGATCAAATTTCTAACGAGGAGAAAAGGAAACAATGTCGAAGACAGAGTTTGACAAACCTTTGTGACGGCGTGAAGTCTAATAACCCCAGCCAGATTACCATAGAAGGAGTTACTATGAATATTGCATACGTATGTGGTACTTGTAGTGACTGGGACAGAGCCAACAACAAGTGCCATTGTGGTGGATGCAAAAATCAAGCGAATAACTATCTGACGTGGTACGGTGGAAAAGAAGTATGTTGTCCGGTTGGTCAACCAGCAGACAATGGTTTTAAATGTTTCTACTGTAACCCCGATACGGGAATAGGACAAGCCTCTTTTTAGAAACTGATTCAGCTTAAACAAACAAAAAACCGCGGTGGATTTATCCGCGGTTTTTTATATAAAAGAAGATACAAAAGCTAAAATGTTTTCGCCCAGACAATTTCCGTTTGTTTAGCCCCTTTCTCCCAAATAAACCAGGCAAATTCCATCGCCGGTTTGCCAAACCCGAGAAAATCAACCTTATTCGGAATAACGATAATCTTTGCCGGAGGGCATTTGTAATATAGTTTAGCGCGTTTTTTTCCGGTTAAATAACGAATAGGCAGCAACAAAGCCAAACTCCTTTCTGACAACCTCAACCCCTGCTCTATAAACTCAAAAGCCAAATTGAAAGGAGGATTGGTCACAATATTTTCAGCCTTTTTGCCGGAGGTTAAAAAATCCACCCCGGTTAATCCGTAACCGCGATTAATCAAATCACTGCTTTCAACCTCATAGCACTGCTCCAACACACGTGACATTCGCCCGTCTCCGCAAGCCGGTTCCCAGATTTTTCCCGTAAATTTATAATTATCCGTCAAAGCCTTCGTAACATATTCCGGCGTCGGATAAAAATCTTCCTCTTGGCGCAAATCACCGACTTTTCGCCCCAAAAGTCGATATTGTTCGTTCACCTTTTCAGCCATATTCACCTCCGCCACAAAAAACTCCGCCCCTTACACATGTTTTTTAACAAAAAAAAGAGCTATAAACATCTTATAGCCCTTTTCTCATATATAGTAAAGTCGAAACTACTCAGCTACGGTTAAAGAATTTTTCAAACTCTCCAAACCGGCCTTGGCATCTTCAACAGCTTTTTTCTTTTCAGCAACTTTAGCATCACCCTTAGCTTTTTTAGCTTCTAACTTGGCTTTAATTTCTTCTGTCTTAGCATCAGCCTTTGCTTTTCTTTGAGCTTGTTTAGCTTCATGTTTGGCTTTTGCCGCCTCATACTTGGCATTGGCTTCTTCAGACTTCTGAGTAGCCGCCGAAACAGCATCTGCGGCATTCCAATTTGCCATCGCATCAACAGCCGTTAAAGCTACAAGAAAAGTCGCCGCAATTGTCAATAATTTACGCATTTCATACTCCTCGCTAAAATTAAAACTGTCCTAAAATATAATCATTCTTCACTAAAACTCAATTTCAAATCACCAAATTTACACAAATTTTCAAATAATCCCCTACCTAAAAACAATTTTGCACCAACAACAAAACAGAGTCATTTTTCGCTGGTTTTTAAAAAAATATCGTGATATAAAACGCGCAGAGAGATTCTGTCTTTTAACCCTCGGCTTGGGGTTCTCTCAGGTCGATTTTTTTAATTTGCTAAGGATAATAAATTAATGTCTGACGTTAAGATGAAGATGATGGATGCCAACGAAGCCGCCGCTTCGGTTGCACACCGCATGAACGAAGTCTGCGTTATTTACCCGATTACTCCGTCTTCTCCGATGG
>CAZZNV010000003.1:0-119912 GCA_964655915.1 uncultured Azospirillaceae bacterium | reverse complement strand
TCTCCCGAAACCATCCCTAATCTCCTTACCGTACCGCTTTTACGATAACTATGTAAGAAATTCACTTATTGATTTTATTAGTTTAAGATTGTAACCTTTACTGGTAACCAATCTTTATAATCTACTAAGTCTATTTAAAATTAAGGAGTTTAAAAATGTTCCAAGGCACTGTGAAATGGTTTAATACAGAAAAAGGGTATGGATTTATTCAACCGGATGGTAATCCGAAAGATGTTTTTGTTCATGTAACACAATTGGAAAAAATCGGTTTGAAAAAGCTGTTTGACGGGCAACGCGTTTCTTTTGATTACTACGATGACAGAGGTCGCACAGCAGCGGGAAACATTGTTATTCTTTAAATAATTTTTATCTTTTTACACATGAAAAGAGCCCCTGTTTAAAGGGGCTCTTTTGTCGGTTATGAAAATTTAAGATGTTAGCAAAAAATTAAATCGCTTTTGTTAAAACACTTATATTAGTGTAATCGGAGAAGATATTATGAGCCGTAAAGACGAGGTGGATTATGGGCGTTGGCCCTATTATATAATAGCTTGCATATTAGCTGTTGGGTTGTTTATTATAAATTACTTGTATTTCCAAGACTACACTTCTTCAAATTCAGAAATGATAAGCGATTATTCAACAAAGGATGATTATATGGATAAGTCCAGAGAAGCGGCTGTTGCCGGATTATTTTATCCTGCGGATGTTTACCAGTTGTCCAATTTGGTTGACGGTTTGTTGAAGAGCTCATCATCGGCAAAAACTTTGCAACCAAAGATCATAGTTGTTCCGCATGCCGGATATATGTATTCAGCTCAGGTCGCAGCGGCGGCATACAGCAGACTGCTTCCATTTACGAATAAAATTCATAAAGTTATCATTGTCGGACCGTCGCATCATGAATATGTAAACGGAGCTGCGCTATCTGAAGCGAACAGTTTTAAAACGCCGTTAGGCAAAGTTTCTGTGGATACGAACATTAATAATGAATTGGCAGCGCATCCTGATTTTAAATTCATGGATAAAGCTCATGCGAAAGAGCATTCTTTAGAAGTTCAGATTCCCTTTTTGCAGAAAACACTGAAAAAGTTTAGTATTGTTCCGATAGCCTATGGGGATATAAATCCAAAAACTCTGGCAGAGGCTTTGCTTCCATACACCAAGCGTTCGGATGTTTTGATCGTAATTTCAGCTGATTTATCGCATTATATGGACTATGAAACGGCGCAGAAAATAGATGCATCAACCGCGGAAATGGTAAAAAAGAAGACCCCGCTGGAAGATCATCGTTCTTGCGGAGCCATTGGAATTAATGCCGCTCTATTGTTAGCAAAAGAAAAAAATTATCAGCCGCGTTTGTTGGATATGGCTAACTCTGGCGACGTAAGCGGAGACAAAAAGCGCGTTGTCGGTTATGCTTCGTGGATGTTTGAACCGGAAGAAACCACAAAAGAAATTCTGACACCGTTGGAGCAACAGGTGAAGAATTTGAATGAGTTTAAAAATGCCTTCGGAAAAACACTGATGGAAGTGTCTCATAAAAGCTTGCAGGAAGCTGTAAAAACACAGAAGAAATATATTCCGGCTCGCAAAGATTTTGAAAATGTTCTGTTTAACAAAGGAGCCTCGTTTGTAACTATCACAAAAAACGGAGAGTTACGGGGATGCATAGGAAGTTTAATTCCGCATCGCGGCATCGTTGCCGATGTGGCTGCAAACACCTATGCGGCAGCTATGGAAGATGAGCGTTTTAATCCCATTGTTGATGCTGAATACGGTGACTTGGAAATATCAATATCCTTGTTGACAGACTTTGAGCGCATCAGTTTTGAAGATGAGGAAAGTTTGTTAAAGCAGTTAAAACCTAATGTTGACGGCGTGGTTATTCGAGATGGCAATCGACAAGGGTTGTTTTTGCCGGCAGTGTGGAAACAACTACCTGATAAACAAGAATTTTTGAAAAATTTAAAATTAAAGGCCGGGTTAAGTCCCTGTTATTGGTCTGACAAAATTAAAGCTTATCGTTTTAGGGTCGTGGAGGTAAAAGATAATGAAGATTAATGGTTATGAAATAGCTCTTTCGGAAGAAGATATTGAACATAAATTAAAAGAAGAAACCATAGATGTGGAATTGATAAAACCAAGTTTTCCGGCCTATAAAAATCTTAGTGACGGGGATAAGAAAGCGTTTGTTCATTTGGTGAAAGCCGCGAGATTATTTAACGATATATTTCTGGAGCAAGATCATTTCTTGAATTTATCGCAAAAAGAAGGATTGGAAGAAAAGGTCTCTGAATCGTCCCATGCCGCCAAAGCCCTTGAGTTTTTTAATATGTACAACGGAGTGGAGGGGTTGAATGGAGTGGATAAAACTCCGATAGAATTGTTTAAAGATATTCACGGTGCTGCAGGGCGCAATTTCTATCCTCAAGATTTAAGTGTGGAGGAGCTTCAGGAAATATTGATTGAAATGCTGCAAAACGGAAAAATCGACGATGTTCGGCGTATCTTGAGTGTTCGAACAATGGTGCGTCGAGAGGGTGCGCAGCTGAAAGCGATTGATTATACCGAATATTTTGCAAAAGAATTTTCTGAGATTGCGAACGAGATTGAGTTGGCGGCCCATTATACCACGGATAATGAATTGAAGGACTATTTAGGGTGGCAAGCGCAAGCGCTGTTGCAAAACAACGAAGATATGGATATGCTTGCGGATAAACATTGGGCTGTTTTGCAGGATTCGCCAATAGAGTTTACAATTTCGCGTGAAAACTATGCGGACGAAATGACAGGAAAAGTTTATGACAATCCATTGTTAAAATCTTTATTGGAAGAACACAAAATAGAGGTAAATGCCAAAGATTCTTTTGGTGTGCGCGTCGGTCTTGTCAATAAAGAAGGAACGGCGTTGATTCTGCGTTTTAAGGATAATTTACCCAAACTTGCCGAGCTGATGCCCTACAAAGATAAATATACACAAAATTTCGAAGAAGGGAAAGAAGTTAAACAAACGATGGTTGATGTCGATATTGCGGCATTGGCCGGAGATTATGCCGCGGTAAGGGGTGGAGTGACTATTGCTCAAAATCTTCCCAACAATGATAAACTATCCGTTAAAACGGGTGGTGGCAGACGTAATGTTTATCATCGCCAGATACGGCAAACAGTTGATGAAACGCGCAATCAAAAAATTTTGGAAAAGTTGGTTCAGTCTGATTTTCACAAATATTTTGATACAGAAGCAGAGCATTTATTTGTCATTGGGCATGAGAACGGGCATTCTTTAGGACCTGACAGCTCTTATCAATCGGCTTTGGGGAAATATAAACATATTATAGAAGAAAATAAAGCAGATGTCGTTTCTTTGGCGATGATGCCACAATGTGTAAAAATGGACCTCATAAATGAGGAGACTTTGAAAAAAATTTATCTGACACATATTGTTTCAGGATTCTTTCTTAAAGCAGAACCCAATATGTCATTGCCGCATCGGATTGGTGATTTAATACAATTTAATTATGCTTTGGAAAAAAAGGCACTTTCCTTTGATGAAGACGGTAAAATGGCTGTTGATTTCATTGCTTTTGCCGAGGTTATGAAACAGCTGTTGGCTGAAACAATAGCCTTGCAACTGTCACGTTCACCGGAACAGGCGGCTGCTTTTATAGATAAATACGCCCATTGGGGAACTCACTCGCAAAGAATAGCCGCTTTTCAGGCATCTTTAGGAATTAAGCCCTATAAAAGAATAAAACAATACTTCTAAAACAGACAACTGTTGGAAAACCCGATAATTCACTTGTCAAAAATTTTAAATGGGAACAATATTAAACCATTAAAGTAGACGAGGGCGAGATGTTATCAGAGCTTTTTAAGGGTAAATTCAATCTGGCGAATACATTTTGGAAGTATGGGGTTGCCGGTCTGTTGATTATAAAGTTTGCTAATCTTGTTTCTTATAAGATGTTGGCAGCCTATCTTCGAGGAAGAACAATTTATTGGTATTTTTCCCACCAGTTTAATTTGTTTCATTCTCCAATTCAGGTTGTTGTGTGGACGCTTTGTTACATTATTTGCATGGTCGGGTTGGCTCTGTATTCATGGGTTATCGTGGTCGCCGTGTGGAAAAGTTCTGCTGTTTATGACAAGAGCCGATGGTTGCGACATTTGTCCAGAATATTCATTTTTTTGATGGTTCTATGGGTATGGAGAACCGTTAGCCTAACTCCGTTGTTTTAGGAGATTTCAATGCGTATATTTTTGCTTGCGGTTGTTTTGTTGATTTCGGGCTGTTCTATTGAAGTCGGAAAGTTCACGCCCAAAAGGCATGCATTGCACGACCAAAACCGCCCCGACTGTGAAGAAAACCCTGATCGTTGCGTTGATGGTTATCCATGGTGATTGGGTTGCCTAGCTCAACCCTTTAACAAGTTTTGTAATCGCGCTGAGCTTATTATATTCAGACTCACTTAAAAACTTGTCGCTGAGGTCAAATGCCAAAATAACAGGTTGATGCGCCACAATATCTCTTTCAGATAAAGGTGTTTCCGACAGTTTTTCCATGTTTTCTTTAATTTTTTCCGCCTCTTTTATTTGCCGTAAAAGCAAACCGTTCTTTTGAGCATAAAAAGAAGTGAAACGGTAAATAATAATCAAGCTTAAAAAGATAAAGAGCGCACTTAACGGAGCAATGAAAGCCGACATAACCAAGAATGCGCTGGCAATAAGAATGGCGCTGAAAATCTTTAGAAGAATGCTGAGCCAAATATATTTTCTTTGTGCCGCTCCCAGCCAAATCCCAATGAAAATAATAACGGAAGTACTGGCCAGATATTTCCAAACCCGCAAAGTATCCACGTTAAGGAAAGCCATGAAATATTCGGCGAGTAACAATATCGCCAAGCTAAAGAAGAGGTAACCACTGTTCATCTTTAATATATAAGAACGCAGTCTCTGGGTAACTTCTTTTTGCAAGAAGCGTGAAGCCCTTTTTATTTTAAGAAAATTAGGCTTTCCGGCATTGAAAACGGCATCATTGTTGGTGAATATCTGATTGAGAGCCTTTTGCTCCAGTTTTTCCAACACCTTTAAATTATCCGTCTTTTTAATAAGAAGTACAGTATCTCCGGACTGCTGTATATCAATAATGTTTTTGCGGTAAAATTCCAAAAGGAAACAACCGATAGATGTCAGGTCAAACTTGTTAAGCAAGAGATAACGCAAGAGTGCCGCATTCTTATTGAGCTTAATTTGAAGCTGTCCTTTGTTCTTTTTAATGTATATCCAAGATATTTTGAAAGATAACCATAAAACGACCAAGGCAAGAAAACTGATAACAACATCAGCATGTTTATCAAAATAAGAGAATAGTTTTTCGGTTGGTGTTTTAGGCAAAATTGTGCTCGGTGATGTTGTCATAAGGATATGCAAACCTTCGCCGGACAACAACGGAGCAAAAGAGATAACCCCCCATGTGTGGGATCCGATTTTGAAAAGTTGAATAAAATCTTTTCTGAAAGAATCTTTTTTTCCGGCCAGCGTTTCAACTTCAAAAGGTTGCCCCTCCGGAGGAAAAGAAATTGTGGCCACGGCTCTGGTTGTCACTAAATTCCAAGCGCTTCCCGTTACGTCCCAGTAAAATTCCAGAAAATTGTCATGCTCATAAAACAACCTGTCAGCTAAATATTCGAAAGTGTAAGTATAAACACCGGGTTGTAAGGAATATGCCTCCTTAGGAACCAAATAATAAGAATTATCACGTTCCGTTATTTTATAGGGAACTTCTTGTCCGTCCACCATCACTTTTACAAGGGTGTAATTAATTTTATTACTTTTTTGAGACCTGAAAAAAGCTCTTTTAGGTAAGACTTTTGTGAGTCCGTTCTTCAGCTTATGCCCATCAGCCAAAACGACCACTGTATCCTCAAATTTAACCAATCCGTTGGGCAAGATATTAATATCGCTTCGCAAATAAGGGATGTGTTCCATCGCAGGAACGACAGTCTGTCGCCCATCAGGCGGAAGTGTTATGTTAACAACTTGAAAATCGGGTCTGGTCCAATTTTCTTGCGGGTTGTAATTGGGAGCGGATAAGGGTTGGGTGGGCTGTTGCTGCAACTCAACATCTGAGCGTAATCGGTCGGTTGAAGTTTCATTATTTCGAATACGCTGCATAGCCTGATCATAAATCTTTTCAAATTCGCTTTTATTTCGGTTTTGCATAATAGCGCGAGCTTGTTCACTGGGTTCAACATAAGTGGATTTTGTCGCAATCTTGTCACGATCTTCAGCAAAAGTTCTGGAGAGCCGGTCTCCGATAAAATCCTCAAACTGCTCTTGCGTCATATGGTGAATTTGCGAGGGCGATGAATTAGACGCAGGTTGCTGTGGTTTAGGAAGGTTAGCAGTATCCAAGGTTTCCATAACCCGAGCATTTGCAAAAGGTGTGGTAGCTAAAAAAGTGAAACATATCGCAAGAAAAAGTTTTTTCATAAAATAACACTCGTTGTTAACAAAAAAGATATAATTGTTAATATAACCTAAAGTTATTAAAAAAGTTATAAAGGGAGAGTTGTTATGGAGCAAAATAAAATTGCGGCGATTATTTTAGGCGCGGGAAAAGGAACTCGCATGAAGTCAGATTTGCCGAAAGTGATGATGCCGGTAGACGGCAAGCCGATGATTCGCCATATTTTGGATATGCTGGAAGAAGTTAAAGTAGATAAGATTGTCACGGTGATTGCACCGGATGGTGATTTGGTTAAAGAAGAGGTTGCTCCGTACCCGACGTGTATACAAGAAAAACAACTGGGAACAGGGCATGCTGTTCGCTCCGCTCGAGATGTTTTGTCGGGTTTTAAGGGGGATATTTTGGTTATCTTCGGAGACCAACCGCTTTACACGCCGGAAACAGTTAAACGCTTAGTGGATAAACGACGCGAGGGATATGCTATTGTTTGTTTGGGTTTTCGTCCTGAAGATCCGGCGCGATATGGGCGTTTGGTAATGAATGGGGCAAATCTTGAGCGCATTGTTGAATATAAAGATGCCACAGAAGCTGAACGGGCAATTAATTTGTGCAATTCAGGCATGATGTGTTTTGATGGCGAAACCATGTTTGAAATTTTAGATGCTATTGGTAATGAAAATGCGGCCAAAGAGTATTATCTTACGGATGCCATTGCCATAGCCTTGAGTAAGGGATTACGTTGCAGTTCTGTCGAATGCCCTGTTGAAGAAGCCTCGGCCGCCAACACGAGAGAAGAGTTGGCACTGCTTGAGGAATTATTGAAAAAAAGAAAAGCTGGAAAAGGAAAATAATGACGTTTATTCGTACGCATTGGTTTGGTTTAATAACAGGAAGCTCCATATTCGTTTTTCTGCTGCTGTTTATTCTGGTCCTGCTCTCACCAAGGCAGGATAAACTGAGGCGGGGTTTTATTCCTTGCACGGAAGTTCTTGCAGAAGAACTCTCGGTCTGTATGGAGCAAAAAAAAGTTATCTGTCTTGTTAATTCGGTCATGAAAAACAGTTGGTGTGAATTAAAAACTGTCGGGCGAGGAATAAAACTCTGGGTGCAAGGGCAGCAATCAACCCCATGGAGCAATTATATTTTTATTCCGGAACAGACTGACGAAGAGGATTTTCCGGCAGAAGAGCGAGCCGAATACTTACAAAACAACCCCGACTTTGTTGAGGAAATGCAAAAATTAAAACAATCGCATGAGGAAATAGAAAATGAACAAACAGAAAGTAATGAAGAATTGCCACGGTAGCCGTCAAGAGCTTCCCGCATGGGATTTAAGCGACTTATACAGCAGCGAAAAAGACCCTCAAATTGAAAAAGATTTAAACCGCTATAAAAGCTTAAATAAAAGTCTGGCCAAAGCTTATAAAGGTAAAATAAAAGATATTTCGGCGACTGACTTTTATAAAGCGTTAAATAAAGTGGAGCAGACTTCTGTTTTGGGTAGCAAGTTGGGTGTGTTTGCCTACCTCAATATGGTTACTCGTATGAAAGATGCCAAGGCACTGGCTTTTTACCAGCATATAGAAGAGAAAATGACGGAATATTCTAAGCCGGCAATTTTCTTTACATTGGAAATTAACCAGCTTTCGGAGGAAAAATTTAAACAACTTCTGCAAGACAAGCAGGTTGTTAAGTATAAGCCTTTTTTGGAGCGTGTACGTCGTTTCAAGGCTCATGAACTTTCCGAAAGTGTGGAAGAAGTCTTTTTGGATAAGTCGGTAACTTCCGGCGGTGCTTGGCGGCGATTGTATGATGAACATGCGGCATCGTTGGTTTATAAAGTTGACGGAAAAGAATATAATGATGCCGAAATATCAAAACTTTTGCAGGACAAAGATGCTTCCGTGCGCGAAAAAGCCGGAAAAGAGCTGAACCGCGTTAATCGAGAAAATGCCCGCCTTTTCACTTTTATCTACAATATGATAATTAAAGATAAGGCCATAAGTGACAATCATCGTGGTTACAAAACACCTGTTTCCGCTCGCAATTTGGATAATCAGGTTGATGATAAGGCACTAAATGCGTTAACAACGGCTGTTCGTGATCAGTATAAAAACATTGCCGAGCGTTTTTACAAACTTAAGGCCAAATGGTTGGGCGTCAAGAAGATACAATATTGGGATAGAAACGCTCCATTGCCGTTTAGCGATGATAAGCGTTATTGCTGGGATGAGAGCGTAGATTTGGTTCTTAATGCATATCAGAAATTCTCGCCGGAGCTTCGCCGTTTGGCAGAACCGTTTTTTGATAAAACACATTCTTGGATAGATGTTCCGCCGCGTGATGGAAAAAGAAGCGGCGCTTTCGCAATGCCGATGCCGCAAAAGTTTCACCCGTATTTAATGCTGAATTTTGTCGGTAAGCAAAATGATGTGCTTACTTTGGCGCACGAATTGGGGCATGGCTGCCATATGCGCTTGAGCATTAAACAAGGGGAGCTGAATGATGACACCCCGTTAACTTTGGCAGAAGTGGCCTCTGTTTTTGGGGAGATGATAACGTTCCAATCGCTGCTTTCGCAAATCAGTGATGATAAGGCCAGATTGTGTTTGATTGCCTCTAAAGTGAACGATATGATTAATACGGCGATTCGCCAAATTGCTTTTCATTTTTTTGAGACAAAATGCCATGAGGAACGCCGCCAAGGAGAACTTTCGTCAGAGCGAATAGAAGAAATTTGGCTGGAAGTTATGCGAGAAAGCTTGGGAAAATATGTCACAGTTGATGATGATAGTCGTTCTATCTGGCCGATAGTCAGTCACTTTTTCCATAGCCCGTTCTATGTTTACGCCTACTCATTTGCCGATTGTTTAGTCAATTCGTTATATCAAGTTTATCAAGACGGAAACATTCCCGATTTCCCGAAAAAATACCTCAATATGTTGTCAAAGACCGGTATTGAGAGATATGACAGGCTTTTAAAACCCTTCGGATTAGATGCTAAAAAGCCGGAGTTTTGGAATAAGGGGCTGAGCCTGATTTCCGGATACATCGACGAACTTGAGCGTTTGGATAAAAAACTGAAATTGTAGTTCTAGTAGCGATAGTTTTGTTCACGAATTTGCTTGGCTGTATCCAGATAGCTTTCCGGTTTATCAGGACTTCCGAGATAGGATAAGGAATAACCGACAACTTTGAAGCCGAAGGGGTTTTGCTCAAGATATTCTTTATCTTCGGGAAGTGTTTTTTCATACATGAATCTTACATAGGCACGCCAAATCGTAACCTGAGGTTTAGAAACGCCACGCTGATGGGTAACGGTGTGAAATTGGACTTGCCAGAAGGTTTGCGTCATTCTTTTCGCCCATTCAACTTCAACCTCTCGGGTGATTCCTTTTTGGATAAATGAGGAAATTGTTCCAATAGTCATTTTATCAGCAAATTCCTGAAAGACGGGACGGCTGGACAGCCAATAAAAAGTTCTGTTTCCCAGCCAGATGGAATATAGATTAGACTGCACCTTGGGAATGGTATGGCGAAGTTTGATATATTTTTCTATATGCTGCTCCGTAATTAAATCCATCTGGTTTGCACGAATTATAGCCGGTTCAATTAACTCAAGTTGGCTAAGCATAACATTGGCTTCTAAAACTCTGGGGCGAGCACTTCTCTGCGGTAACAGCAGATAAATTGAAGAGGCTAAGGCAATGGTGAGACTCATGCTCAAAGCGGCAATAATGACCAGAAGTCTTGATGTCCATAAATAACGTCGTTCGGGAAAAGCTTCGACATTAACAATCAGCGGAAACAAGCCTAATTTATCGGGGCTTCCTTCTTCTTGGTGTCGAAATAAAGCGCTTAAAAATCCCCTCATCGGCTCCTCTAATTAGTAGGCGTAATTTTGAGCACGGATATCGCGTGCGGTGTCCAGATAGCTTTCAGGTGTGTCTGGTGTCCCGAGATAGGATAAAGAATAACTGTTAACAACAAAGCCGAAAGGGTTAGCATTTTTAAATTCTTTATAATTATCCCCGACGGAAACAAAAGCAAAACGCAAATAGGCTCTCCATAAGTTGATGGAAGGTTTTTCTCTGTTGGGGTAGGAATCAACGGTAATAAATTGAGCCATCCAAAAACCTTTAGAAAGCGGTTTGGCCCACTCCATTTCAATAAGACGTACCAGGCCGTCAGATTTAAATTGGGCTATATTAAAAGGAACTTCCGTCTCTGCAAAAAACTGAAAAACCGGACGAGACGACATCCAATAAAGTTGTGAGCCGGGTGACCATCGTTCCATCATTTCATCATAATCGTTGCTGATAACATTGCGAAGAGCGATATATTCCTCAATATAAGCCTCGCTCAATAATTCAAGAACGGCCTTTTTTCTTATGGCGGTATCCGTAGGCTCTAAGAGGCTGAAATAGTTGTTCGTTTGCAACAGAAGAGGGGAAGAGTGCCTTTGCGGCAACAGCAAATAAATAGTGGAAGCAAACGCCATGCTCAAGCTTATGCTAAGGCTGGCAATAATAACCAAGAATCTGGATGTCCATAAATATCGCCTTTCGGGTATGGCTTCAACATGGACTCTTTCAGGAAAATATCCCAGCTTGTCGGGACTTTCTTTTTCCTTATATTTAAAGATGGTTTGAAAAATATCGAACATAATGGCCTCAAATCTTCTATTTGCTTTTTACATTTTATACATGAAAGTTGAATAAAAGCAAATAAATACTGTTAATATACAAAATATTGATATAACTTATAATCAGAATACGTGTTCTTAAGGATATAAGTATGAAAAAAAAGTTATGTTTTTCTCTTTTTATGGCTTTTTTTGCTGTTGCAGCCTGTTCACGGCAAAATAACGGTTACGAAACATCTGTGCCCATGCCGGTTTCTTATACGGATTGGGACAGGGCAATCCGTGTCGATGTGGATATGCAGTCCATGTATGCTTCTGCGCCACGTAAAATTGAAAAGCCGATAGATATGTATATGGCGATGGCTCTGGCGCTGAAATATAACTATACACGCCGATTGGTCAGCTACCAACAAGGTTTGATTGAGGTTGGAAAATCGCCGGCTGATCGTTTGCCGGAAGTCTTTTCTTCCGCCGGATATGTTAACTCGGAGAACCATTCCGCCACCGATAGTGAACTTAAATTGGCTTGGAATATTTTGGACGTCAGTACTGTTTATTACCAGACGCGGGACACACAATATAAAAGCAGTGTCGCTTTTGAACAGAGCCGAAAAGTTATACATAACCTGCTTCAAGAGGCACGGGTTTTGTATTGGAAAGCCCTAACCGCACAAAAGATACTGCCAACGGTTGATGATATGGTTGAGTATATGACGCTGGAAGTTGATGAGTTGAACGCTAAAGCCAAAGAGGGGAAAACCCTCGCCATGCCGGATTTGGTTAAAAAGCGCAAATATATGGAGGCTGTAAAAAAATTATCGGCTCTAAAGCGTGATATGGAAACGGCTGAAGTGAGATTGGCTTCTTTAATGGGATTCCACCCGTCAACAGAGTATAAGCTGGTTGGTAAGGAATATGGCAATTTTGATCTTCCGGAAATAAAAGGTTCTTTAAGCGAGATGGAGTGGATTGCTCTGACAAATCGTCCGGAGCTGCGTGTACGAGATTTGGTTGCCAATGTCGAAGAGGTTAAGTCATCTTTTCGAGTCTTTACAGATCCCGGACAGGCAAAATATAAAAACGATCCGAATTACTACAATCGAAAATGGGCTCGAAAAGCCAAACAGATTGGTATGAGCGTTTTTGAAGATATGCAGAATCCCAACGAGACGGAACTCGAAAATCTTCGTCGTCAACGCATGACAACCCTTGTTTTAACGCAGGTTTATGTCTCATGGGCTCGCTATATGTCTGCGGTAGAAGATTATCAAATCAGCCATGAATTGGCGAATGTGTCGGAAGATATTGCCGAGGATACAACGGTTCAAGACGGAAGCCGTGCGGAAAAAAGCCAGCTGGAGGCCGCACGTGCCATAGAAGATGAAGTTAAAGCCTTGTTAGCCTATGTGGATTTACAAGATTCGCTGGGTAACCTGTATTCTTCGTTGGGGTTGGACGCTGTTCCGTATTATATGCTGAACGAAAAACCTTCTAAGATTGCGGTTTATCTCCGTGGAGTACTGGAAAAATGGCGTAAAGGAGATTTCTTGCCCGATAATCGTCCGTATCTGTTAAACGTGCCGTCTAAACGCCCGCCGGTTAATTTGTCATCGTCAAAACTCATGCCGGATATTGAGGTTGAAACGGGGCAGAAGATAGATGTTACGATTCCTCAAGCGGTATTTAATAAGATGGACTTTGAGGGGAAAGTTGTGGTTAAAGCCGGACTTACCAATGATAGTCCGTTGCCTGATTGGCTGAATTTTAATGAAACGACTCATAGATTCAGCGGAACGGCAATGCCGGGAAATATAGGCGTTTATCCGGTAAAGGTATATATTACTGACGAAAACGGAACGACAGGTTATCTGACCTTCAAGATTAAGATTGTTGATGTTTATGTTCCGTCGATTCGGGTTACGGGTTTAACCCCCGGGCGCAAGGCGACGGTCTTAAAGAGATGCGTCGGTCCGCAGTGTTCGGATGAATATATCGAAAAAACGATTATAGGTGAAGACGTGATTGCTCTTCCACAGTAGTTTTTCGATTCGTAAGCATTAGAAAAAAGGATTCCGGATTCGGAATCCTTTTTTGTGTATTTTCAAAGAGAAAGCGTTGTTTCTCGTAATGGAAAAATACGGGCTTTAGGGACGAATTTTTAGACGTAATTTCTGGAATCTGATTTCTTAACAACTTTATCCACTTATAAAAAAAATTTTTATGATTGTTTTATAATAAGATAGTCTTTAAATGGAAAAAAACAGTTTTCTTCTATATTGAGAGATAGGGTAAAATAAGACACTATAAAGGGCGTCAAACGGAGGTGTTAGTCTTTACCGTTTAGAAAAAAATAAAAAAGATGTGGATACAAGATATGGGATATTTACATTTTTTTAATACTATATATTGTATATCTGAAATCGGAAATGCTCCACACGGAGTCACACAGTAAAAAAGGAAAGTAGAGTCGAAATGTCAACCACGGATACCCCGAAAAACAAAAAAAATGTAATTGAGAGCGTCACAAAAAGAGATGGTACTTTGGCCCCCTTTGACAGCAGCAGAATTTTTAACGCAATTAGCAAAGCCGGCACGACAACCGGTGAGTTTGGTGATGAAGAAACCGAATTGTTGACCGCTCAGGTTATGAAAGTTTTGAAACATAAATTTGCGGAAAGCCTGCCTTCAATTGAAAATATTCAAGATATTGTTGAGCAGGTTCTTATTTCTGCGAACTATTTTGCTACGGCAAAGGCCTACATTTTGTATCGTGATCAGCGCAATCGTATGCGTGGGGATCAAAAAGTGATGGTTGATGTTGAGAGTTCCGTTAATGAATATTTGGAAAAGTTGGACTGGCGTATCAATGAAAATGCGAACCAAGGATATTCAAACGGAGGGTTGATTCTGAATGTATCCGGAAAAGTTACAGCCAACTACTGGTTAAGTCATGTTTATCCCGCCGCAGTGGGTGAGGCACACCGTTGCGGCGATATTCATATTCACGATTTGAGCATGTTGGCAGGGTATTGTGCCGGTTGGTCATTGAAGAATCTGCTCCATGAAGGTTTTAACGGAGTTCCCGGAAAGGCTGAAGCCGGACCGGCTAAACACTTGACAGCCGCTGTCGGACAAATGGTTAACTTTATGGGAACATTGCAAAATGAATGGGCTGGTGCTCAGGCTTTCTCTTCGGTTGATACCTACCTTGCACCGTATGTTCGTTTGGATAAACTGGACTATGATCGCGTTTACCAAAGCATGCAGGAACTCATTTATAATTTGAATGTTCCGTCTCGTTGGGGTTCACAGACTCCGTTTACAAACTTCACATTTGATTGGGTATGTCCTGAAGATTTACGCGATAAGCATCCTATTGTTGCCGGTGTTGAACAGGAATTTACTTACGGCGACCTCCAAGAAGAGATGCACATGATTAATAAAGCCTACATCGAGGTTATGATGAAAGGTGATATTAAAGGACGTCCGTTCACATTCCCGATTCCGACATACAATATGACACCGGATTTCCCTTGGGAAGATGAGAATACCGAGTTGTTATTTGAAATGACAGCAAAGTACGGGTTGCCTTATTTCCAAAATTTCATCAACTCTGTTTTGAAACCGGGGCAAATTCGTTCAATGTGTTGCCGCTTGCAGTTGGATTTGCGCGAGCTTCTGGCCCGAGGAAACGGTTTGTTCGGTTCTGCGGAACAAACAGGGTCCATCGGTGTTGTTACCATCAACTGCGCTCGCTTAGGTTATGTTTATAAAGGTGATGAGGCCGGATTGTTTGCTCGCGTAGATGAATTAATGGAACTGTCCAGAACATCTCTTGAAATTAAGAGAAAACTCATCCAGCGCCTGATTGATAACGGCTTGTTCCCATTCACAAAGCGTTACCTCGGCACTTTGCGGAATCACTTCTCAACTATCGGCGTCAACGGTATCAATGAAATGATTCGTAACTTCACAAATGATGAACACAACATTGCCGATACTTGGGGTCAAGAGTTTGCTATTAAGTTCTTGGATTATATTCGAGCCAAATTGGTTAAGATTCAAGAAGAAACCGGACATATGTATAATCTTGAAGCCACTCCGGCGGAAGGTGCGACCACCCGTTTTGCTCGTGAAGACAAAAAACGCTTCAAGGATATTATTCAAGCCGGAACAAAAGAGAACCCATTCTACACCAATTCCTCCCAGCTTCCGGTCGGCTACACGGACGATCCGTTTGAAGCCTTGGAATTGCAATCTACATTGCAGACAAAATACACTGGCGGAACGGTTCTGCACCTTTATATGGGGCAGCGCATTTCATCGGCCAAAGTCTGCCGTGACATTGTTAAACGTGTGCTGACGAACTATCGTTTGCCGTATGTCACAATAACTCCGACGTTTTCGATTTGTCCTAAACACGGATACATCTCAGGAGAACACAAGTACTGCCCGATTTGCGATGAGGAAAAGAAGGCAGAGAAAAGAGCCGCAGCCTCTAGAAAAGAAGTTGCATAGAGTAAAATTTAATTTTTTGGAGTATTAAGAAAATGACCACTATTAATTTTGAAGATGTTGTATTAAAAGACGAAGAAAGACAGCCTTGCGAAGTATGGACCAGAGTAATGGGATATTTTCGTCCGGTTTCTGAATTTAACGTTGGCAAAAAATCTGAATTTTACGCTCGTAAGTGTTTTTGCGAAAGTAAAGCTGTTGATGTAAATGAAGTAGCTGATGTTTTGGGTATTGCTGCTGAGTAATCAATTGCAAGAGGATTAGAAATTATCCCGAGCTTTTCGTAGCTCGGGATAATTTTAAAAGTAAAAGGATAATGAGATGAGTAATACAATCAATGTGGGTGGGGTAGAAACCTTTTCTGTCGTGGATTATCCTGAAAAGATTGCCGCAGTTGTTTTTATGCAGGGTTGTCCGTGGCGGTGTCCTTTTTGCTATAACACAGCCGTTCAAAAGATTGGTGCGTCGACAGATTTTGTTTGGGATAAGTTTTTAGATTTTCTGAAGCAGCGACGCGGAAAGCTGGATGCGATTGTTTTCAGCGGTGGCGAGCCGTTGGTGCAAAACGGCTTAGAACAAGCAATAGATGAAGTTAGGGCATTAGGCTTCGGTGTCGGTTTACACACGGGAGGCTACCGTCCCGAGCATTTAGAAAAGATAATCGGAAAAATTGATTGGGTGGGGTTAGATATTAAATCACCCCTCAAAGCGGAGCGTTACAAACAAGTAACACAGACAAACCACCTGAAAGAGGTGTTGCAAAGTTTGGACATTATCCTAAAAAGCGGGATAAATTTTGAGTGCCGAACAACTTGTGATCCGAGAATATTGTCTGTTTCCGATATTTATGAAATTGCCGACTTCTTAAAAGAAAAAGGAGTAAAGTCGTATTATCTGCAAAAATATCGCCCCGTACCAACGGATACAACCACCACTGATTCTGATTGCGAAAAATTCATGTCAGATAAGAAGTTATATGATTATCTCAAATCATCATTTCAGAAGTTTGACACCAGAAGCTAAAACAAAGCCCCAAAACATGGGGCTTTGTTTTTAAGCAACTTACATCTCTTTTCCTTTTTTCAAAGTCGGAACTTTTAGTTTTGTTTTTTTACCTGTTTTTCCTGAGGATTTCTTCTGTCCCTTTCCGACACCTCTTAATTTATTGACTTGGCTTCTGTCTTTCTTATCTGCTTTTCCTGAAGAGGAAGTGTGAGCAGAGTTTCCTTCTGTTTGCTTTGCCTCATCGGTACGAGACTGTTCTTCGGTCTTTTGTTCCTCATTGTTTTTTTGTTCTTCTTTAGATTCTTTCTGTGTTTCCTCTTCTTTTTTCTTTTCCTCTGTTTGCTCTTTTTTCTGCTCTTCTTGTTTTTTGTATTTTTCTTCCAATTCCTTATTAAATTCTTCTTGAGCGTCATTCATCATGCCTCGCCCGGCATCAGCTCTGGCTAAAGATGAACTGGAATCTTTGAACATATCAGCCCCCTGATTTATTCTGCCTAACTGCAATTGTTGATTAGCGGACAAGGATTGGAAGTCGCTTGTTTTGCTGAAATCTTCAAACTCTTCAGGAGACATTTTTCTAACCTTTTCAGGCAATCCCTTTTCTGCAGTTTTGCGCATTTCTGTATCAAGCTGCTTATCTCCGGTAGATTCTTTCGGATAAAAATCATAATTTTTTTGCTGAGATGGGGCGTTCTTCTTTTCTGTCGAAGACGCGGGTGTTGAGGTGCTCTGCTCCTTTTCTGTCGAAGACGCAGGGGATGGTGAGTTTTGCTCTTTTTCTGTGGAAACTGCTTTTTCGCTCGTTTCGTTCCCTTCTTTATCCTTCCCTTCTTTATCCTTCCCTTTCTCTTGTTCTTTCCCTTCCTTTTCCCGCATTTCATCAGCAACTGATGCCGATTTGTTTTCAGCGGATACGGTATTCTCGGTATTCTTCGTTTTTTCTGTATTTTCTGTTTTCGGTTTATCCCCGTCCTTTCCCTGCATTTCCTTATTGTTTAATTCTTCACGTTCTTGTTTATATTTTTGATGCGTAAGGTCGCCAAATTCTTTGGTGTCCTTGTCTAGGGCAGGAGAATGTCTGGTGTACGCGTCAGCGATGGCATGGGGATCATTCTGTGCTCGTGCCGCACTCTGCTCATCTTTCATTTGAACCGAGTGAGAATTAATGTCTTTCAGCAATTCCTGCTGCTTGGGAGATAATGACTTGAAATCTTCGGATTCTGCAAATTTTCCAAACTCTTCAGAAGACAACGAACTTGCTTTTAGAGGGAGTTTTTGTTCTGCCCATTCTCGGTTGTTTAAGTCTGCACGTTCCTTTCCTGTTGGTTCAGGGTAAAAGTTATAGTCCTTATTTTCCTCAGAAACAGTTTTTTTTGCGCTCTCCTCATTTGAGGCGTGTGAGCTGCTGTCGACCTCTTTAGTTTCGGTGTTCTTTTCAGTTTTCTCTTTCTGCTCAGTATATGCCTTATAATCATCAGAAACACTTTTTATGGTTTCCTTATCAGGATTTTCCTTGTTTACCTCTTCATTAACTAAGGAAAGTCCCGCTTTCTGATTGTCATCAAGCGCTTTATAAGCATCGGTTTCTTTAACTTTGCTAAATTCCTCCGGTTTCATATTCTGAGCGTCACCAAGAAGTTGTTTGGCGTCTTTTGTCTTTTCCTCTTGCTGAAGGAGATTGTCCGATTTGGGCGCGTTTGTCGAATTTTTAAATTCGGCAGAATTATCCATTTGCGTCCCTTCGTGGTCAAGGTTTTGCTCTTGAGCAGAAACCTTCGTTGCGTTTTCAGCATCATCATTCAAACGTTGCTCGTTAGAATTTTCTTCTTTACGGGCTTCAGCCTCATGTTCTCCTTGCGTGTAAGTGTCTTTCAGCTCATGCTCCTGAGGTTCTTGTTGCTCGGTGTCGGAGCTCTTTACGTTGTTAGACGCTTCAGCGAGATCTTGTTGTTTTTGCAGTTCTCCTTCGTCTTGCGCCATTTTCTGAGCGGTATAATCTTCGTATTCTTTGGAGAAGTCATCAACAAGACGCTGTTTTTCTTCAGGATTCTGAAGAGTTCCGTCATCACCGTTAGCAGCACGATTAACCAGAGAAAGTCCCGCTTGTTGGTTGTCATCAAGAGATTTGAATGCGTCTGTTTCTTTGAATTTATCAAATTCTTCCGGTGTCATACTCTGAACATCTTGTAAAGTTTGTCTGGCCGGAGAATGTTCTTTATCATAGTCTTTAAGAACTTGATTTTTATGACTTTCTAAGTCATCAAGCTCTTCTTGAGATTTATTTTCAGAACCCTGAATCTCATATTTAATGCCGGCTTTTTCACAGGCAGCCATCAAATTGGCTTTGTACTCAGGAGTGCTGTCGTCAGCAACAACTATATTGTCATAGCCTTGCTGTTTATAATCATTAACAACAGACATAAATTCATCAACGGAAGGAGTTTCCTCGTTTTTTCCGTTAATTTCTCTGTACTCCTCGTCATCATAATTCTCATTTTCATTCTCGTCATCTTCAATCTGAAGAGTATCAAAGTCGGCATCGTCTTGCTCTGCCGAAGATGAAACACTTTGCAGCTGTTTCTGAAAATCGTCATATTCTCTGTCTGACATGCCGTTTTCAGCGCAGAGTTGCCGGAATTCGGCATCGTCTGTAATGCTCTGGTTTTGTCTTTGCAAAACAGGATCCAGTTCAGCCCTCATATCATTGGGAATAACACTTTGTAGGTGATTTAACGCTCGCCCTTCCGGTGTCTGGCTTCTGATTTCAGCATTAGCATCATTAATGTAGGAGACATTGGCATGAATATTATCAATTAAATGTGCACTGTTCTTATCATAGCGGGTGTTGATTTTTTCCTGTGCTGATAGATTCTTCAGATTTAACTCGCGCTGAGTTGTTCTAACGAGCTTTTGCTGTGCGGTAAGACGTTTAATTTTATCTTGCAAAAAGTCTTGCTGTTGTTTTGTCAAATAAGGGTCATCAAGCTGTTTTTGGAGGTCGGCAATTTGGCTGCTCAAAGAGGAAGAATGTTCTCTCAGCATATCAGATGACATTTTTTGAGCCAAAAGAGCATTTACATCTTGAGAGGATCTTCGTGATGCGAGTTTAGATTTTGCACTGAGATGTCGTATCACATCTTTGCCTAAGAACTTTGTTCTGGCGGCTTCATCTTCAAGGGCGGTCACTTCTTTAAGTTCGTTTTGCAGGTCTTGAATTCTGCCCATATCCGAACCGCGGCGGCGATTGAATATGTCGGACATATCCGTTCGAAATTCTTTTGATATTTCAGACATTCGTGTGCGAAACTCAATAGACGCCTTCAAATTATTTGCCCGAGCCGCATAAAATGACTTTTTCCACCCCTTCGATGAGGCGGCTTTTTCCTCAAGCCGTACCAGCTTTGCCTGCCGATTTTCCATCAATTGTTGTTGGCGCTCTTGCTTCTTTTGTCTTTTCAGGGTCTGAGCTTCCTGTGGAAACATTTGCTGTTCTCTTTTATTCAGTCGTCTGTTCTGAAGAGCTTTAATCGGATGGCGCAACTTCTTGAAGAAAGAGGCATCTTGCATTCCAAGCCGCTCTTTTTCTGTTTGCAAAAGGGATTTCATTTGCTCAGGAGTGGCTCCGTTGGAAAAATTTCCCAAATAACGAACGCTGGCCGCCTGCCTGTCAATTTCAGCTCTGTTTTGAAGCGATTGAAGTGAGGCTGTGTCTTTAATGAGAGCTCTGGTCGTACGTCCGCGATGCATGCCGTTTCGAGCATCAAAAACATCATAGGAAACGCCCCCGTCGGTTACGGCTTTATCTTGGGATTCTCCAATCATACCGATAAGCTTTTTCAAACTACCTTTATCTTGTTGCAAGGTGGGAAAGTTCCCTTTAGAAAATTGTTCAAGGAAAAAGTTTTTTTCATCAGAAGATAGGGGGCGGTTATTCTTAAAAGCATCAAGAACGTAAACACGTTTCTCCTCATCTGATCTTAATTCTGAAAATCCATCGGCCATGGCACGCTTCCTAGTCTAAACAAACATAGTAATATACTATCATTAAAATGGATAAAAATCAATTAACAAACGTTTTTTTGTCTAATAAAGGCGTAAAATTTGTGTGCATAATAAAAAGAGAGCATTGCACAATCTCAAGGTTTTCGTTATGCTCAAGACAAAATATTTTGCAAAAGGAATGTTTAATGAGAAAAACAGCTGTTTTAGTAGGCTTAGCTTTAATTTTGCTGGCAGGTAGCGGTTTTGCGGCAGAAAGGGAAGTCGCCTATGGTGATTTATATAACATCGAATGGTGTCCCTGCAATCCGGAAGAACCCTTTGACGAAAAAGGCTCTGTTGTTATGGGTAAGACAATAATGTGCCCTTGCAATGGCTTGTTTTCAGGTTATAAAAAGGGGTTTGATGAAGATGTCAGAGACATAAAGCGTGCCGCAGGGAATCAGTTGCGCAAGCTCAACTACTTCAAATATTATGTCGGGTTCGATTATAATATGTCTAAAATGTCATCATCTTCTTCAGACTTGACGTTTGATGATGTTCGTTTCGCTTCCGGTCCTGTCCAGATTAGTACGGACGGTATTGTTGATGATCAGGATAATTTAGCTTTTGTTCTGGGAGCTCGAGTTTCTAAATATTGGGGACTGGAAGCCTTTTATGAGACCTCTTACAAAGATAATAATTCTGTACAGATTGACAGTAAGACACTAAATGCCGGAGCACAGGGCTATTATATGGAAAATGAATATCTGACTAAATATCATGCCTATGGTGTTGATTTAATCGGGTATCTTCCGGTTTCCCATTATTTTGACTTTTTAGCATCAATCGGTGTGGCTCAATACGTTTTTGAGAACTCTGCAACCTTCGCTATTTTCAACGTGGATAATACAACATTGGATACAATCATCAATAAAGATTTTGATGATGACAAGGTTGCGTGGCGTTTCGGTATCGGCGGTCAGCTGAATGTTGCAGACGGCGTAGCTTTGCGCGGGTTATACCGCTATGTTTCTCTTGGCGGGGACGTTGTTGATGATATCAAAGAATTTTCTATTGGTGTTAGATTTTTGTTCTAGTTTGGGAAGGTATGTTTTATGAAAAAAAGTTTGCTTTTTGCCGGATTTTTAAGCGCGGTTGCTTGTTGTAATGCTTCTGCTCAATCGTATAATCCATATTATCCGTCCAATGTTTCTAACAATTATGGGGCATATTCTTCTCAACAGAAAAAAACAAATGGCCACAAACAATTTAGTATCGGGATGGACTACGTTATCGGTTCAATGGGGTTAACGAATAAAAATATTACGATTGAGAGCCCCTTGCCCGGCGGAACGGCGTGGACAACCAATACCGATAATTTTGACGACAGCCTTGATGTTATCAATGGAAATATCGGCTGGCGTCCTTTCCGTTATTTGGGTTTTGAGGCTTTTTACCAAAAGTCATTGGATAATAATGAAGTCAAACACCGCGAAAGCTATGTTGACGATGTACGTTTTGCTCAAGCGGAATATAAAGTTGATTATGAGGCCTATGGTTTAGATGCTATCGGATACGTTCCCGTATCATCATGGCTTGAAATTTTAGGAACTGTCGGTGTGGCCAATTATGATTGTTCAGCCGAACTTAACTTTAATGCCTATAAGGAAAACGACCGCAACAAATACAGCTCGGTGCCGTTCAAACAGGATGAGAGCAAAGTTGCTTTTCGTTATGGTTTGGGGGCTCAAGTTTGGCTTAGCCAGCGCCTGACTTTTAGAGCGATGTACCGATATACGGAAATCGGCGGAAGTTTCTTTGACGATATAAGCGAAGTTGCACTCGGTGTGCGTTATAACTTCTAAAGACGAAAATAAAAAAGCCGCTTTAAAGCGGCTTTTTTATTAAAAACAGAAAAACTAATTTTCCGGAAGCTCTCCGATTTCTCTAAAACCAAGTTCCTGTCCGTTATTAGTTTTTAAGATGAGATTGTTTCCGTTGAAGGAGTAGCTTTCAATTTTAGGCAAGATTTGCAAGAAATTTGTCTCAGCTTCCATTTCTTCCGGCGCGCCCATCATCATGGTACTGCCAACGGGGCCGAAGTTTATCTTTTGCCCGTCAAGTTTATATGAACCGAAGAAGTTATTTACAATCTTTCCGTAAAACTTACTTTGCTCTTTATCAAAACCCAGTGTAACGTTCACATCATTTTGCGGCTGCAAGAGTTGATAATTTTTTCCTTTAAACGCTGGTTCCTGTTGAGAAGAGCAAGACACCGCAAAAAGCAACACCGTAAAAAGTTTAAGAATATTTTTCATTATTTTCTCCTTTTTATAGAATCAGTAAACGATTTATGCAATTTTTAGCAGTCCGTGTTTTTTCTTTCCCTGAGATAACTTAACTTTGCCGTCAATCAAGTCCTTTGCATCAAGGATATAATTTTCATCGCTCACAACTGTGTCATTAATCTTTAAGCCTGATTGCTTAATCAATCGCCGAGCCTCACCTTTACTGGACACAAAGCCCAATTGTAAGAAAGCATCAAGAACACCGATGCTTCCGTACGCCTCAATTGTCGGAAGCTCCCCGCCGGCAGCGCCTTTTTCAAATAAACTGATTGCGGTGTTCTGTGCATTAAGAGCTTCTTCTTCTCCACGGCATATCTTAGTTGCTTCAAAGGCCAAAATCTTTTTAGCTTCATTAATTTCTTGGTCTTTAAGAGCCTCCAGACGCACCACTTCATCAATGGGTAAATCTGTGTAAATTCGCAAACATTTACCCACTTCGGAATCGCCGATGTTACGGAAATACTGGTAGTAATCATAAGTCGGAAGTTTGTTTTCGTTAATCCATACGGCGTTGCCTTCTGATTTGCCCATTTTTTTGCCGCTTGCATCTGTAATAATCGGGCTGGTAAATCCAAACAATTCGACATCATATTTTCGGCGACCGAGTTCGGTTCCCGAAGTAATGTTTCCCCATTGGTCAGAGCCGGCGATTTGTGCCCGACAGCCGTATTGCTGATAGAGTTGACAAAAATCGTATCCTTGCAACAACATGTAATTAAATTCAAGAAAAGACATCGGCTGTTCACGTTCCAGACGAGTTTTCACACTATCCATGGTAAGCATGCGGTTAACAGAGTAGTATGTTCCGATGTCGCGCAAAAAAGACAGATAGTTAATATCTTTAAACCAATCCCAATTATCAACCATAACGGCATCGGTTGCGCCATCGCCAAACTTCAAAAACTTGCTGAAAGATTTACGCAAACCTTGGTTATTGTGTGCAAGCATATCTTCGCTTAGGAAAGGACGCAATTTATCTTTTCCGGAAGGGTCTCCGATACGGGCGGTTGCACCGCCGACCAAAGCCAACGGTTTGTGTCCGCATTTTTGAAACCATCGCAACATCATCAAAGGGACAATATGCCCGACATGCAAGCTGTCCCCCGTAGGGTCGGAACCTAAATATCCGACGGCAGGTTTCCCGCTTTTTTCACATTCGTATAAATAGTTATCAAAACCTTCATCATTGGTGCATTGATTATAAAATCCGCGCTCTGCCATAATGTTAATGAATTGCGATTTAAATTTACTCATATTATTGCCCTTCAATTAAAAAATACTCTTGCATACTAGCATATAATTTACGGATTTCAACAGGTTTTACTATAACCAAATGTTAATATCTGCATCTTATAATCTCTTTGAAATAATTTGAGGAGCAAAAGGAAAAATGGAGTTAATTAAACCTCGCCGTGTATTGGGGTTAATGAGTGGTTCATCGTTAAATGGTGTGGAAGCTGCGGTTATATCCACTGACGGGGTTGATGTTTTTGATTTCGGTCCGTTTACGACAGTTCCTTACAGTGAAAATCTTCAGGATAAATTACGTTCTTTTTCGGGGCATCGTCCGGAAGATTTTGATACGGAAACTTTTAGCGCCGCCGAAGCGGAATTTACGGATTTTCACGTGTCTGTGACCAAAGATATTATTGCGGATTATGATGAACATATCGATTTAATAGGTTTTTTCGGATATACCCTGTTACATAGTCCGCAAGAACATTACACTTGCCAGTTTGGTAATCCGGCGACGCTGGCCGCGCAAACTCACATACCGGTTGTGAGCCGCTTTTGTTATGCTGATATTTTAGCGGGCGGGCAGGGAGCTCCTCTCAGTGCGGTTTTCCATGGCGCATTAGGGATGAAGATAAAAAAGCCGACAGCGTTTCTGAATATAGACGGCATCAGCAGTTTGACATGGTTGGGTGATAACGGCGAACTGATAGCCTTTGACATCGGCGCAGGGATTGCACTCGTTAATGATTGGGTTCTGCGCCATGGTGGCATGCATATGGATTATAATGGAAGATTAGCTGTTACGGGAAAAGTTCACCCTAATGTGCTCTCCAGTTTGCTCCGACACAAGTATTTGGCCGCATATCCGCCTAAAGCGGCGGACAGAAACTTATTTAAAGACAAGTTTGAGCATTTGGAGGGGTTATCTTTAGAAGACGGTGCCGCCACGGCAACCGCGTTTATTGCGGAAGAAGCTGCTTATTCCCTATCGTTATATGTTCCTGAAATGCCGAAAGTTGTAATTGTTTGCGGCGCCGGAGCGAACAATCCGACATTAATGCGTTTTTTACGCCAAAAACTGGAAAATATTGAGGTTCGAACCGCAGAAGAAGAGGGTTGGAATGGCATGGCGATGGAAGCGCAAGCGTGTGCATTTTTGGCCGCAAGACGTCTGCATTTTATGCCTGCCACATATCCGTTTACCACAGGGGTTGCCGCTCCGTGTATTTGTGGCGAAGTTTTCGAATAAATTAGTTGATTTTTGTCCAAAAAACGATTATACTACGTTCATTGCTAACATCAGGCCAAAAAAATAATGGACATACTGGAACAATCGTATCGGGAAATGGAAGATTACTTCCTTGAGACACTGCGTTTCTCTACTCGGCCTGAAACGCCTCGTTTAATTTTTGTTTTTGCTTCTCCCGGAGCCGGCAAAAGCACTAACATTAAGCCTCGTTTGAATAAAATGTTTGCCGAAAATAAAGTTGTCAATTTGGAAATTGATGAACTCAAGACGTTTATTCCCAAAGGGTGTGATGTTGCCAAAACGGCGAACGAATGGTTTTTGCGCCTAGTAGATAAATCTGTCGCCGATAAAAGAAATATCATGATTTTTCGCCAAAGAAGCATGCTCAAACCCCAACAAACATGGTATATTTATCAAAAGGCTAAAGAGGCCGGATATATCACGCAAGCCGTGTTTTTAGCTTTGGATAAGGAACGTAGCCGCTTAGGGTTGATACATCGCTACGAGTTTGCCATTGAAAATGCTTTGGGTAAGCCGGAAGATAATAGAGCGAGCTATCCCCGTCGTCCGGATTTTCTGAGCCATTATATTTTTTACAAAGCGATGCCTATCTTTCTTCAAAGGTGTAAAGTTTCTCCGGATGTTGATATTATAGATGTTTATGATCGCCGAGGCAAGCATCTGGCATGGAGTAACAAGTTAACAGGGGAGCATAGCACGGAAGGGGTGGAGCACGCTTTGCTGAGAGAACGCACGCGTCAATGGGATGGTGTTGAGAAAGATACATTCAACCGCCGCTGTTCCGAAGCGCAAGAGAAAATGAAAGCGCATGGGCGTAGTTGGTTTGATTACCTCAAATTCAGAATACTGACGTATACACGTAAAAGCAAGTGAATTTGTAAGACTATCTTCGTTATGTTCCGTGAAAAACCTTTACAAAAAGGAAGGATTGTGCTACTCTGAAAGATACAGAATGTATAGAGGTATGTGGACAAAATTGAGGAGAACCTCAATGGAGCAGATAACGTTAACATCATCAATGCGAACAAACTTGCTGAGTTTGAAGAGAACAGCGAGCTTGTTGGATGTTACGGAAAACAGGTTGTCCACGGGCCAAAAGATAAACAGCGCATTAGACGGCCCATCATCATTCTATACGGCAAAATCCTTAACGAATCGCGCATCAGACCTGATGTCATTGCTGGATGCAATGGGACAGGGTGTTCAAACCATAAAAGCGGCCACACAGGGTGTGGAAACCGCCACCTCTTTGCTGGAACAAATGCAATCCATAGCGAATGCCGGTTTATCATCTTCCGAAAAACATGAACCCTTGGTTTTTAATCCTTTTTACGACGGCAGAGGTGATACGGCGAAGCTGGTGGCGTCGGCAACAAGCCATCCGGCGGCGGAGGCGGCCGCAGCGTATAAAGTTGCGGGTGTCGGCTCGGAGTATAACGATTGGTATCTGCCCGCCATCGGCGAGTTAATGGATATGTGGGGGACTGATACGGCTGAAATGACGGATTATATTGGTAAAACCGGCGCCGCGGTTTATGCAGACAGCAATATGAAGAAGATTAACGACACGCTTACAGCTATCGGTGGTGAAACTATGTACAATAAGGGGTATTGGTCGTCTTCTGAGGCTTACATGGGCAATTCTTGGGAACTCACTGTCAGAGATGGCTACCGTTATAACTACACAAAGAGTAGCTCTGATCTCAATGCGCGTAGTTTCCAACTTTTAGAAAACAGGTTCGGGGCGATTTCAGAGAGGCCGAACATAGCGGATGTAGTCTATATCAACGCGGACGGAGATTTGGCGCATGGCACGGCGGCAGAGTTTAACAGCGCGAAGTCTGAAGCTGTTGCCGCGGGGAAAGATGTGACGGCTCTCGGGGTGGTTGCCTGGGTGTCATACGACGGCCGCTCGGTTAAAATTGCCGCCTTAACAGATGCCGGCGGCGGAAAAATACAATGGGGTGGCTACGGTGAAGACACGGAGCTTAAAGACTGGCATAGTAGCAATTTTATCACCGCCGCGCAACAGGGCGCCGTTATCAGCGGCGGAGATGCCACTTATTTAGAGCACGAAATGCGTTTTAACCGCGCGCTGGAGCAATACAACAGCCTGATTAACGACAGCTCTTACAAGGGTATAAATCTGCTTGGCGGCAACAGTTTGAGTGTCAGCTTTAACGAAACCCGCGACAGTAAATACACCGTCTCTGTAGGCGATATATCTTCGGCGCAACTGGGGCTGAATCCGGCGTTGTGGGAAACGATGGACGATGTTTTGACTTCAATGAACGAAGTCAGTGCCGCCATTAACAAACTGCGGAGCGTGGCTAGTGATTTGGGAACCAGCTATACCATAATCCAAACCCGACAAAACTTTACGGAAAACTTGATAAACGTTCTGCAAGAAGGCGCCGATAACCTGACCTTGGCGGATATGAACGAAGAATCCGCCAACATGCTGGCTCTGCAAACCAGACAAATGCTGGGGGTTAACTCTCTAAGCCTGGCGGCTCAGGCGGCGCAATCCGTCTTGCAATTGTTCTAATCCGCACAGCTTTCGTCCGCACCACGCCACATTACGCCACGCGCACTTAATATATTGTGCGCCACGCACTGCACACGCCACGCACCACCACCCCATCTTCCTTTCCCTTTTTTCGACAGCATAGCCCAAATAATTTATTGACAAAAAAAGCTGTTAATGGTAGAAATAACCATCATCAGAATTTTTAAGAGTTATTGGGACAAAAAAATAAAACAGTATATACCTAGTGAACAGGGATTAAATATGGATATTTATTATCTTTCTCCCCTTTGCTATTTATAACTTTTTCATCCTTAAAATAATAAAACAATAGAAATTTTGCTAAGACAAGCCTTCCCTTTGTGAAAAGTGGAGGCTTTTTCTTTTTTTATTCGCGTAATTCTTAAGTAAATCCCATAAATTTGATTGACTCCCTTTGAGCGCTGTATTATTTTGAATCGAAGTTAATCATAAGAGAGAAAATTTATGTGCACCTTTTTCATATCAACCGTTAATCGAATTATCCCCTAGGGGGATTGGTTTTTTCTGCACATAACTCAACCATTTCTAAAACAATCAATAAAATAGGTGTTTCTGATGACAAAACATTATGCCGAAGTTAAGGCAAAACCAGACTTTGTGGAAGTCGAAAAAGAAGTTCTCAAATTTTGGGAAGATAATAACACTTTCGAAAAATCTGTTCACAATCGTGACGGCGCCGCCGAATTCGTTTTTTACGACGGTCCTCCGTTTGCAAACGGCACACCGCATTATGGACATATTATGGTGTCTTATGTAAAGGATGTTGTCGCTCGTTTTCAGACCATGAACGGCAAAAAAGTTGAACGTCGCTTGGGGTGGGACTGTCATGGCCTGCCGGCAGAAATGGCTGCTGAGAAACAATTGGGCGTTTCCGGTCGTAAACAGATTGAAGAATTCGGCGTTGAAAAGTTTAATGATTTTTGCCGATCAGATGTTTTGAAATATTCCGGTATTTGGGTTGATATGTTCAAGCGTATCGGACGCTGGGTTGATTTTAATAATGACTACAAAACCATGGATTTGCCGTTTATGGAAAGCGTTATTTCCAATTTTAAGCAACTCTATGACAAGGGCTTGGTTTATGAAGATTATCGAGTCTTGCCGTATTCGTGGGCGGCAGAGACGCCTTTGTCCAATTTTGAGGTCAACCAAGGCTATCAAGACAAGACGGATAATGCCATTACAGTCATGTTTAAGCTTGCAAACGGCATGAATATTTTGGTTTGGACAACCACTCCGTGGACCTTGCCGTCAAACCTCATGTTAGCCGTTGGAAATGATATTGACTATTCCATCATGCAGGAAGGCGATGAAAAATATGTTATCGGCAGTGCTTTGAAAGGTCGCTATAAAAAACAGTTGGAAAATGCCGTTGAAGTCGGTGTCATGAAAGGGCGTGATTTGGTGGGCATGAGTTATGAGCCGATGTTCCCATACTTCAGCCACTTAAAAGATAAAGGGGCGTTCAAGGTTTTGTCCGGTGAGTTTGTGTCTACGGAAGACGGTACCGGTATCGTCCACATCGCTCCCGGTTTCGGACAAGACGACTTTGAGGCTTGCCGCGCCTATGATGAAAATTTCCCGGTGGTTTGTCCGGTTGACGAAGCGGGAAAATTCACCGCAGAAATACCGGATTATCAGGGAATACAGGTTTTTGAAACTAATGAACCGATAATGCAGTTGCTGAAACAGCGCGGAATCTTGGTTAAAAAGGAGCAATACACGCACTCGTACCCGTTCTGCTGGAGAACAGATACGCCGTTGATGTATAAGGCAATGTCTTCCTGGTTTGTTAAAGTAACGGATTTTCGTGCCGATATGGTCAAGAATAATCAACAAATCAACTGGATTCCGGAACATATTAAAGACGGTCGTTTCGGCAAATGGCTCGAAGGTGCCAGAGATTGGTCAATTTCCCGTAATCGTTTTTGGGGAACACCAATTCCGGTTTGGAAATCTGATAATCCGGAATTTCCTCGTATTGATGTTTTTGGGTCCATTGCCGAAATCAAAGACAAAACAGGTTTTGATGTTAAAAATTTGCATAAGCCCTATATTGATGAAGTGGTTTACCCCAATCCTGATGACCCGTCCGGAAAAACAATGATGCGCCGCGTCGGTGATGTCTTTGACTGTTGGTTTGAATCAGGTTCAATGCCTTATGCTCAAGTACATTATCCTTTTGAAAATAAGGCTTGGTTTGAAAATCACTTTCCGGCAGATTTTATTGTGGAAGCTATGGATCAAACCCGCGGCTGGTTTTATACGTTAACGGTGTTGTCAACAGCATTGCATAACAAACCGGCTTTCAAAAATTGTATTTGTACCGGTTTATTGATGGCAGAAGGTGGGCAAAAGCTGTCCAAACGCCTGAAGAATTATCCTGACCCGAATGAGGTTTTAGAAAATATTGGTTCTGATGCTTTGCGTTGGTTCTTGGTTTCTTCTCCGGTGTTAAAAGGCGGAAATTTAGCGGTTGATAAAGAGGGAAAAGAAATCGCCAAAGCGGCACGCGTGGCACTGATACCTTTGTGGAACGCTCTATACTTCTTCACATTATATGCCAATGCGGAAGAGTATAGCGCTAAGGAAATAACCTCTTCTTCTGAAGCAATTGACAACTACATTTTATCCAAACTCAAACGGTTAAGCAAAGTTGTTAAAGAGGGGCTGGAAACATACGATGTTTCTGTCGCCACAAATGAGTTGTCAACCTTTATGGAAGTGTTAAACAACTGGTATATCCGTCGCACTCGTGATCGTTTTTGGGAAGGCGATGCTCAGGCATTTGATACTCTGTATACGGTTCTGGTAAATGTAGCGAAAATTGCCGCGCCGTTGATGCCGTTTGTCTCCGAATATGTATTCAAAACTCTGACTAAAGAGGAATCAGTTCACTTGGCAGACTATCCGGAACTGAAACAGATTGAATACAATGCCGAGCTGGTTGAGATGATGGATTTTGTCCAAGATTTATGCTCGACCGGAAAATTTATTCGTGAAGAGAAAAATCTGCGCAATCGTCTACCGTTAAACAGCTTGACCGTGATTGGAGCAGAGTTGTCTTCTCAATATCAGGAAATTGTTAAAGATGAGCTGAACGTTAAAAATGTTTGGTTTGATAATGATTTATCCAAGTATGCCACCAAAACGGTTTATCTTTACACTCCGTTGTTGGGTAAGGCTTTGGGTAAAGATATGGGAGCCGTTATGGCCGCCTATAAACAGGGCAATTGGGAGCTTAATTCCGATGGAACTCTGGGTATTGCAGGCCAAACATTGAACAAGGATTTGTTTGAGGTTCGTTTGGATATGAAGGAAGGCGTTGCCGGTAAATCTTTTGCGGATAATAAAGCTGTTATTACTTTGGATACTACTGTTACGGATGAATTAAAGCGTGAAGGAATGGCGCGTGACTTTGTCCGTTTAGTTCAAACCTTGCGTAAAGATAAAGACTTTAATATTTCCGATCGCATTGAACTGTGCTATTCGACGGCCGACGCCGAGCTGTCTAAAGCGCTGGAAGAAAATAAGGATTATATCGCAGAGCAGGTTTTGGCGATTAAGGTAACACCGCTTTGTTCAACGGGAACAAAGGCTGATATTTCCGGCGCCGAAATTACGTTTGATGCAAAAGTGACAGATGTTAAAGTAGCTTAGATGTAAATTTGCAAAAAAACGCTTTTGAAGAAAATCAAAAGCGTTTTTTTGCAAAAGATTGGTTAATCTCGTCCGCCGTTTTGGAGGTGAGAGGGTTTGTTTTCTGAAAAAGAAGATTGTTTTCGCTCAGCCAACCCTTGTTGCAAAATATCTTTATCAATTGCCGCGGAAAGAGAAATCAGCTTACCGTTAACTTCAAAGCTGAAATAGGCGGCTGCCACATCATTAAATAAAGCATTGTCTTTTGCTTCCGGTAAGTGCTTGTTTTCCTCTAAATATTTATTCCATAAAGAATCAAAATCACCGCCTTCTTTGTAATATTTTACAGAATAAGGGTTGGCAATCCATTTTTTCTGAACCCGAAGTGTTGCCTCAGTCATTTCCTTCTCGCCTTCGAGATTGTTTTCGGAAAAAACTTCAGCAGATGAAGCGGAAAATTCGTCAATGAATTTAGAGACGATAAATTGTTCTTTAGTCATACGTGCATTGTGCTTTTCATGTAATTCATCTAATTTAACGGCATTTTGTAAATGGTGAACTTCATGCACGACGGAACTGAACTGATCATCAGCGGTAAGTTTTTTAAAATGTTCTTTAATTTTAGATATTTCTTTTTGTTCTTCTGAAGAAACTTGCCCCAATTTTTCATCTATGCATAAGGCGTATCCCAAAATGGTCAAGGAAGGAACAGGAGTATAAATACAATCAGCTCTTTTTGCCGGAAGGGCGCAATCGGATTCGCCAATTCTCTTTAGTTGTATTTTGTTGCTTTCAGGATTGCGCCAAATTGTATAAGCATCAGGAACATATCTAAGTTGCAGTCCTTTTTCCTTAAGGTTCTCCGGAATAATGTCATCGCTGATGTTAAACTCCGGCGTGCACATGAGCAAGACAGCTCCCTTTTCGGTGATAAACTCCTTTTCTCCGCCGCGGTTTTTTAATCGATTATAATAGCGCATAAGTCTCTCCTTTAGGGAGATTATAGCTCTTTTTTATCTCCAAATCCAGAAAATTATAGTTATTTGGTTTGGTAGAGGTAATCCATACTTTTCAAACGCTCAATACGGCTTTCAATAGAGGGGTGCGTCGCTGTAAGCTCTTTAAGGGAATTAAGGCCGAGTTTAGGGTCGGCAATGCAAGCAACCGCCATAGTTGGCGATTTATCCAATATCTCAACACGAGAATCTTCTGATATTCGCGCAAGCGCCCGAGCCAAAGCCAAAGGGTTTCTCGTAATTAAGGCGCCTGTCGCATCTGCGGCATATTCTCTGGCGCGAGAAACCGCCAGCCGAATGAGCGGAGCCACGATAAAGTTAAAAATTAATAACGCCGCAATCAAAAACAGCAACAATAGTTGCAACTGTCCGTTTTTGGAGTTTCGGTTGTTTTTATTGAGTCCCAAACGCAAAAAATCAGCCACAAAGCCAAAGACACTAAGCCCTGTGATGATGAGCAGATTTAGTCGAATATCTCGATTCCCGACGTGTCCCATCTCATGTGCGATAACTCCTTCAAGCTCATCAGGGTTAAGCTTTTTAAGTATTCCCGATGTGAGCGCGATGGACGCGTTTTCAGGATTCCGTCCGGTTGCGAAGGCGTTAAGCGAGTCATCTTCAATAATATAGATTTTGGGCAAAGGCAAACCTGCCGCCATAGCAACATTTTCTACCAGACGAAAGACTTGAGGGTTATCTTGCTTGTTAAGCGGTTGGACATTAGCAAAACCCAGCATCATCTTATCGCCGAAAATATAAGAAATTCCCATCCAGATAGAAGCCAAAACAACTATTGGCACAAAAGCCGCGAGGGAATATCCCAAAGCAGACCAAAAAACAAGAGTATCTTGGGTGATATAAGATTTTATATCGGGCCAAAAATCTCCGATAATCCGCACCCCGTCAAAAGTAAAATCTCTGTCGTTTAATATCAAAACCGCCAAAAAACAGGCAACGCCGAATAACAAAAACAAAGACAGCGGAAACAACAGCAACAAAAGTTTTGTTTTCCGATTATTGTCCTCGATGTGATCATAAACGGTTTGGGGTGCGGTCATGGTTTGTTCCTTAGAAGCTAACCTTTACAGGTTCAGAAGCAAGTTTCTTCTCTTCTTCGCTAAGCTCAAAAAATGCGGCCTTTTCGAAATGGAATACCGCAGCCAAAAGATTGCTCGGAAAAGTGGCGATTTTGGTGTTTAGAGCCAATACCATAGAGTTATAAAAACGGCGAGAAGCCTGAATTTTATTTTCGGTGTCAGCCAGTTCTTCCTGCAATTGCAGAAAGTTTTGATTGGCTTTCAAGTCCGGATAATTTTCGCTCAGTGCAAAAACAGACTTTAACCCGGAAGTTAAAATATTTTCGGCTTCAGAACGAGCCGCACCGTTTCCGGCACTCATCGCCGCCGTTCTGGCTTCTGTAATTTTTGCAAAAGTTTCTTGCTCATGTTGAGCATATCCCTTAACGGTGTTTACCAAATTGGGGATTAGATCGTAACGCCGTTTGAGTTGAGTATCCACATCACTCCACCCTTCTTTTACCTTTTGCTGTGCGGCAGCTAATCCGTTATAAACAGCGATGATATAAAGAACAACAATCGTCGCGCCAATGTAAAAAGCAGTCATATTTCTGTCCTTTCAAAAATAGAACGATGAAAAAAGGCCGAAATTAATCGGCCTTTATAACGCTTCCGGAGTCTTATTTCTTCAAGATAGACTTACCGGCATAAACGGCCATATCACCAAGCTCTTCCTCAATGCGGATAAGTTGGTTATATTTTGCTAAGCGATCAGTACGAGACATTGAACCCGTTTTAATCTGTCCGCAGTTTGTGGCAACGGCAATATCTGCAATTGTTGTATCTTCAGTTTCGCCGGAGCGGTGAGACAAAACGGCAGAATATTTGTTGCGTTGAGCCAAATCAACAGCCTTCATTGTTTCAGTCAAAGAACCGATTTGGTTAACTTTAACCAAAATAGAATTAGCAACGCCTTTTTCGATACCCATAGCCAAGCGTTTCGGGTTTGTAACGAACAAATCATCGCCAACCAACTGAATTCTGTCACCCAATGAATCGGTTAGCAGTTTCCAGCCTTCCCAGTCGTCTTCAGCCATACCGTCTTCAATGGAGAAAATCGGGAACTTGTCACACAAACCTTTGTAAAACTCAACCATTTGAGCATTGGTGTAAGATTTTCCTTCACCTTCCATTTCGTACTTGCCGTTTTTGTAGAACTCAGAAGAAGCGGCATCCAAAGCCAAAACAACATCTTCACCGGGTTTGTAACCGGCATCTTTAATAGCGTTAACGATGAATGTTAAGGCTTCTTCGGCAGACTTCAGATTCGGAGCAAAACCACCTTCATCACCGACATTGGTGTTTTGTCCGGCAGCTTTCAGATTCTTCTTCAAAGCTTGGAAGATTTCAGCGCCCATGCGGATGGCTTCTTTAATAGATTCGGCACCAACCGGCATAATCATAAATTCTTGAATATCAATGGGGTTGTCAGCGTGTTTTCCGCCGTTCAAAATGTTCATCATCGGAACCGGCAAAGTGCGAGCCATTGTGCCGCCCAAATAACGATATAAAGGCAATTCGCATTCTTCAGCCTGAGCTTTTGCAACAGCCAAAGAAACAGCCAAAATAGCATTAGCACCCAGTTTGCCTTTGTTTTCTGTGCCATCTAGGTCAATCATTGTTTGGTCGATTGTGATTTGATCTTCAGCATCTAAGCCTGCCAAAGCATCATAAATCTTATCATTGACATTTTCTACTGCTTTCAGAACCCCTTTACCGTCAAAACGGGCTTTGTCGCCATCGCGTAACTCAACAGCTTCGTGTACGCCGGTAGATGCTCCGGAGGGAACAGCCGCGCGTCCGAAAGCCCCGCTTTGCAAAACAACATCGGCTTCAATAGTCGGGGTGCCGCGTGAATCTAAAATTTCACGAGCGTGAATATCAATAATAGCACTCATTTCTTTCTCCTAATAAATTAAAAAACACTGCGTATAACTTCGGATATTTTAAAGGTTATGTCAAGAAAAACTCATGATTTTGCGATGATTTTTTCTCGCAAAACAAGACTATAAAATAATTCTTGTCAGCAAACAAAAAAATGCTACACTGCTAAAAAATGAACCTTTTTAGAGATGAGGTGTTTTTATGTTTTCGGAAAAATGGCATAAACGTTTTATGGATGTGGCAGAACTTGTTGCAACATGGTCCAAAGATCCTTCGACCAAAACAGGGGCTGTTGTTGTCGGGCCGGATAAAGAAATCCGAGCTACGGGATACAATGGCTTGGTGCGGGGCGTTTCAGATGATAAACCCGAGAGAATGGAACGGCCGACGAAATATGACTTTTTTGAACACGCGGAACGAAACGCCATCTACAACGCCTGCTTGACGGGTACATCTTTGAAAGGGTGTATCCTGTATGCCACGCATGCCCCTTGCACCGATTGTTGTCGTGCGATTATTCAATCCGGTATCAAAATGGTGGTAACGCATGAAGTTAAAATTGATAAGAACACACCGCAAAACACTTGGCGTGATAAATTGAATATCTCGGAAGAAATGTTTAAAGAAGCCGGGATTGAAGTGTTATATCTTCCGACAAAAGAATAAATTTTCATCACCCTTTAAATCAAGCCAAGCGCTCATATATAGCAATTAACAAATATTTAATGGATTGGGTGATATTTATGCTATACTAGCACGAACCGCCTACATATCAGTCTAAACCTGCGGGAGAGAAAGATGAAGATACTGATAGCGGACGACCATGCCTTATTTCGTGACGGTTTAACCCTACATTTAGAAAAGTTGACGCCCAAAGCCGAAATCTTGCAGGCGGCAAATTACACACAAGCGCTAAAGCTTCTTAAATCCGGTGATAATACAGATTTAGTGATAGTTGATTTAGAAATGCCTGATATGCCTTGGGAGGAGGGGCTGTCAAAGCTTCGCCAGCAAGCCCCGGAGGCGCGCTTTGTTGTGATTTCGGCATCAGAAGAAGGGCGTAATGTGAAAAAGGCTTTGGAGTATGGGGTTAAGGGCTACATTTCCAAATGTTCGGATACAAAGGTATTAACTTCGGCGTTACATCTGGTTTTAGACGGTGGAACCTATCTTCCCCCGTCAATTATGGATAATTCGGGAAGTGTTACATCTGTTCAAGACAAACGTAAAAAACTTTTAACGCCGCGGCAGTTTGAAGTTTTGAGTTATGTGGCAGAAGGGTTGTCGAATAAGCAGATTGCTTATAAGATGAGTGTTTCTGAAGCAACGGTAAAACTGCATATTAACGCATTGCTTCGTGCGGTCGGGGCCACAAATCGCACACAAGCGGTTGTTACGGCGCAAAAGATGGGAATTATTTAAAATAAAAATCCCTGCTTTTGCAGAGCAGGGACTTTTCGAAAAGTTGAGCCTAGTAATTGGCAGGAACAACTCGGGATTGAGCTCCGTAGAGGACTAAACATTTCTGTCCCGGAGTTAATAAAACATCGTCACCCTGAGTAATGGTAACCATGCTGCCGGTATTCAAGCGAATAACATATTCATAAGCGGCTTGGCTGGATAACGCGCTTTGCGCGGCATCGCCGGCCATACTGCCGAGAACGGCTCCGCCGATGGCGCCCAGAATATGAGCGGTTTTGTCACCACCGATGGCGTAACCGCCAACAGCACCGGCCGCACCGCCGACTAAAGCACCTGCACCATTGTCGCTTTGAACCTGAACGCGGCGAACATTAACAACAACACCCTCAACAGCGCGGTTAACTTGACCGGTGGTAGCGGTTGCATAATCATTAGCTCCGATTCTAGAAGTACAGCCGCTAACAGCAAGCATAAAAGGCAAAGCCAACAAAATGGCATATTTTTTCATGGTATGTCTCCCTAAAATTTACAACTGATTGGAATTTAATATACATATTGATAAATGTCAATCTGGACAAGTTTTGATTCTTGTAATATATTCACTTGTCAATGTCCGGCCGGTGCCGGCAGATAATCTGAAATTTAAGGAAAAAAAGATGTTGGAAAGAACAAAAATTGTAAAACTTCTGGCTTCGGAAAAAACACAGCCGGAAGTGTTGGTTAAAGGTTGGGTACGCACGCGTCGCGATTCAAAAGACTTTTCTTTTGTTGAAATTAATGATGGTTCTTGTCTGAAAAATATCCAAGTCATTGCCAATAATAATCTTTCCAATTATGACGATGTTAAAAAGCTTTCCACGGGTTCTTCTGTTGCCGTAACAGGGAGTCTTGAGGAATCAAAAGGCGGTAACCAAAAATTTGAAATTGTCGCTGATAAAATAGAAATTTACGATATTGCGCCGGATGATTATCCTTTGCAAAAGAAAAAACATACAGATGAGTATCTTCGCACAATCGCACATTTAAGGCCGCGAACAAATAAATACGGGGCAGCGTTCAGAGTGCGCTCGGAATTGTCTTACGCTATCCATGAATTTTTTCACCGCCGTGGATTTCGCTATGTTCATACGCCGCTGATTACGGGGGCAGACTGTGAGGGCGCGGGGGAGATGTTCCGCGTAACCACACTGGATATGAATAATGTGCCTCAAACCAAAGACGGAAAAGTGGATTATGCGCAAGACTTTTTTGGAAAAGAAGCGCATTTAACGGTTTCGGGTCAGCTTAACGGCGAGATGTACGCGATGGGTCTGGGCGATATTTATACATTTGGCCCCACATTTCGCGCCGAAAATTCCAACACAACCCGCCATGCGGCCGAGTTTTGGATGATTGAACCGGAAATGGCATTTGCCGATATTTATGATGACATGGATTTGGCTGAAGATATGGTTAAGTTCTGCATCAACCATCTGTTGGAAAATTCACATGAAGATTTAGAATTGTTTGATAAATTTGTTGAGCCCGGATTGTTTGATAAGTTGCACAACATTGTTGAAAATGGGTTTGCGCGCATTACCTATGCTGAGGCGATTGATATTATGAAAAAGTCTGGTCAGAAATTTGAGTATGAGCCGGAATTCGGCATTGATATGCAGACGGAGCATGAGCGCTTTTTGGCGGAAAAACACTTTAAGCGCCCTGTAATTGTGCGTGATTATCCGAAAGAGATTAAGGCTTTTTATATGCGCCAGAATGATGATGGAAGAACCGTTGCGGCAATGGATGTCCTCGTTCCCGGAATTGGCGAGCTGATCGGCGGTTCTCAGCGTGAAGAGCGTTTAGATGTTTTGGTAAACAGAATTAAAGAATTGGGTATGACCGAACAAGACTATTCATGGTATCTGGATTCGCGTCGGTACGGTTCGGTTCCTCACGCCGGATTCGGTCTGGGTTTTGAGCGTATGATGATGTTGGTAACGGGAATTGGTAATATTCGTGACGTAATTCCGTTCCCTCGTACACCAAATTCGATTAACTTTTAGAGGAGGGAAAAATGCGCTTTTGGACAGTTTTTGCGGTATTGTTTTTACTAACACAACCGTGCTATGCCGAAGAGGTTTCCGGTCAGGAAGAAGCTGCAAAAGCTGAAACAGAAGAAGGTAATATCCAACCGGATTCGCAAGATAATGTTGCTAAAGAAAGTATCGAAAAAAAAGAGAATGCCGGAGTCGTTTTACCGGAATGCTCAGACAGCAAATTAACTCTGAAAGTTAAGCAGGTGACCGACGAGTTTCAGGCAAAGACCGAGGCTTCGTCCATACGTGATCGTCGCCATCAGATATTGGTGTCAAAAAGTATAGGGAAGTTTTCCGATGAAGAGCTCTCAAGCTTTCGTCCTAAGGATAACTATACGGTGGCCAACCGCATGATAACGTTAAAAATCAACGGTGGTCTTGATGAGAAAAATATAAAATTATGCAGCAGTGATAGTACATTGGTCGGGCATAAAATTTATCTTCTGATGTTTCCCGAAAATGGAAAAATAAAAGTTGAAGTTATCAATTTTTCTACGGATCAGGGTGAAGGAAATATATTGCCGTTTGTGTATGAGTAGCGTAAGTTTTATTTTGCTGTTGCAAAAAACAAGAGAAGTAAGTATTATCCAGAGTTGTGTTGATTTTATTTTTGTTTAGTGGAAGTGGAAAAGAGGTCGATTTTATAATGAGTGTCGGTTCGGAACTCGTACTTAAAACATCAAATCTTCCCGTTGCTGTAAATGACGGCAGCTTGTGTTCTTATCTTGAACAAATAAGAAGATTTCCGGTGCTTTCTGAAGAAGAAGAGGAGCGCCTGGTAGTCGATTTTCAACAAAACAAAAACATGCAGGCAGCTCAAAAATTAGTAACGTCTCATTTGCGTTTGGCGGCTAAAATCGCTTTTAATTACCGCCATTACGGCTTGCCGATGTCCGATATTATTTCAGAGGCCAATATTGGGCTGATGCAGGCGGTAAAGAAATTTGACTTGTCTAAAAAAGTTCGCTTGGCAACGTATGCTATTTGGTGGATTAAAGCTTCCGTGAATGATTATATTTTACGTTCATGGTCGTTAGTTAAAATCGGGACAAGAGCCGCGCAGAAGAAACTTTTTTATAACCTCAACCGGATTAAAGCCCGTTTGGGAATATATGAAAATCGTGAGCTTAATCCTGAAGAGGTTAAAACGATAGCCGGAGAACTTGTGGTTGAGGAGAGCGAAGTTCTCGAAATGAATGGTCGTTTGCACGGTGATCGTTCGCTGAATGTTAGTGTTTCTGACGAAGACGATAATGAAAAGATTGATTTGGTTGTTGATGGCAGCCAAAATATTGAAGAAACTGTTTCTCGTCGTCAGGAAGCAAGTCTGAAAGCTAAGATTTTGCAAGAATGCATGCTTCGTCTAGATGAGCGTGAGCAATATATTGTTAAAAATCGGATGTTGAGCGAAAATATTGAAACTCTGGAGGATATAGGCCAAAGATTCGGTATCAGCAGGGAGCGTGTCCGTCAAATAGAAAAAATAGCCTTCGAAAAGCTAAAAAACTTGGTTTTGCTTGAAATTAAAGAAAAAACGTGTTAGTATAATAGAACACACTGGAAGGAAAACCATGGAAACTGTTGAGACACATACAAAAGCCTGCTTTATGCCTCTGTTAACAATGCAAGAAAAGAAGTTAATGGGGCTGGATGCTGATGCTTTCGAAAGTCGTATGAACGATCGTCTCAAAAGAGTTGTTTGGTTGAAAAATGAAGACACCAGCGAGCAATCACTTGAGTTGCCTGAACGTCCTCATGAAGTGTACAGCCGCTCATAATTTCATTTTAAGACAAGCATCGGGGAGGTGCTTTTTGTTTTTTTATTACGGAGTGGCATTATGAATCCTGATATAGAACAAGAAATGAAAAATGCCGAGGCAGAGCTTAAGGCAGCAGGTTTTTCCGATGTCAGAAAAGATGTTCGCCTGTTGATGGCAGCTACTCTGGGTGTAGATGATAATGCTGTTCTTTTTTATAAAATACCTCTGACCGTTGGGCAGAAAAAAATTTTCGGCAAAATGATACTTCAACGCCTTCAGCATAAGCCGGTTGATAAAATTTTAAGCCGAAAAGGTTTTTACAAATATGATTTTGAAGTCGGGCAATCTGTACTGTCTCCAAGGCCGGATACCGAGCGTCTGGTTGAGGCGGTTATTGACTACGTTGGAGTGCATGATGTTAAAAACATATTGGACTTAGGCACGGGTTCAGGATGTATATTATTATCCGTTTTAGCCGAATTTCCGGAATTGCAAGGAACGGGAGTTGATATCTCTGATGCCGCATTGAAAATCGCTCGCCGCAATGCCCTGCGTCTTAAAGCGGAGAAACAGGTGCGTTTTATTCAGAATAGCTGGTTTTCTGATGGTTTTGTAAACGAGCTGGGAGAGGTTTTTGATGTTGTTGTATCAAATCCTCCGTACATCAAAAGCGATGATATAGCAAGTTTAGATGCAGAAGTGAGTTTGTATGACCCGCAAGAGGCTTTGGACGGAGGGAAGGATGGTCTGGTGAGCTATCGTCGTTTGGCGGAAATTATGCCTAAACTCTTGAGAGATAACGGCATGGTGTTTTTAGAAGCCGGTGCAGGACAATACGAAGAGATAACAAGAATATTTTGCTCTTACGGCTTTAATTTGGTTCAGATTGTAAAAGATTTCGGTGGTATTGAAAGATGTGTAATCTTAAAAAAATAATTTGCAATTAAATATTATTTATGTAATATGACAAGCGTTCGGCGGCTTTTTTAAATTTTTTTGTTTGTCGCCTTTTATTCCGATAAAAACAAAATATTTTATTTGGGCTTTTTAAGCGTTAACACTCTTCGGCTTGCCGAGGAAATAAGTATGGTATTGTAAATGAAGAAAAATAACAAATTTCGCAACAACAATTATAACAACTACAACAATCAGGTATATTCGCTTAACTATAAGTTTGATAGTATCAGCGTAGCCGGAAAAGTTAGCGGCACGGCCCTTGATTTAATTAAGCGCTACAATGAGCTGGCTAAGGAAGCACAAGGTAACGGAAACTATGTGGAAGCAGAGGTTTTTCGTCAGTATGCTGAGCATTACCGCAAAATTGTTACAGAAATAAATGAGCGAAAGAGTGCAACGCAAGGTGCAACTTCCAACCAGCCGAAAGAGCAAAATGAAAATGTTCCGACGACAGAACAGATTCCGGAGAATGTTGATGGAAATGTTTCCATGGCAAATGCAGAGGCGACCCCTGTAAAGCGGGAGTTTAAGGTTATTGAAATTAAGGCTGAAACCAAAGAGGCTAAGTCCGAAAATATTGAAAGTGCACCGGAAGAAAAACAGGTAAAAAGACGCGGCCGCCCCAGAATGAAGATTGATGCGGCAGCTACATTATAAAAAAAGCCGTATTTAGAAAATATTTCATAATATATTAACCATACACAGCTATTCTGGTATTAAGAAATGCTGTAATTGGGGGGTAAGGTGCTATTCTATTTAGCGACATTGATTTTGCTGCTTTCTTGCGCAACAATCACGATAAAAACGGTTGTAGGTTACAATAATTTTCGTTTTTCCGTAAGAATCTGGATTGTGTTCCTGATTGTTTTGGGGTGGTTTTCTCCGTTAATAATCAGCGGATTATCCGGTATTTATGAGATAGGTACCACATGGTTTAATGTCATTTCTTATTTTGGCTACACATTGTTCGGTGGCATGCTTATCTTTTTGGTGTTGTTGATTTGCCGAGATGTCGTGTGGTATGTCATCTATGGTCTCTCTGTCCTTTTAAGGCATAACAGTTGGACTTTGAATCCTAAAAACATAAATGTACTGAATAAGGCAAATCTCTGGGTCTTACTTTGTTCAGTCTTAATTTCTTGCTATGCTTTGTATGAGGGGTGGCGCGCGCCGATTGTTCACGAACTGAATATTAGAACCCCGTTAGTTAAAAGAAATGTTCGTATTGTCCAGTTGGGGGATGTCCATATTACCAGAGCCACTCCGGATGCACGGATTCAAGAGATTGTCAGAAAAGTAAATTCATTATCACCGGATATTGTTGTGCTAACTGGAGATATAATGGATGACGTTTTTATCAAGATTGATAAAAAAGTGAATATATTGAACGAATTAGAAGCGCCGTATGGTGTTTATTCTGTCTTGGGAAGCCATGAATTTTACATGGGTATAACTTCATGGAGCTATAAAATGCGGCAACTCAAGTTTCACATGTTGTTCAATCGTGGAATATTGATAGAACCCCTAAATGTTTTTATTTCAGGTGTGCCCGATGTTAATACGGCTTATTCGCATCCAACGTTTAAGATGAATTTTGAACAGGCTCTTAAAGGCGGTGATAAAGAAAATTACCGTATTTTATTGTCGTATAACCCGAGCATAGCAGACATGCTTACTTCGTTTAATTATAACCTTATACTCTCGGGACACACGCACGGCGGACAGCTCTTTCCGATACATTACTTTATGAAAAAAGCCAACTGCGGTTATCTGGCCGGGGATTATAAAGTAAACGGAATTGATATGCATGTAACAAGAGGGGCTGGCACATGGGGGCCAATGATGCGTCTTTTTTCTCCCTCTGAAATTACGCTGATAAATTTGATTCCGAATAAATAAATTTCAAAGAACTTGATTTTTGCCGTTTCTATTTCCTATATTTATAGAAGATAGAGAGGTAAAACGATGAATTTTGAAAAATTAACATCTAAATCCAAAGAATTAATCCAAGACGTGATTAATTTGGCGGCAGCCAACCAAAACCAATACATCACACCGCTACACCTGCTGAAAGCATTGTTGGACAATCCTCAGGATATGATTTCAGGGCTTATCCTAAAAAGCGGTGGCAGTCTCACGCAGGTTAGAAGCAAGTTGGATGCTGCTTTTAACAAATTGCCCAAAGTAGAAGGTTCTTCAGTACAAAGTGTTATGTCTCAAGACTTTACTTTGGTGATGATGGAAGCCGAAAAATTAGCGGATAAAGCCAGCGATAAATTTGTGACAATTGAGCGTGTTTTTCAGGCGCTGGCAATGACAGCCGGCACAGAAGCTTATGAGATTTTATCCTCTTCAGGAGTTAATGTTGTAAAACTAAACGAAGTAATTAATGAATATCGAAAAGGGCGCACGGCAGATAACGAAAGTGCGGAAGACAATTTTGAGGCTCTTAAGAAGTTTGCGATTGATATTACCCAAAAGGCCAAAGAAGGGAAACTGGATCCCGTTGTCGGAAGAGAGCATGAGATTCGCCGCGCAATACAAGTTTTATCGCGTCGCACAAAAAATAATCCGGTGCTTATCGGTGAACCGGGGGTGGGAAAAACGGCAATTGTCGAAGGTTTGGCCATGCGAATTGTTAATAATGACGTGCCGGAAAGTCTGCGTGGAAAACAGCTTTTATCTCTGGACATGGGCGCTTTGATTGCCGGTGCAAAATTTCGGGGAGAATTTGAGGAGCGTTTGAAATCGGTCCTAAAAGACGTTGAAGCCTCTGAAGGCGGGATAATACTGTTTATTGATGAAATGCACACTTTGGTGGGAGCCGGAGCCGGCGAAGGTTCTATGGATGCTTCTAATCTTCTGAAGCCGGCGTTAGCGCGAGGCGAGCTTCATTGTCTGGGTGCCACAACGTTAAACGAATATAAGAAATATGTCGAGAAAGATGCTGCTTTGGCCAGACGTTTTCAGGCTGTGTACGTTGGTGAGCCGACCGTGGAAGAAACAATTTCCATACTTCGAGGAATTAAGGAAAAGTTTGAACTTCATCACGGCGTACGTATTTCCGATTCAGCACTTATAGCCGCGGCATCTCTGTCTAATCGGTACATAACAGATCGTTTTTTGCCGGATAAGGCGATAGATTTAATGGACGAGGCGGCCAGCTCCTTGCGTATGGCAATCGATTCCAAACCGGAAGAGCTTGATGAATTAGACAGAAGGGTTCTCCAATTAAAGATTGAACGTGAGGCCTTGAAAAAGGAAACAGATGATAAGTCAAAAGAGCGTCTGGAGCTCATCGGATATGAAATCTCGGGTCTTGAGGCTAAAGCAAAATCTCTGGGAGATAAGTGGAGAGAGGATAAGCAAGGCTTGTCAGATTTAACGGGGCTGAAAGAGCGCTTGGACAAGGCAAAAATAGAAGTTGAAATAGCTAAACGAGAGGGCCGTTTTGAACGTGCCGGAGAACTGCAGTACAGTATTATTCCCCAGCTGGAAAGCAAAATTAAACAGGTGGAGGAAAAAACAACAGCTGGAAAAGATACGATAGCTGCCACAGTCACAGAAGAAAGTATAGCCTCTGTTGTGTCTAAGTGGACAGGTGTTCCGGTTGATAAAATGCTTGAAGGTGAAAAAGAAAAGCTACTGCACATGGAGGAATTTTTAGGCAAAAGAGTCATTGGTCAAAAAGATGCCATAGCCGCCGTTTCTGATGCTGTGCGACGTTCTCGTGCCGGAATTTCCGATGCCAAACAACCAATCGGTTCCTTCCTGTTCTTAGGGCCAACAGGGGTAGGAAAAACGGAGTTAAGTAAAGCGTTGGCTGAATTTTTGTTCAACGACGAAACCGCTCTTTTGCGAGTAGATATGTCGGAGTATATGGAAAAGCACGCGGTTGCCCGTTTAATCGGTTCTCCTCCGGGGTATGTCGGATATGAGGAAGGAGGTTTTTTAACCGAGTCTGTTCGTCGTCGCCCCTATCAGGTCATCTTGTTTGACGAGGTTGAAAAAGCTCATCCTGATGTATTTAATATCTTGCTTCAGGTCTTAGATGACGGTCGTTTAACCGATGGAAAAGGGCGCACGGTAGATTTTAAAAATACAATTATAATCATGACCTCTAATCTGGGGTCGGAAATCCTGTCTACCGCCAGCGGATTGGACGATGGTCGCAAAGTTAGGGCTCAAGTGATGGATATTGTAAAAGCATCATTCAGGCCTGAGTTCGTAAACCGTATAGATGAAATTACAATCTTTCATAAGTTAGATAAGAATAATATTAAGGATATAGCCCAAATTCAAATAAATAACGTAGAAAAACGTTTATCATCTAAAGACATACATCTGAATGTAAACGAGGCGGCATTCGCATGGATTGTGAATAATGGTTATGATCCGCTTTATGGAGCAAGACCATTAAAAAGGTTGCTAAAAAATCAAATTGAGAATAAATTAGCGATAAAAATTTTAAATGGCGAAATTAGTGATGGCGATATAGCAGATATTATCGTTTCTAACAACGCCTTAGAGGTTGTGAAGAGCAGAAAGAGCAAATAAAAATGGATGATTTTTATGATGAAGTGTTGATGGTAGCCAAAACGTTTGACGTATCAACCAAACCCGATACATTGGTTGTTTACAGTGTTAGTTATCAACCCACTAAAAAGAACAAACAAGACGCTTTGGCCTTTTTACAGAAAAATAAAGGTTTTGTGATGTTGGACAACACACCATGCGGTGCAAAAATGATTGATATGGGGCTGGATACGGATTCTCACCCTAAATTGAGTAATGAGGAGTTGGCCTATTTATGGCGCACGGCATCAAGACGCTTGATTGAAGGGGCAAGCGGTAACATTACGGCCTTTGTCGACAATGCTGATGAACGGAGTGTGTTTTTAGGAATGGAGTTGCCGACAATGCTGGTTAATGAAAAGATAAAGACCATTAACGGGATTGATAAACGAAAATTTGCGGAACAATTTCAAAAATAAACGAAAAAAAAGCGCTGTTAGGGCGCTTTTCTTGTTTATAAATTTTATCACGATAAAGAAAACCGCTTTGTTTATGGCAAAGCGGTTTTAGCAAGATAATTTAGAGCTATCTATCCTGCGATGGCATCTCAGCCTCTTGGGATAGCATGGCAATAAAGTCCTCAAGCTTCATGACTTCTTGCTTTTCGGAACCGATACGACGAATTGTAACCGTTCCGTTCTCTTTTTCCTTAGCACCGACAACGGCAATTACCGGAATTTTAGCAACCGAATGTTCACGAATTTTGTAACTTATCTTTTCGTTTCTTAAATCGGTCCGAGCCTTTAATCCGGCCGCGCGTAACTTTTTAGCCACATCTTCAGCGTAATCATCAAATTCGCTGACAATCGATGCGACCACAACCTGTTCCGGAGAAAGCCATAATGGCAATTTTCCGGCATGGTTTTCAATCAAAATTCCTAAAAAGCGCTCAATTGAGCCAAATAAAGCTCTATGAAGCATAACGGGTTGATGTTTCTCACCATCTTCACCAATGTAAGAAATATCAAAACGTTGAGGCAAGTTCATATCCATCTGAACAGTACCGCATTGCCATTCGCGTCCGATGGCATCTTTCAAAATAAATTCTAACTTTGGTCCGTAGAAAGCACCTTCGCCCTCATTAATTTCATAGGCGTAACCGTGTTTTTCTAATGCATTTGCCAAAGCGCGTTCTGAAATATCCCAAATTTCATCGGAGCCAATGCGTTTTTCCGGACGAGTTGACAGATAAATCTTGATATTTTCAAACCCGAAATCTTTGTAAATATCAAAAATAAGCTTCATCGTTTTAACGCATTCTTCCTCCATTTGTTCCGGAGTACAGAAAATATGCGCATCATCTTGAGTAAACTCGCGAACACGCATCAAACCCATCAACGATCCGGAAGCTTCATAGCGGTTAACCTTGCCGAACTCGGCGATTCTCAATGGCAAATCACGATAAGATTTGATTCCCTGTTTATAGACCAATAATCCTCCGGGGCAGTTCATCGGTTTAATGCAGAACCATTTCTTATCTTCTGTTTGTCCGGAGTAGTTATGAGCACCGTATTTTTCCCAGTGACCGGAAGTTTCCCACAAACATCTATCCATAACTCGAGGCGTGCAAATCTCGATATAGCCGTTATTTTCTTGCCTGCGGCGCATATATTCAATGAGTTTGCGGTAAACTCTATATCCTTTATCGTGCCAAAAAACAGCCCCCGGGGCATAGTCTGGTTCAAAATGGAACAAATCCATTTCGCGTCCTAACTTGCGGTGGTCGCGCTTTTCAGCCTCTTCAAGCATCTGTAAATACTCATCCAAGTCTTTTTTGTTCGCCCAAGCCGTTGCGTAAATACGTTGCAACATTTCTTTAGTGGAATCCCCGCGCCAATAAGCACCGGCAACCTTCATCAACTTAAATGCGTCACCGATTCTAGCGGTAGATGGAACGTGCGGACCACGGCACAAATCCACAAAATCGCCTTGTTTGTAGAGAGAAATAACTTCACTCTCAGGCAAATCTTCAATAATCTCAGCCTTATAATGCTCGCCTTTGTCTTTGAAAAATTTAATAGCTTCATTGCGTGGCATAACAATGCGTTCCAATTTTTCATCGCGTTGAACGATTTCATGCATTTTCGCTTCGATTTTAGCAAAATCTTCAGTTGTGAAAGGCTCTTTACGAGCAAAGTCGTAGTAGAAACCATTTTCAATGGCCGGTCCGATTGTGACCTGAACATCATTCCAAAGTTCTTTAACCGCCTCAGCCATAACGTGAGAGCAAGAGTGGCGGATAATGTGAAGCCCTTCTTTATCTTTTGCGGTAATGATTGTAACGGTTGCATCGGTGGTAATGGAAGTTGTTAAGTCTTGTGTTTTACCGTTAACATTAACGGCAATTGCGGCCTTAGCCAAACTGGGGCTGATTTTATTTGCGACATCAAAACCATTGATTTCGCCTTCCATATTCATAATTGACCCATCGGGTAATTTAATTGCAACCATTTTAGATATTCCTTTTTTATTGTTAACTGTTTACCACTTCCCGATAAACACTGAGTGTTTTATCACACATTATTTGTTTTGTAAAATTATCTCTCACTTTTTTTATGGAGGCTTTGCTTATTTTTTGTTTTTGCGCGTCAGAAAGTTCCAAAGCCCAATCCAAAGCATCTGCCAAAGCTTGCACATTGTTGTAAGGATAAAGTTTTCCGGTAACACCGTCGTCGATGATGTCCAAAGAGCCGCCAATGTTGGAAGCAATAGTGATTTTCCCCATGGCTAATCCTTCCAGCGTTGTTCGTCCGAAGGCCTCCGGTTCGATAGCCGTATTCAGCACCACCGTTGCCATCATCATCAAAGCGGGAACATCATTGTAACGTCCGTAGAAACCGATTCTGTCCTGCAAGTTATATTTGCGAGACATAGCTCTCAATTTTTCCAAATATTGGACTCTATTTTGAGCATCACCGGTAATAATACAATAATAATTTTGGTTTTTCATTTTAGAAAGGGCCTCAATAAGCATGTGGGCGCCTTTCCAGTGAGTAATTCTGCCGGGGAGCAAAATTACGGGTTTATCATCCGCGACATTGTAGTCTTTTATTTTAGAAATCAAACGTTCCTGAGAGACTTTGTCCGGAGAAAATTTATTAATATCCGCACAGCGAAAAACCAAACGCAACTTATTTTCATTGGTTTTGTAGTTTTTAAGAACGTGTTGTTTTATGTGGTTTGAAATTACAATAACACGCTCACCGTAAGTCATAACCTTGTTGTAAACTTTTTTAATTCCCCACAAACCAAGACCGTAAGTTCCGTGAAAGGTTGTAACAAAGTGAACCCCTGCTTTTTTAGCCGCCCGATAAGCACTCCAAGCCGGGGCGCGAGAACGTGCGTGAACAACGTTAATACCATTGTCTTTAATGAATTTTTCTAAAATTTTGGCGTTACGCATAATTTTAAGAGGGTTTTTAGTTTTTAAATCCATTGTCAAATGGGGAATTTTGTTTTTTTCAAGCTCGTAAACCATTCGCCCGCCTTTAGAGGCCACAAAATTCCTAATCCCGTTTTCCTGCAAAAAAGAAGCTATTTCGATAGCACCCGTTTCAACGCCACCGGTTTCTAATTCCGGTAAAACCTGCAACACGATAGGTTGTTTGTTAAAATTTTCAGACATCACGTTTCCCGTCAACAAAGGTTACTCAAACTACAAAAAAATCATCCAAATACTACAACTGAATTTGTATTCAGCCAAGCAAAAAGAGCAAACATCAACAAAATTACACATTCAAAACCTTGAATAAAGGTGTCCGCAGAATATTTAAACAATGTTGTCGGATATAGGTAAACAAAGGAAAAACAATGGCTCAAGACAGAGAAAAATCTATTTATGGAAGATTGTTGTTTGCACTGATTATTTTAGGGATTGTGGCTGTCGTTTACATATTATTTCCGTCATCAGGCAACACTAAAACACCACCGGCATCGGCGAGTGAATTAGTGTTGCGGGTCCAACCGTTTGAAATAAAAGATATAACCTTATCCACCGGTTATGTGGGATATGTCACGCCAATCAATTCTGTTAACGTTCAACCGCAAATAGAAGGATATTTACAGGAAATATGGGTTGAAGGAGGACAAGAGGTAAAAGCAGGAGACAACCTTGTTCTCATTCAACCTGATGAATATAAGGCAAGGCTTGATGCAGCAAAGGCAGCAGTAACTCAGACACAAGCGGAATATAACAATGCCGAGCTTTATTATCGGCGCGTTCGTCAAGCGGGAGCTAAGGCAATATCCAAAACGGAAGTAGATAATGCCAAAGCTAAATATCTTTCGGCTCAAGCGTCTTTGTCAGAGGCAAAAGCCAATCAGGCGCTAGCTCAGGTAAATTATGATTATACCCAGTTACAGGCGCCGATTGACGGTATTGTCGGAAATGTAGGGCTAACCCGAGGGAATTATGTTTCCCCTTCATCGGGAACGTTATTTAGCATCATTCAATATGACCCTATAAGGGTTGTTTTTTCAATGACAGACAAGGAGTATTTGGCCGCGCAGACAAAAAATCCGAAAAATTTATTGGCTGATGATAAAATTCGTCTTCGTTTATCCGATGGAAGGATGTATTCGGGGGTTGGCAAGTTTAAATACACGGCAAACCAAATAGATCGCAGCACAAATTCCATTGCCGTCTATGCTGATTTTGATAACCCTGAACGCGAGTTGGTTTCTAATGCCTACGTCGATGTGTTGTTGGAAAAAAACTATAAAGATATTACCCTGATTCGGCAAAAATATGTTAATTTGGATGCCGGAGGAGAATATATTTACACGATAAAGGGAAATAGCTTGCTTAAAACTCCAGTGAAAGTACTGGGTGTTGAGGGAGATAGTTATGTCGTTGCTAACCGCTTTGCAGAGAATGAATATTTGGTTGTCGATAAAATAGGACGCTTACCGGAAAATGTAAAAATAGTTCCCAAGTTGGTTTCCGGTTCCCAAACTACTGTTGCGTCAAAGGAGAAACACTGATGTTTTCCGAATATTTTATTGATAGGCCTCGTTTTGCCGGCGTGGTTTCTGTTATTATGATTTTGTTAGGTTTACTGGCTATCGCCGTGTTGCCGGTATCTCAATATCCGCAAATCACACCGCCGCAAATTGTTGTAAGTACGACTTATGCCGGTGCAAATGCTCAAGTATTGGTGGATACGGTTGCCGTTCCGATAGAAAACCAAGTTAACGGTGTGGAAGGCATGTTGTATATGTCTTCAACATCGGATGATAACGGGTCATACCAGTTGACCATAACATTTGATGTCGGAACCAATCCGGATATTGCGCAAGTTAAGGTACAAAACCGTCTATCACAAGTTATGTCGCAACTGCCGGCTATTGTGCAACAAGAAGGCATTGATGTTAAAACGCAAATTTCAAACATCTTGGGCATGCTTGTCTTGCGTTCACCCAACAATACTTACAATGATTTGTTTTTGAGCAATTTTGCCTACACAAACATTCAAAACCCCTTAGCGCGTGTGTCAGGTGTCGGAGATGTATCCATTTATGGTCCGCAATATTCAATGCGGATTTGGTTAAATAGCGATCGTTTAGCTTCGCTTGGATTATCCAGCTCCGATATTGTTGCAGCAATTTCCAGCCAAAATGTACAAGCTTCCATCGGCGAGATAGGTTCTGCGCCCAGCAGTAAAGAAACGGCGATTGTTTTATCTTTGTCGGCAAAGGGATTGCTGGATACTGTTGAAGATTTTAAAAATATCGTTGTGACGACAGACGAGCACGGGGGCATTGTTCGCCTGAAAGATGTTGCAAGAGTAGAAATCGGGGCCGACAGCTACAATATGGTGGCAGAATATGATAATGCTCCAGCCGTCATTATCGGTCTCAGCCAAACACCAAACTCCAATTCTTTGAACATTATGGACAATGTGCGCAAAGAGATTGAACGTCTAAGTTCAACTTTTCCTGAAGATATAGAATTTAAAGTTGCCTACGATTCTACAAACTATGTACGAGCGTCTATTGAAAGCATTATTGAAACTTTAATTATCACGTTTTCTCTGGTAGTGTTGGTAACATACATTTTTTTACAAAAACTGAGAACAACACTCATTCCCTTAATAACGATTCCGGTATCGTTAATTGCCACATTCGCAGCCATTTATATATTGGGGTTTGATATTAATATTTTAACATTGTTTGCCATGATTTTGGCAATTGGTTTGGTTGTTGATGATGCTATTATTGTTGTTGAGAGAGTACAGTATTTGATGGTTTACGAAAAAATGGATTCTAAAACAGCCGCCATAAAAGCTATGCAGCAAATTGGCAGTGCAATTATCGCCACCACTTTTGTTTTATTATCCATTTTTGTTCCTGTCGGCTTAATGGCAGGAATTACCGGAAAAATTTATCAACAATTTGCCGTAACAATTGCAACGTCGGTTATTTTTTCGGCATTTAATGCACTGACCTTAAGTCCGGCATTATGTGCAATATTCCTTAAGGGTGACAAACCGGAAAATCCGCACGGATTTTTTAAATGGTTTGACGATTCGATAGATTTTTTCAAGGACAAATATTTAAAAATCGTAAACTTTTTTTCATCATACCTTAAAGTGACTGTGGGAGTTGTTTTGGCTGTAATAGCCATTGTTGTCTTAGGTTTCAAATTTACCGCAACATCTTTTTTGCCGGAAGAAGATCAAGGTATCATTTTTGCAAATATCCAACTTGATGATACGGCAAGCATTAATCAAACAAATCAGATTTTGGCGGATATTTCGGAACGGGCGCTAAAAATTGAGGGTGTTAAATTTTTCATATCAGTTGCCGGATATTCAATGTTGGGCGGTGGCGGAGAAAACGTTGCCATGGGCATTATCGGTTTAGAAGATTGGAATAAGCGCAAAAGCAAAAGTCTGTCCATAGAAGCGCTGACCACAACATTGTTAAAAGAGTTTGGCAGAACGCCGGACGCTGAAGTCAACTTTTTTGCGCCGCCGTCCATTCCGGGAATAGGGCAAAGCAACGGTCTGTCATTTGAGCTCTTAGCGGTTGACGGAACAACCACTCCGTCAGAATTGTACACAATGTTAAGGCGTTATCTTGAAGCCTTAAACAAATCTCCTGATTTGGCATATGCTTTTAGTACATTCACCGCGGATACGCCACACATCTATTTAGACATTGACCGTACAAAACTGGAAAGTTACCAAATTCCGGTATCCAATTTGTTTGAAACGCTGCAAAATAATTTTGGTTCAAGGTATATCAATAACATAACGTTGGACGGTCAGGTCAACAAGGTTATTGTTCAAGCAGATTTTCCTTATCGTAAAGATATTAAAGATGTTTTGAAGTTATATGTGCCTTCACAAAACGGGAAACTGATAAAAGTAGACAGCTTTGCTGAGGTAAAGACATCAATTGCACCCAAAATAATTTATCGCTATAACCAATATACGGCAGCCGGAGTAACGGCACAAACGAGCGAAGCCGTAAGCACGGGAACATCTATCAAAGCCATACAAAACATCGGTAATAATATTTTACCCAAAAATTTCAAAATTGCTTGGACAGGTTTAAGCTTACAGGAAGTTGAAGCGGCTGGCGTCGGAACATTGCTGATCGGGTTGGCTCTGATTTTTTGCTATTTATTTCTGGTTGCTTTGTATGAAAGCTGGATGTTGGCTTTTGCGGTGATGTTTTCAACCGTATTTGCCGTATTGGGGGCTATAATCGGCTTGCACATTATGGGACAGGCACTTAGCATATATGCCCAATTGGGTTTGATAATGCTCATTGGTTTGGCCGCTAAAAATGCAATTTTGATTGTTGAGTTTACAAAGGCGTACCGAGATGACGGCGCTTCTATTATTGAGGCCTCGGTAAAAGGTGCGGGAGAAAGATTTCGTGCCGTATTGATGACTGCCCTGACATTTATTTTGGGAGTGTTTCCGATGATTGTTGCGACCGGAGCAGGTGCATCAAGCCAAATAGCCATTGGAACATCTGTTTTTTACGGCATGATTGCAGCTACTTTTATAGGAATAATTTTTATTCCGGCGTTGTTTTCGTTGTTTGAAAACATAAAAGAGTGGGCCGGGCACGGCAAATATGAAGCGGAAATTCAAAAAGAAACCGCTGTGCATGGCAACTCTATGGGGATTACATTAAAAGATGGGAATAATAATCAATCAGCTGATGGAGATTCTCATGATGTCTAAATACTTGCCTCTGTTCAGTTTATGTCTGTTGACTTGTTGCACGGTTGGACCGGATTACCGTAAACCGGAATATTTTAAAGATTCTTCTTTGGCGGAAAGTTTGCAAATAAAAAACACGAATGAATTTCGTGTAAATAAAGACTGGTATAAACAATTTAATGACGTCGTGTTAAATCATTTGGTAGATCGCGGGCTTATGGAAAGCCCCAACATAAAAATCGCAATATCTAAATTGCGGCAGGCGCGCCAGACATTGAGAATTAATTCCGTAAGCTATTTACCGACGTTAGATATTGACGGCAGTTATCAAAAAGCACAAAATGCTCGCAGCCTTGGTGTTCCGCTAATCTCAGATTATTATCAATTGGGGATGGATGCCAGCTGGGAAATAGATATTTGGGGCGGCGGCCGTCGTTTAAGTGAAAGCTCAATGGCTTTGCTGAGAGCCGCATCGGCCGATTTAAACAATGTGCGTCTGAGCTTAATTGCCGAAATTGCCAACAACTACATAAAACTGCGTAGCGCCCAAGAACAAGAGCGCATAGCCAAAAACAACCTGAAAATTCAAGAAGATATATACAGCCTCGTCAAAAACAAATATAACGCGGGGTTAACGGACAATATAGCTCTTAATCAGTCTTTGTATATTGTGGAAACAACACGAGAGCAAATACCAACACTGGAAATTGAAATAGAAAATTATCGTAATGCCTTATCTGTTTTAGTGGGAAAACTTCCCGGAAGTATTAACGCGTTGGTTGATGAAACTGCAACAAATTTGGTTTCCCGTCGTTTTGATTTTGATTTATCAAAACTTCACGATTTGCCTGTTTCTGTTGTGCGAAATCGACCGGATGTTCAAGCGGTGGAGCAACGGCTTATTTCTCAAAATGCCCAAATCGGGGTGGCTGTTGCTAAACTGTATCCCAATGTAAACATCGGTGGTTTTTTAGGTTGGCAGTCTCCCAATCTGGGGCATCTTATAGGATCGAATACGGATATGTATACTTTGTCACCGGCAATCAAACTTCCGTTGTTCCATTTTGGAGCTCTGAACAATAACGTGCTGCTGCAAAAATATCTGACGGAAGAACAGTCCCGGCAATATCATTCAACATTGCTTACGGCAGCATCAGAAATACGAAACGCTATGGTTGCCGTGGAAAAAGAATATCAAGCAAATTTATCAGCTCACACCGTTATGAATTCGCAGCAAAAAGTAGCAGATTTAACGATAGAAAAATACAAGCAAGGATTGGTAGAATTTAGCGAGGTTTTAACGTCGCAACAAAATTTGCTTGCAGCGCAACAATCATTCATCGAAAGTAACGCAAAAATATACACTAATCTTGTCAGTTTCTACAAGGCTGTCGGTGGAGGACAGAACGAACACAGTTGTCAAAAGTCTTCAAAACCGAAAGGCTGTTGCAGATAAGGTTTGCGCGCACGATACAAATTGATGTTGGTTATTTCCGGAATATCATGGTCACGATGCCAATATCCTTTGCTTCGCATACATTTTGCGTAGTCAGAGGGGCTTATGTCATCATCATCATAACGAGAGTTAACGACCAAAGGTTGCGCCCCGGGATATGGGATATAAGAGGCCCAAATACCCTTAGATGATTTCCAATCGGCTCGGGTATCAAGTTTTGTTTCCTCTGTATAAAACCAAGTTCTGAAATCAGGCATAAGCTTAAATTCTTTAGCCGCCATTAAACATTCGGCATGGTCACGTGAAAATTTTTCAACACCGGTATGAGCCTTTTCCCAGTGATAGACGACCTGTCCGCTTCCTTTGGATAAGTAGGTGCATGAACATAAAGACAAACTCAGTAGCGCCACAACAAATTTCATATTCATTTTTATTCTCAAAAATCCAAATTCATATAATGTTTTGCAGGAAGAATACCTCGAATATTGTCTTTCAGAATATCTTTAAAACAAGGTCGAGATTTAATTCTCGAATACCAAACTTTAACGGAAGGGAAATTTTCCCAAGGAACATCACCCAAGTAATCCACCACAGATAAATGTGCCGCGGCCGTAATATCGGCAAGAGACAATTCATCACTAGCGATATTTTGGCGTTGTTCCAATAACCATTCCAGATATTCCATATGAAAATTCAGATTGCCGATACCCGTTTTCAAAATCTTGGAATCCGGAGCCAAACCGAGAGAAAATCGCTTATGAACTTTCTCCCGAACAACGCAACGATAAACCTCCCGGTAAAACTTTTCATCAAACCAAGAAGTTAAGCGGCGAATTTCAGCTTTCTGATAAGCATCTCCGAAAATCAACTGAGGTGGATTCCCGGCCTCTTCCAGATATTCCGTAATAGCGTAATTACCCGACAAAATATGTCCGTCATCCAGAAATATGGGTAATTCTCCCGCCGGATTTAATTTATAAACATCACCGGAAAGCTTCCAAGGCTCTTCCTCCCTCAGAATAAACAACATTTTCTTCTCCCCCATAAGGGCGCGTATCTTGCGTCCGAAAGGAGAAACCGGATGATGAATCAATAAAACCATAAAATTACCTTTCAACGAATAAATCTAATTTTAACGGTTTGAATTTAAAGGTCAAGCAGCAAGCTCCAATATCCATCAATTTATTCTGGAATGTTTACTTTTCAGGGGTGTGTTGTTCCTGCGTTGCCGTGTTCTCACTTTCTTTCTGCTCGGTATCCGTGTTGGCGGAAGGGGATGGAGCCGGTTTCTCTTCAGCTTTTTCGGTTGTCGATTCTTTGTCGGAATTTTCCGTCGGTAAAGCTTTTTCTAACCCGAACGTGGGTGGAACGGTTCCTTCGTATTTTTTTTCAAAATCTTCAATTATTTTATGTAGATTATTCCGCACGGCTTCTTGCATTTTGGGATCGGTGGAAAGTTGAGTAAAAAGACGCACCAAAAAACGACGATTCGGAGAAACTTTAGAGATGCCGATAAACATGGGCATTTTCCACAGCGTTTGTCTGGCTTCGCTGACTTGCCCCCTTAAACCGAGCTTAATGGATTCAATAATGCCGACATATTGTGTTACCAAAATATAATCAACTTTTTTTGTGAACAAACGCTCGAAAAGGTCATAGGAGGTATCAACCGTTTCTATGTCATATTGTTTCAGTTGTCGTTCAACAAAATCTGTAAACATTTCCGTAGACAGGCGCACGCCTTTAAGTTTTTTCAAATCATCAATTTCTTTAATGTCATTCACCCTGTTGGGGAGCATAAAAATTGTGGCGGGGTTGCTGATGATTGAAGGAAAAATCAACTCCAGTCCGTCATAAAGTTTGGTTTCATTATAAGCTCCGAAAAAGATGTCTATTTTTCCGCCTTTTGTGGCTTGAATATTGTCTTTGTCGGTTCTTCTGCGCAAATCAAATTTAAATTCAATCGTTTTATCTTTAAGCAGCTCGTCAACCAACGGTTGCCAAACGGTTGTGAATTTGCCGCGAACAATCTCACTCGGGTTTTCAACAAATCCGTAAGGAGCATATTCAAGAAAACCGGATCCTTTAACATCTTTGAATTTCATTTCATTTCTGTCTTCGTAATTGACAAGGGCAAATGAAGTAGAAAAAGTTGCCAATAAAATTGCCGCCCCCAAACACAATGTTATAATCTTTTTCATGTATTTTCCTTTGGAATTTTAGATTAAAATTTACCATTCGGTAACAATGAATATAATATAATCGCAAGAGAGTTAAAAAAGATTTTATGAGTAAGGTAAAAATGGATATAGCAGGCAATTATGCTCGAACAGATGTCTCAGGTTTAGAGCAAAAAGAATTGGAGAGCAGGGCGTTAATACGGACAGCCTCAGCTCTGAATAATGTTCGCCTAAACTGGGAAACAGAGAAGCAAAATCTGGATGAGGCATTGGAAAAAAATCGTAAATTATGGGTGATTTTGGCTTCGGCCATGCATGAGCCGGATTGTCCATTACCCATTGAAATTAAAAATAATATCCTCAATTTGGCTATGTTCATTTTTAAGAGGATAATTGATATCCAAACAACCCCGTCACCGGAAAAACTTGATGTGTTAATCAACATTAATATGAACATCGCCAAAGGTTTATCTGGCAACATCGAACAAGAGTCTGTTTAGGTATTTATCGTCTACATGCTAGGATTGCGTATAAGCTTTCCATGTGGAGAGAATAATGTTTTCCAAAGAACTGTGTGAGGGAAACCAGCCTAAAATATCATTAGCTTTGCGAGTGGAAGCAGTTAAAGTAGCGGCATCTCCGGCGCGTCTCGGGGCAAATTCATAAGGTATTTTTTCCCCGATAAGCTTCTCTGTTGCGGTAACCATTTCCAAAACACTAATTCCCTTTTCCGTTCCCAAATTTAAGATAAGGCTTTGCGGTTTTTTATCCAGTTGTTTTAGGGCTAATGTATGGGCAGAGGCTAAATCGGTTACATGAATGTAATCGCGAACGCAAGTCCCGTCAGGTGTGTCATAATCGTTGCCAAAAATGCACAATTTTTCGCGTTTTTTTGTGGCAACTTCCATAACAATAGGCAACAGGTTTTGCGGATTCTTTTCTAATCCTTTGACGTCTCCGTCTTCATCATACCCCACGGCGTTAAAATAGCGCAGGGAAATATAGTGGATTCCCTTTAACTGATCATACCACGCAAAATACCTTTCCATATCACATTTGGTAAAACCGTAAAAACTTATCGGGTCAAGAGGGTGTTCTTCGTCTATGGGAAGATATTGCGGAGTGCCATAAACAGCGGCCGATGAAGAAAACACAAGTTTGTTAACATTATATTTGCACATGGCATTAAGGACGTTAATTGTTCCTGATATGTTGTTAAGGGCATACTTTTCAGGATTTATCATTGATTCGCCAACGGCTTTTTTGCCGGCAAGCAAAACAACAGCATCAACATCTTTAGACATAGCCGTTTCAATTTCGGAAACATTTAAGATGTCACCGATAATATATTTCGCGGTTGAGAAAAAATTAATCCGTTGTCCCGTTGAAAGATTGTCAAAAACAGTAACTTTCATACCGCTATTTAAAAGATTTTTTACAACATGGCTGCCGATATATCCGGCCCCGCCAACAACCAAAACATGCATCTTAACGCTCCAAAATAAAAAAACTTCAAAAATAATACAAAAAAAGAGTTGACGTGTCTAATTAAATATATTATTTATGCAAACATCTCGTGGGGGTATGGCGGAACTGGTAGACGCGCTAGACTCAAAATCTTGTGGCCTCAGGCCGTGTCAGTTCGAGTCTGACTACCCCTACCAAAAGTGAAAAGACGGATATTCCGTCTTTTTTTTATAACCAGTCGGAGAGCGGAATGATAACGCAGAAGGCGAAAGAGCTAAGCGCTAAGGCTGCAAAACTTTATGAAGAAGAAAAGTTTGAGGCGGCGCAAAAATACGCATTGCAGGCTGTGTCTCTGGATTCTCAAAACCACGAAGCTCTCCAAGTTATCGGCAATGTGTTCTTTGTTCAAAATGATTATGAAAAAGCTTTGGAGTTTTACCAAAAAGCGCATCGGGCAGATCCGCAAAACATTGCAGATATGTTTAACTTGGGTAATGTGTTTTTGCAGCAAAGGCAATATAAACAGGCCGCTCTTTGGGCACAAACCCTTTTGAATGCAGATGCGGGGAACATAAATGGCTTGATGTTGTTGGGACACTGCTTGCTGGAGGAGGGTGAGTTTGCAGACTCTATTTTATGTTTTGAACAAATAATCAAAGCGGAAAGTGATAATTTTTGGGCGTATAATTATTATAGCAGAGCGCTGCAAAAATCCGGCTTTTTTGAAGCGGCCGTACAGGCAGCGTATCAAGCAGTCGAGCTAAGTAACGGAGCGGATTCGCAACATATAAATATGGGATATTGTCTTTATGAAATATCACTGGAAAAAGATATAAAATCAATCAAGGATATTTTAAAAAAATGGCATAAAAAATATGGTGGAAATCCATTGGTGGATTATGTCTTTTCCGCTCTGAGGTCAAACAAAAATATCCTTCGCAGCAACCCTGTTTATGTCCGCCGAATTTTTGATGCTTTTGCTGATAGTTTTGAGGATTCGTTAGCCGCTTTAGAGTACCAAGTCCCTCAGTTAATAGCTAAGAAATATGGTGATTTGTTGCCTGAAAATTCTTTGGGTTTAGATATTGGGTGCGGTACGGGATTGTGTGGTGTTTTTTTGGATTCCCTGAATAAAAAAATAGATTTATGGGGTGTTGATATTTCTCCCTTAATGCTGTCACAAGCCGCAAGTAAAAATATCTACAAAAATTTATTGGCGATGGATATTGAAACTCCTTTTCTGTTCAAGGATTCTTTATTGTTTGACTTCGTTACGGCAGCCGATGTTTTAACCTATTTTGGGCGTTTGGATAAGGTTTTTTCTAACGTCTTTAAGGCTCTGAAAAAAGAGGGGGTATTTATCTTTTCCGTAACTCAGAATAATGAGAATAAGGATGATTATTTTTTACATTTGTCCGGACGTTTTTTGCATTCGAAAAATTATGTTGAAAAGTTACTGAACAAGTACGGTTTTTGTATTTTGAAAGAAGAGTTTTGCACTTTGCGTTTTGAGGGTGGATTCCCTGTCAAAGGCTGGATTTTTGCAGCCCGAAAAACACAATAAAAAAGCCCCGAAATTTCGAGGCTTTTTCAAGGATAAACAAATACTTCTCAAATCTTATTTAGAAGATTTTTTTGCAGAAGATTTGCTTGCTGTTTTACTAGATGAAGACTTTTTAGCAACGGCAACAGATGACTTCTTTACAGAAGAACTTTTGCAGCAATTTTTGTTGCAGTTTTTGTTCAACTGTTCAACGGCCATGCTCCAAAAATACTCATCCTGACCTTGCGGACAACCTGCATTTTGCCAGTTGTAATAAGCTGCTTCTCTGATAGCATCTTCAAGATTTTTAATCATAGTAACTAACTCCAAGTAAATATTTACTAAACATCACTTAATATACAATCAAAATTTAATACGTCAACCATTAATCTGCTGATTTCCTTCTGTTTATCAAATATTTTTTTCAAGGACTCTAAAATGCCTTGCATTTAAAACTATTCGAAATTATAGATTATACAACAGACCAAAATAATGTTTTCGGTCTTGAAATTATGGTGTAAATATCAAGGGAATATCAATGGAAAATCTACTCTCTAAAGCAGAAATAAATGCTATTGTAAACGGCGATTATTGCAACGTTTTTTCAGTCTTGGGAATACATAAAGATAAGGGCAGTAAGGAGGTGTTTATACGCACCTATCAACCCCATTCCAAGTCTGTCGAAGTTATTGAAAATAATGGAAAATCCCTTGGGTATATGACTTGCTTGGACAAGCGTGGATTCTACCAGATTAACTTAGGCGCCAGAGATAATTTTGCCTATCATTTTCGGATTGAGAATGATAAAGGTGATGTTTATGAAGCCGAAGATGCTTATCGTTTTTCGCCCATTTTAGGGGATATGGATGTGTACCTCTTAGCAGAGGGAAACCATCTGGAAATGTACAAAAAATTGGGTGCTCATCCGATGGAAATGGAGGGCATAAAAGGAGTGGGGTTTGCCGTATGGGCTCCGAACGCAAAACGTGTCAGCGTGGTTGGTGCATTTAATAATTGGGATGGCCGTGTCAACGTTATGCGTTGCCATCAAAGTTGCGGCGTATGGGATATTTTTATTCCCGGTATAGGTGAAGGTGAACTCTATAAATTTGAAATCAAAACACATGAAGGAAATATTTTGGTAAAGGCCGACCCTGTTGCTTTTTACTCAGAAAAAAGACCTAACACGGCGTCCGTTGTTTATGATATAAATCACTATAATTGGAACGATTCCGAATGGATGAAATATCGGGGAGACAGCAACTCTTTTGATCGTCCGATGTCTATTTATGAGGTGCATCTGGGTTCTTGGCGTCGCAAGGACGGCAATGATTATTTAACCTATCGCGAGCTGGCCGATTCCCTTGTTCCGTATGTTGTGAATATGGGCTTTACACATGTTGAATTTTTGCCTTTGGCCGAACATCCGTTAGATGCTTCTTGGGGGTATCAGGTTGTGGGAATGTTTGCTCCGACTAGTCGTTTTGGTACACCGGATGATTTACGTTATTTGATTGATAAATTTCACCAAGCTGGCATAGCGGTAATCATGGATTGGGTTCCGGCGCACTTCCCTAAAGACGGACATGGACTGAATGAATTTGATGGGACGCATTTATATGAACATGCCGATCCGCGCAAGGGAGAGCACACGGATTGGGGAACAAAAATTTACAATTACGGCAGAACGGAAGTTTCTAACTTCCTGTGCGCAAGTGCAGTTTATTGGTTAAAGGAATTCCATATTGACGGATTGCGGGTTGATGCGGTTGCCTCAATGCTGTATCTGGATTATTCCCGTAAAAACGGCGAATGGATTCCCAACCAGTATGGCGGCAATGAAAACATTGAGGCGATTTCATTTTTACGTCGCATGAATGAATTGGCTTACTCCCAATCAGGCGGTGCATTCACCGTTGCTGAAGAGTCCACGGCATGGCCGATGGTTTCTCGTCCGACGTCAATGGGAGGACTAGGATTTGGCTACAAATGGAATATGGGCTGGATGAACGACACGTTGAAATATATTTCACATGAACCGGTTCATCGCAAATACCACCATGGCATGTTAACGTTTGGTTTGCTCTATGCCTTTAATGAGAATTTTATTCTGCCCATATCTCATGATGAGGTTGTTCACGGCAAGGGGTCGATGCTGTCCAAAATGCCGGGAGATGAGTGGCAAAAATTTGCCAACTTGAGAGCTTATTACGGTTTCATGTTCACACATCCCGGAAAGAAATTGCTGTTTATGGGATGTGATTTTGGACAAGATTGGGAGTGGAATTCGGAAGAAAGTCTGCGGTGGCATTTGTTGCAATATCCGATGTATAAGGGAATGCAAAATTGTGTGCGCGATTTGAATCTGATGTATAAAGGAAATGCACCTTTTTATGAACAAGATTTTGACTATCGGGGATTTGAGTGGATTGAACATTCAAACGCCGATGATAGTGTTATTTCCTACATGCGCAAGGGGTATAATCCGCAAGATTATATGATTGTTATCTCCAACTTTACGCCGGTTGTTCGTCACGATTATCGTTTGGGAGTAAATGAACTTTGCGGTTTTCAAGAAATTTTTAACAGTGATGATGTAAACTACTGGGGAAGCGGTGTTAAAAACGAGGGGATTATGCAGGCCGAAAACATTGAGTGGAATTGCAAACCTCATTCCATTAGGGTGACCGTGCCGCCATTATCAACGATTGTCTTAAAACCGATAAGATAGTAAAGGAATAAGAAATGCAAAAATTTAAATCCTCTAGCGGAAAAAGTAGCCCCCTCGGGTCGACTTATAACGGTAAGGGTGTAAATTTTGCATTGTTTTCGGCACACGCCACCAAGATTGAACTGTGTTTGTTTGATGATTCCGGGGCTGAGGAGCTTGAACGCTACACCATAACGGAAAATGACAACAACATTTGGCATATATACCTCGCCGGAGTTCAGCCGGGACAGGTGTACGGGTATCGTGTTTATGGCCCTTATTTACCGGAGAAGGGTTTTCGTTTCAACCCTTACAAACTACTGACAGATCCGTACGGAAAAAAACTTGTCGGCAAGCTGATATGGAACAAGGCAATCTTCGGCTATGACATAGATTCCCCTGAGAAAGATTTGTCTTTCAGTGATTTGGATTCGGCTCCGTATGTTCCAAAATCTGTTGTGATTGACAATAGCTACGATTGGAAAGAGGATAAGCACCCCGAGCATTCTTTTGAAGAAAGTGTCATCTATGAAACACACCTTCGCGGTTACACGATGTTGCACCCTTTAGTGCCGGATGCCAAACGTGGAACATTTGCCGGTTTTGCTCATCGTTCGGTAATGAACTATCTTAAATGGTTGGGGATAACGGCCGTAGAATTTTTGCCGATACATGCCTTTTTTGGAAATCGGCATAAAAAAGGCTATACCATAGACAATTATTGGGGATACGAAAGTTTCAGCTTTTTCACGCCGGAACAGTCATATCTTTGTCGCAACGATTTGAAAGAAATTAAAGACATGGTCAAAGAAATGCACCGTAATGATATAGAGGTGATTCTTGACGTTGTTTATAATCATACCGGTGAAGGTAACCAGCTGGGTCCGACATTATGTTATCGTGGAATTGATAATACTTCTTATTATACGCTTAATCCGGATAATCCTCGCTATTATTACGATTCCACCGGATGCGGCGCATCATTAAATTTGCAAAATCCGAATGTGTTGCGATTGGTCATGGATTCTCTTCGTTATTGGGTGGAAGAAATGCATGTCGATGGTTTCAGGTTTGACTTGGCGCCGACATTATCTCGTTACAAAACAGATTTCACACAAGCCAGCGGTTTTATGAATGCTGTGGCACAAGATCCGGTGTTGAACCGTGTTAAATTGATAGCTGAGCCGTGGGACGTCGGATATGGAGGGTATCAGGTCGGAGCATTTTTGCCCGGATGGGCGGAATGGAACGATAAATACAGAGACAATGTTCGTCGTTTTTGGAAAGGAGATGTCAATCAAGCTTCAGAAATGGCCAGCCGTTTGACCGGTTCGAGTGATGTTTTTGATTATAATAATCGTGATATTTGGACAAGCGTTAATTTTATCACCGCGCATGATGGTTTTAATTTGCGAGACCTAGTGAGCTATAATCAAAAACACAATCACAGCAACGGAGAAGACAATAACGACGGCAGCAACTCAAACTGGAGTTGGAATTCCGGTGCGGAAGGCGAAACAGATAATACCGTTGTCATGGAAAATCGTTTAATCCGTACAAAGGCCATGCTGTCCACTTTGTTATTGTCTTTCGGGACCCCGATGTTGGTGGCGGGAGATGAAATTGCACATACACAAATGGGCAACAACAACCCTTACTGTCAAGACAACGCTATAACATGGATAACGTGGGAAGGAATTGTCGGAAAACATAAACAGCTTACCCGTTTTGTAAAAAAACTCATTAATCTGCGTCGCAAGTTAAAAGTTTTTAACCGGAAAAAGTTTTTTACGGGACGTCCGGTTGATAAGACGGGATATAAGGATATTAGTTGGTATACGGAGAGCGGACAAGAATTTCGCTCTGAAGATTGGCACGATTCCGAGCGGAAAAGCTTGTCTTATTGCGTTTATGCAAACGGACGTTTTGTATTGAGTATATTTAATGCAAACTATCAAGAGAAAGACTGGATTCTTCCAAATCTGGGGAATAAGAGTTGGTCTTTACAATTAGACAGCTCTGGAAAAGCAGAGTTGCCCAAGACCGTCACTTCCGGAAGCAAAATTTCTGTACCCGGATGGAGTGTAATGGTTTTTGAAGTTAAATAACAACCTGATGAGGAAGTTTCATGGAAAACGGACTGAAGATTTTAATGCAAAAACTCGGTGTGGCGGATAGTTTTAAGGATGCCGGTTTGGCTTGTCGCACCTATGATGTGGATAGGGAGACCCTAAACTTTTTTGCGAACATGTTGGGGTATGCCGCAAAAAATGAGGATGAGATAGCGCATTCATTATGGCTCTTAGAGGAAAAAGAATGGCGCTTGGGGGTGGACGGCATTATTATCAGACAGCAAGGTAATCTTGAATTTAATATTGTTGTATCAGAAAAACAACATGGTTCCGTTATAGAGGTTCAGGTTTCAGGACAACCCGTTGAAGTAACTGTAAGGGAACAGGAAAAATATAATGCGCTTGGTGAGGTTAGAATACGCAAAATAGTTAAAATAAATGCAGATTTTCCCATCGGGTATCATGAATTAACAATAAATGTTTCCGGCAAAAAATACAAATCCACACTGGCCGTTTGTCCGGATAAATGCTACGAGGCGCCGGCAATGCAAAAGCAAAAAATTTGGGGTTTTGCCGTTCAATTATATTCAGTCAAAAGTCGTCGCAATTGGGGCGTTGGTGATTTTACGGATTTGAAAGAACTTGTACGTATGTGTGCGCGGTCAGGTGCTTCAATTATCGGGTTGAATCCTCTGAATGTACTCCAGCATAACTACCCCGAAAACGCCAGCCCATATTGTTCGATAAGTCGCTTGTTTTTAAATCCGATTTATATAGATGTTGAACAGGTTCCCGAATTTTTGCCGGAAGATAAGGCAGAAATCGCACAAGAACTGGAAGATGTTCATCATGCGGAATTAATCCAATATTCGCGGGTATATTCACTAAAGATGGAAATGTTGAAACGTTGTTTTGAGCGTTTTGAAAAAAGCAAAAATAAAGAACGTTTGTCCGCATATAAAGGTTTTTGCCGAGAACAAGGGGCTGATTTGGATAAACTGGCGGCTTTTGAGGCCTTGTATGATGAACATTGTGAAAAAGTTTGGGGCGGCTGGCGTGCATGGCCTGAAAAATACCATCAACCGGATACGGCGGCTGTCAAATCTTTTGTTGCAGAACACAAACAGAAGGTTGAATTTTTTAAGTTTTTGCAATTTGAGGCGGCTCGCCAGTTCGGTGAGGCTCAGAAAGTTGTTGAAGAATGCGGTTTGGGTGTGGGTTTTTATCGTGATTTGGCGGTAGGTGTCGGTCAAGATAGTGCCGAGCTGTGGAGTAATCCTGAGCTGTTCTTGCAAAAAGCGGGTGCCGGAGCGCCTCCCGATGCGTTTTTTCCGGCAGGGCAAAAATGGTGTTTGGGAGCATTTAATCCGGTTAGATTGAAAGAAAATCGCTACGAGGCGTTTATCAAAATTTTGCGTTCAAATATGAAAAATGCCGGAGCGTTGCGCATTGATCATGTTATGGGTTTAATGCGCTTATACATCATTCCTGATAAAGGTGAGCAAGGAACATATTTATATTACAATGTGAATGACATGTTAAATATTGTCGCATTGGAAAGTCATCTTAATTGTTGCGCTGTTGTTGGCGAAAGCATCGGCAATGTTCCGGATGGCTTTCTTGAGATGTTGGAAAAGCGGAATATTCACCCTTTAAGTGTTTTGTGGTCAGAAAGAGGAGATAATGGTTGGGGAGATTTTACAGCTCCTTCCGGTTATCCGGCAAAAGCATTTTCCTCTATTGGTACGCACGATATGGCTCCGTTGCGCATGTGGTGGTTCGGGTATGACATTGAATTGAGTCGTTCGCTGGGGTTAATAGCTACCGAAGAAGAAAAAGCAGCCGCCTATCACAAGCGGGAACTTGACCGCTGGAAATTACTGTTTGCCATGGATAGCAATGGTGTTTGGCCTGAGGATAATCCGCGGAGCGAGAATTATATTTATGGCGAAAAATATCCGGAAGGTATTGAAGAAGCTGTTCACAGGTTTATGTCGCGTTGCGCATCGCAAGTTTTGTTGGTACAGTTTGAAGATGTTTTGCATGTTGAAAAAATGCAAAACCTTCCGGGAACAGACAGGGATAAACACCCTAACTGGCGACGTAAACTTCCTGTGGATTTGGAAAACATGGAAAGCGATTGTGCGTATATTCGTAACATTGCCGCTATCAAACGGGAACGCTAGTAATATATTCTTTTGATATTCTTTTAAATTCTTCGGTTCCGGCTTTTTGCAACCACTCAAAAAATATCATCTCGGAAGTGACAATATCAATGCCGTGGCGCATAAGGCGTTGATACGCCACAACCGTTTGTATCGGGTTGCGCGAAGAAGAGGCGTTTGAAACCACAAAAACATCATATCCCATATCTTTTAAGTCAATAGCCGTTTGTAAAACGCAAATATGAGCTTCAACGCCGGCCAATATAATTTGTTTTTTCTTAAAGCTTTTTATCTTTTTCAACAGCTCTTCATTTTGAACGCATGAGAACTCAAGTTTTTCAAAATATTCGGCATCTTCTCCGGCTTCTTTTCTGATGTCAATCATTGTTCGACCAAGCCCCTTGGGATATTGTTCGGTAATAATAAAGGGAATATTTAAGGCCTTGGCCACCCCGACCAAACGGGCACAGCCGTTAATCACTTCTCTGGGTTCGTCCATAGCCGGAGCCAGGCGTTCTTGAACATCAATGAGAAGGAGTAAAGATTCATCACGTTTCGCTAACATCGTACAAATACCTTTTGATTGGGGTTGACTATCTGATATAAAATAAATAATATCTAAAAAAAATAAATTAACCATTTAAAACAGAAGAAATACCATGAATTTTTTAGATTTAGGGCTTAGCGAGCAGACAGCCCGTGCTATTGAAGAGTTCGGAATCACCGAGCCGACAACCGTTCAATCTGATGTTATCCCGTCCATATTAGACGGTAAAGATGTTTTCACAATTGCGCCACAGGGTTGTGGTAAAACAATGTCTTATGTGTTTCCGTTGGTTGATATTATCAGCACAAAAGGCGCTCAGAACATTTTGATTGTTACGCCAAATTCGGAGCAATCGGTCATCACGTCTGATCGATTGGCGATATTTAATAAATATCACGAGATAAATGAGACAACAATCAAAGATGGAGAAGAAGATATTGACAATGAGGCAAACGTTATTATTGGTTCGCCGGATTTGTTACTGGATGTTGTTGATAATGGTCGGGTTGACCTTTCCAAAACAAACATCTTGGTTGTTGATGACATTAACCTAATAAAGAAGAATAAGCAATTAAACAACTTGGAAAAAGTTTTGGCATTGTTGCCGGCTGAAAAGCAAAATATTGTTTACACAAACCGCCGTTCTAAGGAAACTCAAGAGATTTTAGAAAAAATTCTCAAAACACCGGCAGAAATTAAAGTGGATAAGGCTAAAGAACAAGAAGCTGAACTGACGGCTCGTTCATCTGTGAATAAAAAGAGTAATAAACCGACCGCTCAAAACTATACGGAAGTACGTGATACGGAGGCAGAAACTTTGGCTGCCAAAAATGGTTCTTTTAACGGACGTACGCCAAAGTTTATCCTGATTAAAGGGATTCTTGCCAGTTGCGAGGAATAGATTTATTTTTTCGGGAAGACACCCCCTAAAGAAATTTGGGGGTGTCTTTTTTTGAAGGATTGGCGGGTTTAATATTTAATATTTTTTGATTGAGTCTGTCGGCAAATCTGTTTATGATAATGCCAAAAGGAATCCTTATGAACGAAGAACAGATAGAGCCGCAAATAGAGGGAAATTCTCCTAAGCCCGATCCCGCATTTATACATCTGCGGGTTCATACGGCGTACTCCCTGTCAGAAGGGGCAATGAAAGTTCCGTCTTTAATGCACCGCCTGCATGACGAAGGGGTTCCTGCTGTTGCTATAACAGACACAGCCAACATGTTTGGCGGTAAAGCTTTTTCAAAATATGCGTCAGATGAAGGGATTAAACCGATTCTCGGTTGCCAGTTTTATTTCAGAAATCCTGATGCTGATGATGTATTAAAGTCCAAAGGGCGTACGATAGAGCCGGACAAGCTTATTTTGTTGGTAAAAGATGCAAAGGGTTATGACAATATTATGCATCTGATGAAGCTGTCTTATTTGGATAATCCTCAAGCAAATGAAAAGCCGCAAATAAAATTCTGTGATTTGGAAAAACACCATGAGGGTTTAATAGTTTTAAGCGGTGGTGTTGAAGGGCCGATAGGACGTTTGTTGCTGGAAAATCGTTCTGCCGAAGCGGAAGAAACGCTAATTCGTTTGCATAAGCTTTTAGGCAACCGATTATATATGGAAATTGCACGCATAGGGCTTGATGTTGAGCGCCAAACAGAGGATAAATTCATTGAGCTGGCGTATAAGCATAATATTCCGTTAGTAGCCACGAATGAGGCGTTTTTCTTTGATGCGGATATGTACGAGGCGCATGATGCTCTTGTGTGTATAGCGGCAGGTGAATATGTTGCTAATGAGAACCGCAAAAAGTTTTCACCAAACAATCGGTTGCGTAGCAGTGCGGAGATGGTCAAGCTGTTTGAGGATCTGCCGGAAGCGGTAATAAATACAGTCAATATTGCCAAACGTTGCAACTATCTTTCTGAAAAAGTTAATCCTTTGTTGCCGATTTTTGAATGTCCGGACGGAAAAACGCAAGATGAATATATTGACGAAGAAGCCCATAAAGGCTTGGCGGAAAGAATGCAAAACTTCGTTTATTTTGAAGGGATGACAGCGGAGCAAAAAAAAGAAATAGATGAAAAATATTATGCTCGTTTGGATTATGAACTAAGCGTTATTAAAAAGATGGGCTTTCCCGGATACTTTCTTATCGTTTCAGATTTTATTCGGTGGTCAAAGTCACATGATGTTCCGGTTGGCCCGGGGCGTGGTTCGGGTGCCGGTTCAATTGTCGCCTGGTCGTTAAAAGTAACCGAGCTGGATCCGATTAAGTTGGATTTGCTGTTTGAACGTTTCCTTAATCCGGAACGTGTAAACATGCCCGATTTTGACGTTGACTTTTGTCAGGAAAATCGCGCCAAAACGATTGAATATGTGCAAAACAAATATGGGTTTGATCATGTGGCGCAAATAATTACTTACGGTAAGTTGCAGTCGAAAGCCGTTATCCGAGATGTTGCCCGTGTATTGCAAATGCCGTATGCGCAAGCAGATAGAATCTCTAAGATGATACCCCCGGGAGTTCAAGGAAAGAACCCCACGTTACAGGAGTCCTTAGATCAAGTTCCCGAATTGGAGGAAATGCGGCAAAATGATCCGCAAGTTAATAAGCTGTTTGATATAGCCATGAAATTAGAAGGGCTTTATCGCCATTCAGGAGTGCATGCAGCGGGAGTGGTTATCGGCGATCGCCCGCTGGAACAGCTTGTGCCTCTGTATAAAGACCCTCGTGCCGAAATGCCGGTAACTCAGTATGACATGAAATTTGTTGAAGAGACCGGTTTGATTAAGTTTGACTTTTTGGGGCTAAAAACACTTACGGTAATTAAACGCGCTGTTGATTGGGTGAAGAAGGAACAGGGAATAGACCTAGATATAGATAAAGTTCCTTTAGATGATAAAGCAACCTATGAAATGTTGCAAAGAGGGGATACAACAGCGGTTTTCCAGTTTGAATCCCCGGGAATGAAAGACGTTCACAAACAAATAAAGCCCGACCGTTTTGAAGATTTAATTGCGATAGTGTCCTTGTATCGTCCGGGGCCTATGGATAATATTCCAACCTATATCAAGCGCAAACACGGTGAGGAGGAGATAACCTACCTGCATCCGGATTTGGCACCGATTCTTGATGAAACATACGGTATTATGGTCTATCAGGAACAGGTTATGAAGATTGCTCAGGTTTTAGGGGGATATACCTTGGGCGGAGCAGACAAACTGCGTAAAGTTATGGGTAAGAAAATGCGTGATGAAATCCCCAAACAACGCAAGATGTTTACCGAAGGTGCGCTTAAAAAAGGGATTGATGAAGGAACGGCCAGCAAAATTTTTGACCAGATGGAAAAGTTTGCCTCCTACGGTTTTAATAAATCTCACGCAGCGGCATATTCTTTGGTTTCTTACCAAACCGCATATCTTAAGGCGCATTATCCGGTGGAATTTATGTGCGCAATTATGTCTTTGGATATTACCAATGTCGAGAAGTTAATGTTCTACAAGGAAGAGGGCAAAAAAATGGGTTTTAAAGTGCTCCCTCCGGACATTAACAAATCAGATGCGGATTTTTCCGTGGAAAATGGAAATATTCGTTACGGATTGGCCGCCGTAAAGAGTGTCGGCGCCGCTAACATGGAAGCAATCGCCGAAGAAAGAAAACGGCATGGTCCATATAAGGATATTTCTGATTTTATTCATCGTACAGATGCCAAACAGATTAATCGCCGCCAATTGGAACAGCTTATTAAGGCGGGGGCTTTTGATTGTTTGGATAAAAACCGCGGTAGACTCTTTGCCAACATAGATACGATTGTTTCGCACATTTCTTCTGCAACAGAACTCAAAACGAGTTCGCAGTCGTCTTTATTTGGTGATGAAGAGCTTCAGTCAAAAGTAAAATTAGCAGAAAAGCCCGACTGGCCGGAGCTGGAAAAATTAAAGCTGGAAGCCGAGGCCATAGGTTTTTATTTGTCGGCGCACCCTCTTGACAGTTACAGTCGTGGGATAGAGCGTTTGGGTGTAAAAAAATGCAGTGATGTATTCAAGGAAATTCGTGTCGGAGACACCATTCGCGCTAAGTTGGCCGGATGCGTCAATTCGTTCCAAAAAAGAATAAGTAAAAACGGAAACAAGTATGCATTTTTGGAAATTTCCGACGGAACCAGCAATTTTGAAGGATTGCTGTTTTCCGAAGGTTTGCAACGTTATGAAAATACAATAAACTCAGGGCTTCCGCTGTTAGTTAGTGTTTCAATTGAACGCCAGCAAGAGGAAGGTAATCCCAAAGTAATGATTAATAGTGTAGAAACTTTGGATAAGGCGATTTCTGATGTTGCTGACGGTTTAGAGATTAATATAAACGATGTTTCGGTTGTGCCGTTGCTGAAACAGATTTTGAGTAGTGATAGAAACGGTAAAAATAAGATTTATATTATACCTGATAATAATAATTGGGATATTCGCATTGAACTTCAAGGCGGTTTTTCTCTGCAAGGAGATATTCTGGGGCGGATTCGAAGTCTTGCCGGCGTAACAACAGTTAAGGAAATTTAAGATGGACAAACTATGGAATTTTTATCAAAAAGCTATTGATAAAATCAGCGATAAACCTAATAAAGAAAGTTCTCCTCAAGTTGAAGAGCAAAGAAGAAAGATGCCTATACTGGATTTTATGTTGCGGCCGTATAATATAGTTTTCTGTAATTTTAAGGTCTATTTGTTAATTGCGGCAGTTTTATCTGCTTTTTTAACCGTGATGGCGTTTTTGCTGAAACATCCGTATATGTGTTTGTATCAGGATTATCGTTTGGGGCATCAATGCCAAGACAACGTGTACTCATATATCTTTATGCACCTGTTGACTTTGGGTATGATTTCGGTTTTTGCCGTTCGGTGGTATAAAATAGTTTGGCAACAAGCCGCATTAAACGTAAGATATATTCTGCGTTTGCAAAAAGATGACTTGAAAAGCTTTGCGACGACTATGGTGTTTTTGTTTTTGAATATGCTTTCATTGTTATCGGGGTATGTTTTGTTCATGCGAGTTCCTAACCCTGATTGGCAAATTGAGGTGGTTTATTTTACGTTGATTGGTTTGGGGTTTGTTGTTCCGTTTGTCACGATGTTTTTCTATTCTGTTCCGGCATTTATTTGGGCGGGCGAGAAGTTACCCTCAATCAAAGAAGTTTGGCGGCGTAATGCGGGAAACGGCGGAAGAATCCTACTGAGTTTGGCTTTGATTTTTCTGGCAAGCTTTTTTACCATAATATTATTTAATGGAAAAATTAGGCTTGTTCCCGATAAGAATACGTTTTATATTGGCATTATTGTGGAATATGTATATAATATGCTGGTGTTTTTGCTGGCAACTTTCTTTATTAATCATTGCATTCTGCAGAAGACATATCTGTTTGGAGAGAAAAAATGAAGACTAACGATGAAACAAAAATTGTTCTTCCCTTTATGGAAACTATCAAGAGGAGCTTTTTATTTATAGTCACAAACATAAAACCTTTTATGTTGATGGTAGCTCCTGCTTTCGGTCTGCTTGTTTATGAGATGTTGACCGGTTTCCCGTCAATCTGCAGTCTGGACAGTAGAACCTGTGTTGATGATTGGCGCTCTACTGCCGCATACCTTTTGCTGATTGTCGTATCTTCTGCTATTTCGGTAGGATGTTGCCGTCAAATTATCTTGAAAAAGCAAGAAGACTTTTTTTCAATGGCTTTTTTAAAGCGACTTGTACGTTATTTAGGTTATAATATGGGGATTCTGTTGCTGATTGCGGCTCCGTCTTTTTTGGTTATTTTGACAGCCTCATTCCTGTTCGCCATGCTGAATATTGATGAGCGGACATCTTTCTGGGTATTGTCAATTATCCCTGTTCTGCTGGCAATTTACCTTTCAAAGTTCTTTCTTGTTTTGCCGGCATCTGCCGTTGATAATCGCGAAATAACGTTAAGTAAATCATTTTTTATGACAAAGAATAATGCTTTGAGAATTTTCTTTGGCCAAGCTGTGTTAATGATTCCTGGTATTGTTTTACTGCTGGCTCTTCAAAAAGTATACATATGGGCTGCACCGCAAGCATATATTGTTAAGTTTATATTTGTTGCGCTGTACCTTTCTCTGTCTTTTTTGGATACAGGGCTGAAGGCTTCGTTCCTTTCGCATGTTTATCAGCATTTTGTTCCAAAGAAGTCAAAGAAATAACGGAAAACAAAAAAAGCGCCGCTTTGAACTGTTCCCCAAAAATGGGACAGTTCAGGTGACCGTATGCTGAAAGATTTGCCGATTATACGTCGCAAAATTCCAAATTTTGACAGCTTAGAACAATGCCGCTTGATAAAATAGGTAGGCAATAAATACAGAGCGATTTATATCCTAATTAAACTGTAAGGCGCTTTTTTTATTCTTTGTCGGCATAAGGATTTTTTGTTTTTCTAACCGTCATTCGGATGGGAACTCCTCCCAAATTAAAGGTCTCTCTCAATTGATGTACCAAATACCTTAAGTAAGCATCAGGCAATCCCTCCGGATTGCTGGAAAAAATATAAAACGCAGGAGGGCGAGTTTTGGCCTGAGTAATGTAGCGCAATTTAATACGGCGCTTGTTTTTCCCCAACGGTGGCGGATATTTGTCTATCATATCTGCAAACCATTGGTTTAACGGTGAAGTCGGAATACGAGTGTTCCATCGGTCATAAACCTTAAAAACAGCTCGCATTAACTTATCCAGATTTTCATTTTTCAGGGCTGAAATGGTAACCGTCGGAACACCTTCAACCTGTGCTAAAGATGTTTGCAGCTTATCGTTAAGCTTCTGCAAAGCTTCTTGCCTGTTTGCAATATCCCATTTGTTAACAGCAATAACCAACGCCCGCCCTTCATCAATAACCTGACGAGCAATCGTTAAATCTTGTTTGTCAAGAACAGCATTTCCATCCAAGACCAAAACAACAACCTGAGCCATAAAGGCGGCATGTTTTGTACTTGCGGCCGACATTTTTTCTAAAGAATCATCAACTTTGGATTGTCGGCGCAAACCCGCCGTGTCCACCAAATTAATTCTTCGTCCGTCATAGGTCCATTCGCTTGTAATCGCATCTCGGGTTACGCCGGCTTCCGGTCCTGTGAGCATACGTTCATCTTTAAGAAGTGCGTTTACCAATGTAGACTTTCCAACATTCGGTCGCCCGACAATAGCCAACTGTATCGGTTTTTGTTTGGAGACATCGTCAGAAGGAACGTTTTCTTCTTGGGAAGGTTCATTGTTTGATTTATTCTCATTAATTTCTTGCAGGGCGTCATATAAATCTTGCAAGCCTAATCCGTGTTCTGCCGAAAAAGGAATGGGGGCGCCAAATCCCAACTTATAAGCTTCATAAACGCTTTCCTCAAGCAGACGTCCTTCACATTTATTGGCCAGCAGAATAACCGGTTTTCCGCTTTTTCTCAGTAAATCAGCCAAGTGTTCGTCATAGGGTTGTACTCCGTCACGGACATCATACATAAGCAAACTGGCGTCAGCATCATTAATGGCGCGCTGAGTTTGTTCCCACATACGTTTTTCCAAGTTATCTTCATTGGAATATTCATAACCGGCGGTGTCAATAACTCTAAACTTTAAGTCCTGCAAGGTAGCGGCAGCTTCTCTTCTGTCTCGTGTAACTCCGGGTTTGTCATGTACAATAGCAACTTTACGTCCGGCTAAGCGGTTAAATAAGGTTGATTTGCCAACATTAGGGCGCCCGACAATAGCAATCTTTAACACCATCTTTCACCTTACTTATAAGCAATTATGTCAGCATCACGTGTTGTGAGCAACAAAACTTTATTTGCCATAATCGGTGGCAATTCAACACCATCGTCGACAGAAACATAGCCCATGATTTCGCCGGTGTAAGGAGAAACCGAAAAGACATACCCATTCGACATTGCAACCAATAGCCTGTTTGAGGCCAGCAACGGACCTGTTCCAAAAATTCCGTCACGGTCTTCCAAATCTTCTCCCGTCGGAATAGTCGTGTTCCAAATAATCTTTCCTGTTTCTTTGTTTAGAGCCAACAGATTAAAATCATTGGTCAATACATACAGGTAGTTACCGGAAATCCACGGTTGATTGTTGCTCCCCAATTCCCGTTCCCACAAACGATTCCCCGTGCGTAAATCGATGGCGGCTAAGATACTGTTGTAGCCGACGGCAAAGACTTTGTTTCCGTCAATAACCGGATTCGCTCTAATCGCTGTAATATTGGCTAATGAATTTGTTTTTCGTTTTGAGATGAGCATATCCACCCATAAAGGCGTCCCTGTACTGGCTTTAAATGCTCTCAACTCGCCGTTTGAGAAAGCGGCAATAACAACGTCCAAATCCGGATTATAGGCAGGACTTGCTGCGCCAACCAAGGTTGTGTTCTCAAAGTCGGTCGTGTTTTTCCACAATTCTTCACCGTTTTCAGCATCAAGTGCGTAAAAAGTATTATCAATTGTCTGCACAAATATTTTTGAAGCGTTAACTGTCGGTGCAACACGGATAGGCAACCCCAAATCTTTTCGCCATATTTCTTTGCCGTTGACCATGTCCAAACAGAAAACGCCGCCAAAACCGGTCGTGGCGTAAATTTTCTTATTAAATTCGGCTAAACCGGCGCCTTTCATAGCAGTGTTTTTATCTTCACGCAACATTGGTTTTAAGCGTTTTTTCCAGATTCTTTTTCCCGTATCCAAGTGATAAGCGCTTACTACTCCGTCCGCATCAACAGCAAACACGGCCTGATGGTCAATAATGGGAGCAGCAATCAAAAAATCACGCTTTGAACTGCCGGCGCCAAAATTTGCACTCCACTGCTCGCGCAGTGTATTATCTGCACTCAAATGCCCCATAAGGTGCATGGAATTACCGCCATTTTGTGACCATTTATTGTTGTCATAAGGTTTGGGGAGTTTAATTTTATATTCACCGGCTTCATAATCGGGGGATAAATCACTGTTTTCAGTGATGACACTGATTCTTTCACCCTCAATATCCAGTTTGTTTTTCCCAAACAAACCGCACCCTCCAAGCCCTGCAATCAAAAAACACAAAGCAAAGGTTTTAAAATTTTTTGCAGACATCTAATTCTCCGTGGGAAGTTTTTAATTTTGCTGTTCGTCAATAATAGCAATCATATCTCTGGCGCGACTGCGCAAACCATCTTGAATACCCTCAATTTTTACAATCAAAGAATATTGGTTCTTTGCCTCTTCAAGATTCCCGTCACGAATAGCCAACATAGCCAAAAGCTCATGAGCGACTCCAGACCAACTTTTGTCGTCGTCCGTCAGCGGTTGAAGCAAGGAAGAAATTTCATCGGCAGAGGCGTCTGTATCTAACAAATAAGATGCGAGTTTGACTTTTGCAATATCACGCATTTGCGGATTGGCTCTGCTGTTGTCGGCCAGTTGTCTCAAAAGTTCGACAGCCTCGGCGTTTTTCCCTTGCTCCAGATAAATATTGGCAATTTGAAGATTGGCAATATCTTTGTAAACACCTCTGCGACTGTTTGTTAAATTTTGCAGCAAAGATAAACTCTCTTCAAAACGCCCTTGGTTCTGTAATGAAACGGCAACGGCATAAGCGTTGGACAATTCTTGGTCGCGTTTGGCATTCCAAGCTTTAAATGTTTCAAAACTGACGGCTGCGGTTAAAGACAACGCAACAAACAGGATAATAAACAAGCCATACTGATCCCAAAGGCTTTTCAGTTGCTCATTTTTCAAATCCGTATCAATTTCCTTCAAAAGGGCATCATTTTTCAATATATCATTACTGGCTTTTTTCATAAAAATCTCCTTAGCCTAAACAATCTGGGTATATATATAGCTGATAACGTTCAAGATAGCAAAGAATTTTTTTCAATCACCCACTTTTCTCACTTAATAATCTCGTGGATAAGAAACTTTTTAATCCATTTCAGGTCATTAATAGGGAGCTTGGATCCGAAAGTTATGGTTTTATCATCAGATATAATGCCGACAAAATAGCGCCCGCTAACGGGATTCTCAGTAATATCTATGGCCTTGATGTCAATTTTTTCCATTTCATCGTGCTTGGTGGAAAAGAACATATACTTATGCGTATTGACCAGCTTATGTCGTTTAATAACGATTTTTTCCTTTCGGAATAAAATAAAGATGGCCATAACCATAAGTAAACACCCGAGAATACAAGTGCCCCAAAGCAAGGGAGAAGCTTGTGCGAAAGAACCGATGGCAAACATCAGGCCGGCCATAACCAACAAAACGGCAAGAACTAAAAAGTTATAGGCATCCCACACAATTTTTCTGGCTTTAAGAACAATTTTATCGGACTTTTTAACATAATCGACAGTCTCCGGCATTTTTTCATAAGTGTCATATTCATCAATGATGTAACCGAGTTCAGCCATTTCCTTGATGGATTTATCAAAAGTTTTAATATCGCGGACAATAACGCCGGATTCTGTGTCGGCCAAAGCGGGCAAGTTCAGCTTGCGGGCGTATTCCTTCCAAACGTGGCGAATGTTTTTACTGGACAACGAAATATAGAGGGGAATAATTTTACTCGGATTCTTATGATAAAGTTCTATAATATACTTATTTCTGTTCAGAAAACCGTACTGAAAAAACTCAATACGAAAACGAACGCCATAGTAATTTTTCAGATTTTCTTTGAATGATGTTTTTTCACCCAAAGCGGGGCGATAAGTTACAGAAACATTTTTACCGTCAAAGATTATCTTTTTGTAGCGAATATAAGAGGCTATACTGGCAACAACCATTCCGCCGCCAACTACGATGAATAAAAAATCAAAAAAAGCAGGGCTTAAGAAAGAATGATAAAGCAAAGTGTCTGTTTTCTGGGTTATGTCGTCAAACACACTGTCAGATTGCCGAAAACTGTGAAAATATTCCATCAGTCCTAAACAAGCGAGCAAAAAGCCGAAAACAATGCCGGGAAGCTGGAATTGCCAACTGGTTCTGTCAGAGCTGCGCGTCGGCAAGCGGTCAACATTAAGTTCAAATGCGTGGCTAAAGTGGTTTGGAACATTATTTGTCATGTTATTTCCCTTTACTGTTTATCCTCGGCAAAGTCTATCCTATTCCAAAACAATTAAATATTCATCAATTTTTTTATATGTTTCGGAATTTAATTTATTTTAACAATCTTTGATTAATCTTAAATAAAATTATGAACATGGCAAGGAAGCAAAATGGAAATTTTTAATATTTTTAGTCAGCCCATCTACTGGAAAGCAACATTGTCCGTTTTGGGTGTTTTATTCTTCATAACATCATATAGTGCACGTTTTGAGCAGATTAAAGCTCCTTTGTGGTTGTTGTATTGGGCGTTGCTTGTGGGTTTTGGTGCGCAGGCTTTCGGCAGTCAGGTTCAACTGATGTACTATGAAGAAGGCGGAAACGAAATTCTATATTTGTTTGCGCAAGCTTTTTTGTATTTAATTTCCATGCTTTTAATGTCTTTGTCGGCTTCACAATTCCTGATTCATGGTTATCCCAATAAGTCTGTTACATTGGGAATTGGCGGATTGGGCTTGTTTGCGATAGTGTTCTTTTTGTTTTTGTCGCCTGATGGATTCATGATAAGGAATATGTGCCGTGTATTCCCTTTGGCCGGTTTCTCTTATGTGGCTCTAAGTTTGTGGCTTGAGGCCAGGCAAAAGAACCGGAGTGGATATATTGTTGCCGCGCTGTGCGTTAGCTTCATTGGCGCGGTATATTTGCTGCCTTTCATCGGATTTGTCGCTTCCATATGGGAGCAGTTATGGTTTGTGCCGATGATGTTGTATTTGGTTTTGGGCCTTTCCTTCCTGATGATTTATACAAACAAAGTTCAGGGAAAATTGGATGTAACCTTGTCTGAGATTGAAAAAAACAATAAGCAGATTGAAGAAATCATCAAATATTCTCCTTTCCCGATAATTATTTCCAGAGTTGTTGATGACAAGATAATTCTGGCAAACGGAACAGCTCTTAAAATGTTTGGTATTAAAGAAAGCGAACTGGACAGATATCACTTTAAAGATCTTTTTGCCGATTCGGAAAATCGTCGTTTGTTAAACGAACGCTTGGAGCAGGAGCGGGTTGTTCAAGATTTTGAAATTCTGGTAAAAACGCCGATAACAAATGAACCTTTCTGGTTGTTGACCTCGGCTAATATAATTGACTATAACTACGATGTTGTGTTGTATTCGGCATTTCAGGATATTACCTCACGCAAGAACAGAGAAGCATTGTTGAAAAATCAGGCTACTCGAGATCCTCTGACCGGCTTGTATAATCGTCGTTATTTTGAAGAAGAGGTTGCTTCCCAAATTAAAAAGGCAAAAGCGGAAGCTTCTCCTTTCAGCGTAATGATGATTGATGCCGACTTTTTCAAAAAAGTTAACGATACCTACGGGCATAAAACAGGTGATAAGGTTTTGATAGAGCTGGCTTCCACGGCAGAAAAAGCTCTGCGTGATAAAGATATTGTAGCACGCTATGGCGGCGAAGAATTTGTTGTTTTCTTGCCGGGAATTGGTATTGAACAGGCGTACGGGGTTGCCAACCGTTTGCGAGAAAGCATTTCTGAAGTAGTTGTCATGTCTGATAACAATCAAGAGGTAAAATTTACGGTAAGTATAGGGGTGTCTTCGTCGGATACATCGGATAATATTGATACATTAGTTAAGATGTCTGACGAAGCGCTTTATAAAGCAAAACAAAACGGGCGTAACCGAGTAGAATCTTTTACCGTTAACGATATGAAGGATTTTGAAGGGCAAAAATTGCCGGAACGTCGAGATGAAAGCCAAAATCGTCATCCCGTGTTCGATAAGGAGAATAACGTGGAAATCTCGCTGTTGGACGGGGCGTCTACAAAAGGAAATGTGCCGGAGTTTATTCCGTCTCGTCCGATTACCCCGACCCCGAATATTCCTCAAACTCCGGATAAAGGTGATAAATGACTTGCGCCCTAAAAGAAAAATGCGGCGGTTGCCCGCTTCGTCATTTGGGGGAGGCTGCATATCGTCGGGAGAAATGTGCAAGATTTGAGAAAACACTGTCAGCCGTTCACCAATCAAATATCAAAACAGGCGAACCCGTTTTTATTTCGGACGGCACACGTCGGCGGGCAAGTTTAGCTTTTTGTCGGCAGAAAGGAAAATTGCTGATGGGGTTTAATGCCGCCTCAAGCAATGAAATAATAGACATAACATCATGCAGTTTACTGACTCCGGAATTAAATTCCGTGCTCAATCCTTTGCGACGACTGTTGGAAGATATTTGCAAAATACCCTACACCGAAAAGAAAGGGCGTAAAATCATTTCAAAAAACATTGAAAAGGGTGATGTTTGGCTGTATTCGGCAGATAATGGGATTGATGTTGTTTTGGAATATGATGCTCCGTTAGAGTTGGCGCATCGTATGGAAATTTTTGAACAAGCGCAAAATTGGCACAATGTAATCAGAATATCCCATCGTCGCAAGGTTTTTAGCATTTCGGAGCCGATTCTGGAAAAAGTGCGTCCGGTTGTAAATATTGCCGGTTACGATGTTTTTGTTCCGGGGGCCTCATTTTTACAACCGTCTAAAGAAGGCGAAGGAGCTTTAGCCTCGCTGGTTTTGAAATATTTGGGCGAAACTCGTGGTAAAATAGCGGATTTGTTTTGCGGGGTAGGAACGTTTTCTTATCATTTGGCGTCATTGGTCGGCAATCAAGTTTTGGCGGCCGATTCTTCGGAGGATTTGTTAAAAGGTTTTAAGGCGACGGCTGATAAATATATGATAAATAATATAAAAACGATGGCGAGAAATTTATTTAAATATCCTCTGGATGAAGATGAGTTGAGAGGCTTTGATGTCATTGTTTTTGATCCTCCTCGTGCCGGAGCTGCCGCTCAGGTAAAGAAAATAGCCGCCATGCCGATTGCGGAATCTCCGTCAAAAATAATAGCAGTGTCTTGCAATCCGCAAACTTTTGTCAATGATGCGAACACATTATTATCGGCGGGTTATTCCTTAGAAGAGGTAACGCTGGTTGATCAATTTGTTTATTCTAACCACAGCGAACTTGTCGCCCTGTTTACAAAAGGGTAGATGTTTTATATAGTGTTGTCGAGGAGTTGCTGATGTTAAAAAAATGTTTAGTCATAATGGTTGGATTCTTGGCATCATGTTCGTGGTTTGGAAATTCCGGTGCGCCGCTTTGTCCTTATGTAACAATTCCGAGAGATACAGCCTACGTAACACAAAAGGTAAACTATGAAGATGAGTTTCAAATTGAACTCGTCGGATACGAAGGCTATTGTTCGTGGGAAAATAATGTTAACCGAAGATATGCAATGATTACCCCGTTATTTGTAGTGCATCGCCTGAGAGATTCGGATGAAACCAGAGTTGATTTCGGTTTTTATACGGAAACAGTCAAAGGACCGCCGGCGTTTATCGGTAAAAAGGCTTATTCAGAAAGTGTTATGGTCGGAAAAGATGAAAAGGAAAAAGAATTTAAGGGACACGCGGTAAAAGTAAGAGTTCCTGAAGGATATGAACCCTTTGAAATATTACTGGGGTTAGATGTTAGTCGGGAAGAACACTTATATAATCAACGCACTTTTGATGTTAAATATCGCTACAATGTGCAAAAAGACCCAATGTATATGGAAAAGACAATCGTTAAAACGATTGAAGTTCCTGCTCCTGAGTGTGGGTGTCGCAGTTGCTGTCAATAAATAATGGAGATTTTTCATGAGTAATAAAAATTATGATACAGAACAAAAAATGGCTGATGCAATTCGTTTTTTATCGGTGGATGCTATTGAAAAATCAAAATCGGGACACCCAGGAATGCCGCTCGGAATGGCAGATGTGGCTACGGTTTTGTTCTCCAAATATTTGAAATTTGACGCAAAAAATCCACGTTGGTTTGACAGAGACAGATTCGTTCTTTCAGCAGGGCACGGATCTATGTTGTTATATTCTCTCCTGTATCTGACAGGGTATCCGGATATTGATATTGAAGATATAAAAAATTTCCGTCAATTGGGAGCAAAAACGGCAGGGCATCCGGAATACGGGCATCTGTCAGGAATAGATATGACAACGGGGCCTCTGGGGCAAGGAATATCTTCCGCCGTGGGAATGGCTTTGGCTGAAAGAATAGTTGCCGCACGTTGGGGTGAGGACGTTTGCTCGCACTATACCTATGTAATTGCCGGAGACGGTTGCCTGATGGAAGGTATCTCAGAAGAGGCACTGTCACTGGCCGGACACTGGAAATTAAACAAGTTGATAGTCTTTTGGGATAATAATGACGTCACAATTGACGGGCATGTTTCCGATGCCTCTTCGGTAGACCAGTGTAAACATTTTGAAGCCGCCGGCTGGAAAACGTTGTCAATAAACGGGCATGATTATGAAGAAATTTCTAATGCAATCGAAGCGGCGCAAAAGTCAGACCGTCCAGTTTTGATTGCTTGCAAGACAACAATAGGTTTTGGCGCTCCGACCAAAGAAGGAACATCTAAGTGCCACGGCTCGCCATTGGGCGCTGAAGAGGCCGCTCAAATGCGCGCCCGATTAAACTGGACACATGCTCCGTTTGAAGTGCCGGAGGATATTCTTAAAATATGGCGTTCTGCTGGTTCTCGCGGCCATGATTCGTTTGAAAAATGGCGTGCGTGTGCAAAGTCTAAAGGGCAAAAGTTTAAGGATGCAATTGAAGGGAAGCTTCCCAAAGGGTGGGATAAAGAACTTAACAAGGTTAAAGAAAACGCAATTGCCGAACAGCTAAAAATTGCAACGCGTAAAGCCTCGCAGATGTGTTTGGAGGCGATTGTTCCCCATGTTCCGGAGATTGTTGGCGGGTCAGCGGATTTGGCAGCCTCTAATTTGACGCTGACAAAGGCTTCAAAAACAATAACATCAACCGATTATAACGGCAATAATGTCATGTATGGTATCAGGGAACATGCTATGGCGGCGGTGATGAACGGTATGGCTCTGCATGGCGGCATCATACCTTTTGGAGGTACGTTTTTTGTTTTTTCAGATTATATGCGCCCGTCGATAAGGCTCGCCGCATTAATGGGAATAAGAGTCGTATATGTTTTAACGCATGATTCGATAGGTGTGGGAGAAGATGGGCCGACCCATCAGCCGATTGAACATTTGGCGTCTTATCGTTGTATGCCGAATGTGTTAACATTTCGTCCGTGCGATGTGGTGGAAACGGCGGAGGCTTGGCAGATTGCTTTGGAAAATGAGCATGAACCGAGTTTGTTGGTGTTAAGCCGCCAGAACTTACCGACATTACGCAAATCTACTGAAGAAAATCTCGTGGCTCGCGGCGGCTATATCATAGCCGGTGAAAATAAAAAACGGCAGGCGACGATTATAGCAACCGGTTCTGAAGTTTCCTTGGCGATAGAGGCAATGAATAAGTTAAAGGAAGAGAAGATAGATGTTGCAGTTGTGTCCATGCCCTGTACAGAATTGTTTGATAAACAACCGATTGATTATCAGGAGAGCGTTCTCGGCAATTGTCCGCGCGTAGCTGTTGAGGCCGCATCTAAATTCGGTTGGGAAAAATACGTCGGTCTGAAGGGCGATGTCATCGGCATGGACGGTTTTGGTGCGTCGGGACCGGCTGAGCAATTGTATAACTATTTCGGCATAACGGTTGAGGAAGTTGTTGATGCCGTTAAAAACTGTCTGGTGAAGTAGGAAAGATGAATATCGGTTTTGAATGTATAGGATATTTGGCCGGTATATGTACTGCGGTTTCTTTTATTCCGCAAGCGTTGCAGACCTTTAAGACACACGATGTCAAAGGTTTGTCTGTCGGTACATATATAATTTTCAATCTGGGTATGGTTTGCTGGATAATCTACGGGATATATTTACAATCAATACAAATGATAATTTTTAATTCCTTGTGCTTGGCATTCTCTCTTCCTGTTTTAATGATGGTATATAAATACAGAAAAAAGAGGAAAAAATAAAACACAGGTTGACAAATAAGCCAATAATGATTAAATCGACCCCATAAGTTCGATTAATTATATATTATCGTGTAAGTTTAACTGTTTAAAAAATATTTTTATGAGTGAGTTTATTTCTCGCGCAAGTCAAGCTCAGCAAAAGCTGGCTGAAGCGGGATACGTTGTCGACCTTACAGATTTTAAGGTTGGAAGAATCTTTCTGGGAGACCACAAAGATTCCGGGTATGTTTGCTTCATCGCAGAAGTCTGCGTTGATGGAGTTCCTATGTACGCCTATGTTAAGGCTTTTGAGGGGGAAACCGAAAGAAAGGCTTTTTTTGTGCCTATGGAAGAGGCAAAGGTTGTTGACTACACCGAGTGCCGCTTCAGAGCATGTGGCACAACCGTGTGGGGGTATCGCAAAATCAAAGACGATTATATAATCGTCAATGAGCGCGTGTATCTGAACGACGAGCATGCGTACGACTAAACTAGAATACAAAAATACACTTCCGTCCGGTGAACGGACCGAAGTGTATTTTTGTGCCTTTTTTAAAGAGATGTAAAAATGGAAACGAACAGCACTATCAAGCTGCAACTCAGCAGGCGATACCAAGAAACATATCCCAAAATAGCGCCGCGATGCACTTCAAATTCGTGTCTGTTTCGCAAATCTCTCTTATGCTTTTGTATTTTCATTAATGTGTAAAAATTAAAGAAAATAAGAAGCAGAGCGCTACATGCCAAAGTTCCCTCTCTGGAAATAAAAGCGGCCGCAATCAAAAAAGCCATTCCACCGAAGAAAAGTTTGAAAGAAAGCCCTCTTCTTGACGAAGAGTCAAATCGAACATGCCGAACAAAGCATCTGTTTGCGTTGAATAGAAGCATCAAAGCCAGTACCACGCAAAAGATAAAAAGAACTACGTATTCCATACCGCAGATTTTTAAGGATTAATTATATATTTTTAATAAAAAAGTAGACAAATAATAGTGCGAAAAATGATTAAAATCAAGCGAAAATTGGTAGTGGGCTAACTTTTAAAAATCTCTTGCAAAAAAAGAGTATAAGAATATAGTTGCGATAGTGTTTTTATTTTAATGGGAGAAAAAGATGCCTTTAGTTACAATGCGTCAAATTTTAGATAATGCCGCTGAAAATGGTTATGGTGTTCCGGCGTTTAACATTAATGATATGGAGCAGATTATTGCCGTTTTGCAGGCGGCAAAAAAGGTTAACGCTCCGGTTATATTGCAAACATCTACGGGTGCTCGTAAATTTGCCGGAGACCCGATGATACGTCATATGGTTGCTGCCGGTATAGAGATGTTTCCTGAATTGCCGATTTGTCTTCATCAAGATCATGGTTCATCGGTTAATGTCTGCCAATCGGCCATTGTTAACGGTTATTCTTCCGTTATGATGGACGGTTCTCTGGAGGCGGACGGAAAAACTCCTTCATCTTTTGAGTATAACGTTGAGGTAACCAAACAGGTTGTTGCCAGAGCGCACGCTGTCGGTGCATCAGTTGAAGGTGAATTAGGTGTTATCGGTTCTTTAGAAACGGGTAAAGGTGATAAAGAAGACGGACATGGTGCGGAAGGCGTTATAGATAAAAAACGTTTGGTTACAGATCCTGATGAAGCAGCTCGTTTTGTTGAAGAAACACATTTGGATGCGCTGGCTGTTGCCGTGGGAACATCTCATGGGGCTTATAAGTTCACTCGCAAACCGGACGGCGAAATCCTCTCTATTGAAACGATTGAAAAAATCCATAAAAAACTTCCCAACACTCACATGGTTATGCACGGTTCATCTTCCGTTCCGCAAGAACTGCAAGATTTAATTAATGCTTATGGAGGCGGAATTCCTCAGACTTATGGTGTTCCGGTTGAAGAAATTGTTCGCGGTATCAAGTCCGGTGTTCGCAAAGTAAACGTTGATACGGATTGCCGCATGGCTATCACAGGGGCTATCCGCAAGATTTTTGCTGAAAATCCCAAAGAGTTTGATCCTCGCAAATACCTTAAGCCGGCTATCGAGGAAATGCAAAAAGTTTGCGAAGCTCGTTATATTGCCTTTGGTGCCGCAGAGCAGGCAAGCAAAATTAAAGCCATTCCGATGTCGGTTATGGCAAAACGCTACGCTGACGGTGAAATTTAGTTTTGCTCTCGGCAAAGAAAAAGGCTGTTTCACCAGAAACAGCCTTTTCTTTTATCCGTAAATTGTTCAGAAAACATCTAGTTGGAGTTAGGTTTTGCTTTTTGAAGCCAATCTACGCAATAAAATCTGTATAATATCGACTCCAAACGAATCTTTTTCTTGCTGGCATTCTGAAATATTTGTATAGATATGTCAATGAAAATAAAGCCCCACATTCATCGTTGTGGAGCTTTATTGTGAAAAATCAAAGTGTTATTTACTTTGGTCGGCTCCGTGGAGGGTGGCCGCTTTTATATCTTCTATAAAATCTCCCATTTCCTGTTCATGCTCAAGTTCTTCTTTCAAAATTTTGGCTGAAACGCGGAAAGTTTCAAAATCTTTTCCGAATGTCATTTCGCAAATTCCCTGATAGCGTGCTATGGCGCAACGTTCCGCGACCAAGTTTTGTTGAAGTAAATTCATGATATAGGGTTTGTCGGGAGCTTCATAACGACATTGGGCAACGCTTTCAAAATTTTTAGGATCCAAAACCGGTGTGCCGCCAAGTTGTATAATTCTGTCACTCAGCCATTTAGCATGTTTCAATTCTTCTTCCGCATGTTCCATAAATTCAGCGGTGATTGATGTTCGCATAGGCCCTGTGGCAACTTGCGCACCTATCCAATATTGGTAATAGGCAAGCCATTCTTCGGCAAACGCAATATTAAGCACCTCTAATAATTTTGCCATATCTGTTTTAGATGTTTTTTGAGCCATTTCACCCATTATCTTTCTCCAAAAATTAAAACAAATCAATTTTCAGGTAATCATAGCAATCAAAAAATCAAGAGGCGGCAATGTTTTTTCTGGTAATTAACGGTAGAGTGGTTTATGCTGAAAATAAACATAAACAGGAGAACAGAAATGGTTTTAATTGCCCCCAGTCTTTTAGCGGCAGATTTTGCAGATCTTAAAAATGAAGTTTTGCGTCTGGAAGAAGCCGGAGCAGATAGACTTCACTTTGATATTATGGATGGAAATTTTGTGCCGAACTTAACATTTGGTCCCCAGATTGTTAAAGCACTTCGGCCGTATAGCAAACTGCCGTTTGATGTTCATCTAATGGTGACTAATCCCGATTCGATGCTGTCTTGGTTTTCGGGAGCGGGAGCAGACATCATCACGGTTCATGCAGAGAGTTGCCCTCATCTGGATAAAACCTTGCAAACAATACATAATCTGGGGATTAAAGCTGGTGTTTCACTCAATCCGGCAACACCGGAGAGTGTGTTGGAATATGTTTTGAATAAAATAGACCAGATTTTAGTTATGACAGTGAATCCGGGGTTTGGCGGACAACAATTTTTAGAAACCCAGTTGGCAAAAATCGGGCGCATAAAAAATATGATTGGTAATCGTAATATTCAGATAGAGGTAGATGGCGGGGTTAATGTGATGAGCGGTGCGGAAGCCGTAGCGGCCGGAGCGGATATTCTTGTTGCCGGAACAGCGGTGTTTGCCGGTGGAGAGTATGCAAAGAATATCAATGCTTTAAGATAAAATTAACCTGAAATTGGTACATTTTTTCCGAACAAAAGCTGTCAGGAGGAAGCATGAAACACTTGGTGATGATTATAGAAGATGAAGAAGCAATCGCCATGATGCTGAAATATAACCTTGAGAAAGAAGGATATGACGTTATTGTCGAATCTCGCGGCAATAAGGCGCTGGCAGAAGTTGAGCGTCATCGTCCGTCCGTAATTTTGTTAGATTGGATGTTGCCGGAACTCCCCGGAATTGAGATTTGTCGTTTAATTCGTTCCAAACCTGATGTTAAAGGAACTCCGATAATCATGTTGACGGCAAAAGGGGAGGAAGAGGATAAAGTGCGAGGTCTGTCAGCCGGAGCGGACGATTATGTTACCAAGCCGTTTTCCATACCGGAGTTAATGGCGCGCGTAAAAACGCAAATTCGCCGAGCACCGGAACCGCATTATGAAAAAGAATTGGTGTTTGAAGATATACGCATGGATTTAACGACTAAAAAAGTGTTCAGAGGCAACAATTATATCCATTTGGGACCGACAGAATTTCGTTTGCTGAAGATGTTGCTGGAAACGCCGGGAAAGGTTTTCTCCAGAGAGTATTTACTCAAAACCGTATGGGGCGATAATATATACGTTGAATTTCGCACAATAGATGTACACATAAGGCGTTTGCGCAAATCGTTGAATGAATATGGTCCCGATTATATCCGGACTGTTCGCGCGACAGGTTATGCAATAGACAGTTCACTGCAGAGTGAAAGTGAAGAAATTGAATAAAAACACCTTGCTTTATTGTGGATTTTAAGGCACTATCCCAGTCAATCGAAAGGATAAGAAATGTCTTTAAAATTTGAAATTTTGGCTCGTCAGGGCAAATCACGGTTAGGAAAGCTACACACAAAACACGGTGTTGTTGAAACACCGGCTTTTATGCCTGTGGGAACATGCGCAACAGTTAAGGCCATGATGCCGGAATCTGTTGCTGCTGCCGGAGCGCAGATTTTACTGGGTAACACCTATCACCTGATGTTGCGTCCGGGAGCTGATTTAGTCGAGAAAATGGGTGGCTTGCACAAATTTATGAACTGGAATAAGCCCATTTTAACAGATTCCGGAGGTTTTCAGGTTATGAGCCTGTCAGGCCTCAGAAAGTTAACCGAAGAAGGCGTGTCTTTCAGTTCGCACGTTGACGGCAAAAAGTTTTTTCTAAGTCCGGAGGAATCAATAAAAATTCAGCACAAGCTGGATTCAAACATCACCATGTGTATGGATGAATGTGTAAAATTACCGGCGCCAAAGGATGTCGTTAAGAAATCAGTGGAAATGTCTATGCGTTGGGCCGCCCGTAGTAAAGCCGCGTTCACGGAACGTGAGGGTTACGGGATTTTCGGTATTCAACAAGGAGGCGATTATCAGGATTTGCGGGAATATTCTGCAAACTGTTTGAAAGAAATCGGATTTGACGGGTATGCTATTGGCGGCTTAGCGGTGGGAGAAGGTCAGGAAATAATGTTTAAAGTTCTGGACTATGCACCGGAAATGCTGCCTGATGACAAGCCGCGCTACCTGATGGGGGTCGGCCGTCCGGACGATATTGTGGGAGCTGTTTTGCGTGGTGTAGATATGTTTGACTGTGTTATGCCGACCCGCTCCGGGCGAACATCACAGGCTTTTACCGCCAGAGGAACGGTAAACATCCGTAACGCTCGTCACCGCGAAGATTTTCGCCCGCTTGAGGCAGAGTGCGATTGCCCGCTGTGCCGCAACTATTCCAGAGCATATATCCACCATTTGCAAAAATGTAATGAAGTGCTTGCGGTTATGTTGTTGACATGGCATAATATTCGCTATTATCAGCGCTTGATGCAAGGTATTCGCCAAGCAATAGCTTCTAATAAGTTAGATGAGTTTGCTCAAGACTTTTATCGGTTGCAGGCAGAAGGCGATATTCCGGAGATATAAAATGGAAAAATGTGAAACAGGCTCTATTGAAAAAGTTGTTGACCGATTTGTAGATGAAAACCAACAAGAGGGTTTTCGTGTGTTTGTGGCGGGGGGTAGCCGCTCAGGAAAAAATTGTGTCTATGTTGATGAGGCGTATAACCTGGGCAAACAGATTGCGAAAATGGAATTTAAGCTTGATTTCGGATTGTCAAGCTCCGGTATTATGGGGGCTGTTGCCCGTGGTGTTTTAGACGGATGGAACAAAAAAAAGTGTAAAGAAAGCCCCATTCACGCCATAACAACCAAAGAATATTATAATCTCTACGAAGCTGACGAGATATTAAATCAAATAGAAGAAGTTATTGTTGCTCAAACCCTCGAAGAACGCAAACAGCGATTGTTAAATGCCGATTTTGTGGTCTTTGCCCCTGGGGGTGTTGGCACATTAGACGAGCTGGCCTACGATTGTGTGGCCATGCAAGATGGTTTTCTTCAAATAAAACCGTTTATTTTATATAATATTGACGGATATTTTCATCATCTGGTTGAATATTTAAAAAGTATGGCCGCCAATGGATTTGCTGATCCAGTACCCTTTATCATTGTAGATGACAGTAATGAACTGAGTATTGTTTTCCGTTTGTTGAAGTTGCGCTACAAAAAAGGCAATACCACGGCAGAGGCTTATAGTGCGACGCGCCAGCTGATTTATGAGCTGCCTTACTTTATTAAACGCAAGGTAGACAATACGGTCTTTGTTGAAGATATTATCGAAGAAATGCAAAACACCAGTTTACACGGCACAGCGGAAGAGCGACAGAAACTGGCCGACGATATTGAACGAGCCTATTTGGAAAAAGAAATTGAGCGCATGTATGACAGATTGGCTAAAACCGGTCGAGATACGTCGGTTGTCAGTGATAAGTTAACCGCTTTAAAAAATCGTAGAAAGAATTGTTGAATCCTTCGCTAAAATGACTATCTATAACCCCAAAGCGGTGTAAGCAGAGGGGTAGATGGCAAAGAAAGAGATGCATTCGGACAAAATACGTCCGATATTTACAAAAAACTTTCTATTGATAACCGCTATCAATTTATTTGTTTTTTTCAGCTTTCAAATGATTTTTCCCATATTACCGCTTTATATTAAGAAGTTGGGTGGGAGCGATTCAGTTATTGGTTTGGTGATGAGCGCCTTTGTAGCAACTTCTTTGTTGACAAGACCGTTTGCAGGTTTAGCGTTGGATAAAATAGGTCGGCGCCCTGTTTTTGTTATGGGACTAATCATTCTCGGAATGAGCGCAATGGCTTACAGTTTTGTTAGCTCGCTGGTTTTGATGCTTTATATCCGTTTGCTTCATGGTTTTGGTTGGGGAATTGCCGGAACGGCAACATCGACAGTAGCAGCAGAAATCATACCTCGCGAACGTTTTGGCGAAGGCATTGGTTATTTCAGCATGGCGAACAGTCTATCTTTGGCGATTGCTCCGGCCTGTGGTTTGTATATTGTTAACAAATTTGGCTTCAATAATGTTTTTGGTTTGGCCACAGTGCTGGTCTGTATAGGATTGGTATTGGCGTTTTTTATTCGTTTTCGTAAATTTATACCGAGCGTCAAACACGAGCCTCTGTATGAAAGAAAAGCTTACGGTCCGGCTGTGTTAATGTGTTTTATATCCGCTTCTATGGGGGGAATTACGGGTTTTTTGCCGCTGTATGCCTTGCAGTTGGGAGTTTCACAAGTCGGTTTATTCTTTACCGTTTATGCGATGGCTGTTTTTATCAGCAGACCACTAAGCGGCAAAATAGTGGATAAGCATGGCTATGATATTACAATAATATCGGGTTTTGCGGCATCGGCTGTGGGTTTGATAATTATAGCCAATGTTAGCGATTTAACAGGTTTGCTTATTGCTTCATTTGTTTTTGGTGTCGGATTTGGAACCAGTCAAATGAGTTTGCAAACAATGGTTGTTAAAAGTGTTTCCCGTGAGCGGTTAGGCGCGGCAAACGCAACTTTTTTCAGTGGTATGGATTTGGGAACGGGATTAGGCGCTTTGGCATTGGGGAATATTGCGGAATTAACCGGTTATTCGAGTATGTATATGGCTTCGTCTTATTCAATATTTATCGCGTTGCTTGTTTATCTTTTATATGTGCGCAAGCAAAAATTTTACAATCCTAAACAAGCAGAAGTCTCTTAGCAAAATTTTCATGATTATGGCATATTGTACAATTAAGAACGGAGAAATGACAATATGCTGAATTTTATCTGGATTACATTTTTAGTGGGTGGCTTTATCTGCGCTGCGGTTCAGGCAATATTTGCCGGACAATGGTCAATTTGGAGCGTTATGTCTGAAGCAGTTTTTTCATCGGCAAAAAATGCGTTTAGCTTGTCAATTAACTTAACCGGTATGTTGTGTTGGTGGCTCGGTCTATTGAAAATTGCCGAAACATCAGGATTATCGGAGTGGGCAGCTAAAGGATTGCAGCCCTTAATGCGCAAGGTTATGCCTGATGTGCCGGCTTCATCTCCGGCTATGGGATCAATTGTAATGAACATGGCGGCAAATATATTGGGATTAGATAACGCCGCCACACCGATGGGATTAAGAGCAATGGAACATCTGCAAGAGCTGAACCCTCATAAAGATAAAGCTTCAAATGCTCAAGTTCTATTTATGGTTATTAACTCTTCGGCGGTCACGTTAATCCCTATAACGATTTTAATGTATCGGGCAGAAATGGGTTCATCTTCCCCAAGCGCGGTATTTGTTCCTATTTTGTTAGCGACATCGTGTTCTACATTAGTGGGTTTTTTCAGTGTGGCATTTGTGCAAAAACTTCCGATTTTTAACAAGATTGTATTATCATATTTGCTGGTTTTTGGTAGTATTATTGGCGGCGTAGCTTGGGGGTTTTACGCTCTTCCGCCGGAAGAAAGATTGAGGGTTTCGGCCTCAGGCGGAAATTTTGTGTTAATGGCTTTCATGATGTTGTTTGTTCTGTCAGGGGTAGTAAAAAAACAAAATGTTTATGAGGTTTTTATCAAAGGAGCAAAAGAGGGTTTTGAAACCGCTGTGCGGATTATCCCCTATCTGATTGCCATGCTGGTTGCCATTTCAGTCTTTCGCAGTTCGGGAGCTTTGGATTACATCATATCCGGCATTGCGTGGATATTTGAAAAGGCGGAATGGAACACCGAATTTGTGGGAGCACTTCCGACAGCTTTTATGAAGCCATTATCAGGCAGCGGAGCACGCGCTATGATGTTGGAAACTTTTGATCAATATGGTGCAGACAGTTTTCAAAGTTTTGTTTCTTCAGTTATTCAAGGGTCAACGGAAACAACGTTTTATGTTTTGGCGGTTTATTTCGGAGCAGTCAAAATAAGTAAAGTCGGAGCAGCGGTTCCGTGTGCTTTATTGGCTGATTTTGCCGGAATTTCCGCGGCTATCATTCTTTCTTATTGGTTTTATTAACATCTCTTAAACTTAATGTGATTATTATGACTATGTAATGGAGAATAAAATGAAAGCCTTATTGCAAAGAGTCAGTGAGTGTAGCGTAAAAGTAGACGGCAAAATGGTAGCTTCTGCCGGAAGAGGGTTGCTGATTCTTCTGGGGGTTCAAAAGGGTGATGCTCGTGCTGCTGCGGAATATTTGGCAAAAAAGGTCTGCAATTTGCGAATTTTTGAAGATGAAGCCGGAAAAATGAACCTTTCTGTGATGGATATAAAAGGGCAATTGGTTGTGGTGTCTCAATTTACATTGGCCGGAGATACCAGCAGAGGCAACCGCCCGGGGTTTGATACGGCGGAGAAGCCTGAAATCGCCAAGGCTTTGTATGAATACTTTGTCGAATGTTTGCAAAAGCTTGGTGCCGATGTGCAGACCGGAATTTTTCAGGCCGATATGCAAGTTGCTCTGGTAAATGATGGGCCGGTAACGTTTATGTTGGAAAAATAGGGGGATTCAATGGAATACGAGAATGAAGAGGACAGTATTTGGTTTGATTTGATAGACAGTCTTTTTGAGCTTAATTACGATCAGGTCAATGAGATTACAAGCGTTGAAATGAAAATCTATCAGGCTTTGCAAAAATATCCGAACAATATCTCGGGTATGATAACATTGATGTACTGCCAGACAATGTTGGGAAATCGTAATAAAGCATTGTCGCTTGCTTCAAAAATTTGGGAAATTGGTGGGACTCTTGAGCCGTTTTTTGAATTTGTGTACATTGAAAATCTCTTAAATATCGGGCTCTTGGAAATGGCGATGGTCTTGTTGAAGCCTCGTTTGGAAAATATCAAAGAAAACATAAACCTCTTTTATCCGTCCTTGTTAAAGTTTGCCATTGCAACCGGAAATATTAGGTTGTTAAATCTTATTTCGGAGTATCCCGACTTGCCTGCGGAAGATCAGGTTTTATTTGATTTCGCCAATGCCTACGCAGAAAATGGTTTGACAAGCATTTACAAAAATATTTTTGGCCTGATTTATGAAAATGCCAAAGATTATATGTGTGCATATGAGTATTCTTTGTATAACGATAGAGGTTTTCCTGAAATCGTAATTGATGTTTATGTAAATGAAAACGAAGCTTTCTGTGAACAGTTGGAAACGGAAATACGAGAAAAAATAACAGGTTTATGGGTGTCCTCCGGACGCGAACCGGCCGAAGATATTAATATCATCGTCAGCAATATAAAAGCTCATGAAGGGTGGAATGTTGATACCGATGAAGACTATTATGAGGAAGATGAAGAGCTTACAGAAGAAGATTTGGAAAGCGACGAATATTACGATACCGAAGAATATGAAAACGATGAAGATTATGAGCCTACGGATAGGTAACCCTGTTAGGGTTTGATGGCGTGATAATGGCATCCTGTTCCGTTAGAGCTCCGAGATGAGGCGGTTTGATTTTGCCGATAATCGCATCACCTGCCTTGTCGAAGAGTTTTTTCATCAAATCGCCGGCAACCTGCTGCTCATCATCACTGCTTTCAAATAAAATGAAACGGTTTTGATGTTCTGTAACCGAAATATTTTTTGCAACATCTGTCAATTTGAGTGAAATAACCATCTGTAAGCGGTTTGTTTTGGCATTAATAGCTTCAACTTTAGCGCGCAAAACGTCTGAATATAAAATATAGTCTGCCCGTTTAGGGTCACTGATAACCTCAACGTCGTTTTTCTTTAAGACAATGTTTTTCAAATCATCAAAATAAGCTTCTGTTGAGGTGTTGTTAAAAAAATGTGTCGGCGCGATATAAACGGCAGCGTTACCAGTTCCTTCAGCTAGGAGTTCACGCTCAGGCATGGGAACGGGAGCGCCAGTTCTTTCTGCTGCCGGCAGGGTGTCAACGCTGACTTCTTTTTTTATATTAAGCTGTGGTGCCGGAGGAAAATCGGCTGCCGGCAAAATGTTACCAACATCTTCAATTTCCAATTTGTTAGGATAGTCTGGGTTTTCCGATTTTTCATCATCATAACCATTTTCATTGCCGTTCGAAAATCTTTGTCGATTTTCACTCAAAGCTCTTAGGATATTCTCTCCGTTAAGAAATCCTGTAACTTCAACGCAAATTTCATCGTCGGTCTGCTTAGATGTTTTTGCTGATAAATCTTCAATATAATTGTCAACAATGCTGTAAACCAAAACGTTAAAGTCATGAGATGGAAAGGAAGAGCGAATTTCGCCAAGTTCAGGAATAACCTCGACAGCTTTGAAAGATGCCTTGTCCGTAGCCCTCACTCGCACGGAAGACTTTGCTTCATCAGACTTAACCGTTTCACAAGATTCGCCAAACAGACTTATAAGCTCATCATTAGCCGCATTTTCAGCATCTTCTGCATTTAAAACGCCAGCCTGCGCTATGTTTTGAAAAAAAACAAAAGCGAACAATACGAAAAATTTACAATAAAAACCTCTCATTACCACCAGCTGCGGTCATCGTTTCGGATGCGATTAACCCGCTCCGTCCAAGAACGTATTTGTACATTTTCATTGTTGAATAAAACCAGCTTATATATAATCGTGGGAACATCTGCGTTTCCGGCCTTATCAACCAAAACCTCAAGATAATAGTCAGCCTCTTCCTTGTTGTTAACTAACTTAAAGTCTTGAGAGCCTTCTAATATTTCTGTGGTCACCTTATGGGCATAGTGAAAACCGTCCGGCAATGAACTGTTCAGTTTTTTGGGTGCGCCGACATATAAAAATACATTTCCTGCATTTTCATAAATATCTCTTGTTTCATCAAGCATCTTGTTAGTGGCCCTGGTTGCGGCAATGGCATACACATGAGGGGTAAAAGCAACATCATATTCCGCATCATAAGGAACTTGAACATAAGCATCGCGCACTTGATCAGCATCTGAAAAAGAACATCCGGCAAACAGCAGGCAGCTCAATAACAATAACTTATTTTTCATAAACAACACCCCAAAAATTAAAAGTTAAAAAAAGTATAAAATGAAAAACATAAATACACATCATAATTTTTTTACTTATTCACTATTTGCAATTTAAATTAAACTATACTAAACTCACCAACAGTTTTACTGATAGGATTTTGTATGGTTGTGGCCTTTACTGCAATTTTATTTGGACTGGCTGTTTTAGTTCCGCCGCTTCGCAGCAATCGTTTTTACCTTTTGAACAGTGCTTGTGTGGTCGGGATGGCGTGGTACACGCAAAATAATTTGTTTCGCATAGAAAATGTACTAAGCGGAAAAACGATATTGCTGTTTGTCGTGTTCCAGTTTGTTTCCGTTAATTTAACAACATTTATAGCCTATGGTGTTGACAAGCGAGCCGCTCGGTTAAAACAATGGCGCATTCCTGAAAGAGATTTGCACATGCTTGAGTTTTTAGGGGGCTGGTTGGGAGCTTTTGCCGGACAAAAGTTTTTTCACCACAAAACAAGTAAAAAAAGTTATCAAAATATATACAAATTAATGATATTAATGGAACTTATCGCGGTTATCGGAATTTTAAAATTTCTACACCTTATGTAAAGGATAAATATGAAAAAAGAAAAAGAGATAGTTGAAGCGCCAAAGCTTAAATTTATAGACCATTACAGAGTTATGTGGCCTTTTGTAAAACCTTATTTGTTTAGGGCATTGTTCGCTATTGCGTTGTGTGTTCCAATCGGAGCGCTTGATGCTGTTGTCGCCTTGGCTCTCAAACCTTATATGGATGTTGTCTTGGTTGATAAGACAGACCAGTCTCCGGTATATATTCCGTTGCTGATAGTCGGTTTTACCTTGGTCCAAGGAACGCTAAATTACATCTCAACCTACATGAACTCATGGGTCGGCGGGAAAATAAGCATGGACGTTAAAGGGGCTTTATATCGCAAATTATTGTGGTTATCTCCTTCGTTTTACGATCGTCATGATACCGGTTACATCATCCAGCGTTTTTCAGCAGATGCCGATGCATCCTGCGCAGGGTTGATAGACAACGTTCGCTTGTTTACCTCGCGTGTATTTTCGTCACTCTCGCTGATAGGTGTTCTGATTTATAACTCATGGCAGTTGTCCATTATTGCTATCGGTGTGCTTGTGTTCGGGTTGTTGCCGCTGGCGCACGTTCGTCGCATGATAAAAGGCATTATTTACAAATCTGTTCAAAAAAGTTCTACCATACTCACAAACTATACGGAGACCTGTGTCGGCAATAAAACGGTTGCCTCTTACAATTTGCAAGAACATGAGTTTCAAAAGTATGATAAAACCATGCGCACACTGTTTAAGCTGGGTATTAAAATGATACAAAGAACTGCGTGGATGACGCCGATGTTGCATGTTGTAGCATCTATTGGTATTGGTGCCGTTATCGGTTACGGAAGCTATTTGATTGTTAACGGAACTATTACCAGCGGTAACTTTGTGTCCTTCTTAACAGCGTTAATTATGTTATATAATCCGATTAAGAGCATTGGCAAAAATTTCAGCGCTGTTCAAGTGTCGTTTCTGGCAATTGAACGTATTGCGGAAATCTTGTCCTTGGAGTCGGATGTCTGCAACAGTCCTAAAGCAAAGGCTCTTAAAAAAGTCGAAAAGTCAATTGAATTTTCAAATGTAAATTTTGCGTACAATCCTGATTGTCCGGTGCTTAAAGGAATTAATTTCAAAGTTCGGGCAGGGGAAACAATAGCCGTGGTTGGAAATTCCGGAGGCGGAAAGTCCACGTTGGTCAGTTTGTTGCCTCGGTTTTATGATGTTACATCCGGTGCGATTATGATTGACGGAAAAGATATTCGGGACTTTACATTAGAAAGTCTGCGCAATCAGATAGCTGTTGTTTTTCAGGATAATTTCTTGTTCTCCGGTACGATTCGGGACAATATCATTTTGGGCAAAGCTGATGCGACAGATGAAGAGATTAATAAAGCTTTGGAAATGGCCTATCTTAAAGAATTTGTTGATGAGCAGGAAGATGGACTGGATACCGATATCGGCGAGCGGGGAAGTCTGCTGTCCGGAGGGCAACGTCAACGTTTGGCAATTGCCAGAGCTTTTTTGAAAAACGCTCCTATTGTTATTTTGGATGAGGCGACATCTGCGTTGGATAATAAAGCCGAAGCGGTTGTTCAAAAAGCAATTGATAATCTGATGCAAGACAGAACGGTGTTTGTTATCGCTCACAGATTGTCAACAATCCAAAACGCCGATGAAATTCTGGTGGTTAACGATGGTGAAATCGTTGAACGAGGAAATCATGATGAGCTTCTAAAACTTGATGACGGGGCTTATAAGTCTCTTTATAATGCTCAATTCAAGAAGAAAGAAGCGGCCTAATACAAATACAAACGCAAAGAACCTGTTTCTGAAAAAGAGACAGGTTCTTTTTTTATGCTTAAAGATACGAGCAAACTACTTCATGAGGCAGTCTCAAAGCTGTAAATAAGTAATTGGATTAGTAAAGGCACAAAAAAAGGCGGAATTTTCCGCCTTTTTTTATCGTTTTTTATTTAGTCCTTAACATTGCCGAAAGGACCGACCACAGCTTCTTCCTGAGATTTTCTTAAATCAAACAGATTCAGGAAAACCGCGGAAATATAGATTGACGAGTACGTTCCGATAATCACTCCCCAAACGATAGTGAAAGAGAAACTTCTTAACGTGTCGCCGCCCCAAATCAACAAAGCACAAGCCGCTAACAAAGTAGTCAAACCTGTCAAAATGGTGCGGGAAAAAATATCGTTAATACTTTTGTTTATCAAATCATATTGTGGCATTTTCTTAAACTTACGGAGATTCTCGCGCACACGATCATAGGTCACAACCGTATCGTTCACGGAATAACCGGCAAGGGTCAGAATGGCTGCAACCGTTGTAAGGCTAAAATCAAACCCCAAAAAGGATAACAGTCCGACGGTCGTCAAAATATCGTGAACCAGACCAACCATGGCTCCTAAGGCAAATTGCCACTCAAAACGAAACCAGATATAAAGCGAAATTGCAAAGACGGCAATAACCGAAGCTATAATACCATCTTTTTTCAGTTCGCTCCCAACTTGCGGACCAACTAATTCAACGCGGCGATAGTCATAGCTGTCACCCAAAACAGACTTAATTTCTTTAACGGCAGCCATTTGTTCTTTTTCGTTCAAGTTTTTAGCTTGTGCGCGAATCATAATCTCATCGCTGTTTTCACCAATGGTTTGTAAATTAACATCATCAAGATTGACGGTATTAAGCTTTGCGCGCATTTCCTCCACGTTGATGGGGCTTTCACTTTTTAACTCAATCAGTATTCCGCCTGAAAAATCTATGCCAAAGTTAAGTCCTTTAAATACAATAGATGCAACAGACAAAATAACCATAACAATAGAAAATGTGTAAGTAAACTTGCGGGCCTTAAGAAAATCAATAGTCGTATCTTTTGTGACCCAACTGAATAGTTTCATCATTAGAACAATCCTTCCTTTTTAGATGGGCAGTTTGGTCGGCTTATATTTTTGTAGCCAGCCGGTAATAATTAATCTGGTAACCGTAACGGATGTAAACATTGATGTTGCGATACCGATAGCCAATGTAACGGCAAAACCTCTGACAGGTCCTGTTCCGAAGTAGAATAAGACAAAAGCCGCAACCAAAGTTGTTAGGTTAGAGTCGACAATTGTTCCCCAGGCTTCATTAAATCCGGCATCTGCCGCATCTTTAGTCGAACGTCCGGATTTCACTTCTTCGCGCATTCTTTCAAAGATAAGAACGTTCGCATCAACCGCCATACCGATGGTCAGAATGATACCGGCAATTCCGGGAAGAGTTAGTGTCGCACCCAAAAAGCTCAAAGCGCCCAACATCAAAATCAGGTTGACAAATACAGTAACGGTTGTAAACACGCCAAACAAACCATAAGCAGCAACCATAAAGACGACAACGGCAATTAAACCGATGCCCGAGGCGATAATTCCTTCGCGAATGGAATCAGAACCAAGTCCGGCACCGACAGTACGTTCTTCCAAAACTTCTAAAGGAGCCGGCAAAGCGCCTGAACGCAACAGCAACGCTAAGTCATTGGCTGATTTAACTGTAAAGCTTCCGGTGATAATTCCGGAACCGCCCATAATAGCGCTTTGGATGTTCGGTGCGGAAATAACTTCATTATCCAAAACAATGGCCAAGCGTTCACCAATGTTGTTTTTGGTTGCTTCTCCGAATTTTTTACCGCCGATAGAGTTGAACTTAAAACTGACAACCGGCTCACCTTCTTGGAAAGAAGGTTGGGCATCAATCAAGTTTTCACCGCTGACAACGGGTTTGCGTCCGATAACGTAGTATTCTCCATCTTGCCCTTGAACCAGTTTAGAGCCGGCAGCAAGCTTACCACGGCGTGCTTCTGCAGCTGTGGAGCGGCTGTCTACCAAATGAAAAGCCATCTTAGCTGTTTTACCCAGCAAATTTTTAACATATTCTGGGTTTTGCAATCCGGGGAGTTGTACAACGATTCGGTCTGACCCTTGGCTTTGAATAACGGGTTCTTTAGTTCCCAACTCATCAATGCGGCGGCGAACAATTTCAATGGATTGTTCGACCACGCGCATCTTGAGCTTGTTCAACTCCACTTCATTATAGACAATTTCCAATACCCCGTCGTCATTTTCCGAAACCTCAAGTCCGGAATCAATCTTACGGAATAACGAAGAAGCTTTATTACGAGCATTCAAGTTTTCTATTTTGACTTTAACAGAAGTATCTCCGGCATGAAGGTTCTGGTAGCGAATTCTGTTTTCACGCAAAATTTGGCGAGCAGAATCCTCAATAGAAGACATACGTTCTCTGATGACATCGTCGATTTTAACTTCAAGCAACAAATTGGAACCGCCTTGCAAGTCAAGACCGAGGTTTACGGGTTGCCACCATTTAGGTAAGGCGCTTTTGTCGCTGACAATATTAGGTATGGCAAAAAAGACCCCTAGTAAACAAATGGCAAGAATAGTCAAAATTCTTGATCTGGATAAATTATACATATGAAGTACCTTTATTTTTTTGATTTTGAAGATTTATTTTTTGCAGCTGTTTTGCCTTTAGGAGCAGGTGCATTCTCATCGTTAACCATGTCACGAACCGTGCCTCGGTTTATAACAACGTTGACACCATCGGCAATCTCAATTGTCAAATCAATAGGACTGCTGGCGTCAACCACCTTTGCATAAATTCCGCCTCCGGTAATGATTCTGTCACCTTTTTTAATAGCAGACAGCATTTCGTCATGTTGTTTAATTTTTTTCTGTTGCGGACGAATAAGCAAAAGGTAAAAAATTAAAAAAATCAGTCCCAATTGAATAAGAGTGCCGGACAATGAAGCTGATTGAACAGCTGCATCGGCGCCCTGTGCAAAAGCCGGATTTATAAACATGTTTCTCTCCTAAAAAATTAACTAAACAGCAGTATATACCACGTTCTTTTGCTTATATAGGGTAATTTTACGTATTTCACAAGTTTTTTTTAAATAAAGAGAGATTACTGCAAATAAGCAGTCGGGTTTACGGCTTTTTTTCCTGAACGTATTTCAAAATGCAGTTGCGGTGTATTAACGCCTCCGGTGCTTCCGACGGTAGCTATCTTTTCTCCGCGCTTAACTTGTTGACCTTTCTTTACCAGAATACGGTCATTGTGAGCATAGGCGGTAACCCAGCCGTCAGGGTGTTTAATGAGGATAAGGTTGCCAAATCCCTTCAGTTCGTTTCCGGCATAAGCGATGGTCCCCGTATCGGCGGCGTTGACTGCCGTGCCGAGAGGCGCTTTGATATTTATACCGTCGTTATTACGCCCTTTGCCGATAACGCCATATTTAGAAATAACAGTCCCTTTGACAGGCCATGAAAATTTGGAAGTTCGTTTTTTTACCGGTGTAGAATAAGAAGTCGTCTGAGACGGTGTTTGGGAAGTTTTCTTCCATGGCGTCCAAGAGCTTGATGTTTTCGGAGCAGATTTATTGGAAACATAATTTGAGGCTACCGGTTTGCTGACAACCGAGGCGGGTAAAATTAAGCGTTGCCCTATGTGTAGCGCATAGGGCGCGTAAAGATTGTTGGCCTTGCTGAGTGAGCTCATGTCAATATTATAACGTTTGGAAATATTGTAGACAGTGTCCCCTTTTTCAACAATGTGATATTTTGCGGAAGGCATGCGCAAAACACGCCCGATATTAAGGGTGTAGGGCGGGCGCAGATTGTTCGCTTCAATCAAATCACGAATAGGGACATTGTAATGGCGGGCAATGCTGTAAAGCGTATCTCCTTTGCGAACGGTCACCGTAGACGGAGTGTTTCCGAAAAAACTTCCTAAATCATAATTAAACAGCTGCACTCTGCTGTCGGCACAACCTCCGACGAGCAGCAATAAAGGCAAAATCCATATTAAAGGCCTGCGGCACAGCATAACATTTCCTTGGCTTGAAAAATCGCTCTAGTCTAACCTATCATTGACAGATTAATTTTTTGTAAAAGCTGAAAATGCGTTAAATAGAGGTTGCATTTTTAATTAAAAAACACTAATTTTATGAAAAAATAAGAAGGATAAAATGAACAGTTTGGGAAAAGAACAGCCGGAAATCATAGACGAAAGCGGTGATAAGTATAAATATGGTTTTGTCACCGATATTGAAGCGGATACAGCCCCGAAAGGGTTGAGTGAAGATGTTATCCGTTTGATTTCGGCTAAAAAAAATGAACCACAGTGGTTGTTGGATTTTAGGCTTCGAGCTTTTGAATTTTGGAAGCAGATGACAGAACCGACGTGGGCAAAACTGTCGTACGACAATATAGATTATCAAGATTTGTGCTATTACTCGGCTCCTCGCAGAAAGGCGGCTCCCAAAAGTTTGGAAGAGGTGGATAAGCAGCTTCTGGAAACTTATGAAAAGTTGGGCATTCCCCTGAAGGAGCAGGAGGTATTAGCCGGAGTTGTGGCTGTGGATGCTGTTTTTGACAGCGTGTCGGTTGCAACCACGTATCGTGCAAAACTGGCTGAAAAAGGCGTTATTTTTTGTTCAATTTCGGAGGCTGTGCAAGAATATCCCGAGTTGGTAAAAAAATATTTAGGGTCGGTGGTTCCCTACACGGATAATTTTTTTGCATGTTTGAACTCCGCGGTGTTCACGGACGGTTCTTTCGTGTATATCCCCAAGGGGGTAAAATGTCCGATGGAATTGTCTACCTATTTTCGTATTAATGCCAAAAACACCGGTCAGTTTGAACGAACCTTAATTGTGGCTGATGATGAAAGCTATGTTTCTTACCTGGAAGGCTGTACCGCTCCTCAAAGAGATGAGAATCAACTCCATGCGGCAATAGTGGAAATAGTTGTTTTAAATGATGCCGAGGTCAAATATTCCACGGTTCAAAACTGGTATCCGGGAGATAAGAACGGCAAAGGCGGGGTATACAATTTTGTAACCAAAAGAGCCGCTTGCCGAGGAGTAAATTCCAAGATTTCATGGACACAGGTTGAAACGGGCTCTGCCGTAACATGGAAATATCCGTCGTGCGTATTGCAGGGAGATGGCTCGTCCGGTGAGTTTTATTCCGTGGCAATCACCAATAACCGCCAACAGGCGGATACGGGAACAAAAATGATCCATATCGGGCAAAACACAACCTCTAAAATTATTTCCAAAGGTATTTCGGCTGGTTTTTCAAACCAAACTTATCGCGGGCTTGTGAAGGTCACGCCGATGGCTAAAGGGGCGCGCAACTATTCGCAGTGCGACAGCCTGTTAATTGGTACGAACTGTGGTTCTCATACGGTTCCTTATATTGAAAATAGAAACAAAACAGCGGTGATTGAGCATGAAGCGACCACATCAAAAATCAGTGATGAGCAATTGTTTTATTGTCAAAGTCGCGGTATTGGTGAAGAAGAAGCAGTTAGTTTGATTGTGAACGGTTTTTGTAAAGAAGTCATGCAGCACTTGCCGATGGAATTTGCCATCGAGGCGGCTAAATTAATTAATATTTCTCTGGAAGGAAGTGTCGGATAATGGTTAATCCTATTTTAAAAAGAGCCTTGCAAACATGGGGTGAGCAACCACAAATGCTGATGGTTGTTGAAGAAATGTCAGAATTGATGAAAGAGATTCTCAAAAATATCAATCGCAAAAAGGATAATATCGCCCAAATTATTGAGGAAACGGCCGATGTTGAGATTATGCTTGAGCAATTGAAGGAAAATTACAGCATTACCGATAAGGTTTCAGCGTATAAAGCTGATAAGATAAAACTGATAGAGCAACGTTTAAATGATTGGGACAAAAGTCACAAGGCATAAAGAAATGAAAACACCGTTATTGGAAATTGAAAATTTGCACGCCGGAGTGTGTGATAAGGAAATCATAAAAGGATTTAATCTGACGATTAATGAAGGTGAAGTCCATGCGATTATGGGGCCTAACGGCGCTGGAAAATCAACCTTATCCAATATTTTGTGTGGCAAACCCGGCTACAAAGTTACTTCCGGCAGCGTTCGATACAAAGGCAAAGACTTATTGTTATTGGCTCCGGAAGAACGTGCAAGAGAAGGAATTTTTCTATGTATGCAGTATCCTGTCGAAATCGCCGGAGTGCCGACTACGGCCTTTTTAAAGCACTCGGTTAATGCTGTTCGCAAGCACCAAAATTTGTCGGAACTTGACACGATGGAATTTATGAAAATGGTGCGTGAAGAAGGCAAAAAACTCGGTATAGATGCTGAAATGCTCAAACGTCCGTTGAATGTAGGCTTTTCCGGTGGCGAGAAAAAAAGGCTGGAAACCTTGCAGATGTCGATTCTCAAACCTTCATTATCTATTTTAGATGAGGCCGATTCGGGGCTGGATATTGATGCGCTGAAGGTTGTGGCGGAAGGTGTTAATGCCTTACGGAATGAAACAAATTCGATGTTGGTCATCACCCACTATCAAAGGTTGCTGAACTACGTTGTGCCTGACTTTGTCCATGTTTATGCCGACGGACATATCGTAAAGTCCGGAGATAAAAATCTGGCTTTAGAACTGGAAGAAAAAGGATATGCCGGCTTTATTCGGGAAAAATAACATGGGGGGATTGGTTCAAGAGCAATACTTGGGAGCGGACAGCCGGTTAAGCGATTTTCGCCGACGGGGAAAAGCCGCGTTCCAAAATCAGGGTGTTCCGTCCGCCAAAACAGAGGCTTGGAAATACACGAAACCTCGTTTGCTTGATGCGGAGGACTATGTCTTAAATTTTTGCGAAACCGACAGTAATTACAAACCTTCTTTACCATTTGACGGTTATATCGTTTGTTTTGAAAACGGTATTTTGCAACAGCCGTTGCCAAAATTACCTCAAGGGGCAGACATCGTTTCATTGGCTGACTTTTCCGTGCGAGATGAGGCAAAAAACTATCTCGGAACGACAACAATAATAGAGAAACAGCCGTTTGCCGCGCTAAATCAATATTATCTGACAGATGGCGTTTGCATACGCATTGCCGCCGGTGTCAAATTAGATAAAAGGTTAGTTATTGTAAACCACACACAAACAACTGAAACAAATATGTTTGCCAACATAAGAAATCTGTTCATTCTGGAAGATGGGGCAGAGATGTCGTTGGTTGAATATTATAATTATTCGGGAGTATTGAAGTCTCGCTATTTGAATAATGTGGTCAACGAAATTTTTCTTGAAAAAGACAGTGTTTTAAGACATTACAAAGTTCAAGATGAGGCCTTCAAGGCCGGACATATCGCGCTAAATGGAGTGAAAGTGAAACAAGGCGGAGAATATTCGTCTTTTACTCTGCAAAAAGGCGCGGATATTTCCCGAAATGAGACCCGAGTTATGCTGGAACAAGAACATGCCAAAACAGAGGTTAACGCTGTTTATGTTATGAACGGCTGGGCAACATTGGATACAACGACAGATATCGAACATTTGGCGCCTTGCACATATTCTAACCAGTTGGTAAAAGGGGTTGTGGGCGGAACGGCAAAAGGTGTTTTTCAAGGAAAAATACATATTGCTCCAAACGCTGTTCAAACAGAGGGGTATCAGTTGCACAAAGTTTTGTTGCTCAGCGATGGCGCTGAAACAGATGTTAAACCGGAACTTGAAATATTCGCAGATGATGTTAAATGTTCGCATGGTGCCGCCTGTGGGGAGTTGGATGAGGAACAGTTGTTTTATATGCAATCCAGAGGAATTAGCCGAGAAGATGCGGAAAAACTGTTGATAGACGCTTATTTGAATGATGTTGTCGCAAAAATAAGTGATGAAAAAGTCACAGAGTGGATTACATTATTGATAAAGTAATTTTTGAGCAGGAAAAGTTCATGTATAATGTTGAAGAAATACGCAAAGATTTTCCGGTTTTGGGACAGATTATTAATGGCAAGCCCAATACGTTTTTGGATTCCGGTGCATCAGCACAAAAACCGCGTCAGGTTTTGGATTGCATGATAAAAGTTTATACCGAGGAATATTCCAACGTTCACCGAGGATCTTATTTTTTGTCTGAAAAAATAACTTCAGACTATGAAGCGGCGCGGCAGAAAGTGCAAAAATTCTTGAATGCAAGGAAAGAGAACGAAATTGTATTCACTCGCAATGCAACAGAAGCTGTCAATCTTGTGGCTTTCACCTGGGGGCGTCGCTTTTTAACCAAAATGGATGAAGTTCTTATTTCAGAGGCAGAGCATCATGCCAACCTTGTGCCATGGCAAGTTTTGCGGGATGAAATCGGTTTTGAATTGAAGATATTCAAAATTAATGACGATGGTAGTTTCAATTGGAACGAATACACGAAAAATCTTTCAGGAAAGACAAAGCTGGTTGCCGTAACCGGAATGTCTAATGTTTTGGGAACGGTTTTTCCGTTGAAAAAAATGATTGAAGCTGCGCATAACGTCGGAGCCAAGTTCTTAGTAGACGGCTGTCAATATGTTGTTCATAAAAAGACAGATGTTCAGGATATAGACTGTGATTTTTTTGCTTTTTCGGGACATAAGATTTACGGTCCGACGGGAATAGGCGTCCTTTATGGTAAAGAAGATTTGTTAAACGCCATGCCTCCTTACCAATATGGCGGAGATATGGTTAATGTTGTAACCTACCAGTCAACAACGTTTGATGTTCCACCGGCACGTTTTGAGGCGGGAACACCGGCTGTTGTTCAAGCCATAGGTTTGGGAGCGGCGCTGGATTATGTTAGCGCTTTAGGAATGGATAATATAGAAAAGCATGAACAAAAGCTTGTAAAATATATGCAAAACCGTTTGACTGAAATTGAGGGATTGCATGAGGTCGGTACGGCAGCGAATAAAGGCGGTGTATTTTCAATCTTCATTGAGGGCGTACATCCGCAAGATTTAGCCTTTATTTTGGATAAGGAAGGAGTTTCTATTCGCGTGGGGCACCATTGCGCGGCTCCGTTGGTTCGTCGTATGGGGTATGAGAATTTGGCGCGAGCCTCGTTGGGTTTGTACACTAACAAAGCTGACATTGACCGTTTTATAGAAGCTGTAAAAAAGGCGAAAACATTTTTTTAGATAAAGAACAATGACTGACGAAAACGATTTTGATGATGATAAGCTGACGCCTAAAGAGGCTGCACTTTTGGGGATAATGGCGACGAATGACGATGGTTCGCCGATGATTAAGGATTATGTGGCTTATGCCGGACAGAAACTTCCGTCGGATAACCCGCTCCGTGCCACCAGAGAAGAAATCATTGAGGCCTTACGAACAGTATCTGATCCCGAGATTATGATAAATATATGGGATTTGGGGCTGGTTTATAAAATAGAACAAAAAACAGAAGGTGATGTTTATATTGAAATGACGGTCACCGCGCCGACATGTCCTGTTGCGGGTATATTGCCACAGCAGGCGGCAGATGCCGTTGCAGCCGTAAAAGGTGTTGGAACGGTAGACGTTAAGATTGTTTGGGAGCCTGTGTGGACTATTGATAATTTAAGCGAAGAAGCCCGTGCAATGATTGATTTGTTTTAAAATTTTTGTATTTAAGCTGTTGTGCTTTGTTCAAAATAATGTTATAAAAAAAACAAATAAAGCATGCCGAGAAATTCTATGTCTGAAACTGATTTTATACCGATTAAAACAAACCGCCTGATTATTGATGAGTTTCGTTCCACAGATTTTGAACGATTACAGGAAATTGCCTTCGCGATTAACGAAAACGCGGACAAACGCGCCGCGGAAGGGTATTGCCCGTTTTATACTTTTCAGGTGGATAAGGACACACCGGACAGAGGTAATATTATTCGTCAAAAAGTAGCTGATTTTCTGATTAAGGCAGATAGGGAGCGCCAACAAGAGCCTCGCTCAACATATCGTATGGCAGTAAGGCTTTCCGATGGAAAGTTAGTGGGAAACGTAACGGTTGATATGCTTCCTATTGAAGAAAATGGTAAGAAAATATACGGCGATTTGGGCTATTTCATTGACCCGAACTACGGAGCGCACGGTTATGCGACAGAAGCCGTTCGCGGTTTGGTTCATCATTTTTTCAAAAAATATGATAAATTAGATGTTACGGCCCATCCGGCCAACAAATTTTCTCGCGCTCTCATTGAGCGTATCGGTGGGCATCAAACTGGCTATAATGCGGCCTCTCACTATGGGCATGGCGAGCCACGAGCGGTTTTTGAGGTTCATAAAGCAGATTTCTACCGAAGCAGTCCGTTTAATCTTAAAATGTCAAATTTATTAGGCGCATTAATCAAACACCAACAAAAGGAGTAGGTTATGTTCAGTGATGCGGATTTGCCTGAACCCCTAGTTATTCAAGAGGTGGAGCATCCGGTTCGTCTGTCTGAAATAGATGGAAAGGACGGTATTTTTTTTAACACGCGCTACACGTCAATACGGCAGGTCAGGACTTATATCTATGAACTGTTAAAACGGGCAAAAACCTTGCTTCCGGAAGGGACGCACTTTGTTGTTTATGAAGGCTATCGCCCCATGGCCTCGCAAATAGTTTTATGGAATGAGGTTGTTCGCCGAATGAAGGCGGAAAATCCGCTGATTAATCCCGATTCGGAAGAATTTATAGCTTTATGTGATCGCTACGCCGCAAATCCGTATCGTCAAGGAAGCGGACACCAGTCCGGAGCCGCGGTAGACATTACAATAGCCGATGATAATGGTAAAGAATATGATATGGGAGGAGAAGTTCGCGGTTTCGGAGAATATGCAGATTTTGATTATCCAAACATCTCCGAAGAAGCGAAACAAAATCGAAGAATATTGAGAAATGCTCTGGAAAGTGTAGGGTTGGTAAATTACCCCGCAGAATGGTGGCACTACTCTTTCGGTGATCGGCTTTGGGCTCGATTGACCGGATCAAAATTGGCGATTTTTGCTAAACTGGATATTTAGAGTGAAAAAATGGATATAGAAGAACTTATTGAAAATTTTGATTTTTTTGACAATTGGGAAGATAAATATCGTTATATTATAGACTTGGGAAACCAACTTCCCCCGTACCCCGAGCAATTTAAAACAGAAGAATGGAAAGTTCGCGGATGCCAGTCTCAAGTTTGGCTGTTGCCTGAAAAAGCAGGTGAAAAAATCTGTTTTAAAGGAGATAGTGATGCCGCCATTGTCAAAGGATTAATGTATATTATATTGCTTATCTACAACAATAAATCCCCATCAGAAATTAAAGTCATTGAAGTTGAAGATATTTTTGCTAAACTCGGGTTAGGTGAGCACCTTAGCCCCAGCCGAAGAAATGGTTTGATTTCTATGGCTGAGAAGGTTAAACATTATGCAAAGGTCCTTTGAAAAGGCGTATATTTAAATGAATATTCATGAGTATCAGGCAAAAAAAATTTTAAGCCGCTATGGTATCAAAATCCCTAAGGGAAGTGTTGCCTATACGCCCAATGAAGCCAAGCGCGTGGCTGTGAGATGTTCGCGTTTAGGGCCATGGTTGCTAAAAGCGCAAATCCAATCCGGAGCTCGTAAAAAAGGTTATTTTTTAGAGAAAAAAGCAGGCCGTCAGGGCGGCGTGCGTTTGATAAAAAATCGTCGTGATATCGTTTCTCATGCCGGACAAATGCTTGGCGCGACATTGGTAACCGTTCAAACCGGGCCTAAGGGAAAGTTTGTCAGTCGTCTGTATGTTGAAGAATATATAAAAGTTCGTAAAGTTTTTTATGCGGGTTTGGCAATTGACCGTGAGAATGCGGCATTAACCCTGATAGTCGCTTCTGTTGATGAAGGGGATATTTCGCAAAAGGCGTTGCTGGCTCCTGAAGAAATACTGAAAGTTCATTTGGATTTGAAAAAAGGAACGACGCCGGAGCAAGTTCAAGAAGTTATGGAATTTCTTAACCTGCCGTCAAAAAGTGCGCAGAGTTTGGAAAATTTTATAAACGGGTTACACCGAGCCTTTGTAGATAATGATGCGACAATGATAGAGGTTGATCCTGTCGGGGTTCTGAAAACAGGAGAAGTCATAGCGCTGGATGCAAAGATTTGTTTTGATGATAATGCCTTATTTCGTCATCCGGAAATTAAACGTTTACAAGATGATTATGAAGAAAACGATAGAGAGCTTCAGGCCTCTAAATATCGTTTCACATACAGCGAGTTCAGTGGTTCTGTCGGGTGCATCGTTAACGGTGATGCCGTTGCTTTAACTGCTATGGATTTGTTAAATAATCGCAATATCGGAACGGCTTGCTTTTTGAATGTAAAAGGCGGGGTTGATAAGGATAAAATAGCGTCCGGTATAAAAATAATTATGACCAATCCTCGTGTTGAAGGCATTTTAATTAATATTTTGGGTGGTTTCTTACGTTGCAATTTGATTGCGGATGGCATCATCTCCGCGGCATCGGAAGTTGGGTTAAATGTGCCGTTGGTTGTGCGTTTTGAAGGAACCAATAAAGATGAGGCAAGAAATATTCTGGAAAATTCTCATCTGCCCTTAATTTTGGCAGAAACAACGGAAGATGCCGTTAACAAGCTTGTAGAGGCAATGGAGGCCAGCGACTGATGTCCGTTTTGTGTAATAAAGATACAAAAGTTATTTGTCAGGGAATAACCGGAACACAGGCAACCTTCCACATTCGCCGCTCTATGGATTACGGCACACGGGTCGTTGGCGGAGTAACTCCCGGGAAAGGCGGAGAAATGCATTTGGGAGTACCCGTGTTTGATACCGTAAAAGAAGCCAAATCAGAAACCGGAGCTACGGCGAGTATAATGTATGTTCCGGCCACAGTTGTGAAATCGGCTGTGCGGGAAGCTGTTGAAGCGGAACTGGATTTAGCGGTTTGTATTACCGATGGAGTCCCTATCAAGGATATGCTCGAGGTTAGAGAGATTCTGAAAGGATCAAAAACCAAGCTTGTTGGTCCGAATACCCCCGGGATTATTACACCCGGTCAGGCACGGTTGGGGATTTTTCCCGAAAATATTCACACAGTGGGAGAGGTCGGTATAGTATCGAGGTCGTCCACACTAACTTATGAAGCGGTGTTGGAAACAGCATTGGCGGGAGAGGGGCAGTCAACAGTTATTGGTTTGGGTGACGATATGATTATTGGCATGGATTTTGTCGAAGCCTTAGAGCTGTTTCACGCGGATAAAGAAACCAAAGCGATTGTCATGATTGGTCAATTGGGTGGAACTTTTGAAGAAACCGCCGCCGAATATTATAAGCATATAAAACGCAAAAAGCCGGTTATCGGTTTTGTGGCTGGAAATGCGGTGCCCTTCGGTCACAAGGTGGGTTATGCCGGAGATATTATCACAAACGGCTATATCTCGGCTCAAGATAAAAAAGATGCTTTTGAAGATGCCGGCATTATAGTTGCGGAAAAAATTAATGATATTCATACAGAATTAGCAGCCGCTCTAAAGAAAAAATAATGAGTGTGTGGTCTGAAATTTTGAACTTTATTTTGCCGCCGCGCTGTATTTCTTGTGGGAGGGTAGTATCTACCCAAAACGGCTTGTGTGCCGAATGTTTTTCTAAAATAGACTTTATCAGTAGTCCGTACTGCCAGCATTGCGGACGTCCGCTCGGTATCGGAACGGCAGAAAAGGGGATGTTGTGTCCCCAATGCCTCAAACGACAAAAACAAGTGTTTCGCATGACCCGCTCCGCTTTTAAGTATAACGATAATTCAAAACATTTGATATTGGCGTTTAAATTTTATGATAAGACGGAAAATGCCTCCGTTCTGGCAAAAATGATGTTTCGTGCCGGACATGATATATTTGCAGCCGGTGTCGACGTTATTATTCCCGTTCCGCTGCATTACACCCGATTATTAAAAAGAAAATACAATCAATCGGCTTTGTTGGCAAACGAGTTGAAAAAATTGAGTAAAATACCCGTTTGTACCGGAGAATTAATAAAATACCGTTACACCCGTCCGCAAGTCGAATTCTCAGGAAAAGAGAGAGTAAAAAACGTAAAAGCAGCGTTTAAGGTTCGCCATCCAGAAAGAATTAAAGGGAAAAGGATTGTACTGGTTGATGATGTAATGACAACAGGTTCAACGCTGAAAGAATGTGCTTTGGTTTTGAAACAAGCCGGCGCGGAAACAGTAGACACCTTGACCGTTGCCAGAGTTTTATTCTAAAAAAACGCTTGCTCTGGTGACAGAGCAAGCGTTAGAGGAAATCAGCGAAAATAAAGTTTCGCCCAAATAGCGATTGCAGCAACCGCTACGAACGGAATATACAAAAAACCAGACACGCTCAGAGCCATTCCGATGCTCAGGAAAAACACGACACTACATACACGTTGCAGACGATAGCGAAATTCACGAGAATACCTGTCTCCGTCTATAACCAACCTGACGATGTCATACACCAGCGAGCACAAAGCAAAAGCCAGTACAACCCATAAAAGATTTTGTAGATCCATATTATATATATTTAGAGAATGATAGTCAAAATAAGACAAAACATTGTCTAAAACGTACTACATTTGGAATAACAAAGCAAGTTTTTTTATTCGTCGTCGGTTTCTTTTATTCTTTCAATGTTTGCGCCGACACCTTTAAGCTTTTCTTCTAATTTTTCATAGCCTCGGTCAAGATGGTAAACGCGGTTAACGACTGTCTCGCCTTCAGCCACTAAACCGGCTAAAATCAAGGCAAATGATGCACGCAAATCTGTTGCCATAACCTGAGCGCCGGAAAGTTTTTTAACCCCACGGACAATAGCTGAGGCATGACCGTGAACATTAATATTTGCTCCCATGCGCAACAGCTCGGGAACATGCATGAAGCGATTTTCAAAGATAGTCTCCGTTACCATGGAGGCTCCGTCAGCGGTCAACATCAAAGCTAAAAATTGAGCCTGTAAATCAGTCGGAAACCCGGGAAAAGGTTCTGTCATAATATCTTTACCGACAAGGTCGCAGTTTTCAGCGTCAATCAATATACTGTTTTCATTTTCGGTAACCCGAACTCCCATATCTCTCAAAACCTGTAAAGGTCGTTTCAGTGTAGACGGCAAAGCATTAACAAGTTCAATCTTACCGCGGGTGATTGCTGCCGCCACGGCATAAGATCCGGCCTCAATTCTGTCAGCAATAACTTTATGGGTAGCGCCATGAAGTTTTTTAACTCCGTCAATGGTTAAAACCGCCGTGCCGATACCTTCAATTTTAGCTCCCATAGCATTTAGCAAATTAGCCAAATCGCTGATTTCAGGTTCTTTGGCAGCATTTTCCAATACGGTGCGTCCTTCGGCTAAGACAGCAGCCATCAACACATTACAAGTGGCACCCACGGAAACCATCGGAAAGATAATATGAGCCCCTTTAAGACGCTTATCTACATCGGCGTAGATATAGCCGTTTTTAATTTCAATATGCGCTCCCATCTGTTCTAAAGATGATAGGTGAATATCCATCGGGCGAGCGCCGATAGCACATCCTCCCGGAAGAGAGAGTTCACATTTTCCGTAACGGGCTAACAAAGGTCCTAATACATAGTATGAGGCGCGCATTTTACGAACATAGTCATAAGGAGCGGTTAAACTGGTAGCCTTCTGGGTGCGATAAGAATATGTTTTTGTGGGATGGCCGTCAATAAAATCATCAAATTCATCAATCTTAGTGCCTAATTGTCCTAAAAGAGCGTTCATAGCCTTAATATCCGAGAGCATAGGCATATTAGTTAAAGTGACGGTCTCGTCCGTCAATAAGCTGGCGCAAATAAGAGGAAGCGCCGCATTTTTAGCCCCGCTGATATAGATTTTTCCGGATAATTTGTTACCGCCGACAATTTTAATCTTATCCATGCTGCTTCTCCTTTTGACTAGTTTTTATCACAAGCGGGTTGTGAATTTTGTTTAAGTTCTTCACGCTTTTTTTGTTGAAGCTTGCGTTTTTCCAAATTGCGCTGCAAGGCCTTTGCTTCGCGTTCGAAGCGTAAGTCCTGACGTTTTTTCTGTTTAGTTTCAGTCATGCTTTTCAAAATCCTTAAGTTATTCTCCGACAATACATGGATATGATTAAAAAATAGATAAAAATTGAAAAACATACTTGATTTTTACAAAATGTTTGGTATGTTACCTCTCGCATGCATAATGATTGAAGATGTTTGATGATTATGCCGCTATAGCTCAGTGGTAGCGCTAAGTGAAATTGATACGCTGTATCAATTTTGTCTGCAAGCTCTTCGGAAAATCTTAGAGAGCAAGGAAAGCGAAGCGCCCGCAGCGAGCTTAGATACCGAAGGCACACCCGCAGGGTGGGCTCTACGGAAAAGAAAATATAATTATGCCGCTATAGCTCAGTGGTAGAGCACACCCTTGGTAAGGGTGGGGTCGTAAGTCCGATTCTTACTAGCGGCACCATTTATTAAAACGCACCGATTAAGGTGCTTTTTTGTTATATAAACCAAGGCTTTCAGCTAGTCCGATTTTTACCATTTGAAAAAGACAGATTTTAAATAAATTATCGGACTTTTTATGCAAAAGCTAAAAAAAATCAAGCTTTTTGCTATATAAAATTCCAGTCCGATAAAATAAATAAAAACAGTTGCAAAATTTTAGCTGAAATGTAACCTATATATAAATGAAATATAGGAACGATATGTCAGGACAAACAAAAAAATATATTGCTGATAATGAAGAGCTTATGAAGGATTGGGATTATGAAGCGAATAAGGGCTTAAATCCTAAAGAAATAACTGTTGGTAGTCATAAAAAGATTTGGTGGAAATGCTATAAGTGTAGTTATAGATGGCAACAAGCCGTAATGGATAGGACAAGAAAAAGAAGCCCAGCACATTGTCCTTGTTGTACAAGTCGGGTTGTTGTTAAAGGGATAAATGATTTAGCGACTATAAATCCTGAAAGAGCTAAAGAATGGCATCCTATAAAAAATAAAGATTTGACTCCAGAAATGGTAACAATTCAATCAGATAGATTAGTTTGGTGGAAATGTTCTAAGTGTGGGAAAGATTGGCAAACAAAAGTTCATAGTAAAAGAGGGTGTCCTCATTGTTTACATAAACCAACAGTAGGGTTGGATGATTTAGCTACATTGCGACCAGAAATAGCCAGAGAGTGGCACCCAACAAAAAACAAAAATTTGACACCTCAGGATGTTAAGCTATATAGTAATAAAAAAGTTTGGTGGAAATGTCCTAATAATCATGAATATCAGGCTAGGATTGGCGAACGCACGAGAAAAAATGGAACTAATTGTCCTCAATGTTATAAAGTTAACCAGACCTCTTTTCCTGAACAAGTTATATATTTTTATATAAAAAAACTTTTTCCTAATGCTATCAATCGTTATAAAGCTCCTTTTTTAGGCCAAATGGAATTAGATATTTATATTCCTGAGTATTCCATTGGAATTGAATATGACGGTGAGGTTTGGCATAAACAAGAAAAAGAAAGTAGAGAAATAAAAAAGTATAAAATTTGTAAAGACAATGGTATTTCTCTGATACGTTTTAAAGAAGGGGAAAAAAGAGATTACAGTAAGGTTGCGGATACTTGCTATTTTATTCCGAATTTTTCCCAAAACATGGAATTATTTGAACGATTTATAAATTACCTTTTACAAATGCTTGATTTCTCCATAGAAAAAATGCTAAACAATCATATTTTTATGAAATCATATGATATAAATATTAAAAGAGATGAATTAAAAATACGAGAACAATATCAAACTGAAATCAAAGATTCTATAGCTGAACTGTATCCCAACATTGCTCAAGAATGGCATCCAACAAAGAATGGGATTTTAACTCCCTATGATTGCAAAGCTGGTTCCGCATATAAAGTTTGGTGGAAATGTCCTAAATGTGGATATGAATGGAAAACATCTATTGCTAAACGAACTATAAGCGGACATGGATGTCTAAACTGCTCTAAACAGGCACCGTTAAGAGGAGTAAATGATTTAGCAACATTATATCCTGATATTGCCAAAGAATGGCATCCAACTAAAAACAAAAACCTATTACCCAATGATATTCGCCCTAAAAGTAATAAAAAATATTGGTGGAAATGTCACGTATGTAATTTTGAATGGCAAGCAAGTGCAAATAATCGTATTGGTCATCAATCAGGTTGTCCTGCATGTGCTGGGAGATGTTCTAGAGTAGGTGTAAATGATATTTTCACAATTAATCCCGAATTACAAAAAGAGTGGGATTATGAAGCTAATAAGGATTTGGATCCCAAGACATTACCGCAAGGTTCACATATAAAGGCTTGGTGGATATGTAAGCAATGTAATCATAAATGGCAAACAGAAATTCGGCAAAGGATAAAAGGGAGTAAATGTCCACACTGCCATAATATGAAAAATAACCAACTAAAATTATTTTAAAATTTCAATTTTATAGCAAAGTTGTTTAAATTCATCATAAAAATTAGTCCGATAACTGCACAGCAGGCCGCACCATTTATTAAAATGCACCGATTAAGGTGCTTTTTTGTTATGTAAATCAAGGCTTTCAGCTAGTCCGAAACTTCTCTTGAGCCCGCTAGGCTTTAGCCGCAGTAAAGCTTAGTTGTTCGCTTAAAGCTGGAAAGTGCAACTTTTCGTAGCGGCGCATAATCGCAAAGCAGGCCGCACCATTTATTAAAACGCATTCGTCGAGTTTTCGTATAAAGAAAACCCCTGTATTTGAGTACAGAGGTTAAAATGAAAGATTAAATCTCTTTTTTAGTGTAAACCGTTTTGGGGGCTGTTAGCTGATAGACTTTGCCGTCCTCAAGGCCAAACCGCGTGATGACAGTATATACCGCGTAAATATAAGGGAGGGTCACCTCAATAAGTTGCCATTCGACCTGACCGTTTACTGTTTTTTTCTCAAAATAATAACCTGTGACAGGATCATGGCCCTTATAATTATGGGTATAGACTTCCTTTCCGGTTATGGTATTGAATATCCGCGCACCTCTCATGTCCCGACTCATAAAGATGAGGAAAGACAGCTCATCGACAACAAGTACTTCTGTATCTTGCTCATAGACAGGTTCGATGATGGTCATTCCGTTCTTACGTAGACCATAGGTTTTTGAGTCATCACCAATCCAGTGTGTCTCTGTTTTGATGATTAACTCTATTCCCCCGCCGTATTTAACGTATTCATAAAACGTTTTGGCGTTAGAGCTCATAACTCCGGACACGATGAGGAGAAGAAAAAGAATAATTTTTTTCATAATGCCTGTTTTCGACTTTTACGAACATTGGGTCTCAATGGTTTTCTTAGCGTTAATAATATTAAATTAGAGAGAAATGTACTATTTTTTTAAATTTTGTCAATAAAAATCTGCCAATCGACAACCGCATCATACCGCTTTACATCAGCTTATGAATATCGTATTCGTCATAACCTTCATAGTAATAGCTGACATCAATACCTTTCATAAAAATTTCTCGTTCGTCAATTTTATCGGTCAGAGCATTCTTCAAGAGATGTTTTATTTCAATATCTTTAATCGGGCTTCTTTCCATTGCTGATAGATAATCGTTTTTATCAATCTTGTTCCA
>CAZZNV010000002.1:178369-189226 GCA_964655915.1 uncultured Azospirillaceae bacterium | reverse complement strand
TGGTGGGCGCTGAGAGGTTCGAACTCCCGACCCTCTCGGTGTAAACGAGATGCTCTTCCAGCTGAGCTAAGCGCCCATCGTGTTTACGGAAGAGTTTATACTCTTATAATTTTAATTAATCAAGCAAAAAATTTATTTTTTTGCACATTTTTATTTTTTTATTAGGTAAGGCTTACCAAAAATGATATTAGGATTACAACCATGAGTCCCGTGCCGATAATAATTACAAGTGGAGATGATTTTGTTTCTTTTCGCAAAACCCAGTTTGCCGCGAATATCCCGAGATAACTTACAAGGTATGCTCCGCTTGATAAATTTATGATAGCGCTGAAATCAAATAAAATTGTGGCAGCCAAAATCAGTGCTGTGGTTAGCACGTTTCCCCAGGTGCCGTCGTGCCAAAATGTTTTTTGATAGAATTGCGGCAAAATATTTTGCTGTGATAGGGATTTGTTTATGCGAAATATGCTGAAAAATGTGGCATTTATTCCTGATATGAAGGCTACAAAAGCCGCTATGTAGATGGCGAAGTATCCTGATTGTCCCATAACTTTGTTTGTTACGGCGGTAATTGCCGTTTCGGCATTTTCTTTTAATTCGGCTGTTGTGGCGTAGTTGAGTACGACATAGGTCAGAGCTAAGTACAGAGCCATAACGGTTAAAATTGTCAGGTAAATTCCTTGTGCTATCGTTTTTTTAGGTTTTTTAACATCAGGTGTTGCATTGGTGATGACGCCGTATCCGGCATAAGCGAAAAAGGTGATGCCGATACTGCGCATGAAGTCAAGATTGTTTGATATAGGCAGGATTGGTTCTATTTTGTATTGTGGTTGGATAAGGGCAAATACAATAACAGCGATAAGAGCAAAAACCTTAATGGCGACAAATATTGTTTCACTGTTGCCGACTTTGTTTGCTCCCATCATATTTAGCAAGGCCAATCCTATGATGAGCAATGAGGCGAAAAGGTTAATTAAAAATTCATTTCCATTAGAATCGGCAAATAGGTTTAGCGAGTAAATTCCGAAGGATTTTGCTATCATGCAAATAGAAATGGCTGAAGTTAAGACATAAATAAGAGATAAAGTTCCCGAAATCCAGTCAGATTTGAATGCAACGTGAAAATATTCCGTTAAACCGCCAGAAGTACGGTAACGTCCGGCCAGTTTGGCATAGGAGTAGCCCGACAGCATAGCGGCGGTTCCGGCAATGATGAATGCATAGTAGGTCTTATCTCCGGCCAGAACAATAACTTCGCCGAGCAGAGCAAAAATTCCCGCGCCGATAACGGAACCGATGCCGAGGGATATTATGCTTATTAAGTTCATATCAAATTTCTTTTTTATCATGGTTACGAGATAGTTTTTGCTTGCTGTTTTTCAAGCAGAAAAAATAAAAATGAACTTTGTTTTAATATTATTCGTTATATTATTAGGTGAAGGGAGGTTTGTATGGAGGATATTTCAAATCTTATAAGAGAGGCAAAACCGTTGTATTTTGCCAGAAAACGTCGCAACAACGCTATTAGGTCGACCTTAGCCGCTTTGGTCGGTGTGTGTATGTTGGGTACTTTTTATACCCATCATATCGATAACGTTGGCTGGGATTATAGCTATTATATTTATGGCGGTGAGTTTTCCGTTTCTGAAAATGAGTCGGTTTTGGAAGATATGGGCTTGCCGACAGATGACTACGGCTTGTTGATGGTTGGCTAGATGAAAGAAATTATAAACGAATATGGCGGGCGTATCCGTGCTATTATCCGCAAGTTGACTGGTACGGACAATGAGGATATTGAACAAGAAGTTTATATAAAAACTTGGCGCAATTTGAATAAATATGAAGATAAGGGGAAATTTGCACAGTGGATTGGGGCTGTTACGGCTAACGTTTGTCGAGATTATTTTCGTTCGCGCCAATATAAAGAAACGATGTGCCAAAGTGATAATGAAATATTGGAAAAGGTTAAAGTCGGCGGGCGGCAAGAAGAAATAATTGATGCGAAGGCACGGCAGAAAATCATCTTAAAAGCTGTTGACAATTTACCCAAAAAGATGCGCCAAGTTATTGTGTTTTTTGAATTTGAGGATTTGAGCATTGAAGAAATCGCTAAAAAACTCGATGTTCCTGAAGGAACGGTAAAGTCACGATTGTTTAACGCCAGAAAAATTTTAAGTGAAAAATTACAATGTTTGAGAGGAGAAAATTAATGAAGAAAACATATTTATCCCTGTTTGCCGGAGCTTTAATGTTCCTGCCGCCAGTTTCATTTGCAGAGGAGGAAGATATTTCGATGCCTCCGCCACCACCGCACGAAGAACATAATCAGGAATTGCATAAAAAACGAGCCGAAGATTTTGCAAATAAACTGGGATTGACTGAAGAGCAAAGACTTAAAGCCAAGGAAATCAGGGTTAAAGGCCGAGAAAAGATGAAACCTTTAATGGAGAAGATGAAAGCTTTGCACGATGAAATGGAGGTTGTACGCAAGGAGAATATGGCGGAGTTTGAAAAGATTTTGATGCCGGAACAAATTGAAATTTTAAAAAGTATGAAACCGAAACATCACAAAAAAAGATATTCTAGGCATTAAGATTTAAGAGCGGTAAAAATCCGCTCTTTTTTTATGTTATATCATATAGTTATCAATAATTGGCTTGCGGCGAATAAAATATTTTGAACTTTTGGATTTCAACATCGTTTTATATAATAGGTTTAACTTATGGGAGTAAAACAAATGTTGAAAAAAACAGGTGTTGTTTTAATGATGTGCTTAACTTTTGTATCGACAGCTTATGCCAAGCCTCATCATGGCGGCCCGACACCGCGTCCGGTTCCGGTGGCACCTGCACCGCATCATCATCACGGTACAAAAGTCGGGGCTTTGCTGGCATCCGGATTAGTCGGAGGTGTTATCGGAGCTTTGGCGGCTTCACGTTCAAGCACAACCTATGTTACAACAACGCCGGTGGTTACCGTTCAACAGACACCTTATCGCTGTGTGGAAATACGTTCGCGTTGTACCGGTCAGGTTATCAGCCGTCAGTGTCAGGATTATTTGCCATGTACCGGATATGGGTGCAGCCAATATTATGATGTTTTGTATGTTGATTAAAAATTGTGTTTGTGTTATAAAAAGGCAAATTTTAATTTTTGTCGGGTGTTAACATGAAGACGGAACTTCTGGCTCCGGCCGGAGATATTGAAGCAGGGTATGCGGCGCTGTATTACGGCGCCGATGCCGTTTATTTGGGGTTGCAACAATTTTCTGCACGAGCGACTGCTGTTAATTTTGATGAAAATGGTTTGAACGCGTTTACGGCGTATGCTCATTCTTTGGGGCGAAAAGTTTACGTGACCATTAACACTTTGTTGCAAGATAATGAACTTCCTGATTTGATCAAAACCTTGGATATTTGTTCTAATTGCGGAGTAGATGCTCTTATTATTCAGGATTTGGGCGTGGCGCGCGTGGTTAAGTCTTGTTATCCTGAGTTGGAAATGCATGCCAGCACACAGATGGCAGTGCATAATAAAGAGGGAGCTTTGGCTTTACAGAAAGCCGGTTTTAGCCGGGTGGTGTTGGCCAGAGAATTAACGTTGAATGAAATTAAGGAAATAGCGGCTCTTCCTAATTTGGAAACAGAAGCTTTTATTCATGGAGCCTTGTGTTATTCATACAGCGGGTTGTGTTTGTTTTCTTCTATGGAGAGCGGACGAAGTGCTAATCGGGGTAAATGCTTGTATCCTTGTCGTTCGTGTTTTAAGGGAGAGCAGGGAGAGAAACATTATTTCTCCATGAAAGACATGGCTTTGGCTGATGATGTCTTAAAGATGTCGGTTACGTCTCTTAAAATTGAGGGGCGTAAAAAGAGCGCCTTATATGTGGCCGCTGTTACAGATTTTTATCGTAAAATTTTGGACGGTGAGGGCGCAGATGCGGTGAAGGCCGAAAATATTCGGCAGATTTTTTCTCGCCCATGGTGTAAGTTTCATTTTAACGGTAAAGATAAAAAAGTGGTCGATCCTGATTTTGTAGGACACAGAGGGCTTCCTATCGGACAGGTGGAGCTGGTTAAGGGAAGAAAAATACAGTTCAAAACCAACCATTTTGTAGCTAAGCATGATGGAATCCAGTTTGATGTGGAAGGGCAAGATAAACCTTGGGGTTTTTCGTTGCAAAAATTGAAAGTTTCCGGAAAAGAAGTTTTTGAGGCGCACGTCGGCGATGTTGTGGAGATTTCTTTGCCGCCGGCAGCTCCTTGTTTACAAAAAGGAATGATGGTGTATCTGGCATCGTCAAGTCAGGTTAAGGGGGCTTATCGTTATGATAAGCCTAAGGACGGCGCATTTGTAAAAAAATATCCTTTAGAGGTTTGTGTTAAAATTACGCCTGATGATATATGCGCCAAAGTCGGCGATGTCTTTGTAACCCAAGACGGGCATTTTGAAACAGCCTCTTCGCCGGAACAGGTTGAGCAGGCTGTCAGGAAAGCTTTCGACAAGACAGGAAACACGGTTTGGAAACTAATGAGCTTAAAAATTGAAAATTTGCAAAATTTATTTGTTCCGATGTCTGTGCTTAATGATTTGCGTCGAAAACTGTATGAAAAATTGGTTCCTGAACTAAAACACGGGAATTTGCCGGATATAAGTCCTGTTTCTTCGAAGTTTGAAAAAACGAAGTGGATTGTTAAGACAGACGATTTGTCTGTTTTGGAAGAGATTGATTTAGAACAGGTTGATGAGATTGTTTATTTGTTGGGTGATGGGCTCGACTATAAACAATTGCGACAATTTCCTAAAAATAAGTTGAGGATAGCTCTTCCCGCAGTTTGCCGCAAAACGAAGATGTCTGAAATGAGAAGCAATATTGAAAACTTGTTGGCCGGTGGATTTAAAAAGTGGGAAATCGGTAATTATTGGGGGCTTGATGTTTTGCCGGATAAGGGTGTGGATTTGAGTTTTGACAGTTCGATTTATACAATGAATTCACAGGCGGCCGCTATGGCGGCAGAGATGGGGGGTGTTCGCATTACTTTGCCTCTGGAAGACACTTTGGATAATATGAAAAAATTGGTAAAAACGGCCTCCGTACCGACAGTGATGGTGGTTTATCAAGATGTTCCGTTGTTTACAAGCGCAGTTTGTTTGCGTTCTAATGAATGTAAAGATTGTCCTCGCGGAAAAAAATGGTTGACTCTGCGTAAGGGAAATGTGGAGTATCAAGCTCTGTCTGAGAATTGTCAGATTATGTTGTTCAGAGATGAGCCTTTGTGTTTGACAGAACAGGCGAGGGATATTCAGCCTTCTTTTTTCAGGGTTGATTTTGTTCATAAAAAATATGCACCACGAGAAGCTAAGGAAATTTTTGAGGCAGTAACACGGTTCCAAAAAATAGAAAAAAGTTTTCAAGGCAATATTTTAAGAAAAAATCTATGATTTTTTAAGAATTTTGTTAACCAAATTAAAAATCTCTTTAAGTGATATAAATAATTATCTATCATGAATGAAAGTTTGCAAAGGAGGGGGGTATGCAGTTTATAATTGTTGTTTTGGCTGTTTATATTATTTATGCTGAATGGCGTGTGGTTGATATGCGCAAAAAATTGGCGATGTGTCGAAATTTGGCGGTGAAGCTTGATAGTGATAAAACTGTATGGTATTCGGGAGTTTTACCGAAATCCGGAGAGTTGTGTCTGTTTCAGGAAACGAACGGCGGTTATGTTATTTCAAAGCTCAGTGATAAGCGTTGGTTAAAAAAGGACGGTACGGTTGCTTTTGAAAAAATTAAACGCTGGGCATATATTTATGATTTGGATAATATTTAATAAGTTCGTGTTAAGAGGTAAAGATGCGTAAGCTTGGCGTGAAACTATGGTCCAGAAACGTTGTGGAATGTCGGCCTTTTTTTGATGACGTCATGTCTCAGGTGAAAAAGGGGATGTTTGACTATGTTGAATTGTTCGCGTTTCCCGGAATGTATGAGCAGACGGCAAAAGTTATTGCAGAGCAGCTTGAAGGGGTGCCTGCTATAATACACAATTCGCATTCAGGTTATGGGTTTGACGCCGGAAATAAAGAGCGGTTGGCAGATAACATCAGGGATATTGATGAAGCTAAGCGTTTTGCCGATATGTTGAATGCCGAGATTATTGTTGTTCATGCCGGGTGTGGGGTGAAGCCGGAAAACATAGATGAAACTATTCGGCAATTTAAAATTTTTAATGATAGTCGTATAGCGGTAGAGAATCTTCCTCCGATGGACGGTAAAGCTAAGTTGGAGTTGCACGGGCGATTACCTGAGGAGATTTCTCGGATTATGGATGAAACGGGGTGCAAGTTTTGTTTGGACTTTTCTCATGCGACATGTTCGGCGAATAAAAATCATTTGGCGTTAGACGATGTTTTGAACGATTTTATGAGGCTGAAGCCTTGTATGTTTCATTTGTGTGATGGTTTTACTGATGAACTTGATGATAGTCATTTGCACTTTGGGAAAGGAAACTACAACCTTAAGAAGATAGTTCAAAACTATATTCCGGATAACGCTTTTGTTACCATGGAAACAGGCGGACGTCCGGTAAGCGCAGACTTGTGGCTTGCGGATAGGGATTATTTCAGGCATTTGGAAAACTAATCTTTAATATTGGCCAAGAGCTCGTTTACGAAATGAGGGATGGTTGTTCCCGCTTTTCCGACGATATGGTGGTCAAAATAAAAATTGTTTGATGTGGTTTCCAGATTAAATTCATAGGTTGTTGCTCCGTAGAGCTTGGCAATTTGTACAAAACCGGCTGCGGGGAAAACAACTCCAGATGTTCCGATTGATAAGAATAAATCGCAGTTTTTTAACAACCGTTCAACCTTATCCATGTATAAAAGATTTTCACCAAAAAAGACGATATTGGGTTTCATCATTCCCATAACTTGGCATTGTGGACAGGTGGTTTGAGTATCGACATCGTCTTCGGTTTCCAGAATATGTCCGCAATTAAGGCAGACAGCCTGATTAATTTGTCCGTGTATATGATAAATGTTTTGGCTGCCGGCTTTTTCATGCAAAGTATCGACATTTTGCGTAATGATATTGATTGATGCGGGATATTGTTGTTGCAATTGCGTAATTGCCAGATGGGCGGCATTAGGTTTTGCTTTGTTGACTAAGGGTTTTAGCTCATTATAAAAATCATGAACATAGGACGGATTGCTTTGAAAAGCCTCAATTGTTGCTACTTTTTCCACGGGGTGGTTGTTCCATAATCCATTTGACGCGCGGAAGGTAGCTAATCCGGATTCCGCGGAAATTCCGGCACCGGTTAAAATAACAATATTATGGTAATTGTTCTGCATTTACTGTTCCATTTTTGAACTATCTTTGATAAAGTTATGTTTATATTAATAAATTTAAAATATGGTTAGCTTCATGATTTATGATTGTTTTTTATTTTTTAATGAGCTTGATTTGCTTGAAATCAGGTTGAATGTTTTAGATGGAGTTGTTGATAAATTTGTGTTGGTTGAATCATCTAAAACGTTTACAGGTGGTTGTAAGCCTTTGTATTATAATGAAAATAAAAAACGTTTTTCTCGCTTTTCAGACAAAATAATCCATATTGTATACGATGAAGATGTTTCTCAAATAGACAATCCGTGGATTGTTGAAAACAATCAAAGAAATGCTATTTTTCGAGGTTTGGCCGGTGCTAAAGATGATGATGTTATTCTGATTTCTGATTTGGACGAGATACCTAATCCTGATAAGGTGCTGAAATATAAGAATTATTCAGGGATAAAATGTTTTCAAAATGACTTTTTTTACTATTATCTGAATTATATTTGTGTGGATGAGCCTGTCTGGTATAAAGGAACACGGATGCTTAATTATAGGGATTGTTTCCATAGTTTGGATAATGTCAAAGTTAAGATGAACAGTCATTTGCCGGAACAATATACAATTGGCACGACAATTAATAAAATCAGGTATTATAAAAAGGGAAAACAGGTTAAAAATGGTGGTTGGCATTTCAGCTATTTGGGTGGTGCGGAGGCTATTAGAAAAAAGATTTTATCTATTTCACACACGGAATTTCAAACATCTGAATTCACTGATATTGAGAAAATCAAATCCAGAGTGGCTTTAGGGGAAGATATTTTTAACAGAGGGCAGCATTATCGCATGGTTAGTATTGATAGCCGTTTCCCTAAATACATTGTTGAGAATATACATAAATATCATCACCTTACCCTCGAATCTGAACATTTGAAATTAGCATTAAAAGACAAGGTTAAAATATTTTTTAAGAGATGTTTTTAGGAGAGCTAAATGAATTTGTGGAAAAGACTTTTTGAACCCAGACCTTTTAATCAAGGTTATTTACCGGAGGAGAACGGGCATCGGGTTTTTTATGCGGAATTTGGTAACCCTAAAGGGCGTCCGGTACTTGTTTTTCACGGTGGTCCGGGGGGAAGTTTATCCGTTAATGCCGCGAAAACTTTTGACTTGAAGAAATATAGAGTACTGCTTTTTGACCAACGGGGATGCGGAAAGTCCTTGCCGACGGGAGAGCTTGTTTGTAATACAACTCAGGACTTGTTGAATGATGCAACCAGATTGCTTAACTATTTGAATGTAAATGAAAAAGTTGTGGTCAGAGGTGGGTCTTGGGGCTCAACTTTAGCGTTGTTATGGGCAGAAAGTAACCCTGAAAAAGTTGAATGTTTACTGTTATCTCAGATCTTTTTGGCGGATAAAAAGGCTGAACTATGGGAAACAGAGCAGGCGGCGTTGTTTTATCCTGAATTTGTTGAAAAAATGAATAATAGCGCTCAAGAGCGTGATATTTATGAATATTATGCGAATTTGATAAATAGTGATAATGCTCAAAAGCAGCTTTGTGCGGCTAATGAATGCGGTTGTTGGGAAATAATTCGGAGTTCGTTGTCGCCAAGATGGGGAAATGTGGCGGAACTTGATGATGAAAAGCTTGCAGAGTTGAGAATTTATATCAACTATGCGGCAAATAAGTTTTTTTTGACAGATAATCGTATTTTGCAAAAGATTGATTGTATAAAGAATATTCCGACATTGATTGTTCATAACAGGCTGGATTTTGTTTGTCCGCCGCAAGGAGCGTATGAATTGCATCAAAGACTTCCAAATTCAAAATTAATTTTTGTTCCCGAACACGGACATTTTGGAAAATTGATGTCTAAGATGCGAGATTTTGAAATTAGGCGTTTTCTAAAGGATTTGGGCATATAAATTTCTAAAATACTCTCTCGCTATACATAATATATATTATGCGACAATCGTCTGCCTTTAGTATTTTTTTTTGATAGCGGGAGCGTAAAGGCTAACACCCCCGCCGTGATTTAATTAGAATCACACAAATTTAATTTTTGCAATAATTATTTTTCAAATTTTTGCACTTTTTTTTGTTGACTTAGATTTTCTTTGAACTTAGCCGCTCTCTAAATGAGTTTTCCACAGAGCGCAGTCGCCAAGTAACGGAGCGACTGTGTGTAAACTCCAAATATTAAGCAACTTCTCGTCGTTCTAGTCGCTCTTTTCTGGCTATCCAATTTTTAATTTTATTGTCATTTACCCATTTTATTTTTTGTTCGAGTAACCATTTTTCCGGTAATATATATTTATGGATTTCTTTTATCGTGTTTTCTTCCATTAATTTTTTATATTGATATTTCCAACGTTCGTACTCGAGCCAATCTATTTTCTCCCATATTTTTCGGTAATATCTTGGTATTTTTTTTGTCACCGCCCCTTTTTTATTGTGAATTATTATACAGTTGTTTCTTTTAATGTTTTCTTTATTTTTCATAAACCAAGTTTTTCCAATACCTATCGACATAGATATAAATTCCGGTTCTTGTATCCCTTTTATGTTTTTGAACTTTCTTTTGATTTTTACTTCGCCTGTTTTAGGGTCTATTTCTTCCGTGTCGTAATATTTTCTTTTAACCTTTGCTAAGCCATTTTTTTTTATGGTGTAGCGTGCCACATATGCGGCACTTTCGTATGTGATAAGCCCGATTGGTGCGTATCCCTTCCCCCATAATTTATTGATTGTTTTTGATGTATAAACTGGTAAGTTTGATTTTTTGCTTATCTTATCGAATTTTAAGTCTTTCGGTATCCAGTTAATCACTATCATGTGATAATGAGGATTTCCACCGATAGCCGCTCTTGTTCCGTTTCTCCCATATTCGCCACACTCAAACGTTCTTATTGGTCTTTCTTTTTTGTTCGTCCATGGATTAATCCATTCTTTAATCGCTGGTTCGTGTTTTTCTGCATATTTTCTTAAACGTTTTTTGAAGTTTACAATATCTTTTCTTCTTAAAGTAGTAATTCCCTTTTCTTCATTCATTGGCAAGTTTTCGTTATTATATGAAAGTGTAAGGAATATCCCTTTATTATTCCATTCTTCGGACTCATTTGTCACCCTTGTGGCCCATTCATTAGCTTTGTCTATTCTGCATGCCGGACAATCTCCACAAGGTACGGCTATTTGTTGCCACCCTTCCCTGTAATGCATGGAAGGCTTGTTGTATTTGTGTAACTCCTCTTCCGACATTTTTTTATTCGGATAGTGAGTTCTTACGTATATATATCTTGGATTTTGACAAACCATTTCAATATGCCTTTATAAAAGGCACGTGGCGGGTTTCCCTCTGTTCTATACCGCCACGTGACACCATAATTCTAAATTAATGGTGAGCCTACGGTTCCCTGTTATTATATTGGGTCATTTTAGAAATGATGAGATTGCGTTTTTTAAGTTCTATACCGCCACGTGACACCATAATTCTAAATTAATGGTGAGCCTACGGTTC
>CAZZNV010000002.1:0-178269 GCA_964655915.1 uncultured Azospirillaceae bacterium | reverse complement strand
GTTCCCTGTTATTATATTGGGTCATTTTAGAAATGATGAGATTGCGTTTTTTAAGCGCTCTCCGCCTGTTTCTCCGTTTTTTATTCCTGATAGAGTGTTGACTATTTTATTTGCTTTTTTAATAGTTTCCCCCATTTCTGTATTTGTTATTTTTTTGTAAAGTTTTTTGAAATTATTATTTTGTTGACTGTATGTCATTCCTGTATTATTGTTTAATCCATACATTTGCGAGGTTCCTTATGAAAAATTTTATGTTTTTATCTATTTCTTTATTTTTTTTAGTTTTGACTTTTATTTTGCTTTCTGTTGCTTTTGGTTTTATAACTTTTAGATATGATGTTCCGTTATAAGTTATAATTACCAGTGAAAGCTCCCGCCAGCGTTCCAGAATTTATTCCCGATTTTAATATCTCCGCCTTTTCCAGAGGCTTTTCTTCTAAGATATTTACTCTGCTCTACATTCGTCCCTGCTCTTGTTGTTAATTCTTGGATTATTCTTAGCTTTTCGTCTTTTTGGAATGGTAACATTTCTATTATTTGCATTGTTTGAGCTTTTAATAGTCCATTTTGCGCCTCTGTTGCTGATGTTTGGTTCTCCATTCCTACAATGCTATTTATCAAATCTATTGGATTAACTCCAGACGTTGCTGGTGCTCCGCCGAATCCTCCGGCTGTTGCTCCTTCTGTTGCCGCTAATGCTCTGTTAAAACCTGCTTTTTCTAGGTCTTGTGCTCTCCATTGTACTTGATTTTGAGCCGCCTCTTTTTGATATGCGTTTTGCTGTTTTGCCGCACTAGTTGCCCCCGTTACATTGTTTAATATTTTTCCTATACTGCTTAATCCAAAACCCATTATTTTTTCTCCTTGATTTTAATATTTTTAATATTTTCTTTTCCTATGGCACTTTCCCAAGTTTTTAAGAAGGCATATAAGGTTTCCGTGTCTTTTATGACTTTTTCGGCTTCCTCATACACCTTCTTTTCAGCCTTTTTTATGGAAGTACTCATTAGTTCGAGTTCTTCTTTTAGTGTCATTAGATTTTATCAATTCCCGGAAGAATGAAGTTAGGCACTAAGTTTACTCTCTCGATGTCGAATGCGAACTCACACATAAATTGAGGTACTTTTGAAGACGGAGTAACCAAAGTTCTATCAAGATAGACAGGTGTTTCGTTAATCCACTCTTCGCCGGAGTTCGGAACATTTTCGTAATGGTCTGCATAGTTGTAATATGCAAGGCTTTCCGGCACTTGCGGAGCCATGAGTCCCGTGCAACGTGACATTTCAAAACGATATTCTTGCCATGCTGGCGCAAAGTTCCACGTATCCTCATCAGTGCTTTTACCTGTTAAGTAAATCTCCCGTTTCTTACGAGCTTGCATACCTAAGCCTTCAAAAGCCGGATTATAGAAATCATATTTACGGCGTTTCGAGTGCTGTTGTGCTAACCCTTGCGCGTAAGTGTGCTTTTGCCGTGCGACTGCCACAACTGATAGAACGCTCCAATACGTAAAGGATTTCTCGAATAGAAAGTCCTCATCGAACGTTGTCGAGTAGCCCGCAGAATCCCCCAACGGTGACGTTGTCGTCGTTTCAGAGGTTTGCAGTACTGTATCCATATTCAAGGTAATACGCTTAGAGCCAAGCAACTCGGTCTGTTGAATAATCCCTTCAGGTACTTTAACCCCATACTGTGATAAGATAACCTCGTTAATCCGACCACCGTAAAATAAGAGTTGTTCTTTCAACTGCTGTCTTACGATTGAAATACGCAAAGCATTTAAGGTTGCTGCTAATGCGTTTGTCGCATCTGCAATTACACCGGATTTAGTTGGGTCAGTAGTAACACCAACAGAAAGAGTATTAAGTAAATAATCATTTCCTGTACTTACAGTTCCTACACCTTGCCCATAAGTCGAGCCTGGGTAAAATATTGATGCTGTTGATGATATTGCTCCTCTATTAAAACCTGCAACTCGCGTACCATCAGTTAAACCTAATGTCATACCGTTTCCTACTACTGGAATTTCAGTCGCCAACGGTATAGTTTCAGGTGCTCCTTTTTGTGGTGCAGGTGTTCCCATAAAATAATCATGGTTTCTTGCCGCTTTTAAGCATTTCTGCACATGTAAATTTGATTTGTTAATATCTTCGTCACCCTTTGAGAACGGAATTTTTGCAATATAATTTTGGTCTCGGAAAAACCAGTTATACATATTGCAATAGTGGTTATATCCTAAGCGGTCTATTGTAATATCCCCTCTTTTGCTGTCGGCCTCTAAATATGGCACGGCTATGAAGTTCAATAAATCGTCTGTTTTTACTGTATCGGTCGGCTTAATTACAATTTGCGGAATTGTATATTCTGGAGCTTGTTCAAATGGGCTGTCTTGGTCTTCTCCGAAAAACTCTTTCGAGTGTTCCCATAAGTTTTGGTAATTATCCGCAAACGCAAATACGTCGGCGTGTAGTGTATCCATAGACGGAAACAGAGACGTTGTCATTTTCCAGAACTGTCGGATTGACATACGCACCGTTTCCCCCGGCATGATAAGAATATTCAAGTAAATTGTTTGAATATCACCAAGGTTCATAGTTGTTTGTCGTGTGATTGAATATCTATGTAAATATCTCGGAAGATTTACATGTGGTAATTCCATCAATGAGCTTTCCGTATCAATATTAGCCATTGTTAATATCTCCTGAAGGTAATTGTTTTTGTGCCTCTTGTTGTTTCAAAGCAAGTTCATTTTTTAATTTAATTTCTTCTTGTAATTTGTTGTATTCGGTTACTTTTTTCATTGCAAATTTCTGACCGTCTTTTGCAAATCTATCCTGCGAGTAACCGAACTCTCTTCTGATTTCCAAAGGCAATTCTTTCCAGACTTTTTCAGCCTGATTTTTGATTTCGTACGCGTCTGCTAGGTTGTTGATTTGTGCCATTTCATCGGAGATAGCGACATATTTATTATTGAGTGCCTCTTGCGTAAGTTTCAGGTCGCCGTGGTATTTTTCCAATACATCATAAATATTGGTGTCCATAGCGTTTTCGTTCTGATATTCTTTTAGCGAGATATTTTTGCCGCTCACTCTGATTGTTGGATTTTCATCAAAAGTTTGTTTGGCCACTCGATTAATATTCCACCTTTTAAACGGTGTTTTTTCAACTTTATTCTCAATATTAGTTGTAGTTGCATATTTTTGAATTTCCGTCATTTTACTTCCTTTATTGAATAGAAAAATTTTATTGTTGGTAAGTTATTTTTAAAGCCTTGTTCCAAAAAGCCGGCGTAACTGTGAAGTATTGATGGTTTTTGTTTTGTTGGCTGTTCTTGCAAAGTTTTGCATTTCATTTTTCCTCCTTGTTTAAAAATAAAGGCAAGTTGAGGGTTAGTCTTACTTGCCTTTGTTGTGTTTAGTGTTTAGTTAGTTAAGTTAGTTAAGTGTTTTGATTGCCTCTTGTAGGGCAATGATTGCCCAACCCAACCAAGCGATAATTTGATTCATAATACCGTTTGCCTTTTCGTTTTTATTAGCCATTACTGTATTCCTTTGCTTCCAATATTTTTTTGACTTCATTTGATACGATTTCACCTGTTCTCATGTCGATTTCTAATATCTGATACAGTGTGTAATCTTCTGGGTGTTTCCCAATTGGTGTATTTTTATCCTCAACGGTATCCTCAAGCATGCGAATAGCTCTCATGTCTGTATTTGCCGGAAACATAGGAAGGAATGTTTCTCCGACTTTGTCATACGCCGAATAATACTTGGTTGTAATTTTGGCTTTGTAGTTGCCGTTTTCGTCTATTGTACCTTTTGTTTTAATTTCCATTTTTTATCTCCATATAGTTGTGTTTATTGGCATTTGTTGCCTTGTTTTACCCTTTTCTTCTTCGTTTTTAACATAGTCTAGGGCTGTTAAAATCATTTGTGTTTTGTAATAGCAAGCTAACAAGTATTTTCTTGTGATTTTACGATTTAGTTCTTCGGAATATGTTTCTTTGAGTTTTACAATATCGTATGCCGCCGCTATTGAGTCCGCTATTTCTTCCAAGTCGTTTTTTGAATTTTGGATTATTTCAGTCGCCATTTCTTCAGTCATTGTAAACTCCTTTTGAAATGTCGCACATGTAAGACCAGTAAAAACCTGTTGTTCCGTTTCTTACGTATACGGTTGTTGTTTTTCCTTCTTGGATATTTTTGAAAACGTCCTCGATGTTTTCTTCGTATGTTATATACGATTGATTTTCGTTGTTCGTTAACAACAAATATTTCGGGATTCTCATTTTTAACGCTGTATCATACATTTAATTGCCTTTCTTTAATGTATTTCTTCAAGAGTGACGATTAAACGCAGTATATATTATGCGACAAAATTGACGGATGGATAAAAGGCATATTTATGCCCTATTTTATTAAATCGATGCTTCGTTTTACTAAAATATCTCATTAGACGGTTGGTGTTATTTTATAATTTGTTATGTGAATTACGGAATTTTACGGGAACAAAAAAACTCCGTTGATAAAACAGCGGAGTTTTTTGTGGAATGGTGGTTTTTATACGTATTTATTTATGATTATTTTCACCAAATTCATGAAATATACGATTGCTATAAAGGCTAACATCATTGTTGCAATTGTAAATACTCCTGCACTACCGCCGATAATTAAAAATTTTACAACCAATGAAGCGGCTAACCCACTGATTATGATTGCCAGCCAGTAGTTTTTGGAACCATAAAACAAGAAGGCGCAAACGGCGGCGGATACAGAAAGAGTTTGTTTTTGTGCGTGATTTAAAGTTGCTGCGCAGACAGATTTGATGAAAGGAATGTTTAGTAAATAACCAACTGCAATAATAATCAAGGCGATTGCCAGAATAAGAAAATAGGTGTTTGATTTTTTCATTTTATATCCCTTCTATTGTTTTTTTACAGAATATGGCTAAAATCCGAATTGGCAAAATGTTCTTACTGTTTTTCAACAAAAAAACAATTTTAGTTTTTATCTTCCAAAATGTTTAGTATTTGCGTTAGTTTTTCTGTTTCTGGAACTTCCGGAGAAGCGATATGTTTTCTGGCAGAAGTTGCAAATTCTGTTGTTATTTTGTCATCCCCTCTTTTTTCATTTTCATAATAACGAGCCGTGAAAACGTTATCCAATTTATCTAAGGCATGGATGAACTTTGCTTCGGGAGATGTGTTAGAGGTGAGTTCGTTAAATAAACGTTGCAGTTCCTCGTTATTGAGTTCTTTACTTAAGCGAGATATAGCCTTGTTTTCCAATGATAATTTCTTTTCAGGTTCAATTTCTCCGGGGAGATAGTCGTTGCTGTATATTTCTGGAATATCATGAATGAGCGCCAGTTTCAGGCATTTTAACAAATCAATGTGTTTGGGAGCCAGTAAAAGGGCTAAAAATGCGACACTGAAACTATGTTCGGCATCTGATTCCGGAGATGTTACATGCTTTTTTAACCACCCTCTTCTTTTTAAGTCTTTGAATTTTCCTAAAAAGTTAACAAGATTGGCCACTATTTTTTGATCGTTTTCTTCTTTTATCATTTTGTTGCCTTGATTATTCCTGAAAAGCTTCTAACAGCTTGATTGTATAAGGTTTTTGGGGGTTGTTTATAATCTCTGATGTGGGGCCTTGTTCTACTATTTTTCCATTTTCCATTACAGCTATCCTGTCTGCAATATCAGCAACGGCGTGTAAATCATGAGAGATAAAAATATAAGACAGCCCTTTTTTTTCTTGTATTTCTTTAAGTAAACTCAATATTTGTTTTTGAACTGTTACATCAAGTGCTGATGTTGGCTCGTCTAATATTACTAATTGGGGTTCAATAACCAGAGCTCTGGCTATTGCGATGCGTTGTCTTTGTCCGCCTGAAAATTCATGAGGATATTTCTCAAGAACGTCAGCGGCTAATCCGACTTCTTTCAATATTTTTGTAATTTTTTGTTTTTTATCATTTTTGCTTATGTTTTTAAAGTGGACATCTAACCCCTCACCGACAATCTGTTCCACATTCATTCGAGGATTTAGTGAAGTGAAAGGGTCTTGAAAGACAATTTGAATATCTTTATGAAATGCTGCGGCAGAAATATTTGAAAATTGTATGGAACCTTCATGTTTGATAAGATTGCACAGAGCCATACCCAGAGTTGTTTTTCCGGAACCGGATTCACCGACAATGCCGAGCGTTTCTCCTTTTTTCAGGAAAAAGGACACTTTATCAACCGCTGTAAAACAGCCGGAATTTTTTTTCCAAAGACTTGTTTTTTGAGGGTATTGAACCATTAAATCTTTTACATTAAGTAAAACATCTGATTTGTTTTTGTTGTTCTTTTTCAAATCTATAATTGATGATATTAAAGTTTTTGTATAAGAGTGTTGGGGCGAATTAAATATTTTATCGGTATTTCCTTGTTCAACAATCTTTCCATCCTTCATAACAATGACTCTGTCAGCCACACGTTTTATCAGGCGAAGGTCGTGGCTGATGAAAATAACGGATAGTTGCATTTTTTGTTGTAATTCTTTAATTAAATCAATTATTTGTTTTTGTATTGTGACGTCTAGCGCCGTGGTTGGCTCATCGGCGATGAGAATGTCCGGTTTGTTGGCAATGGCCATGGCTATCATAACACGTTGTCTTTGCCCTCCTGATAGTTCGTGAGGATAAGAAGAAAGCCGCTTTTTCGCATTTTTTATTCCTGTCAGCTCTAACAATTCTTTAGATTTATGCAAGGCTTCCGTTAAGGATAATTTTTGGTGGATAATAAGAGTTTCGGCGATTTGTTTTCCTATGGTATGCAAGGGATTGAGAGCAGACATGGGTTCTTGAAAGATAAAACCGATTTTACTTCCTCTTATAAACCGGATGTTGTGGTTGTTTATTAATTCTATTCCGTTGTATTTTATAGAGGTTTGCTTGGAATGGTATGCTTTAGGGTATGGTAAGAGCCCTAAAATAGACAGCGCTGTAAGGGATTTTCCGGAACCGGATTCACCGACAATTCCTAAAAATTCCCCCTTCTTCAGGGTAAATGAAACATCTTTTACAGCCTTAATCTCTGTTTCATTGTTGTGAAAAGAGACCGCTAGGTTTTTTATATCCAACAAATCTTTCATTATTTATTTTTCCTGCTGTCAAAGGCATCTCTTATTCCCTCTCCGATGAAAATTAATAACGTCAGGAGGGAGGACAAAACTATAAATATTGAAATTCCTATCCAAGGAGCCTGTAAATTGTCTTTGCCTTGACGAACCAGATCGCCTAAAGACGGGTAATCATGCGGTAAGCCGAGCCCTAAGAAATCCAGGGCTGTTAAAGCGATAATGGATTCCGATAATATGAAGGGTATGAAGGTTATGGTGGCTATTACGGCATTAGGAAGGATATGACGAAAGATTATACGAGTATCCCTAACTCCCAAAGCCTTAGCAGCCTTTACGAAATCAAAATTTTTAGTGCGTAAGAACTCTGCTCGGACGACACTTATAAGGTTAACCCAAGAAAAACAAAGCATAATCAGCAATAATCCCCAGAAGGAAGGGATAAAAATACTGGCAATTATAATTAAAACAAAAAGTTGCGGTAATGACTCCCAAATTTCCAAAAAACGCTGCATAAACAAATCTATTTTGCCGCCAAAATACCCTTGAACGGCACCGGCCAGAATTCCGATAACTGATGAAATCGTTGTCAGTAGAAGGGCGAACACAACAGAGAGCCTCAAACCATATAGTATTCGAGCGGTGATGTCCCTGCCCTCATCATCGGTTCCTAACCAATGTTTTTTGTCCGGTGACGCGGGGGTGGGTTTGTTTAAGCCGTAATCTACCGTATTAAAGGAGTAAGGAATTATGGGAAAAAGCATGAAACCGTTACTATCTTTTATGTTTTGAGCTATATAGGGATCTCGGTAATCTGTCGGAGTTGGAAAATCTCCCCCAAAAGTTTGTTCGTTGTATGTTTTTAACAAGGGAAAATAATAGTGTCCCTTATATTTTACCAACAACGGTTGGTCATTAGCAATAAATTCAGAAAACAGAGATAACAAAAATACCATTCCGAAAATGATAAGCGAGAACCATGCTCTGCGATTTTTTTTGAAGGAGCCAATACGTCTGTTTAATAGGGAATTTGACACCGCAGACCTTCTTTCGGAAACAGCTGTTGTTTAATCTATTCTTGGCGCATGAGCTTTAGAATTTCATCTTTGCTTAATGTTCCTTCTAAAGGAAGCGCAGGAACCTGTTCTTTACCTTGTTCTTCTCGAGCTTGATAGGCTTCAGGAACGTTTATCTCAATACCCTGTTGATTGTCAATAATCTTGACATTAATGCTTATTTTAGTGTTGTCAGTTGCTTCTTCCGGTTTGTTCTCTGTTTCATTCACCGGAGTTTTTACCCCTTTTGACGGAGAAGAAACTTTGGTGTTTGATGTGTTTGTTTCTTCTTTAGCTTGAGTTTTCTTTTCAACTGAGGAATTTTGAGTTTTCTTCTCGGAAGATGGTGTTGTGTCTTTCTTCTCTGTGTTGTTTGTTTGGGAGATTGGTTTAGTCTCCGTTTTAACTTCCGGCTTGGGTTCCGTTTTAGTTTCCGCTTTAACTTCCGGTTTAGCCTCCTGTTTTAAGGCGGCCGGCTCGGACGATTTTGGCTCAGCTTTAGAATTTTCAGAAGCTTTTTCCAAAGATATTACGGGGGATTCAACCGTTAATTCTTCAACTTTGGGAGATTCCGGTTGTTTTTTTACTTCAACAGCAGGAGTTTCTTTTATTTGGTCTGGGACAACTAAGTTGCTGAGGTTATTTTCTACATTGTTTTGTTCAGACCATTTCTGATACCAGTTTAAGAAAGACGATAAAGAGTCGGATACTGTTTGAGGCGAAATACCTGTCTGTGTCAATTCTTTTAAAGCTTCTTTCTTGTCACTGTCAGTCAAATTAAAGTTATCCAGTTCTTGGCACATGGCTGCGTTCCACAAAGCATTCTTTGTAAATGATGCGGTATCGCAGATTGCGTTTATGACACCAAAACTTGTTTCCTGAGAATTATATACGGCTAAATTAACGTTCTTTGAACGAATGCTGCCAGCAAAATTCGTCGTGGGTGAGAGAGGAAGCATCCGTTGAGGGGTGTTAAGCCCTTGAATGATAATCGTGGTGTCTTTAAGACTATCCGAGTTTTTGAGCTTTTGCATGAAGCTTTCCAGTTGCCCATAAAGGCAGTTGATTTGTTCGGCATAAGCTTCTTTTTTCTGCTGAGCATTGGTGCTGTTTGAGCTAATCCATTTTGAAACAGGTTTCATCTTGCAGAAACTATCATAGATATATAAATCTCCGGGTAAGTTAATGACGGCAAAGTAAAGGGCGCTGTTTTCATCGTTTTCAATATCTCTGGCCATAATATCCAATGTTTTGAATGAATTAACCACGGAAAATTGCTCATTTGAAATATCTGAACTTGGAAAATCTTGTGAGGATAAAGCTATTTTCATAATGTCATTAACAACATTGATGTTGGGAACTAACCCCGTGCTTTCCAGCCACTGATTAAATAATAGGATGGTTTTGTTTAATACTGTTAAAGCCGGACTATCCATATTAAACGGAAGGTTTTCTTTTTGAACGCATTTGTTAACGATTAGGGCATTATTCGTATAGCAAGCCTCTAAACCATTTGTTTCATAAACATTTATGGCATAGTCTTCTTTGCTGAATTTGCTAAACAGGTTGTTTTTTTTCAGATAGATGGTCGGTGTTCGGATATCAGCAAAGTTCCAATAACCATGTAATAAGACCTGGTCCAGTGTGTGTTCTGATGGTTTCTTTTCCGAGTAAGGGTTTAAGTTTGAAACCAAGTTAAGAAAAGCATCGGGATCGCGCGAATAAGCATTGGGGTACAGAGTAAATTTATTTTGCGTGTAAAAGCCCAACATATTTTGTAAGGCTTGGGATACAGGTGTGTTTGCGTTGTTTACCTGTGCCGTATCTGCCAGATTTTTTAAATTTGTATATGACGTTAGCCCCGGTAAAGCGAGATATATCAATCTGCGTGTTTTTTTGCCGGTATCCACGTCAGACGTGTAGATATTTTCGTAGGTTGTTCTGAAGTTTGGCATAATCGGATTCAGGTAATTTGTCGTCATATTCCAACCGGCAATAAACAGCAGAAGGCACAAAACATAAAATTGAGCCGAGCGGCGGGATATACTTAAGAAAAGCAAAATGCCAAGTGCCGCTAATCCTGCGATAATGAGATGTGAATGGTAGTTAGTATAAGTGGATAAAGAGTCGGGGATTAATTTTCCAAACTGACTATTGGCCAGCAGAGACCCTTTGTCAAACAATGCAAACTGATTGAAAATAGCCAATAAGAACAGTGTTGCAATTGTCGTTAACCATATATTTTGCAGAAATCGGGAAAAAGACAACAAAAAAGTTATGATAAAAGCACTTCCTGCTAAAAATGCCAAGATGTAGGCTGTTTCCAAATTAAGGGACTGAATGCCGTTAAACATGCTGTAACTTCCGGCATTGGCGAACAACACAAAATTTATGGTTACCAACGTGGCGGCTGTTAATCCTTTGATGAACAAATCTGCCAGATACTGTTTAAAAGAACGACGGCGTCTGCCTGTCGATTTTTTTCGACTGTGATTTTTCTTTGCAGAAATTTGGCGCGGGTCGTCCAAAAAAATGTCATCCATTGTCAATCCTCACTCAACTTTTTGTTTGCTAGTATCTAAACATAGTTTTTTTTATTTTTAAAGCGAAAATCCTCAGAGGTTGAAAACTTCTGAGGATTTTGCAAGAAGAGTATTTTTTACTATCGTGAGTAGTACTCGATAACCTGATTCGGTTCCATAACAGATGCATAAGGAACATCATCATATTTAGGAACATAACTGAATGTTGCAGACAACTTTTTGCTGTCAACATCTAAATATCCGGGAACTTCACGACTGCCGGACTCAACAGCGGCAATAACCATAGGAAGTTGTTTTGACTTTTCACGAACTTCAATGACGTCACCGACTTTAACCATGTAAGAAGGAATATTAACCTTTTTGCCGTTAACAGTGATGTGGCCATGGTTTACGAACTGGCGAGAAGCAAAAATCGTCGGAACAAACTTTGCTTTGTAGACCAAATTATCCAAGCGAGATTCAAGAATACCAATCAAGTTCTCAGCGGCGTCGCCTTTTCTTCTGATGGCTTCAACGTAGTATTTGTGGAATTGTTTTTCAGAAACGTTTCCGTAATAAGTTTTCATTTTTTGTTTGGCAGACAATTGAACGCCGTAGTCAGTTTGTTTTTTGCGTCTTTGTCCGTGTTGCCCAGGGGCATACTCTCTTTTAGCAACAGAGCTGTTGGGATTTCCCCAAATTACGCCATATTGGCGCTCTTTCTTTTTCTTTGCAGAAACAATACTTTTCATCAGATTTTCCTTTTTTATTTATATCACATTATTGTTCCGGTAGTTTTGGCTTATGATCGCCAAACGAGGCAGTTTGTCTGTCTTCATTCCCGAAAGTGTTTGCAAAATAAAACAAAAAACGATTAAAAGCAAGCGTTTTTTTGCTAAAAGATAGTAAAATTTTAATATTCAGCGCTTATGATGCTTTTGCAAAAGGGAAAGGATAATGTCATACGATATTTTATTTCAACAAGCTTTGAACATGCATGATGCCGGACAATTGGACGAGGCCGAGCGCATATATCGTCAAATTTTGGAAACGGCACCTGATCAGCCTGATGTGCTTAACCTTTTGGGGCTGATTGCCCAAGATAAAGGGGCTCATGTCGAAGCCTGTGAATTGTTCTCTAAGGCTGTTTTTTTTAAGAAGGACAATCCGGCTTTTTTCTATAATCTGGCTTTTTCATTGAAAGCTGACGGAAAGTTTTATGAAGCTTTGGATAATTTTCAGAAGGTTTTGATGCTGAAGCCTGATGTTAAAGAAGCCTACAATGAAATGGGACTAATTTATAAGAAAATCAACAAAACAGATATGGCCAGACAATGTTGGAAACAGGCCTTGGATTTGGATAATGGTTTTGTTGAGGCTGCGGCAAACCTGCAATTCAGTTATTTAGATGAAGAGCCCGAAAAAACGGAAACAGAACTGAAAAATTTGTGTCGGCAATATCCTGAAAACCCCCTTCCCGCATTTTTGCTGTGTCAGTTGTTTTTGAAGCATGAACGCTGGGCTGGAGCGTGGAATGCGGCAGAAAAATTGCTCAAATCGTTCCCCGCTTCTGATGATGTTTATGTGATTATAGGAAAGTTGGCACTTAGGGATAAGAAATATGATGAGGCTTTGGGGTATTTTACCGAAGCTATTCAGTTGAATTCTGCAAATGTTGAAGCTCTTCTTGGAGCAGCTGATTGTTACAGCATGTGTGGAGAAACTCAAAAGGCAGAAAGCTTTTATAAACGGATATTTGAGCTGGATAGAGATAATTTTAACGCGCATAACAATTATGCCGAGCTGTTGCAAAGGCAAAACCGAGTGGCTGAGGCTCTGGAGGAATATCGCAAGGCTGTTATAGTAAATCCCAAATCAGCGGCGGTTAGTAATAATTTGGGAACTATTTTGCGCCAAATGAAAGATTATGAGCAGGCTTTAGGGTTGTTTTTTAATGCTTTGTCGCTGGATAAAAGCTTGGAGGAAGCGGCTGTTAATGTCTCAGAAACATTAATCTTGTTGCAACGGGAAGATGCTCAAAAAGCTTTGGATATTGCTGAAAACTGGCTAAAAAGCTCACCTGATAACGTTTTTGCCAAACATACCGTTTGTTCCTTGAAAGGAGAAACAAGTGAAGTTAATCTTGAATATAGTCAGAGGTTGTTTGAACATTTTGCTGATAATTATGAATCCGTTGTTGAGAATCTGGACTATTCGGCTCCGATGGCTGTGGGAAGAATTGCAGGATCTCTTAAAGGTTCCATTGTGGATTTGGGGTGTGGTTCGGGGTTGGTTGGTGAAGTTATTAAAAGCCCTGAAAATCATATCGTAGGAGTGGATTTATCCGCTAAAATGCTTGAGAAAGCCAGACAAAAAAACGTGTACGAGGACCTTGTGTGTGATGATGCTGTCGGGTATTTAAGAAAAAATAAGGCGTTTGATTGGGGAATTGCGGTTGATGTCTTGGGATATATGAGTGAATTGACGGATTTTTTTGCTGCTGCCCAGGGAATGAAGCTTGTTTTTACAACTGAAATTTATGATGGAGAGGAAGATTTTAAACTGTTTCCTTCTGGAAGATATAAACACAATTGCCAATATGTTCAAAATGTTTTGAAAAAAAATGGTTATTTAAATATCCGCAAAGAACGCATAAAAATAAGAAAAGAAAACGATGAAGACGTGTGGGGTTGTGTTTGGTTTGTTCAATAATGAGGCGGTAAAAAAAAGAAGCGCTCTGTATTTTCAGGGCGCTTTTTTTTATTTATTTTGTTTTTTAGAATGTGTATCTCAGACCGGCTGTGGCTTCCCACATATTGTCCAAATCGCGAGTGTCAATATAATTGTACCGTCCCATTACGCGAGCCGATACGTGTTCATCAAAGTTGTATTGAGCACCCAAACCGAAGCGGTATCCTAAATGATCTTTATCTATTTTTCCATCAGGAAGCCCTTTTACTTCAAGATTATAGTTACCCAAACCTACGGAAGCCAGCAAGTCAACTTTGTCGTTGCAACCTAGAGGCATGTAGCCGTACAAATCAACGCCATAAGATTGGAATTTTGATTTGGCTTTAACATCTTCTGAAAGGTTACTGGTTCTTTTTCCGGAAAGCTGATAGTAAGCTTCTAAACCTGCATATTCTCCCAAACGCGTACCGACGTTTACAGCACCTGAGTTATAACTTTCTTTTAAGCCATTGCCCTGATTTTTGAAATCGACGTTATCATAAACGTAATCGGCACCGACGTAGGGCTCGATTTCCTCTCCAAACATCTGTTGGGCTTTTGCTTGAGTTGATAACAAAATGCAGGCGGCACCTGCCATTAATAAAGCTTTATTCATTTTTATAAACTCCATTTATAAATAAGTTTGACATAAGATAGTCCATATTTATAGTCCAGGAGAGTTTGTACTTCTGATGTAATCAGAATCACGTTGATTACAATAGCAGTATATTTATTTTTTTGCAACTAATATTTTTAATTATCACTTTTTAAGTCTTTTCCTTTTTCTTAACGTTTTATATTTATAATATCTAAAGTTTTAAATACAAGGAATGAGCTATGGCTTTTTTTTGTCCGGATAAAAATTGTTTGAAATGCTCGCGTCTTATCGCCTTTCGTAGAGAAAATGAAATGAAGTTCCCTGACTATTATAATGGTCCGGTTCCTTCTTTTGGGGATTTAGAGGCTCAAATTTTAATTGTGGGACTGGCTCCGGGTTTGAATGGAGCTAATCGCACAGGACGTCCGTTTACCAATGACTATGCCGGTGATGTTTTATATCCTGCCCTTAAAAAATTTGGTTTGGCGGAGGGAATTTATAAACGGAAAAGCGATGATGGGTTTAAATTAAAAAATGTTCGGATTACAAATTCTGTTCGTTGTGTTCCACCGAAAAATCAGGTAACAGGAGATGAAGTTAAAAATTGTGGAGCATATCTGATTGACGAAGTGAACAATATGCCTCACCTGAAAATTATTCTCACTCTCGGCGGTGTGGCACATAATGCTGTTTTGGGAGTGTTGGGATATAAAAAGGCAGCATTTAAATTTGCTCACGGAGCTGTTCATCAACTTGACAAGCATCGGTTGTTACTTATTAATTCGTATCATACTTCGCGTTATAATATAAATACGGGAGTTTTAACCCAAGAAATGTTTGAAGATGTTCTGGCTGATTTGTGTCGCAGACTTGAGTATTGACAAAAATACAATATGACGTAAGATGAGCTCTACGAAAATATAAAAAATAAATTATTCCTTTTATGAAACATGTTTTTTATGCCTATGGGCCATATTGTTGTCTTCAGATGCTTCCTGCGGAAAATACTTTTTCGGAAGCGCTAAGGATAGCTCAAAGCCGTGGTTACGGTTATGTGGTTCGTTATGAACGAGTACCTTCTCGCAGACATATAGTGCGAGATGGTGGCAAAAAGAGGCTCTCTCTTATTACGAATGAGGAAACTCTGCGTCGCACTATTGTTGCATGGAACGCTGCTGTTGTCGGGATAGATAAGGTTCGTGCCTTGTTTCCTCATGACTGTGTGCAGTTGTCTTTTTTTCAGCAATACCATGATGAAGGGCATCCGCTTTTCATTATATCCCCCGCTCCGGATGGGACAGATATTGTTCCCTTTGCAGAGTTTGACGGATATGAACGCTTAATAAAGGATAAGCTGGAAACATTGCTTGGCTGATGATTAAAAACAGGGATAACTTTTATGTTATCCCTGTTTTTTTAATGTCCGATTCCGGTAAAACCCATGAAAGCCATTGATAACAAGCCTGCACTTATCAGAGCAATCGGGGCTCCGCGGAGAGCTGCCGGAATTTCAGTTTGTTCCAGACGTTCTCGAATGCCGGCGAAAATTATTATGGCCAAGGTAAAACCAGCCGAGCTTGCAAATGCGTAGCATAAGCCGGCCAGCAAGGTGTAATTTTTTTGCACAGTCAGCAAGGCTATTCCCAAAACCGCGCAGTTTGTTGTGATTAGCGGCAAGAAAATTCCCAGAGCCTGATATAGTAAGGGGGAAACCTTTTTTATAATTATCTCAACCATTTGAACCAGAGAAGCGATTACCAAAACAAAGGTGACCGTGGTTAAAAAGGTTAGTTGCAGAGGGTTTAGAAAAGTGTAGTAAATAAGGTAAGTTACCAGGGTTGCCAAAGTCATTACAAACATGACGGCTACTCCCATGCCCGCCGCAGATGATATTTTTTTTGATACGCCTAAAAAGGGACATATTCCTAAAAACTGAGATAGAATGATGTTATTAACAAAGACTGCCGATACAAATATCATTAAAAAGGACATTTATTTTTCTCCCTTTAGACGATTAACCGTTATAATAATACCTGCCAATGCAAGAAAAGCTCCGGGAGGCATAATGAACAGCAAAATAGTGTTGGCATTTTCCGGAAGCAGATGGTAATTCAGAATGCTTCCGGCTCCCAAGAATTCTCGTACACTTCCCAAAAGGAACAACGCCAAAGTGAATCCCATACCCATTCCAACGGCATCTAAAAATGACTGCCAAGGCGTGTTTTTTGAAGCAAAGGCCTCTGCCCTTCCTAAAATAATGCAATTAACAACAATAAGAGGAATGTATATCCCCAAAGCTTCGTGTAAAACGGGCAAATACGCTGATGTCAACAAGTCTATGATTGTGACGAATGAGGCTATTATTGTTATATAGGCGGGAATACGCACCGATGATGGGATTAAGCTTTTTACTGATGATATTGCGATATTTGACAAGATTAAAACGAATAAAGTGGCAAGCCCCATTCCCAAACCGTTGGTTGCTGATGTGGTCACTCCCAGAGTCGGACACATGCCGAGCTGCATTACAAAAATAGGATTTTCTCTGAAAATTCCACGAGTTAAGTTATTAATGCTTGTTTTAGTCATCTGTTTCTCCTGCATTAAAACTAAAATAAGCGTCCACTGCTTTTTGAATGGCCTCGGTTACTGCGCGTGAGGTAATTGTGGCCGCAGTTACGGCATCAACGTCTCCGCCATCTTGTCGAACCTTCAGTTTTTGATTGTGAGGATTAAATCCGTTAAATTGCTTTTGAAATTTGGTCTCTGTTATCTTGCTACCCAACCCAGGGGTTTCGTGATGATCAATGACCTTGAAGCCCTTGATTGAACCATCTATATGAAAACCAACGATCAGTTCGATTCTTCCTCCAAAACCGGAGTTGGAAAAGGTTTTTATGGCAAATGAGTTTATTACCCCATCTTTGCGGGCCGGATATAACTCCAATTTGTCTTTTTTATCAGGTGTGCTTATAATCATTTTTTCAGCAAACGGGTCGTTGTCAAATTCTCCGATTACCGAGGAAATAGCTTCCATTTGTTTGGCATCTTTTGCTTTTTGTATGGGGGCTTTGCTTATTTTTTCCACATAGCTCAGCGCATAGGCGGATATTACCGCAACAATTGTCAAAACTGACACCATTTTTATCAGATTTTTATAACTCGTTTGCATTTTATTTTTTATCTCCGTATTTTCGCGGTTTGATATATTTATCAATCAGAGGTACCAGTGCATTCATTATGAGAATAGCAAACGATACTCCTTCGGGATAGGCACTGAAGACACGGATGACAATGGTAAGAACACCACATCCGATAGCAAAGAGTATTTGCCCTTTAAACACCATTGGCGATGTCGTGTAGTCTGTTGCCATGAATACAGCACCCAGCATTAAACCACCGGAAAAAAGTTGGAATAACGGGTTGTATTGTTGTTGCCCCGTTATCAGCCAAAAGACCGTTGTTATTGCTATTACAGTTCCTAAATAGAATACGGGAATATGCCAAGTGATTGTTTTGCGATAAAGCATATATCCCAACCCCATGAGAATGGCTAAAGCGGAAACTTCTCCAATACAACCGCCGGTGTTTCCAAAAAATAAGTCTAAATAGTTCGGAGTGTATGTGTGCGCGGAATGTTTAACAATAGTGAGAGGTGTTGCGGCTGTTTGTACGTCTGTTTTCCAAAAATCAAAGATTTGCGGTACCGGCCAAACACTCATCTGCACAGGAAAAGAAATGAACAAAAACACTCTTCCCGCCAAAGCCGGATTAAAAATATTTTTTCCCAGCCCTCCAAAACAAAGTTTGGCAATAACGATAGCGACAAAACAACCGCACAGAATCATCCAATCCGGCATAGTTGACGGTAAATTGAAAGCCAATAAAAGCCCTGTAATTACGGCGGAGTAGTTTTTCGTCGTATCTTTGGTCTTGAACCAATATTTACCGGCTAAAAATTCAATAGCTACGCAACCGGCGATTGAGGTGAGCACGACTCTGAGAGCATTTACCCCGAAAAAAAATACGGAAGCCAGAAAAACCGGTGACAGAGCTATAATAACGTCCATCATCAATGTTTGTGTTGTTCTGGGCGAACGAAGATGGGGTGCGGTAGAAATTTTCAGCATTAGTTTAATGGTCCTTTTTTAGTTCGGCTTTTGCCAATTTACAGTAGTCCAGCAGAGGAATCCCTTCGGGACAAGTGTAGGCGCAACAGCCGCATTCTATACAGTCTAAAATGTCTATTGATTTTAATTCTTTCACCTGATTGTTTTTCATTAATCGTCCGATTAAAAATGGTTGCAGTCCCATGGGACACGCGGCGGCACATCTTCCGCAACGAATGCAATCACCGGCCTCTCCTTTTGTGGTCAACTTTTCAGAAAGTAATAAAATGCCGTTGGTTAGTTTGGTAACAGGTGCGTTAATGTTATATGCCGATGTTCCCATCATAGGACCGCCAAAAACAACTTGTGATGTATCTTCGGTAACGCCGCCGCTTTTCTCAATTAAGAAACTTGCCGGTGTGCCTATACGAACGCGATAGTTTGCGGGATGTAAACAGGTATCTCCGCTAACGGTGACAATACGTTCGATTAGCGGTTTATTTTTTATTACCGCCTCATAAACGGCATAGGCTGTTCCGACATTTTGCACGATACATCCGGCATCTATCGGTAATTTTCCAGACGGAACTTGCCGTCCCGTTATGGCTGCAATTAATTGTTTTTCGCCACCTTGAGGATATTTGGTTGCACAAGCGACAACATTCACCCCCACATTGGTTTTACTGAGTGCCGTTAATTTTTCAATCGCCGCGGGTTTGTTTTCATCAATAGCTATAATGGCGTTTTGAATACCTAATGCCTTGTTGAGTATTCGGGTGCCGGTAATTATTTGTTCGGCGCATTCAACCATCAACCGATCATCGGCCGTTAGGAACGGTTCGCATTCTATGCCGTTAATTATCAGGGTATCGACCTTTTTTCCCTCGGGAATAGATGTTTTTATGGGGGTAGGAAAGCCTGCTCCGCCCATGCCGACAATGCCGGCTGCTTTTATTTTTTCTATAATTTCTTTGGGGTCTTGAGGGATTTCACTCGTGTCTTCATCTGAGCATTTGATTGAGGGTTCAAAATCGTCTCCTTCGACGTTGATGGTTATCATATTTTCAAAATAACCAAATTCACCTTCACAGGTATCTACTTTGGTTATGGTACCTGAAACAGATGAATGAATATTGGAAGAAACCACACCATCCGCTTCGGCTAACAGTGTTCCAACTTTTACTTTATCTCCGTTTTGAACCAAAATTTTAGCGGGGGCTCCGATATGTTGTCTTACGGGAATAGTAACTTTTTCCGGCAATCCGGCATTAGTAATGGGAGAATCTGCCGTGATTTTGTGTTTGTCAGGATGAATACCGCCGATACAAAATGTTTTTACTTTACTCACCGTTTTCTCCTGATTTTAATTGTTTACAGACAATCGCACCGGTTGGACAGGTTTCAACTAAGCTCAACCCATATTGTTTGGCGGAAACGGTTATCGGAATGTAGGAAAGGTTATTTTCAACTTTTATCTCAGGGCAAATTTTTGTGCATTTCATGCAACCGATACACGCTGCCGAGCAGTTTTTGCGTGCTAAAGCCCCTTTTTGACGATTACGGCAGGCCACATAGACCATTTGTCCGTTTTCTCCTTTAGGACGAATCTCAAATAAACCGCGAGGACATGTTTTGACACATATTCCACATGAAGTACATTTATCAACATTGACCACCGGAAGTCCTGTTGTGTCGTCCATGCTCAGAGCTCCGAACGGGCATGCTTTGACACAATCTCCCAGATGCAAACAGCCATCAGGGCAACCGCTTTTACCCACAGTGATGCGATTGGCCAATAAACAGCTGCAAATTCCTTCGTATTCTATTTTTGCCGGTGCGTTTTGGCAACTTCCGTTACAACGCAGTACAGATACTGTGTCTGTGGCATTTTCGATCTTAAATCCTCGCAAATCTGCGATTTTTTGCATAACGGCATTTCCGCCGACCGGACACCGTATTTGAGTAAATTCATCAGTAGAACATGTAGCGCAGGCCGTAGCAAAGTCGTGGCACCCTGCTCTTCCACAGCCTCCGCAATTTGCCTGCGGAAGAATTTTTTCAATTTCTGCAACCAGCGGGTTCTCAGCAGTTTTAAATTTCTGTGATATAAAATACAAGATAGTAGAAGCTACAAACGCAACACTACCCAAAACCAAAATGCTTAACAAAATTGTATTTGTCATTTCCTATTCGCTCAATTATCTTTTTCAGCTGTCAGCACTATTTTGTCTTTTAACTTACCCCGCATAGAGAATAGTCCTAAATAATAACTTATCAAGACAATAATTGCAGATATTCCGCTGTTTATTTCATTCCAACCGATTGATACGCAGATTGTTACGCTCGTGAGCAACAATAGCAGCGGTACAATATAGGCTAAACTGACGGCAAGCCAACCTTCAGAAAGGCGCAATCCTATCCGAACCGTTTCTCCTACTCTATATTCTTTTGAATTTGGAACGAAAATATCGATAATTTGTTCTTGTTTTTCAGACATGCCGCAAAATTGTTTGGCTTTGCAAGTGTGGCACGCGCTTGTGTTTTCTGTTTTTACGGATATGCTTGCCGGTTGAACAGCAATAACGGTGCCTTTGCGGCAAATAGAATCTGTATTATTTGTGCGCATTTTTTATTTCCAACTCCGAGAATGAATGATTTCCAAATTGTCAGGTTCTTTTTCAACAAAGAAAACTGCTTGTATTCCGAGTTTATCGGCTAGGTTTATTGCTTCTGTTTCTCCCATAGACATGAACGCCGTGGCGTAAGCATCGGCCAGCATACATAGGGGATGGATAACTGTTACAGACACCAGATTATGCTCAACCGGATACCCTGTTATCGGCGAAATAGTGTGCCCATAACGTTTGCCGTTTTTATAGTAAAAGTTTCGATAGTCTCCCGAGGTGGCCAGCGAGGTGTTGGTTAACTGTAATATTTCAGCGTTTTTGCCGTCGATTGATGGTGAAGCTACTCCAATACTCCATGGTGTCTTTTTACCGTCTTTATATCCGGAAGCGCGCACTTCTCCTCCAATTTCGATAATATAATCTAAATAGCCTTCCCGATTTAGTGTTTCTGCCACTTTATCTACCCCAAATCCCTTGGCAATGGCTGATAAATTTAAATTTACAACCGTATTTTTTTTTGACAATTCAGAATAATCTTTTGAAAAAATGAGCTTGTCCATGCCGGATTGATTCAGCACTTTTTTTATTTCTGCGGAAGATGGTGTTTTTTGTTTCCGATTAGGACCAAATCCCCACAAATCGACCAGTTTGCCGATTGCGGGGTCAAAAGCACCGTGACTTTCTTTCCAAACGGTTTGAGCATTCTGCAATAAAAAAGCCATGTCTTCGGACAGAGTGACGGATTTTTTCGCCGGATATTTGTTTATTTGGCTTATTTCCGAATCGATTTTGAAAACAGACATTTGATTGTTGACTTTATTTAATGTCTCAAGAATTTTTTCATGCAAGGAGTTGTCTGCTTGTTTCCCTCGTATTTTTATGTGGTAATAGGTCCCGAAAACAGAACCTTCAAATTCTTGAAATTCGCCTTCATTAGGGCGCATCCACAAAAACATTCCCGTTAACAGGAGCAGGATTGAAAAGTATTTTATAAGTCGCATATTTACCTTGCTTAAATGTTCCATGAATAGCTTGTCATTCGAATAAAAATGTTTTAGAATTTTGAAATCTTAATTATTTAAAGGGATTATAATATGTTTTTATCGTTCAAGGCAACTGCAAATAAACTTATTTCCAAATATAAAGAAAGCCGTATTCCTAACGATTTGAAAAGAACTCGTCGGGATTGGGCTGTTTTGGTTGAATGGCTGGCTAAAAAATTTTATGCCCACGGCATTTCTCCTCATCTGATTTCGTTGATTGGATTTATGATTGGTTTGCTTGCAATTAATTTCCTATCTATGGAATTGTATTTCCCCGCGTTGCTGTGCATTTTGCTAAATCGGGGGTTTGATGCTCTGGACGGTGCCGTTGCAAGACATGACGGATATACTGATTTTGGGATTTTCCTTGATGCGGCGTTAGATTATATCTTTTATACGGGCGTGATTTGGGGGTTTGCTTTGGCATATCCGTACCAAAATGCGGTTGCTGCGGCTTTTTTGCTGTTTGCTTTCAGCGCTGTCGCTTGCTGTATGTTAGCTTATGCTATTGTTGCTTACAAAAACGATTCAGCACGGCGGAATCTTCTTAAACTCTCCCCTTTTTATATGACCGGACCTGTTCAGGGGGCAGAGTTGTTTACGGCGATAGTTATATTATGTCTTATTCCGTCATGGTTTTTGCCTATTGCTATTATTCTTGGTTGTTGGTTTGTGGTTAAGGCTTTGGTTGTTATTTCCACGGCATATTATAATTTTGTGATTGCTCCTAAGGGAAAGAGTAAATAATGCCAATGTTCCGCTCTTTTTTTCTATTTTGTTTTTCGGTGTTTCTTTTGTTTCCGACAACGTCTGATGCTCTTGAAATGAAGCGCGGGACACCACGGGTTACGGTTGAACTGGCTACCAACTTTGATAAGGTTAATCCCCACCAAAATTTGGAAGTTTTGCTTAAATTTACAATGCATCACGGCTGGCATATTTTTTCGCAAGATACCGGAGATATTGGTTTGCCTACGGTTGTGAATTGGCAACTCCCTTTCAGTTATAAACTTAAAAGCCATCAATGGAGCCTTGATGAGGAATTTGTGACGGAAGGTATTGTTCAACGCGGTTATGGTAAAAATGCTTATTATAAGGCGGTTATAGAACCCTCCGAAGATGTATTTAACAAGGCTGTTTTGGTTGCAGATGTGGAATGGTTGGCTTGTCGGGAGGAATGTATTCCCGAAAAAGCAACATTTTTTATAAAGTTTCCTGTTACACAACAAGATTTACGTCCCTCCACCAGGTGGGAGCGTTTGATGCAAAAGGCTCAGCATGCTTTTACTCCTAACGCTCAACTGTATGATATAAATTTCTTTGTTGTTTTATTGTTGGCTTTTGGTGGCGGAATTGTGTTGAATTTTATGCCTTGTATTTTTCCGATATTGGCGCTTAAAGTGATTGCGTTGGTGAAAAGCAGGGAAAATAAAATAACCGGAAAAATAGAAGCCATGCTATACTCTTTGGGTGTTTTGTTTTCTTTCTTGATTGTAGCTACGATTTTGTTGCTGTTGCGTTTGGGAGGAGAGGAAATCGGCTGGGGATTTCAACTGCAATCACCCATATTTGTCGGAATTATGGCGATTATCTTTTTTGTTATCTTTTTAATGTTGTTTGACTTAATCTCTATTCCGAATCCGTGGCTGGATAGGCTTGGAAAAATTTCTTTAAAAAAACAGTTATATAATTCCTTTATAACCGGTTTTTTTGCTGTGCTTATTGCCAGCCCCTGTACCGCTCCTTTTATGGGGATTGCTGTTGCTTATGCCTTATCTGCTCCGATTTATGTTTATTATCCTGTTTTTGCCGTTTTGGCTATCGGTTATGCCCTGCCCTTTGCTTTGGCTGGCTTTTTCCCCCAAGCTATCAATCGTGTTTTGCCGAAACCGGGGAAATGGATGGATACACTTAAAAAGATTTTTTCTATTCCTGTTTTGCTGACGTGTTTTTGGTTATTGTGGGTTTTGGCCAACCAATTGTTAGAAACACGCGGAAAAAATGGCGATGAACTGCAATGGCGTCCCTATAACTCACTCGAAGTGGCTGAAGCCGTAAGAGAGAAAAAGCCCGTTTTTATTGATTTTACGGCCAAGTGGTGCATCACTTGTTTGGTAAACAAGAAAATAGCTTTGCAGTCAGATGAATTTGTCAACCTTGTAAAACAACGCAATATTTTGTTGTATCAGGCAGATTGGACCAATAAAGACGATACGATTACCTCAGCATTAGAAGAGTATGGACGGAACAGTATTCCTCTTTATGTTTACTATAACGGCAAGTCTGAAAAGTATGTTATTTTACCCCAGTTGTTGACCTCTCGCGTTTTGCGAAATTTTCTGAAATAGACCATAAAAAAAAGAGCCTTACGGCTCTTTTTTTTATGCGAGATTGATTTTATTTGCCGAAAATTCCGATGTTTTTGATTTTGTCTTTAACATCTCCGACAACGTTATTCAAATTTTCTTTGGCAACATCTTTGAGATTGCCTAAATTATTTGAAACAACAGTTTGTGAAGCTGTCGCTAAAATCTTGCTTAAAATTTTAGAAATTGAAGAAGCAATGCTTTCTCCTTTCTTTTCTTCACCAATGTTTTTCAATGTGATTGATGGCAATTTGACGTCTAAAGCGGTATCGTTGCTTTGTAAAGGCGAGATTACTTTCAATTCACCTTCATTAATGCTGACAAGTTTGATGATTACTTTTTTAGCGGAGGCTTTTTCTTCTGATGAGGCTGTGTTTTCTTTAGCTGCAGCAGCATCTTTAGCCTCTTCTTTTTCTGCAGAAGCTGTATTTTGTGCAATATTTTCTTGAAGTTGCTTAATATTGTTTTGGGTCAGAGATAGCATCTCGTAAGTGATAACGGGCTTATCAACTCTGATTTCATCAATGATGATGGTGTCTGTGGTTAAGCTTTTGAGGTTTACTTTGACTTTGACGCCGCCCAAATCCAATAAATTGGCTGATTTGTAGTTTTTAGGATTTGCCACTGTTAAGCCGTTGATACTTCCTTCACCGTTTGTGAGTGACAATTTAAATCCGTTCAAATTAACTTCCGTTCCGGTGATTTGACTACCGTATTTGTGAACAACGGTTTTAACAATGTTTTCCAATGATGGTGTTAAATAGTAGGCTGCGCCGGCTAAAGCCACAAACAACCCGAGAAAAATATATCTTTTTTTCATTTGTCATCCTCTCTCATTATATAAATGTAACAAAATCGTCAGAATCTTAAATCAAATGAGCAACAAATCAAGGTTGAAATGTATTTACTCAACAGTTTCATGTGAAAATGATGCGGGTTATATTTTGAGAAAAATCGTATTTTACAGCTTTGTTTGGTGTTTTATCTTTATTATGGGAAGAATTCCGAACAAAAACACGGTAGTTCTGTTCCTTTTTCTTTCTGTTTTTAACAAAGGAACACCCAGTAATGTGTAACGGTTTATATATTTTACTTTTGTTTTGTATTCTTCATAGAGTTCCGGATAATCCCGCTTAAACATAGCTCTGAATTTTCCGCTATAAGATTCCATTTTTTTGTATTGAATTAAAGAGGTATTGCTTTTATGTTTTCTGTAATGAAACAGAATGTCAGGAAGAGTATGGAATTGTGTTACGGCAATTAGTCTGCACCACAAGCGATAATCTTCAGCTACGGCAAATTCCGGCTCGTAGGAAATGTTGTTATTCGTTAAAACCGACTTTCTTATCATAGAGGCCGGGTGCGGAATGACGCTTTTTTCTACAAGAGCCAATTTTATGTCAGTATCTTCAATGGGGTTATGAGATTCTTTGTTGTCCGGTATGTTCAATATTTGGGAAGAAACAACTCCGACCTCAGGATGTTCGTCCAGATATTGCACTTGTTTTTCAAGTCTTTGGGGCAATGAAATATCATCATGATCAAAAATAGCCAGATATTCTCCTTCAGCAAGGTTCAGCAATTTGTTTCTTGTTTTGCTGATGCCTAAATTCTTTTCGTTTTTCAGGTATTTAATCCTTTTGTCCTGATATGAGTTGACTATTTTTTCTCGCGTGTCTTCAGGGCAGTCATCCAAAATCAAGAATTCAAAATCAGTAAAAGTTTGCGACAGAATACTTTCAATAGCCTCTCGTAAATATTTTTCTTCCGTTTTGTAGCAAGGCATTAACACTGAAACTTTCGCGACCATCTTTTTAATCCTTTATTGAATCAATATTTATTTTGATGAAAACTACTCGGTAGTTTAGTTCAATCGATTGGACTATTCAACAAAATACAACGGATGGTGGACAAAACTGTTTTCAGATTAAAAAGAAAACTAACGAATCGGCGGAGGATAAAAACAACTTCGAACCCTTTTTCCCCAGGGTTCTCATCCTCTGTTTACCAAAACCATAAAAAAACCAGCCCGAAGGCTGGTCATTTTATGGTAGGCGCACAGGGATTCGAACCCTGGACCCACTGATTAAGAGTCAGTTGCTCTAGCCAACTGAGCTATGCACCCACAATTATTTACAAGCCGGAATATAAACCGGCTTAAAAAATTTTGCAACCATTTTTTTATAAAAAATATTCAGATATGAAGTTTTAATGTAAATGCTGTATATTTTCCCGCAACAGAGCGAATGTTGATTTTGCCGTTAAGCAATTCTGTCGCTTTTTTGACTATACTTAAACCTAAACCGGTACCATTGGCGCGATTTCCTGATATGTGGTTATTTTGATAAAATGCATCAAAAACACGATTTTTTTCTTCTTGACTTATTCCTATACCGTTATCCATAACCTGAATATAAACATATTCATTTTTTTTGTAACAACTTATTTTTATGGTGTTCATCGTATATTTAAGAGCATTGCTTAAAAGATTTCTGATTATTCTTTCCAGCAAAAGAGAATCTGAATAAATAACTACATTTTCCAATTTTTGTTTAATCCTTATATTTTTGCTGGTTGCTAACATCTGAAATTCGGTTAATATTTTCTCAATCAGATTTTTTATATTAAAGCTTTCGGGGATATATTCCATTCCTCCGGAATCCAGTTTTGATATGTCCAGCAGATTATCCAAAAGCAATTTCAGATTTTCTGATGACTGTAAAATATTTTCAGTAATTGCTTTTTGTTTGCTTGTCAGCTTCTCTTCTTTCAGTGCGCTGATGAAGAGAGACAAAGCTTGCATGGGTTGTCTTAAATCATGGCTGGCTTTGGCTAAAAAACGAGATTTTTCCAAATTCATTTCATCAGCGTATTGTTTTGCTTTTTCCAACCTTTGTTGTATCTCTGCCAATGCCGAAATATCTTGAAAAACACCGGCAATCCTCTCGTATTCAAAGAAAGATACCAAACCGGCCTTAAATAAGCAATACACCAATCTTCCATCGGCTCTTTTTATGCGAATTTGCCCTTCAACAGGTTTTTTATGGCGCAATAAATTGCCGATTTCCCTTTTGTATAAAATGAAATCTTCAGGAAATACCAGCTCTCGTATGAGGTTTCGTTTTTCCGAAATATTGTTGGGGTTGACACCGAAAATTCTATAAATTTCGGCAGACCAATAGAATCTCCGGTTCTCCAAATCTAATTCCCAATATCCCAAATGCGCCGTACGCTCTGCAAATTCAAGTCTTCGACCGATTTTGTGTAGCTGATGCGATAACTGACGATTTTCGGTTATATCGGTGAGGCATAAAACAACATTATGTTCATACGGATAGGCAAATGTTGAATAGAACCTTCCTCTGTATTCTATTTGAAAACTTTCCTGAAAGTTTTGATAAAAAACATTGTGAACACGCGGTTTTATCTGCTGCCAAACAATCGGAGGCAGTTGGGCTTCTCGAATTGTTTCAAAAATATATTTTGCTTTATCATTAGCAAACAACACCTGCCCTTTCCCGTTTAACGTAATAAACAGGTTTGTTGAAATGTTTATGAAAAAATTTTCAACTCTTTTTGTTTGTTCCATACATTCAGTCTGCTATATATTAAAACTCCGCAAAACATTCCCTGTTGATGCCGGTATTTTGAAATACCAGTTTTCATAGAGAAAAGCGTTGTTGTTAATATAGTCATTGACTGTCGGAGTTATAAGGACTGCTTTTGATAAACTTATTTTAAACCAAAAATTTTCTCTGTCATAAAACAAGTCCAAGTTTGTGACCAATCCATTGAAGGTTGTCAGAATAATTTTTTTATGATGAGGAAATAAGTTTTCATCAAAATTTTGCGCCGATAGAATTTCTTCGGCAACCAGATAACGAAAACGTTCCAATAAAGCTATGGGGTTGACCTCTTTTTTGTTTTTATCAATAAACGGATAAACAGTGTCAGTTCGGTATATATTCCGGCTTTCTGCGCCATTAACAATCTCAATACTCTCAAATAGTTCCGGTTGATAAGCCAGCAAGGGTTGCAGCAGCCAAGAATATTGTTCGTCAGGCATTTCAAAGGCTTTATCGGTGCGCCAAATTTCTTCTTTATCAGAATGGCGAACAAAGGAAGATGTTCGGTTTTCGGTTTTGTTCCCGATGATTATCGAATCCAAAAGTTGTCCGTTGTCCTCAAAAGTTTCTATTAATGTGCCGCTGTGCGGATCGTCTTTTGATGGCTCGTTTAACGAATTTTTCGTCATCATTTCCTCTGAGAATTCTTGAGGGTGGGATAATTTTGCGTTTTGAATATCGTTTAATAAATTTTTCAGTATTTGAGTGTTGGCAAAATAATAATCAGCTTCTTTTACCATCCAAATACCGTTATCCTCTTCAAAGGTCACGCTCATTTGCGGTTTGGTGATTTTTACCTTGGAAAAACCTGTTTTACTATTTATTGTTTTGGCAAATACGTATCCTCCGTTCGGAAAATCAGCATAATCCAGATTATTATGCCAGATTCCTGAAACAGCGGCCAATAAACCAAGAAACATAATGAAAAATGCGTACATAAAGTTTGTTTTATTCACTTACATACTCCTTTGCTTGTTTGGCCGTACGATAAAAGTAAACGTTGGAAACCAAAGCCGCCATTAAGCAGATAATCAGCGGAAAGACCGCAATATTAAGGATTTCAATAATTCTTTGTATTTGCTTTATTTTGTTCTCAAGCTTAAAAGTCAACTCTTTTATTTTGTTTTCTGTTTCCTGAATATCTTTTTGTAACAAATTTTCTTTGCGGATTATTTCCACGGAAGAGACTATTTTGTAAGCTTCTGTCTGTTGCTGAAGCTGGCTCAATTCCTCATTTAACAGGTTTAGGCGTGCTTTTTCGGCATCAAGTTCGGAGGCGTAATAATCCGTCACCCGTTGGCGAATAATTTCTTCTATCGCCTGTTTCTTGGAGGAAGCAGAAGTTGTCAACGGGACAGAAATGATTTTTTCGTTTTTAGTGAGATAGTCGACCAATTTCTCAAGCAAATCTGTATTTTCGGAATAAGGGATAAAGTCATAAATATCCGTCGCGGAAGGTTTGGTGTTCCAGTTATAGTCGGCAAACATATCACTATCGCCTAAAACGGCTAATTTTCCGGCGTTAACCGATTCTGCGATGAACGGTGGCATTTGGTTGACATATTCCGTTCCTTCTAACGGGTGCGCCCTAAACATAGTGTTAAAACCACCTTCCAATAAAATTCCTTGTTTGCAACGATAATCGCCATCTTCAAAACCGGCAATCAAATCATTTTTGGAAACGCTACCGACGATTTGATTGTCAACCAAACGTCCCTTTTTGCTGCTGCTATACAGCAGAGTTGCTGTTGCATCATTATTATCGGTAACCTCAAAACAGCCGGCGGATTTTACTAATAATTTCGATATTCCATTGGTGATGGGATGCACGGGATTAATATATGGCGGCGTGACCGTCAACCATAACGGATATTTGCGCTGAGCGGCGATATTTCCTGAAACCACGAATGCATCAGAGGACATGGTGTTGTCCCCTATTACCTGTTTATAGTTATAAATAACTCCTTTAGATTCAAGAAAGTCTTTCACAGGGAGTTGAGCCTCTGTGCTTAAAAATCCTTTTTGCTTTAGAAATTCTTCAGAAAAAGGGTCGGCAGTAATTAAAATGTTTCCGCCGTAAAGCAGGTATTGATCCAAGGCAAATAATGTAAGGGGTTTTAGAATTTGCGGATAAAACACCATCACCATATCGTAGTTTTGCGGGATTTTGGTCGTTGTCGGTGAGAGGTACGATACATCATAATCGTTTTTTAACTGGCGAATAAAATCCCAATCTCGGTTTTTATCAAACATTTGTCCGCTGCTCATAACAGGCAATGCCTCAGAAAGAACTCCTATTTTGGCTTTTTTATAATCAGACAATTTACTTAAAACTCTGGAAATATCATGCTCCAGATATTTCTGCCGCCCCACTTCAAAGTAAGGAATGGTATAACTTTGCCCAGTATCATTACTAAAAACAGCGCCCAGATATAGATTATGTTGTCCTTTTTTATCGGCGAATCCGCGTATATTTTGTTTTTGGGCTTCTTTTTCCGAGGGGGAAAACGGGACAACCGTAACAATATCTAACTTTAATTTTCCGTGCGATTGTCTTTTGTATTGTTCTAACAGTTTAATGATGCGTCGAATGTATTGCCCGATAAGAGGATAATCTTTTTCAATATCTTCAGATATATAGAAACGGACATACACATTATGTTGATTGTTATTGAGCCATTCTTTCGTTTCTTTTCCCAAAGTATAAAATTTTTGCGAGGTTATATCCAAACTTCCTTTTTCCCACAGCGAAGCTCCGATATTTAACGAAGCAAATGAAACGATGCTGATTATGATAAACAGCCAGAATAAACAGGTGGTTTGGAAACGATATTTTGCCGGTGTCATGCGTGTTTCCTTTCATATTCCACAGCCACAATATTGAGCCATAAACTGAAAATTATCATTGTTACGAAGTAAACGACGTTTCCGGCACTCAATTGTCCTAAAATGACTTGATTGTAATGAAAATCAAAATTTAATGACTGTGATATTTTCAGCATCGTTTCATTGGAAATATGAAAGAATTTGAAAATTGAATCAAAATTTATCATTTTGATAACAGCACAAAGGAATACCGAAAATAAATAAGCCTGTATAGGGCCGGACGATAAAGCTGATACAAAGCACCCGACCGCACATAAAGCACCTGCCGCCAGCCAACAAATGAAATAACTGCCCAAAACGTGCAACATATCTATATCTTCAAAAAATGCCGTGGTGGCTAAAACGGGAAATGTTCCTAACAGCAATAAGGAGCAAAATACCCAAGCCGACATAAATTTGCCGATAACCAGACTTGTGTAGCTCACCGGTTGAGCAAGCAACAGCTCCAACGTTCCGTAACGGCGCTCATCGGCCCACAGTTTCATTGTCAATGCCGGAGCTAAAATAACAAAAATTGCTGTTTGAGCATTAAAGAAAGATGTTAAGCTGTCATTTATAATCTGGAAATACCCTTGCCCAAAAAACATAATACAAGAGGATAGAATCAAGTAAATTCCCAGTATTGGATATGCCAGGTAGTTTCGAAAAAAGGATAAAAACTCTTTGGCAAATATAGAAAATATTATTTTCATCTGCCCTCTCCCTGTGTCAGCTTTCTGAAGGCTGTTTCAATATTATTATCAGGAGCAAAAAGACGTAAATCTTCGGGGTGCGTATCTTTGACCAAAATTCCTTTGTTTAACATAATAACACGGTTAGCCATGGCACATACTTCTTCCATAATGTGCGTAGAAATTATAACGATGTTATTTTTTCCGTAATTTTTAATAAACTCGCGAACAGAAAATTTTTGATTTGGATCCAATCCCTCCGTCGGCTCGTCTAAAACTAATATTTTAGGACGGTTTAACAGCGCCCCCGCGATGCCGACCCTTTTTTTATATCCTTTTGACAAGGTTTCAATTTTTTTGTTTATGATTTTTTCCAGTTCGAATCCTTGAGCTAAAGATACCATATTATCAACAAAAGACAGGTGTTTCATTTTTCGCAAAGAAGATATGTATTTGAGGTATTCATACACGGTCATTTCAGGATAGAGAGCGCCGCTTTCCGGAACATATGATATTTTATCCAAAGCATGAATGCGATTTTTATTCACATCATAAGTGTCAATAATAACTTCTCCGTTATCAGGTTGATAATAGCCTGTTACCAAGCGCATTAAGGTTGTTTTCCCTGCGCCGTTCGGACCAAGTAAAGCCACGACCTCTCCCGTGCGTAGGGAAAAATTAACGTTATCCAAAGCTTTGACTGTTCCAAAAGATTTAGACAAATTCTTTATAATAAGCATAAATGAGCCTCGTCTTTATATTAGCGTGTTCATTTTAGCAAAGATTTTTTAAATTTTAACAATTATTTTTATTTTTCAAAATCTTTGGTGACAAAATGATAAAATTATTCTATTGATATAAGAAAATTAATTGTGATTTGGAGTTGTTATGAGTACGGAAGTATATAGCAAAGATGAAGAGAAGATTTTAAAAGTCGGTTTATGGGTGGCTTGCGTAATCCTTTTCATTATTGGTTTGTTTGTTTCAGCGCGCCGCGGGATTTCCCATGTGCATGATGGTAAGTATTATCAGGTTTTGGCCCGTTACAACCGAACAGACGGATTGTTGGTCGGTGATTTGGTTCGTTTGGCCGGTGTTGATGTCGGAAAAGTTGTTGATGCTCAGTTAGATGAGAATTTCAAGGCTATTCTGACATTGGAAGTTAAAGATGATGTTATTATCCCTGATGACAGCAGTGCTTCTATCGTGAGTACCGGTCTGATGGGCTCTAAATATATTGAAATTGAACCGGGTGGATCTGAAGATGCAATTCCTCCCGGAGGAGAGTTTTCCTATACACAAGACTCCATGGTTTTGGAAGAACTGTTAGACAGGATTGTCGGAATCGGAAAAGCTAACCGTCAAAACCTGTTAAAAAAATGTGAAAAGAAATAAGTCGAAGAATTTTTGAGGAGATTTAATTATGAATAAGAGACCAGTAGAAACAATTATGGGGATTGTGGTTCTTGCGGTTGCCATGTTTTTTGCCTATTTTGCTTATAATGTTTCTGATTTGCAGGTTGTTAAAGGGTACACTGTTACGGCGAAGTTTCTTAAAGTCGGCGGCTTGACCGTCGGTTCTGATGTCCGGATTAACGGAATTAAGGTGGGAACGGTTATTGCTCAGTCTTTGGATAATGCTGATTATAACGCCGAAATCAAAATGAGTTTGACCTCGGATATTAAGCTTCCTGATGATAGCGAAGTTGCTATTGTTTCTGACGGGTTGATGGGGGATAAGTTTATTAAAATAACCCCGGGACATTCTCAAACATTTTTGCAAGATGGTGATGTTATCAAAAATGCTAAGGATTTCAAAACCTTGGAAGATATGGTCGGTGAAATTATTTTCATGGTGACAGATAATGGTTCTGGCGAGAACAGCTAAACTTCTGTTAGGCACAGCTATTTGTTTGACGATGCTTTGCAACGGCGTTGTCGCAAAGGGTGTGTCTAAAGATACTGCGCGTATGCAGGCTATGGATAAGATTACCGGACGGGTCAGCGAAATTGATGTTCCCGTTAACGGAGAGGTGCGTTTTGGTACTTTTTCGGTTGTTATTCGTGCCTGTAATGCTTCTCTTCCGGAAGAAACTCCGGAAAATACAGCATTTGTTGATGTTGTTGATAATTATGATAAAAAAAACGCGGTAAATATTTTTAAAGGGTGGATGTTTTCATCTTCTCCGGCTTTGAATGCTGTTGAGCACCCTATTTATGATGTATGGCTTTTGAAATGCTTCAACAGCAAAGATAAAAACAAAAAAGCACTGACAACTGAAGAATTGAAGCTTCGTGATGAGTTGCCTATGTTTAGGCACGATACTTTGTCGGCGGGGAAATCTCCATTGATTGATATTCCTGAAAAAAATATAGATGATACTTTGAACAATAATAAGATTTCTTCTGTTCAGGAAGATGGTGAACCTAAAGTTATCATGGCTTCGGAAGTTCAACCCATTATAGACGATGTAATTCAAGAAGATGGCGCCCCTAAGTCTTTAATTGCAGTTTCCCGAGCAGAGGTGGATAAAGATCGCGAGGTTGTTGATACAAATCTTGTTAATGAGAGAGAGAGTTCGGAAGATGCCTCCGTTGTTAACAATGTGTTGAACGGATTAAAGGAAAATGCTGTCTCCGTAGAAGAAATTGATCGACAGAGTGATGTATTGCTCCTACCCCAAGATGAGATTTCAGAAACAACTGAAGTAATCCCGGATAGCGGTGTGAGCGGTTTTGATGAAGAGGTTGAGGAAGAAGGGTTTGAAATGTAGAAGTCTTGTTCTCGGGCTTTTACGTTTTCAGCATATCAAGGACTTTCTAAATTATCTTACAAGTTTGACGTTTGTTATTTCCTTTGGTAATTAGAGGGTACTGTTTAGTTGTGTCGAAAAGTTATTTTTTGTTAAAAGTGAGGGATGTTATCGCCAGAAATTTTTGGTGAATATAACCAGAATTGTCATAATTTCAAGACGTCCGAGCAGCATGGCGAACACCAAAATATATTTTACCGTATCACTCATAAATGCGTAGTTTCCACTAGGTCCGATTTTGCTGACAACTCCGGGGCCGGCACTGGTTATACAAGCTATAACCGCGCTAAAAGATGTTGCGAAGTCTACTCCGTTGAGAGCCACCAACAAAGTTAAGACGATAACGCTTAAACTATAAGCGGCAAGAAATATAAAGATGGATGATGCTACCTGCGGGCTGATTAAGCTTTTCCCTATTTTTAATGATACCATTCGATTGGGTTCTGTTGTGTTAATAAAGGCTTTTCGCAATTGTGCAATAACAATTTGCCATCTGTATATTTTTATTGATCCCGATGTTGACCCTGTGCATCCGCCGGTTAAAGAAAAAACAAGAAATGCCGATGCGGCAAAGGCACCCCACAATAAGAAATCTGTTGAAGCAAAACCCGTGCTGGTCACGAAAGAAGTTACGTTAAATGCGGCATAACGCAGAGCATCAGAAAATTTATAAACTCCGTTATACATCAACCAACACGTTATGAATAATATGTAGAACAACAAAACTTTAACGAATGAAACCACTTGTTGTGAGCGAACGGAATGAGTATCTCTGGTGGCCAGCAGACTGTGGTAAAAAGTAAGCGGTATGGCGCCCAAAAACATAAATAATGTTACCACCCACTCTATTTTGGCATTATTAAAGTGGCCAATCGACGCATTTTTGGTTGAGAAACCACCTGTTGCGGTTGTTGAAAAAGCGTGGCATACAGCATCAAACCAATCCATTCCTGCCCATTTGAGAGATACCATACAAGAAACTTGTAACAGTGCGTAAACCAGAATAATCCTTTTGGCGATATAGCTCATTTTGGGCATGAATTTATCGTTTACATCTGAATTTTCGCGTTGAAAAATCTGCATACCGCCAATTCCCAGAAAAGGAAGCAAAGCAATGGCGAATATAACAATCCCTACCCCGCCGAGAGCTTGAAGCAGGGAGCGCCAAAACAATATTGATTTGGGAAGCTTTTCTACATCTTTGAATATTGTCGCGCCTGTCGTGCTAATCCCTGAACCAGCCTCAAACAACGCATTAGCAAAGCTCTCACCATAAAACATGAAAGGAATTGCTGATAAAAAAGTGACTGAAAACCATATTATAGCCGTCAACAAATATCCTTGTTGCAGACTGATGTTTTTTATCTTGCAGTTGTTTGCTAAAAAGAGCGATAAACCTATAAATACGGCGACAATCGAAGATGTGATAAATACCGACCAGTTGGAGTGGTTTATATAAATGTCAATTCCGGCGGGAAACAACATGGCAAACCCCAGCACAGTTATAAAATAACCACTTATCATTAAAACAGGTTGCCACATAATTTCGCCCTCTTTTACTTTAAAGAGACACTCTTCGAATAACCGTTTTCAACCAATGCATTGTTAAGGTTTATTCCATCAATGATACAGACTGCTGTCGGAACATTTTGATAAGTATACGCCTCAATCCTACAATTAACAGGACGAGAGGCTACTGTTTTTTCAATAAAAGTTCTGGCTTCAAGTCCTTTTGGTGAACGCGGATCCACATATATCCCATGCAAAAACAGCTGTTTACCGTTAACAATCAATTCGTTGGCATTTAATACAGATACCGGTCCGGCTATAAATTCAGGAGTATCTAAATATCTTAAAACAGGCTTTTTTTGCCCCCGTTTTTCGTTAGAACCGTTATTTTGTTGTTCTGTTTGCATTTGAGATGGAACAGGTTCTGTTGTAGAAACAACGACCGCCGGGGCTTCGGGGATTACCGGTAGAGTGGCGGAATTGTCAGTGCTTTCACCTTCAGAAGGTGCTGAGGGCTTAGTATTTTGTTGCATAATATCTATGGCAACGGGAGCACTTTTAGCCTTTTCAAACATCTTGCGGCGGCTTTCTTTTATAGGCATGTCAACAACTTTTGCTGCGGAGGCTGTTTTTTCGACTGTCGATTTTACCTTTATGGATGGCATTTCAATTTTAGGAAGTTCAGGAATAATGTCTTTAGTTTTGTCAGAGACAATTGTTCCCACCTCTGTTGAAGAGGTTTTGATATGTTTCCAATACCAAAGATGAACTTCTGCCGGTTTTACTCCCATGAAAGTAGGAACTAAATAAAGGGTTAGCAAAATCAACAGAAAACGCACGGGGTGGCTTATCGGGTATAAAACAAGCATAACCGAACGATGCATTATTTTTGCCAGACCTTTGCTGGGGCCGAGATAATCGTCTTCTTTTGTTCTACGTCTAACCATTATTTTCCACTTCCATATTTTTGTTTTAATTCTTCCACTTTTTCAGGGGTAATCCGTTCGAAGAGTTGTTCTCCGATTTCAAACGGTGTTCCTGCTTTTACGGCTTGAAGTTCTCTTTCGACGCTAAAGCCCTTCAGGCTTGGCATATCTTCAAGTTTTAATCCTAAACGTGCTAACATGCTCTCAGCTGTTTTGGGCATAACAGGTGCTGATAAAACAGCGAAAAGCCTAATCATATTGATGCATGTTCTTAAAATGCAAGCGGCACGTTTCTCATCTGTTTTGATAACGGTCCAAGGTTCTTCTGCGGCAATGTAGTTGTTTCCTTCTACCCAAATAGCGCGAAGCTCTGACAACGCCTTGCGAAACTCGAGTTCATTCATATAACGCAGATAGTCATTAACACGAGTTTGCAAAACAGATGCCAGATTTTTCTCTGCATCGCCTAATTCTCCGCCCTCAGGAACGGTGTCGCCAAGTTTAGATGATGTCATCTTCAACACGCGAGAGACAAAATTTCCGAGAACTCCGTTAAGGTCTTTGTTAACAACCGATGCGAACAATTCAAAAGTAAAAGACGAATCTGTTGCCTCGGGTGCATTGGCCATAAGCCAATAACGCCAATAATCTGCCGGAAATTCTTTAATTGCATCTTCTGCAAATATCCCTCTGTTTTCTGATTTAGAAAATTTACCGCCTTCATACGTCAGGTAGCTCATTCCTTTCAGATAATCCACCATTGTCCAGTTTTCACCGGTTCCCAACAGCGTGGCCGGAAAAGTGATTGAATGGAACGGCACGTTATCTTTTCCCATAAATTCGACGTAACGAACATCTTTAGCGTCTAACCACCAAGACTTCCAGTCCAGGCCGTTGCTATCCGCCCATTGTTTGGTTATACCGATATAACCGATGGGAGCATCAAACCACACATAAAAAACTTTGTTTTCGAATCCCGGTTTATTTACTGAAAAACCCCATTTGAGATCTCTGGTAATGCAGCGTTCTTGCAAACCTTCCTTCAGCCATTTCTGCGCAATTGAAAAGGCTATATCCGGCCAAAAAGGCTCTTTACTTTTAACCCAATCTGATAACATTTCTTCTAATTTGGGTAGTCTCAAAAACAGGTGTTTGGTTTCCCTGACTTCTAAGTTTGTGGAACCGGATATTGTTGAGCGAGGGTTAATCAGCTCAGTCGGCTCTAAAACGCGGGTGCAGTTCTCGCACTGATCTCCGCGGGCTTTATCATATCCGCAATGAGGACATGTTCCGGTTACATAGCGGTCCGGCAAAAAGCGCTCGTCATCAACGGAATAAACCTGTTTTATGATTTTTTCTTCGATATAACCATTTTTATCCAGCTCTTCGAAAATATGATAGGTCAGTTCTTTATTCTGATCACTGCTGGTGCGACCAAAGCAATCAAATGAAAGATTAAATGCCTCATAAGCTTGCTTATGTCTGTTATGGTATTTTGTGCAATATTCACCAATATCCATTCCTTCTTTAGCCGCTCCGACTTCCGAAGGTGTGCCGTGTTCATCCGTTCCGCAAATGTAGAGGACTTCATTGCCTAACATTCGATTAAATCTGGCGTAAACATCAGATGGTAATAAACAACCAACCATGTGTCCCAAATGAGGAATACCGTTAACGTACGGCAACGCAGATGTAATCAAAATTCTAGACATTAAAATTCTCCTAACTTATGTTTCGGACGGATTTTACAACATCTCTGTAATTTCTCAAGAAGAAATTCAGAGTTTTTTGCAGATTTAGGCTTTTTTTAGTTGCGGGTTTACTAAAAATTCAGGAAGCTTTTCCAGTTTTGATGCTCCTGCGGCTCGAACATGTCCGCCGCCGCCGAAAGTTGCCGCTATTTTGGATACATCCACCCCGTCTTTGGCTGTATAAAAGGACAGATTCCACCGGTTTTTTTTGTTCATAAAAAAATTACACATAAAATCGTAATCTTTGATATTCGGCAAAGAATCATAAAATTCGGAATATCCTTGCGGCATACTGGCACAAATACACTTGTAACCCATATATTCGCTTTCAAAACTCATACTGCGAACCAAACGTGCATTGCGAATTTTAATCCATGATAAAATGGATTTTCCGTTTTCAACCATCTCATCAATGTTTAGCTGATTGTTTATCAATTTAACCCACGATTCATCTGTGGGGCGATTTACTCCCATTGATTGAAATGCGTATTCAAACGGACGAACACGAGGATCCCTTAAATCATAAATATCATTCAAACCCAGCAACCGTATTCCCTCAGGAAGGGGTTTGTCGGGATAGAAGTATTCCCACGTCAGGCATAATGCTGCCGTTCCGACCCTTCTTAGTCCTTTTAGAGGCTGATGCTCACCTTTTTGCATTATCTCATCATATTGGTTGATAACGGAAACGTGGTGATCAATCCATGTGAAATCTTTGGTTTTACTGAGCTCAAACATTAAGTCTATCGGCAAGGCTATATCACAAACAATTATTTTTTCGTGCTTTTTGATTTCCTCAACGGGAATGTCCATGTCATGATTTAACCCTAAAAACTCAATCTCAGGATAACGGCTGCGAACAATTGCCGCTGAACCTTTTCCATCATGATCCGCAATATGGTAAATACACAACATTTTAATATTCCTTTTCTTCTTTTAGTTCTACTGTCATATTATCATAAGCTGGGGTTACGAACTCAGGTGTCAGACCGTTGATTTCGTCGTAATCGCACTCTGCTGCCATGTGATTGATAATTGCTTGTTCGGGATTTATTCGTTCTATAACAGCTAAAACATCTTCTAAACCGGCGTGAAATCTTTGCGAAAAAGGCGTTGTCAAAGGAATAACTAATATTTTTGGTCGTTTTTTGATTTGCTTATAACCATTTTCATCAATCTGTCTGAAATCGGCAATATGTACCAATTCGCCATCGTTAAAGACGTAACCTGTTGTCGGTGCGTTATGTCCCAGTAATTTTATGGGGGTTATTTTTACATTCTTTATGTTGAGAGGCGTGTCATGATAAACATCGTTTGCCACTAAACATGGTTGGCGAGAACAATCTTTGGCATCGCCGGCCTCCACCAGCAAGTAGGGAAAACGTTCGCGAATAACATCCATGGTTTCTTTAGCAGCAAAAATATCCAAGCTTTGGCGATGAATACGGTTTATCTCTCGTAAATCATCTATTCCGTGCAAATGATCCGCATGAGAATGCGTGTATAAAACAGCATCCAAACTTGTAATTTGGTTTTCTATAAGTTGTAAACGCAAATCGGGAGAAGTATCTATTAAAATCTTTGTTTCCGATATTTCATAATAGACAGACGTTCTTCGGCGAATATTTTTCGGGTTTTTGCAATCGCAAGCTCCCCAGCCGTTACTCAAAGAAGGAACTCCCGGTGCCGCCCCTGCTCCTAAAATAATTATTCGTCCATTCATCAAAACTCTCTCCAACCTTTATCGCTGGCTTTTCGAAATAAATTGCTGAAATTATCCGACGTTATCTGCGCAATTTTTTCAAAAGGCAAATCCCTTATTTGAGCCAGTTTTTCCGCTGTGTAGCATACAAATGACGGCTCATTGCGGCTACCGCGTTTGGGAATTGGAGCCAAATAAGGGGAATCTGTTTCCACCAACAGACGATCCAACGGAACGGTTTCAAACACGTCTCTAATGTCACCGCATTTGTTAAAGGTTATCATTCCCGATGCAGACAGATAAAACCCTATTGAAAGAGCAAAATCAGCCAATTTTTTGGAAGAACTGAAACAATGTATCATACCGGAGAACGTTTTTTGTTTATAAGCGTCGCCTAAAATATTTATCATATCTTCATCGGATTCACGATTGTGAATGATTATGGGAAGCCCGCTCTCCTGCGCTGCTTTGATATGCTCTTTTAACAGCTTTATTTGCATGTCGCGCGGTGCATAGTCGTAAAAATAATCTAATCCGGTTTCTCCGATACCTATAATTTTTTTGTGTGTGGTATGAGCCAACAAATCTTCTGCTGTTAAATTCGGATATTCTGCGGCATTGTGAGGATGAACTCCGACGGCGGCATAAACAAAAGGATATTTTTCAGACAGTTCCAATTGATTTGTCAGTTCTGCCAGATTGTTTCCCGCATTCAGCATCATGCGAACTCCTTGTTCTCTGGCACGATTGATGATTTCGGCTATATCATCTTCAAAATCATTAAAATCAAGATGGCAATGACTATCTACTAACATAAATTTTCCCTATATATTTTTACAAATATGCGTAATCGCGTTTATTAAAACCTGTTTTTTATCTAAATTCAAGCGTTCCGTTTCAGAAAAAGTCTTGGTGCAGAAATCCCAGCTTTCTGCCTGAGCCGCTATATTGGTGCCTGTTTTGACATATTCGCTCAAAAATTTTAAGATGAGTTCCCTGCCTAAATTATAATTTTCTTCATTTGACGAAACTTTAGTTGCAAAATCCAAAACATTTGAAACTCTGAAGTTTTTTCCTGAAAGTAAGATGTTCTTCAGTTCATCATACAGACCGACCGCATTATTATCAACATAACTTAGTGCTTTTCCTATACTTCCTGAAGATATTTCTACAATTTTTTTTATGTTGCTTTCCGTTAAATTGGGACGGTAACGTCTTAACAAACTGGCTAAAACATCATCAGACAAAGGCTGCAAATTTAATTTAGTACAACGGGATTTTATAGTGGGAAGCAGTTGATTAGGATTGTGGCTAATCAGCAGCATTAAGCTTTTTGCCGGTGGTTCTTCCAAGATTTTCAGCACCGCATTGGCTGATGCGATATTCATTTCATCAATACTATCAATGATAACAACGCGCCAACCATCATTTGAAGAATGTTTGGAGAGAAATTCATTAATTGTACGAACATCATCTACGCGAATAAATGAGGACTTTTTCAAATCTTTTAATTCGGTCTCGCTCAGCTGCTCACCATCTTTTATTGCTTTCAAAACTTTTTTGCGGTCTGTATCCGTGTAATCCCGCTCAATGATTTTTAAGTCAGGATGAGAATTATTAGCCACCAAGCGAAATACCTGATTATCCGGAGAAATGTTCAGACTTGAGCAGTTTTCTTTGTCAGTATTATTTGCTAATAAAAAACGAGCAAATTTATAGGCTAATGTTGCTTTGCCTATTCCTTCAATTCCGGAAATGAGCCACGAATTATGCAGAGCGTTATTCTTCCATGCCTGCAAAAACAAGCTTTCCGCCTTTTCATGTCCCAGAATATAGGGATTGTTTTTAGAAGATAAAATTTGTGTCGCATCGTCTGACATTAAATTATCCCAAACCTTTCCCCTACCAGACTGATAATATTTTCATGCAGTTCGTCGATGGTCTTTTCAGCATTAAGCACAACACAGCGTTGAGGCTCGTTTTTTGCAATTTCTAGAAAGCCTTGCCTTAGATTTTCGTGAAATTCAATCCCTCGGCTTTCATGGCGGGTTTCTTTGACGGCCATTGTTCCTGCTTTGGCAAATGAACGTTCCAGCCCGATGTGAGGATCCAAATCTAAAATAATGGTTAAATCAGGCTTGAAATCACCGACGGCTATTTTGTATAAATTTTGCAGTGTTTCATAAGGAACTTGTTTATTATATCCATAGTACTGGTAAGCCACTGTTGAATCGGCAAAACGATCACTCAGCACCCAAGTTTCGCCCTCAAGAGACGGCCAAACTTTAGAAGTCATGTGAATTCGTCTATCGGCGTAATAAAGCAAACATTCGGCAACGGAATCAAACTTGTCTTTATCTCCGCAAACGAGCATCTTACGGAGTTCTACTCCGATGTCTGTTCCGCCCGGTTCTTTGGTCGTGATGTTTGTAATGCCTTTTTTGCTTAACCATTCCGACAGCATTCTTATTTGGGTTGATTTTCCACATCCCTCGCCGCCTTCAAGGGTAATGAAACGTCCGTTTTTTTCAGAATGTTTGTAGGAACGTTGCAAAATTGACATTATTCTGCTCCTAAAATCAAATATTTTAAATTGCGTTTTATGCGTCCGATAATTCCTACTTTTTCAACATCGTTAGCGGCCAACAACGGAATTTCAACCACGCCGCTATCGGGGATTTCCGCGCGAACAACACCCAGTTGTTGTCCTTTTTTTATCGGTGCCATAACCGGTTTATCGTAGATTGCCGTCAGTTTTATGTCATCTGATTTATTTTTTTTCAAAGTTCTGACAACATCATCACCGGTTAACATTTTTACTTTATCTTGGGTGCCGAACCACACGGGCATTTCAGCAACCGTTGTATCTTTTTTGACTATGGTGTAATTATCAAACTCTCTAAATCCCCAGCTTATGATTTTATCTGCTTCTTCAGAGCGTTCTTTATTGGACCCCAACCCTGTCATTACTCCGATTAAGCGGCGATTGCCTTTTTTAGCCGAAGCTGTTAAACAATAACCTGCTTCTTCCGTGTGTCCCGTTTTCATTCCATCGGCGTAAGACATGCTGTACAACAGCGGATTGCGATTGCCTTGGCGTATATTGTTGTAAACAAATTCCTTCTCAGAAAACAAGTGGTAGTATTGTGGGAAATTCTTAATAATCGCTTTTGCTAAGATAGCCAAATCTTCCACGCTCATCCGATGGTCCGGATGAGGCCACCCTGTTGAATTAACAAAAGTGGAATGTTTCAGGCCGAGTTCTCTGGCTTTTTTATTCATTTCCACGGCAAAATCTTCTTCGCTTCCGGCCAAATTTTCGGCGGCAACGATGCAGGCGTCATTCCCTGATTGGATAATTATTCCTTTAATCAAATCCTCAACACGAACCTTTGCGTTAATGGCCAAAAACATGGTCGAGCTTCCGCTGGCAGCCCCACCTTTACGCCATGCGTTTTCACTTACGGTGAAAGTGTCGTCCAAAGACAATGAACCGTCTTTCAGTTTTTCAAAAATCATATATACGGTCATCAGTTTGCTCATTGATGCGGGAGGGATACCCTTCTCAATCTCTTTGGTATACAGGTATTGTCCTGTGTCAAAGTCCATTAAAATCAAATTTCTGGCTTTTGTTTCAATTGCTTGCGCATTGAAGGTGCCCAACATAACCCCACTCATCAAAATTGCAGAAAATATCGATTTTTTATATGATTGCATTTTATCCTCTTTCTTTAATCTTGTACAACCTTAGCATTGTAGATTCCAAAATTTTTAACTTTGGCCAAGCCAACTTCAGCTTCCTGTTTATATTCATAAGGCCCCATGCGAACACGGTAAAATTTTTGCCCGTTAACCTCAACAAAATAAACATCTGCTTCGCCAAACTTATCCAATTGCATTGCTAAATTTTTAGCAGAATCTGCTTTTGAGTAGGCACCAGCTTGAACAAACCAACTTCCTTTTTTATATGTTTTAAGCGGTTCTTGATAACCTGTTGCCCGAATCCCTTTTGAGTAATCTGTTGCGGCGGTTTGAACCTTGGAGCCTGATGATGCTGAAACGTTTTCTCCTAACAAAGCCGCTTTTAACTCACGGCTTTCTTTTTCCATAACCTCAACACGGATTTTTGCCGTTCCTTTTGTTTGAAAACCCAGTAATTGAGCTCCGCGCTTGGAAATGTCTATGATTCTGTTTTTGGCGTATGGGCCTCTGTCATTAATTCGCAGAACCAAAGATCTTCCGTTTTCAAGGTTTGTAACCTTAACAATTGTCGGCAACGGAAGAGTGCGATGAGCGGCTGTCAACGTATTCATATCGTAATTTTCGCCGTTGGCCGTCTTTTTGGCGTGAAAATCTTCGCCATACCAAGAAGCTGTTCCTACCTCTGAATAATTATAATCTTCTTTAGGGTAATACCACGTTCCCATGATTTCATAAGGGTTTCCTACTTTATAACTTCCCCCTTGACCTTTGATTGCTGCCGCTTGAGAATATTTGCCATTTCCCAAATCCATGCGCCCGTAGGTACAAGCCGTTAAAACCATAGTGATTGTAAGTAAAACTGCATATAATTTTAAATTGGACTTTTTCATTCAACAAACCCGTTACTAAAACTACTTTTGCATCAATCTAACTTGTTTTTACGGCTTCGTAAAGCGATTAATTGACGTTGTGTAATTTTCTTTCGGGTACCGGAATGGAAAATCCGATTTCAGGATTATAGTCGCGAATTTTTTTCAAAAGTTTCTCGTCCGGATAGCCATCTTGCGGCAATCTGGCCTCTTTTTGCACTCTTTTTACCGCTTCGCGGGTTTTGCTACCCAGTTGGCCGTCTTCATCCAATGTAAACCAACCCAGTTTATTGATAAAATTTTGAATGGTCTTAACATCTTCCGTTTTCAGACGCAACGACGGATTACTATCTATGGCTTGCCAATGTTTATGATTGGCAATATAATCAGAAAGTGTTCCGATTGCCAAGGCGTAATTCTCGGAATGATTCCACTGCATTATTTTATCAAAATTAGAAAAAACGAGGTAAGCCTTCCCTTTCCATCCCTCGGGTGTAATAATTGCAGCCTCCGCTGTATGGGGGAAAGAAAGTTTTTTTCCGTTTTTCATTAATACATTTTGTTTTTTCCACTCAGCTATTGTTTTCTTTTGTGTTCTTCCTGTTTGTGAAAAGTCAAAATTCCAAGGAAGGGAAATTTCCGTTCCCCACGGAAGAGAGTTGTTCCAGCCTATTGAAGACAGATAATTTGCCGCGGAAGCCGCCGCATCTTCATAATCGTGCCAAATATCAATTTGTCCATCTTGGTTATAATCTACGGCATAGGAATTAAAAGTAGACGGCATGAATTGAAAATGTCCCATTGCACCGGCCCACGAACCTTCCATCTTTGTATAATCCACATTCCAATCATCAACAATTTTCAGAGTCTGATACAATTGTTCTCTGAAAAATTTAGGACGCCTTTTGTCATAACTTAAAGATGTTAAAGATGCGATAACGTTATGTTTGCCAAAGCTTTTACCATAGCCGGTTTCTAATCCCCAAAATGCGATAATATAGCTTGAGGGAACGCCGTATTTAGCCTCAATCGGTTTTAGAGTTTTTTGCAGTTGTTTATATTTTTCACGCCCTTCTTCTACTCTTTGAGCCGAAACCAACTGATTGATATATGTGGTGGAATTTAACAAAAACTCCGGTTGTTGGCGGTCTTTCTTTACAACTTCCGAATCTGGTTGATAGTAATTACTGCTATAAACGACGTCTAACGTCTTTTGACTTATACCTCGGTTGAGCATTTCAGCTTTTAATTCTTCCATCCAAACCCGATATTCCTCAGGAATTTCAGGAGTTTTGCTTCCGGCTGAGGCACAGCTTCCTATTAAAAGAGACGATGCTGTCATTATGCAAAGGCACTTATTGTTCATGTTTCCTCGAATATAAGATTTTATTTGCAATTGATTATACAAAAGCAAAAGTAAATAAAAACATAAAAAAAAGTTTGAATTAAGACTTGACGATTAAAAAACTTTAATATAAATAGGTAGTGTTTTGTGGAATACACATTGCCGACTATGGAGAGGTGGCAGAGTGGTTTAATGCAGCGGTCTTGAAAACCGTCGAGGGGGCGACCCCTCCCAGAGTTCGAATCTCTGCCTCTCCGCCAATTGAGAAGCGCCTTTCGGGGCGCTTTTTTTTATTATCTGTTTTTGTTATTGAAAAATTAATCAACCCTTTGTATTATCTGCTTAGGTTTGGAATGTTTCAAACTCAGCATGCAAGTGCGGAGCCTTCACAAGCTCTATTATAGGCGGTGTTTGGGTATGCATCGTTAAATTGCGGGGTTTAAATGAACCTCTTCAATGAATATATCCCCGACTATGGTCGGGGAGCTTTTAGTGTATGTTCAGAAGTTCTCGGGCTTCAAAGACTAAAAGGTCATTTCCTGTAATATGATTGTGAACTCTCCGACCACCTTGCATTTAAAGTGGTCTTTTTTTATGCGGGAAGCTGATGGGGAAAATTTGTACATTTTTAGGATATGACAGTTTTTATTTTGATATGGAATCTTTGATTGAACAAAATGTCAGACCCTTGATCGAGAAAGAAAACGTGGACACCTTTTTGGTTGGAAAACAAGGGAATTTTTCCATTTGTGTTTCTCAAACGCTTGAAAAACTTCATCGTGAATATCCGCATATAAATATTGTTTTAGTTGAAACTTTTCTGCACCATTTGAAGCGAGAAGGTTATCGTGCTTGCGGAAAAACGAGGACTGTTGAAGAAAACATAAACAAAAATATGGAAAACAAAATTGTTTCAGTCAGTGATTTTTGTCTGGTCAAGCTATCAAATTACATTATTGTTTACGCTGCCCATAAAAATGAAAATACTCATAAAGCCTTTTTGATGGCCAAGCGTTGCGGTAAAAAGATTATAACCTTGGACTTCGTTAACTTATAACTTTAAGATTGTTTTTTAATGTTTTGATATTTAATTAAGTTTTACCTTCTGCTTTTTGAGTTTTTTACGAATAATGCAAACACCGACATTATACCGTTGATGACCATTTTTCTGTCTCGCACACGCATGGATACCCAAAAATCCCACAATTTGCGGAAAAAGCCCTTCTCTTTTTTGATTGTTGTAGGTTTGCTATCTTGTTGTTCTGTTTCCTTTTTCAAATCAAGAGGCTTTATCGCTGCGCGAAAAGGCTCTAATATGCCTTCTATTTGATTATCAGGCATATAAGCTCCATGGATACGTTGCAATTCCCCGTTTGAGGCTAAAAACAGGCAATCTCCTCGTCCTAAGAGTTTTTCTGCTCCAACGCTGTCTAAAATGGTACGAGAATCGGCACTGCTCGCCACTTTATAAGATAATCTGGTCGGGAAATTTGCTTTTATTACTCCGGTAACCACATCCACCGAAGGGCGCTGAGTTGCTAAAATAAGGTGAATACCTGCCGCACGAGCCTTCTGAGCCAATCGTTGCACGGATTGTTCCACTTTCGGGGTTGAGGCAATCAGGTCTGCAAATTCATCAATAACGCAGACAATATACGGCATAAGACCGATAAATTCGTTATATTCGCCGATGTTTTTAACCCCATTTTCCTCCAACAGATTATATCGCCTTTCCATCTCTTCTACCAACAGATTTAAGACGGCTGCCGCATCTGATGTTTCGGTAATGACAGGACAATACAAATATTTTTGATTGTTATATATGCTGAATTCAATTCTTTTGGGATCTACCAACACAAATTTGACTTCCGTCGGTTTTTTGCGCTTTATTAATGACAAGATAAATGTGTTTAACCCGACCGATTTGCCTGAGCCGGTCGTACCGGCTATTAATAAATGAGGCATTTTTGCCAAGTCTGCAAACACCGGATACCCTTTGATGTCTACACCTAAACAAATGGGGATATTTCCCTTGGCGTTTGCAAAGGCTTCTGATTTTAATATTGAAGAAAAATCAATTATTTGTGTTTCCCTCGCCGGAACTTCAAAGCCGATATTGCCGTTTTCATTCAGAGTTTCAACACGCATAGAACTTACGCCGTATTCACGAGCAATATCGTCTAAATTTGCCGTGATATTTTTCAGCTTTGTTCCAGCTACGGGGGTAAATTCAATGAGTTTTACCAACGGACCTTCTGTTTCCGAAGCAACCACTCCTTCAACCCCATAATGTTTTAAAACTTCTGTTAAATCAGCCATGTCCATATTCCTCTATTCCGTGTTGCCTCTATCGTTTTAAACAAAAACCGCCTGATTGTCCAGACGGTTTTTATTCAATGATTTATTATTTTTAATTATCGTGTCACTACACAATCATCGCCATTAAAGCTATAATCTACAACGACACCGTTTCTTATGGTGAATGATGTTTGGCAATAATAATTTGATGATGTCTGCTGTCCAGAGATGCCTAAATCAGGTGTGTTTATGGCCGGATAAGCCACTGTATAGGAATAAGGTTCGCTATCTCCATCTATCGGACGAGATGCAAATTTGATATAACTGATGACTTTTTGGTTCGGAGTTACATAAAAAACATTGTACGGGTACCCCCACGACTGTTGCAAACGCTCCTCCGATTGACCAATCCATGGCTGCAGTGTTTCTCCGTAGGTCATACTCTGCCCTATGCATGCTGTCGCCATTAAAAAGATCACCGGCAAAAATACTTTTCTTAAATCGCACATAACATTCCTCCTTATTTGTTTAAAAAGTAATGTTAATTGTTAAATTTTCAAGCAAACGCTCTAATTGAAGATTTTTTGTAACTTTGCAACAGAAACATTGTCTATACGCAATTTTAAGCGTGTTTTATTTTCAGTGGTGTTTTTGCTCAACACCTCTGCATGTTCATAAATCCACGCCAAGGTTTTTCCATCACTTTCCGGAATTTCCACTGTTATAATTTGGTAATCTTCCGCCAGTTTATCATCCAGACACCGAAGCAGTTCATTACAGCCTTCTCCTGTTATGGCAGAAACGGGAATTATATTTTCTGACCTTTTGCCGATTAATTCTTTTTTATTTTCAGATGACAACAAATCAATCTTATTTAACACTTCGATATAATTTTTGTTTTCATGAATATTTTCTAAGCCGAGATTTGCCAAAACTTTTAGGACATCTTCCTTCTGCTCTCGCGTTTCCGGACCGGCAATATCGCGAACATGAACAATTATATCCGCCTCCATCACCTCTTCCAACGTGGCGCGAAAAGCCATAACCAACTCATGAGGTAAATCCGAGATAAAGCCAACAGTATCTGACAAGATAACGCTTTGTCCCGATGGCAGAGTTATTTTTCGCATAGAAGGGTCTAAGGTAGCAAACAACATATCTTTAGCCAAAACATCAGCCTGAGATAACCTGTTGAATAGCGATGATTTTCCGGCATTTGTATAGCCGACCAGAGCTGCAACTCGGTAAGGGATGCGTTTACGAGCTGAACGTTGTATTTGTCTGGTTTGGCGAACTTTATCCAGTTCTTTTTTTATACGAATGATTTTATCGTCAATAATACGTCTGTCTAGTTCTATTTGAGTTTCTCCCGGTCCGCCCAAAAAACCGGCCCCGCCACGCTGTCGCTCCAAGTGTGTCCAACTTCTGACCAAACGACTGCGCTGATACGTTAGATGTGCAAGTTCAACTTGGAGTTTGCCCTCTTTTGTTTTGGCGCGTTCACCGAAGATTTCCAGAATTAGCGCTGTTCGGTCAATAACTTTTATATCAAGCTTTTTCTCCAGATTGCGTTGCTGAATTGGTGTCAGCGAAGCATCTACTATAACTAACTCTATATCTTCTTCTTGTTTTTGCGCCAACAAACAGTCCAATACGCCTTGTCCGACGTAGGTAGACGGCTTGATTGTTCGAACTTTAAAAATTTGGGAGAAAACAACATCTAAATTTATGGCCGCGGCCAATCCGCAAGCCTCTTCTAATCTGGAGGCTGCAGAAACCCTCAAAGGTTTGTCGCTAACCTCAGGATAAATTACCGCTGCACGGATTTTTTTATCTTTATCTATTTTTATAAACGGCAATTTATTCAACAGATTCTTTAATTTCGACGTCAACGGCTTCAACCGGCATAATTGTCGAAATCGCATGTTTATAAATCAGCTGTGTATGCCCGTCTCGGCGCAACAACAAAGAGAAACTGTCAAACCAAGTTATCAAACCTTGAAGTTTTACACCGTTAACCAGAAAAACTGTGACAGAAATTTTGCTATCGCGAATTTTATTTAAAAAATCATCTTGAACGTTTTGGGACATGTCAGCTTCCTTCTATGGTTGTTTATCAATGGAATCTAACAACATTTTTTGCATTAGTAAAGTGTTGTTTATACTTAGGGGATAAGTAAAGTTAAAAGATTTTCTCGGCCTGTTTGATAACTTGGGAATTTACATAAAACAGCAGCGTATCCCCTTCTGAAATTTCGGTAAGCTTGTCAGGATAGATAAGCTCATCTTCCCGTTGAATCGCAAAAATACGGCTCATTTTATGAAGGTTAAGCTCACCAATCTTTTTGCCGGCGCAGATACTGTCTTTTTTAACCGGTATTTCCCATATTTCTCCACAACCACGGCTTATAGAGTAAGCATTATTCATTTTAACCTTGCGTACTTCTTTCAGTATCTGAGAAATCGTAATTGAACCTCTGTCCACAAGTATATTGTTTTCAATATTAAAAATAAGGTTGTTATATGAAGGTGAATTTACAACAGAAATATTAGCTGAAACCCCACTCTTTTCTGATAATAATGAAGCCAATAAATTGTCTTTATCATTACCGGTGACGGCGATGCTGGCATCGGCATGTCGAATGTTTGCTTCATCTAAAATTAAATCACTCATCATCGGACCGTGAATAACTACAACATGAGATAAATCGCGAGCCAATCGCCTCGCATCTTCCAAATTCTCTTCAATAATTTTGCAGCTTACAACAGTATCATCATGTTCAATCCGGGTACCGATATATCTGGCTATGGAGTTTCCTCCAAAAATAACAAGCCTTTCATTGCTTGGATTATCCAGACCAAAGCCACGAATTACATTCTCCACTTCATTCCTTTTTACCAGAACGTTTATCTCATCTCCAATTTCCAAAACATCATAGGACTCAGGTATAAAGCAACTTCCGTCCCTTGTAATGTCTATCACAGCAACATTCAAATCTTCATTAATTTTAGGTAACTGCATTAAAGGAATTTTGATGAGTGGACAGTTACTCTTTATTTTCAGGGTAACGATTACCGCCTCCTCCTTCAACACCGAAATAATTCCCGAGCTTCCCGGATATTTTAAAATATTAAGGATAGCTTGTGCAATTTTAATATCCGGAGAAATAACCAAGTCTATCGGCAAGTGGTTATCGCTGTACATGGTTTCTCTGACAGGGTCTAAAAAAGAATTACTGTCAAGACGAGCTATTTTGACAGGAACTTGAAATAAACTATGCGCCACCTGACATGCAATCATATTTACTTCATCTTTATTGGTAACGGCCAGCAACAAGTCAACATGCTCAGCACCGGCTTTTTCTAAAATATCAGGGTGTGATGCCTCGCCTAAAATCGGCAAAATATCAAACTCTTGAGCAATTTCATCCAGCTTTCTCTGGTTATTGTCTATGACGGCAATGTCGTTATTCCCTCTTGCCAGATAGCTGACAATACTTCTTCCGACACTCCCTGCTCCGCAAACAATAATCCTCATTTACTTATTCCCTATCCTCTACACAAGAATCAAAATAACTATTTAAGACCTCAAGGGCTTCGGACATTTCTCCAATATGGACATATGTTTCTCTAAAACGTCTGGCATCACGCAGATTTTTACAATACCAACACACGTATTTTCTGGACAATCCGAGAGCTAGCTTTTCTCCATAATAAGCACTTAATTCTTTAATATGAGTTAACAAGGTCTGCTTAACCAGCCCCACCGGAACAGGACGAGGTTTTTCACCCGTTTCCAAATAATTATGAATTTGAGAAATAATCCATGGGTTTCCTAAAGCCGCTCGTCCGACCATTACAGCATCAACCCCCGTATAATCCAACATTTCTTTAGCCTTTTCGGGAGATGTGACATCTCCATTACCAATGACGGGAATAGACACACTTTGTTTTACGTCGGCAATGATATCCCAATCCGCTTTGCCGGAATAAAAATCTGAGCGGGTTCGCCCGTGAACAGTTACGTAAGCCGCTCCGGAATCTTCACACATTTTAGCGAATTCTACCGCATTTACAGAATTAGCATCCCAGCCCTTGCGAAATTTTACACTCACTCTTAAAGGTGTCGCCCGCACAACAGATTTTATAATTTTTGAAGCTTGTTCTAAATCCTTCATTAAGTAAGAACCGGAATGATTTCCTACAATCTTTTTTACCGGACACCCCATGTTTATATCTATTGAATAAGCTCCTAAATCAGCGGCCAACTTTGCGGAATCCGCAAATAGCTCTGCATCGCCGCCAACTAATTGAACGGCAACCGGATAATTTTCAGAGCGAACATCCGCTATTTTATAAGTTTTAGCATTTTTGCGCGACAGAGCGTTGATTGCTACCATCTCTGAAACCATAACCCCGCCGCCGAGAGACGATACAAGTTTTCTCATGGGCTGATCCGTAATCCCCGCCATAGGTGCCAAAAAAACGCGACTATTAAAATCCAGTATTTTCAATCTAAGCCTTTATGTCAAATTCTCGGTTGTTTTTAAACACGAAGTCAATAAGTATCGTAGGTTCTTTGTTCACAACAGACGCCTGTTCATAGCTACCGGCGGCATAGTCCGATGTGTATAGATCGCTATCGGCTGAAAACATGTTGGTTAATTGGTATGAAATTGATGACGACAACAGTTTATAAGCGTAACTTTTAAGTCCCTTTTCTTGGAAAGCGTTGCCATCAGGAATGTTTTCCAAACCTTTCCATTGGTCACCGCTGTGTTTTTTTATCCGCTCAACAGAGCTGTATATTTGCCTTTGAAGTTCATTTAACGAACCGTTGACAACACTTTTCATACTTTATCCCTTACTGCACTTTATCTAGGGCTTTGGCTAAGATATAGTAAAGCTTACCGATGTCGGCGCCGGAAATAACCGATAAAAGCACTCCTGAACGTTCATTAGCCTTGGCGTGTTCAATCAGTGTTTCAAATTCACTTAAATATCCGGTTACAAGTTTTCTAAAGTCCATGTCCTTTTCAAAACTCTTTCGAACGGCAGAAATTTGCTGTTTTGTCATATTGCGAGCTAAATAACGGACAAAAATAGAAGCATCACCATTGTAATATCTCTTCCACAGATCGTCTTCATCTTTGGCGTTAAAAATACGATTAATATCGACAGACATTGTTTGCATCCGTTCTATAATATCAGAAGCATTTTTAAGGAATGTATCTATCTGTATTCCCTGATAGCTATCCATCAGCCTGTTCAATGTCGTGTCGGCCTTCTGCGCCTGTTCAGACAACAGTTTCACCTGTGTGTCTATTATATCATTAAAGCGTATACTTTGCTTTATGACCTCGCTGCCTTTTAGACTGAAGTCCTGTCCGGTATTGGCCAAGCTTTCCATGGCGCTGTGAACTTTGTTTAAGGTATCATCCGTAACTGCAACCAACGCACCGGATTGTTTCAGGAATACTTCACCGGAACTTCTTATTTCATTAGATATGCGTTCGGCGTTTGTTGAAATCTCCGTTATCGTTGCACGCAACTTATCTCCCGAATTTTCAAAGTGAGCCGCACTGATTTTGGTTGCCTCTTCCAATTGAGTTCCCAAGTTTTTAAGATTTTCACCTAATCCTTTTACCTTATCATAGGCCATATTGGCACGATTAGACAAAGCTGTTGATGTTTCGTTTAATACTGTATTGAAACAATCCACTAATTTCTTCGTATCTTCAGAAATTTGAATCATCTTATCGCTTTGTTCGCTAATCAGGTTATTAATCTCTATAACACCAGTGCTGGTCTCCGCCGTAACGGTGTTGAAACCGGCTAAATATTTCTCATATTCTTTAAATACTCCACCGATATTCTGAACGGAATGATTAATTGCGGCATCCAACTCCTCACCGCATTGAGACAAGCTCATATTAACCTGTTCTATGCTCTTTGTAGAATTTTTAGATGTCTTCTGAACATCTTCGCCGGCCTTAATTAAGCGGTCACCCAAAACATCAAATTCATAAGCGATTTTTGTTGCCGTGTCAAAAATATTATCTGTATTTGATTTGAAGCCTTCACTAATTTCGTTGACTTTTTGAGCCACATCAACGGCAGCGTCTGACAAATATTTATACTGTTGCGCCAAAGAGGCTTCTCCAAGACGTGTTTGGGTAGCCAAAGTATTGGCTATATCTGTCAGGTTGTCTTTCTGCTGTTCAAACATCTGACGGATATCATCGGCCTGAAGTTTAGCTTTTACTAATGTTACATCTATATTCTTAAGTTGTTCATCCATTAGCTTGGAAACACTTGCGCTCTCTTTAGATATAACGTTCTCTGCAGATTGTATCTTATCGCAATTTTCCAAAATTTGATTGGTTGAATTTGATACTTCTTCTTTTATTCCCTTAACCGTTGAAGAAAACTGATTTGTTTTGTCTTGGATATTTGAAGCAATTGTATCTAAATTTTTAGTAATATCATGAATCAACGAGTTAATTAATATATTCTTTTCATTCAGCTTATCTTCAACTTCAGACAGCTTCTCAATTGAACGACTACTACTATTGATAACGGCTTCACTATGGGTGGCCGTGTCTTTTTCCAGTGTTTCCATCTTAGACATGACTTTAGAAGTATTTTGTTCCAAAACGGAGATTTGCTTTTTCAAAGCCTCGCTCATTGCGCTTGTCTTATCGGTTAACTCATCTCCCATCTCTCGGAGCTCGTTTTCCTGCTGACGGAATAAAACGCCTAATGCGGCAGCTTTATCATCCAATGACTGAACAACGCCTGAAACATAGTTTGAGGCCTCCTGAGAAAGCGTACGCATAGCCACATTCTGATTTTCAAAGGAATCTGTGAGCAAACGGAATACATTCTCGGAATCTTCCGTAGCTTTGCTGATTTCCTGAGTTTGGCGGCTCAATATTTTATCAATTTCTTGTGTGCGGGTTTGAATATCTTTGGACAGATTATTCATATTGTTTGACTGAGATGTCAGAACATTTTCAAGTTGTACAACTTTGGCTAATGTCTTATTGGTACTGACGTCAAACTTATCAGCCTGTTGCTCAATATTATCATTAATCGCACGGCTCTTTTCAATCACTTTATTGCATGAACTCAGCATATTTTCCAATTGCGTTTTCATTTTTTCGACAACTTCCGAAGCATTTCCCTCTAAAGCTGACGAAGCTTTGGTAATATCTTCAATTTGGCGTTTAAGCTCAGCTTTTATTTCTTCCACCCTATTGGCTGAACTTGCAATATTACGTTGTTGTTGCGCCAGTGCGGCCTCGCTGATTTGGCTTTGAGATACTACAACCGATGATGTTTCCGTTAAAGACACTGCATGTTTATTCATTGTGTCTATAACCTCGTCTAAACGATTTATAGAATCTTCAACGTGAGATTTAACGTTATCAGAAACGGTGCCGATTTCTTTATTCAAACCATCAATACGACTATCAATATAATCAAAAGTTGTCGTCAGATTACTGTGGCGCTTAGAAATGTCTTCGGATACTTGAACCGATTTTTCCAAAATAGCTGATGTTACTTCTTCCAGATGAGCGGCCTTATCTTCCAGGTTAGCCATATAACTGTTGATGTCTGCATTTGCCTGTTCGGATTTTTCCTGAAGAGAAACAACGCTTGTAGCCAACATTTCATCTGTTTTTTGCAATGTAGCGCTGACATTTTCGGCCACTTCGGACAAGCCGCTTACTTGCATAGCAATACTCTCTTCCAAATTATTGCTGCGAACAGAGAGTTTATCTATTTCCTGAGCTATGGTTGCGCTGTGCATCGTTAATTTGGACGAAATGGCATCAGTCTGTTCGGATAAAGTACGAATATTGTCTTGCCACTCATGACTTTGTTTTTCTGCAACACCAGCAAATTTTTGTATCTGTTTGTTAATTGAATTTTCAAGAGTTTCAAGACCTCGTCCCACATTGCTGTTGATTTGGTCGCACCCTTCCATGGCCTGCTCTGAAAGCTCTTTCAAATGTCCTTTCAAGGTGTTGCTTTGCTCTTTTATGATGCTGTCCATTTTGGATACATGTTCCGTAATCACGGAGTTTAACTCATTAACCTCTCCGTGGACTGAAGTTTGTATGCTTGAATAATCTTCAATAGCTTTTTCGGAAACTTGTCGCAAAACCGTTATTTGATTGGAAAGAGCATCATTGACACGTTTTAAATTATCCTGACTTTCATTATTATATTGAACAATCAACTCATTAGCGCGCAAAATATCATTGTTGCTTGTTTCTGAAATTTCTTGCAGCAACTGCGCCGATGTTTTTAATTCTTTTATCCGAGGCAATAATTTCTCGAACAAATCGGCTAAATTGTTTTCCAAGCTTTTCGTTCCATCGATAAATTCTTGGTTATAGTTGGCAATGGCGCGAGTAGAAAGTTCCGCCTTAGATGAAATGGTTTCAAAATTCTTAATCAGGAATTTAACACCTTCGCTCATTTCAACTAATGTTTTGGAAGAATAAGTATCCAATGTTGCGACTAATTTGGAAAATTCTTGAATATTACTACCCATTTCATCTTTAATCTTGGCTGTTTCCTTCATTGCAAAACTTGTAACATCTTGCAATTCAACTACTTGAGAGCGTATAGCATCGGCCATAGCTTTGGCTGTTTGGGGAGCTCCTTGTTCGGGGTAAACAAGTTGATTCATATAAGCTCTAAGAAATTTCGCTTCCTGTTTAAACGATGTACCGCGATCAATATAGGCCATAACCACCCAAATAATAGCCAACGGCAAGGTTACACCTGCCAAAAAGCCACCAAACTCGTCCGGCATCATTAAGAATAAATTCGACCAGCCGAAAAACTGTGTAATGTATATTAAAACAATGGCAAACCAAGCGGCACTGACACCTATCATCAAACGATTCAGATTGTTCGCCAACCACGAAGGTTGTTCTTCTATGGTTGTTGAGGCTTGTTGTGTTTTGTTGCTCATAAATTGTGGTAAGTTACTGTTTTTAGATAGTTTCTCTGTCCCAGCTGTCGAATTAGACATTGAAATATTCCCCTATATTTTATTCCCCAATGATTTTTCTTAAAAAAAATCGGGTTCATATTACAGCATAAATTTCAAATTGGGAATTAATAACTCGACTTAATCCACTTATCCACAAGCAAAATTATCAGAAAATTCCTTGAATGATACCGTCATCATCAACATCAATATTTTCTGCGGCAGGATGCTTGGGAAGTCCTGGCATTGTCAGGATATTTCCGGCAAAAGCGACTACAAAACCGGCCCCTGCCGATAAATGCACATCATTTATCGGTAAAGTGTACCCTTGAGGACAACCTAAGATATTTTTATCGTGCGATATTGAGTTTTGCGTTTTAGCTATGCATACCGCATAATTTTTGTATCCTTTTTGTTCATATTCACTGATTTTGTTTAAGGCTGTTTCGGAAAAAGATACTCCGTCGGCTCGATAGATATGCTGTGCAATCTTCTCGATTTTTTGCTTCAACGGCAAGCTATCCTCATAAAGAAAACGGAACTTATTTTCTGTTTCAACAGCCCGAACAACCGCTTCCGCCAGATTTACGCAACCGACACCGCCTTTTTCCCAACCTTCTGTTATAATGGCACAAGTCCCTGTTTTTTCGCACAATTTCTTTACTGTTTCCAGCTCTTTTTCCGTATCGCTTGAAAAACGGTTAACGGCCACTAATACAGGAACACCAAATTTTTGCATATTTTCGATATGGGCCTGTAAATTTGCAAAACCTGCTTCGACGGCTGCCGTATTTTCTACGGATAATTCGTTCAGAGCAACTCCTCCATGCATTTTTAGAGCTCGAACTGTTGCCACCAATACGATGGCTGAAGGATATAAATTTCCTTTGCGGCACTTAATATCCATAAATTTCTCAGCCCCCAAATCGGCTCCAAAACCGGCTTCTGTTACAACAAAGTCAGCTAATTTGAGCGCTGTTTGAGTTGCTATTAAACTGTTACATCCATGCGCTATATTGGCAAAAGGGCCACCGTGAACCAAAACAGGCGTTTGTTCCAATGTTTGAACCAGATTGGGTCTTAAGGCATCTTTTAAAACTGCCGTCATAGCACCGACAGCGTGAATATCTTGTGCGGTTATAAAGTTTCCGAAACAATCTTTGGCTACAACAATTTTTGATAAATTTTCCTTTAAATCTTTTATTGATTGAGACAAGCACAAAACGGCCATTATCTCACTGGCAACGCTGATATTAAAGCCATCAGCCCTTTCAACACCATTGACAACGTCTCCTTGCCCAATCTTTATTTTTCGAAGACTACGATCGTTCAAATCGACGCAACGTTTCCAACTGATTGTATTTATATCAATTTTCAGTTCATTTCCTTGGTGCAGATGGTTATCCAACATTGCCGCCAATAAATTATTCGCCGTAGTTACCGCGTGAATATCTCCGGTAAAATGCAAATTAATTTCTTCCATGGGAGCTATTTGGGATAAACCTCCACCGGTCGCACCGCCTTTGCGGCCGAAACACGGTCCTAAAGAAGGTTCGCGCAAAGTTATCAGCACATTCTTTTTAAGCTTGTGCAATGCATCGCCTAAGCCTATTGAAACCGTTGACTTTCCTTCACCTGCCGGTGTCGGCGTCATTGCTGTTACCAAAACCAACTTACCGTTTGGTTTTTCGACATTTTTAATGCGATTTAGAGCCTCAAAAGTTATTTTTGCTTTATAGCGCCCGTAATTTTCGATGTCATCTTCAAACAGCCCTAATGTTCGGGCAATCTTTTCAATCGCTTCAAGTTTACAACTTTGTGAAATTTCAATATCGCTGAGCATATTTTTTCCTTAAAGTTCATCTTCCTGTTTTTTTAATAAATAACACAGCTTACGCATGGATTGAATCTGCATTTGCTCTTGTGAAAGAGTTGCGGGAACAACAACGCTTGCCTCGGTGCGTGTTTCGGTTTCAATTGCTGTTACTTTGACATAACTTCCTTGACGAATATATTCAAACAAAATTTCAGACATTTTTCAAAAGCCTCCCGATAAGAGGAGGCCTTATTTTTACCCTTTCAAAAATTTGTTGTTTTTGGGAAAACCAAACGGAGCTAATTTACCGACCTGCGCACGATGTCCCAACCATGTCAACAGTTCGGTTTCCGTCTTAGAACCACCGGCACGCGTATATGTAAAACCTTCGCTCTCATTAAATATTTGAACATCGGACATTCCCCCGTCTTTATATTTTTGCAACGCGACACCTCGTCCACGGGCTAATGTGGGGATTTCTTCCGCTTTAAATACTAAGAGTTTGCGATTATCACCAACGATGGCGACCATATTTCCCGTCATTTTTTTACATAATACGGCTACTTCACCATTGGCCAAATTCATAATTTTACGTCCGCCGCGTGTTTGCGCCAACAAGTGATTTTCATCTACAATAAAACCATGTCCTGTGTTGGAGGCAATCAAATATTGCGCTTTAGCTTCAAAAACAAACATTTCACACACGTTGTCGTTATTGCCCAAATCAATCATCAGACGCAACGGTTGACCAAATCCTCTACCGCAAGGGACATCGCTTCCGTTAATTGTGAAAAACTTGCCCGATGTATCGAAAATAACGATTTTATCTGTTGTTTGCGCATGAATAGCCATCAACAAAGAATCATCATCTTTGAATTTAAATTCTTCAGTTAGAGATATATAGCCTTTCATACCTCTAATCCAGCCTTTTTGCGACAAGATAACGGTTATAGGTTCCTTTTCCACTAAGGCTTCTATGGATATTTCAATATCATCGGAAACCTCGGAAAATTCTGTGCGACGCTTACCTAAGGCCGTTTTTTTACCGAATTTTTCACGAATAAACTTCACTTCCGTTGCTATCTTTTGCCAACGCAAAGCCTCATCCGCCAACAGAGTTTCAAGTTCCGTTTTCTCAGCCGTCAGATCGTCAAATTCACGCTTAATTTCTGTTTCTTCCAATTTGCGAAGGCTGCGAAGTTTCATGTTCAGAATGGCTTCCGCCTGATTTTCCGTTAATGAGAATCTCTTCATCATCACCGTTTTCGGCTCATCTTCTTCGCGAATTATCCGAATGATTTCATCCAAATTCATATAGGCTATCAGGTATCCCGACAGAATTTCCAATCTGGATAATATCTTTTGTAAACGATAATTGCTGCGACGCTGCAACACAATTTGTCGGTGTTTTAAAAACTCAAGCAATACTTCTTTAAGACTCATTACCCGAGGAACATTATCAGAATCCAACACATTCATGTTCATGTTGAAGCGGCTTTCCAGCTCCGTCTGCTTGAAGAGCATTTCCATGAGCATGGCGGCATCGACATTTCTGCTTTTAGGTTCTAAAACAATACGAATATCCTGCGCAGACTCATCTCTGATATCACTCAGTAACGGCACTTTCTTTTCTTGCAATAACAAAGCAATCCGTTCAATAAGCTTGGATTTTACGACCTGGTAAGGAATTTCCGTCACAACAATTTGATATTGCCCTTGTCCGAGTTCCTCTTTCTCCCATTTGGCACGAATACGGAAATTTCCGCGACCTTGAGTATAATTATCTAAAATGGTTTGGAATTTATCTACAATGATGCCGCCGGTCGGAAAATCAGGGCCTTTTACTTTTTTAACCAATGCTTCTATCGGAGTATCCTGATTTTCAATCAGCATTAGCAAAGCATCACAAACTTCGGATAAATTATGTGGCGGAATGTTGGTTGCCATACCTACGGCAATTCCGACAGATCCATTACATAGTAGATTGGGAACCGCTCCCGGCATAACAACAGGCTCAGAATCCTCCCCGTCATAAGTATCTCGAAAATCAACGGCATCTTCATTTAAGCCATCCATTAACGCTATGGCAAATTCCGTTAATCGAGCCTCTGTATAACGCATGGCGGCAGGACTGTCCCCGTCGATATTACCAAAGTTTCCCTGCCCGTCCACCAACGGATAACGCACTGAAAAATCTTGAGCTAAGCGACACATTGCCCCGTAAACAGCGCTGTCACCATGCGGATGATATTTACCGATAACATCACCGACAACGCGGGCGCACTTTTTAAATCCTGATTTGGGGTCTAAGTGCAGTTGACGCATAGCATACAATAATCTGCGGTGAACAGGTTTCAAACCGTCACGAACATCTGGAAGCGCCCTGTCAATGATTGTTGACATTGCATAAGAAAGATATCGGGAGCTTAACTCTTCGGCCAAAGCCACATTTTTTATTTTTTCATTTATTTCCGGCATATTTTATTCACCTAAACCGCCATATTACTTACAATTTCCGCCAAGTTAGCACGACTTTGAGGAAATTTCAAGTTGTGAGAATTAAAAAAGTTTTTACGTAGGAAAAACTCCGTCATCTTTAGCAAATCTATTATATTTTCTTTGTTGGGCTGTATATGACTATCCATCACAAAATGCGGAAATTTAAATAACCTGTTTTTATAGGCTTCTCCTGATGCCGCACACACGGCTTTTCCGGTTTTAGGCGATACATATTCTAAATTTTCAGTCACCCCTGTTGCGGAACACTCACTTAAATCCAGCCCCACCCCCAAAAAATCTAAAAGATAAAATTCAAACAAAGAATAATATGTTAGCCAATTTTCTTCATCTATTTGTTTAAATAAATTTTCAACATAATGATAAAAACTTTCCAGATCTTGTCTTTCCGGCATGCAGACATTCACCAGAGCGCAAAAGGCAGATAAACTCTGCAATTTTATTGCATCTTTCATAAAGAAAACAGAGTATGGCGTAATCAACTCAACTTTGAAAGAAGGCATATTTTCTTCCAGCCTGCTATAAACATCAACCGATACGAGATTTCCAAGTTGAAACGTCCCCAAATTTTTCTTGTTTAAGCAATGCTTAACAAAGCCGGTTAATTTGCCGTGATTTTTGCTCAATATGGTCAGAATAAGCGAACTTTCACCATATTTACGCATATTGACAATGTATCCGTCGTCAACAAACTGCATCCTCTGTTTACTTATCCTCTTGATAGGTTTCTGAAACCATATTATCTGATGTCACCTCTCTTGATTGCATCCACAAAGACAAAAGAGCCAACAATAAACAAGCTAAAGCCAGGTAGTTAAAATCCGGGACAATCTTCTTCAAGATATTCTCTCTTTTTAATAGGGTTTGACCAATGTCTTTGTTATCTTATCATAGGCTTGCAACTCTGTTAAAACTCTTTTCATATCATGTAAAGGAATCATGTTTGGTCCGTCACTCAACGCAACATCCGGATTATCATGTGTTTCAATGAATACGGCTGCGACACCCACAGAAACGGCCGCTCTGGCCAAAACGGGAGCATACTCACGTTGTCCGCCAGATGTTCCCCCTTGCCCACTGGGTTGTTGAACCGAATGAGTGGCGTCAAAAATCACAGGACAGCCTGTGTCAGCGGCCATTCTGGGAAGTCCGCGAAAATCTGTTACTAAAGTGTTATAGCCAAAGCTTGCGCCGCGTTCCGTTAAACAAACATTCGTATTACCTGAATCTTCGGCCTTTTTCACGACATGTTTCATATCCCAAGGAGCGCAGAATTGTCCTTTTTTGATATTTACCACTTTTCCTGTTTTGGCAGCCGCAACAACCAAGTCCGTTTGACGACACAAAAAAGCCGGTATTTGCAGCATATCGACATGAGGAGCTACAATAGCGCATTGTTCTTTTTCGTGTATATCCGTTACAATGGGAATGTTATTATAAAGCTTTTTTATCTCATCAAAAGTACGCATTCCCTCTTCCAGACCAACACCGCGTGCTCCGCCGATAGAAGTGCGGTTTGCTTTGTCGAACGAAGCCTTAAATATGTAGTTAATTCCCAACTCCTTCGTTATTTCAACCATGGCTCCTGCCATATCAATAGCATGCTGACGGCTTTCTATCTGGCAAGGACCGGCCAGCAAGGCAAACGGCAAACGATTACTGATTTCAAAATCACCAATTTTAATAACTCTTTGTTCCATGACGGCTATCCTTATACTGTGTTCCACATATGTTTATTAGTAGCACAATACTCTTTTTTCGCAAGCTAACATTCATTTAAATCCACAATGGCGGCTAATCTAACCTGAAACGCAACCAAGTGAACAAGACATTCCCATCATTTTTCACTCCGGGAACATAAGCGGCTTGGACTGATAAACGTTTATATGTTATTCCTGCTAACGGCAATGGTAGCGGAACCGGAATATAGTTATATTCATGCCGTTGGGTTATTCCCAAAGTATATCCTACACCCACGCTGAAATCGCGATTGCAATTAACGAACCAATTCTTTTGATAGGCATAGCCAAACATTGTTTCCAAATAAGAATTGGAATCCTTAAATCCCATGGCATAAAGCCCATGCCAATCCCCATTATATGTATAATAGGATTTGCCCAAACCAAAGCCCCATGGTTCCTCATTATATTTTTCAATTTTTTCATGATCATAAAAAAGTCTGTTATGCCATGTGTTTACGGGAATATAGGCTTCATAAATACTAGAATCCCAAGCCTCATGAATATTTAATTTCAGCGTATTCCAATAGTCTTCCCAACTCCATTCCGCATGGGCAGGTGTGGCAATGAGCATAAAACACAAACAATATAAAACTTTTTTCATTTTACAACCTTACTTAAGCTTCGCGAAAAAATTTATACAATAGTTTGATAAAATAGCAATAGTTTATATAAAAAAATCGGTGAAACTTTTATTTTTTGTCTCCAACTGCGATTATAAGAAAAAAGACCCCTCCCGAGGTCTTTTTTAGTTTAGGGCTTCATTACTTACAGTAAGCGACTTTTATCTATGGCCGCTTTTACAAATGAAACGAACAACGGATGCGGGGCAAATGGTTTTGACTTTAATTCCGGATGGAACTGAACGCCGACAAACCACGGATGATCCGGAATTTCAACAATTTCCGGCAATAAACCGTCCGGAGACTTTCCTGAAACAATCATTCCTGCTTTTTTCAATACATTTTCGTATTTTAAGTTAACTTCGTAACGATGACGATGGCGTTCTGAAATTTGGGAACAACCGTAAATTTTTTCGGCCAAAGAACCTTTTGCCAAAACGCAAGGATATGCTCCAAGGCGCATTGTTCCGCCTAAATCTCCGTCTTTACTGCGGATTTGCTTGCCTCCTTCCTTCTCCCATTCGGTCATCAGACCGACAACGGGTTCACAATCCGAACGTAATTCTGTTGTATAAGCATTTTTTATTCCGACAACGTTTTGCATGGTTTCAATAACAGACATCTGCATTCCGTAGCAAATTCCCAAGAACGGAAGTTTATGCTCTCTGGCATATTTTACGGCGGCAATTTTTCCGTCTGTTCCCCTCTGTCCAAACCCTCCGGGAACCAAAACAGCGCTGACATCACCCAATATCTCATTTACGTCTTCATGTTCAAGACGCTCAGAATCAACCCATTTTATTTTGACCTTATATTTGTTGGCAATACCACCATGGGTCAATGCCTCGTTCAAAGATTTGTAGGCCTCCAACAATTGAACATATTTTCCTACAACGGCTATATGAACAGAGCCCTCCGGTTGGCGTAAAACTTCAACAATATGCTCCCATTTGCTTAAATCCGCTTCTTTGTTGCACTCCAATCCGAAATGTTTGCAAACCTGAACATCCATTCCTTCGTGAGAATAAGAAATGGGAACTTGGTAAATACTGCCGCAATCAAGTGCCGCAATAACATTTTCCTCGCGAATATTGCAAAATAAAGCGATTTTCTTTTTCTCGTTTTGAGGAATTTCAATTTGAGAACGGCACAAGAGCATATCCGGCTGGATTCCGTATTCCTGAAGCTTTTTAACCGAATGTTGCGTCGGCTTGGTTTTGAGTTCACCAGCTGTCGGAATATAGGGGAGCAAGGTTACGTGAATGAACATTGCCCGTTCGCGTCCCAAATCATAAGCAACCTGACGAATGGCCTCCAGATATGGCTGGCCTTCAATATCGCCGACAGTCCCGCCTATCTCACACAACACAAAATCTTCATCTGTAATATCTGATAAAATAAAATCCTTAATCTCATTAGTAACATGAGGAATAACCTGAATGGTGGCGCCTAAATAATCTCCATGACGTTCTTTATCTATTACTCGCTGATAAATCTTTCCTGTGGTGATGCTGTCGGTTTTATGGCAGGCAACACCGGAAAAACGCTCATAATGCCCTAGGTCCAGATCTGTCTCAGCACCATCGTCTGTAACGTAGACTTCTCCATGTTGGTAGGGGCTCATTGTTCCGGGATCTACATTTAGATACGGATCAAGTTTACGCATTCTGACTTTGAAACCACGGGCTTGCAAAATTGAAGCCAATGATGCCGAGGCCAATCCCTTCCCTAATGAAGAAACCACACCGCCGGTGATGAAAATAAATTTGGTTTTATCAGACATTTTAGTACCTTTTTTCAAAATATTAGATTAATTTCAATTCATTTGTTTTAAAGTGACGAAGGCACCTTTTCAAAAGGTGCCTTCTATGTTCTTTCCTCTTCTCATCTATTTTTCCGTAACCGGAACTTCAGGAATGTCGGCGCTTACAGGCTGCGAAGTTTCAACCGGAGCTTGCTCCAATATTGACTTACTCGGGCGTTGACTTCCTTTGTAGTAAATAGAAAGTGAAATACTGGTTATAATAAAAATCGTGGCCAATATGGCTGTTGTGCGGGTTAGAAAGTTTCCCGTACCACGAGCGCTTAAAAAGTTAGAAGCGCCATTGCCTCCCCCTAAACCATCCAAGGCACCACCTTCAGAGCGTTGCAACAAAATAACAGCTACCAAGAAAATGGCAACCAACAAATGCAAAACCAATAAAACTGTTCCCATTATACTTTCCTTATTTCAAAATTAACAACCGGAATTTTTTGCAATAGCGATGAAATCAGCTGATTTAAGACTCGCGCCACCTATCAAAGCCCCGTCAACATCGGGCAAAGATATAAGATCTTTAGCATTAGACGGTTTAACGGAACCACCATATAAAATACGCATTTTGTTGGCATTTCCTTTGCCCAACTTTTTAGCTAAAACCTTACGAACAGCCGCGTGAACTTCTTCAACATCCCCTGTTGTCGGAACTTTTCCGGTACCGATTGCCCAAACAGGCTCATATGCGATAACCGTATCTGAAGATGAAGCATCGTCAGGAACGGAAGCCAATATTTGTTCTTTGCAAACTTCAACAGCTTTTCCGGATTCTCGTTGAGCAAGTGTTTCACCGATACAAATTATCGTTTTCAACCCCGCTTTGTGCGCTGCCAAAGCTTTTTTGCAGACCAGCTCGCTCGACTCGCCGTGATCTGCCCTGCGCTCCGAATGCCCGAGAATAACATATTTGCATCCCAAATCCGTAAGCATGAGCGGACTGACATCACCTGTGTGTGCGCCTTTTTCTTCAAAATGGCAATCTTGTGCACCCAGAGCGACCTTTGCCCCGCGCAAAGCTTTTTTAACAGTGCTCAAGAGTGTAAATGGCGGACAAACCAAAAATTCGCACTCAAGTTTTCCCAAAGCCTTGACCTCTGAGGCAATTTCTTTAGCTAAAACAGTTCCTTCTTCCGTCAGGCAGTTCATTTTCCAGTTGCCTGCAATTAGTTTTTTACGAGCCATCTTCTTACCTTTCCTTAAAACATGTTCTTCTTCTAACACAGACAAAAAAACTTTTCAACATCAATATTTAGAAGTTGTATAAATAATCAATATTGTTATATAATCGCGCCAGATAACAGATTTTAAAGGAAAAATAAGAAAATGATTACTAAAATCAGAAGCATTCAGGACTCTTGGCTGGTAAAGAGTATTCTTGTTTTAACAGCGCTCAGTTTTATGTCTTTGTTCGGGGTTTCGGGCTACTTAAGCAGTGCCGGTAAGAATCGCGAAATTATCAAAGTTGATGATTTTATCGTTTATCAGGATGATATTCAAAATCAATATCAGCAACAACTTCAGTTGGCCAAGAATCTTTTTGGGGATAACTTAGAAGTTAGCGATACCATGAAAAACACGATGATGCAGGACATTATCAAAAAAAACCTGACGGATGCCGTTTTAAAACAAACTGCTAATGATTTGCATGTTTCTATCAGTGACGAATTGGTTCGCAAAATTATTTATTCTCAGGCTGAATTTATGGATGCTAACGGGCATTTCAGCATTGAAAAACTTCGTCGCTTGCTTAATGCCTCCGGCTGGACGGAACAGAAATATATTGAAACTTTGAGGGCTGATGTTCAGAAACAACATCTTCTGCAAAATCCTGTTGAAAATATTAATGTTCCGCGTTTCATGGACGGCTATTTATCCCAAATAGAAAATCAACGCAAGGTTTTTGAATACGTTGAGGTTAATCCGCAAAAGCTGGCGGTAGACAGGAAAATCAGCCAAGAAGAGCTTGAGCAGTATTATCAAGATTTTGTCGCTCAATTTGAAGAGCCTGAAAAACGTGATCTGTCCTTTATTTACCTTCCTTTGGATAAACTCGCTGAAAAAGTTGTCCCCAACGAAGAGGATATTAAAGCCTATTACGACGAAAACATTTCTCAGTATGTTATTCCTGAAACCAGAAATGTTTTGCAGATGATGTTTGATCAACAAGATGATGCCGATAAAGCTATGGCGGCACTGAATGCTGGAAGCGATTTTTATAAAGTTGCCGAGCAGTTTGCCAAGCAGGATAAAAGTTCGACGGAGCTGGGCGATGTATCTGCCGATATGCTTTTAGCGGATATGAGTGACGCTGTGTTCTCTACAAAAGTAGGGAGAATTGTCGGGCCGGTGAAGTCTGAACTCGGCTGGCATATCATGAAAGTTGTGCGTGTTACCCCTAAAAAAGAAACATCTTTAGCCGCCGCAAAAGCCAAAATCATTGAGGCTTTACGCAAAGAAAAGGCTTATGACAAGGCCTATGAGACTATTGCTGAGATTGAAGATAAGCTTGGCGCAGGAGCCTCGTTAGAGGAAATTGCCGCCGAATATAAGGCTCCAATCCAACTAATTAAGAACTTGAGCGATGACGGAAGAAACACTTTTGTTCCCGCTATTCATCAGGCTTTGGTTGCATCTAGTGATTTTATTGACGCCGCTTTTTCTTATAATGAAGGCGAAGTCAGCCAAGCTATCGAAGATGATAACGGCTTTGCTCTGGTTAAAGTTGATGCCGTGCATGATTCACATGTAAAAGACTTGAAAGAAGTTAGGGGAGAAATTGAAAAAATGTGGGCTATGAATGAGAAGAACGCCATAGCTCAAGAAATTATCAATGATGTTACCCATGACTTGGAAAATGGTGATACGGTTGCCGAAGTGGCTAAGCGCTTTGGTTTGGTTAAGAAAACCACTCGTCCGCTAAAACAGTCTGAAAACTTTGCCAATCTGAACAAAATGCAAATGAAAACACTGTTCCAAGAGCAAGTCGGCAAGCCTTTGTTGATTAAAAATGATGAAGTTCACTACATTATTGTTCCGACAAAGGTCATCAAAGCAAGCAAAAACACATCGTCTAAAGAGCTGGATGTTCTGCGTTCTCAGGCACAGTCAGACCTAAGCAAGACAGCCATTGATGCTCTGCTTAGCGCTTACAGCTCTAATTACGATGTAGAAGTTAACTACAAATATGTGGGAATAACAGAAGATAATTAAATAGTTTTCTGTTTTCCGGCCTTTTAAAAAAGCACCAATTGAGGTGCTTTTTTTATTATTTTTCTTTCCGCTCATTCGGTTTTAGGAAAAAATTTTTGAATTTTTTTACACATTGGAAATAAAAAGTATTTGAATATTATTTTTATGTAAATTTTAAGAAATAGTTTATTATGTTAAGAGCTGTATTTTTATTTGTGAGATGAATATGACAGAAAAAGATAAAATGTTAAAAGGCGAATTATACGATGCCAATTATGATACAAGTTTAATCGCCGAACGTAACCATTGTAAATCTCTGTGTTATCAGTTTAATAACACAGCCTATGAAGATATTGAAAAGCGCCATGAAATTTTAAGGAATATCCTTGGTTCGACGAAAGAAAACTTTACCATAGAGCCGTCTTTTTGGTGTGATTATGGGTATAATATTGAACTGGGGGAAAACTTTTATTCTAATCACAACCTTGTTATCTTAGACGGTGCCAAAGTAACTTTCGGAGATAATGTATTTATTGCACCAAACTGTGGATTTTATACAGCTGGTCACCCTCTTGATGTTACTCAAAGGAATCAAGGATTGGAATATGCAAAACCGATTAAAGTAGGAAATAATGTTTGGTTTGGCGCAAATGTTACCGTATTGCCCGGAGTGACAATCGGTAATAATTGCACAATTGGAGCGGGAAGCGTTGTTGTGAAAGATATTCCGGACAATTCGTTAGCTGTTGGAAATCCTTGCCGGGTTATTCGTCAACTTACAGAAATTGCCTTGTAGATTTTTGAAACAAAACCACGCAAACGAATTGCTGATATTCGTTCTTCTTAAGAAAAAAACTCCGGCGTACTACCGGGGTTTTCTTTTCCCGTTCTAAGCACAGACTATTCGATACAGCAGTCGACAGCCTTTTTTACAAAAGCTTTCATCTTGGAAAGTGCTGTTCCCTTCCCGCTGTCTTTTTCTTTTACTTCTTTGACGTTGTTTTGTTCCAACTTGGCAGATATTTTTTTGATGTCATCCATTTTATCTTCAACCCACTTAACATCTTCAATGTTAAGCATGTTCATGTTCAGCCCCCAAAACAGGCAATATAAATCATACGCTTTATTGAATAAATCATAGGCGGTTGCTTTATTTCCCATTGCTTGCTGTTTGGTACCGACTTCCATCAAACGCATACAAGATGATAACAAATGTTTAGAAATACACCAAACCTCTCCCTCGTAGGCAGGAATGATTTTTTGCATCAATGTTTTGCGAAGTTCGCGAACTTCTTCAATCAGGTCATAATATGAGTTTTTCCCTGTTTTAGCTCCGGAAAAAACCAGATGTTCCTCAATAGAAATCAGATTCATGATACCAATGGTCAAATCCTGATCTGAAGATAAATCTTTCGGATTAGCCTTTTTTGCGGCATCTACTCTTTCGACAAACTCTTTAACATTTTTCGCTTTATTCATTATTTATCTCCTGAAAACTCATATAAACCGGAAGCATCCAGCAACGGGGCGCCATCTTCCGCCGGCAGCGGATAGTAATTAAAATAGGCGCTTAACAAGGCCAATGCTGCAACCGGCAGAACGACCTTTTCAAACGGGAAATGTGCATGTCCGCCGTTGCGAGCCTTCATCCACTGATAAAATTTTGACACATAGATAAACGTAACGGCTCCCAAAATGGTACTAAACAGCAGCGGATCCATATAAAAGCACAAAATCGGACGCGGCATATAAGAAATATCTTTAATATACATAAAGCCAATAGAACCTACCGACAAAGCCATGAGCAAGACATCTCTTCCCCAGAAATTCCAATTTTTCTTATCAAACCACAAAATAAGCCAATAACCAAGTAATGCCAGTAGTCCTCCGGCCCAAACACCGACGACCGTATCATCAACTCCGTAGTGTCTCGCCAATTCTAAAGAGGCACCAACAGCCACCGTACACACCGCGCAAGCAGGATTAGCCGCGGCCTTTGAAACGAAAAACACTGTAAGTAATAAGCTTAAAATTATAGTCATCTCAGAATTTCCCTTTTATTACGCCTGTTTTTGATTATGGCTGATTATGAAGAAAATGCAACCTCTTTTTCCGAGTTATCACTTTCCTCCGCCCCCATAAGTTTCAAATGTCGCTTAGCCATCTTTAAAGCCGTTTCAAAGTTTGAGGCTGTTGAAATCGTCTTCCGGTTAAGTCCTTCCTTCAGAAATGCATCATGCAACACGCGGCGCGGCTGTTTTTTTACATTCGATAAGATAATTTTTGTGCCTTTCTTTTTCAGTTTTTTAATCAAACCGACAATAATATTGGCTCCGGTTGCGTCCACGACGGGAACGTAGCCCATACGCAAAATCAAAACTTTAGGTGTTGTCCCCATTTTATTGAAAAACTTAGAAATTCGGGAAACACCACCAAAAAACAATGGTCCGGACAAACGCAAAGAAACAACCCCTTGCTCATGCAGAAGCTCCGTTAAATCGCGTCCCTTAGTGCTATAAGGGCTGATGCTTTCGTCTGTTTCAATTTCAACTTCCTTACTCATGCGATGCATAAAGATAATGCTCGCCATAATGAAACCGACACTTATGGCTGTATTCAGATCGACCAAAACAGTCAAGAGCAACGTAACTAAAAGAGTGTATCTATCCCCTTCCGGTCCACGCAATAATTTGTAGATTTTTTCCAATCCCAGCATTCCCCAGCCGATAAGAATCAAAATGGCCGATAAACATGCTAACGGAATGTATTTGGCCGCTGGAGATAACAAAAGCATAAAGAGCAACAAAAATACGGACTGCATGATTCCCGCAACCGGAGAATAAGCCTTTGCTTTATAGTTTGCTGCTGTTCTTGCAATAGCCCCTGTGGCGGGAACTCCGCCAAAAAACACGCACATAATATTCGCAACCCCTTCCCCGATTAATTCGGAATTAGAATTGTGATTGTCGCCGCTCATACCATCAACAACAGTTGCGCTCAATAAAGACTCCACACCGGCTAAAAAGGCTATGGTCAAGCCACTGGGAATAACTTTCAAAAGCAAACTTATGTCCATTTCAGGAACAACCGGCATCGGTAAGAAATGAGGAATTCCGCCAAATTTATTACCAATTGTATCTATATGCAATCCAAACAACGTGAAAATAGCCACCAATACGGTTGCAACTGTAACGCTTATTAAGTAGGCCGGCATTTGAGGACGTTTAATATTCAGATAAAAAATAATTCCAAATGAAAGTATCGCTATTAATACGGAAACCACACTAAATTTATTTATATTACTAAAATACGTCTGCCATTTGGGCAGAAACTCGGCAGGAACGTTTTCTATATCCAAGCCCAGCAGATCTTTTATTTGGGTCGAAATCAACAAAATACCTATGCCGGTGGTAAAACCGACAACAACAGGATACGGAATATATTTTATGTAAGTTCCCAAACGCAGAAAACCGGCAACAATCAACACTACTCCGGCAATCATCATGGCCATTGCCAGACCTGTATAACCGAATTGTTGCATTACATTGAATATTACGACAACAAAAGCGCCTGTCGGGCCACCGATTTGATAGCGGCTTCCGCCAAGAAGCGCTATAAAAAAGCCGGCAACGATAGCCGTGTATAAACCTTGTGCAGGAGTGACTCCTGAAGCAATAGCCAACGCCATAGCCAGAGGAATAGAAACCACTGCAACAGTTATACCAGCGATGCAATCGCGGCGAAACTTTGAAGAATCATATCCATTCCTTAATATTTCAATTATTTTGGGAGAAAAGGTATCGCAATAACGCTTTATTACTTCTTTTATCTTTCTGAACATCTCACATCTTCTTTCGTTGTCTCTGATTTAAAACCGGAAGAGTTTTTACTACTTTAAAAAAGATAGTCAAGACCTTATAGAACAATATTTTATTTTTCCGTAAAAAAGCAATGCCTCTCACCGCAAATAATCGGGAGAGGCATGACTTAGATGATAAGGGTTACAACTTTATAAGCTCTTCCACTCGTTGTTTGAAGCTTTCCAGTACATTTGATTTGGGTGTATATTTTTCCTCAAACGGCTCTACTGTTTGCCACCCCAATTCTTCAAAAACAGATTGTATTTGTTTTACAACTCCGGACTTCCAACCATATGAACCGAAGGCCACGGCTTTTTTGCCTCGTGGGGCCAGCCCTTTCATGTAAGCCATAAAACCGGCAACACGCGGAAACAACTGATTATTCAGCGTGGGATTTCCAATTAATATGTATTTCGCATCCAGAAAATCCGGCATTATTTCGGAAACATCCGTTTCTGCTAAACAATACTTAATAACAGGAACACCAGCATCTTGCAAAACTCCCATGGCTGTTTCCGCCAAAAGAGCTGTCGCGCCCCACATAGAATCGTAGACTATGACAGCCTTACCCTCATCTGCTCCACCTGCCCAAACAGCATATTTTCGCAAAATGGCATTAACCTCATCTTGCCCCGACCAAATAAGACCGTGAGACGGCGCGATTATTTCAATATCCAGTTCTAAGTCGCCTGCCGTTTTCAAAGCCTTTTCCGCTTGAGTTCCAAAAGGATATAAGATATTGGCATAGTAACTTTTGGCGTGGTTCATCACCACATCAAAAGGAGTATCCTTTACAAATAAGGCATCACTTGCATAGTGTTGACCAAATCCATCATTAGAAAAAAGAATTTTTTCTTCTCGGACATAGGTCATCATTGAATCCGGCCAATGCAACATAGGGGTGGCTACAAATTCCAGTGTATATTTGCCTGTTTTTAGGGTATCTCCGGTTTTGACAATATGAAACCGCCAGCCCTCAGTATCAAAATGGGCCTCCAGAGCCATCTTTCCCGCATTATTAGTTACTATTTCCGCTTGCGGGGCAAGTGCCATAATCTCGGGAATATTTCCGGAATGATCCATTTCCACATGATTTACAATAACGTAACTGATTTGAGAAAAGTCGACCAAACTTCTTATCCGCTCGATATTTTCACCGGAAAAGCAACGTTTAACACCATCAACAAGGGCTACTTTGTCGTCTTTTATTAAATAGGCATTATAAGTAGATCCTTTTGGGGTTTTGTAACCATGAAATTCTTTGAGATTCCAATCCTTTACACCCACCCACCAAATATTATCTGTTATCTTTTGTGCATGCATTAACTTTCTCCTTTACATTCTTTTCTTATCGTAGATAATCTGTAAAATGTATCTTGACAATAAAATTTATTTTATTGTTCTTATATTGTCGTTAACTTGGAGTTAAAAAATGGAACTTAAAGGCTCAAAAACAGAAAAAAATTTGATGGATGCTTTTGCCGGTGAATCTCAAGCTCGCAATAAATATACCTATTACGCTTCCGTAGCAAAAAAAGAAGGATACAACATCATTGCGGCCAAATTTGAAGAAACGGCAAACAATGAAAAAGAACATGCTAAAATCTGGTTCAAGTTGTTGCATGGAGGTAAGGTTCCTTCTACTATTGATAACTTAAAAGATGCTGCTTCCGGAGAAAATTACGAATGGACGGATATGTACGCCCGCATGGCTAAAGAAGCTCGCGAAGAAGGATTTGAGAAGATAGCGTTTTTGTTCGAATCTGTCGGAAAGATTGAACGGGATCATGAAGAGCGTTACAAAGCTTTACTCGACTCTTTGTGTGAAGGCAAAATTTTTGAGCGTCCGACCAAAGTTATTTGGGAATGTGCTAATTGCGGTTGTCGTGTTGAAAGCCCCGTGGCTCCGGAAAAATGTCCGGTATGCGACCATCCGCAAGCCTATTTCTTTGAATTGCAAGAACAATTCTAATTTGCTTTTGGCTTTACTCGAACTCCTCAAAGGTCGAACTTTGGGGAGTTTTTGATTACAAAAAACTCCCCAAGAATGAACCCAGGGAGTGTGAAAGCTGTTTATTAAAAACTATGCCAACTTCAAATCACCGGCAACGGTTTTTCCTCTTTCAGACATCAGCTCATAGCTGATTTTGGCACCCTCTTCCAAAGTGCGCAAGCCTGCTTTCTGTACAGCGGAAATGTGAACAAAAATATCCTGTTCACCTTCATCAGGAGTGATGAAACCGTAACCTTTTTTGTTGTTAAACCATTTAACTGTTCCTGTTGCCATTATGAATATCCTTAAAAAAACAAGTTAATAAATAAGGCTTTGTCTTCCCTATGAAAGGCCTGAGTTCTGCCTAACATAACCTCGTATCGGTGGTAGATTGTTTTGCCTTATTTCTTAAAAAGCATCACTCTTAGACCACAGAGCTTAGTTATGCTTTGAGTTTATCCCAACTATTTTAGTTTGCAAGAAGTATTTTTATCCTTGTAATGTTATAAACGATGATTACTTTTCTTTTGTCTTAGTACAATTTTTTATGTGAGGAAAATATGAATAAAATGAAATATATCTTGGCTGTTGTTTTGCCGGCGGCTTTAGCTTTTAGCTTGGTTGACGCACAGGCTCAACGCAAAAACACCACCAGCCACGACGTTAAACCGGCCTATCAAGCTGAAACAACCGATGCTGAAAAGAACCAGATTTTGACCCAAAACGGCAACGGCAAAATGAAAATGCATAAAAAAAACGGTGAGCATAAGAAAAAAGACGGTAAACATCACAATAAACATGATTTTTCAAAGGAAATTAATGAAAATTATGATAAAGCTGTTTCCGCTATCAATAACTCAAGCTTTACAGATGACCAAAAAGCTATTCTTATCCGTCAAGCAAAGGAAAATCGTAAATTTTCTCTTGCCTATGCGGAACAAATTGATTCAACAATTAAATCTCAAATGAAAGAACAGAAAAAAGCCGGAATTGATAAAGAAAACATTCACAAAGAAAAAGCTAATAAAAAAGCGATAAAAAAAGTAAAGAAACTTTTGTTTATTGATTAAGGGGTGTGATATTACCTGTAACCGGATATTTTCGCAATATCCGGTTATTTTATACTTCACAAATAACAAATTGTCTGTTAGTTTAACGAGGTTGTCTGCGGCATCGGGGCTGCGGACCTTTAATTGCGATATTAAAAGGAATAAACTAATGACACTAAAAAAAACAAGAAAAGAAAATTACCCTGAGTGGTATCAGGCTGTTGTTAATGAAGCTGATATGGCTGAAAATTCATCCAGTCCGGGGTGTATGGTTATTAAACATTGGGGATACGGCATGTGGGAACGTATTCGCGATGTTTTTGACGAGAAAATAAAAGAAACCGGACACGAAAACTGCTATTTTCCAATGTTTATTCCTTTGTCTTTTTTTCAGAAAGAGGCTGAACATGTTGATGGCTTTGCTAAAGAGATGGCCGTTGTAACTCATTCCAGACTATCTATGAAGGATGGGAAGCTGACACCGGATTCAAAACTTGAGGAACCTTTGATTGTTCGTCCGACGTCAGAAGCCATTATCGCTGATTCTTTCTCAAAGTGGGTTAAGTCATACCGTGATTTGCCTGTTTTGGTCAACCAATGGGCAAACGTTGTTCGTTGGGAAATGCGCCCTCGCCTGTTTTTGCGCACACGCGAATTTTTGTGGCAAGAAGGGCATACCGCCCACTCTACGGCAGAAGAAGCCGAGACGGAAACCAAACTTATGTTGGACGCTTATCAGGAACTTTGTGAAGAAACTCTTGCTATGCCGGTTCTGGCCGGACGTAAGCCGGAGCATGAAAAATTCCCTGGAGCTGTCGATACTTATTGTGTTGAAGCTATGATGCAGGATGGTAAAGCTTTACAAGCCGGAACATCTCACTTTTTAGGGCAAAATTTTGCAAAATCCGCCAATATTTCTTTCATCAATAAAAACAACCAGTCTGAATATGCCTATACAACCTCTTGGGGGGTATCTACCCGCCTTATCGGTGGTGTAATCATGACACACGCCGATGATGAGGGAATGGTTGTTCCTCCTAAAATTGCCCCTTATCAGGTTGTGATTGTTCCCGTTATTAAAAAAGCCGAAGATGAAGAAATTGTTATGGCTTACATTAATGAGATTATGACAAAGCTGCGCGAAGAAAAACCGTTTGATGAGAAAATCCGCATTAAATTGGATAAGAGAGATCGTTCTTCGGTTGATAAGTTTTGGGAATGGACACGCAAAGGAGCGCCGATTATTTTAGAAATCGGACGACGCGATGTTGATGCCGAAAATGTTATGGTTAAAGAGCGTATTAAACTAGGCACACCGGAAGGTAAGCTCATTGTTAAAAGAGATGAATTCTGTACCACTGCTGGAAAACGCTTGGAAAACATTCAGCATGAAATGTTTGCTAAAGCCAAAGAAAGACTGGACAATAATGTCCGCACGGACATTAAAACCCACGCTGATTTTACGGCTTATTTTGCGGCATCCAATGAATGGATTGAAGACGGGAAACAGGGTAAAGTGGCTTTTGTTCGCGGTAAATGGTGCGGTGACGAAAACAGCGAAGAACTGTTGAAAGCCATGAAAATTACTATCCGTTGCATTCCTTTCGATCAGACCGGTTCGGAAGGGGAATGTCTGTTAACGGGAAAACCCGCAACACTAGATGTTATCTACGCGAAATCTTATTAGTTCATTTATATGAAAAAAAGCCGCTTGTACAGCGGCTTTTTTTATTAAGCTCTTACCTCTTGCATTGCTTGCCTGGAAACAAAACTACTAAGTGCATTTCCCTTTTCTGCTTTGTATTGTTTCTTGTACGTATCCATATCTTTGGCAAAGTCTTCTAATTTGCCACCGGCTTTTACGAACGACGATAATGAAACATTAACAAAATCCCTATCTTGTAATTCCGGAGAATTTGTTATTATCCTTATTTTTGATCGACCGGCGCTCATGCCGATTGTCAACTTTGCATTTTCTGCGGTACCTGCATCTTTTATTTTATCTTCTATATATTTATCAATGGAAACTTCTTTGCCATTTTCATCGTTCAAGCATATTTCAGTTCCTCTCGCCTCAAACAAGGCATCAAATATTTCTTTTTTAGATGGAGAATGTCCATCTTTTGGAGTTGATTTCTCGAGAAAGTCAGCTCCCGTTTTCACAGTCTTATTCATCATAATACACCTCCTGTTACAAGGTCCTTTAATGAGTTTATTATACACTATTTCAGTACTTATAGCAATAAAAATGTGTCACAAAATTGTAACACTAGCCTAATTAACATGCTCTGACCACCAGTCTTTTATCCCTTTATACATTCTTTGGTAAAGAGGTGAAAAATAAACTTCCGGCAGACGATTGTCGGAGAATCTGTAATAGATGTTTTCATCATCATTAAATATAGATAACGGCTGTTTTTCGACACTGATTTCAGCATTTTTATCTTTTGGCAATGTTAACAGCGACAAATTATCACAGTTGAAAAAAAATATTTTTCCACTACATCCGTATCCCGCCTGCACAGTTTCAATCAAAGAATCGTTAAAATCTGCCTGCCCTTTGAAATAGCTTCCTAAAGTTACTGTTTTGACAATCGGATTATTTAACAAATGCAGGCGTCCACCGGCATATTTTCCGATTTCTAATTTTTCTAAAGGGGCTGAACCAAATATTTCCAAAGTTCCCAAAAAACTGTCTAACACTTTTAAACGAGTACCCTTTACTGTTTGACCATGCCCTGTAACAGAAATTTTCCCTTTGCAATCTTTGCCGATTTTAACCTCATATACTTTTACATTATCCAAATCTAAAATTCCTCGAAAAGAATTTCCAACGTTAATGCTTCTTCTCCCCCAATTATTGCTTAATGATATATCGGCGTAGCAATAGAAGCCTATTTTTATGCCGTGAAAGCACGAATTTTTCACCTGAAGTTTTCCGCTATATACATCACCGAACATTAAATTAAAACAATTCAGGCTGTCATTAATTGTTAAATCGCAACGACAATTGTTTTCCATGATAACACTCTCAATTCCGCTGCGAGACAAATTCATTTTTCCGGAGAATCCCTCCTGAACGCGCAGTCTGCGAACATTTTTATTATCACGAATATCTATAAAAAGGCTGCAACTTTTGCCAATTGTTAAACATCTGATGTCTGCACGTGACAAATTCAAAACACATCCTCTGGAAAATGATGCGATATTTAACTTGTGACAATGATAATATCCTACCAAAATCTTGACATCTTCCAACCTCTCTTTCAGACGTTTTCGTAGCTGTCGCTCGCTCAGATATTCTTCATTGTTGTTTGCATCTCGCAAAATGCTTAAATCAAGAGCAAATGCACTTTCCTCATTCAGGTGATATTGCTGCTGGCAAATGAATTTATGCAAAATTCCCTTTTCTTTTTTGCTTAATCGACGTTTTTTACGGGGGGTTATTCGGGTTATTTTAGAACCACAACTTTCAATAGCTGCAATGATTTTATTTTTTGCATCTTTAAATAACAACATACAATTTTCGTTGAGAATCCTGGCTATTTGGTAGCCATCTTTGAGTATAAACAAGTTTTGGTCATTAGCATTTTGCAACACGGTAATATCCCTCTCTCTTGGCGATTAAAATTTACTGTTATTTAATCACTCACAAGGTGATATCTATACAAAATCCGAAAAATTTTATTAATTTGTTGCTGATGTGCAATTACCCCTTTATTTTTAATAATTATTTTGTTATAAAGACTGCTATTCTGAAACATTATATAAGGATGATATGACTCTTTTAATTTTTTTCGCCTTAATGGCTGTATTAACTTCATTTCTTTGTTCCGTTATGGAAGCTTCGCTTCTTTCAATTATTCCGAGTTATATTGCTCAACTGGAGGATAAAAACCCTAAGTTGTTTAAAAAGCTGTCTTTGCTCAAAGAAAATATTGACCAACCATTGGCAGCGATATTGTCTCTTAATACAATTGCCAATACTGTCGGTGCAACCGGAGTTGGTGCACAGGTTACAGAACTCTACGGGCAGACTTATATCGGTGTGGCCTCTGGAGTTATGACCTTTTTAATTCTTACTTTATCGGAAATTTTGCCTAAATCTATCGGGGCTAAATATTGGCGACAGCTTATTCCTTTTATGGTGACAACTTTAGGAATTATGATGTTTGTATTGAAGCCGTTTATCTGGATGTCTGCCTTTATCACCCGTTGGTTCAGCCGTAGCGATACAACTTCTAATATTAAGGAAGAAATTAAGGCTTTAGCTAAAATGGGAAAAGCTTCTAACGTTCTTGACGACAACAAATATCGCGTTATTTCCAATATTGTTAACTTACACGAAGTTAAAGCTAAAGATGTTATGACACCCAGAACGGTTGTTCAGGTTGTTCGTCCTCAAACGAGCATTAAAGAATTTGACAAGTTTCTTACAACAACCCCCTTTTCACGCTTTCCTATTGTAGATGAGAAAGAGCAAAGTTTTTTGGGTTATATCCACAAATCAAGTTCTTACAAAGCTGCTGATGAAGACATTGTCGACAGCTTTGCTCGCCCTATGCATAGTTTTGCTTCTGACGCACACCTAGAAGTGGTTATGTCTGATATGCTGGACAACCACAATCACATGGCCTTGGTTGTTGATCAATTCGGCAACTGGATTGGTATTTTGACATTGGAAGATATTTTGGAAACAATTTTAGGAAAAGAGATTGTTGACGAAACAGATGTTGTTGCTGATATGCGTCAATATGCCAAGCTTAAATGGGAAAAGAAGCGCGAACAAAAAGGTATCTCAATCACAAACGAATAACCTTTAATCGGTTTAATATCTTTCGCCGCTTGAAAACGACCTCTGCGGACATATTTTTAATGTGTCAAACAATTATATAGGAGGCGTTTATGCATAATCAAATAACAACAAAAAACCAAAGTGGAAAAAATCTTTCTGCCCGTCAGAATCAACAGGGCGACTTAAAAAATATTTTGGCTCACTTTTTTAACATGTTTGATCTTACTTCTTCTGTTGAACCGATGGAACCAAAAATTGAAGTCAGCGAAAATAAAAATGATGTTACTGTTTCAGCTGAGCTCCCAGGAATTGAAGAAAACGACATTAATGTTGAAATTTCATCAGACGGATACCTGACGATTTCCGGGGAAAAGAAAAATCAGCATATCACAAGCAACGAAGGAAGTTATTTTTCTGAAATTTCTTACGGCTTGGTTCGTCGTACCGTACCTTTGCCGTGGGACTTGGAATTTGACAAAGCTGATGCCGCTTACGATGACGGGGTGTTGCAGATTGTAATTCCTAAATCAGCCGGTGAACAACAAAAAAAGAAAAAAATATCGGTTGCGCATAATCAAAAGAAAACGCGAACAAGTAAAAACAACGCTTAACCTTTCGGTTCAGGCTTTTCCTTCAGAAGAGCCTGAACTTTTTGTTATCAACAACGCCCTTGAGCGTAAACTGACGCTTTTAATATCTTAAACGTGTTGTTTTCTTTCTTGCCAAATCCAGGACGGCTGAAAAATCATCACTATCCGCGACCTTATTTTTTCGGACAAAGCCGCATTTACAACAACGATGAACAATAACATAGCCGCCGTTTTTTTGTTCTAAATCAATCGGTTCCATTAATCCTCCGCAATCAGCAGCCCGATCCCCCGGATTGACATCAACGTGCTTTGAATACAAGCATCGCGGACAATGGTTTGTGTAGCCGTTACCTTTTACCTTTTCGCCACAATGCTCACAAACAAAATCTTCCGTTGTTTTTGAAAAATTTTTCATTCCTCAAGCCCATTATTGTGGAACAAACTTTCCATGCTTTTTTCAAATGTCTTGGTTTTTGGAGAACCACCGTAAACAATCTCTCCTTGATTGAGCAGATAAACATTGTCTGCTATCGGCAACAACTTTTCGTGGTTGTGTTCCACAATTACAAAACCAACCCCCTCTTTTTCATGAATATCTTTCACTTTTTCCATTATTTTACTGATTAAATCAGGGGTCAGCCCCGATGAAGTTTTGTCTAACAAAACCAATTTGGGCTGACTAATCATAATGCCGGCTAATGCTAATTCCACTTGCTTGGCTCGTGATAAACTTCCTGCCAAATCATCCAGTCTGTCGGACAAATCAGGAAACCATGACAATGCCTTTTCCATATGATTTTGAAAATTATACCGCTCTTTCCAAAAATGTGTCGCCAGCTCCATATTTTCCAAAACAGTCATATTTCGAAAAATACATTTCCCCTGAGGCACAAAGAATATTCCGTTTTGAACCATTTGAGTCGGTTTGGGGGTAAATTTAACTTCATTATAATAAATCTCTCCAGCAGAGGCTTCCAGCAAACCATAAATAACCTTAAGCAAGGTTGACTTTCCCGAATTATTATTTCCCATTATCAGGGTGATGGCATTTTCAGGAAGCTTTACCGATATATTTTTTAGCACCAAGCGTCTATCATATCCGGCATCTATATTGCGCAATTCTAACACGTCTTCCTCCTATTCTCGGCCGTAAGTTTTGTAAACATTTTTATCTTGCAAAACATATTCCGGAACTCCTTTTGATATGACTTCTCCCCCATCCATAACCACAACATAATCACACAGTTCTTTTATTTGCGACAAATCATGTTCGGCAATGATTATGGTTTTTTGTTGCTCTTTCAACTCCATAATCAAATCAAAGAGGCGTTTCTTTAATTCCGCCTGAAGGTCTGAAAAGGATTCATCAAAAAAGTATATTTCGGCTTTAGTCATCAGGCAACGTGCCACTTCCAGCATTTTTCGCTGAGGATAAGACAGTGTTTCGGCATTTTGATTACGAACGTCTGTTAACCCCGTGGCCTCTAAAACCCTGTCCAAACGCTCTTTATAGGCTTTGCAGGACCTTTCAAACAGGCTTCGAAAGCATCGGTTCTCAGAAACAGCAAGCAACAAATTATCCTCTACGCTGATTTGCTCAATCAGGCGCCCTTCTTGAAATGTCCTTACAATTTTCATATCACGTAAAGTATGCGCTTTTATTTTACGGCAGTGTTTTTCATTGATTTCTATACTTCCGGAATCGGCATAAAGGAAACCAGTTAGAATGTTTATTAAGGTGCTTTTTCCCGAACCATTTGAACCAATCAATCCCGTCGTCTGCCCTTTAGGAAACTCTAAAGACAGGCAATCCAGTGCCTTCATTCCCATAAAGGACTTAGTCAGGTTCTCAATTCTAAATGCGTATTCCATATTAAATCCTATAATTTCCAAATAAACCCTGAGGTTTTAAAAACATCATCAGAACCAACAATATCCCATAAATAATTTGCCGAATTTGAGCCGATACATCTGCGGATAATCCGATAAAGCTCAATGTTTCCGGCAGCGTGAGCAAAATTACGGTTCCTAAAAGGCTCCCTTTAACAGAAGACAGACCCCCGATAACAACAACGGCAAACAAAAACACCCCTTCCCGCAAATGAAAACTTTCAGGCTCGACAAATGAAGAAAAACAAGCCAATAAAGCCCCTGCTATTCCCGACAAAACGGCTGAAATTATAAAGACTACATTTTTATAATGCTTTGTATTATATCCCATGGAGCGCGTTAACATTTCATCTTCTCTGGCGGCTCTCAGTGTTCTTCCGAAAGAAGAGCCTTCTATTTCTTTGCAAATATACCAACTTAACAATGCAAAGACAGCGCAAAGCTCTAAAAACGAATAGTTTGAGGAAAAATCCAACCCCCAAAACTCAGGTCTGGAGATTTTGGTTATTCCTTCCACTCCACTGGTAATTTCTTTTTCGTTTATAAACATACCAAAGGTTATCATCGCTAACCCTGATGTCACAATCGCGTAGTAGTCACCTTGAAAACGAGACAATATCTTGCCGACAATGAATGCCAATGTAATATTGGCAGCAACACCTAAGAATAAAGATGTGGCAAACCCCAACCCCCAAAAGGTCATGCCTAACGCCATGGCATAGGCTCCAATACCATAGAAAGCTATCTGCCCTAAAGACAGCAACCCTACCATGCCGGTTATCAAATTAAGTGAAAAAACCAACACTCCGTAAATACAAAACAAAATACATAAATTTATGAGATATTCCATTATATCCACCTAATGTTTCACTTTTTTTTGAAAAATTCCTTTCGGCCGGAAATATAAAAACGTAATAAATAGGATAAAAGCTGTGGTGTCACGCCATTCTTCAGCAAACAGCGCTACTCCGGCGTTTTCTACAAAAGTTAAGAAGAATGAACCTAAAAAAGCGCCTTTTAAGGTTGTTATGCCTCCGATAACGGCACCTATTATCCCTTTAAATAGTAGACTGAAACCCGTCTCCGGCAAAATACAAGTGTTATAAGCTATCAGGATACCGGCTATTCCAAGAACTAAACCGGAAATAACAGATGTGATTAAGATAACACGCCCTCTATCTATGCCGATAATTCTGGACAATGTACGACTGTCATTAGCTGCGCGAATTTCTTTTCCTATAAGTGTCTTTGACAGAAAAATTTCCAACCCTTTAAAAACGGCAGCATTCGTTAAAATCAGGATAAACTGCGCGATAGAAATCTCTGCAAACCATACTCCATACCCTCCTGAAAGGTTGAGTTCTCCGAGTGTTTGACATTGTTTTCCGACGGCAAGTTTCATACCCGCTTCAAAAATAATGTACAAACCCAGAGAAGCTATCAGCAAAACTGTTGCCGAGGCTCCCTTTTCTCGCAGAGGGTGAAAAAAACTTCTTTCAAACAACCAGTTTAAAACCGAGGATAATACCAACGCGCAAATAACAGATGCTAAAGCGGGAAAGCCTGCTGTCGAACTTAAAAAATAAGCCGTAAAAGCTCCGACGACAGGTATAACCCCTAAAGATATATTTAAAAACGGCGTCACGGAATACAGCAATCTGAAAGCCATTGCCATTAATCCGTAACCAGAGCCAATAATCAATGTATTTATAAATAACTGAACAAACATCTATATCCGGTCCAAATTGAACTCTTTGTACATAATAACGTTTGCTTAAGCAATTGCAAATATTTTGTATTTTTATACCAAAAAAAATTAGAAAAAATGCTTGCAAAATAAATTAAATAAGATAATTATTATGGTCAGTTGATTATTCGGGACTTAGCTCAGCCTGGTAGAGCGCTTGCTTTGGGAGCAAGATGCCGTTGGTTCGAATCCAATAGTCCCGACCAGCCGTGGTCTCGTAGCTCAGCTGGATAGAGCAACAGCCTTCTAAGCTGTGGGTCAGAGGTTCGAATCCTCTCGAGATCGCCATTTAGAAAAAACTGCCGAACGGCAGTTTTTTTTGTGCCCGAAAAAATAGAAAAATTATTCCCTTTCTTTCTTGTGCACAATATAAATTTTATTGACTGTTTCGTTTAAAAGATTATTTTGCCTAATCGTTTTAACTTTTTATTTGGTAGAGGAAAAAATGCTTACACAGTTGTTTACCCAATTTAATCTGCAACAATTTATCAGCGCCTTTTTGGTTTTATTCGCTGTTATTGATATTACGGGATCTATTCCTGTTTTGCTCACTTTGAAAAAACGCGGCAAAAAAGTTAATTCTTTTAAAGCTGCCTTCTTCTCTTTGGTTATCTTTTTAATCTTCTTTTACGTTGGAGAAGCTTTTCTTATGCTGTTCAACGTAGATATTTCATCTTTCGCTATTGCTGGTTCTTTAATTATTTTTGTTATTGCAATGGAAATGATTTTGGATATTGAGATTTTCAAAGATCCCGAAGATGCTCCCAAAGATGCCACTTTTGTTCCTGTGGTTTTCCCTTTGGTTGCCGGTGCCGGTGCTTTGACAACAATGCTTTCCATTCGTTCACAGTTTGCCAGCATCAATATTTTGCTCGCCATTTTCTGCAATGTCGCTATCGTCTACTTAGTGCTCAAAGCAACCAAGAAAATTGAAACTTGGATTGGACAAGGCACAATCGTTATTTTACAAAAGTTTTTTGGAATTATCTTGCTGGCTATTTCAGTGAAACTGTTTACCGCTAATATTACTTTGTTATTGGAAAACTTTAAACACTAACCGATCAGCAACCGATTTTCGTTAAAACTAAAGTATCCACTACGGCTGATAATGAGATGGTCGCAAAACCTGACGGAAATTGCTTTGCAAGCTTCTTTTACGGCGAACGTCATTTCAATATCAGCCTTTGATGGTTTTGTACTTCCCGACGGGTGATTATGTACCATAATAATGGCTGAAGCATTATTTGCCATCGCCGCTTTTACAATTTCTCTCGGATGGATGGCTACGCAACTGATTGTTCCTTTCTGTATGATTTCTGTTTTGATAACATGAAGGCGTGTATCCAGATAAATTAAACACAATTCCTCAACATCTGAAAAGCACATTGACGATCTGCAAAAATCAATCAAAGAATCATAATCATTTATAATCGGTTGATCTGAAGATTTGAGCGTTTGCCATGACATCCGAATAGCCGCCACTTTTATTACTTTCAGTAAAGCCAATGCATTTTCTTTTATGCCTGAAATTTGTAATAACTCATGATTTGGTGCGTTTATAACATCTGCAAAACTTCCAAACCGACTAATCATCTCTTTAGCCAACGGTTTGACATCTCGTCTTGGTAAAGCTTGCATCAAAACAAATTCTAACAATTCATAATCCGCCATATCACGCCCTTCGCCCTGTAAAAATCTTTGTCTTACTCGTTGGCGATGCCCTAAATAATCAGGTTTCTTATCTTGGGTAGTCACAGTTTGTCCTTTATTTTTATTTGATAATATAAGGCGGTTTGTCTAAACCTTTTGGAGAATAAGTAAACACTTCATAACCGTTGGCAGTTACGGCCAAAGAATGTTCAAACTGCGCCGATAGAGATTTATCTCTGGTAACGGCCGTCCAGCCGTTGGATAGAATTAAGCCATCGGGTTTGCCTATGTTTATCATGGGTTCAATAGTGAAGAACATCCCCTCTTCTAACAATGCACCGGTTCCTTTGCGACCGCAGTGCATAACGTTCGGGGCATCATGAAAAACTTGTCCCAACCCATGTCCGCAGAACATATCAACCACCGAATAACCGTAATGGTGAGCATATTCCTCAATAACCGCTCCTATATCTCCTAATCGCGCTCCGGGTTTAACCACATCAATACCCCGCATCAGACATTCGTAGGTCACCTCGGTGAGGCGTTTAGCTTTTACGGAAGGCTTTCCGGCGTAGTACATACGGCTGGTGTCACCGTACCATCCGTCTACAATGGCGGTCACGTCAATATTGAGCATATCACCGTCCACCAGTTTACGTTCATAATCCGGAATACCATGACAGATAACATGGTTTATGGAAATGCAAACCGATTTAGGATAACCATGATACCCTAAACAGGCGGGAACAGCACCTTTTTGAATCATAAACTCCCGACAAAGATCATCAAGTTCTCCCGTTGAAATTCCAACCTTTACATAAGGGGTTATATAATCCAGACATTCGGCGGCAACCAACCCGGCCTTGCGCATTCCCTCAAAGTCCTCTTTATTGTCATGTATGACAACACCATCTTTACGCTTATAACTCACGATATGCCTCTACTTAATATATTATGTTCATTTGTTTGCTTATAGTTACATCATTTTTTGTGACTTTGCAACCATAACAAATGAATTCGAGCCCTTTTTTCGCCTCATCATAAATTTTAGCCGCAGCCACCGGATCAAGTTTCCAACTGAATTTTGCCTGATGACAATCTTCTCTTGGTATTAACATAAAAACAGCTGTACGATGCCCTTTACTACGAAGCTGTGACAATTCATCAAAAACTTTCATTTCAAAGAAATTTATTCCTTGAGGAAACATCGAATATCCTTCGACCTTATTGAATAAATTTTCGATAAAAACATATACATGTTCACCGTTCGACAACACCAGTTCATAATCCACATGTTCAAGCTCGTCACCTTTTAGAATCTCTCGACATTCCTTTAAATCGGAAAATTCCGAAATTATACCTTTTTTAACGGCTTCGCGAAATAATGTACGATTGTATAATGAATTTGCAAGTAACAGCCCTTCCGGCATAACCAAAAATTCGACTTCATAACGGACGATGCTGTATTTTTTCCCCTTGGCACGAAGCAAAACCTTCGTTCCGGCTTGGCTCATACTACACACCTCTTCTGCCGGGCAAAAAGCCGAAACTATTTTACCATCGAACAATTTAACGTCCAACAACAGTGAGTTGTAGCGTTTTACGACCTCACCCTCTATGAGATTAAAATTAAGTTTCACTCTGATCTCCGCATTTAAATCACAAAAAAAGTGCTTAGTTTTACTTCAGATATTAACTTAATTTTTTAATTTGACAAGGGAGACTCATGAAAAACATTTTAAAATTCTCTTATGCCTTTGCCGTTACGTTTTTATGTGCCTATATAGCGGGAATTTTCACTCATAAAGGCTTGAACGCTTGGTATTACTCAATTGAAAAACCGGCCTTTGTTCCGCCTGACTTTGTCTTTTCAATTGTTTGGGTAATTCTTTATCCTATAATGGCGATTTCCTTTGGAATTGCTTTGATGAAAAGTCCGTTTCATGAACAACGTTTGCTTAATATTTTATACTTAGGACAGCTTTTTTTACAAGTTTTATGGTGTTATATTTTCTTTACCCAAGGCTGGTTCGGGATAGCTCTTATTGTTATTTTGTTGTTGGTTGTAACCGTTTTCCGAATCATTCAAAACTTTTACAGAAACAGCATAGTTGCCGCCAGACTGATGTACCCCTACTTTTGGTGGCTGGTGTTTGCTTCTTTTCTTAACTATGCATTTATTGCCATGTATGGAACAATCATTGCTGCAAACTAAAATTTTACTAGACAGAGTTTTATCTTTGCTTTAATAATATGGGGTTAATGTTTGTAATTTGGGAAGCAAAGATATGACTGTTAAAGTAAAAGAAATTCGCAGCACTTTTCTGAACTATTTTGCGAAGAATGAGCACAAGATTATTCCGTCATCGTCATTAGTTCCGGATAATGACCCGACATTGATGTTTACAAACTCCGGAATGGTACAGTTCAAAAATATTCTGGCCGGCAATGAAACTCGTAATTACACACGAGCTACCACTTCCCAAAAATCCGTACGCGCCGGCGGAAAACACAACGATTTGGACAATGTAGGCTATACTGTTCGCCATCACACATTTTTTGAAATGCTCGGCAACTTCTCTTTCGGAGATTATTTTAAAGACGATGCCATTCGTTTTGCATGGGAGGTTGTTACTAAAGAATTTGGTATTGACAAAGGTCGTTTGGCTGTGACTTATTATCATACCGACAGCGAAGCTCGGGATATTTGGAAAAAAGTATCCGGTTTGCCTGATGACCGAATTATTCCTATTGCGACGAAAGACAACTTTTGGCAAATGGGTGATACAGGACCTTGCGGACCTTGCTCTGAAATATTTTTTGACCATGGTCCGGAGGTGTGGGGCGGTCTTCCGGGAACTCCGGAAGAAGACGGTGACCGGTGGATTGAGATCTGGAATCTGGTGTTTGACCAATATGAAGATTTACCGGACGGTTCCCGCGTTCCTTTGAAACGCCCATCTATCGATACAGGTATGGGTTTGGAGAGAATCGCAGCTATTTTGCAAGGCGTACACTCTAATTATGAAATTGATATTTTTCAAAACCTGATTAAAACTATTGCCGATATGGCAAATTCCGATCCCAATGGTCCTTTAAAAGCATCACATAATGTTATCGCTGACCATTTGCGCTCAACCGCTTTTTTAATTGCTGACGGTGTATTGCCTTCAAATGAAGGACGCGGCTATGTTTTACGCCGAATTATGCGTCGTTCTATGCGCCACGCTTATATGCTAGGCATGAAGGAACCTATGATGTATAAACTTCTGCCGGCTCTGCAAGCTGAAATGGGCGAAGCTTATCCGGAACTTTATAAAGCTCAAACTCTTATTTGCGACACTATCAAAAATGAAGAAGAACGTTTTCTAAAAACTTTGGATAAAGGAATCCGTTTGCTGGATGAGGAAGCGGCGCACCTTACGGCTGGTGGAATATTTGATGGTGAAACCGCTTTTAAGTTATATGATACTTATGGTTTTCCACTGGATTTAACCCAAGATGCGTTGCGTCAAAAAGGAATAAATGTTGATACTGATGCCTTTAATGCGGCTATGGAACGCCAGAAAGCTGAGGCTCGTAAAAACTGGGCCGGTTCAGGAGATGCCGGAACGGATAAAATTTGGTTTGAAATGAAGGAAAAACTTCCGATGACCGAATTTTTGGGATACACAACACTAAAAGCTGATGCGCAAATTACGGCTTTGGTTCAAAATAACGTTGCTGCTGATAAAGTGTGCGACGGAGAATTTTATCTTTTGGCCAATCAAACGCCTTTTTACGCTGAAATGGGTGGTCAGGTCGGAGATAAAGGACGTATTATCGGAAAGGCTTTTGAAGCGGAAGTTACAGACACCAAAAAGAAACTTGACGGGCTGTATGTTCATGTCTGCAAACTTATTTCCGGAACTGTTCAAACCGGAGATACGGCAACTTTTCAGGTCAATGAAGAAAATCGCCATGCTATTGAAGCCAACCATACAGTTACCCACCTTCTTCACTGCGCGTTGCAAAAAAAATTCGGCTCCAGTGTTACGCAAAAGGGATCTATGGTAGCGGCTGAACGTATGCGCTTTGACATTGCCTACCCGAAGCAAATTTCCGAATCAGAAATCAGAGAATTAGAGGCCGATGTTAACAAGATGATTCGGGAGAGTTTACCTGTTGAAACCAAAATTATGAATCATGACGAAGCTCTTAACTCAGGAGCTATGGCTTTGTTTGGTGAAAAATACGGTGATGAGGTTCGTGTGGTTTGCATTGGAAACGGAGTGTCTACGGAACTTTGCGGTGGAACTCACGTGAAGCAAACAGGTTCTATCGGGCATTTTAACATTGTCTCAGAATCTGCCGTAGCTGCCGGAGTTAGGCGTTTGGAATGCGTCACAGGCGCTGCTGCGGAAAGTTTTGAACAAGATATTGAAGATAAGCTTCATAGAATTTGCGCCTCTTTAAAATCAAATTTCAATGACATAGAGGCAAAAGTCAAACAATTACTTGAAGAAAAGAAAGAGCTCGAAACCAAGCTTTTTGAATTGAAAAAGAAATTTGTCAGCAACAAAACTGCCGATAATCCGCAAAATTTTGAAAATATAAACGGCATTAAGTTTGTGGCGCGCATATTGGAAAATATTCCCCCCAAAGAGCTTAAGGCTTTTATTGACGAAGTAAAGTCTCAGTCACAAGAAAATACTGTGGTTGCGTTCTTTTCTTGTAATGAAGACAAAGTTTCGGTTGTTATCGGCGTGAGTGATAATATTAAAACCGTTCATCCGGCAGATAAACTGGTAAGGATAGTCGCACCGTTTGTCGGCGCTCAGGGTGGCGGCGGACGAGCAGATATGGCGCAGACCGGAGGAGCTGACACTTCTCGGTTAAATGAAGCTATTGATGCTCTTCGCAAAGCGATTTAAGAAAAAATCCCCTTCGGGGGATTTTTTACATGCTTTATTCAGTCATAAAATTTTATTTTAGCAGAAATTTACAAAACAGTTTTCTATTTGAAACCATCCGCAAAAGCATGTTTATCGCCCTATTTTGTACAAAAAATATTTTTTGTCTTTTTTTACTTGCATTTAATAAAAAAATATGTTTTATTATAGCCAATCAAAAAAATTATTTATATAAGATATGAGTACATTACAACAGTACATCAGCGAAAAATTCGCTAAATTTGCAGATAAGAGAAATCTCTTGCTGCTTGAGGCTCCCACAATGTGTTCAGTAATTATCCCTAAAACCAATAAGGGAAAAACTCAACACATGGCAGCCTTAACAATCAAAAAAGGTGTTGAGGGTTTCCTCATCAACCTTGCAGACCGGAACCTGCAGTTCTTCCCTAAGGGGCAAGTTATCTGCGTTCCCGTCAGAAACGGAGAAACTGTCAAAGGCAACTCTGTTTTGCGGAAAAATGGAAAAGATACAACTTTCTTAGCACGATGATTTTTACTGCCATTTTTGGAGTTCCCGCTGTGAAGCGGGGGCTCTTTTTTTTGTATTTTTTCTTTAAAATGGAGTTATTAACGCCCCGTAGAACCGAAACCGTTTTCACCACGACTCGTTGAAAAGCATTCAAATTCCCGATTGCTTACTTCTTCAAATTTTGCTCTGTATGGAAAAGGAATTTCTATTTGTGCTATTTTATCTCCGGGGCATATTTCATAACTTTTACCACTGCTTTCAGAATTTGTGTTCAGCAAAGCGACAATTATCTCTCCTCTGTAATCTGTGTCAATGATACCGGCTATTGTTATGATTCCGTGTTTTACAGCCAATCCGCTACGAGAGTTAACCCTAAACCAAATGGGACTTTCCGGTGCAAATTTTACACCCGTTGGAATACCGACATGTTCCCCCGGTTTTATAATTATGCTTTTTTGCAATGCCGCGCAAATATCAAAACAGGCAGCCCCTTTCGTGCCATAGGTCAGATTAGCAGGATTGTCAACATAGTGTGAAAGCTTGGTATATTTTACGATTGTTTCAATTGTTTGCATAGCTTTTGCTCTCCCCCTAAACAGCGACAGCTCCTTTCAGCGATCCATGACATTGATAGTCAACAAGCTCGAAGTCTTCATACTTGAAATCAAAAATATCTTTCACATCAGGATTTATCCTCATCTGCGGCAACGCAAACGGTTCTCTGGTAAGTTGGATTTTTACCTGCTCAAAATGATTATTGTAAACGTGCGCATTGCCCAATGTGTGAACAAACTCTCCTGCTTTAAGCCCTGTCACCTGAGCAATCATCATCGTAAGCAATGAATAAGATGCGATATTGAACGGAACCCCCAAAAACATATCGCAACTACGCTGGTAGAGCTGGCAATTCAGGCGTCCATCGGGGGTGACGTCAAATTGAAAAAAAGCGTGGCACGGCGGTAACGCCATCTGCTCAATTTGTGCAGGATTCCATGCGGTGACGATTAATCTTCGGTCTTGGGGATTTTTCTTTATCCGCTCAATAACATCTTTAATTTGGTCAATCCCCTGCCCGTTAAAATTACGCCATTGCGCGCCATAAACAGGCCCCAGATTTCCGTTTTCATCGGCCCACTCATCCCAGATATGAACGTTATTATCCGTCAGATATTTGATATTTGTATTCCCTGAAAGCAACCAGATAAGTTCATGGATAATTCCTTTAAGAAAAACTTTTTTAGTGGTTACCAAAGGGAAACCCTTACTTAAATCAAAACGCATTTGTCTTCCAAAGACCTTACGCGCATAAATGCCGGTGCGATTGTCGGCATCTTGACCGTTTTCCATAATATCTTTTAAAATTTCCAAATATTGTTTCATCTTTTTCTCTGCGGTTTGTTAGGTTAAGCTAATGGCGTTTATGAGTTTATTCAGGACTCTTTGTTCAATAAACTCATCTTTTTTGACATAAAGCGCGACGGTTACATCATCTTCTTCATAGACACTTCCGATTTGGCGAAATTTATCTTCCAGCACTTTAACGCTTTCGGATATGTCGGCTTTTTCCCCTTCTAAAGGAAGCATTTTGCCGTGATAGACACAATCAACGACAATATCCGGAAGCAGACTGTTTCCCGCCATCATAAACAAATTATAAATTCCCGCGCCCCCGCTGATATAAATATCCTCTTCAAAATCTTTGAAAAACTTGGCCTTTTCTACGATTTTATGTTTTTCGGAATTACGCGTTTCATAATCTGCATCATGCGTTAAAATGAAGATACTTTCGTTATCATACTTCGGAGGCAGTGTTTCATATGTGGTGCGCCCGACAACAATATTTTCGCCGGCGACAATTCGGCTAAAACGTTTGAAATCCGAGGGCACTCGCCAAGGGATTTCTTTACCAATGCCTATTATATTGTCACCCTCATGACGGCACCAAACGGCAACTTTTGTCATTTCTCCCTCCATTTTCGATCAGATTATAACAGTTTTTTTATGTGGTATAGCAAAAAACTATACATATCCCTTGAAATATTGTTAAAAAAAATTATAATTCTCTTTGTCAGGTTAACCTGGCTATGACACTAGAAGCTCTATGAAATAGATATGTTGGACCCGGGGGCAGTACCCGGCACCTCCACCACTCGCAGCGCGAGGAGTAATAATTATGGGGGTGACATAGGATTGACAATGTATAGTAAAGATAGGTAAGCTGTGTTCGGTGAGATACCACCGTTATCGGTTCAAATTTAAATGAATGCTAACGATAATAACGTAGCTCCTGTTGCAATGGCTGCTTAGTGTAGTCGCAACAAATCGAAATTCTTTCGGCTTTGGATAGCTGAAAGTGGGGTTTGGGTCACCTATCAACAGAACGACCCTTTAGTTTGCTTTTAACAAGGTGTCCGATATGGAAGATTTGGAAATTAACTACGATAAATTGGTTGAAAAAGCTCTTAAACATGTGGTGATTGAGGCATTGAAGGTTGCTGCCGATGAAGGATTACCAGGAGAACATCACTTTTACATTACATTTAAGACTAATCATCCGGCGTCACGAGTTTCCGCGAATCTTCTTAACCAGTATCCGGAAGAGATGACTATTGTTTTGCAGCATCAATTTGCCAATTTAATGGTCGGAGAAACTTATTTTGAAGTTGATTTGAGCTTTGGCGGTGTTCCGCAAACTTTGCGTGTTCCTTATGATGCCATCAGTTATTTTGCCGACCCTCATGCTAAATTCGGATTGAGTTTTAGCAATAATGAAGATTTTTCATCCTCAACCGAAGGTGAAAAGGCTACACAGCCGGCCGCCGTTGCCGAAGTAGTTTCAATCGATGCTTTCCGTAAAAAAAATGCGTAAGTTTTCCGTTGTTATAGCTAACCGCCATCAAACAAGCATATCGCTGGAAGATGAATTTTTAGCAGAATTGAAGAATATCGCGGCAGAAAAAAACATCAGCCTTAATCAGCTTGTTACCGATATAGACAGAGCCAGAACGCAAGACAACCTGTCAAGCGCCATTAGGGTTTATATTCTCTCTTATTTGAAAAATAAAATTTCCTTTTAAAATAAAAAAAGCGCTAAAAGCGCTCTTTTTATCATTCTTCCTCATCGTCTTCAAAATCATCAATCTCAGCATCATAATCGCCTGAGGTGTCTGTTTCGTCCGTTATTAAATAGACGTCATCTTGTTCCAACATTTCAGATTTTTTACGTCGACCACGACGCTTTTTGGCCGGAACTTTTTTCTTCATCGCGTCAATAACATAATTACCCACAATCTTGTATAAATCAACTAAGTGATTATTATACATATGGTCGGCGCCCTCAACCATGGCATAGTTGACCGACACATTACGTTGAACGTTCAGACGCTTAATGAGAGTAGTTACACTGGATGGAGTAACAATTTCATCAACACACCCCTGGGTAACCAATCCTGATGTCGGACACGGCGCCAGAAATGAAAAGTCTTTTTCATTTGCGGGAGGAGATACGGCAATAAAATTATTAATATCCGGACGGCGCATCAACAATTGCAAACCTATCCAAGCACCAAAAGAATAGCCGGCAATCCAACATTGTCTAGCTTCGGGGTTTACTGATTGCAGCCAGTCCAATGCAACAGTTGCATCTGATAACTCACCGGGACCATCTTCAAACTGCCCCTGAGAGCGACCAACACTACGAAAATTAAATCGCAAAACGGAAAAACCAAGATTTTGGAAACAACTGAATAACGTATAAACAACCTTATTATTCATCGTTCCACCGTATTGCGGATGCGGATGCAAAATAAGAGCTATCGGTGCGGCAGGATTCTCACTTTGGTGGTAACGCCCTTCCAAACGCCCTGCATGCCCATTGAATAAAACTTCTGTCATGTCTTTTAACCTAAATTTAGAACTTTCTGCATTATATAAGAGAAAAGCTGTATAAATTGTTAATATTTTCAGGAATGTAGCATAAAATGAAAACAAAATTCAAGATGATTCTTAATGACATTGATGCGGTTATCGCCAGAGACCCAGCCACTCAAAGTCGTTTTGAGGCTTTATTATGTTCCTCCGGACTACACGCCATAATCGTCTACCGTTTTACAAACGCTCTTTGGCGACGAAACTTTCGTTTAACCGCTCGTATTATATCTCAATTCGCCCGTTTTCTTACCGGTGTTGAGATTCATCCCGGCGCGCGAATCGGGAACGGCTTTTTTATTGACCATGGAATGGGCGTGGTTATCGGAGAAACAACAGAGATTGGCAACAATGTTACCCTTTACCATGGAGTGACACTGGGCGGTACAACCGTATTTGATAAAAGCGGGAAAAACACCCACAAACGCCATCCCACCCTGAAAAACAACGTTACCGTCGGCGCCGGAGCGCAAATTTTAGGCCCTATCATCCTCGGTGAAGATGTGAAAGTCGGCGCTAATGCCGTTGTCTTAAAAGATGTTCCTGCCGGACAAACCGTTGTTGGCGTTCCGGCACACAAAACACAGCAAACTTCCAAACAACAAGAAGGCTTTATGGCTTATGGATATTGCCCCACAGACAAAGATCCGATTGACTGCCAGCTTGAGCTTTTGCAAAAAGAGATTAATACGCTGAAAAAACAGATAAGAAACGAACGAAATAAATCATAACATAATATTTTTATAAAATTTCAAAATTATAACAATTTTGTAACTATTATTCTGCTAATATTTGTGCTATGATAATAATAGCGAATTTTATGCAGGAGAACTGTCATGAATAAGTTTGCACTTTTACTAGCGAGCACCAGTCTTATGCTGGTAGCGGGAGGGGTTTCGGCTCAACTCCCCGCGAATCCTTGGGCTACGACCACCGTTCAGCAGAATTCTGCACCCCGTGTTCAAGATATTGGGCTGGAACAGGCTCGCAAGGCGAAGCAGTTGCGCGCCGCGCAAATAAACAGGGCCTCTGAACAGTTGCAAAGCAGAAGAGCCGAAAACACGAAAAAGAAGTTTGATATAAAAAGTGTTGAAGTCCGCAAAGAGAAAGTTGCTTTAAAAAAATCTGACTTAGCCGATGCAACTGTTGCCGCGGCAGAAGCTCCCATGAGACAAAATATCAGTGCGACAACTGCTGACGACGGATATTTTGGTGATAATGTTGCCAGTACCGATATAACTAAAGCTCCTGTTTATGCCAATAATTCAAAAGGTTCTGATATTTTACCCGTTGACCCGTGGGCCAGAGCCAGAGATAAAAGCGGCATCAAAACATGGAGAGGCAGCGGACAGCACGGCAAGCTTAATTATATCGGAGAAGCTACGACTTACGGCGATGCTGTCGGACAGGAGATGATTGCCCCTGAGGTCAACAGACATAACATGCTTGTAATGACACAACACCTTCGCAATTTGGGATATAAAATTCCGGAGAGTTATGATCAGGGAGTTAAGGACTTGCCGAAAAAATACACGCAGCAACTTCGCTCTGCGTACAATTCTTTAGGCCACGGAAACAATCCTTTTGACACTATATTCTCCGGACTTTTAGATGCTACCGAAAACTTCACAGGGTTAGACATGGAAAATATTTTGTTTAACTCTATGGATCTTCTTTCAACAGACTAACGGCAGGATATTAAATGTTAAACAAGGTTGTTTTTTTGCTTCTTTTATTGTGCAGTGTTCCGGCTTTTGCCATTGATACAGCCTCTGAAGGGACTGATACAGAAAAAACAGAAAATGAAGCTGTTGAGCACCCGTTGCAAAACAGTTTGGAGTTTTTTGTGACTAACGGTTCTAATCCTGATATGCGTCGCATGGCTGATGCCTTGGAAAATCTTGAAAAAGCAAGAATCAGAAGATTAAACAGAAAATTGCCGGCTGACCAGCAAATTGTTTATACCAAGCCTGATATTGATGTTAAAGACAGAGCGCAATTGGCGAAATATTTCGGTGAGCGCTTTATTACCCTCAGCACTCCTGAAACTCCAGCTTCTAACGATGCAACCTCAGAATAAATCTTAAAATCATGATTGAAAAACAGCCCTATATTATCTTAATTGAGCCGCAATTGGCGGAGAACGTCGGTATGGCTGCACGAGCCATGATGAATTGCGGTCTGTATAACATGCGATTGGTCAATCCCAGAGAAGACCACCTTTCCCCAAAAGCTATCGCTGCATCATCTAATGCAGAGGAAATTTTGTATCATGCGGAGCTATTTTCTTCTACTGAAGAGGCTATCGCAGACTTGAATTACATTCAGGCAACGACGGCTCGGCACAGGGATCAGGTTAAGCCTGTTTTAACAGCGGAAAGAGCCGCTGCCGTAACTGCTGAAAAATTAGAAAACGGCTTCAGTACCGGAATTTTATTTGGTCCGGAAAGAACAGGCCTCAACAACCATGATGTTTGCCTCGCCGATGCCATAATCAATATTCCGCTGAACCCTAAACACTGCTCGCTTAATTTGTCACAAGCGGTATTGCTTGCCGGTTACGAGTTTTTCAAACAACAAATAACCGCCCCTCAAGAGCAATTGGTTATTAATCATTCCGACATGGCTTCTAAGGAAAAAGTTGTGCAATTTTGTTCCTATCTAGAAGGCAAATTAGAAGATTGCGGTAACTTTAAAGAAGGCGAAAAACGTGATAAAATGGTTATAAATCTCCGCAACATTTTCACCAGAAATCAAATGACCGTACAGGAAATCAACACTTTATACGGTATTGTTAACCACCTTTTGCGTTTATAACCCCCTCTTTTAATTGTTAAAATTCTCCTTATATCCAGTTAAGATAAGGAGAAAATTATGTATTCATCGCAAATGTTTATGGCTGTCGGAATATTAGTCGGTAGCTATATTTTACTTTTCACGGAAAAATTAAACCGCGCTATCGTGGCAATACTTGGCACAGCGCTGATGATTTTTGCCGGTATTCTGACGCAGGAAAGCGCTTTAGCCGCCATAGACTTCAACACATTAGCTTTGCTTATCGGCATGATGACCATTGTCGGAATCGGTGAGCAATCTGGTATGTTTGAATATGCGGCTGTTAAATCCGTACAATTTTCCAAAGCGGATCCCAGGAGCTTAATGGTGACTTTAGCTCTGATTACAGCTGTTTTTTCTGCTTTTTTGGATAATGTTACTACCGTGTTGCTTATGGTTCCTATTATCTTACAGATAACCAAACAATTAAAAATCCCCGCCCACCCTTTTTTATTAATGGAAATTTTTGCCTCTAACATCGGAGGAACAGCCACTTTAATCGGAGATCCTCCCAATATTTTAATAGGGTCGGCTCTTAACATACCCTTTATGGACTTTATTTATAACTTAACACCGGTTGTCATTGTTGTTATGGCGTTGTTGCTCATCGGATTGGATTTTATATGGGGAAGAAAACTTAATGCCGAGGAAAACGACAAAATGAAAATCATGCAAACAAATGCCCGTAACGCCATTAAAGATCCCGATGTCGCAATAAAGTCTCTCGTTGTACTCTTTCTTGTTATTTCGGGATTTGTTGTCGGCGAACATTACCATATCACCCATGGAACAATAGCTATGACCGGAGCCGCCGTTCTCCTGGCTCTGTATACTTTGGATAACAATAAGCTGCATCGCGAACATAAAGTTGAAGAAGCTTTTAAATTGGTTGACTGGACCACTATTTTTTTCTTTGCCGGATTGTTTGCCTTGGTGTTCGGCTTAGAAAAGACCGGAGCGCTTATGCCTTTAGCGGATTTTTTCATTAATTTTGTTGAAGGAGATATTTACACTGCAACTTTTTCCATGCTTGCTTTTTCTATGGTTGCTTCAGCTGTTTTAGGCAACATCCCTTTTGTTGCCACAATAATCCCTTTACTTAAAACTGTGGAGGACTCCCTTGGCGGACGTGAAGTGATGATGCCTGTCTGGTGGGCCCTATCTTTAGGCGCATGTTTTGGTGGAAACGGCACTTTGATTGCGGCTTCTGCCAATGTTATTGTGGCGGGACACGCCTCTAAAGAAGGAATTGACATTAATTTTAAAAAATTTTTGATTTATTCTATCCCCACCACAATCATCAGTACATTAGCGGCGGCCACATACCTTCTTTTGCGCTATTTTTGAAATATTAAGGTATTTTTAGGAAGTACCGTGCTAACAAATAAAGGTGTTTAACTTTATAAGGATATAATCTAATGCATGGTGCAGATTTATTTAGTGTTCCCCAGATGGTTTGGGGCATAGACGCTAAAATTGTTGCTGCGGCTATCGTCATTATGGCTTATGTCATTTTGTTCACGGAAAAATTAAACCGTGCGGTTGTCGCCTTGCTGGCCGCAGCTATTATGATATTTGCCGGAATATTGACACAGGAAACAGCAATAAAAGGTATTGACTTTAATACGTTGGCTTTGCTTATCGGTATGATGACCATTGTCGGTATCTCTGAAAAAACAGGAATTTTCCAATATGTTGCAATTTGGGCTACTAAAAAAGTTAAGGCCAGCCCACGCGGAATTTTGATTGTTTTGGCTCTTGTAACAGCTGTTTTCTCAGCCTTTTTGGATAATGTAACAACCGTTTTGTTGATTGTTCCCGTCACATTTCAAATTACGAAAAAGCTTGGTATTCCGTCCTTGCCTTTTTTGATGCTTGAAATCTTTTCATCTAATGTCGGCGGAACAGCTACTTTAATCGGTGATCCTCCTAATATTTTAATCGGTTCCGCGATTGATTTATCGTTTACTGATTTTATGTTTGAGCTGACTCCGATTGTATTCATTAACATGGTTGTGTTAGTGGCCATTTTTGATTTCTTTTGGGGAAAACGTTTGGTTTCAACCAAGGCTCGTCGTGCAAAAGTTATGAGCTTAGACGAAAAAGATGCTATTAAAGATAAAGGTTTATTAGTTAAATCATTATCTGTTTTAGCAATGGTTATTGTAGGGTTTATATCTGCTGAACACCTGCATATTGCTAATGGTACAATTGCCATTTTCGGAGCTTCTGTTCTTTTACTGCTCTACACATGGGGCAACGGACACGAAGAGCGTGACAATAAAGTTGAAAAAGCTTTTGATTTGGTTGACTGGACAACAATCTTCTTCTTCTCCGGCTTATTTGTTATTGTATATGGCTTGGAGGTTACCGGAATTTTACAAATCCTCGGTCAGAAATTTATTGACGTTACCAACGGAAGCATTCAAAAAGCTTCATTGTTAATTATCTGGGTTTCAGCCATTGTTTCCGGTGTTATCGACAATATCCCGTTTGTTGCAACCATGATACCGATGATAAAATCTATGGAGGAAGCAATGGGCGGGCGAGAAGCCATGATGCCTGTTTGGTGGGCTTTATCCCTAGGTGCTTGCTTTGGAGGAAACGCAACTTTGATTGGCGCTTCAGCGAACGTTATCGTTGCCGGAATAGCCTCTCGCCAAGGAGCACCAATCAGCTTCTTAGGTTTCATGAAATGGTCTGTGCCGATTATGCTGTTGACAGTCGCTATTGCCACAGCATTTCTGTACATTCAGTATTTCGCAGGCTAAGCGCTTCGGCTACAAAAAAAGGCAGGTTTTACCTGCCTTTTTTTATCGGGTTATTTTATCTACATTCCGGAACTGTTACGAGAACCTAAAGGATTAATCTGCCCTACCCCACCAAAATACTTACGGAAAAATCCGACTTGTTCGCCAACAGCTTCCGTTTCATCAGAGTTAATAACCACTTGCTGTCCATCTTCCTTATTCAGGTGTGTAATTTCCTTAACAAGGTCATCTTGGCCGAATCTGATGGTTAAGACATCACGATTAATCTCTTCCGGCGCAAAAAATGCTAAGCGTTTAACATCTGATGACATATAAATCCAAGTGTCTTTATCAAAACAAACAACCGTTGACGGAGCACCAAGAACTTGGCGAACTTTTTCCCGACTATCACCGACTGAAATCTGGCTGATACGCTCGTTTGACGGCATATTACCATTACGAGTTACAAACCATTCCCGAGTTTTATCCCCTGTGCAAGCAGACATTAACAACACACAAGAGCACAGTCCTATTATTTTGTTTATTGACATATATCAGCCTCGTCGTTATATCCTAAAAATAAAGTTAATATTTGTATAACATAAGGAAAACATTTATGCAAAATCTTTTTTCTTACCCTCTTAAAATTGAGGATTTAACGGCAGCAATCCGTCATTACAACCTAAAAGCAGACGACAAACAGCTTAAATACATCACAGATATTTTAAAGGTTCCCTCTGTGAAGAGTTTTGAAGCTGAAATGGAAGTTCAACTCCATAAAAAGGAACTCCACACTCTGACTGTTAAAGGAAAAGCTTGTGCAAAAATTGAACAAACAAGCATTATCTCGTTGGAAAATTTTATTAAAACTTACTCAACGGAATTTGAGGTTGTTTTTGACACTTCCCTCACGGCTAAAGATTTGCAGGAAATGGAATTTGAGTTTGATGATGATGTCCCCGACATTGTAACGGAAGGACAAATTGATCTGGCGGAAATAGCCATGGAACAAATTGCATTGATTATTGATGACTTTCCCAGACAAGAGGGAGAGGTTTTCGAGTTCACATCAGAGTTTGATGAGGAAACAACCAAAGCGGCTAATCCATTTGCTGTTTTGGAGAAATTAAAGAAATAAGCTAATAGATAATAAAAAAGTCCTTGCAAAATCATAAAATATTGGCTAAAAGGATTTCAGAATTTCGCAAATCGGTATTTTATTTAGTTGATTTTATGAAACAGATAAGTTATTAATGTCGACTGAATAAAATGTAATAACGTTAATTTTTAAAAATAGAAGGGGCGAAAATGGCTACACCTAAGAAGAAAACTTCAAAATCACGCCGTGACATGCGTCGTTCCCATGATGCATTGAAGTCTAATGCATATATGGAATGCCCAAACTGCGGTGAATTGAAGAAACCTCACAACGTCTGCCCAAAATGCGGCCAGTACGACAATCGCGAAGTAGTTGCTCAAAAAACTACCGCTGAATAATCTATTACTATAACAGGCCTTTTCAGGTCGTATTTGAATGGAGCAGGTTTTGTCTGATAATAATCTGGTCATCTCAATAGATGCTATGGGGGGAGATAATTCCCCCCGTATCGTGATAGAAGGTTTGGCTATTGCAGCCAAAAAGAATCCCGATGCTCGTTTTTTGCTGTTTGGTGACAGCGCAAAAGTTCAACCCATTTTGAATCAGTATCCGGCACTTAAAAAGGTCTGTGAGCTGCGTCATTCGCCAGAAATGGTACATAACGAGGACAAGCCGTCTTCTGTTATTCGTAATCGGAATACCAGTATGTATATGGCGATTGATGCTGTTCGCAAAGGAGAAGCTCAAGCCATTGTTTCAGCAGGAAATACCGGTGCTTTGATGGCTATTTCCAAGCTGGTTTTGAAGACGATTCAAAAAATTCACCGTCCGGCAATCGTCAGTATTATGCCGCACCAAACCGGACGCTATATTATGCTTGATTTGGGAGCTAACACAGAGTGTAATGCTATTAATCTGGCAGAGTTTGCTATTATGGGAGACATCTTGGCAAAGCACGCTTTGAACATTGAGCATCCGCGTGTGGCTTTACTTAACATCGGTGCAGAAGAGATGAAGGGTAAAGAAGAAATTCATCAAGCCGCGCACATGATTAAAAATTCGCAGACAAACATTGACTTTCGCGGATATATTGAACCGCACGAGATTCCAAATGGAGTTGCTGATGTTATTGTCGCCGATGGTTTTACCGGAAATATTGCACTTAAGTCTATTGAAGGGACGGCTCGTTTGGTGGCTCGCCTGTTGAAAAAAAGCATAAAGAGTTCTTTTTTGGCGAAATTGGGATTGCCGTTTATGCTCGGTGTTATCCTCAAAGTTAAGAAAACGATGGATCCTCGCTTGTATAACGGGGCCATGTTTGTCGGCTTAAACGGATTGTCCGTGAAGAGTCATGGCGGAACTGATGCTCTTGGTTTTTCAGTGGCTGTTGGGAATGCTCTAAAATTAGTTCGCCAAAACTTTGTTGCAACCATTCGGGCAGAGATTGAAAAAGTCGATTTAGATGAACTCTCACAGGAAGTTTTTTACGATGTTTATTAGATCAGAAATTATCGGGCATGGTCATTATGCACCGAAGAAGACTCTTACAAATGATGATTTAGCTAAAATTGTTGATACGAACGATGAGTGGATAACCACGCGTACCGGTATAAAATCCAGAAATGTTGTTGAAAACGAAACCAATTCTGACTTGGCATTTCATGCAGCAGAAATGGCTCTTAAGACTTCAGGCTTGAATGCTGAAGATATTGACCTTGTGGTTATGGCTACGGTTACACCTGACAATACGACTCCGGCATCTGCAATTAAAATTTCTCATATGTTGGGGGTTAAGTCAGGAACCCCTGCTTTTGATATGTCTGCTGCCTGTTCCGGCTTTGTTTATGCCTTGGCTATGGCGGATAATATGATACGACTCGGGCAGGTTAAAACCGCTTTGGTTATCGGCTCAGAAACTTTATCTAAAATTGTGGATTGGACGGATCGTAATACTTGCGTTTTGTTCGGTGATGGTGCCGGTGCGGTTGTTTTGCGTGCTACGGAAGGAAAAGGGACACCTGAGGACACTGGTATTCTTTCAACTATTATGCATGCAGACGGCAGTTTTTATGATAATTTGAAAACAAATGGTGGCGTTTCTTTAACTAAGAATGCCGGCTTTGTGACAATGGACGGCAAAGAAGTTTTTAAATTTGCTGTTACGAGCATGCCGCAAGCGGCCGAAGAAGCAATGAAGCTGGCCGGTGTTACAATTGATAATGTAGATTGGATTATTCCGCATCAAGCCAACATCAGAATTATTGAGGGGGTGGCGCAGAAATTGAAAGCTCCTGAGGAAAAGGCTATTGTTAATATAGCTCACCACGGCAATACGTCTGCGGCCACCATTCCGATGACATTATCTGAAAAAATGGAAGACGGAACCTTGAAAAAAGGTGATTTGGTTGTGCTTACAGCCATGGGAGCCGGGTTTACTTGGGGTGGAGCCGTTATTCGCCTCTAGGTGAATAAGCTGTGGATTAGCTCTTGTCAGGAGCAAGTTTTTGTTATATGTATGCTGCATGGAATAGATATTGTATTTGAAGGAAAGAAAATGAAGACAATTACACGTGCTGATGTTGCTGAGACTATTTATGAAGAGATTGGTCTTTCTCGCAAGGACTCTAGTGATATTTTGGATATGGTTCTCGATGAAATTGTCGGAGAACTGAGTAACGGTAATGATGTTAAGCTTTCTTCTTTCGGGACGTTTTCTTTGCGTAGCAAAAAAGAGCGCTCCGGACGCAATCCTAAAACCGGTGTAGAGGCCGTTATTTCACCAAGAAAGGTTATCTCTTTTAAGCCTTCTCAAACCATGCGTAAAGCAATTAACGCTTAAATTATCTTATAGGGCAAATCATGGTTGTTAACAAAAGCAAAGCGGCTTTCAGAACGATTGCCGAGGTGGCCGAGGAGCTTGGTATAGCTACTCACGTTTTGCGCTTTTGGGAAACGAAGTTTTCGCAAATCAAACCCATGAAACGGAGTGGCGGTCGTCGTTACTATCGTCCTGATGATGTGGAATTGCTGAAAATTATCCGTAACTATTTGTATGACCAGAGATATACTATTGAAGGTGTTCAAAAGTTATTTAAAGAAAAAGGAGTTAAGAATCTTGTTGGTGAAGAAATCCAGAAAGATTTCTTTGGGGCTCCTGAACAGTTGGAAGAGATAGACGGAACATCGCGAGAGATTATCTGTTCCCTGCTCGACCAGTTGAAAAATATGAGGGAAGATCTTTCTTCTGCACTGGCTAAAGTTTCAAAGTAAGAAAGATAACAGAGGCATCTTTAAATTATTGGTTACGGCAGTAATTTTTGCTTGCAATTTTGGAGAGAGAGATTTATAGATAGAACAATTTCGGGACGTAGTTCAGCCTGGTAGAGCGCTTGCATGGGGTGCAAGAAGTCGCTGGTTCGAATCCAGTCGTCCCGACCAATAAAAAACTGCCTTTAGGGCAGTTTTTTTATGGATTGGGCGGCCAATGAGAAGCAGTGAGAAAGCTGGTTCGACTACAAACGAAAGGTGGACGAGAGTAAAGCACTTCTTTTGTCCACAGGGTATCAAATATTATTTAAATTCAGACACTTTTAATATATATGCTATGGATGTGTTTTTAGTACAAATAGCTGTGAATGGCATGTCTGAAATTAAAGAAAAATATTCTATAAAAATACATAAATCCCCACTTTTAACCGTCGCACAAGAAAACAGGCTGTTTCATGATTATTTTGACGCTTCGCCGATAAAAACAAAACAGGTTTCAAACGGGATTATTCTTCCTGCAAAAAAATTTGTTGATGATGACGGTGTTCCCTATTATCGGGGCGGCGTTATTGACGCAGGAGGAAGATTTGTTTCGCTATCCCAACATCTACGTGAGAAAAAATCCGGCTCATTAACAGATGCCTACCCCTTAAACGGCCGTGATATAAAATATATAGATGAAGAGGTTATTTACGCGGGTATCCTCAACGACCATATCGGACATTTTTTGATGGAAAGCACCTCACGGTTATGGTATTTTATCAAGAACTCCTATAAACCTCAAAAACTCGCTTTTTTAACCGCCAAACACCGCAAAATAATCCCTCAGGCATGGGAATTTTTATCGCTTCTCGGCATTAAGAAAGAAGATATATATCTTATATCCTCCCCTACCCGATTTAAGTGTGTTCATGTTCCATCTCAATCTCATATTATTAACACTTCATATCAGGATGGTTTTCTTGTTCCGTTTCAAGAAGCAGCCCAACATATTACACCCCAAAATTATGACAAAATATATTTGTCTCGCACAAAATTTAAGGGGGGCACGCCTTGTTTGGGTGAAGAACATTTTGAAAAAATGTTTAAGGACAACGGATACAAGGTTATATACCCCGAGTATCTCAGCTTGAAAGAACAAATATCTTATATCCGAGGCGCTAAAGAAATTGCCGGCGTTATCGGAACCGCCACTCATTTAGAGGTTTTTGCAAACTATGGTATTAAGTCTGTTATTATTGAGCGTACAGATACCCCTATTCAGGAGCAAACCGTTGTTCACCAGGCCCTTCATGCCAAAGCACACAGCATATTTGCCAACATCAGCCCGTTTCCGATAGACCATTCGGCGGGTCCTTGCCTACTGGGCTTGAATGATGGTGTGGCGGCATACGCTAATGAATACGGCTTAAAATTAAATGGGAAAAAAATAAATTATATATCCTCTAAAGATTGTCGAAAATTTATAAAAAAATATCTCAGAACATATACGAATCCTACCTATAACCGTTATCTGGTTTTGGACAATCCCTTGTTTGCTCAGCGTATTCTTTTGATGAAAAATGCTTTTTGCCCATTAAAAGAAACTATCAAAGCATTCTTGAAAAAGTATAAAAAATGAAGATGTTAGTTCATATACATATCTATTATCCCGAAATGTGGAACGAACTAAAACATTGTCTCGGGATTATTAAGCAAAAAATCGAATGCACCGCAATTGTTACGATGTCTACCCCAAATGATGAACTCGTGGCCGATATTAAATCTTATGATTGCTCCATAAACATCAAAATTGTTGAAAACCGCGGCTATGATGTCGGACCTTTTATCGATATTCTCAATAATGTGGATTTAGACATGTATGATTATATTGTTAAATTGCACACTAAAAGAAATATTGACACCTCTCCTTGGTATATTAATGGATATGATGAAGGCGACTATAAATGGCGACAAAACTTGTTGAGTTTTTGTTCTTGCTCTGAAAATTTTCATAAAACACTCCAATTGCTGAATAATGAAAAAACAGGCATGGTTTCATATTATAAACTCATCACCCGAAACGCCCATCCCTTCACTAATGTGATGTCTGAAGTTCTGAATATGACACAGCCTTCCCGATCTTTATATGTTTCGGGGACAATGTTTATTGTTAAAAGTCATATTTTTAAGCCATTACAACACAAATTTTCGATTAATGACTTTACTCAATGCGATAGAAAAGAGCAAAACTCGCTTGCTCATAAATTTGAATGCATATTTGGAAATATTGTTTATAGCGCGGGCTATGAAATTAAGAGTTTTGACGGGAAAAAACAATCTTTCTTTCATGGCTTTTTGTATAAAATTAAACGCTTTGTTTATTACCGAAAATCCACACCTGAGAAAACAACAGTAAAAATTTTGGGATTTCCTTTATACTCAAGACGCAAATGTTAGAATTACAATTCAAACTCGGCATCGTTCCGAGAAAAAGCTGCCTTTAGAGTAGCTTTTTTTATGGAATGAGCGGCAAAGAGCAAAAAACTGCTTTTGTCCACACAGTATTAAATATTGTTTTTTTCTTCCTGTTTTTAATATATATTACGAGTATGTTTTTTATCACAATGCAGTGAGCGATGTATCTGAAATTAAAGAAGATGTAGATATGACAACAAAACTGATTAATGTTACTCATAAGCCTTGTAGAGTATTTGACTCTGATGTAATTTTGACTATTCATGCCGGTCGAGAGATTGCAGAACAAAAAAGCAAAGACGGTTTCTTATCTGTTGCGGATATGGAGTGGATGAAGAATAACACTATTTCCGATGCCACCGGTGAGAATATATCTTCACTGAATCGCTATTATAACGAAATGACGGCCATTTATTGGGCCTGGAAAAATTATGATAAGATTGGCAGCCCAACATCTGTTGGTTGTATGCATTACAGACGACATTTTATATTAAAAGATAAATTAAAGATTACAGGTAATTATCTAAATGATTTGGGGCTAACTGAAGATAATTTGGAATCTTTAACAGCTCAATATGATATTATACATCCGCAATTTGTTAACACCGGCGATAAAACATTTATTAGCCTGATTGGCGAAGAGTATTGTACATTAGGCGGTGATAAAAGCCGTGAGGCGATTCATTTGGCTCTTGAAATAATCAAAGAAATTCATCCCACGGATTATAAAAAAGTTTATGATGTGCTTTATGGAAATCAAACAGGCTCGTTTTGCAATATGTTTATCATGAAAAGAAATGTCTTTTTTGAGTACTGTGAATGGATTTTTCCCATCTTATTTGAGCTGGATAAAAGACTTGGTCGCGATTATAAAGAAGGACAAGAGCGATGCGTGGGATGGACAGCTGAAATGCTCACTTCCATTTTCATTTATTTGAAATCACAAAGCTGTTCTCATAAAGAAGTGTTTGTATTTAATCAGGATAAAAATGCAATTAAATCTCCGTCGACGGTGTTTATACAAAGATGTAAGTTGCACTTTAAGAAAAGTAAGAAATATAAAGCTAATGTGATGAATTATCTATTGTTTAATAAATATTGCAAATAAGGAAATCGGAATGAAGAATTTAGTGGTCGGAGCCGGATTTAGCGGAGTAACAATCGCTCGCAAGCTGGCTGAAGAATTGAACCAACAAGTCACGGTGATTGATGCAAAAGACCATATAGGCGGAAATGCTTATGATTATCGCGATAAAAATGGGATTATGATACACAAATACGGCTCTCATATTTTTCATACTAATTTGGAAAATGTTTGGCAGTTTATCAGTCGTTTTACAGATTTCAATACTTACATGCATAAAGTTATCGCTGTAATTGATGGTGTTGAAACCACGATTCCGTTTAATTTTAGAACATTATATGATGTATTTCCTCACAATCTGGCAAATAGAATCGAAGAGAAACTTTTGAAACATTTTGAATTTAATAGAAAAGTGCCGATTTTAGAATTTCAAAAACAAGATGACGAGGATTTAAAATTCTTGGCTAATTACGTATATGAGAAGGTGTTTTTGCATTATACAACTAAGCAATGGGGTGTTAAACCAAACGAAGTTGACGGTGCCGTGACGGCTCGTGTGCCTGTATATATCAGTTGTGATGAAAGATATTTTCAAGATAAATACCAGGGTATACCACAAAACGGCTATACAGAAACTGCAAAAAATATTCTGAACCATCCTAATATTGAAGTTAGGTTAAATACCAAATTTAAAGATATTACGGAAAAGTTTGATAGAATTTTTTATACTGGGCCTATCGATGAGTTTTTCGACTATACGTTTGGCGAATTACCTTATAGAAGTGTTCATTTCAAAATAGAAGAATATGACAGAGAACACTATCAGAGCAATGCTGTTGTTAATTATCCTTGTAACTATGACTTTACGAGGATTCATGAATATAAATATTACTTGAATGATAATTCGCCTAAAACAGTTATTGCAAAAGAATATTCTGAAAATTTTGAGATTGGCAAAAACGAAAGATATTATCCAATACCCAATGATGATAATGCAGCACTCTATGCAAGATATTTGTCCGAAGCGGAAAAATTAACAAACGTATATTTCCTCGGTCGTCTCGGAGATTACAAATATTACGACATGGATAAAGCTATAAACAGAGCTTTAGAATTGTTTGAAGAGATTAAATAATGAAGAAATTGTTCGTTTGCTTACAAGCCTAATTACTAATAAGAAATATAGAATGAATTCTTTTCATTTAGGGAGATGAAAACGTGCCTAAAGTATCAGTTGTTGTGCCAATTTACGGTGTTGAAAAATATTTGCATCAGTGTGTTGATAGCATTTTAGCACAAACATTAGAAGACATAGAGATTATCTTGGTAGATGACGGGTCAAAAGATAAATGTCCGCAGATTGTCGATGAATATGCAAAAAAAGATAAACGAGTAGTTGCTATACATCAACCCAACGGAGGATATGGCCGTGCCGTTAATCACGGAATAGAGGTTGCAACGGGTGAATATATTGGCATTATTGAAAGTGATGATTGGATAGAACCAACCATGTATGAGAAGCTGTATAGTAATGCTAAAGAAAATAACACCGATATAACTAAATGTGAATTTTATATTTATAATTCGTATAAATCACCGGAGAAACAAAATAAGCGTTATCAAGGAAAATATCAAGATTTACAAAAAGCCCCTGATGGTGTTTTTAACGTGGAACAATACCCATTGATTGTCGGTTTTCATGCTTCTATATGGTCCAGCATATATCGTTCTGATTTTATAAAACAGCAACAGGTTATAGAAAGTCGTTCAGCAAGCTACCAAGATTTTCCATTTATGATTGAGGCCATGTGCAGAGCGAAAAGGATAACAATCGTTAAAGAACCTTTAGTTCATTACAGAATGGAAGAAGGACAAAATTCATCTACCATTCGCAGAGATGAACGTCTGATTTTAATGCCTATACAATGTATAGAAGGAAAAAAGATTTTAAAGAAATATGGTAAATATGAGACATTAAAAGAAGAATTTTATTATCACTGTTATCTGGCTTGTATCGGTTTTTATAAAAATATTTATTGGAAACATAAAAAATCGTTTTTTTTAAAACTTTATGAGCTGTTTGCTGAACTAAAAAATGATGACGATTTCGGATTTAAATATTTTGGTAAAAAAGACAGGAAAATAGTGTTTAGGATTGTTAATAACAGTTTTTTAGGGTCAATATGCCATATTTACAATTTGCGAAGATTTTTGCTTTCTATTAATATGAAAGACGGATTTTTAATACAATTTTTGGGAATTCAGATAGCTAATAAAGATAGTGAAGATAAGCCGGCTTTAATAAAAATACGTTGCGGAAAAGTTTGATGAAGCAAAATATCCTTTATATACCAAGTGATAACAGTGCAACTTCCGGTGCATTTTTGCAAATGGTTGATATGCTCAAACATATGAGGGATACCTATAATATAAACCCAATTGTTGCTCTGCCTACAAAAAAAGGAACCGGAATTTCGTTGCTCGAACAAGAAAATTTACATTATGTCATTATGCCGTCTATTGATTGGCTTGTACCTGGAAATATTTCTTTTCGAAAAAAAGTTAACAAGGTAATAAAAATTATCAGCAGAAACACTGTTACAATTTTTAAATTGGCAAAACTGATACATAAAGAAAATATAGATATTATCCATATTAATACAATATGGACATTCGTAGGATTAATTGCCGGATTGGTTACAAGGAAAAAAGTTGTCTGGCATATAAGAGAAGCTATCAGACCTGCTTTTTCATCTGAAATTATATTTCCTTGGGGATACAAGTTAATAAACAGGTCAGACAAAATAATTTCCATATCTAAAGCTGTATTAGATACCTACCCTGAAATAAATAAATCAAAATCGGCGGTGGTTTATGACGGAATTGATAATACGAGAATAGTTGCGCGTAAAGTACCTCTATTTGAAAATAAAATAATTAAAATGGTCTGTGTCGGAGAAATATACACCCAGAAAGGACAATATGATCTTGTGAAGGCATGCTCTTTATTGTTGAACAATAATATTAAAAATTGGCATTTAACATTTATTGGTAATGGGGCTCTTGATGATATAAAAAATAAAATTTCTGAACTGGGTTTGTCTGATTTTATTGATGTAATTGGTCCAAAGCAAAATGTTCATGATTATCTCGCAAAAATGGATATTGGCTTTGCACCGAGTTGGTTTGAAGGATTTGGCCGAACGGCTGCAGAAATTGCAATGTCAGGGTGTTTGTTAATCTGTTCCGATGCCGGTGCATTTACTGAATTATACAAAGACAGGGATACGGCTTTGTTACATAAATCACAATCTCCGGAGGCAATCTGTGAAGCTATAAAGTGGTCGTTTAACCATCTTGATAGATGTAAGGAAATAGCATTAAAAGGGCAGAAAAAGGCCCTCGAAAATTATACTTCTGCCATAAATGCAAGCAATGTATACAAAATATATAAAGAAATATTAGGAAAGGAGTGACTTATGTTATCAGTGGTGATTCCGACATTACAGAAAAATAAAAAAATTTTAGATTTATTAGTTGCATCTTTGGTCCGTGATAGCGCTGTTTCCGAGATATTAATTATTGATAACACCGCTAAAGGTTATGAAAGCATTGAGAGTAAAGTGCGAACTATTGTTCCTTCCGGCAACATATTTGTAAACCCCAGTTGGAATTTGGGTGTAAAAGAATGTAAAAATGAATATTTTGCACTTTTTAATGACGACTTGCTTGTATGCGATAATTTTTGTGGCGATGTTTTATCGCTAATTAAAAAATCTGAAAACTTCGGAGTACTTGGAATGGCAAGCGAGAGTGTTATTAATACGACATTTGAACATCTGCAAGGAGAAGGAAGGAAGGAAGGAAGGAAGGAAGGAAGGAAGGAAGGAAGGAAGGAAGGAAGACAAACTGCAACTCTTAAAAGATGATAAAGAAAGACCTAATAATTGGGGATGCATTATTTTTGGAAAGAAAAGAAATTGGGTAGATATTCCCGAAAACATTAAGGTTGTTTGTGGGGATGATTATATTCGCTATATGGAAAGAAAACAATCAAAACAAGTCTATAAATTATCAAATGCGATTATATACCATTTGGGTGCTTTATCCAGCTCTAATCCAAAATTAATACCTATCTTAAAGAAAGATATGAAATTATATGCAAAAATAGATAAAACTTTCAAAAACACCCCGTTTTATGAGTGGGCCACCCAATCATACTTAAAAAAGTTATTGAGAATGGTTTTAAATTTTATCTATCAAAACAAAGTTACCAAATCTGGAAAAAAAATTATAAAAGTGTGTAAAATCCCTGTTTATAGAAGATAAAAAACCGACGTTTATTTTGGATAATAATAAATATCTCCTCCTCCGCCTTTATTGGTCGGTTTAGATAATTATATTATGCCTGAGGAGGAAAATAGGCAATGTTTGGGATTACAAAAAAGCATTTTCATAAAGACTGGAAAGAAACCGTCAAGGCACTCTGGAACTTTTGGAGCAGTCCGACCGGCGCATTCTTGCTCGGCGTATCCGGAATCGCCGCCGGTTATTATATTTTTTATATCAGTAAACCCATTTTAAAATATGAAACAGAAACCGTTACTTTTATATCCTCAGAAAACGACAATCAATATTCTGTTCTTGTCGGGGATAAAAATTATTCCGACTTGTATATGACACGAGTTTATCTGCGCAATAAAGGTGCTGAAGCACTATCGGGAAATGACGTATCTAAAATAGGACACGACCCTATCCGTATTGTGGCTTCCGACGATGCGAAAATTGTTCACCACACACTTGATAAAACTGCTACAACAAAAGCTATAAGCGCTGATTTGAAAAAGGCAGACAATGATTTGGTGATTGAATTTGACTATCTTAATCCTGATTATCAAATTGCCGTTTCTTTGTTGCACGAAAACCCTCAAGCGCAATTTAGTATTCAGGGAAGCGCGCTTAATGTTAACGAAATTACTAAAGAATGGGATATTCACAAAATAAACTTTTGGGGATTTGGGGGATTGGGACTTCTGTACCTGATTTTAATTGCATTCTATGTTTATCATCACTGGTATAAAAGAAAAATATTTTGAAAGATTTTTTCTTTACATGCCGGCACTTCTTTGGACTGGAAAATGCGAAATTTAAACTTGAAATTTAACTTTCGCAGTTTAAAGTGTAAACAGTTAAAAGGAGAATGCTTATGAAAAAATCTTTAATTTGCGGCTTGTTGGCTGTTTCTATGTTGAGCGCTTGCGCTATTGACCCTTATACCGGAGAATCAAAGGTTTCTAAAACGGCTTGGGGTACCGGTATCGGTACTGCGGCCGGCGCCGGAATTGGTGCTTTGGCCGGAGGCAAAAAAGGTGCCCTTATCGGCGCGGGTGTAGGTGCTTTGGCCGGTGCTGCCACCGGTGGATATATGGACCTTCAGGCTCGCAAGCTGCGTGCTGAATTGGTCGGAACGGGGGTTCAGGTTAAAGAAGTCGACGGACGCATTTATTTGATTATGCCCGGAAATATCACTTTTAATACCAATGAGGCTGTTATTAAACCAAACTTCTCTCCGGTTTTGGATTCCGTAGCGAAGGTTATTGCCGAATATAATAAAACAAGTGTACAAGTCAGCGGTTATACTGACAATACGGGAACAGATGCGATTAACAATTCCTTATCTTTGCAAAGAGCCAACTCTGTTGCCAATCACTTGCGCTTGCGCGGTGTAGCCGGTAATAGAATTATTGCAAACGGTTTTGGCTCCAGTAATCCGATTGCCTCAAACAGCACGGCTGCCGGACGTGAACAGAATCGTCGCGTTGAGATTGCTTTGATTAATCAACAATAAAGCAACTTTTGTGAAGGCAGCTCAGAAGCTGCCTTTTTTCTATGGAGGCGTTTGTGAATATTACGAAAAAACTGAACTTGTGGGAACAAGAGGGATTGTTAGAAAATTCCCAAAAATTGGCGATTTTGGATTTTGAAAAAAAACGTTCCGGTTCGGGATTGATACAAGCTTTTTTAAGACTTGGACTTTTCTGTATCGGCATGGGGATTCTCTCTTTTATCGCCGCCAATTGGCAAGAGATTCATTCCTCTGTTAAAGTGATTGTTTATTTTATTCTTTTGTCTCTTACTGCTTTTGGCATTTATAAATTTTCAAATATTTTATGCGAAGGATTGGTCATTTTATATGCCTTACTACTGTTGGCGGGAATTGGTTTGGCAGCTCAGATTTTTCAGCTTCAATCCGATAACCTGTCCGCTCTCCTGTTTTGGTCGGTTTTAAGTCTTCCGCTTGTATTCATTACTAAGAGAATGCTCTTCCCAACCATTTGGCTTCCCGTATTTTTAGTATCTTTATTTGATGTAACTAAACTTTACGAACTGCCTTTTTTTGAAAAATTTGCCGAATATATGCCTTCCGGTTTGCTTTTGTTCTTTGCGGCTGTTTGGAGCTGGTTTTATATTGTTGCCGATTATACCAAACAAAGTTCCCTCTCCCGCGCAGCTCGTTTTTGGATGATTTTGGGCTGTGTGTTTCTTGTTATTCTGAATGACAATATGGTATATTGGGATTATTACATTGGCTTTATCAATGAAAGTCAGAACTATTATCCGGCTTTTGCAGCTCTGATTTTGGCGTCATTTCCGGCCTTGTTCTATTTTTACATGAAAAAAAATATGCTTTACTTCAGCTGTGCTTTAATTATGCTTGCAAGCAGCTTCATTATTAAATTTTGCTCGTTTCCTTTTGTAGGGTTTATGTTAACCATGCTCTTGCTGGTTAATATTATGTTTTTTGCCGCAAAACAAAGAAGGATTAAATTGCTTAACCTGGCCTCTGGATTGGCGGGGTTACGAATCTTTCTTCTTTATGTAGACCTTATCGGTTCGTTAATGGATACGGGTTTGGGGCTGTTAGGCGGTGGCGTTTTGCTTTTGTTGCTGTGTTATGTGGTTAAAAAAATTAACAGAAAGGCGGTGGCTTAAATGAAAAACAAATTACTGATAGCCGCATTGGCTTACCCTGTTTTATTGATGGGATTGTGGTTTATTGCTCTTGAAATTGAAGATTGTACCATGACACAAGAAGTGGTGGTTCGCGCACAAGGGTATGACCCCAGAGATTTGATTGCCGGTCACTACCTCTACCTTAGGCCGGACTGGAAAAAAACAGATTGTGCCGCGTTTAAAAACAGTGTATGTCCTGTTGAAGAGTTCAACAGCTATTATCAATATTTTCTTTCCGAAGGAGATGGAGCCAAGGCAGATAAGATGATTGCTCATTTTAATCCTGAAATTGAAATGCTCTTTCTTTATCGGGAAGATAAAACACCACGGTTGAAAGACCTTAAATTTGACGGTCAGCCGTGGAGAGAGTGGTTAAAACAAAAATAATGCCTATTCTAACATTATCTCGCCATGAAGAATATATTTCCTCACCGCCTTTCCCTTTAACCGAAGGAGGGATTGTTCGGGCCGTGGCTGCGGGAAAAAAACTTACTGATGATTATGGAAATTTTGATGCCGTCTATTGTTCTCCGTTTTTGCGGGCTGAACAGACGGCTCTTGCCCACTGCAAACATTTGAACATAGCTCCCATTATTGACGAACGTCTTAAAGAAAGCGCCAACCAATTGCTTGTAGACGACTTTAAATTCAGCTTGGCGGCTTCAACAACGGAAGATGTACGGCACATCCATATTGTTACGCACCAACCTGTTATTTGTCATTTTACGGACAATGCGTTTTTTCTTCTCTTTGGAGAAACGCTCGTCTATCACTTGGAGAGATGGGAAGACCTTCCTATTGCGAAACCCTGTCTAAAATGCTAGATTTACAATCCGACATCTGCGTTAACGCCATTGTCGCGTAAAATTTGAACAAGCTCTGCTAAACATACTTTTTCATTATAATGCAAACGCCCGTCGGAGAGACAAATCTTGACGCATTCTCGCAGAAGATTGGTAGCTTCTTCCGGTGTTTTGCTTATGATATTTTTCAAAGCCTCATAAAAATGTTCTATGGAAGGATGTATCTCGTACAGGCATGCCTGCAAATATTGTTGACTTAGGTTTTTAGTAGTCGGCAAAATATTTTGAATATAATCAAAAATTATCTTTTCTTTAACCGGTGTTACCTTTCCCTTTTCGCATTTGGCAACATAAACCATGATGTTTAAATCGATTTTTAAAGGTTTCAATATTTCAATATTAACATCTAATTTCGGTTGTTCGGCGGCTGATTGCGCAACTTCTTCCTTTTTATAATATTCTTTAATAAATTTTTCCGGGCTTTCATAGTATTGACCGGTTACCTCATTGCTGAGGTCGTGAATAAAATGGCTGTCAAAAATGTATGATTTTCTATCTCTGTAAATATAAATATCAAAAAATGTATTTCCGGCTTTTTGCAACAATCGCTTAACCGCCGCACGCTCCATGACCAGACGGTTATCCTTCATCAAATGAATATGCATGTTATAAAAACGCAACAACTTGTTTTCAGGCATTGGTTCCTCCAGCCAACTGAGAAATTTTTCTGATATAATCTCTAATAGTTTCTACCCGCAAATCGTAACTATCCAAATTCTTTTCTATAAATAATTTTTGATCCGGCCTTATTTTTATGACACCGAAGGACATCTGAACAAACTCTATAAGCTTTTCCGGTTTAGCAAAAATATTATTATGAAAGGCAATTAAAATACCTTTAGTGCCAGCATCCACTTTTTCTATATTAGCTTGTCGGCACAATAATTTTATTTCCACCGTCTTCAAAAGGTTATCAACCTCCGGCGGGATTGTTCCAAAACGATCAATCAATTCTTCCCGCATATCCGCAATGCCCGCACTATCGGCAATGTCACCGATACGTTTGTACAGCCCCAAACGTACTCCTAAATCGCGAACGTAGTCCTCAGGAATGAGAATTGGAATTCCTGTTGTGATTTGCGGAGCCCAATCCTTAGCATTTTGATTTTGGACATCACCTAAAGAACCTGAACGAAGACGCAAAATTTCTTCCTCCAGCATGTGCTGATACAAGGCTATTCCCACCTCTTTAATATGCCCTGACTGTTCTTCGCCCAAAATGTTTCCTGAACCACGAATATCCATGTCATGGCTAGCCAATGAGAAACCGGCTCCTAAAGTGTCCAGTGCCTGCAAGATATTCAGACGGCGTTCGGCAATCGGATTTAATTTCTTTTTCGGTTGTATCGTGAAATAGGCGTATCCCCTCGCCTTTCCTCTTCCAACGCGCCCCTTCAACTGATATAACTGTGCCAAACCGAACATATCTGCCCGATAAACAATCATTGTGTTTACCGTGGGCATATCAATGCCGGATTCAATAATGGTGGTGGAGAGAAGCAAATCCGCCTTCCCTTCCGCAAAATCGTTCATCACATCTTCCAACTGTTTGACCGGCATTTGCCCATGTGCCACTAAAATTTTAATATCCGGCACTAGAGCGCGCAATTCTTTTTCCACACCGGCAATATCTGACACCCGAGGACAGACAAAAAAAGTTTGTCCCCCGCGAAACTTCTCACGATAGATGGCCTCTTTAACCATCACTTTATCAAAAGGCATAACAAAAGTTCTGGCGGCCAATCTGTCAACCGGCGGTGTTGCGATGATACTTAACTGTTTTACACCGGTTAATGAAAGTTGGAGTGTTCTGGGAATGGGCGTGGCTGTCAGTGTCAAAACATGTACATCTGATTTTAGCTGTTTTAACTTCTCCTTATGAGACACGCCAAAATGCTGCTCCTCATCAATGATTAACAGCCCTAAATTGCAAAACTTTATGTCTTTAGACAACAAAGCGTGGGTTCCGATAACAATTTCAACAGAGCCGTCTTCCAAGCCTTGTTTGACAGCGGCGCTCTCTTTCGGAGTTATCAAGCGGGAAAGCATCTTTACCCGTATCGGGAAACCCTCCATGCGTTGCTTAAAATTAAGATAATGTTGTCGGGCCAACAATGTCGTCGGTACAATGATGGCGACTTGCGCTCCAGATGAAGCCACCGTAAATGCCGCTCGCAAAGCCACTTCCGTCTTTCCAAAGCCGACATCCCCACACACAAGGCGATCCATAGGTATCGCCGCATTTAAATCGGCCATAACATCAGATATGGCATTTAACTGATCATCTGTTTCATTATAGGGAAAACGGGAGCAAAAGTCGTCAAACATTCCTTGTGTCGGAATAAAACAATCGGCCTTTTTTAAATGTCTTTCCGCCGCAATCTTAATTAATTTTTCCGCAATATCCCGTATTTTTGCTTTTACTTTGGCTTTCTTTGCCTGCCATGCGACACCGCCCAAAACATCAAGTTGAATATTTTCATCTTCTATTCCGTAGCGAGAGATAACCTCGATATTTTCAACCGGCACAAAAAGCTTGGCCTCATTTGCGTAAATGATTTTCAGGCAATCATGCGGAGCACCGCCGGCCGTGATATTTTCCAGCCCCATAAAACGACCGATACCATGGTCTATATGTACGACCAATTCACCAATATTTAACGATGAAACATCGGCTATAAAATCTTTTGCAGTTACTTTGGGTGATTTGCGTCGTTGACGTTCGCCCAAAATGTCTTGCTCTGATATGATGCAGAAACCATCTCCCTTAAAACCATGCGGCAACGGCAGTATCACCATCACGACTTTAGATGATTTTTTTATTGCTTCGTTCCAATTTTCGGCAAAGGTCAAGTCTGCCGTTCCATATTCATTTAACAGCGAAAAAATGCGTTCTCTTGAACCTTCGGCATAACAACAAATAATTCTTTTTAATTTGCCGTTCTCAATCAAATAGTCCTTAACTTCTTCATAAACCCGACCTGCGGCAACGTTTTTCGCATTAGAAAAATTACGAGAAGGGATAACTCCGGCATTTATGATGTTTTCGGCATTGGGAAGACTCAACGGCGTTAAAGTAATTGCCTGCCTCCGGCTTAAAATTTCTGACAATTGTTTGGCTTGCAAATAAAGCAATTCCGGCTTAACGGGACGATATTTATCAATCTCCGCGCTATTTTTAACAGCCAGAGCCTCTAAGCGTGCTTGATAATAATCTGCGACACTTTCATCTTTTGATTTGGCTGCGTCTTCTATGTTTTTTCCTGCAATAATTTTCGCCGATGGAATGTAATCAAATAACGTCGGAAGATTTTCTTCGTAAAAAAGCGGCAACCAATTTTCCATTCCTAAATATTTTTTGCCGTTAGACACCGCTTCATATATTTCATCTTCTTGAAAAGCGGCACCAAAAGTTTCGCGATATTTTCCGCGAAAGCATCGAATAGTATTCGCATCCAGCATAACTTCGCCGGTAACTTTAAATGTATAAGACTCTACTTCTCCGGTAGTACGTTGGTTTATGGGGTCAAATGAGCGTATGCGTTCAATCTCGTCATCAAACATATCAATACGCAATGGTTCTGATGCTCCAACGGGGAAAATATCGATAATATCACCTCGTACGGCGTACTCTCCGGGCTCAATGACCTGTTCCACCCGTGTATAACCGTTAACAGAAACATAATGCAGAAAATCATTAAACTTCAAACTATTATCGAGCTTAACTTCGCGTACTGCATTAAGAAAAATCTTTTGTGGCGGTAATTTTTGCAAAACGGCGCCAACGCTGGCAACGATGATACGTTTTCTCTTCAAATTTTGTTGCGTCGCCAATTTCCATAATGTATCCACGCGTCTGGAAACGATATTTATATTAGGTGACACTCTGTCATAGGGAACGGTATCCCAGGCAGGAAATTCCAAGACATCAAGAGAGGGATTCAGATAGCGCAAAATATCGCAACAACGTTGCAGTTCAACCCCATCGCTGACAATATACAAAATATCTGATTTGCTGTCGGCGGCGAACTTTTCCAACAAAAAAGCATCATAACCATCAGGCACAGATGAGATTGTATAGCCACCTATATTTTCAATATTGTACTGCATAAGGCGTTTATATACTAAACTCCCCCTTGTTGTAAAGCACAAACTCACTACAAAAAAATTTACTTTTGACTTTGTTTCATATAAACTGGGGTAAAATGAATTTGTATTGGGTAGAAGATGCGTCCTGAAATTTTATATCCCCTATTTAAAGCCACAAGCTCAATTAAAGGAATCGGAGAACGTCATACCAAGTTGTTGGAAAACTTGGTTGGTGACAGGTTAGTAGACCTTTTATGGCATCTACCTTCCGGATTGATTGATCGTCGCTACTCTCCGCTCTTAAGAGAAGCTGTCGCCGGACGAATTTGCACTTTGCAGGTTAAAATTATTGAACACATCACCCCAAAAACAAAAAAACAACCCTATCGCGTCGTTGTTGAAGAAGTTAATCCCCAAGCAACTATTCCTGAACTTCTTACGTTGATTTTTTTTAAAGCCTACCCTGCTTCTCTGGTCAAAAATCTCCCTGTTGGCGAGGAACGCGTTATTAGCGGAAAATTGGAAAATTTTAACGGAAACTGGCAAATGAGCCATCCGGATTATATTGAAAAACTCAGTAACCTGTCTGTTGTGCAAAAAGTGGAGCCTGTTTATCCGCTGACAGCCGGCATAACCAATAAAATGCTTAACAAATGGCAAAAATCAGCTTTGGAACAACTTCCCAAACTTCCGGAATGGCAAAATGAAACTTATCTCTCCCAACAAAAATGGGAAAGTTTTTATCAAGCCTTGATAATGGTGCATACCCCGCAATCTTTAGATGATATTTCACCTCTATCCCCTGCCCGAATGAGATTAGCTTATGACGAACTGCTGGCTAACCAGCTTTCTTTGGCCATCGTCAGAAAACGTATAAAGAAACAAGCCGGAAGAATTATTGATGGCGACGGGCATTTACGGCAAAAGATTTTACAGATGCTTCCCTTTTCTCTTACGGGAGCACAACAACGCGTTTTGAATGAAATTTATGCCGATCAAAAGCAATCGTACCGAATGTTGCGTTTGTTGCAAGGCGATGTCGGTTCCGGAAAAACAATCGTCGCTTTTCTAACCATGCTTAATGCTGTTGAATGTGGTGCGCAAGCGGCAATTATGGCACCAACCGAAATTTTGGCAAGGCAGCATTTAGAAACCATAGAGCCTTTGTGCCAACAACTGAAACTGCACACCGCATTGCTTACCGGACGTTGCAAAGGCAAGGAAAGACAAATCCTGTTGGATAGGCTGCAAAACGGAGAGATTGATATTTTAATCGGAACGCATGCCTTATTCCAAGATGAGGTTTGCTTTAAGGACTTGGCTTGTGTGATTGTTGATGAACAGCACCGTTTCGGTGTGCAACAGAGGCTGAGTCTTAGTAATAAAGGAAATCGCGCCGATGTTTTAGTAATGACGGCAACACCTATTCCCAGATCTTTGGTCTTAACAGCCTATGGTGATATGGAATATTCACAAATTGATGAAGTTCCCCCCGGAAGACAACCTGTTGATACAAGAATTATTTCCTTAAAAAAATTACCGGATACGGTGACGGCTCTTAAACGAAAGATTGATTCCGGTACCCGTGCTTATTGGGTTTGTCCGCTTGTGGAGGAGTCTGAAAAAACAGACCTTGCCGCAGCCAAAGAGCGCTTTGAAAGTCTGAAAAAAATATTTGGCGAAAATGTCGGGCTTGTTCACGGAAAAATGAAAGATGCAGAAAAAGATGAAGTTATGCAATCTTTCAAAAAAGGAAAAATCAAATTGTTGGTTGCAACAACCGTGATTGAAGTGGGGGTTAATGTTCCTGAAGCCACCGTTATGATTATTGAGCATGCTGAACGTTTTGGTCTGGCACAGCTTCACCAGTTGCGGGGACGTATTAAACGCGGATCTGCCGCTTCGACCTGTCTTTTGCTTTACGGCTACCCGCTTAGTGAAACATCAAGACAGCGACTTGAAATTATGAGAGAAACCGAAAACGGTTTTTTAATCGCTGAAAAAGACTTAGAACTTAGAGGTGGTGGTGAGGTTTTAGGGAATCGACAGAGCGGTTTTTGCACATTCAAGCTCGCCGATATGGCTTATCATAAAAACTTGCTCCACACAGCTTGCAAAGATGCTCAAATGATCCTAAATGCAGATGAACATCTTCAAACCCCCAGAGGAATGGCTTTGAGAAATTTACTCTACCTATTTGAATATGATGATGCCATTAAAACTTATAACGCCGGTTAAAATTATTTAACAAACAATACCGGCCACTTGTCTTCCGAGACAGCTTGCAATGTCGGATTTGTTAAGCCGAAACGCATGTTGTAAATCCAGTAATTGGCCATTACTCTTTCAATATAAACTCTGGTTTCTGCAGACGGAATAATTTCTATAAAAAGCAAGGGATCGTCATGATATGCCGTCTTTTTTTGCCACTTGGCTAAGTTTCCGGGACCTGCGTTATAGGCTGTCATCATATAAAATAAATTGCCGTTGATGAATGTTTTTTGCATCAAATAGTCAACGTAACGTTGTCCTAGTTCCAGACTAACATCAGGCTTCAGCAATTTATTGCTGTTGCGTTTTAAGCTTATATCTTTGGTGATGTGATATGCCGTATTGGGCATGAGCTGCATCAGGCCTTTGGCTCCGGCGGGGCTTTTGGCCTCAGGCTTAAAGCTAGACTCTTGCCTAATCAGAGCCAAAACCAAAGCTTTGTCTACCTTCCAACTGCTATCGGGAATCCACTCCGGAACAGGGTATGCCACAACGTCATAATCATGTTCTTCTTCCAAATTTTCAATATTTTTACAAGCATAAATGGCCAGACTATGCATCTGAAACTGGTTAGCAATGTAAATAGTTGCCTCTTTTTGCTTTTCCGTCATTTCATTATAACCAAACCGCAACTCTTGCTCCGCCAGATCTTTACGTTTGGCATGTATTAAAAGAATGGCGCGACGAATATACGGCGACTCTAAAAGCTCATACACATAATCCAAGGTGTTAAAATTGTTCAGGTAAGCGACTGTATCCCATGTATAATTCAACGGAACGCCACTTTTATAAGCCGATAAAATTCCATAAAATGTATGCTTATAGCGCGCTCCTGATTTGAGCATTTGCGCCGCTTTTGTTTTTTGCTTTAATTTATCATACGAACGCGCGGCCCAATAAGCCCCTGCTGAAACCAGCCACGTATCCGGATTATTTGATTTTGCTAACTTAGAAAAATAAGTCGCTGCATTTTTATATTGTTTCATCTGCCAAGCAGCCAAGCCGGCAACCCATGGAGCAACACCGGAGGTTCCCCTTCGGGAAGCCCTGACACCCCACTCCCATGCCTGTTGTTTATAATTATCAACCAGATACTTCATGGCTAATGAAGCGGCCATTTCATCCCAATATTTATCAGGCGCTTTCATGCGAAATCTTTTTTGCTCTAAAACCGTTCTGGCAACCTTGGTTTTACCTTGCTTGAGTGCCTTACGAAATTTTCCTACCTCTTTCAACAAATAGTGTTTGTCTGCCGGCGAAAGATGCTCAATATCTTTATCTTTCCAACCATAAATATAAGGATGTTCGGGTATTCTTTGCGGTTTTACCAGTTCAGACGCTTGCCCTTTCTTGACTGCCAATTGATAAATTCTTGCCGCCGGAGGCAATCCGGAGTATTGTTCAAGCCATTTCTTTAGCTCTGAATATGACGCTTTATATTTAGGATGCAGATATTTTTCAGCCAATAAATTTCCCATTAAAATGTGGTTACCAATGGCAGCGGCTAAATCATCGGCCTCTTCAAAATCCGCCTTTTCTAAGGCGTGAAAAGCTTTTTTATATAAAGTTATATCCTTGGGACTTATCAGAAGATAATCTAAAATTTTATTATATACCGCACGATTGATAATATCAGGATTGCAACTTTGAACTTCCCTCCCCTCAACAACAGAAGAGAAACTCATAAAGAGCATCGTAACAGCAATTATCTTCCTAAACAATTATTTACCCGACCTACTATCCAACCATATGATATTTGAAGCACATTGAGATGAGCTCATACCTTTAACGCGGCAGCGATTAACGACAATGTTCGGCATTTTATCCAAATTGTAACATCCATCACCCAATAAAGTGTAGTTATAATATGTCGGCGTATTGGGCATAACGTTGGAGAAAGATACAACAGTTCCCATTCCCGGCCATATCAATTTGGCATCTAAATTAATTAAGCGGCGATCCAAATCGGTTACCAACCAGATACTCAAATCACAACTGACATGACCGTTGATACTGTTACTCATTTTGAAATCTTTATAGTACATAAAAATCTTGTTGGTAGCTTTCATTTTTTTACCATCATCACCCAACCTGTAAACGAGTGCACCTCCCCGCTTAGAACCGTCTCTTGTCGGGCGAGACATTGCCTCTTCAGGAATAAAAATATCGTCTTCATCGCTGTCTGATGTTTTTTCTTTAGATTTATCTTCATCAAGCTTTTTACTGTCCGCTTTCTTTTCGCTTTGAATATCTTCCAGCCCTTTAACAGCAACCACGGGAGAAGCGCGGCCATCACTTTCCGGTTTTTCCCCGAAAGTCTGCGCCTCACATTCTCTTCCAAAACAAAGAATCGATAAAATCAAAAAACAGCTCAAAATCTGTATATTTTTCATTTTTAATCCTTAAATTACTCAGAAATTGTTAAACTGGCATTTAACCGTTCAATAGCCCGCAACCCTTCTTCATAAGAGGAAACCAAACCTTGCCGTTGCTGTTCGGCCTCTCTTGCGTCCAACGTTTTTTGGTCATCTAAAGAAACCTCTTTAAATTCGGAATAATATTCAGGATCTTTTATGGATACAAACTTAAACATTCCCTGACATCCGTTCCGGCCGCTTTTAAGACTGTCTTTATCTTTTCCACCCCCAAGTTGGCAACTTCTGACATTAACTTCAACATTATTCAACAGCAAGAAACAACGATCGGTTGTGATTTTTGATTTAAGAGAAAACTGCTGACGGGGTTTCAGCGTTGGAAGTTTTAAGTTTAAAGTCAAATCCTTGCTGCTTAAGTTTGATGTTTTATAACGGGAAACAGAATTCGTTCTTTTCAGGCGTTTAGCTTCACGTTCATTTCTCTGTTCCTGATCAATGGTCTCCGCAACAACTTCATCATCCCACCGAAGCACCACAGATGAATTTGAAATTTCCTTATCTGAGCGGTTAAAAAACGTGGCCCCTAAATCGCACGCGGTAACCATACCATCTGCATTTTTGATAGGTACAACATCATGAATTTTGAACAAAATTGCATCTTCAGATGCCATCGCACTACCGGTGAGAGCAAACATACTCAAGCTCAAATACGGCAAAAAATTTTTTCCAGACAATTTCATCTTTCATCCCTTAATCAATTAGCAAAACATTAAATCAGATAATAATATTGTTTTTATAAAATACCATCAAAATAATGAAAGAATTAATAACATTTGTTAATTTATGCATTTAATTCCTTCGAAAGACGTAAAAAATCAGCCCAGGACTTGGCTTTTTGCCCGGGGGTGCGCAATAAATAAGCCGGATGGAAACTGGCTAACAAGCGCGCAGTCTTACCATTTGCCTTCGGATAATCCAACCAGTGTCCGCGCATTCTGGAGATGCTTTCCGCCGTACTTAGCAGCGCGTTGGCCGAACTTCCGCCCAATGTAAAAATGAAGTCCGGATCAATTATATCAATCTGCTTTTTTAAAAACGGCAAACAAACGGCTACTTCGGAATCAAGCGGGGTTCTGTTTCCGGGAGGACGCCATGGCAAAATATTACATATATAGCATTGTGTTCTGTCCAGACGAATCGCTGCAAGCATCTTGTCCAACAGGTGTCCACTGCGTCCGACAAAAGGCACTCCTTCTCTGTCTTCATCTGCTCCGGGAGCTTCTCCGACAAAAACAACTCGAGCATTGGGGTTTCCATCTCCGAAAACAGTATGAGCCGCCGTTAATTTTAAGGCGCAACCATCAAAATTCTCCACCGCGGTCTTTAACTCCGCCAAATCAGATATTTTTTCGCATATCTCTTTGGCATTTTGACAAGCGGTAACCGTTGCTTGAGCAAGATGTGTTGTCGCCTGACGAACCTGAGAAGGTATCTCAGCTGTTTTTATTGCGGCCGGTGTTTCTGCGTTTACAGAAACAGTGACCGTTTCCGGAACTGCGGCAAAAGGTTCTTCTGCGCAGATCTCCTCAACTCCCGCGCAGATATACCACTCTAAGACATCCTGCAATTTGCTTATATTTTCACTCATGTTTACAGGTTAGCTCAATCAACATATTTTGCAAGATAAAACATTTATTTACACAAATTTAATAATATATTTGAAAATCTATTGTATCCTAAAAAAAAGAGGTTAATATGTTCTAGTTCGTTATAGGTATACAGGTTTTTTCAATGGCAAAGTTCGGCTTTTTAGGTATTTTACTTATTTCTATTGCTCTTTTCGGTTCTTGTTCCAATAATATAGGTGGAAAAGCGGAGATTGAGTTTGCCTCTCAACCTACATCACAAACAGTTACTAAAAGCACAAAATCATACGGAGCCTATCTTGCCGGTCGGGTTGCTCATTTAAGGCGTGATTTTGACAAGGCATCTAAGTATTACATCGAATCTCTTGAGATAGATCCTTTGAACAAAGAACTCACCAGCAGACTTTATTTAATTTTGACTTCGCAAGGGCGTTTAGATGAGGCCGTTGTTTATGCCCAACAAGCACAAAAAAACGGAGACAAAAACAGTTTCATCAAGATTGTCCTTGCCGTTAATGAAATGAAAAAGGGGAACTACGCACAGGTTGAGAAAATCCTTAAAAACCCGGAAAATCCCGTTTACCGCGAGTTTATCAACCCCTTGCTTATTGCTTGGGCCGAAGCAGGTTTAAATGACGAAATTAAGGCATTGCAACAGCTTGATAAATTGAAAAATGAACCCAGCTTTAAAGCTCTTTATCATTTTCACAGAGGCATGATTAATGACTATTTCGGAAATAATGTTGAAGCTGAAAGAGATTTTGAAGTTATTGAAAATGAGGAAAGTCTTGAAATGTCTTTTCGCGCCTTGCAAGTTATCAGCAACTTTTATTTGCGAACAGACCAGAAAGAAAAGGCTATTAACTTAGTTACAAAGTATAATGATGAAAAGCTGTTGGTCGATATGCTTGCGCAACTTAGGAAGAATGTCGCTTCGGCATCTCCGGAAAAAGTCAAGCCACTTATCACAACTCCGAACATTGGTGTTGCGGAGGCCTTATTCAGTATTGCTGCTACCCTTCGTCAGAGCTCCGCTGGAGTTGATTTGGCTCACATGTTTATCAGTATGTCTGTGTACGAAAATCCCGACTATGACTTGGCTAAACTTCTTTTAGCCGACATTTTGGAAAATCGCGAAATGTATAAAGAAGCTAATGCGATTTATGATATGATAAACAAGAAGTCAGAAGCTTATTACACGGTTCAGATGAAGAAGGCTAATAATTATGTTATGATGGAGGATTATACTTCGGCGGAATTGTTGCTTAAATCTTTAGCGCTTGATTCCGGCAATTATCAGCTCTATTCCGAACTCGGAGATGTCTTACGTATAAAAAACAAACCGGAGGAAGCCGGCAAATATTACGAAATGGCCATTAAAAAGGTGCAGAATCCGCAAAATGCTCATTGGCCGCTGTATTACGCTTTGGGAATTGCACTTGAACAAAGCGGACAATGGGAAAAAGCTGAAAAGGCATTTGAAAAATCTTTAGAACTCAGCCAGAAACACTATTTGCCGCTAAACTATCTGGGGTATAGCTGGATAAGACGTAATGAAAATATTGATCAGGCATTTTCTTTTTTGGTTGAAGCCTATAACCAGGCTCCGAATGACAGTAATATTAATGACAGTTTAGGCTGGGCATTGTATAGACTGGGATATTACAGAATGTCCCTCACCTACTTGGAAAAGGCCGTGGAAATTGCTCCTTCCAACGCGGTTATCAGCGACCATCTGGGGGATGCCTATTGGTTCAACGGTCGTAAAAACGAAGCCGTCTTCCAATGGAGCCACGCTCTGACCCTGAAAGATGAAAGCAATGAGCTGGATAAATCCAATATTAAAGACAAAATCAAAAACGGTCTGATTGAAGCGGAAGAACTTTCCTATGACAAAGAGAAAATAGAGGAACAAATTCGTTTAATTTCTAAAAACGATTAAAATTATAAAACATTTTATGTCCTCTTCCTTCTCTTTCCCTGCAAAATTTGTTTTTAATATTCAAATTGGCGTGCTTTTTTAATAATTTGTTGATTATATATGTGGTATGGAATTATAAAATTAGTATAACGATAAAGGAAATGGCTATGCATAATCAAAATCCCGCGGAATTTTATGACACTTTGGTACCGATGGTTATTGAACAAACTTCTAAAGGCGAACGATCTTTTGACATATATTCTCGTCTTTTGAAGGAGCGGATTATTTTTCTGACCGGTGAAGTTAACGATGCCGTATCATCACTGGTTTGTGCTCAGTTGCTCTTTTTGGAATCCGAAAATCCTAAAAAAGATATTTTCCTTTACATCAATTCTCCCGGCGGCGTTGTTACTTCCGGAATGGCTATGTATGATACCATGCAATATATCAGCTGTGATGTTAACACTTTATGTATCGGACAAGCCTGCTCTATGGGCTCTTTATTGTTGGCCGCGGGAACTCCTGGAAAAAGATTTTCTTTGCCAAATTCGCAGATTATGATTCACCAGCCTTCCGGCGGAGCTTCGGGAAAAGCTTCAGATATTGAAATTCAGGCAAACCTGATTTTGAATTTGCGCAAACGATTGAATCAAATTTATGTAAAACATACGGGCCAAAAGTTGAGTGTTATTGAAAAAGCTATGGATAGAGATAACTTTATGTCTCCTGAAGAGGCTTTGAAATTTGGATTGATTGACCATATTGTTACCTCCCGCAATGAAATTGTAAAATAGGATAAACCGATGACAGATGATAAAAATGAAGAAATTTTACATTGCTCCTTCTGTGGAAAAAGCCAAAAAGAAGTGAAAAAGCTGATTGCCGGTCGAGGCGTTTATATCTGCGATGAATGCATAGAAGTTTGCATTAATATTGTTGCAACGGAAATGGAAGAACAGAAAAAAGCCGAGCTCGGTACCCCAACGGGTGAAGATTTGCCCTCACCGTCAAAAATTAAAGAATTTTTGGACCAATATGTTATCGGGCAAGAACATGCCAAGAAAGTTCTTTCCGTGGCGGTCTATAATCATTATAAACGCTTGAACAGTAAAAAGAATAATCAGAATGTGGAGATTGCAAAATCCAATGTTATTCTTATCGGCTCTACCGGATGCGGAAAAACGCTTCTGGCTCAAACTTTAGCTAAGATTTTAGATGTTCCTTTTGCCATTGCTGATGCTACGACTTTGACTGAGGCCGGATATGTCGGGGAAGATGTTGAAAACATTGTTCTTAAGCTTGTTCAGAATGCCAATTATGACATTGAGAAAGCTCAACGAGGCATTATTTATATTGATGAAATTGATAAAATAGCTCGCAAAAGTGACGGTCGTTCCATTACCAGAGATGTTTCCGGTGAAGGCGTTCAACAGGCTTTGCTTAAAATCATTGAAGGAACGGTGGCCAATGTGCCTCCTCAGGGCGGACGCAAGCATCCGCAACAAGAGTTTTTGCATGTTGACACTACGAATATTTTGTTTATTTGCGGCGGTGCTTTTCAGGGACTTGAAAAAATTGTCAGCCGCAGAGGTTCTGACACGTCTATCGGTTTTGGCGCCAAAGTTGAAGCTGAAGATGAAAGAAATGTCGGTGATATACTGAAAGATGTTCAACCTGAAGATTTGCTTAAATTTGGTCTGATTCCTGAGTTTGTCGGAAGATTACCCATTATTGCGACTTTGGGCGACTTGAACGAGGAAGTCCTGATCAAGGTTTTGACAGAACCGAAAAATGCTCTTGTGAAACAATATGAGGTCATGTTTGAAATGGAAGATGTAAAACTTTCATTCACTAAAGGAGCTTTAAAAGCTATTGTTCACAAGGCGATTGAACGCAAAACCGGTGCTCGTGGTTTGCGTGCAATTATGGAAGATAATCTCTTGGAATTGATGTATGATATTCCGGACAAAAAAGATGTTTGCGAAATTATCATTGATGAAAAGTGTATTACTTCGGGAAAAGAACCCAAATTTGTTCTTAGAAAAGAAACGAAGAAAGCTTCTTAGAAAAAAAGCCGGTTTTAATAACCGGCTTTTTGCTTGCGCAAAGGCGAATTCTTTTTAAACTTGTTGCCAGCATAGATATTTTTTTTCTTAACGTCGTTTGTTTCTTTTGCCGCTGTTGAAATTGCTTTGCCTCCCTTGCCTGCTTTTTCTTGCTTTTTCTTAAACGGCGGACGTTTTATTTTTAACTCTTTTATTTTGTCGGCTAAAACTTCTTCTGCGTGTAGCAACTCCGCAAATTTTGATTTTCTGGGTTTTGTCTTATTCTCTTTTGTTTTATCAACGGAGAAGCCAAATGCGCCCAAATCTCTTCCCAAAGTGTAATAACGTCCGTGAACATAGACTAATAATCCGGCTTTTTCCAAAGCCAGACGTCCGTCTTCTTCTAAATATTTGTCATCAACATTTACGTTAACAATCTCGGCTAAGAACATATCATGTGTTCCATGTGGCGTCACCGATTTAACAATACACTCCAATGAAATCGGGGCTTTGGTTAACATTGGAGCTTTCACGCGAGAACAAGCTTCTAATTCCAAATTCATATCTTTAACTTTATCTGTACTGCGGCCGGATTTTACCCCGCAATAATCACACGCCCGTGCCAACTCTAAATTTGTTACGTTGATAACAAACTCACCGTTTTTTTTGATAATGTCATGAGAAAAACGCGTTGGACGAACAGATATATACGTCATGGGAGGTTCTGTATTCACAATCCCTGTCCATGCTACGGTTAAAACATTTGGATTTTCCATTGTACCGCAAGTTACCATGACTGGTGGTAACGGATAGAGCATTGTCCCCGGCTGCCAAGAAATTTTTGTCATTTAGTCCTCTTTCATTACAAATATATTTTAGTCAAACATTAAGACTGAAAGGGTTAATTTGCAAGATTATTCCATTCTATCATCGGATAAGCCGAACTTTTACCATCAGGAAGATTATAATGCCACCATTCATGAATTAAAGCTTCAAACCCTATGGTTTCCATCATCTGACGCAACATTTCACGATTGACGCATGCTTCAGTTTCCTCCGGCGTTTGCGGTTGGTAGTCATGCCGCGCTTTTTGCAAATAACGAAAGAAGTTTTCTACATTACCCTGTTGAACTTCCAAAGCATAATCATCTCTATAACCATCAACATTAGTTATAAAATTCAACTCCTGTCCATTTTCATCCGTCAAAACAACGTCCACAGCCGTGGCGTGACAATGTTGTGAGGCTTCCGGAGATTGGGCAAAAAAACCTTTATGCGGAATAATAGAGAGTAGTTTCTCGTGTGCTATTGGCGGACGGTATGCATCACAAACTTTAAGCTTTAAGCCTTTTTCATTAAGCATTGGCACAAGCTTTTGCAAGCAATCCCAAACGCTTTTATGCACAAAGGCGTGGTTTCCCAAACCTATTTCATTATATACGGCGCGTCCCGTCATGTTGTCTGTTCTGGCATACATCAAATCTATAATAAACGGTTCGCCTTCTATTTCTATCAACTTATCAAACATTATTACAGCACCCGACAAATTTTTTAAAAATTTCCGAGGCGAACTCATCCCCCTTCTTAACTAATCTTTCCGGATGCCACTGCACACCCAAAACAAAGTCATTCCATGGGTTGAGCGGTTGCACCGCTTCGACGACACCGTCCGGTGATTTGGCAATTACTCTGCATTCTCCGGTCGCATCTTCACACACGGCTTCATTATGAGCGGTATTCACCAACGCTGTTTTTTTATCTGTTATTGAAGACAATAAACTATCAGGCTCGATAATAATCTCATGAGCATATATTTCTCCGCTCTGTTTATGGCTCTGTTCTTTAGAACGCCCTTCATTAATCCCCTTTTTTAATAATGCGCTGCAAAAACCGGCTATAACCTGTTCTCCGGCACAAATACCCAGCGTAGGCAGATGTTTTTCTTTGGCATAGCCTATCATTTCCAGATACGCTTGGCCTCGCTTATCACAATCTTCTTCCGGCAATCTTCCTTTATACCATTTTTTCGGGACATTAAAGCAACCGCCAATCAGTAAAATTCCATCAGGTTTTATCGCATTCAACTGCTCCCTTACTTTATCATATGCGATAAATATCGGATACCCTCCGGCCCCAACAATTGTTGATGCATAGTCAGGGTGCAGACTATAATCTTTTTCCTCGCGCTCAGGGTGCTTTTCCTGTGCTAATATAATTGCAATTTTCGGCCTCTTCTCAGGAATATCTTTTATGGTGATAAGAGGGAGTTTTCCCGTTTTATACACTCTCCTGACCTCTTCTGCCGTGAGATACCAACTTGCAAAATCATCGCCGGAATAAGTTATCTGTTTAAGAAAAAGTTTTTGCATATCATTTATAGAGTTTGGGGAGTAGTTCATTTTTCAGTTTCCTTAGATTTTTAAAACGATTTGCTTTTTCAAATGCTTTGATGAAAGACGAGGCGTCCCAATGATTGTTTTTATTGGAATACAGCGCTTCGTTGAGTTTGTCCAACTCACATCCGAATTCTGAAACCGTGTTTATATCTTCAATATCCTTCAAACTGGCGATTTCAGTGTTTTCATAATGCTTTACAGCCCACCCGATTAAGCCGTCACGCACACCGTGCAGATTCCCCTTCTTCGCTTGTTCAATCACATATTTTTTGGAACTATGCATTTCAGGTTTATCATCTTTTTTACTTTGATTTCTACTAAAAATAAACAGTATTATTCCGCTTACGCTCAGCCCCACTAGAAAAGCTCCCAATATGCCCCAGTATGCCGGAAGATTATAAGAATTGCTTTTTTTCAACAATTCTTCCGGATGTATATTTTTTTCGTCAACAACGTTTAACTCCGATTGAGGCTGCGGTTCACCATTAGCTTCAACATTAATCGTCATCGGGGGTAAAACCGCCTTTTCCATTTTTTTGCTGATGACATTAAACCAGTTTATTTCTATCGGCGGCAATTGAATTTTTCCACTTCGTTTGGGAATATAAACATTAGATATTTTTTCTAAAGAAACAACCCGTCCCTGTTCTTCCGTCATCTGAGTTTCCGGTTTTTCAGGGTATTGTTTAATCCCATCTATTTCAGAAAAAGAAATTTCCGGAAGCTGAGCATCTATTACCCCCGTTGCTTTCAAATAAATTGTTCGACTTACCGCCTCGCCCACTTTGAAAACCGGACGAGAAGGGTTAAATTCCGCAAACAAGCTTACGTCTGAAGCCGGCAACCACCAGTTTCCTTTATTTTCCGGAGCCGCAGGCTGTACGCTCACATAAATAGGTTCTGTTGTCAGCACCACGGGAACTCTTGCGGCAAAAACGTCGGATAACCCGAAACCGGAAACAAACATATCATTCCCCAACAAGTCGGCAAACGGATCCACTCTCTTTTTGCGTGTCAGATAATATCCGCTGAAACGGGCGACCGGAATTTCCAAACTTCCACTCTTCTGCGGGAACAAAGCATACAAAAACTTGATTTCTCGCAATGTCTTACCATCAATAATTTTAGTTTTAATTTGAGGTTCACCTAAAGTTCTGATTATCCAGTCATCTCTTCCCTGCGTTAAAAATATGGGTTCTTCACCTTGCAAACCACCGACATCTGTTAGTGTAAGCGTGTACGTTATTTGTTGTTGAACATAAGGTTTATTATTGTCTATATGTCCCTCTATCTTGAAGCGCAAATGTTCATCGTTCCCAGCTCCTTCACTATTTGCATTTGCGGAAACAACATTAACGGTTATAGGAGATGATTGGTATTTATCAACACGAACTGCCGGAATTATGATTGAGCCTTTTGTTTTGGGCATCAGAATCAAATTCCACTGACGAGATTGTGTCATATTCCCGTTTATGATATTTGTGCGATATGAATTGGATACGGAATATAAAGTGAAGTCTTTGTCCAAAACTTCTAACTCGGGAGTTTGGTCTGTTGTTGCACCGGACAGCTCCAGCGTGAGCATAAAGGTTTCCCCTTCGGGAATCGTATCTCGGTTAACCTTTGCCGTTAGCACTTGCGCCTGTGCATCCGGGATTAAAAACATAAGTGCCATAAGAATTAAAATAAATTTTTTCATCTTCACACCTTCTTAATTATCCTGATATCTGTTTCGATTATATTCCCGATAAATAAACTCTCTTAACAAGCCCCCTATATCTTCGGGGATTTCCCGATATTGTTGGGCTCTTGCCTGAAGTTGCTCATCATATTCCCCTTTATCACCTTCTTCTGCACCGCCAGAAGCAGAGGCACCTTCTTGTTCTTTTTCTTCGCCGCCGAACGGCTGGGGTTCTTCTCCCGGCATCGGGTTTTGTCCGTCATTTGCACCATCGGAAGTTTGCGAAGATGAGCTTGGGGACTGATCTCCATTGTTTTCATCTTGTCCGTTTTGTTTTTGATTTGATTGCGAATTATTGCCGCTTTGATTATCTTGCGGTTGCGAAGAATTGTCTTGGTTTTTCTCTTGTCCTTCGTCATCTTGCGGAGATTCCTGATTATCATCCCCCTTATTGCCGGAACCGGAATCCCCTTGATTATCATTATCATTTTCTTCGTTATTATCAGACGGCTGTTGTTGATTTTGTTGTGATTGCTGGTTCTGCTGCTGATTTTGCTGCCTTTTCAGATATTCTAAATTAAATTTGGCGTCTTCATGATTGGGTTGTTGTTGCAAAACCTCTTCATATTTTTTAATGGCCTCATCTATTTTTCCGCTTTTAGCCAGTGCATTGCCTTGATTGTACAGACCGGTCACATCATTAGTTTTTTGATATTCTCTCAAAGCTTTTTCATAATCTCCCATACGGTAGAAAGATGCGGCTTTCCAATTGGCATCGCTGAACTTTTCCTGTGCCCGCTGATAATCTTGATTATTAAAATTAACCAGACCTTCTTGGTTGTTGTTTATAAAAAATCCGGCATAAACGGGAGAAGAAAATAAGACTAACATCACAACCAAAATACCTTGGCGAAAAAAATATAAACAACAACAAAGCGGTAAAAACATCAGATACCAACCGTAATCCAGCCAGACCGATTGCGTATTTTTACCCTCTTTCAGTTCGCTTTTTTGGGACGATACGTTGTCAATCAACATTTTTAACGCTTTATCGCTCTGGCGTATATTCTGATAAAAACCGTTACCCGCGGAGGCCACCATCTTCAGTTTTTCTGAAGTTTCGTCCATGCCGATAACATTAACCGTAAATCCTTTTTTCACGGCTTTTTTTGCGGCCTCAATCGCCAGGTCAAAACGTTGCCCTTCCTCGAGAGCAAACAATACTATTTGTCCTTGGTTATAGCCGGCCGCCAACATTTTTTCAACGGCCAAATCTATCGCCCTATCCGCTCTATCTCCGTTTGCAGGCATAATATCTGTTCCGACTGCGGAGAGCAGATTTGTCAGCAAACGGCTGTCTTCGGTCAGCGGAGAAATCAAAAAAGGTTCGCTGCTATAAACAATTAATCCTGTTTGAGCGCCTTGAGATTCATCCCAGAAATCTTTTAATAAAAACTTGGCTCGTTCTATTCTTGAAGGCGTTATATCTTTTTTATCCATATCCATTGATAAATTTAGTACCGCCATCAAAGGATTTTCCGAAAGCAGTGCCGGAATCTCAATTTTTTTCCAACTTGGACCTGCCGCAGCAATAATTCCCAAAACAATCCCTATAAATCCTATTAAACTCACCAGTTTTCTTTGCGTTGAAGAACCTTTAACCAACAAGAAAGCCAGCAGTTTTTTATCACAAACTTTTTCCCACGAAGATTGATTGCTTTTTCCTTTGAAATAGCGCCCTAAAAACAATAAAGGGATAATCAACAAGAGTAGTATCCACGGACGCAAAAAGTGGAAATTTATTATAAATTCCGACATTAATGCCCCCCTTTCAACAGGATTGCAAGTATACAAACAATAACTATGGCAAACAGCAACGGCACATAGAAAAGTTCAGTCGTTTCTCTGATATAACGTTCATCATGAAGATTTGGCTCTAATCGGTTAATTGTATTGTATATTTCCAGCAAACCCGAAGTGTCTTCTGCGCGAAAATAAGTTCCCTTAGTAACTTCCGCCAGTTTTTTTAGCTCTTCTTCATCTAAACCGTTGGGATTACCAAGCTGCATTCCAAAAAATGATGCGGCATAGCTTTTCGGATTTCCCACGCCAATTGTATAAATCTTAAAATTTTCTTCCTGTGCTAATTTAATGGCTTGCGCCAAAGACAGACTGCCATCATTATTTTCACCATCTGTCAATAAAATGATAATCTTATTTTTAGCATCACCGTTACCTTTTAACGTCTTAAGCGCCAGTCCCAAGGCATCTCCGATAGCGGTAGAGTTTCCGGCAATTCCGGCTTCCGTTTGCCACAAAATTTCGATAACTGATTTTTTATCAAACGTTAAAGGGGCTTGCAGATAAGAACGTGTGCCAAAAAGAATCAATCCTATTCGGTCTTCTGTTCGTTTTTTTATAAAATCAGACGCAACCAACTTTACAGCGCTCAACCGGTCAAGTCGACGATTTTGTAATGAAAAATCTGCTTGTTGCATTGAGTTTGAAATATCTGTTACCAACAAAATATCCCGCCCCTCATTTTTCAGCCGGATTGGTTCACCTACTTTTTGAGGACGGGCAGCGGCAACCGTTAACAATATCCAAACCGCAAACATAATCCAGAAAAGACGCGAATAGCCCCCACGGACATTTCCGCTCATCTTCCATATTCCGCCTGACTTAATTGATATTTTCTCCAAATCATTAATAAACGGAATCCGCAAAGCATCGCCATGTAATCCCTTTATCGGCGGCAACAAGTAATTGACGATAAACGGCAAGATCAATAGCAGAAACATATAAGGATAGGCAAATTGTATCATAAATTTTCCCCTATCCATTCACGACAATATTCCCTTATGCTGATAACATCAGCGCTGGTATATCCTTTAGTATTCGGCGGTAAATATGGAGCCTCCAGCAACAAGCGTGCTGTTTTTCCTTTTAATTTCTTCTGGCAATGACTATTCAAAAAATTAAGCCACTCCTCCCCCATCAGAACGGCTGCCTCTTTGTATTTATAAATGCATATACGCCGTAAAATTTCCGACATTTGAACAACCGAATTAATTGAATTGTTACAATGAATATTTTGTAATAAGTGCAGAGCATAAAGTTTTTTTGATTTGCTGCGGATATAGAAAAACAAGCGATGACAAACCAACGCTAAAATTATTCCTCCCAAAACAACCCACCATCCATAGGCCGGAGGCCATATTGAAACCCCGTCCGGAAGATGAATATCTCTTAACTCCGGTAAATTATCATCCATTCCATTTCTCTACATGTACGCTTTCTCTAAATTTAAGATATAGAACAACAAATATCAAGTACGGATTATGCAATCAATCACAACTTTAACACATAAAAAAACGCCCTCATTAAAAAATGAAGGCGCTTTCTTTTGTAACCGTCTAAGCAGACTTCTTAGTTGTTGTCTTTTTAGTTTTCGTCGCTTTTTTGGGTTCTTCTTCATTGAAGTTATACAAATCTTCAACACTGACGATTTTTTCACTGACTTTTGCTTTACCGATAACAAAGTCAATAATTTTTTCCTCAAAAATCGGAGCCCTCAAAGATTCAACAGCCTGTTTATTTTTCAGGTAATAGTCGAAAACAGCCTTCTCTTGTCCCGGATATTTTCTGGCCTCTTTCATAATGGCCTCATTAATATCTTCCGGCTTGACGTTGATTTGAGCATCTTGACCAATCTGAGACAATACCAAACCCAACTTAACACGACGAACAGCAATCTCCTTATATTCTTTCATCAGTTCTTCTTCAGATTTTGCTTTTTCACTCTCGTCTAATTGATTGTATTTTTTAGCCTGTTCATACTGTTTAACAATTGCCTGAAATTCAGCGTCAACCAATGATTGTGGAACATCAAAGTTATATTCTTTATCTAATGCATCCAGCAACTGACGCTTAATTTTCATACGAGAAGCATTTTCATAATCACCTTTGATACGGTTTGAAATAACTTCTTTCAGCTTATCCAGACTTTCTTCACCCATAGATTTGGCAAATTCATCATTAATTTCAACTTGTTGCGGCTCGCGAACTTCCTTAACATCGACCGCAAAAACAGAATCTTTTCCGGCCAAATCTTTGGCGTGGTAGTTTTCAGGAAACTTAACTTTCACATCAACATGGCTTCCGGCTTGTGCTCCGAGCAATTGATCCTCAAAACCGGGGATAAATGAGTTAGAACCCAGTTCCAACGGGTAATTGCTGCCGTTGCCGCCCTTAAATTCTACGCCATCAATAGAACCGACGAAGTCAATAACAACAACATCGCCCTTTTCGGCTTTTCTGCCCTCAACAACTTTGGTTTCTTTACGAGATTGAGCCAAATAGTTCAGAGCTTTCTCAACTTCTTCCGCAGGAACCTCTGCCATGTACTTATCCAAAGATATTTTATCAAAGTCTTTGACTTTGAACTCCGGCAAGTTTTCAACAGAAACTTCAAACTCAATATCTTTGCCTTCAGCAAAGGAAGTAATTTTTACATTAGGCTGCATAGCCGGACGAAGCTTCTTATCCTTTATCAGTTCCTCGGTTGATCCGCTGATAACATCTTCCAAAACTTCCCCCTTAACAGAATCGTGATATTTTTTCTTTAGCATTGTGAAGGGAACTTTGCCCGCACGGAAACCGGGCAACTTGGCTGTTTTTGAAATTTGCTTAATCTTCTCGTCAATTTTAGCTTCAAAATCAGCAGCCGGTACTGATACTTTAAATTCTTGTTTTAAGCCCTCAGACTTTAATTCTGTTACATTCATTCGTTTTCTCTTTCTTTGCTGAACCGTTTCAGATTAACTGAAACTGGTACGGACGGTGAGACTCGAACTCACAAGCCTCGCGGCACCAGATCCTAAGTCTGGCGTGTCTACCAATTTCACCACGCCCGCATTTATTAACATTTAATTAATTGTCTGCATATTACTGACTTTTTTGAACAAATCAAGCACAAATTCACAAAGCAAACAAAATTATTGTAATATATCACAATCTCTTATAAGATGATGGCAATTATTGGAGTTTTACTTGATTTTAGGGAGTGTTCAAGTGTTTACAAACCGTCTGTTTAAACAGCTTTTTGGCACCGTTGCGGCTGTTGCTTTGCTTAGCGGCTGTGCTATTTTTGATAAAAAAGATACAGACCAAGAGTCAAATTGGCTGTTGCGACAATTTGAAAAGGACGGAAACAAACAAGCTGATGAAGCGACAGTTGCCTACTCTCAAGGTAACTTCAGGAAATCTCAAGAATTGGTCAACGAATCTCTCAAAGATAATCCTCGCAATCAGCAGGCTCTATTGGTGGGTGCGCTGACGGCTGAAAAACTCGGACGCCCAAACCGTGCGCGTCAGTTTTACGAAGATCTTATCCTCATCGGCGGAGACAACAAAACCGTGTTGGGAACAACTAACGGCGTGCCAGAAAAAATAACAGACATTGCTCGGCGCAGACTTCGTGTGCTTACCATTCAACAAAGCAAACTTGTTGTAGAAAATCCTAACGGAACAAAGTCGTTCAACATTTCTAAAGAAGCCGGTGCCGCGCAGAGCAAAGAAAACATTACAAAAGCATATACTAAAAAAACAGCTTCTAAACCTTCATCCAGAGCCAATATCGGCAGTTTGTTCAGCTCTCAGGAACAAAATATCATTTCCCGTTTTTTGATTTTGAAGGAATTGGCTGAGAAAGACCTTATTACGAAAGATGAGTTTTTGAGCAGACGTATGTCTAATATCGGCGGTTTACTGCCCTTGACTCATTCTCCGGCAGCTACGGGGATTGATGCTCCGGTGCCGTCTCCCGATTTGATTATCGAACGCATTGATGTTTTGAAGGAGGCTGTTGAAAGCCGCGCTATTACGCCTCAGGAATTTTCCGCAGAACGAGATACAATTATTGAAGCGTTGCTTCCGCCTAATCCGCGCACCCGCATGAAACCGACTGCTCCGGCTAAAGATATTTTGGGCGCGGCAAAGAACTTACGTAAGTTGGAAGTTTTGTACGATTTGAATTTGATTACATCTGCTGAAAAGACCGCTGAACATAAAGCTATTGAAAAATATCTCGGAATTAATCGCGCGCCGGCTCAAACCCCTCAACCGACTCCCGCTGTGAATGCGCTTGTTCAGACGGAAGCTTCCGTGTCTGCCGTGAATGTTTCTGCCCAACCGGAAAATCTTGCTCCGGCACCTCAACAAATTTCTGTGACAACTGAAGTTAAAGAGGTTTCAGTTCCGACACAACCCGCTCCGGCTGAATCTATTTCCCCTGTTGCGGTCGAAACTGTTTCTCAGGCTCCGGTTGAAACTGTCTCCGTTCCGCAAGGGTTGCAACCGGCCCCTATTGCCGCACCGCAACAAGCACCGCAAGATATTGCGCCCAATGTAAGCAGTCCGTTTTAATTATCTGAAAGCTAGACATTTCAATCTCTCAAGCTCTTGTTATTTTGGGCTTGATTCTGTGTCTTTTTTTGTGTAAAACGCTTTTAAATTCAGTTTAAGATTTGAGGAAATATGATGTCAGATAATAAAGTAAACCCTCGCAAGACGTTTGCTATCATTTCGCACCCTGATGCCGGTAAAACAACATTAACCGAAAAACTGTTATTGTTTGGCGGTGCTATCCAACAGGCCGGCGCGGTTAAGGCGCGCGGAGAAAATCGCCATGCTCGTTCCGACTGGTTAAAAGTTGAGCAAGAACGCGGTATTTCTGTTGCATCGTCGGTAATGAATTTTGATTATAACGGCATTACTTTTAATTTGTTAGACACTCCGGGGCACGAAGATTTTTCGGAAGACACTTATCGTGTGTTAACAGCGGTAGATTCTGCCATCATGGTTTTGGACTCGGCTAAAGGTATTGAAACACAGACGAAAAAGCTTTTTGAAGTTTGTCGTTTGCGTGATGTTCCGATTATAACTTTTGTAAACAAACTTGACCGCGAGGGGCAAGATCCGTTTGCTCTGCTTGATGAAATTGAACGTACTTTGGCTTTAGACGTTACTCCGGCCAGTTGGCCTATCGGCATGGGGCGTGACTTTTTGGGATGTTATGATTTGTTGAATGACCGTCTGATTTTGATGAATAAAAACGGCGACAAGTCACAAATCAACGCCACAATTGAAACATGTCGGGGGCTAAACGATGAAAAGCTTGATAAGCTTTTGCCTGCACATATGGTTTCCAAACTCCGCGAAGATGTGGAAATGATTAAGGAATTGTGCCCGCAATTTGATTTAAACGCTTATTTGCAAGGCTCTATGACCCCTGTCTTTTTTGGTAGTGCCATCAATAACTTTGGTGTGCGTGAAGTTTTAGAGGGTTTGCATGAAATGGCACCGTTGCCAAGGCCTCATCCGGCAAAAGAACGTGAAGTTTCTCCTGATGAAAGCAAGGTTAGCGGTTTTATTTTCAAAATTCAAGCCAATATGGATCCCAAACATCGTGACCGAATTGCTTTTATGCGGATTTGTTCGGGGCACTTTAAACGCGGCATGAAACTGTTGCAGGTTCGCACAAAGAAGGAAATCAAAGTTCCGACTCCGGTTATGTTCTTGGCCCAAGAGCGAGAGCTGGCTGAAGATGCTTACGCAGGAGATATTATCGGTATTCCCAATCACGGACAGCTCAGAATTGGTGATTCTTTGTCTGAAGGAGAGAATATTAACTTTACGGGGATTCCGAGTTTTGCGCCTGAATTATTAAAATCAGTTCGCGCCCTTGACCCGTTAAAATCAAAACATTTGGGTGATGCGCTTAAGCAAATTGCCGAGGAAGGCGGTGCCAGTATTTTTAAACCGATAATCGGCGCGGAATGGATTGTCGGTGTTGTCGGTGTTTTGCAATTTGAAGTTATGGCTGACCGCATTAAAAATGAATTCGGGCTTCCGGTGATGTTTGAAACGACCCAATATTACACAGCTCGTTGGGTGAACTGTGATGACAAGGTTGAACTCAAGAAGTTTACCGAGGCTAACCAAATGAATATTGCGGAAGACCATGACGGCGCGTTGGTATTTTTGGCGCGCAATGCTTGGCACTTAAACAAAACATCGGAAGATTTTCCGAAAGTAGTTCTTAGCAAAACAAGGGAACAAACGTTTTAATCCGTGGAATAAATTTTCTGACTTTAACCTAAAAAAACTCCCCATAAATAAAAACATTACGGGAAGTTTTGTTGATTACTGCTATTGTGTTTATTTAGAGTTTACTCAATAGCCCCCTAAAACAGTACAATCAAAATTAATCATATCATTAAGCGTATTGTTTGTTGTTTGTGTTTCAACATAAGAACAACCATTACTATCTTTTTTATAGCTCTTAGAACAAAGCGCATTAAAGTTATCAAGCTGTAATCTATTTTCATCTACACCGTAACAGTGGGCATATCCTTTTTTAGAAAATGCAGATGACTGTACTTCTTTATTGTCTTCTCCATAAGTAACACCATTAAAGAAACATCTAGCAAAGTTGAGTTCTATTTCCCAATTAGCATTCATACCGCTGTCACTCGAGCCATTATTTTTCCTGAAGATAGAACCTTCATTCTGGTACCTATACTCGATATAATATAGGTAACCACCAGCTGTTGATTGGGCTGGAACATCTTTTACCTTCTGATATTGCCCCCCTGTCGTACTTAAGAAATTATGCGTCGCTCTGTACCCACTATCTCTATCAGAGTATGTTGCGGGTTTTATCATATCATACTTGCCTTTTGTCCAATCACATTTAGAACAAGCATAACAAGTCACTCCACTAACCTCTTTTGTTAAACAATAAGGCCTATCAGACGGTTTGGATGATGTGTAACCTGTCGGGCAAGTAACCGTAGGACAATCCTTGTAGCAAGTTTTACCACCATAAGTGACAGCCGTACCTTTGCCCTCACCGCAACTGTCTTTATATCCGCCATCGGAACAAGGTCTTTGTATACAATTGTAGCAAGTTTTACCGCCATAAGTAACAGATGTACCTTCTTTATAGCCCTCACCGCAGCTGTCTTTATACCCGCCGTCCGAACAAGGTTTTTGTGTACAATTATAGCATGTCCTTCCACCATAGGTAACCGGATTAGCTGTATATCCGGTACCACAGCTATCCTTATACCCGCCTTCAGAACACGTTTTAGGCGTGCAACCTGTATAACAAGTTTTTCCGCCATAGCTAACAGGACCAGTCGGTTTGTAACCTTCAGCGCAGCTTTCAACATATCCGCCTTCAGAACAACTTTTCTGCACACACTTTCCGCAAGGTTTACCCGCCGAATATCCGTTTGTCTCTAATTTATATCCCGTTGCGCAGGAAGTCTTATCCACGGAATATCCTGTCGGACATGGCGTCACAGTACATTTTCCGTCAGTTGAATAGCCTGCTGTCCACTTGGTTACCTTATAACGGGTCACCAAATTACTACCGCAACCAGTCGAACAACTATCTGCAGATCTAGCACAAGTCGGCGGAGTAGAATAAGGATAATTACTTGCCGTACAACTTGCATCATTGTTCAGACAAAGACATCGACAACATTCGGAAGTAGGACACTCTCTTGTCGGAGCAGTGTTTGGACAAGAAGGTATATTCGCATATCCGTTAAGGCAACAAGTTCCATTAACCTGTTTGGTATAGCCGCTTTTACAACCGGTTTGCTTATATTTACCGTCACATTCTTGGCATAGAGCACCATTAGGACATGACGATAAAGTAAAATCAGAACCGCAACCGCATGCGGAATAATAGGTAAAACCATTCGGCACCTTCGTATAATCAACCCATGTTGAAACCGTTGTTACAGTGGCCTTGCCACCCGTTTCTTTACTTGTCAATTTTTCGCATTTTCTTTCGCCCATAAGCTTAGGGGACATGCAATTGGAGTAATTATACTTAAATATATTCATATCACAATCGCATGCTTTATAACAAGTAACCCCCGGAGCAGGTTGAGTTTTACCAACACCAACCGTTCCACTCGGACATTCGCTGAAATAGTTTCCGTATGAGGCGCAGGTCTTGGTATTTCCTCCGCCGTTTGATTGAGAGGTGCGACCTGTTAAAGCAGCCTGATAATCCGGCAAGAAATGTGATCTCGCCAGTTTATAAGCTCCGTCTTGCGACGGTTCGGAAAGCATTATCTCCTCACTTAATAAACCCGTGTTAATTTCCAATGTTTTGGCGTTTGCGCTATAAGCCGCAACAGCCGAACAAACGACTACTAATAATTTTAACATGTCGCACCTCATTTGTGTTTTGAAACATCTTTTATTGTAATCTACATTTTGCAACGTGTCAACAATACATTGCACCGGTGCGACAAAAAAAATCCTCAGAGTCTTCCCTTTCTCTGAGGATTTTATTTTTTTAGACTATCGTCTGTTTTTTATACTTGTCCGTGACAATGTTTATATTTTTTACCACTTCCACACGGGCATAAATCATTTCGGGACACTTTACCCCATGTTTCCGGATTATGAGGGTCTGCTTCGCCTTTGTTATATTGGAAAGGCATTGATTTTTCCGGTTCAGAAGATGTTTCACTATCCCCTATGCCTGAGGGTGTTTCGTGAATTTCCCGAACATTTCTATGCCGAGGCTCTTTATTTTGTATCGTGTCGGCGGAATCATTTTGAATGACTGTTCGCAACAAAATAAATGTGACCTTTTCGCCTAATTGGTTAAGCATCTCCGAAAACAGATTAAAGGCCTCTTTCTTATATTCATTTAACGGGTCTTTCTGCCCATAAGCACGTAGCACAATTGTTCGCCGCATATAATCCAATGTGGCAAGATGATCTTTCCACAAAGCATCAAGCTCTTGCAAAAGAACAGATTTTTCAACCAAGCGAAGCGTATCGGCAGAAACAACTTTATTTTTGCTCTCAACCCTTTCTTCAACGGCTTCTAAAATTCGTTCTTCCAACTTGCTGTAATCCATCTCCGCTTCTTGGCTCCATTCCTCAATAGGGAACAAAATACCTGTCATATGCGCCAATTCCTGTCGCAATGTTTCTATCGGCCATTCACGCGGAGAAGAACCGTATTCGATATTTCTTTCAACAATGCTTCGTAACTGTTCATGACGCATATTTTCAATCGTTTCAGAAACATCTTCTGCTTCCATTAATTCTTTGCGCTGTTCGTAGATAACTTTGCGTTGGTCATTCATAACGTTATCATATTTCAGAACATTTTTACGCGCATCAAAGTGACGTTCTTCAACTTTTTGCTGAGCTTTTTCCAAGGCTTTGCTTATCCATGGGTGAACCAAAGCTTCTCCTTCAGGAAGCCCCAAACGCTCCAACATAACAGACATTCTTTCAGAGCCGAAAATTCTCATTAAATCATCTTCAAGCGACAGATAAAACTTAGAAGTTCCGGGGTCGCCCTGACGACCGGAACGACCGCGCAGTTGGTTATCAATACGGCGGCTTTCGTGGCGCTCTGTACCGATAATATACAAACCGCCGGCGGCAATGGCCTTTTGTTTATCTTCTTCAATCTGCTGTTTGATTTTTTCCCGCAGCGCCGCAACTTGATCCTCGGTTTCATCTCCTTTGAGCAGCTCCTTCAACTTCATATCCACGTTACCGCCCAACTGAATATCCGTGCCTCGTCCGGCCATATTCGTGGCAATCGTAATTGCTCCGGGAATACCGGCTTGCGCCACAATTGAAGCCTCACGCTCATGATGGCGTGCGTTCAACACTTCAAATTTAACATTTGATTTCGCACGCAACAAATCAGCCACCAGTTCAGACTTTTCAATTGAAGTTGTACCAACCAAAACAGGCTGCCCTTTTTCATGGCACTCAATAATGTTCTTTATAATCGCTTCGTATTTTTCTTTTTCCGTACGATAAATCTCATCATGCAAATCTTGGCGCGAAACAGAACGATTGGTGGGAATTTCAACACAACTCAGGTTGTAAATATCCCCAAACTCGGCCTCTTCCGTCATGACCGTACCCGTCATACCGGATAATTTAGGATAAAGACGGAAATAGTTTTGGAAAGTAATTGATGCTAAGGTTTGGTTTTCTGATTGAATTGTGACCCCTTCTTTAGCCTCAATCGCTTGGTGTTGCCCGTCTGAATAACGGCGACCCTCCATCATGCGTCCGGTAAACTCGTCGATGATGACAACCTTGTCATTCTTAACAATGTAGTCAACATCACGCGTAAACATCTTGTGCGCCAGCAAGGCTTGGTTAACATGGTGAACTAAGCTGACGTTGACAATATCATATAGCCCGCCTTCTTTAATCAGCCCGACCTCTTTTAACAAGGTTTCGACATGGGTCATACCGGCTTCTGTCAATGTGACGTTTCTGGCCTTTTCATCCTTTTCATAATCAGCTTCAACCAGCCGCGGAATAATCTTGTTTACCAAAATATATTTTTCCGAGCTGTCTTCCGCTGCTCCGGAAATAATCAACGGTGTTCTGGCCTCATCAATCAAAATGGAGTCCACCTCGTCAACTATGGCAAAATTAAACGGACGCTGAACCATATCTTCCAGACGAAACGCCATGTTGTCGCGCAGGTAGTCAAAACCGAGTTCGTTATTGGTAGCATAAAGAATATCGCTTTTATAAGCCGCGCGACGCTCTTCGCTGTTTTTTTCATGTATGATATAATCTACCGTCAACCCCAAAAAGCGATATACCTGCCCCATCCATTCCGCGTCACGCTTTGCCAAATAGTCATTCACGGTAACGATATGCACACCTTTGCCTTCCAAGGCATTCAGATAAGCAGCCAACGTTGCGACCAACGTCTTACCTTCACCGGTTTTCATTTCCGCAATTTGCCCGCGGTGCAAAACGATACCGCCAATCAGCTGAACGTCATAGTGTCTTTGTCCCAAAGTTCTTTTGGCCGCTTCGCGTACAACGGCAAACGCCTCCGGAAGGAGAGAATCAAGAGTTTCCCCCTCTTTTAAGCGATGACGGAACTCATCTGTTTTGGCTTTAAGCTGTTCATCGGTCAGCGGAGATATTGAATCTTCCAACGTGTTAATCCGATGAACAATTCTTCCGAGTTTTTTTACGTAACGATCATTTGCACTGCCGAAAATCTTGCGGGCAATAGAACCTATCATGTATCTTTTCCTTATTTTTAAATATAAACATTAGTCTACATTTAGTGTTTTAGCGTCAATAAGTCAATAGATTGATACAAAGTTATGAACGGCTAAAAAATAAAGTTGGAAATATTAGGTTTTTTATTATATAACTGTCGTAGATAACATTCTTAAAAAAGGAGAAAATATATGCGGAAAAAATATCTTGCTTTGGCTGTATCCGGAGCTTTGATTTTGGCTGCCGGACAAGCTTTTGCTGAGGGTAAAGACGGTGTTGCCGCTATGGTTAACGGCGAAAAAATTACGGTAGCCGAAATTAGAGAGGCCTACAACGCGAACCCGGCCATTAAAGAAAAAGTTCCATTCAAAGAATTTTATGAAAAAACATTGGAAGTCTTCATTAACGGAAAAATGGTTTACCAAGCAGCTAAGGAGGCTAAAATTGAAGAGACTCCTGAATATAAACAACAAGTTAAAGTTATTAAAGAAGATGTTGCACGCAAACTCTTTTTAGAAAAACAAATCGAAAAAAAGGTTACAAAGGAAGAATTAGACAAGGTTTACAACGACTATGTAAAGTCTTTCAAATCGGAAAAAGAAGTTAAGGCTAAGCATATTTTGGTAGACTCCGAAGCTAAGGCCAACGAAGTTATCCAAAAGCTGAAAAAAGGCGGAAAATTTGATAAGCTGGCTAAAGAATACTCTAAAGAACCTGCCGATTTGGGATATTTTACCAAAGGTGTTATGGTGCCTGAGTTTGGCGATGCCGCCTTCTCTATGAAAAAGGGAGAATATTCTAAAACTCCCGTTAAATCTCAATTCGGCTATCATGTTATCTTAGTTGAGGATATTCGCGATGCCAAACCATTGCCGAAAGAGAAAGTTACTCCGCAACTCAAAGCCATGATGACACAAGGGGCTGCCGCTAAAGTGTTCAAAGACATGAGCGATAAAGCTAAAGTAACCAAATATAATTTAGATGGTACAGTGGCTAAATAGCACAATACCAGATACTTAGAAGGCGGATAAAAAATATCCGCCTTTTTTCGTTAAAATAACTCAGATATTATCTTTTCGGCAATATCTTCATAAATTGTCGTAAATTTACTTTCCGGCTGGGCGAATACTATCGGTGTTCCGTTATCAGCATTTTCTCGAATATCAATATGCAACGGCACTTCTCCCAAAAAAGGAACCCCCATATCTTTCGCTGTCGTTTTGGCACCGGCATGCCCGAAAATATCTGCCCGCGTGCCGCACTTAGGACATAGATAATAGCTCATATTTTCAATTATTCCTAAAATGGGAACATTGACTTTTTTGAACATATTAACACCCTTAACCGCATCAATCAGCGCAATATCCTGAGGTGTTGAAACAATGACTGCTCCATCCAGATTGAGTTTTTGTGACAGAGTGATCTGAATATCGCCTGTTCCGGGGGGCATGTCTATTACCATAATATCAACATTTCCCCAATTGACTTGTGTCATCAGCTGTTCAATCGCTCCGCAAGCTTTTGCGCCTCGCCAGATTAACGGCACATCTTTTGCAACAAATGTTCCGATAGACATTGATTTAATACCCATATATTCAAAGGGTTCAAACGTTTTACCGTCACGACTCAAGGCGCCTACCCCCTCATAGCCCAGCATTGTCGGAACGGAAGGGCCGTAAATATCGGCATCAAACAAAGCAACTTTTTTCCCTTTGTTGGCCAGCGCCAAGGCCAGATTTACCGCTGTTGTGGATTTTCCGACACCGCCTTTGCCTGAGGCCACTGCTATGACTTTTTTCACTCCGGAAACAACCCAACCGTCATCTTGCGGCTTGAGAGTCGGTGCAGATTTTTCTGCCGTGAAAATCACAGACACCTTTTTTATGCCGTCTTGCGCCAGCAACTGTTGTTTCAAAAGTTCTGTTTTTTCTTCATCTTCAACCGACGCTTGTAAAGTTACGATGACACGTTCATTTTTGATTTTTACATCTTCAACCGCTGAAATCGGAAAAAAATTTCCTATTACTTGTTTGATTTGTTCTTCCATCTTTGTGTCCTGTTGATAATCTTATCGAATGTTGTTTTATTGGTCTATTTATATTATATATGGTGCAAAAGCAACATAAATTTAAGGGGAAGTATTATGGCTAAAATTCCGAATCCTTGGGACAATGACAACGACCCTTGGAAAGAGATTGAAAAACCAGTAAAGCGTAACCGACCAGAGAAGATGGTCATTAAAGCTCCTGAAAACTTTGATTTTAAATGGAGATGGGGTGTTTTAGCTCTGCTTTTGGTTTGGCTTTCCACCGGTTTTTATCAGGTGCAACCAAATGAGGAAGGCGTTGTTTTGCGCTTTGGAGCCTATCTGGAAACGACTGATGCCGGATTGCATTACCATTTGCCTTTTCCGATTGAGGAAGTTGAAAAAGTCAACATTACCCAAGAAAGAAGTATTAACCTCGGGGTTCAGGAAGCCTACAATGTCAGCAACATGCGTAATCATTCGGCAAATTATGATTCAAGGCTAAACTCTTTTACGGAAAGCCATATGCTGACAGGTGATGAAAATATCGTCGACATTAACCTGACGATTGTTTGGCGGGTGGAAAATGCCAAAGACTACTTGTTTAACATGCAAAACCCCGATCAGACCGTTCGTGTGGCGGCTCAGTCTGTCTTAAGAGAAATTGTCGGACAATCCCAAATGATGCCGATTATTTCCGGCGACCGCGGCAAGGTTGAAGACGATACAATGGACGAATTGCAAAAAGTTTTAGACGAGTTTGGCGCCGGTGTTAAAATCGTCCGTGTCAAATTACAAAAGGCGGACCCACCTAAGCAGGTTGTTGATGCCTTTAACGAAGTTCAACGTGCCAAGGCGGATATGGAGCGTTTTAAGAACGAGGCCGAAGCTTATCGAAATGAAATTTTGCCAAAAGCAAAAGGTGAAGCCGCTCAAAGAATCCAAAATGCAGAAGCCTATAAGCAAGGCGTGGTTAATAAAGCAAAGGGTGATGCGGAACGTTTTATCTCTGTTTATAACGCCTATAAAGAAGGACGCGATGTCACCAGCAAACGTATGTATTTGGAAACAATGGAAAACGTGTTGGCTAATTCTGACAAAGTCATTATTGACCCATCGTCAAAAGGAACAAATGTTGTGCCTTATCTACCGTTGAACGGTCTGCAAAATATGAAGGGAGAATAAGCATGAGTGATAAAATTAAAATTGCCCTTGTCGGTGCTACGCTGATTGTCCTGTTTGTTTTGCTGAATGCCTTTTACATTGTTAAACAGACCGAACAGGCTATTGTTCTGCAGTTTGGTGAACCTGTGCGCGTTGTTCAGGAAGCCGGCCTGAAAATGAAAATTCCATTTATTCAACACGTCGTCTTTTACGATAACCGTTTGCTCAATTTGGATCCTCCGGCGCAAGAAGTGGTTTTGAACGACAAAAAACGTTTAGACGTGGATAGCTTTACTCGTTATAGAATCGTTGATCCTTTGCGTTTTTACAAAACGGTCAGAACTGAATTACAAGCCCGCAGCAAGCTGGAAGAAATTGTTAACTCTTCTTTGCGTAAGGTTTTGGGGCGGATTACTTTGCAAGAGTTATTATCTCAGCAAAGAACTCAGATTATGAACGACATCAGCAGTACGGTTAAGGTTGATGCCAAGCAAATTGGTGTTAGTGTGGCTGATGTCCGTATTCGTCGTGCGGATTTGCCCGTTGAAGTTCTGCAAGCTATCAATGCCCGTATGAAAGCCGAACGGGAGCGCGATGCGAAAGAATTTCGTGCAACAGGACAGCAGGAGGCACAAAAAATCAGAGCCGTTGCTGAAAAAGAACAAACCATTATCGTGACAGAGGCTGAAAAACAAGCTCAGATTATACGCGGAGACGGCGATCAGGAAGCTATTGTTATCTGGAATAATGCCGCCAATGTTGATCCGCAGTTTTACGCCTTTTACCGCTCGTTGGAAGCTTATAAAAAATCTATGGCTGAAAAGAAAAACACCTCTATGGTATTATCACCTGATGCCGAATTTTTTAAGTTTTTCAATAAGGCTATGAAGGCAGAATAGCCGATGAAAAAGTATTTTGGATTGCTGTTTTCTTTGTGTTTGTTTGCGCCTGAGGCTCTTTGGGCGCAAACGTTTTTTTCTTTTGCGGATATTGTCGAAAAGCTGCAACCGACAGTGGTCAATATTTCCACACTTCAAGCGATAGAAAATGAAGAAACCGGAGAAACATCTTTTCCGGTATTAGATGCTGAAATAAACGATGAACCTCATCAAACGTCTCTCGGTTCCGGCTTTATTCTTGACGGCGAAGGATATATTCTTACAAACCTTCATGTTATCAATGCGGCCAGTGAGGTGAATGTTACCCTGCACAACAACCATCAATATAAGGCTGAAATTGTCGGTAAAGACCCAAAAACCGATATTGCCCTTATAAAAATAACCCCTAATGAAACCCTTGTTCCCGCCAAACTTGGGAACTCTGATAACATCAGAGTTGGTGACTGGGTTTTGGCTATTGGAAATCCTTTCGGGTTGGGGGGCAGTGTGTCTGCCGGCATTATCTCCGCAAAATCCAGAGATATAGAATCCGGACCTTACGATAATTTTATTCAAACGGACGCCTCAATCAATCAAGGCAGCTCCGGCGGACCAATGTTTGATTTGAATGGTGAAGTTATCGGCATAAACACCGCTATTTTCTCTACAAATGGCGCCAACATGGGAATTGGTTTTGCAATGCCAACCAACACTATTCGTTTTGTGATTGATGAACTTAAAACAAAAGGAACTGTTGAACGCGGATGGATTGGTCTCAAAATACAGCCGAACTCTTCTGATATTGCGGATAGCTTGGCTCTGACAGGGCAAGCCGGTATTGTTGTCTCTTCCGTAACGGTCGACTCTCCCGCTGCCAAGGCCGGAATTAAAGCCGGAGATATTATTCTAAAATTAAACGGGAAAGCTGTTGAAGATGTACGTTTCTTCTCTCGCGCTGTTGCAGAAACGGCTCCATCAACGGAAATTGCCTTAACAATTTGGCGAGACAAATCGCCTTTAGAGCAAAAAATTTTGGTTGAAAAAATGCCTGAAGAGACAAATAACACTTCCGGCAAACAGAAAAAAATTCTTCCGCCGCAAGAAACGGTCTATGATGCATTAGGGTTAAATTTGGCCGATTTGACACCTGATATTTTAGACCAATATCACCTTTCAAACCAAGTACGAGGAGTTGTCATTGAAGATATTAAAATTGGAAGTGATGCTGAAAGTAAAGGATTGCGCAAAGGAAATCTGATTACTCAGATTGACAAGAAAGATATTTTTGATATGAATGATGTTCGCACTTATGTGGAAGAAGCCAAACAAGAGAATAATCGCCCTGTTCTGCTTTTGATTGAAGAAAATGGTGTTCCCCATTACGTGGCGGTTAAGCTTGGAAAACAAAATTTGTAATTTATGCGGTGAAGAATGAGCAGAGTTGATTTTTACCATTTGCAGAGCCAAACACTGGACAATGTTTTACCTAAACTGCTGGAAAAAGCATATGAAACTAAAAAAAGCATTGTTGTTCGAGTTGGAAATGAAGAACGCGTTGAGTTCTTAAATGCTTTGCTGTGGACGTACAATGACCAATCTTTTTTACCGCACGGCTCCAAAAAAGACGGAAATGCTGAGTTGCAACCTATTTGGCTGACATCGGGAACAGACAACCCTAATTTGGCAAGCCTTTTGTTTTTGGTAGACGGAGCTTCGGCATCTTCTGAAGAGCTTAAAGCTTTTGAGCGCGTGTTTAACATCTTTGACGGAAACTCTTCGGAAGCGCTTGCACAGGCTCGTACTTTTTGGAAGAACCTCAAACAAAACGGTGACGATTGCTTTTACTGGCAACAAGACGAAAACGGACGCTGGAAACAAGCAGCCTAACCCTTGTTCTTTTTGGTAAAATTCTCCACATCTATCGGGTAGGTCACATCAAGAAATTTTTTATCATTCTTAATCTCAACATAGTGTGTATAATCAGAGTGTTCTACAAAAATCGGGCGCACTTTCGAATTTTCAGGCACTAAATCAGCAACAGCATATAATGATTTGCTCCAAATAATCGGATTGGCTTTCTCCTTATGGTGAGTAAACATACACACTTGTCTTTCCTGCCCTCGTTGGAAAGAGGAGATTAATTTGTTGATGTCTTGTGATGTGATATTGGGCATATCCGCCGGTATCAGAACCGCCCCTTCACAAAAAGATGGCGTTGACTTTAACCCCAAAGTAATTGAAGTTTTAACGCCGAACGGATAGCTTGGATTATACAAAACATTAATATCAATATCCTCCAGATGTTTTTGCATTTCCTCAGCCTGATGACCTGTTACAATGAACACGGGACTCGCATCTGATCCTAGCGCGGCGTTAACCGCCCGCATAAACAAAGGTGTACCATCCTCTGTTTCTGCCATAAGTTTGTTATATTTACTTCGGCTGCTGACACCTGCGGCTAAAATAACCGCGCAAATATTTGCTCGCTTGCCGTCTTGATTATAGTCATGTCCGCCGATTAATGGAGAATGAGTGTTTTCGTCCAGATGTTCTCCATCAGGAATAAATATTTGGAACGAGTGCACAAAATCAAACGGAGTTAAGTTCTCGCTGAACAGGGCTTGCTTGATTGTTCTATTTAAAATACCCTTATCAACTTTATCATAGCTGTTTGGAAGAACTATAATTTTACGTCCGCGTTTTCGGGCAATAATTAAATCCCCCGCTCCCACTTGCGGAATATGCCAATTGAAAACATCATCCGTTACGGAATAAAGAGCTGACGGTAAAACATCTTCACGGCAAACGCTGGGAGATGCCCCAAGCACAAATATCACCTCACTGTCCGATTCAAGAGCATTTTGCAACGTTTCGGCGACAGCGTCTATTTCATACAATGTTTCATATTCTTTGGAGAAGTTTATCTGCAAGGGAGAAAAACTTTTAACCAAACACTTAACCACGTCCGTAAAATGTTTGTTTTCCCGTTTATCACCTTGGCGTTTGGCATATATCAACGAAGCTTTTCGCGGAATGAGGGGAGCAACAGAAATCATCTCCATATTGCCGGAAAGTTTGAATACAATATCGTCGACAATACTTTGAGAAATAAACGGGACTGTTATTTCTATGCAAGCAATAACTTCTCTTTCACTGACTAAACGATATGGTTCACTGATGTTTAGTATAATATTTTCACTAAGCCGATTAAATTTAGACACTCGGTCATCACTGCACATAAAAACACCGGCACAGGAAGAAACCATCTGACAAACACCTTTATCATCGATAGTATAAGCAGCATTTTTTCCGCAAAGTTTGGCTGCAATAATCCCCAGAGCCGTACGATTGTCTATGTCATTACTGTCTGTAAAAATCCCGTTAATGCGGTGAATGTTATTCATTTTGAAAATGATGATATCTTCTTTGGTCAGGGCATAACCTTTGGGGTAGACTTTATTATCCAGACGAATATCGCTAAGCAGACGAATATCTTCTGCCGCATTGATGTCAACTTCCACACAACGCATTGGCTTTTCCTTACTTTACAATGATTTGCTACCTCTACAAATATATAACCATCAAATAAAAAAGGAAGGAAAATTTTTACTTTCCCTCCTCTTTTATTGTTACATATTGCAACGTTTAATAATATTGTGTCCCTGGTAGATTCGAACCACAGTACCGCCATAAGCTACATCAATAACCATTCTTGTCTCTTTATTGAGATCATATGAATAGCTTTTATAGTAGCTTTTGACAACGTTTTTAGGTTTTCTGTTCGGCAGAACAATCGGAGCTTCCTTGCCTTTGTAAAGCCAGATTTCTCTCCCTTTGTTTAGCAGAACATAGTCCCAAATCTCCAGTTTCACGGTGTGACCGTTAGAAACCAATTTTGTTTCACGAATGCCGTATTTGTCCGTTTTTACGGTTACTTCCCGCAGCACTGTTTCCAATGTGGCGGTATTGTAATATTCGACATAGTTTCGATAATCTCTTAAATCATACATCTGATTACGGTAACCGCTGCATGATGACAGAAGCCAAACGCAGAATACCAGTAATAAAATTGCTTTTTTCATAACAAAATTTTTAAATAGATGATTAAATTTATACTTAGAAACAAGGCAAAATACATCATCTCCGGCTTAAAAAAGACCAATCCAAGGATTGGTCTTTTTTTTGAGCGGAAACTCTGCTTAGTTCTCCCACCATTCCACGCAAACTTCTTCGCTGTCGTTGCTGAAGATGCGTGCTTCATAGCCGCTGCTGGGAGATGTGTAGCTCTGGTTTAGGTCGATGATCTGATTGTGTCGGGCTTGAGTGTAGAGAATGTAGAAATATCTGCTCTCTACCTTACTGGGAGCTTCCAAGATGGCAAGCGCTGTGCGGTTGCCTATGTAGAGCTCCATGACCCAGGCCGGTTGTTTCAACCCTTCTACCATTTCCAGATGTGCGTTACTCACTTGCGCGAATTTCTTCAGCGCCTTTCCCAGTCGACGATACATGACCTCGGTGGCCCATTCGGGGGTCTCCAGTGTTGCAAGTGTTTTTGCCATTTTTGTTTTATTTTTTGATATGATGGAACCTTAGATGATAACTCTCCGCACGACGTCTATCTGCAAAGATATGCGTCCCTCAAAGTTGACCACGCGCATGGTCTCTTTTCCGGATACCGGAAGCTTATCTTCGTCTTGCAGCGGCGTTACATGGCTGTTAAAAGCCTGCACCACCTTCTCTTTTTTCGGATAGTAAAGGAAGAAACTTTTGGCTCCCTCTTCTCCTCCGTTTGAAGCGATTTCGTAAACGGGCATAACCCATACGAGCTGATAACGCTTCTTGGGGTCCTTGTTGTCATATCCCAAAAAGGGCAATCCTTGAGTGTAGCACTCGCTGATCCAGGGAAACATTCCGTGAATCAAATCTCGAACACTCTCAGGAGTTTGTAACTCCGAGCGCATCTGGACTGAAACTTTTTTGTGATGTTTCATGAGATGTTTTTTTAATAGTTTAACAATAGATTTTTACTGTATATAGATTACCCGCATTATAGACAAAAGTCAATAAGTTTTTATTATTTGTCCAAAAAAACTCTTTTCTCCCATGCTTTAAATTTTAGTTACTTTGAATATATGAAGAAAATAAATTTTTTATGGAGAAATAAAATGAAAAACCACGTTTCTTTAAAATTTTGCACTCTTTGTCTATCATTTTTCTTATCTGCACCTGTTATCTCATTTGCGCAGACGACCTCCCCAAACTCTGTTGGTGATGCCACCCCTTCTAAAAGCGCTCAACACCGTGTTTCCTCTAATAAAATAACCCGCAACGCGCCGCTTGATAACTTTTTGAATAAGTATTCCGAGTTTAAAAATTATCTAGATACAAATTATGGTTTTGATTATGCTGTTGATGTTTCTTATATGCCGCAATATGGGGCTCCCAACGGCAAAAAAACGGCTTTTCAAACATTATTCGCCCCGTCTGTAACATGGACAAATTTTGATAATCAATATGGAACCGGTATATTTAATTTTTCTTTTAATGCAACAAGATATGCGGGAAGTAATGGTGAAAAAATCGGCAACAACATCGGCGTAGCTACGGATATTAACGACTACTCCACATCGGCAAATTCAATTGACGAACTGTATTACAGCTACCAACTTCCTGACCATATGAACTGGCTGACAGTAGCCCTCGGACAATTCCCTCTTTATAATTTTGACGGAACAACATACGCCTCTAATCAGCAAGTTAATTTTATAAACTACGCCTTATCACAAAACGCCAGCTCCTCTTATCCGACGGCATCTCTCGGAGGATTTATGCAAATTGCTCCGAAAAACAGTGATTGGGGATTTTCTTTCGGAGCTCAAGATGCCACCAATATTGATGGTGACGGTATCGTATTTACACATCTGGACGATGAGCATTATGCAACTTTTGCCGAAATTTCTTATAGTCCTGTGGTAAAAAATCTGGGATCCGGACAATATTCTGCGATATTTTACAATATGCCTGCCACATTTAAACAACCACAAACGACGAACGGCTGGTCGCTGAACTTAAACCAAAATATAGGAGAAAAATTAGCTTTGTTTGCTAAAGTTAACGGGGTGACCGGAGACCAAGAGACCATCCGCCAATCTTACGCTTTGGGTATGGTCTATAACAACCCACTTAATCGAAATCCGCTTGATCAAATAGGGATTGCCGCCGCCTACAACAAAATAAGCGAAGAGGCCGTCGGAGAGAACCTTAGCAGTAGCGCAGAAAAAATACTTGAAGCCTACTGGGCATGGGGAATATCCAAATGGATGACACTTACTCCCGATGTGCAATTCTACTTTGATCCGGCGTTAAATACAAAATCAGACTACGCAACCGTATTCAGTTTGCGCGCCAGTTTATTCTTTTAACGAACATTTTCTGTAAAAAAAGCTCCCTTAAGGGAGCTCTTTTTTATTGCATCAGCTTCCGCGTCCGCCTCTTTGTACATAGCGGTTTATGGGAGTGTTTACAGAGTGAACCTGACTTTTTGCCGCCGCAAAAACCGGAGCAACATCAATCTCTCCGAGCTCCGGATATTTTAACAGGCGATTGCTGTTTATTTCTGTTGAAATTGCATCAAACTCGGCAGGATTCATCATGCAAAATTCCGCTAAGAACTGTTCTTTGCCGCCTATCATTCCCGCTATTCTTTTTCTGTTTTCATCCATCACAATGGCTGTTAAAACTTTTTCAAAATCAATAACAAAACCATGGCGGTGTCCGCTATATGTCGCATCATCTCTATCCATATTTCCGGCATCATATAAAACACGCCCGTCAGAATTGTCTACCATGGACATAATATGACTGTGACCGGCATAACTTTCCCAGAAAAGTGTTCCTGAACGATATTTCATCTTTCCACGAGCATCTTTTTTCAATAACTCCGCCTGTACATCATTGGTTTCAACAACGCAATTGGGAAATCTTCTTTTAATAAAACTGACAAAAGAAGAACATTTTGCCCCGTTATGTTGTCTGTTGCTTCCTGCGGCTGTCAAGGGTTTAAAAACTGAATATCGTTCACTGAGTTCGGTGAATGACTTGACGATGGTTGCTAAACAATAGGCGTCTAACCCTTCTTTACCGGTTGCCACACGGAATATTCTTTTTCGATACTGGTTATGATTAAATGTTCCTCTTTTATACATCCGCAATGTGTCAACCGTTGCATTCATTTGGGCAACATATTCATCCATATAAAAAGAGGCGTCTTTTCTGGCATCAGCCTCAAGAACGGCCTCAAAGAGTTCACTATAACCACTGTCTTTATCTTTCAAATTATAGCTGATAATGCCGAACCAATCATCTGCCTTCGGTAACATTTTTGTCACATCCATTTTCATAACACCGGCAATCATCTCACCACCTTCGCCGGCGTTTTTTTGTGCCGAAGCACTCAGACCTGGAGCTGCCGCCATTATAATCGGAATTAACCCTTTCAACGTTTTGTTGGAAAATTTACCATTTTTAATATTTTTTCCAATAACTGATATTAACTGCTTAGCACTGACTTTATCCAAATCGACGCCTAAGTCTTTTATATAAGATTTAACTTCTCTCCATGTTTTTTTTACTTGTTTTATTTTTTCATAGGTAGAATCATCTTTTTTGCTTACGGGAGTGAAACTTGTTTCTAAATTTTCAGATTTAGATTTCTCAGACTTTTTCTTTCTCATTTTGTCTTTATTTTTCTGAATAGCCTCTTTTTTGGCTATTTTTAATATTTTTATATCTTGCTGTTCTTTATTATTCTTCGTATCGTTTGTTTTTTCAGCTGTTTTTTTCATCACATTCCCTCCCCCTTATACTTTAATTCTATTATTTTATAGTGTTTTTTATACAAAAAATCAACAAAAATTTTGACCAATTCACAAAAAAATTTCAGTTACAATTTGATAAAACAGCTTTACTTTTTCCTAAATCTTGTTAATAAATACTTGTTGTTTTTTGTTTGGATATGGAGCGGATTTATGAAAAAACTTTTTTACTCTCTGACAGTTGGCTGTTTGGCTGTTCTTACGGTGTCTTGCCAAAGCACCCAAACTTCCGTACAAACTCCTGCTGTTGAAGCTCCGCAACCGATGAAGCACGCTCTGGACGTTATCGGCGGAATTGAACCTGTTTATGTTTTGCCGATGAAAGCTTCTTTTGATGCCAGAATTGATACCGGAGCCGAAACTTCCTCACTTGGCGCTTCGCGTATTCGCCCTTTTGAGCGAGATGGCGAGAAGTGGGTATCTTTCGACCTTGTAAATAGCTCTACCGGCGAGAAAAAACATTTTGAAAAACGTGTTGAACGTAAAGCCAGAATCCGCCGCAGTACGGCTGATGAATTTCGGATGACCGTTATGATGGACGTAAAAATCGGTACAGAAGTTATTAGTACTGAATTTACACTTGCAGACAGGGATAATTTTAATTACCAACTTCTTATCGGACGCAATATCATCAACGGACGCTTTATTGTTGACCCATCTATCGAAAATACACTTCATTGACAGGCTTTGAACCATGCTTAAAAAATTTGCTTCTATTCGAGTTATTCTTTCCATTCTTCTGTTATTATCCTGCTTATTTTCAGCATACAGCGTTTACTATAAAGTCAAGTATTGGGGTTTTAATTTTACTCCGAAACAAAATGCAGATGTCTGGACAATAGAGGCTCATATTTCTTTTGAACCAAACGGTTCCCCTGTTAAGGTATCTTTGACCACTCCCAGAAAAAGTAATGAATACAAAATTCTGGAGGAAAATGTTATAGCTCCGGGGTATAAAGTAAAGAAAATAAACGATGAAAACTCTAAAATGATTTTGACGGCTCCAGCGGTTGAAGGGATTCAGAACATTTACTATCGTGTTATGCTGTTTGACAATATTGATACCAAAGGAAAAACCGAAGCTGCCCGTCCGGCAAAGCCTGAGCTTCCTGTTTTTGACGAGCAGAAAATGGCGGCTTCAAAGCAAATATTGGAAATGGCTCAACAGCTTTCCGGGGATAAAGTTTCTCAAATAATCAAATTCCTAAACCAAAAACCTTTAGCCCCCATCGTGCAGTCTTACCTTCCGGTAAAGAGTACTCAACGTGACAGGCTTGATATTATCAGTAACTTACTTGCAATTAAAGGAATCCCTTCACGAATCGTCAGAGGTTTTACTTTGGAGGAAAACAGAAAAACTATCCGTCCGGACTTTATGATTGAAGCCTATATGGACAGTAAATGGAAAATTTATAATATTAAATCCGGAGAAAAAGGTCTCCCCAAAAATTTTGTTGTTTTTCAACGTGGGGGAAATTCTTTGATTGATGTTGAGGGGGGAGACGACTCTGATATTCGTTTTTCAGTTTTGAAATCGGTTGCTTCGTCAATGAGTCTGGCCGGCAAACGCGCTAAATTATCCGGAAATAAATCTTTGTTCGACTACTCTATCTACAACTTACCGTTGTCTGAGCAAAACACGTTAAAATGGTTATCTATTTACCCGTTAGCCATTTTGGTTATTGTTCTGATGCGCAATGTTGTCGGGGTGCAAACAATGGGAACTTTTACACCTATGTTACTGGCTATGGCCTTGGTAAAAACGGGTTTTTGGCAAGGCATGCTTTGCTTCGCCCTTATTGTCGGAGGCGGTTTAGCCATCCGTTTTCTGTTGTCAAAGCTTAATTTGTTGATGGTTCCGAGAATTTCCGCTGTTGTGATTGTGGTTATCATCATTATGCAGTTTTTGACTGTTATCGGTTACCAGTTTAAATACAACGTGGCTTTGTCAGCCGTATTTTTCCCCATTATTATCATGGCTTGGATTATTGAACGGGCTTCTATCACTTGGGAAGAAGACGGCGCTGTTAATGCTTGTAAAGAAATCGTAAACAGCCTTGCCGTTGCGATTATAACTTACTTTATTGTCAGCAGTGAATATATTCGCCATATTATGTTTGCTTTTGAGGAATTAAATCTCGTCATCTTATTTGTTGTTATGTTGCTTGGAACTTATACCGGCTATCGTTTGTTAGAATTAAAGCGCTTTAAGCCTTTGGTAAAGGAATAAGATGATGTGGAAAAAGCTCTTTCCTTCTTTAGCTCTTCCCAGCCAACTTCGTAAGTCCGGCGTTTTGGGCATGAACAGCCGCAACTATGACATTATATTCAAGAACAACCCCAGACGCTTATACCCTTTGGTGGACAATAAAGTTATGACGAAAAACTTGGCCAATAAAGTTGGAATTAACACTCCCGCGTTGATTGGTAAGATTGATCACCAATACGAAGTAAAAAATATTTTGGGCATTATTGCCGGTCATAAGGAGTTTGTTATTAAACCGGCGCAAGGTAGCGGCGGAAAGGGTGTTTTGGTTATCATTAATTATGAAAATGAAATTTTCACCACCGCTTCAGGACGAAAGATTACCTATGCTGAAGTTTATCAACATGTATCCAATATTTTGAGCGGACTTTACAGTTTGGGTGGAAAATATGACTCTGCCATTATTGAGGAATTGGTGCATTTTTCCGACATATTCAAAGAATACAGTTATCAAGGTGTTCCTGATGTTCGGGTTATTGTCTATAAAGGTTTTCCGGCAATGGCAATGACCAGATTACCCACTAAAGAATCCGGCGGACGGGCCAACCTACACCAAGGGGCTATCGGTGTCGGGTTGGATATTGCAACCGGAAAAGCTCTGTACGGCGTTCAACGAAATAAACCTATATTCAAACAACCGGACACCGGCGCTGATTTGATGCAGATTCAAGTTCCGTTTTGGCGGGAACATTTGATTATCGGGTCAAAAGCGTTTGAAATGACAAATCTCGGCTATTTGGGGGCTGATATTGTTTTGGATGCTTTACGCGGACCTATGATGTTGGAATTAAATGCCAGACCTGGATTGGCTATTCAGATTGCAAACGGGATCGGTCTTAAAGATCGTTTGGAGAAGATTGCCGATACTTATCCCTCCGGTCTAACTGCTGAAGAGCGGGTCGATTATGTTATGAAAAGTCAAAAATAGTTTTTCTTGTTTGCAATAGATGAGATTAGTACTTATATATCAAATGAATGGTTAGCTGTTTAATTTAGTAAAAAGGAATGATTGATATGACCAAAAAAGAAGAATCCGAAGAGAAACCTAAACTTTTGAAAAATGATGAGGCTAAAAAAATAAGCAAACCGCAAACAAAAGGAATTAAATCAGCCGAGACAAAAAAGTTGTCTGTCAGTGTTACAAGAGCTAAAAAAATCAAACATTCTTATAAGGTTAAAGACTCTGAAAATGCCCTGTTGCTTAAATTGAAAGATGGAGACGTTGTTATTGAGATGTTTCCTTCTGATGCACCTAATCACGTTGCGCGCATTAAAGAGTTGGTGCGAGCAAATTTTTATAACGGATTAAAATTCCATCGTGTTATTGACGGTTTCATGGCTCAAACAGGATGTCCTTACGGAACGGGAACCGGTGGTTCCGGAAAAAAACTGAAGGCTGAGTTTAATAAAAACCATCACCATAGAGGGACCGTATCTATGGCTCGTTCGATGCTGCCGGACTCTGCTGACAGTCAGTTTTTTATCTGCTTCAGCGATTGCGACTGGCTTGACGGACAGTACACTGTTTGGGGGGAGGTTACCTCCGGTATGGAATATGTTGACGGTATAAAACGCGGCAACGGTCCAAACGGGATGGTTAATGAGCCTGACGAAATTATATCCATGACGGTTATTGCCGATATTTAGAAATCAAAAAAAGCCTACAAAAATCCCTTTCATTCATCTGCTGAGTTCCATCAGCGAAAAATGAAAGGGATTTTTTCTAAGGACTTAAGGATATGGCCAGCCAACAGGCCAACCCACCCGATAAGAACAACTCACACAAAATCACCCGCTTTTTATTTACCATTCCTCGAAAGTAAATCACCATGAGAATCGTGCAGCCAAACAGCAAAAAGGCAAGATATTTAAGAAAAATACCGTGACGATGGCTTATGACGGCCACAATGGTAGAAAATATTAAAAAGGTTAAGGTTCCTATTGTTTGAATATGTTCGAAACATCTTTCAAAACTTAGTTTCTTCTTCATGATAAAATAATTTATAAGGCTTAACTTTGTAGTCTGTTTTTAGCATACCTACAACAAAAGTAAAGTTTATTTCAAATTATCAGATTTTATTTCAACCAGTATTCTATTGTAGAAACAACCCTGACACGTTTATCAATAGACTGGCTTTGCGATGAGTTTGGCGTTTCATCTCTGGGTAAAATAGAAAAAACACCCTGATTGGCGCGACGAATACGCCCTACTTTACTGTTAGAACTTTTGGCAAATTCTTCAGCTGCGGCAGCCGCATTTTTTGTAGCCTCTTCCAACATTTTAGGTTTAATACTGTTTAGACCTGTAAATATGTATGAAACAGGAGAAACGTATGACTGACTGTCAAAAGTTACTCCTTGCGCCACCAATTCTCCATTTTGACGCAAAGCGTTTTCTACAAGGTCAACCTCTGATGTGCGCACAGTTAATGTTTGGCTGACAATAAAACGAGAATCCACATTATTGTTGCTGCGATACGGATTAGCCAATAAATCATTTGTTTCAACTCTGTCTTCGCTTACATCTTCGGTTTTTATGCCCTGTTTTTTCAAAAAATTGTAAATCAACTTCCTTTGATGAGCTATCTCCTGTTGGGCAGTTTGGAGATTGTCTCCCGTTATAACGAACTTTAAATTCCAGATTGCCAAATCCGCTCGGACATCCATTTCAGCCAATCCTTTTACAGTTACAAAATTGGCTTTTGTTTTACTTAAATAATAGTAATATCCGGGGAAAAATCCCCCTAAGGCTATGCCTGTTGCCAAAATCACAAGCCCCCAAAACTTACACTTTCCGTTACAACAACAATTTGTATCTTCTGTTTTCATATTGTTTCCTTTATTTTTTCTAACAAATTTAATGCGCTTTTAATTCCATCCGCCGCAGACGACACAATACCGCCGGCATAACCTGCCCCTTCCCCGCAAGGATAGATACCTTCTACGGGGCTTTGCCCCGAAGTATCCCGAACCATACGCACCGGTGATGAACTCCTGGTTTCCACCCCTGTTAGTATGGCATCACCACAAGCAAATCCGTGCAGTTTTTTATCCATCTCCCAAACGGCAGACTTTATCGTTTCTGATATATAATCAGGAAATAGTTTATTTAAATCCGCAGGAACGGTTCCGCATGAATAGCTCGGCTCTACGCTCCCCGATAAAGTCCCTATCCGGTTGGCATTAAAATCACTAAACTTCTGCGCCGGAGCACAATAATTTTCTCCACCAAAGATAAAGGCTCTTTCTTCCAAATTTCTTTGAAACCACATTCCCTGCAAGGGATGTTCTCCACCAAAGTCTTCCGGGGAAACACCAACCAACAATGCCGAGTTGGCATTGCGTCCGTCACGCGCATAATAGCTCATTCCGTTTGTAACCAAGCGTCTACTTTCTGACGCGGCGGCAACAACCACTCCGCCGGGACACATGCAAAAAGTGTATGCTGAACGTCCGCTGGGCAAGTGAACTGACAGCTTATAATCTGCCGCGCTTAAGGCTTTATGCTCCGCAAAATTATGATATTGCGCCTGATTTATTAATTCTTGCGGATGTTCAATGCGTACCCCCACAGAAAAAGCCTTTTGCACCATAGGAACATTTCTCTTGAAAAGCATTTCAAAAGTATCGCGCGCACTGTGTCCTAACGCCAGAACTAAATTCTCACATTTTATATCTTCTCTTTTTTGCGGAGACTGGACGGTTATTGATTGAAGTTTCCCATCTTTAAATTGCACGTCGTCCAATCTGTGCTCAAATTTATATTCGCCTCCCAAAGAGATTATTTTTTGGCGAATTCTAGGGACAATCTCTGCTAATTTATCTGTTCCGAGGTGCGGTTTCGCTTGCCAAAAAATCTCCTCCGGCGCACCGGCCTCAACCAGCTCTGAAAAAACTTTTGCCGTATAACGATCTTTTTTTATGCCGGTCATTAACTTTCCATCAGAAAAAGTTCCGGCGCCCCCTTCGCCAAATTGTACATTTGATTCCGGATTTAATGACCTTTTTTCCCAGAATTCATAAACATCTTTTTGCCGCTCGGGAACGGATTTTCCGCGCTCTAAAATCAGCGGGCAACATCCTGCCTCAGCCAGAATGAGGCCGGCAAACATTCCCGCAGGACCGCTTCCGACAATAACGGGACGGATTTGGGGTTGAGGAACGGGTTTAACGTACAATTTTTCTTCCGGAATTATTTTTTCCATAAATGCCCATGGTTGTTTTTGTATTAATTCATCTTCCTCGGAAGTTTCCACATCGACCGTATAAATGAAAAAGGCCTGTTGTCGGCTGCGCGTATCCAACGCCTTTTTAACAATGCGAAAAGACATAAACGGTTTATTGATTTTTAGGAGTTCCGCAACCTTATTTTCTAAATTGTTCTGGTCAAAATTTATATCAAATTTTAAATTACTTATGCGTAGCATCAATTTCCCTCCATTTTTATAGATACTCCCATTTTTTTTAAAATAAAAGGAAATTAAAAATCTTATTGAAAAACATGTAGATATATAATATCATCCATATGTTATGAGGAGATTGGTTTCTTTTTTTATGATTACCGTTTTTTTGACGGCTCTGTTTGATGTGGTTGATGCGAATGATGTTCTCTTGGATGGGAATGTTTCGCCTTGTCATGCTGACGGAAACTCTAACGATATGCCTAACGATGACCTTAGCGAATTAAATTATTGCAATGTGTACCTTCCCTCATTTTATATGCTTGCAGAGAAGTTTGTTTTCTTCAAACCTTATGAGACAAAAGAGGCTTTCGCTTTTATTTATACTCTTAGCTTACTGAATAACACCAAAATTTTTACGCAGGATCGTCCGCCTATCGCCTAATTTTCACATCAGCGAAACTATTACTCAATCTATTATAGGATGGACTCTATGGAAAAAGAAATTCATGTATTTATCATATGGCAAAACGGATTGCCTGTGAAAGAAGATATTTTTAAGGATATGCGCTCTAACTTTACAATAAGGCAAGTTTTTAAGATTAACTGGCCGGAGCGTGATTTTAGCAGACATTTAGCGCGTTTTTACGGGAAAAGCCTTCCCAAGGGCTGCAAAAAAGGGAATGAATGCGGTTTTGGAAGCTTTTTACTCGTTGTAGTTGAGGATAAACAGCCGCATTATAAAGATGGAAAAAATAGAAATGTAATTGCAGCTAAAATGCGTTATCGTTCCCTCTGCAATGCTAATTTTGTGCATGCCAGCGATTCTATTGAAGAAGCCGATGAAAACCTTTCTTATATTCTGGGGATGAATCGTCACTCTTTTGATGAGATGTATCCTGACGTTTGGAATGGAGAAATAATTGATGTTAACGCTGAAAAGCTTGAACCAGCATCCTGCTTTTTAACGTATTTTCATGAGTTTTTGGCTTCTTTGAAACAGGTGTTCTCCCGTCGTAAGCGTTTTTAATTTTTTTCCTGTTGGTCATTTTTCCACAGAATTTCTATTAAAGCATGGCGGTACATCCATAAGTTGATAACCCCAAAAACGACGGACATTGAACCAAATAGATATAACATATAATACCAGTTTAATTCACCGGCAGACATCATTACGTCTTGCCGGTCTATTTTTAGAAAAACTATTGATATTGATGTGACTATAAATGCGGTGATAAAAGCTATGGTCCAGACCTTGTTTTGCACTTGTTCTTTTACAAAAAAGGACATAATAAAGTAAAGCAAAAAAAAGGATAACAATAAATATAACTCCATAGCCGACCTCTTTGATAAAAATTTATAATCGACTTTGATATAATCCTTTGAAATACTGTTTCAATCCCTGTTTGTGGTTTATTTTTTGATACGCCTCAGATGCCCTGATACGAAATTCCTAAAATTTTCGGGCTGTGATGTATCCTGAACGAAGTGACTGAAGGCGGAAGCTATTTTAGCGCGATAAACAGGACGCATTTGCGCAATGTTAGATAGATTATAAACTGCAGCCTTAAATATCTGTTCGTCTTCAACTTCCAATTGCTCAAGCAACGATATATAGGGCGGTGTGAAAGAGTCTCTCACCTGTCGTTGACTAAGTTCGTAGGAATTTTTCTGTATTTTTCGCGCTATTTTTTCAGAAATTTCATATTCGCTGACAGCCCCATGCCATAAAGCTCCTGAGCCGGCCTTACTGACAAATGTCTTGAGCCTGTTAATGATGTTCATCTTCTTTGTACTTTCTGTCATCATCAACCTCCTATCCTACAAGCAAAAAATCAATTCTTTCGCTCAAATTTAGCCCGCTGTTCATCAATAAACTTTTTTACTTTATCCGTAAAACTGACCTTTTCCTCGCAAACACGGGTATTTTCGTTCCAGAAACCACCGCTTTCTTCACATTTTCTGGCTTCTTTCTGAGATAAATCATACCATAAATAAGCACCGCCACCTAATATGCCAATAACGATGAGCAACATCATCATATGTTTTGCTATAAACCAAAGTCCCCAGAGAGCCACGATTCCCAAAAAAATTGCCTTATTCATTATAGAAGGATTGAAGTAATAGGCCTTCGTTCCGTAATAAGCAAGCGCCAAAACAAACAGAATATTCACCGGTGACAAAAGGCATATTTTAAAAAACTTTTTCAACCAATGAGATTTTTTTTCCGGTGTTTCGTCACTCATTATTTATCTCCTCGTCCAACTTATCTGTCATTTCTGCGCCATTTTAGGCTGTTCGTTCTGTGCAAACATACGGCGATAAGATTTTTGAATATCTGCTACCAACCATTTGAATTTTTTCAAATTTTCTCCATATAAATTCTCTCCGGCGGAAGCTTTAATTGTTCGGGCATTAACACGACGACCATTTTGTATTACCTCGTAATGCACATGCGGACCTGTTGAGCGCCCCGTACTCCCGACATAGGCAATAACCTGACCCTGTTTTACACGAACTCCCGGGCGAATCCCGTTGGCAAACTTTTTCATGTGACCATATGCCGTGGAAAATTCCGAATTATGGCGGATTTTTATATAGTTCCCGTAAGCGCCGTTATATTTTGCGACTTGAACCACACCATCACCACCAGCCAAAATAGGTGTCCCGTAGGGGGCTGCGTAGTCCACACCCCAGTGTATTCTCGTTTGCTTGAGAATCGGATGGTATCTTTTACCAAAAGGAGAAGATATGCGGGCGGCATAATTCAATGGCATTTTGTACAAAGTTCGTTTCATTGCCAACCCTTTTTCATTGTAGTAGTCGACATTTCCTTTAGAATCCTTAAAACGATAAAGCCCAATACGATGTTTACGCATAATCAGACCGGCGTACAGGATATCTCCCGAGCTGACAACTTTGCCATTGGGCAACAGCCGATTTTCATAAATAATTTCAAAACGATCTCCTTTACGGACATCTCTGCGGAAATCAACCGAATAAGCAAAAATTTGAATAAAATTGTTGATAATCTTAGCAGGAACACCTTGGCGATTCATGCTCTGTGAAAGCGTACCGCTTATTTCTCCCGTTGCACTATTAACTTCCTCAACAATCTCATCTCTTTCACGATTTACATCATACTCGCCTTTTTTTGAAAGGGATATAACGACTCGTTCCCCTATTTTGGGTGACAAAGTGAGAGAGTTCAGTTCCACAACCTTATCCGTCTGTGTATCCCAAATTCCATTGACGGTTAATTTCTGCCCCGCTTTCAAATCTCTCGGATCAAAATATTTCTTTACCTTAGTATAAACATCATTAGCTTGCTGTCTATTTAACCCCATGCGTCCCAATATGGAAAAAAGGTTATCCCCTCGAGAAACAGTGATGTCCTTTTCCGCTTTGCGTTCGCGCACCAACGAATTAACGACCCCGAACAATGATTTGATATTATCTATTGATGTTTCTGAATACATACCGGAAGGATCGGAAAGATTACTGGCCACATTACTCTCAAGTTCCAAATAATTAAGACTCTCAGCCGGAGAAACAGATGCATTAACATAGTTGTTGCTTGTCAACGACCAAATGAAAGCGGACGTAATCGCTAATACATAAGCAAACGTCACCATTCCTCTTTTGGTGCGTTTGTTAACTATGGACTTGATATAATCTAAAATCTTCATTTTTCTTCTAGCCGTTGATAGGTTGCCATGCGCAGACTTCTAGCCCCTTGCAAGTGGCAATATACTAGCAACTCTCCAATTAAGAAAGTCATTTATTGTTCTAATGTGTATAAGTGATTACCCTAGTTATTTCATAATAATACCTAATCAATAAAAAAAATGTAAATATTTAAAAAAAATACTTGCTTTTATATTTTTAGTTAGGTATAAGTGACCTCGAAAACACCGTGGGGGTGTAGCTCAGTTGGTTAGAGCGCCTGCCTGTCACGCAGGAGGTCGCGAGTTCGAGCCTCGTCACTCCCGCCATTAAAAAGCCGTCCGTTTGGACGGTTTTTTAGTATGCAATATATCAAACTGTTCGAACAGATTTTTTCGTTTCACCGGTGTCTTCCCAGACACCTCTCGCTTGTAGTCAAACTACCTTCCCGGTAGTTCGAGCTGTTATCTCATGCACCAAAAAAAACTCCCTAAAAGGGAGCTTTTTTATGGTGCCGGTTAGTAGACTCGAACTACCGACCCACGCATTACGAATGCGTTGCTCTACCAACTGAGCTAAACCGGCATTGCTTGTCTTTTACAACAAACAAATTTACTTTTCAAGTGTTTTTACATTATTTATAAAATCTTCACCACGTTCCATAAAATTTTTGTAGTATCCAAAACTTGGAGCTGTCGGAGAAAACAAAACCAAAGTACCTTTTGCGGACTTAATCTCCTTAAATGCCTCTTCGACTCCTTCTTTTAAACTCGTGGCTTCGATTAATTTAAAATCTTCTCTTGTAACATTCTCACGAATGGCGTCTGCAATCTGTTTGCCGCACTGAAACAACGTCACCGCTACTTTTACTTTAGGATTGTTTTGAATATACTTGGCATATTCGGTATAATCTTGCTGGTTTTCAATCCCTCCAGAAATAATAGCCATCTTATCATCAAAACTTGACATGCCTCCGATAGCTGCTTCCGGCGCTGTGGAAATACTGTCGTTAATAAACAACACACCGTCTATCGTTGCAACCTTTTGTAACCTGTGCGGCAACGGTTCAAAGCTCTTTAACGCCTCTAACGCCGCTCTAATATCAAAACCAAGATAGCGAATAATTTCCATTACGCCACTTAAATTATCCATATTATGATTTCCGCTTATTTTCAGTTCGTCGATATTAAGAAGTTTCTCCTCTTTGTCGTATAAATCTTTACCTTCAGCGTGAAAACCTTCTTCTGTGTTATATAACCGAACATTTTTCATTCCATTGCAATAGAATTTTATCTGCTCATTACGTGCATTTATCAGGCAAAGCTCTCCCTCTTTTTGGTTATGCGCTAAATGAACCTTATCTTTGCAATAGTTTACATGACCATGATGCCAATCTGTATGAACGGAAAATAAATTTGTAAACATTACAATCTGTGGAGCTTTGGTTAAATCACTTGCTTGGTAGCTGGAAAACTCCCCTATAATATAGTCATATTCATCATTAAGAAGCTCAATCAACGGCTTGCCTATGTTTCCACCCAGCGCTACCTTAGCTCCTAAACGCAACATCATGTGAAAAAGCATGCTGACACTGGTACTTTTCCCCTTTGAACCGCTTACGCCGATTACCGTGGTTCCCTGATGATTTGTTCTGATTTCATCTAAAAACAAATCAGAACTTGATGTAATCTTCAGCCCCTTATGACGGACCTTTTGAAACTCATCTTTATAGATGCTGACCCCCGGAGAACGAATCACTATCTCAGATTTATTGAGCAACTCATCCAATCGTTCGGCACCGTCTTTATCCTCAAAGGTAAATATCTCTGCAGGAATTTTGTTTTTTTCAAGAAAAGCTTTAACAGAGCTTCCTTCTGTTCCCATTCCCCATATTAAAACCTTTTTATCTTTTAGTTCATTAAGAAGCATCTTTATTACCTTTCTTTTTAGAAGCATAGAACTGATCTTGGGTTTCCTGAGATACCTCGCTACCACGGTGAACAACCAACTGACTGAACGGAATTTCAATTCCTTCTTCAATAAACCGACGATTTATCTCGAATCGCAAGTCACTCGGCACAATCCAACCGCTCCAAATATCACTGACATAAACCCGCAACTCAAAATCAAGACTGCTGTTTCCGAAATTTTGAAAAAGGACGTACGGTTCCGGCTTCTTCAAAACCTTTTTATGCCCTAAGGCGCAATCCAACAAAATATCTTTAACTTTTTGCGTATCCGAACCGTAGGCCACTCCAACCTGTATGGCATAACGAGCCCAGTTGTTGCTGTGCGTCAGATTTGTTACCGTACCGGACAACAAACTGGCATTGGGAATAATTACGCTGGCTCTTTTAAATGTCTCTATCTCGGTTGAGCGGATATTTATTTGTTTTACCTTTCCTTCCTCACCACCGACAACAACCCAGTCGCCCACTTTTATGGGACGCTCGAACAGCAATATGATACCTGAAACAAAATTATTAACGATATTTTGCAAACCAAGACCAATACCAACTGATAAGGCACCGGCTACCAAGGCAAAGTTTGTAAGATTACCCCCCATTATGGCGATTGCCAGCAACGTTGCCACAACATACCCGACAAAGCCGAAGCCGGCTGACAATGAGTGTTTGACTCCGTCGTCAATATCCATACGGGAAAGAACGTTATCTTGCAATCTGCGTCGAAGGGATTTGACCAAAGCTATAACTATGAAAAATGAAACTATTCCCAAAACAATGGAGATTAGAGATATTTTTACACCACCAACCGTGAAACCGGTTAATAATCTAAACAACATGCCGTTTAAAATGTCAGTTGGAACACCCCATAAAGCCAACAAAATAAATGTTCCCAACAAACCTAACAAGGGATCAAAAACCAAACTCGACCAAAAATCTATCTTAGTGATGATGCGGCGGCGCATTCTGAATGTTTTAACCCAAAAGCGCAGCAACAGCAATCTATGCAGCATTTCATAAAAACTTTTACGAATCCCCATAAATGCGGCAATTATAGCGACCGACATTATGAAGCGATTCAGAATAAAAGCTGACAAATACGGGTAGCCGAACAAAGAAATTGCAAAAGAAACAATTGCAAAAACAGAAACAAAAAATGTTATTCTGAAAGCTACGGAATCATCTTTTTCACAATTCTCCTCATCATGCACACTGTCATTCTCCGAGAACATATCGTCTTTAGAATCATTATCATCGTTGTCCCAAAATATACATTTGGTAATCAAAATGATGCAAAACGCTTTGATTGCTGATGAAACGGCCGTCAAAAACGTAAACAACTCAAGCGGATAATTTCCCAATTTGACGATGTGAGTTAAAAAGGCCATCGTACCTATAAGAGTGACACTAAAATAAAACACTGATGTCAATTTTTTTGCTTTTGGCGTGCTGATATTAACTAAGCGCCATTTTTCATTGTAGGGGGCAAATATAACGCGGGAAATCGCTCGCGCCATTACAACATAAAGGGTGTAATAGAGAAAGCTGTTTAGAACAATTCCCAAAAAACCCTGTGTGAGAATCTTGGCGCTTATAATCCACGCCAAACAAGCACCGATTATAAATGCGGGAATTACGCCGTAGGCTATCGCCACATTCATCGCCGCAAAAATTTTCCGCCCGTATCTGGGATATTCAATATCTTTGCGATACCCCAGACGGTGAATAATAAACATTCTTAAATAGTAACCCAACCAAGAAATGAAAAAGACAACCAAAAACACAGGTATAATCTTGGCCTTTACCAGATTCAAATTTTCACCGGACAACCCCTTAAACCAATCCAGCGGCGACTTAACAATATCATAGAACAAAACAACAAATTGTTGTACGGCCATTAAAATTTGATTTGGATAAACCAGAGGAGTAACGCGTTCCAGCAAATTTTCCAACAATTCACGGTTACGATGGTTAAAAATGGCAATATCCAGCTCGTCAAGGCGTGCCATTAAAATATCAACCTCTGCTATACGAGCACGTTCATTCGCTTGTTCGGTTTTAAACTCTTTACGTTTTTGGGCTATGAGTTCTACCTCTTTTGTACCATCAGAAGGCTCGTTCCCTAAGGCTTCAATCTTTTTATCAATAAACTTAAGTTGCCCTTCAATATTTTTCTTAATCTCTGTAAGTTGTATACGCATATCGGAAATATACTTGACGCTTTCGCTCAAGCTGTTGGAATCAGCTTTCCCCTTCCGAATAGAATTGTCTATGCTTGACAACCTGTTGTTGATTTCCGTATAACTCAAATCAGCGCCTAATTTAGTCACGTTATTTTTTTGAGCTTTTGCAGGAAACCCTGCTATTAAACAGGCTAAAAACAGAAAGTAAGTTAAACGTTTCATATATCGTTCCTTAGTTTAAAGAGTAATTTAAGCTGTTAATTGTTTTGCCACCGCCAAAGCGTTTCTGGCGACACCTGCACGGAGGTTATCCGCCACACACCAAAAACTTATGCCGTTTTCAACCGAAGTATCTTGACGCAAGCGACTGATATATATGTTATTTTCGCCTTGAACATCGTTGATTGTGACATACCCCCCATCAACCGGTTTATCAAAAACAACGACTTGCGGCACTTTTTTCATCAGGGTTTTAATATCATCGACATCAACCTCAGTATCAAATTCTATATTCACATACTGCCCTGTTCCGATAAAAGCAGGAACAACGGCGCAATTGGCATGAACCTTAACCTGAGCTCCCAGAATTTGTTTAGTCTCAGCGTTAAAAGCCCATTCACAAGAGGTTTCATCACCGATAAAATCACCAACCTGAGGAATAACATTAAAGGCAATTTGTTTATGAAATACTTGTTGGTCATCAACCAATGTATCATTCATGAAAATTTTACGAGTTTGATTAAACAGCTCATCCATACCTTCTTTTCCGTAAACGGAAGCAGAGGTATAATTAGACACCACAATTCTCGAAATAGCATAATCTTTGACATACTTTAAGGGAATCAACATTTGGGTCACATCTGCGGAAGGAATTGACACCAAACCTTTTACGGCTTGCGTTATTTTATCTTCATTAATTCCGTTAATTACCAACGGGACATCCGGATTGCCAAAAAAAGCATTGCTGCAATCAACAACCTTTACGCCTTTTTCCAGTGCCGTGGGAATATAACGTTTGGAAACCTCAGCATGTGAAGCGAAAATAGCCGTATCTACGGATGAGAAATCAAAATTATCAAGCCCCAAAATATCCAGCTCATCATCTTCTCCGTAAGATACCATATTACCGGCTGCGGATTTCGCCTCCAGAGCAAAAACAGACTTTACGGGAAAACCTTCTTCCGCCAAATTATCCAAAATTTCGTGTCCGACACTTCCCAAAACGCCGACTATCGCTATTTTTTTCATATTATAATCCCTCAGCAAAAAATATTTTTGTTTTTAATATACTAAGTTATTTGGAAATTGGTAGTCTTTTAAGCAACCTAACCACAATATATTGGACTTCTGTTAAATTTGTTTTTTGACAAAGAAGCTAAAATGTATTAGTATGTGTTCGGTTTAAGATTATTTACACAATTTTTAAAAACATAATATGAAACACAACGAAAATTTTTATGACGAATACGGATATGACAGAAACGGCTATGATATTAACGGTTATAATATCTACGGATTTGATGCCGATGGCCACGATAAATACGGACGCGATGAAAACGGTTTCACTCCGGAGGATTATAAACAGTCGGAATTAGATGATACTGACCATATCCTCAGTCTTTTAGATGAGATTACGTTTGACGACAAAGAAATTGATCCGAACTTAATCTGTTAGCTTTTAATGCAACGGAAATTCCCCCAAACAAATGTTTAGGGGAATTTTTTTAACGGTTTTCAGTTTATACTTTGAAGCTCTTTTACAATATCTTCCAACTTCAATCGCTTTTGCTCGCCCGTTTGCATGTTTTTGACGGTAAAATCTCCTTGAACAACCTCATCTTCACCAATAATAATCAGGTAAGGAACTTGAATTTTATTGGCGTATTCCATTTTCTTTTTAAACTTGCAGTCGCGATACATTACGTCTGCAGAAATATCCGCACGGCGTAAAGCTCCCGCCAGCTTGACCGCGTTATCCTGATAATCCGTGCTCTGAACCACAATTAAAGCTTTATTGGGAGTGGGGCCGCCTATCTTGAGCAATCCACGGCTGCGCAACTGATCAAACAATCTTGTCAGCCCGATAGAAATACCGACACCGGGGAATTTTTTATCCATAAACACGCTTGATAGATTATCATAACGACCGCCGGAACAAACGGAACCGAATTCAGGATATTCATCAAAAAATGTTTCATATACCGTTCCGGTATAATAATCCAACCCACGCGTGATACTTAAATCTATCTGCACATTTGTTGATGGAACGCCTAAGTCAGCCGCATGTGCCAACACGGTTTTGATTTCATTTAATCCTGTCAAAAAGCTTTCATTACTCGCCGGCAAAGATTCTAATTTGGATATTATTTCACTGTTAGAACCTTTAATTTTGATAAATTCCAACAATCGGTGCATGGCATTTTCTTCCAAACCCAAATCAGCCAATTCCGCAAGGAATGCCTCTTCCGGAATCTTTTTAATCTTATCAACCAAGCGTAAAACATCTACCGTCTTATCTTCAATACCGAGAGCCTGTAAATATCCGGACAAAAGCTTACGGTTGTTTAAATAAATTTTGAACGATGGTAAATCCATTTTATTAAACACCGTATAAATTACGGCTAAGACCTCGGCATCATAAACAATATTTAAGTCATCACGATCAATAATATCAATATCACACTGATAAAATTCGCGAAAACGGCCTTTTTGCGGACGCTCGCCACGATACACCTTGCCGATTTGATAACGCTTGAACGGAAAGGTCAAATCATTGTTATATAAAGCGACATATTTGGCTAAAGGCACCGTCAAGTCAAAACGCATAGCCAGATCGGTATCACCTTTTTTGAACTCGTAGATTTGTTTTTCGGTATCTCCGCCGGACTTAGACAGTAAAACCTCGGCCAACTCAAGTACCGGCGTATCCAAAGGAGCGAAACCAAACAGCTCGTAGGTATGTCGGATTACGGCTTTCATCTGCTCCATAACGATTTGTTCCTGTGGCAAAAGTTCCATAAATCCTTGTAAAGTTCTTGCTGTCATTT
>CAZZNV010000001.1:0-311621 GCA_964655915.1 uncultured Azospirillaceae bacterium | reverse complement strand
CTAAGTCGACGGATTTACAGTCCGTTGCATTTGACCGCTCTGCCACCCCTCCGATTACTCAAACAAGGAAGAGGATTTCTTATCCTTTATAAAATCACTACCCTGCAAATAATAGTATTTTCTCTTCTTTGTCAACATCTTTTTTATCTATTTTTTAATTTATTCCCTCTAAAATTTTATTCAGAAAGGAAAACAAATGTCCGAAGTTGCTCTTACTGAAAAAAGAAACCCTCAGACCATTGATATTGACCTTATGGATTCTGAACAAATTGCAAAAGTCTTAAACCTTGAAGACCAAAAAGTTGCCCTTGCCGTCCAAAAAGTTGTTCCGCAAATAGGGCGCGCCATAGAACTCATTGCCCAATCTTTTCGCAAAGGCGGACGGTTAGCTTATTTTGGTGCCGGAACCAGCGGACGTCTGGGCGTGCTTGATGCCTCAGAATGTTGGCCCACCTTTGGCACCGAACACGGCATGGTAACCGGATATATCGCCGGCGGAGACGAAGCCTTGCGATTCTCCGTGGAAAATTCTGAAGATTCCTCGGAGCTGGGCTTGCAAGATTTGAACAATTTCAATCCGCAAGAGCATGACGTTGTCGTCGGAATTTCCGCCAGCGGCACCCCGCGTTATGTTCTGTCCGTGTTGGAAAATGCACAAAAAAGAGGTTGCAAAACCATAGGCATCAGCTCAAATCCCCAAGCGCCTCTTCAACAATTTTCAGATATTTTTATTAACCCCGTTGTTGGCGAAGAACCTCTTACCGGCTCTTCCCGCATGAAATCCGGAACAGCACAAAAAATGATTTTAAACATGCTTTCGACCGGCGCAATGATTCGCATTGGAAAAACCTACGAAAACTATATGATTGACGTTCGCCTTCTGAATGAGAAATTAGTCGATCGCGGATGTCGCATTGTCGCAGAAATTGCGAATATTTCCTACAAAGAGGCCTCGCATTTCCTAAACGAAAGCCAACAAAACGTCAAAACCGCCTGCGTTATGGCTATAAAAAAATGCACATTACCTGAGGCAAAAAAACTTTTGGACTCTGCAGAAGGTATTTTAAGAAAGGTTATAAATGGCTAAAAATTTTCATAACTCCTCTCCGGCAAAAAGTCCTCTCATTCTTTATGGTCGACACGCGGTTATTGCAGCCCTGAGAAACCCGAACCGCAAGATTTCTCGTTTACTGTGCACAACGGACAATACTGCCGATATTCGTCCTCTGATTTCGCCCGACAAGCTCAAAATCGTTGACCGCAAAGAAATCGACAAACTCTTTTCTTCTGACGTTGTTCATCAAGGGTTTGCACTATTTTGCTCTCCTTTAGAAAACATTTCAATTGAGGAAATTTGCGCAAAAGCTCAAGAACAATCACAATGCCATGTCATGATTCTAGATCAAGTAACCGACCCGCAAAACATCGGAGCCATAATCCGTTCTTGCGCGGCGTTTAATACTTTGGCTCTTATTGTTCAAGACAAAAACTCTCCTCAAGAAAGCGGCACTATGGCCAAAGCATCTGCCGGCACAATTGAATTTATGCCCATATGCCGAGTCACCAATCTCAGTCGAGCAATAAACCAACTAAAGGATGCCGGTTTTTGGATTGTTGGTATGGACGGATACGCAACAACCTCCGTTTCTCAAATGAATAAAAGCGGCAAAACCGCCATTATCATGGGATCAGAAGGAAAAGGCATGCGGCGCTTGGTTGAGGAATCTTGCGATTCAACCATTAAACTGCCAATGGACGAACGTGTTGAAAGCTTGAATGTGTCAACCGCGGCAGCCATTGTCCTCTATGAATTAAACAAAAACTAATCGGGGCAAACATGAGCAACACAATTGAAGTCAGTAACATAAACAAATCCTTTGGAAATGTTCACGCGGTCAAAAACGTGAACTTCACAGCCCAAACCGGAGAAATCATTGCCCTTTTAGGGCCAAACGGGGCTGGAAAATCCACACTCTTGAATATGATTACCGGTTTTTTGGCACCGGATACCGGACGCATCGCCCTTTTAGGGAAAGACATATCCGCCGAACCGCTAAATGTTAAAAACAATACCGGTTTTTTACCGGAAGGATCGCCTCTTTATCCGGATATGAGCGTAAAAGACTTCCTAAGATATATGGCGGAGTTGCGCGGAATAAAAAAAGAGAATATAGCAGCTCGTCTTTTAGAAGTATCCAAGCTTGCGAAAATAGATAACGTGTGGTCGCAAAAAATTGAGACGCTGTCAAAAGGCTACCTTCGTCGTGTCGGATTCGCCCAAAGTATATTATCTGATCCGCCGATTTTATTGCTTGATGAACCGACTGACGGTTTAGACCCCAACCAAAAAGAACACATACGCGCACTCATCAGCAACATGGGAAGCAATAAAACCATTATCATTTCAACCCATTTGCTGGATGAAGCAGAAACCATGGCCTCTCGCATTATCCTAATGGACAAAGGACAAATCAAGGCTGATGGCGCATTAAAAGATATTCTCAAACAGCATCACTGCAAAAATTTGCCGGAAGCGTTTCAAAAATTAACGAGGGAAAAATGAACAAATTATGGATTGTTACCAAAAATGAATTTTATCGCTATTTCATTTCTCCGTTAGCTTATGTTTACCTGATAAGCTTTTTATTGCTTAACGGATCTTTCGCCCTGTATTTCGGACATTTTTTTGAGCGTGGACAAGCCGACCTGCTCCCCATGTTTGGTTACCAACCCTGGTTATATTTACTTTTTCTTCCCGGAATTTCCATGCGTCTCTGGGCAGAGGAATTTCGCACCAAAACCATTTTACAAATCATCACCATGCCGGTTAGCGTCACCACTTTAGTATGGGGAAAATTTCTTGCCTCGTGGATATTCTGTGCCTTAGCTCTGGCGCTAACTTTTCCCTTTTGGATAACCGTAAATCTGCTGGGAACACCGGACAACAGTGTTATCGGAATAAGTTATTTGGGCAGCTTTTTATTGGCCGGATGTATGCTGGCTATATCACAAACCATGTCAGCCCTCACGAAAAACCAAGTTATAGCCCTTGTCTTGGCCGTAATTGTTAACCTGCTTTTCTTCTTGTGTGGAATAGAATATGTTTTGCAATTCTTCCGCGGACTTGTACCCTTGGCAGTAATGGATATGATTGCCTCATTCAGCTTCATCTCACATTTTGACACAATTATTCACGGGCTTTTGGAGGCTCGCGACATCATATTTTTCACTTCTCTTATCCTACTGTTTAATTTTACAACTACTCTGGTAATCAGCTTCAAAACAGCAGGGACAACCCAATGGCTACAATCCAAACAACGCGGCCACTACATTTTGGCTTTCCTCTTTTTACTAAGCATTTTCAGTGGATTAAATCTATTAGCCAACAACACCTTGCGACGTATTCAGTTTGACTTCAGCGAAGAAAAATTATTCACCCTGACAGACGCCACAATCGAAAATTTGAACAAATTGCAAGACCCCGTAACCGCAAAACTTTATTACTCTCCTATTTTAGGGCAAAAAAATCCGGATATCCGCCTCATGTTTGATCGCATAAGGCTGTTGCTACAAAGGTATGCCGCCCTTTCCAACGGAAATTTCAGTTATCGCATCTACAATCCGGAACCTTTCAGCGACGTTGAAGATAAGGCGCTCGGAGCCGGATTGCAGCCCCTCCCGATTATCGAAACCAGCACCAATGCCTATTTTGGTTTGACCTTAACTGATGAGCTTGAAAATCAAAATGTTATTCCGTATTTTCCTCTGGAACGGCAAAATTTCATTGAGCAAGATTTAACAGAACAACTGCACCTTTTGCGCAGCCAAAAACCCAAAGTAGGGTTGCTGACATCTCTTCCCTTATATGAAGAAATACGAGATAACGTCACCACCCCAAAATGGGAAATCACCAATCTGCTGGATAAATATTATAACATCATTCAAATAGACGAAAGCACTCGTTCTCTGAAAGGTTTCGATGCATTAATCATCGCTCATCCTCAAAAACTTTCTCCGCATATGGAACAAATCATTACCGACTACACCAACGAAGGAGGGCGTATTTTAGCATTTTTTGATATTGCCTCAGAAGCATCGGCTCTGGTTGCCCCCGTTCATGACATTCCCAAACCGTCTGATTTTGGAAAACTGCCTGACTTGTGGGGGATTCGTTTTCATGCGGAAAGTGCGGTTGCCGACTTTGACAATTCTTCTCTGGTTGACGCAACCACAAACTATAAAAACAACCCTGTTTTCACTCAAGATCTAATCCAGTTTTATTTGCAAAACGACAGTTTCAACAACGACTTTAAAGAAACAAAACAGCTAAAAAGAATGATGCTGACCTCTGCAAGTACATTCACCCAACTTCCGCAAGCCTCAACATTCTTTATTCCGTTGCTCAAAGCCAGTGACAATTCTCAATTGGTTTCATCGCAAGTTGTTTACAAAAGAGTTCATCCTGCAGAAATCTTGCATAATTTTGAAAAGGACGCCAAAGAAAAAAATATCGCTGTCAGAGTTATCAGTAAAGATCGTAGCCGTCCTTTTGAAGTTATTGCCGTTGGCGACAGCGACCTGCTTTATGACAATTTCTGGGCGGTTCACCAAACGATTTTAGAAACAAATTATGCGATTCCGGTTCTTGATAATGCCAACTTCGTACTCAACGCTCTTGATACGCTGCTCGGCAAAACCGGTCTGGTCGGCTTGCGAGGAAAGTCTGATAAAAATCGTTCTTTCACCGGTGTGGAGAAAATGAGAAGACAAGTCCAAAAGGATTTCAAAGTCAAAGAAAAAGACATTTTTGATGATATTGAAAAAACTCGTGTTCAACTGCAAGAAATATGGGGAAAGAAAGATTTTGAAGGACGCGAAAACTTCACTGCCGATGAGTTAGCTCTCATCGCAGGCATTCGTAAAAAAATTGAAGCAAAACGTCGACAACTGTACGAAATCAGAATCAATGCCAACGCTGACATTCGTCATTTGCAGCAGCGTATACGCTTCTTAAACATTTACGCCATTCCTCTTCTGATTCTTTTAGGAATGCTCATTGTTTTGTTTGCCAACAACCATAAACATCAAGCTATGAAAACACCGTTCTCATTCAATCGCAGAATCCTAAGCCTTGGATTAACCGCGCTCATCTGCTTGATTGCAGGCGCTTTTGCCGTTTACAGTGAACAGATGGAAACCTCTGTCGATTATGAAGGAGAACCCGTTTTTCCGAAACTCTCGCAAAAAATAAACGAGATTGAACAAATAAGCCTGCAAACCAACAAACAGAAGCTGCTTTTCATCAAAAAAGACGGGGTCTGGCAATTGGAAGGGATGCCTCACAACCCTGTTTATCAAGAACGGATTCGCAGCTTTTTAAGCGCATTACTGGAAGCTGTTTTTTATGAAAAAAAATCAGAAAAGATGTTTAATCTGGGAAAATATGGCTTAACCCCCATCAGCGTCAAGGGTTCTCGCAACACAAGAATTGAGCTCAAAAATGCGAAAGGGAAAAATGTACAAAGCTTTGAAGTCGGAAAATATGACATTGACTTGGGACGAGGCTCGAAGGGAGCTTATTTGAAATTCGACAATCAATTTAAAGTTTGGTTGGTGAATATGGATTTGATAGACTTGTCTTTGTCACCCAAAGAATGGATATACAGCACTCTGTGGAATCTCCGCTTTGGCAGACTGGCCGAAATAAATGGCAAAACAGACAAGGACTTTATTGCCGATGTTGCCAAAGAGTTGCTCAATGCTTCTCTGGAAAAAGCAGAAACTTCTCTGCCGGCAAACGCAAAAATTATTCAAAAACTCAATCTCTTGATTGAAAACCAACAAAAAGTAGAACTAACCTTCTACAAAAAAGATAATAACTACTACGTTAAATATAGTTTTATTGATGTTGCACCCCAAAGCACCCTCGCCGTTTTTAAGCAACATGCAGAAAACATCTATTACCAAATAAACCCTGTAACAATGGAAAAATTGAACAATGTCATTGACAAGCGACCAACAAAATAATCGCCTGAAAAAATACGCTGCCACAGCCAGTGTTGCTCTTGCCATCACCTTGACCTTCATAAAAAGTGTCGCAGTTTTGACAACAGGATCTTTATCCGTTCTTTCGTCTTTAATAGATAGTTTAGCCGACCTGTTTGCCTCATCCATCACGTTTTTTGCTGTTCGCTATTCTTCTGCGCCGGCAGACTGTTCACACCGTTATGGACACGGAAAAGCCGAGGCTTTAAGTGCTCTTCTGCAATCGGCCTTCATAGCCGGTTCCGGATTATTCATTTTATACGATGGTATTAGTCGTTTTTTTATTCCCCGTACGGTAACAGACATAACCTTCGGCATCGGCATAATGATTATCAGTTTAATCCTAACAATCGCTCTCATTGTTTTTCAAAAATATGTAGCCGCACGCACCCATTCAAAAGCGATTTCGGCCGATTCGGCGCATTATAGCGTTGATGTCATAACCAACTTATCCATCATCATAACTTTATGTGTTGTTCATGTTTTCAATATTTACTGGTTTGATACCGTTATCGCCTTCTTAATTTCGACATATTTGCTGGCAAATGCCTTCAAAATAGCCAATGATGCTCTCGGAATGCTCTTAGATAAAGAACTTTCCGATGATATTCGAGAAAACATAACCAAAATTGTATTATCCTGCGCTCATGTCCAAGGCATGCACGATTTAAGAACGCGCGATTTGGGAGGAATCTACATGTTTGAATTTCATTTGGAATTAAACGGAAACTTATCCCTTTTGGCCGCACATCAACACACGGATAATGTAGAGAACCAACTACGGAAAGCGTTTCCGAATGTCCAAATAATTATTCACCAAGACCCTGCCGGATTACAGGAAGATAGGCTGGACAACAAATTAGATTCTTGCCGCCCATAAAAATCTTTTACAGAGCCAAAACAAGAGAGCCTCTGCTCACACAAGCAGAGGCTCTCTATTTAACAAACTAAAAGATTAGTCCATCTTTTTAGCTTCAATTCTCATACGGTAGAAAGACCGCCATACGAAGAATAAGCCGAGAACAAAGAAACCGATACCAGCTCCCAAAGCAACACAGCGCGGCGCAGCAACGGCCATTTCAACCGCCAGCAAACCGAACAATGTTGTGAACTTAATAATCGGGTTCAGTGCAACTGATGAAGTATCTTTATACGGATCACCGACAGTATCGCCGACAACAACGGCGCTATGCAAATCAGTACCCTTCTCATTCAAATCAACCTCAACAACCTTTTTAGCATTATCCCATGCTCCGCCGGCATTCGCCATATACAGAGCTTGGAACAAACCAAACACGGCGATTGAAATCAGATAGCTTGCAAATAAGTTCGCATCAAAACAGGCAAAGGCAATCGTGAATGAGAAAATCACGATAAAGATATTAAACATACCTTTTTGAGCATATAACGTGCAAATTTGAACAACTTTCTTAGAATCTTCAACCGAAGCGGCTTTCGCCGTATCCAGTTTAATATGCTTTTTAATATAGTTGACTGCACGATACGCACCTGTTGAAACAGCCTGCATAGAAGCACCGGAGAACCAGTAAATAACGGCACCACCCAAAATAATGCCAAACAAAACCTCAGGCTCCAACAGGTTCAACTGCAAATTCAGCAACAGAATGATTGAGAAAATCATCGTTGTCGCACCGATAACAGCCGTACCGATAAGAACTGGTTTTGCCGTAGCTTTAAAGGTGTTTCCGGCACTGTCATTCTCTTCAAGATAATGCTTTCCGCCTTCAAAATTAGGTTTGAAACCATAATCTTTTTCAATCTCTTTGCTAATGCCCTTAATGTTTTCAATTTGAGAAAGTTCAAAAACAGATTGAGCATTGTCTGTAACAGGACCATAAGAGTCAACCGCAATGGTTACCGGCCCCATTCCAAGCATACCAAATGCCACCAAGCCGAAAGCAAAAATTGTCGGATAAACCATGTATGGATCAAGACCGTTGCGCGCTGTAAAGAAGGCAACAGCCATCAAACCAACCATAACCAATCCCTGCCAAAAAGCGGAGAAGTTACCGGCAACAATACCTGAAATAATATTCAAGGAAGCACCGGCCTCGCGACTGGCATTAACAACTTCGTTAACGTGTTTGGATTTTGAAGAGGTGAAAATCTTTGTAAATTCAGGAATCAAAGCGGCGGCAATCGTACCACAGCTGATAATCACTGAAAGTTTCCACCATAAATCATTTCCCATATCACCAATCATAACGTATGAAACACCAAATGTAACGGCGATAGAGATGACAGATGTCAGCCAAATCAACGATGTCAACGGTGTTTCAAAGTTGAAGGAAGACTTTTTGCCAAAAACAAGAGATGACATAAAGCTGTTCACCCCGTAAGCAACAATAGACGTCAAAACCATCAACAATCGCATGACAAAAATCCACACAATCAAACGAGCTTGAATATCAATACCATTCTCCATCAAGGCCAATTGACCATCGGGCATATACATCATGCCTGCACCCAAAACAATAAAGCTGATTAAAGCTACACCGGTCACACCGTATGTTTCAAAACCGTCAGCAGTCGGGCCGACAGAGTCACCGGCATTATCCCCGGTACAGTCCGCAATAACCCCCGGATTACGAGCATCATCTTCATCAATTTTGAAAATAATTTTCATCAAATCGGCGCCGATATCCGCAATCTTTGTAAAAATACCACCACAAATACGCAAAGCAGAAGCTCCCAACGATTCGCCGATAGCAAAACCGATAAAACAAGCACCGGCGTTTACACGATCAACAAACAGTAAGATGGCAATCATCATTGTCAACTCAACACAAATCAACAAAACACCGATAGACATGCCGGAACGTAAAGGAAGGCTCATAACAGGATACGGCTTGCCGCGCAAAGACAAAAACGCTGTACGCGAGTTCGCATAAGTATTAATACGCATACCAAACCAAGCAACTGAAAATGAACCCAAAATACCCAAAACAGACCACATTAAAATTGTCATAACTTTAGGTAGCGGCGTCGCATTCAAATAAAAGAAATAGTAGAAGATACAAGCTGCAATAAATAACTCCAACACAAACAACAATTTAGCTTGTTGCCTCATGTAAGTTTTGCAGGTTTCATATATCGTATGTGACACATTCAGCATAGACTGATGAGCCGGCATTCTTTTAATTTTAATAAATTCAACAAAACCAAAGACCAACCCCAACAGACAAACGCCCAAACCATAGAGCAAAAGCTGTGTTCCTGTAACTTCAAATCCCCAAAACGAATAAGGGACATCCAAAGAAGGAATATTCAGGTCGATTTCAGAAGCCATGGCATTTCCGGCAAGAAAGCCAAGCGTCAGCAGCAAAGCAAAAGCAAAACCGCTAATTTTTTTAAGATTAATCATTCATCGTTTCCCTAATTGTTAAAACAATAACATTGACATCTTACAACCCCAAACTGAAGTTGTAAACCTTCCGTGTTATGCCTGTGAGCTTATGAAAAGATTCTAAAGAATCGGTTAAGAGATTCAAAAAGCATAAAAAAACCCTCCCTGCAAAAGCAGAAAGGGAGAAAAGGAATGCCTTTTTTAGGGTTTAACGCTTTGGAGATTTTTGCTTTACTTCGTTCCTCACCAACATCACAAGGCCTATAAAGAATGAAGCCACGCACGGCCAAGCATACCACGAGGTAATTGGATACCATGTTCCGCCGAAAATTTCGACAAACCACGAAACAATGGCTTCTGTACTCATCAGAGCCACAACTCCAAACGCACCTCGAATCATCCACTTTGCCTCTTTTTCTTTGCTTGTTCTTACCTGAAAGCAATACATATAGCACCCGATAGCCAGAGTAGCGATGAATTGTCCCAATACAAGCTGAGAAAGCATGATTTCCGTAGGCAAACCGCAAACAAAAAGCAGCAGCATCAGGAAAAATCCGCCAAATCCGTACATAAGCAATATGTTGGCCTTTATCTCGGACGACTTATCACAAAACCACATAACAATGGAACGTCCGACCGCAATAATGAGGGCAAGCGTAAGTACAATAGGTACGGAGAAACAGAGGAACCAAGCCCACGCAGGGAAAGCAATCGCAAAGAAACCGCAGACATACGTTGCAAGGTTACCCACCATCCAAGCCATAAGAGCTGTCGTGAGAGCGAAACCTATCAGCGCAAGGAAATCGGGTCTGCCTGAGCCATTATTGATGGCACAAAACAGCATAACGGCAGCGACGAGAACCAGAGCTTCTGCAACAGCGAATGTACAGTTAACCCAAGGCTGCTCAACATTATACTCGAAGAACTGGGCAACGAAGTAGGAGGCGATAATCAGCACACCCAAAGCGAGAACGATGACAGCTTTACCAGCTAAGCTCATCTCCACAAATTTGTTAGCTAAATTTTTCATAATAAATATTAAATTTTAGTAATCACATTCGTAAGTGTACACAAAATCCACTCCTCTGTAAACAAAAAAAAGACAAAAAAGCCAATTTTCTTGTAGAAAAAAACGATAAAGACATAGAAACAGCAGCAAAAAATTGCTAAAATCGAGGGAGAATGTAATTTATAGGGGGAAGACACATGAAAAAACTTATTACTCTGGCTTTGCTTGCCTTGACAACCGCATGCGCAAGCGAACCAAAAGAAATATATCCTTACAATATGAATGAAAAAGAATGGAACGAATTGTCTATCAAAGACAAAGCCAATATCCGCCGTGAGTTTTATTTTTATGAAAAAGGCTCTACCGCATTTGTAAATCCTCAAATGGAAGTTGAAGGCAAAAAGCAAGAAGTTCCTTTAATCATGCAGCAAGGTATAAAAAACAAATAAATAGCACAAAACCCCGCGCAAGCGGGGTTTTGTTTCATCTCTCACCTTGTAAGAGATTTGTACCTGATTCGGTGCGGCTTGGCAGCATCTTCACCTAAACGACGAACTTTGTCTTTTTCATATTCCTCAAAATTCCCCTCAAACCATTCAACATGTCCCTCGTCTTCATAAGCCAATATATGAGTTGCCAAACGATCTAAAAACCATCTGTCGTGAGAGGTCACTAAAACACAGCCCGGATAATTAACAATACCCTCTTCCAAAGAACGTAATGTATCAACATCCAAATCATTGGTCGGCTCGTCAAGCATAATAACATTCGCACCCTTTTTAAGCATTTTTGCCAAATGGACACGATTACGCTCACCACCGGAGAGCTGCCCTATTTTTTTCTGCTGATCACTCCCTTTGAAATTGAACTGTCCGACATACGCTCGCGATGGCATCGTTGCTTTGCCAATTTCAATCATATCTAAACCGTCAGAAATTTCCTCCCAAACATTCTTGTCTGCGCTAAGCTCGTCACGGCTTTGATTAACATACCCCAAATCAACACTGTCACCGATACGAATTTCGCCGCTATCCGGCTTTTCCTCTCCGGTAATCATTCTGAATAATGTCGTCTTTCCGGCGCCATTCGGTCCGATAATTCCCACAATAGCTCCCTTAGGAATTTTAAAAGATAAATTGTCTATCAAAACCTTATCCCCATAAGCCTTGCTTATTCCGTTAGCTTCAATAACCAAATCCCCCAAACGCTCCGTCATCGGAATATTAATATGAGCTGTCGTAATCTTTTCTTTAGCCGCTTGAGCTAACAACTCATCATAAGCATTAATTCTGGCCTTAGATTTTGTTTGCCTGGCTTTGGGGTTTTTCTGTATCCATTCCAATTCATTAGCCAACACGCGCTGTCTTGCACTCTCTTCTCTTGCTTCTTGCTCGATTCGCTTTTGTTTTTGCATCAACCATGAAGAATAGTTTCCTTCATAGGGAATCCCCTGACCGCGATCAAGTTCCAAAATCCAACCGGTAACATTATCCAAGAAATAACGATCGTGCGTAACCATAACCACCGTTCCTTTATAATCCTTAAGATGGTTTTCCAACCAAGCCACAGATTCGGCGTCTAAATGGTTTGTCGGCTCGTCCAAAAGCAATAAATCCGGCTGTTGTAACAACAAGCGGCACAAAGCCACACGGCGTCTTTCACCGCCGGAAAGCTTTGTTACGTCGGCATCGGCCGGAGGACAACGCAAAGCATCCATCGCAATCTCGATTGTGCGCTCCAAATCCCAACCGTTGCAAGCATCTATTTTTTCCTGAAGCTCAGCTTGTTCTTCAATCAAAGCATTCATTTCATCATCAGTCATTTCTTCGGCAAAACGCATAGAAACTTCTTCATAACGCTTCAGCAAATCACGCGTTTCCGCCAAACCGTCCATAATATTTTCCATAACATTTTTCGCAGAATCCAACTGAGGTTCTTGCTCCAAATAGCCGACCTTAACTCCGTCTGCGGCCCAAGCCTCACCGTTAAATTCCTTATCGACACCGGCCATAATTTTTAACAAAGTTGACTTACCGGCACCATTCACCCCCAAAACACCAATTTTGGCGCCCGGAAGGAAAGACAACGTAATTCCCTTGAACAGTTCTTTACCTCCGGGGAAAACCTTAGTCAAATTTTGCATCACAAACACATATTGAACGGCAGCCATATCACATACTCCTGATAAAACTTTACTGACAAATTAGATTGATGGTGAGTATATAAGCAAGCTTTTCAACTTGCAACGGATTTTTAAACAAAAGCCCTCTAGTTGCGGCGTTTCAAATGCCCTACATTATTTTCTTTGAAATCAGCCGCCGTCAGAGGTTTCCGTGTTTGCGGCTGGGTATAGCGCCCTGACAGCACATCATCTTTAACATCAACCTTAATAATTTTGGCATCTGAACCGTTATAAATAGCCCTCGCTTTTTCTAAATTAGTAGAATTTTTCTTATATATCAAAGATGCATCGTAAGGTTTCCGCGGTGTAAGAATTTTTCCGTCCGGCATTTTGATTGTGCCGTCGGCATAGAGTACCGCTTTAAAAATATCCTGATTATCAAAACGCTTGTTAATTTGTGCGCACTCAAAAAAACCGTCCATTTCTTTAGACATATAAACATTTGCTTTTTCTTCGGAATAGGCATAAATCGCATCATTTTGCAGTTTATCAGAAGGAGATTTCGTCAACAAAATAGCGCGAGCCAACAGCTCAAAGGTGTCATACTTTGAAGCTCCGCAGGCCAATCCCTGCCCGGCAATAGCACCCAAAGCCCGCACTTCCTCCATATAAGGCATCTGCGCTCGAACCGGAACAATCGAGCAAAGAACAAAAAACAACGCGCAAACGATTCTTTTCATACACCCTCCCTTAATCAGGGATAATTATATAAAATACACACAAAAAATCAAAATTTATCTTAAATTTTTACCAGCAAAAAAAATAAGTTGACAAAGTGTTACTTTTAGCTTAAGTTGCGGTTAACTTTTGACAATAAGGATACGAAAATGAAAGTGGTTAGTTCTTTAAGAAGCAAAAAAGTTCGCGATAAAGACTGCAAAGTCGTTCGTCGTAAAGGTCGCGTTTATGTTATCAATAAAAAGAACCCTAAGTTAAAGGTACGTCAGGGTTAATTTGATATTTTGCATAAAAATCCCGCTGTTTTTAAGCGGGATTTTTTGTGTCTTTTTTATTTATTACACGCAAAAAAATTGCCGGAACCAGTCCGGCAATAAAACTCTACTCAATCACCTCCGGCTTAGCTCTTTTTCTGGCAATCGGGTCAAGCAATCTTTTACGCAAACGCAAAGTCTTCGGAGTAACCTCGAGCAGCTCGTCTTCCTGAATATAGGACAAACCTTGTTCCAAAGAAAGTTTACGCGGCGGAATCAAATCAATGGCCTCATCTTTTCCGGCAGCGCGGATATTTGTTAACTGCTTAGACTTGCAGGGATTAACCTCAATATCATTTGGTTTGGTGTGTTCTCCGATAATCATTCCCTGATATACCGGCACACCGGAATCAATAAACATCGGTCCGCGATCTTGCAACTTCCACAGAGAATAAGCAATAGCCGTTCCTGTTTCAGAGGAAATCAACACACCGTTACGACGACTCTCAATTTCTCCTTTATAAGGTTCATAACATTTAAACAAGCGGTTCATAACCCCCGTTCCCCTTGTATCAGTCAAAAACTCGGAGTGATATCCGATTAAACCCCGTGACGGAGCATTAAAAATCAATCGAACCTTATTGCCCAATTGCGAAGGAATCATTTCAACCAATTCACCGCGGCGACGACCGAGTTTTTCAACAACGGCTCCTGAAAACTCATCATCAACATCAACAACAACTTCTTCAACAGGTTCAAGCAATTTGCCGTTTTCATCTTTCTTCATCAAAACTCTCGGACGAGAAATAGAAAGTTCAAAACCCTCACGACGCATTGTCTCAATCAAAACACCGAGCTGCAGCTCTCCGCGACCGGCAACTTCAAAAGAATCCGTCGTATCCGTGCGAGAAATCTTCAGTGCAATATTGCCCTCTGCCTCCTTACACAATCTATCCCAAATCATACGAGAAGTAACTTTGTCCCCTTCTCGACCGGCTAATGGAGAATCGTTAATGGAAAAGGTCATAGATAATGTCGGAGGATCAATCGGTTGGGCGTGTATCCCTTGTGTGACATCTAAAGCACAAATAGTGTCGGCAACCGTTCCTTTAACCACACCGGCTACGGCAACAATATCTCCGGCATGAGCCTCCTCCAAAGCCTCACGATTCAAACCGCGATAAGCCAAAATTTTGCTAATACGAACACGCTCAATTTCATTGCTGTCTTTATCCAGTATTTTAACCGTATCATTCACCTTCAAATGTCCGGATTGAATTTTTCCGGTCAACAAACGGCCGATAAACTTATCTGCCTCCAATGTTGTCGCCAACATGGAAAACGGTTTGTCCGGCTCGCAAGCCGGTTCCGGAACATAAGAACAAATCAACTCAAACAACGGAGCCAAATCTTTTCTTTCATCTTCCAGTTCCTTAACAGCCCAGCCATTGCGTCCGGAGGCATACAAAACAGGAAAATCCAGTTGTTTATCATTGGCATTCAAACTGACAAACAAATCAAAAATTTCATTCAAAACTTCATCACTGCGCGCATCGGGCTTATCAACTTTATTAATGACAACAATCGGACACAATCCCAATTTCAAAGCCTTACCCAACACAAACTTTGTTTGCGGCATCGGTCCTTCGGAAGAATCAACCAACAAAACAACCCCGTCCACCATAGACAAAATACGCTCAACTTCACCGCCAAAATCTGCGTGTCCCGGAGTATCCACGATATTAATATGTGTACCATTCCAATTAACAGAGGTACATTTTGAAAGAATGGTAATCCCGCGTTCACGCTCCAAATCATTGCTGTCCATCACACAGGTTTCAACTTTTTGATTATCGCGAAAAGTACCGCTTTGCTTCAACAAACCATCAACCAACGTTGTTTTTCCATGGTCAACGTGAGCGATAATTGCAATATTTCTCATATTCATCTTCTTCAATTTCCTCAAAAATCATCTTATGCCGACTTCAGCACAAAGTCTTACTAAAAGTCCGAAAACACAAATTCGCCTTACAATACACTTTTGAATTTAAATTTCAAGATTTTAGTCAAATTTTTAAAATTAAAAAGAAATCTTAACTTGATTTTAACTCTAATATGTACTATTATACAGACATATAAATCTTATAAAATAAACAATTATGGAATTAACAATACCAATATTAATCGTACTGTTCCTTATTTGTGGAATTGCAAATGCTGTAATGTATGTGATGTACTTTAAAAACAAGCTCTCCCTGTCAACAATGGAATTGTACACTATTGAAACGGTCATTTCCTTAGTTATGGGAAGCCTGATATATGAGATCACGGCCTTATGTATCGAAACACCGTTCCAGACTGAAAACATTCTTATGATTATCTGCATCGGAGTAACTGTCTCACGAGTTATAAACTACCTTAGCAGACAAAAAGTCATTCAATCTTTCACTAAAAAAAGCAGCGTTTTTTAACACTGCTTTTTTTTCATATATTGATTTCACCTTTTTTGCTTATAGCGGCGAACGATTATTACGTGCCATATTCAATGCCACTTGCCTGATAAAATCATCTTGCTTGCTGCGATTGCCTGCAACCGCCGGAGCATCTCTGACAAGTCTCTTTCTGGTTTCCTGCAACCGCTCATCAAAAGCCTCTTTTCTTTTCGTATAATCTTCCTCCGTTTCACCCGCGCGCCGTTCACGATATTGATATTGCTGACGACGGGCAAAATCGCTTTCCGTTTCAGAACCTTCTCTCTCCAGATTTTGAGCCTGCAATTTCATAAGTTTTTCAACGCGCTCTTCATTTGTATCAGAATAAATTGCCACCTTGACAGCTTCTTCCATATGCGCTCTATAAGAAGCTTCTGCTTCCCTTGAAGCCTTGTAATCCGGATGTTCATCACGCGCTTTTTTAGCCGCTTCATAAGCATCAAATTTTTCCTTAAAAGGCTCTTCCTTTTTCAACTCAAGCATTTGCCGTTTTTTCCTTCCGGCTAAGGCTTTCAATACTCGAGCCCGCTTTTTCTGGTGCTTAAATTCCTTCTCTTCACCATCGCTCCGCTGTTCTTTTTGTTTCAAATTAAAGATTTGTTGTTGAGCGTCTTTTAACTGATCCATATAAGACTCATGAAGAGACCATGCGTCAACCATTCGCATATCTGAACTTCCGTCAGATTTTGTTTCCGGAACCGTCAACATATCCTTACAGGCTTTCTTCTTAGTTTCTAATGTCTGCTCCAACGACTGACCTTCTACACTGTTTTTCCACGCATCTCCGGCCACTTTTTTAGCTTCCTTATCCGCCTTCAATTGCTCCGTCAGCAATATTTTTTTAATTTCTACATATTGAGCCGGAGCAACATCTTTAAACATTTCAACATCAGGAGCATTTTTAACTTTCATTCCATTTTTAAGAGCCGCTAAATACAACAAAGCGCCCTCATCCAAATGTTCTTGGAAATAAGGTCCGAAATCGACATTTTTACATCCGTTTTGCTTACCGACCTTGCAAACAATATCAAAATCTTCATAATTTTTGCTTTCAATCCAGCCTTGGTTAACATCTGTAAAACGGATTTTACTTCCATCAGCATGGCGATAACACAAAGCTTCCGGATGCTCGGGGTCGTTATATTCCTCAAATTCACGACCTTTCTCCTGAAACAGACGTTCAACTTTGGGTTTGATGGCCGCTTTAGCCGTATCGCTGATTGGCGGGAGTTGATTATCATTAGCAGGAACATTTTCCGCCGTCGAAACATCTTGCACAAGTGTTCCTTCGTTAAACAGGCTGAAGCCATCAATCACAGCCATTTTTTGTGACGGAGAAAGCATATCAAAGGAAATGCCCTTAGCCTTGCAATATAACTTAAACACCGGTGAACGAACATACATGTCCATAAGCGCTGAGGAGGCCAAATCTTTATCAATCTTATGATTGGCGTCAACCTTTCCCTCATAAACGTTTTCTGTAAAATAGCCAAGCTCTTTTCCGGCAATCACATCATTGGCCACCATAGAAGCCACGCAGGCGCAGTCGCAATAATTTTTTTTGGTCAATGGTTTTTCGTTATATTTAACCGTATACCCCAACACATTCTGAATTTTCTTTTCCAATTCCTCTTTATTTTTAGGATATTGACGCATGGCATCATTAGGATTTCCCATCTGGTCAATTATCGCTGCTTCTTTTTTTTGAGGATCCAGCACCAACGTAATCGCATGCCCGACAGAAACCCCCGGTTCATCCAAACAAGCTATCGGAATAACCACTTTCTTATAATTTTTAGCCTCTGATTTAAGAGATTCTAAAAACCTGCCAACCTCTTTAGATGAACGTTCGTTCAAAACAGATGCCGTAGCCGTTAATAAAACATCATTCGTCTTACCGCTTTGCGCCGCAATTTGAGCTTTTAAATCATTTTTATTGGAAATTTTATCCGGATCAACGAACGTAACTTTGGGATTATTAGCTGCTTTTTCACGATTAACCAAAGCGATAATATCCAAATCATAACCACCGTTATATTCATTATCCGGCTGTTTTGTAAAACCCTTCAAGCGCTCATCAACATTCCTGTTCAAAACAACTTTAGGCTCTCTGATGGCAGACTTCAAATCATCAACAGACATGCCGCTGTTTTCAAACTCACGCAACATGTCCTGAGCCAATTGCCCCGTATTCTCAATCCCATGATTTTGGCTTAAAACTTCTAAAAAACATTGCTTATCTTCATCTGTCAGAGCCATTTTTTTCGTCCGCACAAATTAATCGTTACTTTAAAAATACCACACTTTCTCAATTTTGTCCAATATTTTGGTATCAGACCTAAATCCGACAAAACTCTTCAAAAGTATTCGCTATAAGATACGGATTGCAACACTTTTCCTCGCCCAAGGTATAAGGTCCCGCAGGCAATCCGTCTTTCAGACGAATTTGAGCTTTCTCCAAATATGCTTTCAAATCCTCGTTTTGAGGACTATACCGCAAAGCAAACGCCGCTCCGTGCAGGGTATATTCATGCCCCGGATAGAACAAAACATCATCCGGCAAATTTTTTATTTTTTGTAATGCAGAAAACATCTGGTGTGCCGTCCCCTCAAACAACCCGCCAATACTTAAATTGAACAAGGTATCTCCTGTAAACACAATCTTATCTTCAGGAAAATACCATAAAACATGCCCCTGAGTATGCGCCGAAACATCAATAATTTCCGCACGGCTCTCCCCCAAATAAAAAGACGAGCCGGATAATACCGTTTCATCTATTGCGGGTATCCGATGCGCATCATCTTTATTTCCGACTACCTTAGCGCCAAAATGCTTTTTCAACTCAAAATTTGCATCTGTATGATCAAAATGGTGATGCGTATTCAAAATATATTTGGGAACAATATTTAATTTGTCGCACGCCTCAATTATCGGTGCCGCCTCTGAAGCATCTACCACCGCAGCAATCTGTGTTTTTTCATCTTGAACAATGTAACAATAATTATCCATTGTCCCGGCTCGGCACAAAACAGTATAAACTCTGAGCATCACAAAAAATCCTCCGGATTAACATCATCAATCTGCTTTTCTTTCATATACTGCTTGGCATAATCCTTGTAGACCTCACCCCGAACAAAAACATCAAACAAATCAGGATCTATGTGCCCGCTCATTTTCATATCACGCATAATCTGTAACACCTCAGAAAGCTTCTTGGGTTCCTTATAGGGTCTGTCATCAGCAGTCAACGCTTCAAAAATATCTGCAATTGCCATAATTCGCGCAGGAATAGACATCTGTTCCCCCGTCAATCCGTTCGGATATCCTTTACCATCAACGCGCTCATGATGACAACCGGCGTATTCAACCACATTGGAAAGCTCTTTGGGAAAATGTAGAGCATTCAGCATCTCCACCGTAACAACAACATGCTCATTGACTTTTTCACGCTCTTCTTTATTAATAGTCCCCTGTCTTATGCTCAAATTATACAATTCGCCACGATTAAATGGTGGAAAAATTTGGTCCGGTCGATCCTGCAACAGATGTTCAACTGCCGGATTGCTAAGAGCCTCAAAATCTTCTATTTTTTCTTTTTCCGCCCAGGATAAACCTAAAGTCCTGTCAAAGTAACGCATAAATTTACTCTGAGCTATTTGCTCCAAACGCAAAACCTCATCATCGCTTAGCGGAACATCTCCCTTATTGCAACGAGCCACAAAAGCAAAATCCTCTTCCAATTTTTGCACCCTTGAAACAAACTCGGCTTGCAAATTTTGTTGCGTATCTACATTTTTCAACCGCTTTTGCAGATATTCTATATGAGCATCGCGCCTCAAAATCTCAAATCGGGTACGAATTTCATGAATACGATTGTTAATCGTTTCAAGTTTAGTCGCCTTGTCAACAATATATTCCGGTGTGGTCACCTTACCACAATCATGCAACCATGAGGCTATATGCAAAGCATACCAATCCTCGGGACTCATTTGAAAATCTCTAAACTTTCCGCTATCTTCTTCAACAACGGCACTGGCCAACAAACGGGCAATAATGGGTACTCTTTGACAATGATTCCGAGTATAGGCCGACTTGGTGTCAATGGCTCGCGCCAACACATCAATGAAAGATTCTAAAAGTTGCTTATATTGAGCATGAGACTTTCTATTTTCATAAACCATTGTTAATAAAGCGCTCAAACCTTGCACTTTTTTCTCAACTTCTGACGTGAATGCGCCAACCTTGCCTTTGTTATCGCGGGCGTTAACCAACTGCACTATTCCGAGCATTTCTTGACGCCTGTCAATCAGAGGCACAAACAATTCTGAAACCGTCACATAATCGTAAGCAAGGTCAAACTGGGCTGTCAGAGATGTATCCAGCTCTTTCTGCATATAAACATCGCTCAAATTCAAAATACCCTGCATTGAAGCGGACTGCTCTAAAGGAGTTTTAAACTTCTTTTGCCGAACATCAGGAAGATAAATCGCCGGAAATAAGGATACCGTTTCTGTACCGCTCAAATTAAGCTTTACATTTTCTGATACACCGCCGGAAAAATTAACAAATGTGCCATCCTCAACCAAAAAGAAAAGGCAAAAATCAGCAGCACTAACCTTTAATAATGCTCGCATAACCGCATGCGCCAAAGCTTTGTAATCCCCTTCTTTGGCTAATCTAACGGACAAATCCAGCAGTTCATCCGTATTCAAATCATCGTAAACATCCGCCACTGAAACACCTTTCTGTTCAGTCTAGGATAAAGTCTATTGGTTAAAAAAAGGATAAATCAGCTTATTTTTGAAATAAGATAATTAATATCTTCGTCACTCAGCTCTTCATTAAACGGCGTACAGGTCAATATACGCTCAATAACTTTATGCGCGAAAGACTTTCTATCTGACTGTCGACAATCAAAATGAATCTCCTTAACCACCTTCAACGCACTGAAAACCGCAGGGAACATCGCCTTAGGGATAAAGGCTTTCCGCAACAAATTACGCACAACAAAATCGGCTTGCGTACTAAACAGTGTTTTCCGCACTTCAACGATTGGCGTATTCGATAAATAAACCAACGCATATTCAAAAAACTTCAAATCACCCATACAAATAGAACGCACCACCAAATTGGCCGTTAAACGGTTAGAAACATACAACTGATGCACCAATTCCTCAATTTGTCTGTCCGAACTGTAATCCTCTGAAATACGAAGTGTTGTTTTTTCCTTAACTTCTTCAATAATATCTGCGGCCAAATCCACAGGCAGATTGTGTGATAACACCAAACGTCTTTTCAAATCTTCCGACAAGTCATTAGCAATCTTCTCAACAACCGATGTCGGAATCTCCGAGCGATAGACCAAATTTTCTTTAATAGATTCGCTATCCTGATATTTTTCAACAATCTTCATAAATGTTTTTTCATGGATAGATGCTGTTTCATTAGAGATTAAAACACCAACCACTTCTTCGGGGCATTTTTCAACAACATATTCCGAAATCTCCTCAGGCAGATTCATTCTCTGAGCAATCGCTTTCTGCTTGTTAATGCTTGGAATATCCAAAATTTTGATCATATCTTCGTTGCTCAATGTTGAATAATACTTAATAAACGGAACAGCAACACTATCCGAGTCTCGAACAATGGAATTTACAATATCTTCCGGAAGATTGCGGCTGTTTTTAAGACTATCCGCCAGAACCTGACGAAGTTTAACTTCAACATCGCGAACCATAATTCTGAAAATATCTTCAGCCAAACGCATTCCCGTCGGCGTAACCGTACGACCGTTATAATAAAGACTGACCTTTCGGGCAATCATAGACTTAAGTTCAAGCTTAGGTTCTCTTGACAGCTCTTTAACATCTTGGTTAGTTAAACGGTTATTATCCATACGGCACCTGTATAATCTTTAATAAAAGCATGGTACTAGATTTTTGTCTAAAAGCCAAGCTTATTTTTCATTTATTACCTTTTTTCACCAAATTTTTGAAGTTTGCCGGCAATTCCTTGCCAACCATTTCAGCATCTAAAACAGACTTATCAATGATTAACATCTCATAAAAAGCTATCGTATATTCTAACAATCCCCCGTAATTTTTTAAATACGAGTTTCTAAACAATGTATGAGACAGTTGATGCCCCAACAAAGGCGCGTTGCGCCGGCGCATTTCCCTGCGAAAATCCCAAAAAGGCTCATAGTTGATATTTGAATTTAATCTATGCGCAAAATCCCGCATCGACGAATATATATCCGGATAAACTTTTATCCTGTAATCTTCCTGCAATTCGTCATCTTGCGGAACAAGCCCTTCGTCTGTATGCCACTCGATGAGTCGATACAAGGCGTTTCCATCTTTCACTAAACGCGATTTTCCCCAATTCGTTTCTATGGCCGCCGTAGCAACCAAAAAGGACGGGGGCATTCCATCTACCCGTTTCAAGAGTTCTGTAATCAAATAATGTAGCCGTTGATAACCTTGCAAACGACTAAAAATATCATAATGCACGGCCTGCGCTTCAACATATTCTTCCTGCGCTTTTGTCAGTTCTTGATTTTTTTTGAAGTAAGCTTCAATCTCCTTAATTTTTTCACGCTCCTTCAGTAGCTCCTCGTGCAAACGCATAGCCAACGGAGTCACAATTTTGATAAACAACACCTTCCGACGCTCTTCATCTTCTATTTGAGCAAAATCATCCGGAAACGTTGTTAAAAACAAACGAGGATAATGATATTTAGGCAACATCAAATAGCCGCGTTCACCATCATACCCGTAAAAATCATAAATCTTTTCCAACTGCTCCGTTTTAAGCGAACCCAGCCACAATTCTTCCTCGGCTTTCACCGGAAAAACCTGAAAAAAAAGCACCAAAAAAACAAAATAAACTAAACGAAACACAGTTATTCTTTCTTTTTATCCGCCACCTGACGAACTTCTTTCACCGCAGGAATATAGGTTTTCAATATTTTTTCAACACCATCTTTCAATGTAACCATGGCATACGGACAACCGGCACACGCCCCGCGCATTTCCACAAAAACAACGCCGTCCTTAAAATCCTTATAAACAATATCGCCGCCATCTCTTTTCACGGCCGGACGAATTCTCGCGTTAAGCAATCCTTCTATCTGTTGAACAATAGCTTGCTTATCATTCTCTTCATCAATCGCTATTGTAACGGGAGCCTCCCCCATGGCCAAATAATCAGTAATCTCTGCCAAAACCAACGGTTTCAAATTATCCCAAGTTTCGTCATCTGCTTTTGTAACCGAAACCATATCCGGCGTAAGCAAAACGGAAACTATCCCCCCAAGATCAAAAATCTGCTCAGCCAACGGGGATTTTCGCAAAGACTTTGCATCAACAAATTCCGCACTGCCTGATTTCAACAATTGCACCGGAGAATAAAAATTCAAGACATTCTCATCGCTGGTCGCCTGAGTTTCAATAATCATATTATTTTCCTTGTTTCTCTGGAAAAACGGACAGCTTATCTACAATAGTTCTGCCTATGCTTGCCGCCTTAACGGTATAATAACCGGCAGACAACAAACTGTTTGGAGCAAACGAGCTGTCCGGCACCCCGTTACGTACAATCATGGGGGATAAACGAACCACCGATTCCATTGATTTAAGCATATTCGTCAAAGGCTGATAAACATCATACGAAACAATAATGTCTTTATAGTCATGAGCCAATGTTTTCAACAACAGATAATACACATATACCTTGCCTTTTTGAAAATAAAAAACCTCATCTGCCGAGAAATCAAAAAAATCTGAACTATTCTCGCGGATTCGCTCTTCTAACGATTTGTTACTGCGCCACAAATCATTGCAAATACGTTGTATAAAGAAGGCCAAATCTTGCGGACTTTTGTAAAACACAGCGCTTCCGTCACGCAAGGCCTGATTATAGGCAATCAATTGTTTGCGAGCTTTTCGATACTGGCTTCCGGCTGACGGAGCGGGTAATAATTTATTTTGAGGAGAAAACATCCAAATAGTTCCCGGATATTTCAAAAAATCAGCAGCCTTCTTCAACGGAAGCTCATCTTTTGTTGCAACCATCTTGTCCAGTTTAGCAGACATCGCCGCAGACATTGTTTTCAAAGAAGAAAGCATACCCAACTGAAAGCTTGGCATGTTATCCAAAAAATAAGAAGGGAACATAAACGGTAAATTCGGCGTCCACATATTTTCCGTAACCTCACGATGAATAAGAAAGCTCATCATCTCTACGGTAGCCGACTGGTCGTTCGGTGTGTTTATTTCATAATCTGTCGTGGTATCTATTTTATTAACAAACCAACCGCCCAAAGGATAATACAAAAAAGCCACGGCGGCAATTCCAAACACCAAAAGTTTCCACCATGAAACAAAAAATCCGGAAATTCCCTGGCCTGCGGATTCAAAGAACGATGAAAGTTTCAGTTTCTGAAACATCTCGCGCAATATCAGCCACAAACTCCTCAAATCAAACTTAAGCATTTTTTCTCCCTCGGCTAAACAGAGCATTTGCCAATTCAGCCAAATTTAACACCTTAGTAATTGTAACCGCAAATGCAAAACTTGCAACACCCAATATACAAAGCAACACAAAAATCAGCGACTTTCCTCCAAACGAAAGCCTTAACCAACCGCCAAAATACAAATCAAATGCAGCACTGGCCAATACCATGACCATCCCCATAAATAGGGAGCATAGCAAAATTTTAAAGCCCTTCTTGAAAAGTGCTCGTGAACAGCACCAATACTGTCTTTTTTCAAGCCCGTGCAAATATTGATACAGCGATACAAATGAGGCTAAAGTCGTTGCCATAGCGATTCCCACATGCCCGTACGGCTTCATCAACAAAACAGCAAACGACAAATTAGCAAACAACACAACCAAACTATATTTAACCGGCGTTTTCGTATCCCCTCTCGCGAAAAAGTTCGGCGTCAAAGCCTTAACAAAAACATATGAAGGCAAACCGATGCTATACGCAATAACAGCTTTCATTGTCATTTGTGTTTCTAAAGCCCCGAATTTTCCATGTTGAAAAAGCAAATTTACAATAGGTTCGGCCAACGCAATAATCGCCACTGCGGCAGGAATGGACAACAAAGCGCCGTATTCCATAGCTTTATCCTGAATATTCTTAGCCTCTTCCACATCTCCGCTCTTCAAACAACGCGATAAAACAGGTAAAACGGTCACGCTTATGGCAGCCCCTACCACACCCAAGGGCAGTTGCTGGATTCTATTGGCATAATACAACCAAGAAATTGCTCCCGTTCCCACCAAAGACACCAAAATTGTATCTACCGCCATATTAAACTGGTAAACTCCGGCCCCTAAAATCCCCGGCGCAATCCGCCGAAACAAGGTTCGAATATCTTTATCTTGCAACAGCTTAAAAACACCGATTTGTGGCCTTATTGCCACATTTTCTTTCCGCAAAAAACAAAAGAGATACATAATTTCCAAAACACCGGCAATGGTCACCCCGTATGAAACACTCACCGCCGGAGAAATCCCGAACGGCATAAACAAAAACACGGAAACAACCATTATCAAATTTAAAATAATCGAAACCGATGCCGTTGCTGCAAATTTTCCCAAAGAATTAAGGATTCCCGATTGAAAAGAAACAATAGATACAAATAACAAAAAAGGGAATGTAATCCGCGATAATGTTGTTGCCAATTCCAACTTTCCGACATCACCGGCAAACCCCGGAGCCAGAACCTGCACAACATAAGGCATAAAAATCTCAACGGCAATCACAAACAAAGCAATAAAAAAGGTTAAAACAGAAATTGCCGCCGAGGCAAACACCACAGCCTTACTTTTCCCATCACCTTCCATTTTTTGTGACAACATCGGTACAAAAGCTGAAGTAAAAGCCCCCTCGGCGAACAAGCTGCGAAACAAATTCGGCAACTTAAACGCCACAAAAAAAGCATCAGCCGCCAGCCCAGCCCCCAAATAGCTTGCCAACACCATATCTCGTAAAAAACCCGTGACACGCGACACTAAAGTAAAACCGCCAAATGTCGCAATAGACCGAAACAAACCCATTTTAAAACATAGCCCGTTTATTAAGTTGATTTTAACAGATTGTAGGTTATAAATTATTAAAAAATAGATAAATTTATTGAGGGAACATCGACTGATTTGTCAATTTTAAATTATTCATAAATATCCATTTATAATATATTTTCCGTCATTTTAGGATTGACAAACAGAACTTAACTTGCGATAATAGACAAAAGAACACCGAGTTTTATGGAGAGATGTAATGAATAACGATAAAAAAGGGGAGCTTGGCCAAATATCGCTTGATGATTTGAGCGGTGTTTATACACCCAAAAACCCCACAAGCAAAGAGAGCTTTCTGGCAAGTTTTCGGGAAGGTTTAGAAAAAGTCAAGACCGAATTGAAGGATGGCTGGGAACAGAATATGGCCTACAATAAAGAGCTTCTTTCATATGCCAAGGAAGATATGAAGAGTTTGGGAAGAGGTTTCAAAACTCTTGGTGAATTAACTGAAAAATCCGTCGTTCTCCTTAAAGGCGGACAATTTAAAGAGTTTACCGGCAAGGCTGCCCACAGAATATCCGATTGGGTCAAACACGCAACCGTTGAACGCCCTCGCACAATGTTAGATCGTATTAAAAATCTGACCAACACACTGTCCGGTAAGAACAGTTCTAAAAAAGAAACAAAAATGTCTCCTGAAATGCTCAAAAAAATGGCAAACAACGGCAGACAATAAAAAACAATCGCTCTCTCCGATTATTTTTCAAATCCCTTTTTCAAGGGATTTTTTTATTGCAAATTTTCGCAGATGTTCTATACTCAGAGCCATATAGCAATTAAAAAATAAATTATCATGAAAAACTTTACTTTTTGGGCCATTGAAGCTCCGTGGCTTGCTTGGGTAGCTTTGTTGATTGTCGGTGTGGGATTGTTTATTATCTGGACATTTCGTCCTTCAGGAAACCCCACCCCAAAGTTCATCAGCTTTTTGGCGACCTTTTTCCTTGCAGCCCTTTGGAGCGCTCAAGCCGCTTCTGAAAATGTTTTGGCAATCGCACTGTCTTTTGCCGCTCCTATTATAGGAGGCTTCCTTTTCTGCCTGTTTCTGGATCGTACCTTTTACTTTTGTTGTAAATGGAAAGGAGAAAAAGAAAGAAAACGCTATCTGGACGGAATACAACACAATCCGGATGCTTCCTACGACTATTATGACTGATTAAAAAACGCAATTAAAACATCTGACCGATTTTTAATTGCGTTTTTTCATTTTTATTATCAATTCGCCATAATACGAGCTTTTTGAATTTTCCAATCACGCTCTTTTATTGACTCGCGCTTATCATAGTTCTTTTTACCGCGCCCTAAACCAACTTCTAACTTAGCCCTTCCATTATTATCAAAAAACAGACGCATAGCAACCAATGTAGCACCTTTTCGCCCCAACGCATTTATAATACTTATAATTTCCTTACGTTTGAGCAAGAGCTTTCTATCACGTTTTTCCGCATGAGAGGCATATCCTTTATTAGCATATTCGGCAATAAACATATTTGATATAAAAAGCTCACAATTTTTTTCAATTCCGTAAGCTTCATTAATATTAGCATGCCCCAGCCGCAAGGACTTAACCTCTGTTCCCGTCAATTCCAATCCGGCAACAAATTTCTCCTCAATCAAATAGTCAAAATGTGCTCGCCGATTTTGCGCAACCAGCCCCGTCGAAATATAATCGCTTTTCTTATTTTTTTTGACCATTATCTTTCTTCATTACCTTATTAAAAATTGCCCGCCGAACCTTATAGGGCAAATCCGCTTTAGCATACTGCGGCACAAAATGCAAGCATTCATTCCACTGCAAACGGCTCATTTCCTGAGCTTCACGCACCTCCGGTACAATCCAAAGCTTATGGCGGCTCACAATTAATTCACAGTCACCAAGCGTCGCCCCGTTAAAGTCTTTCTCTGTTATCTTAACATTCAACCTCAATATTTCATCAGCTTCCGGCGGATAATCATTCCCACTAATCCGTTGCAACAACTCCGCTAATAGTCGATAACTCACCTCCGTCGGTTGTTCACAAAAAACGGACACCGACACCGAAAGAGCAGCATCTTCCCAAAAACGCACACGAGACTTGATCAAATGAGCCACACATTCTTCAAAATAAGCCCTTGTGCGTGCCAGCACTGCCGTTGTTTCTGCCAATCTGGAAACACTGATTCCGATTTCCCTTTCCAGCATCGGTAAAAATTTACGAATTTTGACCCGCTGAAAAACATCCCATTGATTAGACGGATCTTCCACCCATCTGATGCCTTTGGCTTGCAAATAATTCTTTAGCTCTTCCGGTGCAACATTTAGCTGCGGACGAATAAGTGTAAGCCCTCTGCAAGATGATTGAGGCAAAATACCGCTCAAGCCGTAAACACCGCTGCCACGCTGCAGCCTCAGTAGAAAAGTTTCAGCCTGATCTCTTTTATGATGTCCCGTTGCCAACACAGAAACATCGTTTTCCTTACACCAATTGCACAATAAATCATATCGGGCAGCTCTCGCCACAGCCTCAACACCTGTATGCGGTTTTTCCCCTTCCCAAACCAGAATATGATGTTCTATTCCGAAATTTTTCATAATTGAGGAAACATAATCCGCCTCCTGCGCCGATTCCGGACGCAAACCATGATCCACGGTCAAAGCAACAACTTTGTGGTTGTTTTTTTCTGCCCATTCGTTAAGCCGCAAAACTAAAGCTAAAGAGTCGGCTCCGCCGGAAACACCTGCCGCAATCACCCTTCCTTTGGGAGGATATGTTCTGAAAAACTCTTCCACGCGCTCTATTTACAATTCAAATCTTTAGCAAATTTTGCAGACTTCTCTTTTACCCCTTTTTCCGCATTAGGAAACTCTTTGGGTAAACTCGTAAACGCCGTGCAAGCTTCCGTACTTTTTCCAAGCTCTTTCATAGACATTCCAAGTTTCAGCAAACAATCAGCCCCTTTAGCACCGTTTTTATATTTTTCATACCCTTTGGCAAAAGCTACCGCCGATTTTGCAAAATCCTTCTTAGCATAATAGGCCTCACCCATCCAATACTGTGCATTTCCGGCCAACTTATGCTCCGGAAACTTTGACAACATTGTTGTAAATTTAACAATAGCCTCTTCATTGCCTCCGGAATTAATCGCGTCCAATCCTTCCTGATAAATCTCTTCTGCACTCTTAACTTTAACCGCCGGCAAATCATCACCTTTGGAGATACTATCTCCCACAATCGACTTAGGCGCATCAACGGCAACCGGCGCATTATATTTCTGAGGGGCTGTTGTCGCACCACCCAAATTTCCACCGGAAACAGGTTTTCCTTCCAACAGACTCAAACGAATATCAATATCTTTATTAATAACATTCAAACGATCTTCCAAAGCTTTCAGCTTATATTCCAACTCATCGACATGTCCGACAGCGGCACGAAGAGTTTGATCAAACTCCCCCATCTTAACGGCAACATCTTGCGCAGATGCCGGAGTGATTCCATTATCTTTATCGCGATATGACTGCCGTTGCAAAACTTGAATATCTTCGCGCAACGCAGCAACTTCTTGCGCCAAAGAGGCTACCGATTGAGCCTTTGCATTCTGCCCGATAAAACTCAAAACCATTACAAAAAGCAATCCTTTGGAAAATCTCATAATTACCCTCTTTCTTTTACAAAAACCACATAGAGTACATTAGTTCATATTTAATATAATCACAAGCACAAAAAAAACGTATCCCGAAGGATACGTTTTTTGTGAAAACCGTTGTTATTATTCAGAAACTTTAACAACTGTAACTGCACGACGGTTTTGAGCCCAAGCTGCTTCGTTGCTGCCCAAAACTGCAGGTCTTTCTTTACCATAAGAAATTGTTGTGATTCTGTCAGCAGCAATGCCCTGAGAAACTAAGTATTGTTTAGCAGCATTTGCGCGGCGTTCACCCAAAGCGAGGTTGTATTCACGAGTACCTCTTTCATCGCAGTAACCTTGAACGATAACGTTAACATTTTCGTGTTTCTTCAACCACTTAACCTGTGTGTTCAAAATTTCGGCAGAATCAGCAGAAATAGCAGAGCTATCATAAGCAAAGAAGATTCTATCCTGAGCATTTTCCATAAAATCGCGAGCTTCTCTAGATTCGCATTCGCTACCACCAAACAAACCGCCGTCAAAACCTAAGCTGGAGCAACCAGACAAAGCAACGACTGCTACAAACAAACTAAAAAGTTTTTTCATTTCATTAATCTCCATATGGGTTAAAAAGTTTAATTGTAAAACAACTAATACAGCTCTAACTTAACAATAAAAAATAAATTTTCAACAACAAAAAGACTTTACCATTAAAAAAAAACAAAAATCAGAACATTGACAAAGATTTATCCGGCAAAAATGCATTTTTCATTTTCAAAAATCTATTTTTCTTCCAAAAAATAAGCTCTCATTTCGAGTCTTAAATAAAACTTTAGTCTGATTCTTTAACAAAAAAATCCGAAACCAAGTTTCGGATTCCTTTGCTGAAACAAACGTTCCTAAATATCCAACGCTTTACGATAAGTATCCAATAAAAACTCTTGTTCATCACGATCGGCCGCGTTCATTTTACGAAGCTTAATAACCGCCCGCATAATTTTAACATCAAAACCGGCAGATTTTGCTTCAGCATAAACATCCCGAATATCAGAACCCAGAGCCGCCTTTTCTTCTTCAAGACGTTCTATTCTTTCCACCAAAGAACGCAACCTATCAACAGCAATCCCGCCAACATCTGCATTGGTATTCTCGTCACTCATCAAACAAACTCCTTTATAAAATAACGTTTAACAGACACTATCAAATTCAAATATTTTTTACAAGCAGTAAATTTTATTATTCCGGTTAATTAAAAATAACAGCTTGTTAACCTATTTATATGTATATTTCAGGCAATTGGTTCAATTGTTATAAGGAAACAAATATGCCACAGGATACTCATACAAAAATTTTAGCAACTATTGGTCCGGCTTCTGCAACAAAAGAACAATTGGCAAAATTAATTGATGCCGGTGCCGATGCTTTCCGTATCAATTTCAGCCACGGCTCTCACGCCGAACACAAAGAGCGAGTTAAAGTAATACGCCAACTGGAAAAAGAAAAAGGGCGCTATATTTCGATTCTCGCAGACTTGCAAGGCCCCAAACTGCGTGTCGGCAAATTCAAAGAAAATCAGGTGCTGTTAAAAGAAGGGCAAACCTTCATCTTGGATATGAATGAAGAAGATGGTGACGAAACCAGAGTTAACTTGCCGCACAAAGAAATTTTTGCTGCAATAAAACCCGGTGATGACCTTTTAGTAAACGATGGTTATATCGTTCTGACCGTACTTGAATGCACCAAAAAATCCGCAGTAACAAAAGTTAAAATAGGCGGAATAATTTCAAGCCATAAGGGTGTTAATTTGCCAAACACCCAGTTGCCCATTTCAGCAATTACACCAAAAGACAAAGAAGACCTGAAATTCGCCTTAAAATTAGGTGTTGACTGGATTGGCTTGTCCTTTGTACAGACAGCGGACGACGTACGCGAAGCCCGCAAACTTATCAAAGACAAAGCTTGGTTAATTTCCAAATTAGAAAAACCCAGCGCTATTGATGAACTGGACGACATCATTCAACTTTCTGATGCGATCATGGTTGCCCGTGGAGATTTAGGTGTTGAATGCCCCATTCAGGTTGTGCCTGTATTGCAAAAACGCATTGTAACCACCTGCCGAAAATACGCGCGTCCGGTTATCGTAGCAACACAAATGTTAGAATCTATGATAAACAACCCAACCCCAACTCGAGCCGAGGTTTCTGACGTTGCAACAGCCGTATATGATGGTGCCGACACGGTAATGTTATCTGCAGAAACTGCCGCCGGGAAATATCCGACAGAAGCCGTAACCATGATGCATCGCATAATCGGTCAGGTTGAAAGCGATTCCCTATTTTATGATCTCATAAACAATTCTCGCCGCCACCCTTGCAATGCAAGCGAAGAAGATTCAATAACTTTTGCCGCAAGCGAACTCTCTTGCGTTTTGAAAGACGTAAAGGCTATTGTCACTTATACAACCTCCGGACGAACAACCTTTTTAACCGCTCGTGAACGTCCTTACCTGCCTATTTTGGCATTAACACCGGACATTAAAGTCGCTCGTCGTCTTGTCCTGGTTTGGGGTGTAAAACCCTTCATCAACAAAGACAGCTTCAAAAGTTTTGACAGAGTTGAAGAAAGCGCTGTTAATACAGTCGTAAAAAACAAATTTGCCAAAGAAGGAGACCACATCATAATCACCGCAGGTTTTCCTCTCAACAGCAAAGGAAGAACGAACATGCTTCACACTGTTCTAATTCGGAAATAACTTCCCAACAATTAGAAAGAGCCAAAACCCTAAGGGTTTTGGCTCTTTCTTTTTTTGTCTTTTTAGCCAACCGAAACGGCGGCCTCTTCAATCTCCGCAACAAACCGAGAGAGTCTCTTATCTATGGCCTTGACGTGAGTTTTAACTTCACGAAGAAAGTTCTCTGCCGCCGTACTGGCCATATCAGCCAACAAAGCAGCATGCGCTGCCTGTTCAACCACAGCCTGAGTTGGAGTTCCCCCCAAGAACAGTTCTTCAACCTCGCCCTTGGATCGGATGATTGTTGCCAATGTGCCTCTGGCACAGGCGCAAGCCCTTTGCGCCTTAGACAACCTTTGGCCTATATCGTCGTCCATATCGGCTCCCTCCATTACATCGGCGTTTGCGAAAATCTGATCGAGCAAATTCTCCGCCTTGAGGGCTGAACGCTCGGCCTTTTCAAACGATTTTTCGACTGAAGTCAAGCTTGCTGCGATAGTCTCTTCAGGTGTGAGAGCCTTGTTAACGTCTGCTGTCATGTTGTCTTTTTCGTTAGCCATTTTTGCTACGTTTTTGACTAAAAAAATTCCGATAACATCACTTTCTTAAGTTTTAGTTTAGTAAACACTCAAAAAACAAATTATTGCTTATCGCAACAGGGCGCATTGTGAAACTGCTTCCTAGAAACAGCCGAGCTCGCAGCTTATATGCTCTCAAATGCGGTGACCGAACATTTATTTTTATCGCGCTTCTATCAAAAAAACCGCTAAAAGGTCAGGAATATCTTCATTTCTCAAAGTCTGTTAAACATATGTTGGTAAGTAATAATATCTAAACAGGTAAAAAACTATCAGGTATGATAGCACACTATAAAACACTGTCAATTATTTTTTGGCAATTATCGCAAAATTAGACAACAAAAGACTAGAGCTTTAACCTTGGGAACCCGTCAATTTGACGCAAACCTTCGCCAACAACCATCACCGCCGAAACCGCGACATTAATTGAGCGCGCTTTTTCATTCATGGGAATTACTATTCGGGCATCGGCTCGTTGATGAACCTCTTGCGGAACGCCGACAGATTCGCGCCCCATAAGGATAACATCATTAGGTTGAAAAGAAAATTCAGTATACGGTTTACTGGCATGGGTTGTCATCAAAACAATGCGTCCGTATTCTTCCGGATGCTCTTCCCGAAACTGCAAAAAATCTTGCCACGAACTATGACGACGGTAATCAACCATCTCCAGGTAGTCCATTCCGGCGCGTTGCATCGCCTTATCATTAAAAACAAAACCGCACGGCTCTATAATATCTATCGACAAATCTAAACAAGCACACAGCCGCATCAACGTTCCCGTGTTCTGCGGAATATCCGGTTGAAACAAAGCTAAACGCATAAAACAATATCCCAAATACAAAAATATGACATAAGGTCAAACATTAAACAAAAAGTTCAACAAATCTCCATCTTTAACGACATATTCCTTGCCTTCCGAGCGCATTTTCCCAGCCTCTTTACAAGCCTGTTCACCGCCTAAAGCAACAAAATCATCATATGAAATCGTTTCAGCGCGAATAAATCCTCTTTCAAAATCAGAGTGGATAATCCCTGCACATTGAGGGGCTTTCGAACCCTTTATAAAAGTCCAAGCTCGCACTTCTTTCGGACCGGCCGTAAAATACGTTTGCAAACCCAATAATTCATATCCTGTACGAATAATTTTCGTAAGTCCGGTTTCTTCCAACCCGAGCGAAGCCAAAAACTCATGTTTTTCTTCATCCGATTCCAGCTGAGCAACCTCAGATTCTATTTCCGCAGAAATAATTACTGCCTTTGCACCCTCCGTCGCAGCCTTTTCAAAAACTTTCTTAGAAAATTCATTTCCTAAAGCGGCCGATTCCTCGTCAACGTTACATACATACAAAACAGGTTTAGAAGTGAGTAATTGCAACATCTTATAAGCCTTAAAAGCATCTTTATTTGCCACATCGGGTGCAGCACAACGAGCGGGTTTTCCCACTCGCAAAGCCTCAATTATCGGCCCCATAACACTAACATTAAGAATAGCTTCTTTATCCCCGCCTTTTGCCTTTTTCTGCGCCTGATCGAACCGCTTTTCCAAAGAATCTAAATCGGCAATCATCAATTCCGTTTCCACAATTTCCGCATCTCTTACCGGATCAACAGAACCTTCCACATGAGTAATATTTTCATTTTCAAAGCAACGCAAAACATGAATTATGGCATCAACTTCTCGAATATTTGCCAAAAACTGGTTGCCGAGTCCTTCTCCCTTGGAAGCACCTTTAACCAAACCGGCAATATCAACAAACTCCAACTGCGTCGGCACAACATTCTTAGGTTGCACAATCTCAACCAATTTATCCAAACGAGCATCCGGCACCGCAACCCGACCGGTATTGGGCTCAATAGTGCAAAACGGAAAGTTAGCAGCCTGCGCCGCAATTGTTTGTGTTAAGGCATTAAACAACGTTGATTTTCCAACATTTGGCAAACCAACAATACCACAATTAAACCCCATAAAAAACTCCTGATTTTATTTACAAAATTGCTTTTCTTATAAATGATTCCGTTTTGTTTTTCAACAACAAAAGTCCCTATCTGAAGAGATAAGGACTTTTGCATAGAAGGTTTGCGACTTTAGCGAAACAGGTGATAAGTTTTCTACACTTGTTTGTATTCATCTGAACTGAAAACTTCTTTCTTCACTTCTGCGGATAAATCGCGTCGACGCAAATATTCACAGAACAAGTTCGGATACACCAGATACCCCGTATCTGCGTAGCGCACACATAACGCTCGCTCGCGCTCCTCTACCGACTCAGTTACATTTTCCAATGCATCAAAATACATCTCGCTAACGTAACCGTACCGATTCAGAAATCGTAACACAGAGGCATAACGATGAAGTTTGGGAGCCATCTGCTCCAACCACTCGTCATGCTCATCATGCGGGCGATTGCGACTGTCACTCTTGTCAACTTTCTCAAGTTCTTCCATGATTCGCTGTTCTGATAAACTCGAATGACGGTGAAACAGATTCTTCAGCTGTGACAGGAAAGATTTTTTGTTTTTTTCTTTCATAACATCTAATTGTTAAATAATTATAGAAAATCTTTCACACTTTGAGTTTCATTCCCAACAAACCCGAATAACTGGCTAAATCTTTTTTTATCAAAACATCTATATTATCACAGGCAACGCACAAACTCTTACACAACACCTCTTTTTCTGCCTTAGTGAAACGAGCCAACACAAAACTGACAATCTCCTCGTTTCTCCCTTGCGGATGCCCGACTCCAATCCTGACCCGATTATAGCACGATGTAATCGCGGAGTCTATACTTTTAATTCCGTTATGTCCGCCCGAGCCACCGCCGTTCTTTGCTTTAATCTTCCCTAAAGGCAAATCCATATCATCATGAAAGACGATAACATTTTGTGGCAAAATCTTATAAAAATGCGCCGCCTTAACCACCGAATTTCCGGATAAATTCATATAAGTTTGAGGCTTTAACAAATAAACTTTTTCTCCGTCGATTTTTCCTTCAGCAATCAATCCGTCAAATTTTTCTCGAAAACTGCCAAAAGAAAATTTCTCCGCCATATAATCAACAGCCATAAATCCGGCATTATGCCGAGTTTCATGATATTCTGCTCCCGGATTCCCCAAACCTACAATCAAAAACATCTTTCCGCCATTTCAACAAAAAAGGGAGAACACCGGCACACCGAACGTTTCTCCCTTAAAATCGGTTTTCTTAAGAAATTATTTTCTCAAAAAGTCAATATGCATAGGCATATCGCTGACAGGGTGAAACTGAACATCCTGACAAATAACTTTATGAGACTTTCCTTCCAAAACAACTTCTACATCTGCCTGATAAAAACCAGCCATATCCAAAGCTTTTTTAACTTCAACAGGATTAAGAGAAATATTGAGAGGTTCTTTCTTTCCGCCATAAACAACAGCTGGAACGCGTCCCTCACGACGACATGCACGAGCTGCCCCCTTACCTGCTTTCTCACGCTTTTCAGCATTAAACGTAAAATTTGCCATAACAAAATCCTTTTAATTATTTTTAAACACAAAACAGCCCGCCTCCAGGGGTGCGCAACCGTTACGCAGACTCATACACCTATTTTTTTTATTTTTCAAGTATTTTAAAACTCAACAGCCCGTCCCATTAAGGGACAGGCTGTGAACCAGAGATTATTTGTGAGCATTTCTCTTTAATTGCTTATACCAGCAAAAAAATGAAAAACCAAGCAACCCCCAAAAAACAAGGGCGGCAAACCATAGCGGATTGCTAAATTCGGGGTAACGCAGATTGTCGCTGTAAGCATTGTCAACAATAAACAACGCCAAACCGCCGACAAACCCTGTAACAACCAACAACCCTTTCTTGATTTTTTCCAGTGTAACCACGGAAACTTTCAACCGAGAAAGCATCAACACAGTGCACATCATAACTATGATGGCGATATTAAAATAAATTTCCAACATAATAAGTTATTTTTTATAGTTCAGTAGATTTATCATACCATAAAAAAGCATGTTCATCAATAAGAAAGCCTGCTTCTGAAGCAGGCTTTCTTTCAAAATTACAACTTAGCGGCAATTTCCTCAATTTCATAACACTCAATAAAGTCTCCTTTCTGAATGTCATTATAATTTTCAAAAGAAATACCGCATTCATAGCCTTCCTTAACCTCTTTAACGTCTTCTTTGAAACGTTTAAGCTGTCCGATAGAACCGTCATGAATAACCACGTTGTCACGCAACAGTCTGATTTTAGCACCTCGCTTAACCATACCTTCGGTAACCATACATCCGCCAACCTTACCCACACCGGTAATATTGTAAACCTCGCGAATTTCAGCATATCCGAGAATTTTTTCTTTAAGCTCGGGCGACAACATGCCTTCCAAACCTTTTTTCACATCATCTAAAACATCATAAATGATAGAATAGTACTTGATTTCAACCCCATCGCGTCGAGCCATATCTCTCGCCAACGGGTTGGCGCGAACATTAAAGCCGATAATCAAAGCATGAGAGGCTTTTGCCAAAGACACATCCGATTCGGAAATAGGACCAACCGCCGAATGCAACACCTGAACACTCACCTCGTCATTAGAAAGTTTGTTGATTGTGCCTTCAATAGCCTCGATAGATCCTTGAACATCGGCCTTGATAATAACCGGCAAATGCTTAACCTCTCCGGATTTAATCTTATCCAACATCAATTCCATAGCAGATTTAGCTGATTTAACCAACTTGGCTTCACGCTCTTTGCGAATACGATAGCTCGTAATTTCCTTAGCCTGATTTTCATCAGCAACAACCGTAAAGTCATCTCCCGCAGAAGGAGTGCCTTGCAATCCCAAAACCTCAACCGGCATAGCGGGCCCGGCTTCCAGAACCTTATGACCTCTCTCATTAAACATCGCGCGAACACGTCCCCACTCTTTACCGGCAATACAAATATCGCCAATTCGGAGAGTTCCTTTCTGAACCAATGCCGTAACAACCGTCCCGCGACCTTTTTCCATTTTAGCCTCGACAACAGCTCCTTCAGCACGACGATTCGGATTAGCTTTCAAATCCAACATTTCCGCTTGCAACAAAATTGCCTCAACTAATTTTTCAATATTAATTCTCTTTTTAGCAGAAACTTCAGCGCACAAGCACTCTCCGCCCATTTCCTCAACACCGATTCCGTGTTGCAACAGAGAGGTTTTAACCTTCATAGGATCTGCCCCGGGCAAATCAATCTTGTTAATAGCAACCACTATTGGCACTTCAGCCGCTTGCGCATGGCGAATAGCTTCAATAGTCTGAGGCATAATACCGTCATTAGCGGCAACAACCAAAACCACAATATCTGTCACTTTCGCACCGCGAGCGCGCATTTCCGAAAACGCTTCATGCCCCGGAGTATCAATAAAGGTAATCTTATTGCCTGTTGATACCGTAATTTGGTAAGCACCGATATGTTGAGTAATACCACCGGCCTCTTTAGCCACAACATTAGTCTCGCGCAAAGCATCTAACAGAGATGTTTTACCATGGTCAACGTGTCCCATAACCGTTACAACCGGTGCGCGAGGCTCCAAATTGTCAACAGAGTCAACTTCCACTTCCAAAACATGCTCAACATCACTTTCTGCAACACGCTTAAACTTATGTCCAAATTCCTCAACAATAATCTGAGCCGTATCGGCATCAATCGGCTGGTTGATTGTGGCCATAACCCCTAAAGACATAAGTTTCTTAATAACTTCTGCGCTTTTTTCAGCCATACGGTTAGCCAACTCCTGAACCGTAATAACTTCGGGAATAACAACTTCCCGAATAACTTTCTCTGTCGGCTGAACTTGTTGCTGAACCGGACGGGGCTGTTTTTTCTTAAAACGTCGACGCGGCGCACCAAAACCATAATCATCATCATCGTCGTCTCCGGAACCAAAGTTATTAATACTTAACTTTCCCCCGCGACGTTGCGGCTCAAAACTGCGTTTCGTAACCTTCTTGCGCTCTTGCTCAAAAGCATCTTCTCGAGAAGACGACTTTTTAGACTTTTTATCAAAGTCGTCATCATCGTCATCATCATCAAAATCTTTTGTTTTCTTATCTTTGATTTTGTTCAAAATACGCATATCCGCCACAGTTTCCTGCGCTGCAACTTCTTGAACTTTCTCACGAGCTTCTTTTTCAGCCTCTTCTCTGGCTTTTTCCTCGCGCTCACGACGCTCATTCTCTTCTTCTTTGCGTTTCTGACGAAGCTGTGCCTTTTCTTCCTCTTCCTGACGACGACGCTGCTCATACTCCTTAGCCTCGGCAATCAGCTTCAGTTTAGCCGCCGTTTCATCATCAATCTTAACTGTATTTTCTACTTTGGACACATTGGCGGATATGATTCTTTTTTTACGAACTTCCACCTGCACAACCTTTTTGCCGTCACGATTGTGCATTTTAGCTCCATCACTGATTCCTTTTAGAGTGAGGGTCGATTTTCCTGATAATGTGAGTTTATTTTTTGCATTATCTTCTGTCATTCTCAAATTTTCTCCGTTTTTCTTACCTTAACCTTATGAATTTAAAAAATCGGTTAATTTATTAAATTCAGAATAAACCATTTTAGCCATCTCGCCCTTCAAGAGAGCGGCGTGAACCGTATTTGTCTTATTTAATGCCGTATCCAACTCCTCAACTTTAAAAACTCTGAAAACCTCTAAACCGTTCGCCAAAGCACTGATTTTTCGAGCGCCGTCTTCTCCGGCATCTGAGGCTTCTATTAAAAAAGCAACCTTACGGCCTTTTAGCGCCTCAGCCACTTTTTCCATTCCTGTCACCAAGAAACCACCCTTACGAGCCAACGAAACCGCATCCAAAGCCTTTTTGCGGAGCAATCTATCCACTGTTTCAGACAACCCCGCTGAAACTAAAACTTTCTTCTTAGCCGCCTTCGAAAACATATTTTTTTCAACAGCCTGCTTCAAAACGCTTTGAGAATTTGCAACATAGATACCTCTTCCCGGAAGTTTCTTCTTGAAATCCGGAACAACGGACATATCGGGCAACACGGTAAAGCGCAACATTTTCTCTTTTTCTTGCACCACACCGGTTACAATACATTTTCTCAACACGTCGTCTTGCTTCATTCGTTCCTCAAATCAGAAGACTGGGAGTCCTTTTTCAGAACTCCCGTTTTCTTTATTTTTCCTCATCGGCAAACCAGTGTTCGCGAGCCGCCATGATAATTCTGTTGGCTTCTTGAACAGACAGAGTGTTTTCACCCAACAACTCAATCAATTCATCGGTAGCTAAATCAGCCAAATCATCTAACGTTTTGACACCTTTTCCAGCCAAAGCAATCAACATGTCTTGGTCTAATCCGGCAATACCCTGAAGATTTTCATCAATACCCAAAGATTTGCTCTTTTCTTCAAATTCTTTATTCCGTTTTTCAACAAAGTCTTTAGCACGATTCTGCAATTCTTTGGCAACATCTTCATCAAAGCCTTCAATCTCTGAAAGTTCGTTAACATCAACCATAGCCACTTCATCAACCGTAGAGAAACCTTCGGCAATCAACAAATGAGCAATCATTTCATCAACGTCCAAAGCTTCCATAAAGCGTTGAGAGCGAACTTTATTTTCATTCGAACGACGTTCTTGCTCTTGCTCTTCTGTCAAAACATCAATATCACATCCTAACAACTGGGAGGCTAATTTAACATTTTGTCCGCGACGACCAATAGCAATAGAAAATTGCTCTTGCGGAACAACAACTTCAATACGATTATTTTCTTCATCCAAAACAACCTTAGAAACCTCAGCCGGAGACAAAGCACTGACAATATACTGAGCCTTATCTTCAGAATAAGGAACGATGTCTATTTTTTCACCTTGCAGTTCCGTAACCACCGCCTGAACACGAATACCGCGCAAACCGACGCAAGCACCAACAGCATCAACCGTTATATCATCTGTTCTAACCGCAATTTTAGCTTTGGAACCGGGATCTCTGGAAACGCCGACAATTTTAACAATACCATCGTAAATTTCAGGAACTTCCGAGGCAAACAACTTCGCCAAAAACTCCGGACACGTACGAGACAAGAAAATCTGTGGCCCCCTGTTTTCACGGCGAACATCCAACACATAAGCACGAACACGATCGCCATTCTTAAATTTTTCTCTGGGAATTATTTCATCACGGCGTAAAACGGCTTCTGTCTTACCAATATCCAAAACAACATTGCCAAATTCGATTCTTTTGACTGTACCGTTGATAATTGTTCCAATTTTTTCTTTATATTCTTCAAATTGCTTATTGCGCTCGGCATCACGAACCTTCTGAACAATAACTTGTTTAGCTGTTTGAGCGGCAATACGACCGAAATCAATAGGCGGCAACGCATCAATAATAAATTCGCCAACCTTAATATTTTCATTGTAAGCCTGAGCATCATCTAAACACAATTGCGTAACCTCATTCTCAACATCTTCGGGTTTGGCAACAACCTCACGATAACGAGCCAAGCTAATAGCTCCCGTTTTACGGTCAATAACAGCTCGAATATCATGCTCAAAACCATATTTAGAACGTCCGGCTTTCTGAATGGCAATCTCCATCGCTTCAAAAACATCTTCCCTGTCGATATTCTTTTCTCTGGCAACAGTATCAGCCACCAAAATAATTTCGGGTCTGGGCATATTTTCTAAATTTTGCATCGTAATCCTCAACATCAATAAATTAGAGTTCATCATCTTCCTGAGCATCAATATACTCATTCAGAAGTTCATCGGTTAAAATCAGTTTCGCTTTGCTGATTTTTTCAAAAGGAATGGCATAAACTTCTCCGTTCATTTCTATCTGAACATTATTTTGCGCATCCACACTTAAAATCTTTCCCTTAAAACGTTTACGACCTTCAACCTCAGCACCGGTCTCCACGCGAGCATCCTTACCCGCAAAACGATCAAAATGCTCAAGCTTCGTCAATGGACGATCAAGCCCCGGAGAACTAACTTCCAAAGAATACTCACCATCAATCGGATCAACATCGTCCAAAACCTCAGACACGGCTCTGCTGACAGAAGCGCAATCATCTACGGTCAAATTCTTATGATCTTTCCGCTCAATCATAATTTGCAACGTCGGATTCTGTTTGCCGATAAGCATAACGCGAACAACATCATATCCTTTAGATTCTATAACCGGTGTAACAACTTGTTCCGGTGTCGGCTTTTGTTTCATTCGTCTCTTCCCTTTAACAAAAAAGCGGGGTTTTTCAACCCCACTTCCAAAATACTTTATGAAAGAATACCTAATTTTATAACACAAAAAAAATTAAAATCCAGCACTTTTTTAAGAATATTCTTCAGGAAACAGCTGATGGTGCATCCAAAGCACCAAAGACGAAACAACCACCGCCGAAAAAACAACATCACTCACAAAGTGATAGCCCTGAGCTATTCTTGCCATTCCATACAAAGAAGCCAAAACAAAAACCACGACCACCATAGCCTTACGGTATCTTTTAGGCGCAAGCAAAGCCAAACTCAAAGCCCAAAAACCAATAGCCGTATGCCCCGACATAAAAGAGCAGTCCAAATCGCACTGGTTAGAAATAACCATAGGGGCTGAAAACATCTTCTCTCCGCCCAGTTCTGCTATTTCGTACGGTCTGGCACGCCCCCAAAAAGTCTTAAACAAAGCGTTTACAATCAATCCGGGACCCAAAAGCATAGACCCCGTTGTCAAAAACATAATACGCGTATCAAGCTTTTCCACCCACCGGCAACGAAGCTTCCCAGCCAACCAAACCGCAAATATCGCAGTTCCGCACAAAACCAATGCTGAGGCAACACCCTCGCTGATAATCCAGCCGATCCAACCTGTGCGCAGATAAAAATGCCCCTCATTATAAAACAGTTGCGAAAATCCTATATCCACAATCGGAGACACCGCAATTAACAAAAACAACACCACAATAATCATAAGGTTCAAACGTTTTTGGTCCATAGCATCTCTCCTAGCCGTCTTCAAGATGCAACAATACGGAAACACTGACCATCGTAGCAATTAACGTCGGTGTCCATACCGCTAAAGATACCGGAATATAACCGTTAATTCCGAAAGCATAAACCAATTGTGACAGAAAATAGACCACGAAACCGGTCGAAATTCCCCCCACAATCAAAATCATAACACCGCCTCTCCTGTTATTTGGACGCAGTGCAAACACCGCCGCAACCAACACCATAGAACACAATAAAAACGGAGAAACCAGCAACGATAAATATCTTAATTTATGCCTTTGTGCCGAAAAACCTGACTTTTCATAAAAAGATATGGTGTCGGGCAAATTCCAAAAAGATATAGATTCCGGTGCCGCAAAATTTTCTTTTATTCTGTCTGCTGTCAGTGAAGTTTTGTAATCCATGCTGTTTAAAACTTTTGTCGGCTTTCCGGCCTCAAAAACACGCACATCTTTAAGCTCAAAAACACCTTTCTTCAGAACACCGGCAAAAGCCTCCATTCGGCGCAAAGGTTGCGAACGTCTGTCCACTTCCAGCAAACTGATGTTTCTGAGTAACAAATCCTCTTTTTCCTGCCTTATGTTTTGAGCCTGCAAAACCATTACTTCGTTTTCATTTATAGCTTCTCTGATCCACAGCCCCTCATCAGAAAACAAAACCGCCTTCGGATTCTTCGTTTTAAACCGATATTCCAAGGTTTCATACATATTATACAAGTCGGCAGAAACGGGATTAATCACGGTAACATTTACCACACCGATAAAGAAGGTTGCAGCCAAAACCGGTGTTAAGAACCCCCAAATAGAAACCCCCGCCGCATGAATAATAACAAACTCATTGCTTTTGCTTACTTTCCAAAAAGTAACCATTGCCGCAATCATCATAACAAAAGGAAAAACCATTTCTATCGTTTTGGGAAGTTTCGTCACCGCCATTTGCATAACAAAACCAAAACCGACCTCGTCATGTTCCGCCGTTCTTCGCAGTTGTTCCACAACCTCAAACAAAAGCACCACACCGAGCACCATAAGCAGAACGGCTAAGAAATTAAATAAAATTTGCTTGGTCAAATAACGACCGAGAATAGAGTTCGGATTCATTTCAAGTCTTCACAAAAATTAATCACCGTCAGACTAAACATAAAATTCAAATTAGGCAATCAAAAATTGCATCTTTCGGCATCTCAATCAAAGTAGCCCAAAGACAAATATCTTTCAACTGCATCTGGCAGAATGACGACTATGTTTTTGCCTTTCATCTCGGGTCTGCGCCCTACCTTAATCGCCGCGCTTAAAGCAGCTCCCGCCGATATTCCAATGGGCAATCCTTCAATCTTAGCCGCTTCTTTCGCCGTTTCCAGAGCCTCTTCATCTCGGATATCTATAACCTCGTTCACTAAATTATCATTATAAAACGGCGGCACAAAATTAGCGCCAATCCCCGGAATTTTATGAGGCCCGGCTTCGCCCCCGTTCAATATCGGACTGGATTTCGGTTCAACCGCCACAACATATAAATCAGGGTTGGACGTCCGCAAAGTAGAGGCTATTCCGGTCAAAGTTCCCGACGTTCCGACAGCACTGACCAACACATCGACCTCACCTCCGGTAGCTTCCAAAATTTCCATACTGGTTGTAAATTTATGCGCATTGGGGTTAGCTTGATTGTAGAATTGTTGAAGCATCACAACATGCGGATTTTTTTCGACCAGCATTTCGGCCTTGGCCAAAGCCCCTTTCATTCCGTCTGCGGCCGGTGTCAAAATAACTTCTGCTCCGAAATGCTTCATCAGCATAATACGTTCTTTAGACATATTTTCCGGCATTGTAATAACAAGTTTATACCCTTTAGCGGCACATATTGCAGCCAAAGCAATACCCGTGTTGCCGCTGGTTGCCTCCAAAAAAATCGTCTCCGCATCAACGACACCGCTTTTTTCGGCTTCTTCAATCATACGCAATGCAACTCTGTCTTTGACGGAAAACAATGGATTATAAAACTCACATTTACCTAAAAGCGTTGCCTTGCAATGCTCTTTTTCAGCCAGTCGGCTCAAATTCAGCAATGGCGTTTCTCCCACCATTTCAGCAATTGATTGATAAACTTTTTTCATATTTTTCCTCTGTTTATATGTTTATAACCCTCAAAATATATTGGCTTATATAGCAAGTCTTTGCTAGTATTGCAATGTTTTTAAAAGTACACTGAACATGAAAAGACATCTGTATTTTATTTTATATTTTTGCCTTTCTTTCTTGCTGGTCAGCCAAGCTAAAGCGTCCAGCCTTGATGAGTTGTACCGTGAAATTATACGTTCTGATAATGACGGATACCTTCCTTTGTTTGTAAAAAATCGTTCGGTACCCGATATTTTAATTGAAGAAGAATATATAAAAAAGAGCTTGTCGTCTTCTGACAACAAACTTCGCGGAGAAGTTCCGGCGCCTGTTAACTTGAGCAATAATCGTAAAGAAAAAGACTCGGTAGAAAAAAAACTTCAACTTCGTTGGCAAAAAACACTTGAAGCGGTTCGCGAAAATCGTGTAACTCCGCTGGAGTTTGAAGAAATCAGTACACGCGTTAACCGAGGCGACCCTCAGGCAACAGAAATTTTAGCCTGGATACACGCCAAAGGTGTTGGAACAAAAATAGATTTACTCAAAGCTTTCAATCTGTATAATCGCGCGGCAGAATTACATGTCCCCCAGGCACAGGAAAATGCGGCAAAAGTTTACCAAGCCATGAATCCGGCACAAAAAAGGGAGCTCCAGACCGCTTTGGCACAGCTTCCGACAATTTCTGCAATACCCGAGAGCGACAGCAACTAATCAGCATTTCTTAATGCAGAGTTTGCCTTTACTTAAGCCTCTTCAACTTCCTTCACCAATTCTTTCACAAAACCTTTAAGACCTGTCTGGCGAACACGTTTCATTCTTTCACCGGATATAATTCTTTGAATCTTCCGCACCGTTTCTTCCAAATCGACATTAACGATAACATAATCAAACTCGTCCCAATGACTCATTTTATCCAGAATAATCGCCATACGCTTTTCAATAACTTCTTTTGAATCCGTACCCCGATTCTCCAGACGAGAACGAAGCTCTTTAATTGAAGGGGGAAGCAGGTAAATCGTCACCACGTCATCAGGGGCTTTTTCCCGCATCTGACGAGCTCCGGCCCAATCCATATCAAACAAAACATCTTGTCCGACATTAATAAAACTGTCTACCTCCGAACGCAACGTCCCGTAACGTGAGCCATACTGAGAATCAACATATTCATAAAAAGCATCTTGCTTCAAAAACTCGTCATACTGTTCATTCGTTACAAAATAATAGTCCACACCTTCTTCTTCTCCGGGACGCGGCGGGCGGGTTGTTACGGAAACCGAAAATTTGATATTAGGATCGCGTTTTAAAATTTCTTTTGCCACAGTCCCTTTCCCTGTACCCGACGGAGCCTCAATAATAAACATTGCCCCCTTGCGTACTTTTTTCAGTCTATCAATAATTTCATCCATCTCAAACCTCACTCAATATTTTGCACTTGTTCACGAAACTGTTCAATAAGAGTCTTTAGCTCCATTCCTATATTTGTCAATTCTAAATCGCTTGACTTGGAACAGGTCGTATTAGCCTCTCGATTTAATTCCTGACACAAAAAATCCAACCGCCGACCAACAGGCTCCTTAGCATTAAGTAACTCCTCTGCCGTTTCCAAATGGGCGCGTAAACGATCAGCCTCTTCCCGAATGTCCGCACGGGTCACATACAGAACCAGCTCTTGAGCCAATCTGTCCTCACTAATATCAGCGCTTTCCTTCCACTGACGAAGCTGCTCCTCAAGCTTAATTTTCATGCGTTGCGGTAAATCTTCGGCAATTTCAGCCACTCTTTCAGCATCTGACTTCATCTTTTTCCAGATAGCTGACAGGGCATCCTTCATCTTTTGCCCTTCAACTTTACGATCTTCTTTCAACTTCAAACAAGCTTCCGAAAAACCTTTTTCAATGTCTTTTTTCAGTTGAATTAAATCCTCTTCATCTGGTTGATTTTCATAATTATCAACAACGCCGCGAACATTCATAAGCTCGCTCACCGTCGGCTTTTCCAGTCTACCGCCAAAGGCCTCATACACGCGCAAAGACTCTTCCGCCAACTTATCAAGCAGTTCTTTGTTAATTGTAAAATCTAACGTGTTTTGGCGTTTTATCTCCAAACAGGCAGAAACATTTCCGCGCGACAAAAACTCTGCTGCCGCATTTTTCAATCCGGCACCCCAGCTCTCATACCCCCATGGAAGCTTAAATTTCAAATCCAAAGACTTTCCGTTTACGCTTTTAATTTCCCAAGACCAATCAAAAGCACCGCTTTTCAACTGTGTTGTTCCCTGTTGGCTGGCAAATCCCGTCATGCTTAAAAGTGTCAATTTCTAAACTCCTTTTTAAATTTTTTCATATTATATATAAAAATACTTAAAAAGTTTTTACTTTAGGAAACCTGATGACACAAAAAAATATTTTAATTACCGGTGCCTCCAGTGGTATAGGAGAGGCTCTGGCTTTACACTATTCACAAATCAAAGGCTCTACTCTCTTTCTTTGCGGACGTAATGAAGAACGTTTAAACAATGTGGCGGATAAATGCCGCCAATCAGGTGCCGATGTTTATACCGCGCTCCTTGATGTTACCAACACCGATGCCGTGACAGACTGGATAATAAAAAGCAATCAGCAAAAACCGCTCAACCTGGTTATTGCCAATGCCGGAGTTTCCACCGTCACCGAAACGGAAGATAACATCAGAAACACGTTTAATACCAACATTATGGGAGTAATAAACACTGTTTTACCAACCATCAAAATTTACAAAAAAGACTCTTCTTCTCCCAAAACCATTGCCATAGTCAGTTCAATTGCCGGATACCACGGATTGCCGGCTTGCCCGTCTTACAGCGCCAGCAAAGCCTGTGTTAAAGCCTGGGGATTGGCTTTGCGACAAAGTCTAAAAGCTGAAAACATCAATGTCAGCGTAATTTGCCCGGGATTTGTCCGTTCACGCATTACCGATAAAAACACCTGTCCGATGCCTTTCTTCATGGAAGCAGACAAAGCCGCCGAAATCATCGCCACCGGATTGGAAAAAAATGTTGGTCTTATAGCCTTTCCATGGCCGCTAAGATTCACCGCTTGGCTGATTTCAATTCTTCCCGAATGCATCAGCAGTCTGATTTATGGAAAGCTTCCGCACAAAGTTTAAGATTTACTGTTTGAAAAACTGCCTTTTCTTATAAGGTGCAAAAGAATTAACATTCCCGGAACAGCCATAAACACCGTAAGTATAAAGAATAACGGCCACGAAACAGCTTGTGCCGCATACCCTGACGTCGCAGCAAAAACATCTCGCGCCAAACTCATCAATGATGATAGCAAAGCATATTGGGTTGCCGTATAAGCAACATTGCATAAGGAGGATAAATAGGCCACAAAAGCCGCTGTCCCCATACCACCGGTAATGTTTTCAACCGAAATCGTAAACATAAACATTCTCAAATCATGTCCGGCATACGCCTGCATAACAAACACAAGGTTGGACAATCCTTGCAACACGCCACAAATGAGCAAAGAACGGACAATCCCCATCTTGCTTACAAACATACCGCCGACAAGCGTTCCCAAAATCGTCGCCACCACACCGAAAATTTTAACAACCGCGGCTATTTCTTTCTTGCTAAATCCCAAATCATCATAAAAAGGATATGCCATTGGTCCGATATAGGCGTCGCTCATTCGATAAAAAAAGATAAACAGCAACACCCACAACCAATTTGGACGTTTTACAAAGTCAGCCAACGGCTCATGCACCGCCTTTTTTAAAAACGTTGCCAACTTTTGCCTGAATGTTCCCTTTAGTTTTTTCTCTTTAAACCTTCTGTCCCTCTTAGGTTCTTTAGAACACAAAATAGTCAGCATACCCACCAAAGCACCTAAAGACATGACTTTATAAACATCTTCCCAACTCATAACAGAGGCCATAAACAGCGCGCCGGCTCCCGAAAATATCGTTCCTATCCGATACCCCAAAACAAACACCGCCACTCCGGCACCCTGTTCCCGATTAGAAAAACTCTCGATTCTATATGCATCTAAAACAATATCTTGAGAAGCTGAGGCAAACGCCATAATCACAGCCCAAACAGCCATTGTCGCCGCCGATTGTGCCGGATTCGTCACTGCCATACCCCAAATAGAGAACATCAATAAAATTTGCGTACACAAAGCCCAACCGCGGCGCCGTCCAAATCTTTTAAAAAATGGCAATTGAACTCTATCCACAATGGGAGACCACGCCCATTTAAGACTGTATGGAGTTTTGGCCAGAGAAAACAGACCAATCATAGTCAAAGGCACCCCGGAATCTTTTAGCCACAAATTCAGAGTTCCGAAAACCAGTAACAACGGAAAACCGCTTGAAAAACCCAACAGCATCATAACCAACATCCGTCGGTCAAAATAAATACCTAACGATTTTTTCCAATTTCCAAACATATGAGTTCACCTTTGTGTCATAAACAAGCTCTACCACTAAAGGCTTAACAAATCATAAGCAATTTAACAATTTTCAAGCAACAGAGTTTATAAAAGGCTTATTTTCAAACTAATCCCAGTTCTTCTTCGTTCTTTTTATAACATTCACTCCTCCGTTTTTAGTCGAAGAAGCTTGTGTTTTCTTTTTACTCGGAGCCGAAAAATCTAAAATCGGCAACTTATCTTCCGAAGTCAATTTTTCATTTTCTTCTATCTCTTCAATCGCTCTTTTTACAGTAATATTTTTCCCTGTCTTCTTAATATTAATGTGTCCGGTATTTTCCTGAACCTTACGACGTACCTCTGCATCTCTGATTTTTTCGGCCTGTTTTTTCTCTTCGTCAGATACTTTTTCCTCCGCAAATTTTTTATATTGAGAAATTTTATCATCTAAAACCGCTGCATCGCTCGAAACCGCGACCAAAAGTTCTCGCAAACTCTCATTATATGCCGTAATATCGGAAATATCTGAAGATTTTTGCTTTTCAGCATAATTGCTGACCATTTGCTCGTTTTGCACATCAAGAAGCTTTATTTTATCCTCTATAAATTGCTCCAAATCTTTTAAACCAGCGTCATCAATCAAACTAAACGATGTTTGAACAGCTACTAAACGAAAATTAAATTTTTCGCGTTGCGTATTAAAATCAAACGCCAACATTTTAGACTTGTTATAATCATCAATTAACTTGTTATACAAAGACGTCATCTTATGCTTTTGCTCAATCAGCAAAGCCCTATCCAATTCCGAATGCATCGGCTCAACCGCAGACATAATCCGCTGGTTTTCAGCCGCCATCTGTTTAATCAAATCATCACTGGGCTCTTCTGTTGTTGCTAACAGCCGATTCACGTCAGACAGCGCTTTACTCATTTTTTCTCTGAGCTCTTCATACAAAACTTTAGCCTCAGCGTTTTCAGTATCTTTAACCCTCGTTTCCAATTCCGGAATCAAGCTGTTCTTAAGCTCTTCAGACAAAACCTCCGCCGTTTTTTTCTGTTCATCGACAAAACTTTGTAACCGATCCCTTTCTGCCTTCTCCGCCGCCGCTTTATCAGCAACAATCTTATCTTGTTTGGCCTTGTACATATCAAACAAAGCACTGACATTAACATCCAACAAAGGTGCATCCATCGGACCTTTCAACGAAAACGAATACCCCGGAAGATACTGAGGTTCATTATATTTCACATTAAACACCACATTCATTGTCCAATCCAGCAAATTACCATCGCCAAAAACCTCAACAGCGCCAATGTTGTTTTTCATTGAGGCATTCGAAAAGCTGTATTCTCCGTTGTTAAAATTTAGCTTTCCTTCACAAGAAGAAAAAACAGTGCTTCCGTTATTTAAATTATTTCTGACAACAGCCACCAGTCCTTCAGGATTTTCCCGCTTAGAAACATCATTGTATATTCCTTGCAGATTCCAGTTCTTAGCATCGCAATTCGCAATATCAAAAGACACTACACCGTTCAACCCGCGAATAAAATCCTCCTCACTGTCCGTTTTAGAGTTAAACACCAGTGATGATTTTAAATCCCCGTTTTGAATACCGTAACGACTACCGCTCAAATTCAACAACCCGACATTCAGTTGCTCGGCCTCAAGCTTTCCGTTCAGACTGTTTTCTTGTGCGTTTATGTGTATATCACCCTTTAGCGTTCCGTCACGAAACTTGGCATCTTTTATATCTATACCCAACATGCCGTCAAGAAGAGACACATCACTTTCCGTATCCAAGAAAACATATTTTTTATAAGACAAATCCGCAATTTTGAAACGTCCGGAAAGATTCGCTTTTTTCAAAAAGTCATAATTTATTTTTTGTTTATTCCAGACCGGTTTCTGTAAAAACTCTCCTCTTTCATTTACAGACGGTTTAGCTTGCAAAACAACTTCTGAGTTCTTTTCCGAAGAAGGAAGGAAACGATCTATTTCGAATTTATTAATTACCAAATCTGCCATAAACTCCGGATTTTTACCCTCTTTACGCTCAAACTCCAATTTTCCCTTAAATTCATTAAAACCAATATTAGCCTCCAAATCCGCAGCACTGAAATGATCGGCATTCCCGTTAACGTGAGTTTTTAAATTGAACATTCCCAACGAATACACTTCCGGAGCATATGAAATATTTATGCCGTTAAGCATTTTAACAAAATCAGGATGTTTAACTTCCAAATCACCTTTCAGCAAAAATTCTTTTTCCTGATCTGATACTTGCCCGCTGTAATGCACATCTAAATCTTCCAGCTTAAAAACCGAATTCAGAGCAAAGCTTTTTCCCTCTCCTGTCACCACACCTTGAGTGCTGAAATTTTTAAGTTGCTTATAATCAAAATCGGGAGCCTTAAAACCAAATTTATTAATTAAAGCGCCAACATCTGCCGTTTCCGCCGCATACTTCATATTTTCATAAGAAGGAACATCACCAAACCCCGTCAACAAACCGGATAAAGAAATCTTTGTGTTGGCCGCCGAACCAATCTCAAATTTTTCGATATTCATTTTTTTGTTCAGCAAATTCGCTTTCAAATCAACCTTTTCAAAAGGCAAACTTTCATAAATTCCCAAATCCATATGAGCCGTTATCTGCATATCTATATCATTGAGCAATCCCATTTGGGAAAAACGACGTTTCATACGTTCAATCAAACTTTTGCTACTGTCTTCCTTTGAGAGGGGAACAATATAATTGTCAAAATTAATCATATCCGCATTCACCGAAAGAAAAACATCAGGACGTTCCTGAAGCTTTATTCCCGCCTCTCCGGACAAAGAACTTTTATCTATCGTCAAATTAAACGGCGCAATCTGTATCTTATTAAACGTTCCCGCCAGTTTAACATTTCCTAATGCCTTTTTATATGTGGAAGCAACGCTGATTATCGGATTTACACCAAACCAATTCATTGTCTTCAAGAAATCATTAGAATTAAAAACAATATCCATATCATAAAAAGGTTCACCTTCTTCCGAAACAACATCACCTTTAATTTTAACATCCGTATCCCCCGGAAGAACGGCAGACAACTTATTAATGTTTATAATATCATTTATAAAGCTGAAGCTTGTTTCAAAATTTTTAATAGGTTGCCCCTTATATTGTGTTTTTAAGGATTTAATGTCGACCACCCAATCGTAGTTTCCCTTCGGTTCGTATAAAACCTGACCCTTTTTATGTTTTTCAACAAAATCTTTCACAGCGTGAGCCAAGGGCGATAAATTCAAGTCCGCAAAATTAAACGACATTTCTATACGAGGTTTGCCGTCTTTTTCCTTATCCGAATTTTCATCTAACGGCAGCTGAATACTTCCGGCGCCTTGAGTTTCCCCATATTTAATAACCATGTTGGATAAATTAACCTGTGCGTCATTGGTTGAAATATCAAAAGCCAAAGCCAACGGATAGTCATATTCATCAGGTATTTTAAGTTCACTGAAATTGGCATGTAAAAATTCCTGCAACTTAGCGGTTTCAATAATCATATTACCATTTAACACATTGTTTAACGGCATAAAATTTCCGTCAAAACGAACATAACTTTCAGAACTGGGGTGTGTCACAACAAAATTAAGCGTCGTGGGAAAACTTTCCGACAACTTGCCCACTGATAAAGCAAACCCTTCCGGACTGTTATCTTTGACATAATTTCCTTCTACATGAAAAGGACCAAAAACACTATCTGCCATAACTTCGCCGTTCAAATCATCTAACTGCAAAGTTATATCCCTATGAGCATCGTCAAAATTCAATGTAGCCTTTTCCAAACTGACACTGTTGAGCTTAATTTCCGATTGCTCAATTTTTTCCCGTTGCTCCGATGTTAAATCACTTTGCCAATTAAGCCGTCCTTCGGCATCTACTTCCACGTTGATTTTCGGCTCTTCCAAGGTCATTCGGGTAACATCTATATTTCCCTTAAGCAATGGTGAAAGCGACAAACTGGCAACCAAACGTTCTATTTCAACTAAAGGCTGTCCCTTGTTTCCAAAGTTAAAAATTTTAACTTTTGATGCCGTCAAATACGGGGTAGGCAAAAATTTAAAACTTACCGGACCATCAAACGCAATATTTTTTCCGGTCATTTCTGCAAAACGGTTAGCTATATTTCCCTTGTATTTGTTCCAATCTATCGTAGAAACATAAAATGTTGCGCCACCGACAGCCACCAACAAAAACAGCACCAAACCAAGTAAAAGCTTTTTCACGAACAGCCTCCCGAATTATTGCATGTTTGCCAAATAATCTTTGCAATCTTCTCAATCTGCTTATAATATTAACTCATAATAATTAATAAAACTTTTAATGTCGAAAGGCAAGAAATGAATAATTCACAAAAACTTTGGGAAGCCGCCAAAATATCTTACCGAAATGCATATTGCCCTTATTCCAAATTCTCCGTTGGCGCCGCAATTTTAAGCTCTGACGGACAAATTTTCAGCGGTTGTAACGTTGAAAACGTCGCTTACCCCGAGGGAACATGTGCTGAAACAGGCGCTATTTCAGCTATGATTAACGGCGGAGGAAAACATATTTCCGAAATTTTGATTCTGGGAAGTGGAGAAAATCTTCTAACTCCTTGCGGCGGTTGCCGACAAAGAATAAAAGAATTTTCCGATGAAAATACGCTCATTCATCTGGCCGATTTAACCGGCATAAAAAAAACGCTCAAGCTTAATGAGCTTTTACCCTACGCGTTTGACTTATAAAGGAGTTTTTCTATGGATGCTGCTTACTCTTACGCTGACCAAATTCGCATACTTCTAGATGGCTTCAAACCGGACACCGCCATTGTTCTCGGCAGCGGATTGGGACGTTTGGCTGAAAAAATCACCAATGCCCGAACAATAAAATATACTGAAATAAAGAATTTTCCGCAAACAGGCGTTTCCGGTCATGTCGGAGCGCTTATTGCCGGACAACTCGGCGAAAAAAACGTTATTTGCCTTCAGGGAAGATTTCATCTCTATGAGGGGCACAGCCCACAAACCGTCGCTTCCGTTATTCGCACACTAAAACTGCTGGGGGTAAAAACCCTGATTGTGACAAATGCTGCCGGTTCACTTGACCCCCAAATGCCTCCGGGAAGCTTAATGTTGATTAATGACCACATCAACTTCAGCGGTTGCAACCCTTTGTGCGGCCCTAACGATGAAGCATTCGGCCCCAGATTCCCTGATATGAGCAACGCTTATAATGCCGATTACCGTCGTTTGGTTCATACCGTAGCCAAAAAAAACAACATCAAACTCCACGATGGGGTTTACTTCATGGTACTGGGACCAAACTTTGAGACCTCAGCAGAAATCAAGGCCTTTAGAACTTTAGGAGCGGATGCCGTCGGCATGTCAACAGTTCCGGAAGTGCTTGCGGCCGTTCACTGCGGATTAAAAGTCATCGGAATCTCTGTTATCACGAATTTTGGCACCGGCCTGAAAAAAGAGGCTCAAAGCCACGAAGAAACATTGAGTCAGGCCGATGAAGCCGCCATCAGGTTAGAGCTTTTAGTTCAAAAAACATTGGAGGAATTGTAAATGAACGACATTGACGCCGCAAAAATACTGATTCGTTGTCTGGATCTTACATCATTAAATGAAAAAGACACCGAAGAAACCATTACGGAGCTTTGTAAAAAATCATCTACCGCTTACGGGAACACGGCTGCCGTTTGTGTTTTCTCCAAATTTATTCCTTTAGCTCTGCAACAATTGGCAAACCACACAAAAATTGCTACCGTTGTTAATTTCCCCAAAGGAGAGCCGGACATTCAATCGACAATCAAAGAAATAAATCGTGCCTTAAAAGCCGGAGCTGATGAAATTGATGCCGTTCTCCCCTATCAAGATTTTATTGCCGGAAAACTTGATTTTTGCACAGACTATTTGCAACAAACACGTGCGGCTTGCGGAGAAAAAACGCTTAAAATTATTCTGGAAACAGGAGAATTACAAACAACAAGACTTATTAAAAGCGCAACAAAATTATGCATTGACTGCGGCGCTGATTTTATAAAAACTTCAACGGGAAAAACCAAAACATCTGCTACACCGGAAGCTGCCAACGCCATACTTGAAACAATCAAATCTTCCGGAAAAAATGTCGGATTTAAAGCCAGTGGAGGAATAAAAACTCTTGAAGATGCAAAAAAATATTTAACCTTAGCCATTTCCATCATGGGCGCGGACTGGGTTAATCCGTCTGTTTTCCGAATTGGCGCCAGCTCTCTTTTAACAAACTTGCTGCAAACCATTGAGAAAGGATACTGAAATGCTTCCTCAGGAAATCATTCGAAAAAAACGCAATAAAGAAAAACTGTCAGCGGAAGAAATCAAATTTTTCATCACCGGCATCACAAATAAAACAATAGCCGATGCCCAAACTGCCGCATTCACCATGGCCGCTTTTCTAAATGGTTTAGACACCGAAGAAACTAAAGAACTGACCCTAAACATGCGCGATTCGGGAGATGTCTTGAATTGGGACGACGTAAACGGACCAATTGTAGACAAACACTCTTCCGGCGGAGTTGGAGATAAAGTAAGCTTAATGCTAGCCCCCATGATTGCCGCCTGCGGAGGTTATGTTCCCATGATTTCGGGGCGCGGACTGGGACATACCGGCGGCACACTGGATAAGTTCGATTCCATTCCCGGATACAATACCGTTCCCAGCAATGAACTTTTCCGCAAAACAGTAAAAAACGTTGGTTGCGCGATTATCGGCCAGACCGGAAATTTAGCACCGGCAGACAAAAAAATATATGCCATTCGAGATGTTTGCGCCACAGTTGAATCCGTAGAATTAATCACGGCTTCTATCCTCTCCAAAAAACTGGCCGCCGGATTAGATTGTCTGGTTATGGATTTAAAATGCGGTAACGGCGCTTTTATGGAAAGTATGGAAGATGCCAAAAAATTAGCAAATTCCATTGTTAATGTCGCCAATGCGGCAGGAACCAAAACCAAAGCAATTTTAACCGATATGAATCAGGTGCTGGGTTATAATGTCGGAAACGCTCTTGAAGTCTTGGAAGCGGTTGATTACCTGAAAGGAAATCATACCGACCCACGTCTGCACCGCATCACCATAGAGCTTTGTGCCGAACTTCTGGTGAGTGCTAACTTAGCAAAAGACTTGAATCAAGCCGAGAAAAAACTACAAAAAGCTCTGGATTCGGGTAAGGCTTTGGAAATTTTCGCCCGCATGATTTCATCCCTTGGCGGACCGGCCGATTTTTGTGAGCGCCCTCACCACTATCTGCCTAAAGCTAAAATCATAAAACCGGTATATGCGGAGCAAGCCGGATATGTTCAAACCATGCAAACCAGAAACATCGGTTTAAGCATTATTGAACTAAAAGGTGGCCGCATCACACCGGAACAAAAACTGGATTACGCAACAGGATACACTCATTTTTGCCAAATTGGAGATTTTGTTGATGAGCATAAACCGTTGGCCATGATTCACGCTCAAACAGAAAATGATTATATGCTCGCTGCAGATTCTCTTCGTAAAAATATAAAAATTACACCAACTCATGTTGGAACAAGTCCTTGTATTTTAGAAAAAATCAGCTGATAAAAAATCCCTCAGTTTCACTCTGAGGGATTTTTATTATGCCTTTTACGGCAACAACGGTGACCATGCCGGATCTGAACCGTCCGCCGGCGTAATAATTTGTCGCTCGTTATACCCCGTCAAATCAATTGAATAGAGCTTAACCGGCGCAGTTCCGTTACGTCCGCCTCTTTCCTGACGGAAAAACATCAACACACGCCCATTCGGAGACCATGTCGGCCCCTCAACCAAATAACCGCTTGCCAGCACACGTTCACCGGAACCGTCGGGATACATCACCCCGATATAAAACTGACCGCCGGCAATCTTAGTAAAGGCGATATAATCTCCTCTCGGCGACCATACAGGGGTAGCATAACGTCCAGAACCAAAACTGATTCTCTGAATATCGCTTCCATCAGCATTCATAACATACAACTGCTGATTTCCGCCCCTATCCGAGTTAAACACAATTTTGCTGCCGTCGGGAGAATAGCTTGGAGATGTGTCAATCGCATTTCCAAACGTCAACTGACGACTGCTGCGTCCGTTTATGTCCATCTCATAGATATTCGTCTTTCCATTAGCGGCAAAACTCAATAAAACCTTGGAGCTGTCCGGAGAAAATCTCGGAGCAAACGTCATTCCCGGAAAATTACCCAACAAATTCTGTTTCCCCGTTTCAATATCCAAAACATATACCTTAGGTACACTGCCGCTATAAGACATATATGTAATTTTCTGCAAATTAGGAGAAAATCGTGGTGTTAAAGCCATTGCAGAACCGGATGTCAAAAACTTGTGGTTTTCCCCGTCTTGGTCCATAATAGCTAACCGTTTTACGCGGCGTGTTGCAGGCCCCGTTTCAGACACATAAACGATTCTTGTATCAAAATAGCCCTTTTCTCCCGTTAATCTCTCATAAATAGCATCTGCAATCACATGAGCCACACGGCGCCAATTGTCTTTTGTCGTTGTAAAAGACTGTCCTTTCATCTGAATTTCGGAAAAAACATCCCACAACCGAAATTCAACCCGCAACTTTTTAGCATCAACTTCAGTAATCGAACTCTGCACCAAAGCCTGAGCATTAATCGCCGTCCAGTCAACAAACTTCGGCTCTTGTTCCATTGAATTAAATTCTTGAATATAGCTGTTCTTATTGATAACGACAAACAAACCCGAACGTTCCAAATCCGCAATAACAACATCACGAATTTTTTGCCCGTATTGCCCGACAAAAAATCCACTGTGAATCATGTCGGGAAAAGCCACACGCATCGGTTCACTGTTTGCCCCGTTAATATCCAACTGTAACTCAGCTTTTGCCGGAAAAACAGCCACAAAAAGCGCCATAAAAAAAACAAAAAAACTTTTCATCTTAACACCACCTATACAGATTCTTTTTTCCAATTATTCCGCATCTTAACCAAAGTTTATTAAGATTCAATTAGCGCCTAAAAATAACTGTAAACCATACTGCTTGACAACAAATCTAAAAAAGCTAAATTTACATCATGAATTTACAAGAATTTAAACAGCGACTTAAGCCTCGCACAGCCCTTTTGGGGTTTGATTACGGAACCAAACGCCTTGGCGTTGCTGTGTCTGATGCCTTACTCATGGTCGCCACACCGCTTAAAACCATTCAACGCACCACTCCGGAAGCCGATATAAACCTCATTTCTCAATTAGTTAAAGAGCGTGAAATCGGAGGGTTTGTCTATGGTTTGCCCCTACAAATGAACGGACAGGAAGGACAAACCGCAGCACTTGTCCGGCAGTTTGCCGCAGAACTAGAAAAAACTATCCCCCTGCCTTACACCTTTTGGGACGAGCGCCTATCTTCCCGCGCCATGGAATCATTCTTAATCAAAGAAGTTGACCTTTCCCGCGCTAAACGCAAAAACGTTTTAGACAGTTCTTCTGCCGGTTATATTTTACAAGGAGCTTTAGATGCCCTACGTTACCTGTAAGCAAAAGCAACTGCTTGCAAAGTTTCCACAAACCGTTGCTCGGACATAAAATCATAGTTATCCGGCAAAAAATTATCCACCAATCGCAAAACATCGCTTTCTTTTTGCACATATTCAGGCAAAAAATGCCGACAAAAAGCATATGCTGAAGCTTTGAGTGCTTCCGGCGTTTGAACATCATAACCAATCTGCCTCAACAAATTTTCAACATTTGTATCTTTTTCTTTAAGAGCTGGAGTAAACCATTTTCCCACACCCTTAGATGCCAACATTTCCCACGGGAAAGCCAGTCCCGGATCAGGTTTGCGCAAAGGCGCAATATCCGAATGTCCGACCACATTTTGAGGCTTAATATCATAACGTTTAATAATCCGCTTACACAAACTCGTTAAGCTTTTAATCTGCTTAGAAGAAAAAGGCTCTTGTCCCAAGCTTAACGAACAAACCTCTATACCTATTGACTTAGAATTTAAATCATTCTCTCCCCGCCAGCAAGAAACTCCGGCATGCCAAGCTCTGTTTTTCTCCTCAACCAAACGAAAAACTTCTCCCTCAAGAGACACCAGATAATGAGCGCTGAGCTTTTGTTTATCCAAACTTTCTATGGCATCAACCCCGAAATGAGCCGTCGCATGCAGCACCAACATTTTTACAGGTGCTTTTCTTTCATTAAAATGTGGTAATAAACACCTTTTCATCATGATTTTCTGGCCTTCATAATCATCTGATAGGCATTATTAATTTGCGCCATCTTCAAGGTTGCCTTTTCAATTTCTGCTGCTTCAGCTCCTTGCGCTTGCAACCTGTCAGGATGATACTGAACAATCAATTCCTTCCACCGTTTTTTCACATCATTATCACTGACATTGTATAAAAGTCCAAGCTCATCATAAAAACTTTGCAAAGGAGATTCTGCCGTTTTAGGCGTATATAATGCCGCCACCATATCAAAATTGCCTTCCGGAAGCTCTATAATTTCAGCGGTTTTTTTCAAAATTTCCCAACCGGCATCTGAAACAATACCGTCTGCGGCAGCAATTTTAAACAAATTATCAATAACAGTTTCTTTCAACTCCAAATTATTTTCTACAATTCGGAACAACTGCTTTGCATAAGTCTCAAAACCATCGGATGTAGATTTGGCATAATTAAAAACACTGGCCACTTTAGAATTTTCTTCTTGCTTAACCGCAAATGTCTGCTTAAAAACTCTGATTTCATTTGTACTGACAACACCATCAGCCTTGGCAACTTTGGCCGCCAACCCGGCCATAGCCTGAATATAAGCCACATGTCGAGCCTCTTTGGAATGTCTCCACAATTTCAAAGGATTGATACGAAACCAAAAATGTCTTATTTTTTCAACAGGAATCAAACTGGCATTTTCAACACGATAATAATCAATAAAAAATCCGGCGACAACGCCCAAAAACAAAACAATTCTGCTTTGCAAAACAAACCCTAATATTGCACCACCGATTTTAGCCCAGTTATTGTCCCAAAAATGATCTATGACTTTGCGAACTTTACGGGCATGCCGGCTTTCCGGCGTATCAAACAAAAAATGTCCTAAAATGAAAAGAAAAATAAAACCATCTGCACCATAAAGCAGTGCGCCAATCAACCCGCCTAAAATCTTTCCCCAAAAATTTCCATCTAAACGATTATAATAACGATAATATCTGTAAGGAAGCATCAAACGGATGTTGTCGTCAATTGAACTGAAAAAATGTCCGACTTTACAAATAACAATTGTCTTATCAATCAGCATATGCCCTAAAAGCATACCCACGAGAAAACCTTCCGCACCAAAAAAGCGAAGCCCAAAAACAGCAAAAACAAATTTTCCAAATGGTGACATCAAAAACTTCTAACCTGTTAAATCTTCAGTTAGTTTAACATTTTCCGATCAAAAAAAAAGCACAAACCCCAATTTTCCCACATCAGGCTACGCGCAAAAAAAGAAAGTTCTTTCGACCTCTTTTTATCAAAAGAACTTTCTGCTTAAGGCTTACAAAAAACATAACCCTACTTATTGGCTTCAATCCATGAAACCAAAGAAGATTTAGAATTTAACCCAACTTTAACATCAATTTGCTTACCGTCTTTAAACAAAAACATCGTAGGGATACTGCGAATTCCATACTGCGCTGCCGTGTTGGGAGACTCATCAACATTCATCTTGCAAACTTTCACTTTACCGTCCATTTCCTTAGAAAACTCTTCCAAAACAGGAATCAGCTGACGACAAGGGCCGCACCATTCCGCCCAAAAATCAACCAAGACCAACCCGCTAGAATTTAATACCTCAGCTTCAAACTGGCTGTCACTAATCGCTTTCATACTCTTCCCTTTCTTTGTTCTTTTATCGATAGATTCTAATATAGTGGATAAAAATTTTAAATAAAGCCCCTTTTGCAAATATTTTCAGATTATTTTTCCAATAACATCAAATTGGCCGTATCCGTCCACAAAATATACGTTTCAACTTTTTTATCCGGATAAATTTTTTCAACCAAAACCCTATAAGCCTCCATTTGACGTTTATACAATTCCGGGACCTCAGATTCGCAACGTGCTGCCGGACGATTCGTTTTAAAATCAATAATCTTAACCGTATCGCTCCCCACAATCAAACGATCTATTTGTCCTGAAATAATCCTATCCCCGACTTGCCCCATAATCGGAACCTCTGATTTTGACTGCTCTCCAAACAAAGAGGCAAACCGTTCATCTGCTATCAATCCCAACACTTCATGAAGCAGACGGGTTCGTTCTTTTTCCGGCAATTCTTTGGCATTTTCCTGCAAAAAAGAACGAACAACATATTCTCGATTTTTTTCCTCGCAAGCTGGCAAATACTGCAACAATTTATGAATCAATCTTCCACGACTAAAACGATAAGGATTCTCTTTTTCTCCTAACGGAGAGGCGGTTACATCTTCCTCCTCATCTCCGTGAGACGGAGCATACGGGCGCGCCAACGCACTCTCCTCTTTTGCGTTTTCTCTTAGCCATAATGGATAATCTACAAGTTCTTCCTCTTTAGATTTTTCTTTAGGTGAAACAGCCTCAACAACTTGTTTCACCTCATAAACTAAAGAACCGTCTTCTTTTTCCTCCGCAATTTTCTGCAAGCTGCGACGACAAATTTCATACCAACTGTCATCACTCAGCCTGGCTGTCTTTTTATAGCCGCATATACACAAACGCTCTTCGGCACGCGTTAATGCCACATACAGCAACCGCCGGTATTCTTCCAACGACAGTTCCTTTTCCCGCTGTTTTATGGCCTCACAATTAACCTCGTAATCAGCAGAACCAAAGGGATAATACAAAACATCATCCATCAAAAGTCCCGATTCCTTACGAACATTTTTTATTCTGACCGTATCCGGCAAAATAACAACTGGCGCCTGCAACCCCTTAGAACCGTGCACTGTCATTAGTCGAACCATATCAGATTCGCTTTGTTCCAGCTCTCGTTTAATTTCAACTTCGTCCTTTTCAATCCACTCAATAAAATATTGCAGACTTGGAATGTGCTCTTGCTCAAAATCCAAACACAAATTCATAAACTCATCAATCCCGTCTTCCGCCTCCAAGCCCAAACGGGAAACAAATTTTTTACGCCCTTCCATTTTGTTGAGAATATAAGAATATAGCTCAAACGGACGTTTGTAATCAGCCATATTCAACAAAGTCTGAAGCTCTGAACAAACAGTGGAAAAACGAGAATTCGAACACAGTTTTTGCCACAAACTTGACAGACCACGATTATAACACAGCTCAAACAAATCACCGTCATCAAGTCCCCAAAGAGGAGATTTTAATATTTCCGCCAACGTCAAATCATCGCTCGGTAACAGCAAAAATTTACCTACCGAAACCAAATCTTGCACCGCAATTTGTTGTAACAGGCTGATTTTATCCACACCGGCAACGGCCACACCGCAATTTTTACATGCACGAACAAACTCCTCAACAAAACCGTTACGTCTTTGAACCAATACCATAAAATCTTTATATCGCAGAGGTCTGTTTTGCGAAGCTAATTGCTCTTTTCCATCAACCATAGATTTTATTTTTAAGGCTATTTGCCTTGCCAGTTTTGAGCTGGAAGATTCGGCAATTATTCGTTCAACCGGCGGACGCCAAACATCAACGGTTTCATCTTTATCCTCTTCCTCCAATGCCCACAATTCTACTTTTCCGCCTTCTCCGATTCGGGAAGATATATGCACAACATCTTCTTCTGAAGGAACAACACCTTTCTTGGCCGTTTCATCTTCAAAAACACAATTCACCATATCCAAGACAGCGGCCGTTGACCGAAAAGACACATCCAAATTAACCTCTGAAAAAGCGCCTTCTTTGCCCAGTTTGTTCGAAAAAAAGCGCCGCATTCTCTCAAACTCTGCTGGATCGGCTCCCTGAAAGGAATAAATGGATTGCTTTCTGTCTCCCACCGCAAAGATCGTGCAATTTTTATTTTTTGCTCCCTCTCCGGCAAAAAACTCCTCACTCAAAGAACGAATAATCGCCCACTGATCCGGCGATGTGTCCTGAGCTTCATCAATCAAAATATTATCTATACCACCGTCTAATTTGTATAAAACCCACGAAGCCACTTGCGGATTTTCCAATAACCCTCTCGTAAACACGATTAAATCTTCATAATCTGCCTTAGAATGTGTTTTTTTGTAAGAAACATACCCTCGGGTCAAATCATCTGCGAGAAATAATACCGCTTTCGTTGATTGCATCAGACCGGCTGCCGCAACTTGATTATCACACCTTTTCAGCCGCAAAAATTCTGCCTCTGCGACTTCCGCTATTTGCGGACAAAGCGATAACACTTTTTGCGTGGCAACCGTTTTGCGTAAACTTCCGTCGGTCGTTATAAACAAAGAACGATAGTCGGCATAAAAAGCCTCAGGATCTGAAGCATTTAATATCTGCTTTAACAAAATGGATTTTTTCTTATCCGTATCACTTCCCTCTTGTAAAGCCGTCGCAAATTTTTCCAACAAAGCACGTGGAAGTTCTGCAAAAAAGCGTTTTAACACCTGCTCGGCATTTTCATTTTCGTCCACACCTATGCGTTCTGCCGTTTTTGAAACCAAAGCATCAACACCGCCGTTATTCTGTAATATACGACTTATTTTATTACGATTCTCCATCAACTCATTCATAAGTTTCGGAAAACTGGATTCGCTCATTTTTTTGGTTATCAAAGCCAAAGCTTTTCCGACACGGCTCTCCGGCTCTGTTTCAATTTTTTGCAATAAACTTCTCTTAACCTCTTCCAAAGCTTCATGTGTACTTCGGTCATCCATAACCTCAAAATACGGAGAAATCCTTGCCTCCAGAGGAAACCTTTTTAAAATTTCTTGGCAAAAACTGTGAATTGTCTGAATTTTCATTCCGCCCAAAGTATCCAACAGCTGAGCAAATAATCGTCTGGCCTGTGCCATAACAGCTTCACATTTTTTGGCTTCTGAAAGGCTTTTACCCAAAAGGCTCTCTAACTCATCTTTCAACTTTTCATCAGACATAACCGCCCATCGGCTAAGTCTTTTGGCTATACGCGTACTCATTTCAACCGCAGCCGCTTTGGTGTAAGTTAAACATAAAATCCTTTCCGGCGGCACACCATTCAACAAAAGTCTCAAAACCCTATCGGACAACACCTTTGTTTTGCCTGTTCCGGCAGAAGCTTCCACCCATACGGATTTTTGAGGATCAGAGGCCAACCGCTGCTGTGATGTTGCCAAAGAAATTCTGGTCTGCTTCACCTTTTCAATTTCATTCATCATCACTCTGCACACTCCACTCTTTAACTCGTGCCAAATGTTCATAGTCTGAATATTCCGGAATCTGTTTCGGATTCGGATGGCAGATGTAGGCGGTTGTTTCAAAATCAAACTCCGCGACCAAACGTTGCAACCGTTGTTCCATATCCGCTAAAAGCTTTTTCATATCGCCGTTAAATTCTGTTGCCTTCTTTCCAAGCTGCCAATAAATCAAACTGTTGGGTTCTGCGGCCTTCATTCCCTTAAAACCGCCCTTTTGAGCAATTAATCCCTCTATCGGAAGCTGGGGAGCAAATCCTTTTTCCATTTCGCGAGAAGTACGCGCTTTTCCTGTTTTATAGTCAATTATATTAACTTTGCCATCCAACGTTTCATCAACTCTGTCAGCCTTTGCCGTAATCTTAAAAATTCCCGTCGGAGCAGATAAATTAAATTCGCCTTTAATCTCATTATGTACGGCTTTTACAATCCCTCGATAATTTTTTTCAACCTGCGCAAGCCATGAAACCGTTTTCTCAAAATTAGGCCACCAAAAAGCTCTCCGCTCCATCGCCAAACGGTTTTCCATAAACCTTTTTCTTCCTAATTCCAATAGCTTTTCAGAGGCATCATCAGGTAGAGAAGCGCTATAAAGATCGTTAAACTCCTCTAAAATACCATGGATAATCGTGCCGTAATCCGCCATTGTCAAATCAGGTTCAATATCCTCAAGGGGTTTCAAACGCAAAATATATTTGGCAAAAACACTATACGGATCACGCATTAACAATTCGATTCCGCTGGCCGACAATTCTCTGGGGCGAGCAGCGACAGGAGGCCTGGGCGCCGGAGAAGATATCCGAAACAACTTCTCCGGTTCATCCAGAAAACACGACAACGCCTGATGCTTGCGAGATACAATTTGAGAACAATTTCCAACCAGTGCTTCCAAAACCGTTTCCAGCCTCATCCACCAACGCGACTTCACCATCGGTGTTCCTTGCACCCGTTCGGCTCGAGTTAAAAACACCTCTGTTGCTCCCAGCTGATGGCACAAATCCAAGCCCAAAACCCCTATTGCTTTTTCCGGTTGCGGAAAACCAAAATCCCTTTTCATAGGACGGGACATCCACGGATCAGAAGCCGCTGCCTGTGGCCAAACACCTTCATTTAATTCTCCGACAATTACCGTATCAAAACAGCCCAGACGAGCCTCTATCGGACCTAAAATTTTCAAACGGGGGTGGGTTCCGTATTTGGGACGGACGGTTATACCCGTCGTCATTGCCTCAAACAATCCGACATATTCTTTAGGTTCAATTTCGCCTAAATCATCGGCATTTTCCATCCAATCTGCGAAAAATACCGCGGCAACCTCACCGGCTTCTCCCCTCCATAAATTAGTAGCTCCGTCAGACTGAACTGTTGCCGCCAGAGCCTCGGCTGTTTTCAGATGTTGACGAATAAGCTCCTTCAAACTAACTCTTTCTCGCTGCAAAACAGTTCGCCATTCAGAAAAAATCTTTTCTGTTTCAATCAAAAAATCATCATTTTCAATCTCTTTTCCTACCCGCCAAAAATTTCTCTCTATATTGCGAGCCGCTTTTCGAACATCTTGATACGCCCTTCCCATGCCGCAAAGAGGATGTTTCATCAAGGCTAAAACATCAACCCTGCCGAATTCCTGTTGAGCGACCTGAGCCACCAATCGCAAAAAACTGCCAATCGGAGTAACCGCTAACGGTCTTCCGGCAGAATCATCAATTTTAATATCCCAACGCTCTAATTCTGCAGCCACACGCCGTGCCAAATTTCTATCGGGAGTAACTAGTGCCGCTATTTTTTCAGGAGTTTCCAAAACTTCTCGCATTATAAGCGCAATACAAAGAGCCTCTTCTCTAATATCTTTACATTCTATAAGCCTCAAACCGGATAAAGCGCTTTTCTGAATTTTCTTATCGGCAATTTCACGCCATTTATCCGTCATCGTTGCCGGCCGCATAATTTCTGAAATCAGTTTTTCCCGCTCAGGTTGTTTTGGTAAACAAATATCTTCCACTTCGTTTCGGCTCACTTGCAAATAATCCAGAACCTCTTTCAATTCAAATTGCGGATGTGTCTCATCAACAGAAGCCCATGAATCTTCATCAAGCAACTTATCTAAACCGGAAAGAATCACTTCTCCCCGAGGCATCTGGCTGACAACATCTACCAACAACTTCATTGAAGGATATGTTGCCGTGCTTCCTGCTAAAATAACTCTTTGTTTAGGCGGATTCGCCCGCCAAATCGCGCTTTGTTTTTTCAAAAGTTCCACACGACGTTGTCCGTTGTCACAAACACCCCGTTCTTGCAGAATTTGAGGCCAAAAATTTGTTATAATTTCTAAGAACTTTAGAGTTTCCTGCCAATGTGCGGCATATTCTTCCGGAACTAAATTTTTTAAATTGGCAAAATCTAATTCTTCGCTATAAACCGTATCTGCCAAACGAGCTAATTCTTGCGCCAAAAAACAAGCTTGTCCGACACTCAAAGCATCCAAACCATACTGTTCCGGCCGCGCCATAATAAGTCTAATAAAAAGAAGCAAACGCTCCGTCGGATTAATTGCCGGTTTTATGGAAACAAATTCTTCACCTGCGTCGGCTCCTTGCAGCACAAGTTCATCTTCGTCTCTATCGCCTATCGGGGTCATTCTCGGCAACAATGTCGGTACAAGACCGCTGAGTCGCACAAAAGCCTCCGCCAAAGTCTTACAAGCTCGGCGATTAGGAAGTAAGATTAAAACATCAGCCAAGTCCAATAAATTATCGGCATATTCGTCCAACAAACGTTTTGCCAAGACATCTGCGAAACAACATGTCGCCGGAATATTATATAAATGCTTTTTCAGTTTTCAAAAACCTCTTGAATAAATTTCTCAAATGCCCGTCCACGATGTGAAACAGCGGCTTTCTCTTCTGCCGAAAAGCAGGCAAACGTTTTATCAAAACCTTCCGGAACAAAAATAGGATCAAAACCGAAACCTTTATCTCCTGAAGGTGTTTCAATGATTTTTCCATTAACCCGTCCTTCAAAAAAGCGACATTCCTTCTCCGGTTCTTTCCAAGCCAAAACACAGGAAAAATGAGCCGACCAATCCTCCGTGCCGCTTTGTTTTATTTCATCTGTTAAGCGAGACATTGCCAAACAGAAATCACGTTTGAAAGAACCATCAGGCTGCTTAACTTCGGCGTATCTGGCAGAATACACTCCGGGGCGTCCGCCCAAAGCATCAACACACAAACCGGAATCATCAGCCAAACAGGGCAATCCGCAAGCTTCACTCAACTGAATTGCTTTCAAAGCCGCGTTTTCCTGAAAGGTTGTTCCTGTTTCCTCCACATCCGGCAAATTCAAATCACGCGCAGACACCACTTCAACCTTATACGGCGCCAGCATCTGCCTGATTTCGGAAATTTTCCCCACATTATGCGAGGCCACGACAATCTTGCTCACAGACATTTTATTCTCCCAACTCTAACGCTTTTTTTTGCAACGAAATCACTTGCGCGATTCCCTGTTTTGCTAATGCGAGCATTTCATTAAATTGCTTTTCATCAAAGGGCTCACCTTCTGCCGTTCCCTGAATTTCCACAAATTTACCGCTCTCTGTCATAACAAAATTCATATCCACTTGCGAATTGGAATCTTCGTTATAATCCACATCTAAAATAGCTTCACCGTTATATATATCACTGGAGATTGCGGCCACAAACTCTCTTATCGGATTCTCTTTAATCTTCTTTTCCTTTCTCAGTTTGGCAATTGCCAAATACAAAGCCACAAAACCTCCCGTAATAGAGGCAACTCTTGTTCCTCCATCAGCCTGAATAACATCACAATCAATACATATTGAAATATCTTTCATTTGTTCCAAGTCAACAACCGAACGTAACGACCGCCCGATAAGTCGTTGAATTTCCTGAGTACGCCCTGAAGGTTTCTTCGATTCCCTCGGAACACGCACTTGAGCCGAACGGGGGAGCATGGCATATTCTGCCGTAATCCAGCCTTTGTTTTGCCCCTTTAACCACGCCGGCAACTTTTCCTCAACCGAGGCTGTGCAAATAACGTGCGTATTGCCATATTTAACCAAACAAGAGCCTTCGGCATACGGATTAAAATTTGGGATAAGTTCAATTTGACGAATTTCATTATTTTGACGATGAGATAAACGCATTTTTCCTACTCTGAGCAATTAAAACTGCCCAAAGTTTACGTCATTGCTACCGATTCCGCAACACAAATTTAAGGAAATCACAAACGCCCGAACTTTAACAATTCATAGTACTGATAAACAGCTCCGCCATCAACATCCCAGCTAAAATCCCTCGCCATGGCGTGCTTTTTCATTTCTGCGATTTTCTCCGGTTTTTTGTAAAAACACTCAAGAGCCTTTTCCAAGGTTTCCGTATAAGCGTTCACATTGTTTTTTAAGCGTTTTGCAGCTTTTTCCGAACCATAGACACAGTGCTTCTCGGTGAAGAACACTTCCGTTCTGAATCCATCAACCCCGTCATCAATCGTATCCACTAAACCGCCTGTTGACATCGCAATAGGCAAAGTCCCTTTTGCCATTGCCTCCATCTGTACCAGACCACAAGGTTCAAAACGACACGGCATCATGTAAAAATCCGAAGCCACCTGAATAGCGTAAGCAAATTCGTCCTTATAACCATGAAAAACAAAAATACGAGAGGCCGCCTTTGCATCAATAGAGATGGCCCGGTCTTTCAGCTTTGTTAATAATGCAAAACAATCAGCACCCCCGGCACCCCCTAAAACAAAAATTGGGCTTTCACCGGTGTTTTCTTTGTGTTTCTTAAGCAGGTTTATTATCGCGTCCGCCGCTATGTCATACCCCTTTTGCTCGGCCAATCTGCTTGTTGCACAAACAACCGGTACAGTATCAGCCACAGGTAAAACATCTGAAACATCTTCAAACTTATAAGTATCTACAAGAGGAATAACCTTTTTTCGATAGGCCTCATCAGAAGCTAGTTTTGAGATAAGCTTAATAAACTCTTTTTTGTTTTCTTTTTTAGCATCTAAATTATGTTCATCAAAAAACTTAAAATGAGTATCTTCAAAATATCGATTCGTCTGCTCAATTTTCACTTTATTGGGAGAAATCAGCTTCTTATCATACCCGTTAATAATTCCAAAAAAAGTGCCGTTGTCTTTGCGAATTTGTAAAACATCTCTAAAATCAAAGCCAAAATCAACATCCTTTGAAACTTCATTCAAATAATTTTTGGAAACGGTAACAACCCTGTCTGCTAAAAAGAAGCTTCCTGTCGCCTGATTATAGCAATCATGAACAATAAGAGTGTTTACCGTACGAGGATTGTTATTCTGAACAGCTTTCGCGTTTTGATAAATCGTTTCCGCCATATCCTCGTATAAAGAGTTAAGTATCCGTGTGGTATTCTCAAAATCCCAACCTTGATACCCTAAATGGTGAGCCACATGAACAATCGGAATATCTTTAATCCTTCTTGCCAACGCTTCATCCATTTTTTTAGACTGAACCTGCGCCACTGTACAATATTTTGTTAAACCGGCTAACGCCCCGACATGCCAATCATTGGCAATTATAACATTGGGAAGTTCTATTTCCGGAATGGCCTTCAAGCACAACGTCTTAATCAGGATATAGACAGCTTTTGAAAAGAAAGCAAAGCGCTCAACTTCGTTAACACCAAATTTATTTTTAACATAGCAACCGTCTTGTGCGGGCAAATTACTCTCATGCGGGGTAATATCAAAAAAGCGTTCATTGCCAATAAAAATATGCTTGGTATTTCCATGTTTTCCCAACCAAACACTAACGCTGTAATCCGTTAAAACATCTCTCTCATTATAAAAAGGAACAGTGATAGTCGTAACTTTTTTTATCTCTACCGATTTTCCCTCAGCCCCTTTATAGATATTCCCATCCAAAACAGCCTTTTTCTTCTTCGTGTCACCAAGATAAAGAGGGGTCACAACGGTTAAAAATTCGTCCCGATTGCCAAAGCAAGCGTTAAACGCCTCCGGCAATTCCGAGGCAATCATTCCCAAGCCGCCCAATTTCATAAAAGCCGCTGTTTCCGAGGAAACCATCCATCCGTTGAGCTTGCCTATCTGCGGCCAATCAGCCGCGCCCAAACACTGATTTTCCGAAAGTTTCTGCATTTCCTGAAAACAACCGTCGTTTATTGCAACAAACTTTTGCTTCTGCTTTTTTATTTTATTGAAATTTTTTACAAGAAAGCCTCTTTTTTCAACAGTTTTTGAAGCAAAAATACTCATAGGGCGACTTACTTTCGGATTTAATATTAAAAATTACTTACACAACATTACAGCACTAATAAAAGACCAACACTCTTGACTTGTCAAGCTTTAGTCACTAAATTCCTAACATATATTAACCAACGTCAACCAAAGAGAAAAAAGATGAATAAAAATACAGAGAACGATTTTCAACAGCCGGAAGAAGATGAAGTCCTTGAAGAAAATGATACCGTTTTAGATAGTGTGGATGAAGATGTTCTTCAAGAGGAAACCCTCGAAGAAGAAAAAGACGGCGTCTCTGACATTGAAGAACTTCAAGAAGAAATTCGTAAACTGCGCGAAGATTATTTACGCGCTTTTGCTGATGCAGAAAACACAAAAAAACGCTGCGCACAAGAAATTGAAAAAAACAACAAATATGCCATTTCATCTTTTGCCAAAGCACTACTCAGCGTCGCAGACAACCTGCATCGCGCTATTGAAGCCGTAAGCAACGATTCCGGCAAAGAAAACTGCGAAGCTCTTCTTAAAGGTGTTGAGTTAACCGAAACAGAGTTAACTTCTGTTTTTGGAAAATTCGGTATAACCAAAATGGATATTGTCGGCAAACCTTTTGATCCAAATTTTCATCAGGTTATTCAAGAAGTGGAAGACAAATCCAAACCTGCCGGAACAGTTCTTGCCGAACTGCAAACCGGTTATATGCTGAATGACCGCCTTCTGCGTGAGGCCATGGTTGTTGTGGCCAAATAACCCATCTTTTTTTCACTCCGAAAAAGCCGCAAAAAAGCGGCTTTTTCTTTGCAAATAAAATCCCTTTCTCTCACTTATACCCAAAATTTAAATATTCTTTGTAATTTATAAAAAATTTTGTTTCTAATTAAGATTATTTGGTTATAATTGTCGGCATGAAAAAATTAAACGTTTATATAGCCAAACAAATAAGCATCGGCTTCCTTTTGGTTTCATTTTCACTAATGTCTATCATCTGGTTAACACAGTCGTTGCGTTTTGTGGACCTTATTACCAACAAAGGAATAGCCGTCAGCTTGTTCGCCAAGTTGACTTCATTGCTTATGCCTCGCATATTTACGATATTATCGCCAATTTCTTTGTTTGCAGCCGTTTTGTTTGTTTACAACCGCATGTTGTCAGATCGTGAACTTGTTGTCATGAAGGCCGCCGGTATAAGCCCTTGGCAAAATGCCAAGCCAGCCGTTTTTATGGGTTTAATTATGGCTGTTTTCAATTTCTATAACATGAATGTTCTCATTCTTTCGGCTGAAAATGAGTTCAAAGAATTGCAATGGCAGGTTAAGAACGATGTCTCTCACCTTATGTTTCGTGCCGGAGAGTTTACCACTTTACAAAACAACTTAACCGTCTTTATCTCCAATCACGAAAAAGACGGTTCAATCAGCGGCATTCTCATTAATGATGAAAGAAACGAAAAAACAAAATCAACCATTTCGGCAGAACTCGGACGTATTGTGTATACCGACAAAGGCCCCCGTATCATCTTGGTTCACGGAAGCCGACAAGAGATTGACCGCCGAACAAATCAGTTCACATCCATCACCTTTGACCGCTACTCTGTTGATTTTGGCGCAAAAGAAACCCGAGCTCGCAAGGAAAGCGGCGTTCGGGAAAAAACGTTAAAAGAGCTTTTGTTTGCCGCCGATAACCCTAATCTCTCTTCAAAAGACGTCAGCCGCTACATTACGGAAGGAAATAAGAGGTTTACAACCCCCTTGTTAAATGTCGTGTTCTCCTTGTTGGCCTGCACGGGTCTGCTTATCGGAAACTTCAACCGCCGCGGACAAATAAAAATTGTGTCCATCACCATCGGAGCAATGGTTCTTATTCAGGCTTTGGATCTTTCCTTTGGAAATCTGTCTTCCAAAAACCTTTTTTGGCTTCCTGTTCTATACATAAACATACTTTTTCCTTTTGCCGTCTGCCTTTATTTGCTTCGATTCTATCGACCGGCAACATGGCGCTCAAAACAAAAAAAACCATCACCGACAGGAGATGTCCATGCCTAAAACAAAGCCTCTCTATCTTCGCTTTGTAACCGCGGCAGGATTTTTCGCTTTCTTGTTGCCGTTCACCCAAGCTCTTGCTAAAGGAGAGGCTGCTAAAGCCGTTAAAAATTTAGCAGAAGCCTCCGTTAAAGGATTTTCTCCGGCCATAAACATGACAGAGGCTGTTCCGACAACTTCAAAAAAAGAAAATGATGATGAAGATTCTGCGGAAATATATTTTAGCGCGGATTCTCTTGAAAATAATGACGAACAAGAAATCGTCACCGCGAATGGACACGTTGAAATCATTCGTAATAATTTAACACTGTTGGCCGACAAAGTTGTTTATGACCAGAAAAAAGACATTGTTACAGCCTCGGGAGACGTTGTTTTAGTTGAAAAAGACGGAAACGTCGTTTTTTCTGATTACGTTGAGCTTACCGACCAAATGTCCCAAGGTGAGATGAAAAACATCAAAATCATCATGAAAGACAAAACCCGACTGGCTGCCAGAACGTTCCGCCGCGGAGCAAAAGACAAAAAAATCATGAACCACGCGGTCTATTCTCCTTGTGACACTTGCCGTGGAGAAAATCCGTTATGGCAGATAAAAGCAAAAAAAATCGAACATAACGCAGAAAAGCAAGACATAAACTATCAAAACGCTTTCATTGAAGTAAAAGGTGTGCCTGTCATGTACACTCCTTTTCTATCGCACCCGGACCCCACAGTTAAAAGCCGTTCCGGTTTCCTTTTTCCCAGAATTTCATCAAACAGCTATCTGGGTGCGGCGATTCAACCCCGCTACTTTTGGAATGTTTCTGATCAGGAAGACGTCATTTTCAGCCCCATAATCACCAGTGACAAAGGTGTCGTATTAGGAGGTTCTTACGATAAATATTTTTATCGCGGAGATCTTTCGGCAACAGGAACATACCTGCGCGATCCGGACAGCAAAGAAAACCGCGGAAACATTTTCTTAAAAGGCCGTTACGAAGTTAATGATTATTGGGTAGCCGATACAGATATTAATTATGCTTCAGACAGTGCCTACCTCAAAGATTTGTCCTTGCCAAAAAAAGATGATGCTTGGTTAAACTCCAGAGTTTCTTTACAGGGATTTGACAATCGAAACTACGCTTCTATTGACGCCTACCAATACACCTTGCTGAGTTATGATTTGCGAGATGCGGCCAAACCGATAGTTGCCCCGCTGATGGACTACGAGAATTACAGCATGCCCAACAAATATGGCGCTTATACCAAAACGCAACTAAACCTGGCCTCCGTGACATGGAACAAGGAAAATGCCGACAGTCAACGTGCAACAATGATAAACTCTTGGAATTTACCATACACCAGCCCCTATGGTGAGAAATACCGTCTGGCCGCATCCGTAAAATCGGACCTCTATTATGTCGAAGACTATGCCTATAATCAAAACACCGCTTTTGATGGGAGTGTCGCTCGAGTATTTCCGCAATTGGGTTTGGAATGGCGCTTACCCTTCGTTCGGGCAACAGAAGATTCTCGCCAGATATTAGAACCTGTTGTTGTTGGTGTTGCCGCACCCAATGGTAACAACAAAATCAATAAGATTCCCAATCAAGACAGCCAAGATGTCAGCCTTAACGATACAAACATCTTAGACTTAGACCGTTATGCCGGTTATGATCGTAATGATGACGGAAGCAGAATCAGCTATGGATTAAACTGGAGCGCTTACGGGGATAAATACGGTAGAACATCAGCCTTTTTAGCACAAAGTTATAAATTCAACAAAGAAGAAAGCTTCACGGAAGCGGAAGGGGAAAGCGGAGACCTAACAGACTATGTCGGACGTGTTTATGCATCGCCAAATGAATATTTTGACCTGAACTATCGTTTCAAACTCGATAAAGATGATTATAAACTGACATATAACGAATTGAGTTCTGTTTTTGGCCCGAGCATTCTTAAATTTAACGTCGGCTACATATTCTTTAGAGCCAACGAAGCGGAAACCAATTCTCTGGATTATGGACAAGAACGAAAAGAACTTTATACGGCTCTTACGGCAAAACTAACCCGCGATTGGTCTGTCAGCCTTTACAATCGTCAAGACTTAACAGATAACGGCGGCTCTATTGAACACGGAGGAAAGCTCAGCTACGAAGACGAATGCTCGCTATTTCAGATTCTTCTGCGCCAAGACAACTCCAGCGATCCGAACTACGAAGGTGATTTTGAAATCAGCTTTGGCTTCTATTTAAAAACCCTAGGTGGAACAGGCACCCGATAAAACAAAAGGAAAACTAAAATGAACAGGTTTATTGCAGCTCTTTTCTTATTTATTGGACTATTTTCTTCTTTTAACTCTCAGGCAACGTCACTAAAAATTGTTGCCCTTGTCAATGGAGAAATAATTTCCAACGAAGATTTGCAAAACCGCGTCAATGCCTTTTTGATGACAACAAAGATTCCCTTCAATTCTCAAACAAAAAACATGATTATGCAACGCGTGCTGAAAAACGCCATCGATGAAAAAATTAAAATTCAGGAAGCTTCTAAAAACGGTATAAAAATTACCGCCGAAGAAATAGATTCCTCTCTTCGTCAATTTGAAAAATCACACAACATTCCCAAGGGACAGTTAAACAATGTGCTGAAACAAGCCAAAGTCTCTTCGGAAACCTTTTCTGAACAAATAAAATCCGACCTCGCTTGGGTTCGTCTGATTCGCAAAAAATCTTACGCCAACGGTACTCCGACTCAAAAGGAAATTGAACAAGCACTTGAAGAAGCCAGAAAGGATTTAACCACGCCCAAATACCTTCTCTCGGAAATATTCATAAAAAAAGAAAACGCACGCAATCTGTCTGATTTGGTTTATAACTTGCGTCATGACGACCGTTTTGAGCTTTACGCCATGCAGTTTTCAGACAGCGCCAGCGCTGCAAACGGGGGAAATCTGGGTTGGATTAACGAAGGCAAACTACCTTCCGTCTTGGAAACATCTCTGAAAAAGATGAAAGAAGGCGGTATCAGTGAACCGCTGATGGTTGGTGATGGCTATTATATTCTAAAACTGCAAAAAAGATTCAATCCGGAAAAGGACAAACAAGAAATTCCGGATCAAAAAACTATTAAAACTTTTCTGGAAAACCAAAAAATGGAAGCTTTATCCAAAAAGCTTTTGCAAGACCTGCGCCAAAAAGCTGTTATAGAAATTCGAGGTTAGTATGGACATTTGCAGCACCATCAAACAAATGCCTTCTTTACGATTAACCGTTGAAGCGCACGGGTTAATGGCAAAGAAAGCTTTGGGACAAAACTTTTTGCTCGATTCCAATATAACCGACAAAATCATACGAGAATCTCTAAACCGACAAAATCTGGAAAGCTTCAGCGACTGCCATGTTTTTGAAATCGGCCCCGGCCCTGGGGGATTAACTCGTTCCGTTTTATGCGCAAACCCGTCAAAAATGACCGTCATTGAAATGGATAAGCGATGCATAAATATTATGGAAGAAATCAAAGAAAAAGTCGGTGATTTATTCACCATAATTGAAGGAGATGCACTTAAGATAAGTCTTCCGCCTCTTGCCAACACCCCCGGACACATTGTTTCCAATTTGCCGTATAACATATCCGTACCGCTTCTAACCCATTGGTTAAAAGAAATAAAAAGCTATAAAAGTTTGACTCTTATGTTCCAAAAAGAAGTTGCAGACCGTATCGTTGCACCAATCGGTTGTAAAGATTACGGGCGACTTTCCGTCTTAGCTCAACTACAATGTTCCATAGACAGATTATTAGATATAAACCCCAATTGTTTTGTTCCGGCACCTAAAATATGGTCAAGCGTCTTATTGTTCCGACCGCTTGAAAACCCACTCTCTAAAGAAGAAATAGCTAAAGTTGAAAATTTAACGGCAATCGCCTTTTCTCAACGGCGAAAAATGATTCGTCAAAGCTTAAAATCTGTTCTGAATTTAGAAGAAAAATGTGCAAGCATCGGTATCCGGACAGATTATCGTCCGGAGCAAATTACCCCTCAACAATTCTTAGCCTTGGCTAATCAACTTTGACAGAAAAAAATTCTTTTATTGCTTTAGCTTCGATAAAGGATGAAGTTGTTGAACTTTTTTTAACAAAGCCTCAGAAACAATATGGGTGTAGATTTCCGTCGTTGAAATATCTTCATGCCCTAACATCTTCTGCACAGAACGCAAATCTGCACCGCCATTAAGCAAATGTGTCGCAAAAGAGTGCCTGAAAACATGTGGCGATACTTTAGATGGAGAAATTCCGGCTTCTACGGCTATTTGCTTCACATCTTTATAGAAAGCATCTCGGGTCATGTGTCCGCTTTCAGAAGTCAACGACGGAAAAAGCCAAGGAGATTTTTGTTTTTCGCGAACAAATTCCATTCGATAACTTTGATAATCAAGAACCGCTCGTAAAGCTTTTTCTGCAACTGGAATTATACGCTCTTTTCCCCCTTTTCCGCGTACCAAAATCTGTTTTCGATCATAGTTAATACAATTTTCAGTCAGCCCGACAAGCTCCGAAACCCTCAATCCGCAAGCATACATAAGTTCTAGCATAACGGCAAGTCGCCCATGATTAAGCCCCTTTTTTTTAGCCAATACCTCAAACAGTTTCTGAATATCTTCCTTCGTCAAAAACTTAGGTAGCGGTTTTTCCTTTTTAGGAGAAAAAATATCTGCCGCCGGATTCTCTTTTATTTCTTTTTCAATATATAAAAATTTAAAAAAATCACGAATTACGGAAACCTTACGTGCAACAGATCTTGTTGCATATTTAACACTTAGTTTTTCAATATATTCGGTAATATCTTTTGTCGTCAAATCGACCAGAGAAACCTCTGGAATTTCCTCAAGAAACATCTCCACATCACGACGATAAGATTTAATCGTATTTTGCGCAGCACCTTTTTCTGCTACAAGCATATTTAAAAAGTTTTCTACTAAATCAGCCCTTTTCATTTTACCAATCAAAAATTAACCGGAATGTCTTGTTCAACATGCTCTACTGTCATCGGAACTTCATGCATAACCACAAAAGCCACCGCAGCCACCAGAATCAAACCGATAACATAATACATAAAATTGGATTTTTTCTGCCGCATTATTATGCTCCTTAAAAAAAACATTGCCAAAAATCGTTGTTTATATATATTTAGCATAAGAAGTTTGAAAGAAAAATTAAAAAAAATGTTAAAACCAAATAAAATAATTTTACTTGTCGGTCTCATGGGCAGCGGGAAAACCAGTGTTGGAAAAAGACTGGCAAAAAAGTTAAACCTTCCCTTCGTTGATGGAGACCAAGAAGTTGAAAAAGCGGCGGGTTTATCCCTGATAGATCTTCTTAAGTGCTTTGGTCAAGAGGAATACCGAGCTGGAGAAGCCCGTGTTATGAAACGCCTTTTGCAAGGCGAAACTTGCGTTCTTGCCTCCGGAGGAGGATCTTTTGTTGCGGAACAAACGCGCGAATATGCGCACAAAAACGCTATAACCATCTGGCTTAAGGCTGATGTTGATGTCTTGTATCATCGGACAGCAGGACGCAAACATCGCCCCTTCCTAAAAGGAAATGATGAACATCTCAAAAGCCGACTTGAAGAATATATCAATGAGGAATACCCCTACTATTCTGAAGCAGACATCGTCGTAGAAACGAAAGAAGAGCAGGTTGACATAACAGTCAACAGGGTTATTTCTGCCATTGAAACATTTTTAAGCAAAGGTTCTTCATGCTGATTATAACAGAAATCACCGCCGTCTTACTTGCTGTTTTAACAGTATTTTTCTTTTGGCAAAAAAAGAAAAAACAACAAAAAGCAACAACCTTGCCGGAAAATCAAGATTCTGTTCAAAAAAAGCAAATGCTGAAAAGCATTTCAGATTTAGCGGAAATTGAAGTATACGATGTAATGAATCACCGTAAAAATTTGTTTTCGTTAAACATTGACCAACCCGTGGAAGAAATCCTAAAAAAAGTTAAGGACTGCCCATTCTCCCGCATACCTCTTTATCAGGACAAACCCGAAAACATCGTAGGCATTATTCGTGTTAAAACCTTGCTCAAAGAGGCTTTTGACAAACAAGGTCACTACGAAGATATAAAAATTGAAAAAATCATGACGAAACCGTGGTTTATTCCAGACAACACCACACTCATGAAACAGCTTCAACTCTTCCGCGCACGCAGAGAACACTTTGCCATTGTGGTTGATGAATATGGAGATTTACAGGGGATTGTCACTCTTGAGGATATCTTGGAAGAAATTGTCGGAGATATTAATGATGAAAGCGATATTCCTGATTTGTCTATGGGCATTCGCAAAATTGATGACTTTTCTTATCTGGTTGACGGACAAGTACCCATTCGCGATCTAAATCGCAAAAACAATTGGGAAATAAGCGACGAAAACGCCGTAACCGTTGCCGGTTATTTACTGGACATGACGCGCTCCATCCCCGAACAAAACCAAAAATTCATTTTTGACGGCTTCCAATTTGAGGTTTTAAAGCGCAAACGCAACCAAATCAGCCAAATAAAAATCACTCGGCTGGATAGTCTTTCTCAAGAGCAACAATCAACGCACGCATAAAAGGAAGCGTCATTTTTTCAACCTTCTCCGGATACTGATAAAAATCCCGCATGTCCCGCCGCCATTCCAACTGCAAAACTTGCGGCCTGTTCCAAACTTCTTGCAAATATTTGGTCATTCCTTTCAAACCACGATAATCCGGATAATTCACCACCATTTTTATTCCGTATTTTTCAGCCAACTGCTGAATTAAAGACAGCTCTTTTTTATAATCCATAACTGAAAAAACACCCGTCCCCACAGCCAATTCAAAAGATTTATCCAAATCAATACCGTGAATATCTAAAAAGAACTTATCTCCTAAGTTTCGTCTTATAATAAAATCATGAATCCAATATTCTTTATCATCATATCTTCGACGTACAATGGAAGACACTTTCTGCTCCTCACTCAAACAAAAAGCCAACGCCCCTGTAAACAAATCAGCTTTTTTTTGTTTTTGAGCTACCATTGTTTTTGTAGCATGCGGCGCCGTTAAGACAACTCTCGAATCATAATTATAAAACTTAAAAACATCAGTCTCTTGAAGCTGACCATTATTAACATTCGCCGAAAAAGTTTCATTTACCTGATGCAGTCTCTCAAAAAAATCAATCATTCACCGCAACCGCACCCACAAAAGAAACCGAAGAGATCGTATCTCCCATACCAACAAGCGTCACCGGATTTTCAACCAAAATTGTCGGTACGGCAATAATATCAAATCCTTCATATTTGCCAATTCCCGTCTCCGCAAACGCCGCATCATGAATATATTCGCCGACAGCCTTTAGCCCCTCAACTCCTTGCTGGCAAACAGACTTTCCTGCAGCCCACGTCAAATTTTGCACATCATTTAACTGCCCTTTGCCGGCTTTTCCGGCGGCAACAACAGCCGCCAAACACATTCCCCGACGATTCGCCAAGGGATTAATGTCAAAACCCTCATCTTGAATGGTAAGATACATGCCGAACATATGCAACTGAACACGCTTACAACCAACCTTTTGCTTAATCCTTAGTATAGCCTTAAACAGATTAACGGCCTCTGTATTTTTTTCGCAACACTGCGCCAGATCATCTTCACCGATAACCTGCAAAACATCTATCGTTTCTCGTTCGTTTAAACCAATTGACGCAACTCGTGACGCAATTTTCTCAACCACCGCTTTTCTAACCAAAGCATCTTGGGTTGAGGCAATTTCTAGATGAATCATCGAACCTCGTTTTTGCCAATCTTCGACAATCGGAAGAGAATTTTCAACCAAGACCTCTCCGTCCTGTTCTGCCGTTAAGGGGTGATACCCCGATAAAATAACAACGTCGACCGGATTTTTTTTCAGATAAGCGACAAAAGCGTTATCCATTACCAACTTAGAATTAAGAGGATCATATGTTGCAATAAACCTGTTGGCTTTCGGGCAAACAACAGAGTGCCCCTTTAAAACAAATTCATCGCCTCTATCAAACTCAATAATCCAGTGAATCAGAGGAACATCTTTTTTACGATTAATTTCTCTTGCTTTGCTGGCTTTTCCCTTTTCATCAAACGAAAACAGGTTTTCTTTATCCAAGAAAAGTAAGGCCTGTTGAGCCGGCAACGAGCCGCAATGGTTGTAAACATGTTTCACACCGCAAACAGCCATAACATTGGCAACAATTCCGCCTTGTCCGCCCATTTGCAGCCTGTCAAACCCTATGTTTTCAACCATAAAATCATAAACCAAGCGATTAGCCAACCACTCCTCTGCAATCCCTTTGCTGAAACATCTGAAAATACCTTTAATAACATCTATCGGCTCTTCCAAAGAGAACCTGTCGATTCGATTAAGCTCTTCCCAGCTTACTCCCAACTTGTCGGCCATTATCGCAAGTTTTTTACCGCTAATCTTAATAACCGCATCTATGTTCGTGTTAAATGCCGTGGCAACACTACGAACATTTGCCATATTCTCCAGCGTCCGCTCTACGTCGGCATAATGAGATGCCCACTTATTTACATAATCAGTCATTGCTCTTTCGTGTCATTTTCCGAATAAAGTTCACTTTCATCAACGCCAACGACGTAGATGAAATTTTTGAAACGGCTTGATTAAACTCTACCTTGCTTTGAGCCTGTCGCAACCAGTTTTTAACATCTTCTCTGCCTGCTAACGCCGAATTTTTATCCAAAGATAACAGCTCCACGGCTTTGGAAACATCACCTATGGCAACGTGTTTGCCTATTTGTTTCAACGTTTTAAGACTCTCACTCTCTTCTGCCGCTTCCCCACCGTTTTTAATTTGCACAAATTCGCCAAATTTTGAGTTCAAACGGTCTTTCCATGTCTTCTCTTTACTCTTTTTTTGTTCTTTAACTTCATTGCGAACAATTGAGCCAAAATCCTCCTGCAATTTAGCCTCTGAAACAATCCCTGACGAAGACAAACGAACAATAACCGACAAAGGCTCTTTAATACGATGCTCTGATTTCGCTATTTCCTGCAAAACCTCCGCTTCATATTCAAAGTTTCCGCCTCGCTCCGCAGCATCTTTCACCAACATCGCCGCCGTCAAAATTAAAGCGCCCTCGTCCGTAACTTCCGCAACAGTATCCACTTTTTGTTCAACTTTATCCATGCGGTTAATCAAACCCAAAACCGTTGACACATCGGCCTTAGAGTCAATAACATTCAAATTTATCTTTTCAATCGCGGCAACTTTATCTTTCATTTCTGCATAATCCGCACGATGATTTATACTTGAAAGTTTTTCCACCTGATTTTCCAACAAAGAAATTTGCTTTTTCATTTGCTCCATTTGCAAAGAATAATCTGCTTTTTCTTTACGAAAGGCGCTCATTCTCGCCCCAATATCATCAATTATTTGCGGATTACGCCACACACCATACCCGGTTCCGACCAAGACAGCGACAAAAGCTAATTTGGCAAGACCGTGGTGAGCCGATTTGTTTGGTAACGAGACCTCTTGATTCGAAGTTTTATTTTTTACCATTTTACTCATTCCTTATGCAGTAAATTCTTGGCATTAAACTTTTTATAGTGTATATAATATAAAAAAAACTGCAATAAATATATGCACTAATTAAACAAAAGGAAAAACATGAAAGTTTTAGGCATTGAAAGCAGTTGTGATGAAACAGCCGCCGCCATTGTAACCGACAAAAAAGAGATTTTGGCATCTTCGGTCTTAACTCAAATGGAACATAAAATTTATGGAGGAGTTGTACCGGAAATCGCTGCTCGCGCCCATTTGGAACATATTGATGAAATTTTGGAAGACACTTTTCGTCAAGCAAAACTCAAACCTTCTGATATTGACGCTGTTGCAGCCTCTTGCGGCCCCGGATTAATAGGCGGAGTTGTTATCGGTGCCATGGCAGGAAAAGCCTTGGCACTGGCCTTAAATAAACCCTTTATCGCCATAAATCATCTGGAAGGACATGCCCTTGCGGCTCGAATAAGCAATGATGTTGTTTATCCGTTTTTGCTGTTGTTGGTTTCCGGAGGACATTGCCAGATTCTGATTGTAAAGGGCGTCGGTGAGTTTGAACGTTTGGGAACAACCATCGACGATGCCGCCGGAGAGGCTTTTGATAAAGTCGCCAAAATGCTTAATTTAGGCTACCCCGGAGGGCCGATTATTGAAAAAATGGCCGAACTCGGTGATGAAAATCGCTTTGTTTTACCCAGACCTTTGGCCAACTCCGGTGATTGCAATCTGTCTTTTTCCGGCCTGAAAACCGCCGTACGAAAAATTATAGAATCTTACGATTCCAACGGGATTATTGAACACGCCATTTTGCACAAACAAGATGTTGCCGATATTTGCGCCAGTTTTCAGAAAGCAGCAACAGAAAGCCTCGTCAGCAAATTAAAAAAAGCCATAACAATTTTTAAAAATAATTATCCGGAAGGGAAAGATTTGGTCGTATCAGGTGGTGTTGCCGCCAACACCTATTTGCGCAACCATTTAAAAGAACTTGCTCAAAAGAACGGTCTGCTTTTTTCCGCTCCGCCCGTTAAATTTTGTACAGACAATGGCGTTATGATTGCTTGGGCCGGTATGGAACGCGCCCTTAAAGGAATGCATAATGAGCTTGATTTCAAACCTCGTCCCCGTTGGCCTTTAGATGAAACAGCCCCAAAAGCGGCAGGCGCCGGAGGCGTTAAAGCTTAACTTAAAGGGAATGCCATGCGAAAAATTTCTGAAATATGTGAAATTCTTGATGTATTTAAACAACAAGACCCTAATCCGGATACAGAGCTCAACTACACAAACGCTTTCACCCTGTTAATCGCTATTGTTCTTTCAGCACAAAGTACGGATAAAGGCGTTAACAAAGCCACCGCAGAATTATTCAAACTAGCGGATACTCCGCAAAAAATGGTCGACTTAGGCTTGGAAAAAATTAAAAACCATATCAAAACAATAGGGCTTTACAACAACAAAGCTAAAAGCATTATAGCCCTGAGTGAGCAACTGATAGAAAAGCACAACGGAACTGTTCCACATAATCGCGAAGCCTTGGAAAGCCTTGCAGGAGTGGGGCGAAAAACCGCCAACGTTATCCTAAACGTTTGGTGGAATGAACCCACCGTTGCTGTTGACACGCACGTCCTGCGGCTTGCAGAAAGACTGAACCTGAGCGACGGCAAAACACCACTCACCGTGGAAGCCGATTTAAACAAACTTCCCAACGAATACAAACGGCACGTCAACCATTGGCTTGTTTTATTCGGCAGATACACTTGCAAAGCTCAAAAACCCAAATGCTCGGAATGCCCTGTTTCAAAATTTTGTAGCAGCCCGGACAAAAAACTTTAGGTTCTTATCTGTTATACTTAAAAAAAGCCTCTTTGGGGTTAACATTCCAGCCGACACAACGCCAATACAAGTCGTTATATTCTTTTTCAAAAACACAAAAACAACCTGTTCCCACCTTCAAACCGTTTTCTTTGCAAAAAGTATCATACTCGCCGGTTAAATGTGGTGCAAAACGAATAATTCCGTTGCTGGAAACGATCATAACCGTCTGGCTGTGATATTCCTGCTCAATTTTATTTCCCCACTTAATCCAAGTCTTAGCCAATTCTTCAGGATTAACATTCCAGCCATCGGGTACAATTGCCTTACGATTCCATCGGCTTAAGGCTTTTTCCCCAATTCTGGCAATAACTTCTTCTTCCGGTTTATTCTCATCAGGACCATAATCAATTTCACGAAAAGAATTCTCTTCAATCAGAGGAATATCTTTTTCCATCGCCTTAATAGCCAAACGAGCTGTTTCCATTGTTCTTTTTAGAGGAGCGGCAAAAACGACATCCGGAATCATTTTATTTTCTTTAAGACATTTTCCCAAATTTGTACCTTTTTCTTCTTCAACCAAAGGCAAATCCGTACGCCCGCCAACACGAGTAACCACGTCACCTTTTCTAAAGGTATTTCCATGTCTTGCAATGATAAGTCTTGTTGTCATGTCTATTCTCCTTTTTAAAATTCACCACACTCAGCCAGCACAGCCTCAACTCTGGCAACATCTTCCGGAGAATCAACACCGGACAAAGATGACATCTTTTGAAAATTGCGATAATCCACCTTCACACAACGAACTTTAATGCCATTTTCAATCCAACGCAATTGCTCCAACCCTTCAAGCTTTTCATAAACACCTTCCTGAAGCTTAGAAATTCTATCCAAAACATTCATCTTATAACCATACAAACCCACCTGACGATAAACGGGAGAAAACCCGGAGTTTGCACGAACTTTATCTTCTTTACGAATTGCCGGAATAATGTTTTTGGAAAAATAAAAAGCATCGCCCTCTGCGTTAAAAACAGCCGTTGTTCCGCTAAACGGGGTTGTCTTTTTATGTTCACGCAAATTATCAAGCTCTTCCCAGCTTAAGTTCACCACCGGGGTAACCGTTTCCACTTTATTGTCTTTATAATATTCAGCAATAACCGCCTCAATAAACCAAGTGGGACAAATAGGATTATCCCCTTGCAAATTAACAACAAACTCGGGTTCTTTAGGCAAACTGTGGGCTAATTCAACAATGCGATCTGTCCCTGTTAAACAATTTTCCGAAGTCATAACAGCTTGCATATTGTGAGAGGCGCAAAAATTCATAATCCGCTCATCATCTGTGGCAACAACAGGCGCACAATCTTCAAACTTAGAAGCAGCCTTGAGCGCATTTTCCCAAACACGCAACAACATTTCTTTCCCTGCTATTTTAGCCAGCGGTTTGCCTGGAAAACGTGTTGAGCCGTAACGCGCCGGAATACCGATAAGAGTCTTCATAAAAGTTCCTTTCAAAAATAAATGATACTGTATGTTAACTCTCTATTTCTGCGAAATCAATTGTTTTATCAAGCCTCTGCAAATATTGAGATTTTGTTTACTTTTTTTCAATTACACTTATCATCAGAAACAAAAGGAAGTTGAAATGTTTTTAACAAATTTTCTCATTTTTTTAGCTCTCGCACTTGCTCTTATTGGAGGTGTTTTAGAGATTTACTACATTATCGCATATATCCGTTCCGGTTTTGGCAAATATCCTCCGTTTATAGCTTCTTTTGGAAGAGCAAAAAACACTGTTATCTCTCAAGCCAAACTTTTTTTAAACCAGACCTCAAAATCTCTCAAAATTTATGATTTAGGTTGTGGATGCGGCAGTTTATTGATTCCTTTAGCCAAAGATTTTTCGCACCACCAATTTGTCGGCTATGAATGGGATTGGTTTCCATACCTGATTGCCAAAATGCGCTGTCGTAAATATTCTAATATTACAATTACCAAAACAAACTTTATGCTACAAAACTACGAGGATGCGAACCTTATTTTGTGTTATACGAGCAATGGTCTATCTCAACCTTTGGGAAAAAAACTAAATAACGAACTCCGAGCAGGCGCCTTAGTCATATCAGAAACGTTCAAACTAAACCATCTTCCGCTTAAGGATGAACTTGAATCCCCAACAATAAAAATACCGATTAAAATATTTTTATACCAAAAATAAAAATTATCTTGCAAAAAAGGGTTTTTAGATTAAAAAAGAACACATCGACTAACGGAGAGATGGCAGAGTGGTCGAATGCGGTTGACTCGAAATCAATTGTGCTCTTTACGGGGTACCTAGGGTTCGAATCCCTATCTCTCCGCCATTAAAACAAGACCTACCCTTGTGGTAGGTTTTGTTTTAATATTGCAGAAGTTGGGATTTGAAGCCTAGGTACGAAGTGCCTAGGGCTGAGGAGTAAAAAACAATCCCGTGAATTGTTTTTTGCCCGAAGGCGACAAATTTGTTTGTTTTGCAAGCAAAGATATGCCGCGATGCAAAACTTACAAATTGGAGAGACCGCAGCGAGTTAATGTTGCTCTTTAAAAGCAACATTTATCGAGCCAGAAAAAACTATCTCTCCGCCAGTTATAAAAAACACCCTTGTGGTGTTTTTTTTGTTAATCCGTGCAGTGTTGGGATTTGAAGCCGAAATTTCTGTCCCTTAAATCTCCATAAAAAAGCCACTCCAAAACGGAGTGGCTTTTTTATGGCGTACCCGGAGGGATTCGAACCCACGACCCTCAGCGTCGGAGGCTGATACTCTATCCAACTGAGCTACGGGTACATCAACACTAATTCGCTATTTACAACATCTTACCATCAAAAACAACCCTTTTTATTTTCTTTTGTAAAAAACAATTGTTTTTGAATGATTTTCTTTATTTTGAACATATTTTTTCCTTGACTTATCCCAAATTTGTGAGTATTAAAAGGCAACTGGTTTTTTTATAAGGAATTTAACAATGGCTAAAAAATGTGATATAACAGGCACCGGCGTTATGAGTGGAAACAATGTCAGCCACGCTAACAACAGATCTCGCCGCCGTTTTCTGCCTAACTTGCAAGTTGTATCTCTGTTGAGTGATACTCTTGGCAAAATTTTCAAACTGAAAGTTTGCTCCAAAACTCTCCGTACAATTGAACACAACGGCGGTTTGGATGCTTATTTGGAATCCACTTCCAACACCAAACTTTCTGAAGAAGCTAAAAAAATTAAAAAATCAATTACAAAGAAAAAAGCTTCTAAATAAAAGGCATTTTGTTCTGAAAAACCCTACCGAATGGTAGGGTTTTTTGTTTATCCCCACTATCCACACCCCTTAAAATGTAAAAAAATTTGAGTTTTATAAAAGTATGAGCTATAAAATAAAAAAATTTTTTAGAGGACTCTTCAGCAAATGGAAAAACCCGATATTACAGAACTTCCGCAAAACATAGAAGCCGAGCAAGCCTTGCTTGGCGCTATCCTTGCCAACAATAAAGCTTTTGAAAAAGTATCGGAGTTTTTGCGTCCGTTGCATTTTGCCGATTCTATTCACAGCAAAATTTTTGAAATAATATCTAAACTCATCACGCGCGGACATATTGCCGATGTAATCACCCTAAAAAACTATTTCGAACAGGAGGGAACACTTGCTGACATCGGCGGAGCAAAATATTTAATCAAACTGGCAGATAATGCCACTCCGCTGACAAACGCTGAATATTATGCGCAATTCATTTATGATAAATATTTGCGCCGAGAGCTGGTTTCGACCGGTTTTGACATCGTAAACAATGCCGTTAAAGAAGATCTGGAAACTGATGCTAACGGGCAAATAGAACTCGCGGAACGCCGACTGTTTGAACTCTCCAATCAAGGGGACATTAATGGTGGTTTTGTTGATTTTGCAGAAGCCTTGACATCTTCTCTGGGGCATATTGAACAAGCCTACCAAAAAGAAGGAAAAATTTCTGGATTGCCCACCGCCTTAGATGCCTTAGATAACAAAATAGGCGGATTAAATAATTCAGACCTTATCATTATTGCCGGACGTCCGGCAATGGGAAAAACCGCTCTGGCAACAAACATAGCCTATAATGTCGCGGACTATATGGCTCACGCGAAAAACATGGAAGAAAAGAACCGTGGTGTCGCCTTTTTCTCACTGGAAATGTCTGCTGACCAATTGGCCACGCGTATCCTTTCCACCGTTACCCAAACAAACGGTCACAAAATGAGAACCGGAGAATTGGAGAATGCCGAATTCACTCGAATTGCCGCCGCAGTTCGTGAATTGGAAACGATTCCTCTTTATATTGACGATTCCCCCGGATTGAATATTAACACTATTCGCACTCGTGCCCGTCGCTTGAAAAGAAGCAAGGGACTGGGGTTAATCATTATTGACTACATCCAACTGATTAACGGCACCGGCAGTAAACGTTCTGAAGGAAACCGTGTACAAGAATTATCTGAAATCTCCAGAGGATTAAAGATTTTAGCCAAAGAATTAAATGTTCCGGTAATAGCCTTGTCACAATTAAACCGCGGCGTTGAGCAACGCGAAGATAAACGCCCCGTTATGTCCGACCTGCGTGAATCCGGCTCAATCGAACAAGATGCGGATATTGTTATGTTTGTTTACCGTGAAAATTATTATCTCCAAAATGAAGAACCTCAGCAAAAACCGTCAGAAACTCCGGAACATCTTCAAAAACGCATGGATGAATGGGAAGCCAGGGTACGCGCCACCAGAAATATCGGAGAAGTTATCATCGGCAAACAGCGCCACGGTCCGACCGGAACCATACAACTATTCTGGAACGGCGACTTTGCCCAGTTCGGCAATCTGGCTAAAGAAGAATATCTTCCCGATCGTATAGGGAATTAATTAATGCCTGAAAATTTTTGGAAAACAAAACCCCTTGCCGATTTCAACGAAAATGAATGGGAAAGCATTTGCACTCACTGCGGTAAATGTTGCCAAATCAAACTGGAAGACGATGATTCCGGAGATATTTTTTATACAAACCTGGTTTGTCGCTATTTTGATACCCAAAACTGTTCTTGCACCTGCTATCAAACACGTTGCCAAAAAGTACCAAATTGCCTGAAATTAACCCCGATTAATCTGAAAAACATTTCTTGGATACCCGAAGATTGCGCTTATAACATTCTTCAAAAAACGGGAGATTTGCCAAACTGGCACCCTTTAGTCACAGGAAAACCGCTGGATGAAACACGCACTGTTAAAGGAAGCGTCATTTCAGAAACATCTATACCGGAAGAACAATGGGAAGATTATATCATAGAAGACGAGAAAGACAATGACGGACGATAAAAACAGTTGGTTAGATGTGCCATTCGACCCTCAATCGCGTTTTGAAGAGCTGAATGATGTTACCCCCGAATTTTGGAAAAACAAAAAACTGGAACAAATGAACAAACGCGAATGGGAGCTCCTTTGCGACGGCTGTGGCAAATGTTGCTTAAACAAACTTGAAATACGCCGAAAGATAAAATTTACCAATACCGTTTGCCGTTTTTTAGATTGCCATAGTTGTCTTTGCAAAATTTATGAACACCGTTTTAAAAAAGTCCCCGATTGCCGAGATATAACTCTGGAAGCCGTAAGGGAGCAACCCCGTTGGCTACCTAAAACTTGTGCTTACTGGCTGTTGGATAACGGGTTTGACTTGCCGGATTGGCACCCTCTCCGCACAGGAAAAGCCGCTTCGGTTCATGAAGCCGGCATGTCCTTGCGAGGAAGAAACACTGTTTCTGAAAGTGGAATAGATGACTATGAAAATTACATTATTGACTGGTCAGACCTTTGATATTCAGAAGCACTTGGATTTTGATATCCAAATTGTCCGTTCGGTTCAAGCCAAACGGCTGACATTGCGTATTGATGAAAAAAAACACCTTCCTGTTTTGACAATTCCACCGCGCTGCTCTTCCAAAAAAGCGCTTGATTTCGTGCAACGTAATCAAGACTGGATAACCAACATGCTGGCCCGCCTCCCGCAAACTCAAAGATTTTCTGATGGTGAAACAATCAGTATTCTGGGTAAAAATTATACGATTACTCATCGTCCTAAAGAACGTGGCGGCGTGTTCTTTGAAGAAGATAAATTGATTGTTTGCGGAGCTGCCGAATTTATACATCGTCGAATTTGCGACTTCTTAAAAAAACTGGCCCATGACAAATTTTTGACAGCCTCTAAAAAAACAGCGGTAAAAATCGGATGTATTGTCAATTGTGTCAGCATCAAAGATACCAAATCCCGCTGGGGAAGTTGCTCCAGCAAAAACAACTTAAACTACAACTGGCGTATTATCTTAGCTCCTCGCTATGTGTTCAATTATTTAGTTTGCCATGAGGTTTCTCATTTAGTTCACAAAAATCATTCCGCATTTTTTTGGAATTGTGTGAAAGAACTCTGCCCGGATTACGAAGAAGGCCGTTCTTGGCTTAAGGTTAAAGGCAAAGACCTTTACCGATACCTATAAATATTGACATCCAGGAAATATTCCTTATAATAAAAGAACTTAACAATTTAAAACAAATTATTTTATGGATAAACCTTGTTATCGCAGAGATTCAATCTACTATGCGTACATTGACGAGTTTATAACTCTCATTCCAAACTTGTCAGATGAAGATTTGGAAGAGGCTTACGAACAAGCTAAACTCCTGAGGCATATTCTTCGTCATGACCTAAGCGTTCCCGGAAGCGGCCGCACAAGACTTCTTCTGGAAATCAGTGGTTTTGACCAAGAAAAAGCCGACAAACTATGTGAAAAAGAAGAAAAAGCCTTCCGCTTAATGAGAGAAGAACGTTGGCATCGCCACAACGGTTTCAAAAACCTCAAAGATTAAAAAAACCACCCTTTTAGGGGTGGTTTTTTTGTTGTTTAAGCCATTCTTATTGATTTTTTAAGTTTCTTTCCCTATATTGTAAGTATGTAAAACTTAGAAAAGGATGATTCCATGGAAGACAATACTTATGCAAAAACAGCCGCCGTATCAGCCTATGATATGGGGTTGCGTAATTACTTGATGCGTGTTTACAACTATATGGCCGGTGGTTTATGCCTTTCGGCTTTAACGGCTTTTATTGTTGTTAACACACCATTGCTTCGTTTATTTTTCACATTTTCGCCCAATGGGTATCCAACCGGAATGTCTGCTTTCGGGTGGCTCGCTTTTATGGCTCCCTTGGTAATGGTTTTCACTTTTGGCTGGGTTGTCAACCGAGGAACCGTTAATCAGGTACGTTCCATGTTTTTAGGATACGCCGCAATTATGGGAATATCTCTTTCTCCGGTTTTGCTGGCTTATACCGGCTCCAGTATTACCCGCGTATTTTTAATCACTGCCGCAACTTTTGGCGGAATGAGCATTTATGGTTATACAACAAAGAACGATTTAACCAGAATGGGCTCATTCTTAATCATGGGTGTTTGGGGTATCATTATAGCTTCTCTGGTCAACTTGTTTATGAAAAGCTCCGGTTTAGATTACGCTTTGTCAATTTTAACAGTGATTATTTTCACCGGCCTGACAGCTTATGACACTCAAAAAATTGCTGTTTTTTACGGCTCTGAAGATGACAACGATACGATAACCAAAAAAGCTTTGGTTGGCGCATTAAATCTTTATCTTGACTTTATTAATATCTTTTTAGCGCTACTCCGGTTAATGGGCGATCGCCGATAATCAAAAAAGGCTCTGAAAAAGAGCCTTTTTATTTTCCATCAAACAAAACCAGATTTTTCGCTTTGCGTTCTTGTGCTTTTTTCAAAGCATCAATTGTTTGTTCCACCAACTTTTTAGCCGAACGGGAACGTTGAGGGAAAACACTTCCTCCCGCACAAAAAACAACCTCGTGCGTTGTAAAGTTATCGCTTACCCCTACACTTAACACTTCATATATTTTAGCATAAATTTTGATTAACTCTTCTTCATTTTCCAAATCAGGAACCAAAATCCAAAAAGGATATTTCACCCCTCTGGCAACCGTGCAGTTTTTTCGCAAACTTAAAACCAAATTATAGGCTATTTTTTTAAGCACAAAATCTTCTATCTGTAATTTTCTAAAATATTCAATATTTTCAAGAGAAATCCCCATCACTCCGATAGAGGTCTTGGCTAAGCGGCTGTCCTTATACATTTCATTGTTAACGGCTGTTTGTAATCTGTCTTCAAACAAATGAAAATTCGGCAATCCTGTTAAATCGTCATACAAACCGCCTATCGAGGCTTGCCCCTTTTTCTCCTCGTGAGAGCTTATAAGAATAAAATTAAAATGCGTTGAATTAGGCAAATAGACTGCACCAAATTCCAAAGGAATAAGCTTTTTATTAAACGTTCTCAAGTTAAAAGGCATCGTTTCATGCGAGGTAAGCATTTTACCTATATTCTCAGTCAACTTGTTCCAGTCGCTTCTGTCAACAAAAGTTAAAAAAGGCTCATCTAATCCTTGTTGAAAATCATTTAATTCCAAGACTGTTTGTGCCTTTTTATTCAGATATACAATCTTGTCATCACTAACGATAAAAACAACACGCTCCGATGTTCCGAAGAAATAGCGAGCCATTTCTTCCAAATTAACATCCATTTCACCCAAAGTTTTTAAAAAGCGTAAATCTTTGACTGTTTTATTATTTTTTTCCTCACTCGGTAAATTTTCTTCAGTGTAAATTTCCTCAAGTTTTTCCAAATCAATATGATAATCAATAGCTTTATCCAAAAGGGAAACATCTACCCCTTCCGGACGTTCTAAAAACTCTTCACCCTCAAGTATTGATTGATTAATCATGTTTAAGCACTCTGTATTTTCCATTTTTCCCATATTAAAACCGATTTTAATAAAAAACAACGCCTAAATATTTGCAGTTTATTAATAAAATTACTTTAGTATGGGGAATCATCTATAATAAGAAAGAAAAAGATATGACTGAAGAAACGATGCCACTCTCACCGACAGAACTTGGTTTTGAAGCATCTGATAATGAAAATTTATATCTTGTTAAAGAGCGTTATGAAGTAAGGTTTGACGCCCCGTTACCACAGTTTGACACAAACGGAGCCGTCGCTTTTGAAACGAGTGATAAAACAAACCCTCAAAAAGAGCTTTTTGCCCTTGTTTGCAGCAATGAAGCTCCGCCCCGTCTGTCCATTCTTCCTTATTTGAAATCAATAGACCACCCAAATATCCTAAAATTGGTGGAATTTGGCGTCGTAAGTTTTCCCGCAAAAAAAAGTCGTAATGTCGTCCTCATCTACAAAAAACCGACCGGTCCGAAAATCTCTGAATATACGGAATCTGCTGCTGAATTAACAACAAACTTTGATAAATTTAAATCTCAAATTATTTCTATTGCCTCTGCTTGTGAATGCCTTAAAGGACGTAATATAACCCACAGAGCTATCCGCAGAGATAACATTTATTACAAAGACTCTTCTTGCACAGAACTCGTGCTTGGCGACTGTGCGGCGTCTTTTCCATCCGTTTGGCAACCTTCCGAGTACGAAACCGTCGAAAATTTGCTTGCTCTTCCTCAGGGAAGAGGGGACGGTAAAGTTGCAGACGATCTTTATGCCGCCGGTTTAGTCATGATAGAACAATTGTTGCAAAAAGATATTCGCCTAAATTTGTCTGTTCCGGAACTTCTCAGATTAAAACTCAAAAAAACATCTTTTAACGCTTTGACGGAATCAGAAAAAATTTATAGCCAATTCACTCTTCCCTTAAAAGGGATGCTGAATGATTCCGTAGAAAACAGATGGGGATATCTGCAAATATATAACTACTTTGAAGGAAAAAGCGTCCCCTTCAATGAAGCGACAGAACGCTCTACGCGCGCGATTACTTTTGCCGGCGAGAAATTTTATACAGCCTCAGGAATCGCTGTGGCAATGCTTAACAATCCGAGCGAAGCGCTAAATCTCATTTATTCGGGAAAAATTCTTGAGTGGATAAAAAACGGCCTTGAAAACGAAAAACTATACACAAAAATTGAAGCTGAAATTCGTTCCGGCAAAGAAGATGCCGCGCTTCAAAATAGAGATTTGGTGTCGCAAGTCTGTATCTATTTAGATCCTTCTTTACCGATAAAATCCGGAGAGCTTTATGTTTTTCCTGAAGGGCTGCCTAAAGCTATTTTTTACTACATGCAAAACAACCTCAATTTAACGGATTTTTACAATCTGCTGACTAAAGACCATATCAAAACATGGTATCAAGAGCAACCGTCTTTACGCGCTCCCAGCAACAGCAATGAATTTAAAAACTATATAAACCGCAAAGATTACGGCTATGGCATTGACCGTATAATGTATGATTTTGACGACGATTTGCCTTGTATAAGCCCATTGGTTCGCGGGGATTTCATTAACACTCCTTCACGTTTACTAAAAGCTCTCGATTCAAACTATCAGTCTTTTAAGGATAAAAAACCTTATGATAGAAACATCATTGCCTATCTGCGTTGTAAAATGGGAAAAAAGATTGACGGTATTTTAACAGATCTGAACTCTCATAATGAAGCTTTGCAGAGCAGTGCTGTGTTGCGGCTTTTCGCCAATATTCAAAATAAATACGGTCCGGTTCAATTGCATAACCTTGCATTATGGATGCTAAACATAATAAAACCGATTGTTTACACTTACCACAATCTGAAATATCAAAAATATTTAGAAAGACAGCTTATCAAAGTTGCAAAAAGCGGTAAACTTATTGATTTTCATGAAATTTTGGAAAATGAAGAAGCTCGACAAAAAGATAAAAAAGACTACTCTTCAGCCTCAAAAGAAATAAAACTTTTGGTTAGCGAACGAACAAAGCTAACCACAAACAAAACCAGATTGGATGATGAAGCACGTTCTGTGGCCTACAAATTTGTTTCCATGCTTGCTGTTTTGATAATGACAACATCACTTCTCTTTGGTCTGATATTTTGGATGGTGCAATAATGATGATTCAAAAAATTTCCAGAAAAACACCCGACACAGAACCGCAAAAAAAGCTTACTACTTTCCAAAAATGGATTTTAGCTTTAGGATTGTTTGTTCTCATATATATGACTTTTCCGGCCGTTTTTGTTATACTCATCGGTTTATTGCCTTCTATCACAATTCTGATTACCGATTCACAAAACTCCTCAAAAATAACAACAATCGGTTGTATGAATATGACCGGTGTTTTCATCTGCTTAACGAATATTTTGAAACAAAATGATAGTCTTGAAACCTTTTCTCTTGCAGATAACATCTTTAGCCTTGTAGTCATGCTCGGACTAGCTGCTTTTGGTGCCATTCTTTACTATGAAGTCCCCAATCTCTTTGTCACTCTTTTCAAAATCTCCGTTCAAAAAAGATTAAAAACGATTGATGCAAAACTTGAAAAACTGACTTTAGAATGGGGAAGTGAACACTTGGAAGAAACAAAAAAAGAACCTCTTTCCAAAGGAAGCCATACCGAAAAAGAGTCATAACGACTCTTTTTTCATATAATCCCGACGGTTTTTCTTATTTTTTTTATCGAATTCAACTCAATCTGACGTACTCTTTCTTTGGAAATTTTGTATAACTTGCTTAAATCATCTAACGTTACGGCTTTGTCATACAAGCGCCTTTTAAATAAAATATCTTTTTCTCTTTTGTTCAAACACCCCAAAGCCTGATTAAACAAACGACGACGATATTGCATTGTTTCGCTGTAAGCCAAAACATCTTCCTGATTGGGTTTGTTATCCGCAATAAAATCCATCCATTCATTACCGCTTTCTGAAGAAGCATCTACAATAGTATTTAATGAACCGTCATGAGCTTTGAGCCTTGTATTCATTTCCGTAACATCTTGAACACTTACCTCTAAAGAAGATGCAATACTTTTTAATATACTTGGCGACAATTCTCTATCGTCCACCAAATTCAACTTATTTTTAATTTTTCGCAAATTAAAAAACAACTTTTTCTGCGCTGCTGTTGTCCCTATTTTAACAAGCGACCACGAATTAAGAATGTACTTTTGAATGGAGGCCTTAATCCACCATAATGCATAGGTTGAAAAACGAAAACCTTTTTCGGGTTCAAATTTTTGCACCGCATACAACAGACCTATATTCCCTTCTGATATCATTTCAGAAGTAGGCAAACCATAACCTTTATACTTTGAAACAACCTTTACAACCAACCGCAAATGCGACGTCACTAAAATCTTTGCAACTTCAGCGCTTTTTGTCTGCTGATATTTAACAGCTAACTTATATTCATCTTCTTGCGATAAAATAGGATATTGGCGGATTCTTTGCAAATACCGCACCATATTTACTTCAGGGGAAAAATCAATACCATTCAGTCCAAGTGGGTTTTCCATTTCTTTACTCCTGTTAAAAAACCGAGTTATTTCGTCCCAAAGTACTGAAATTCAAAAAATAGACAGCCTCAACAATAATCTTTTAAGTTGAAACAGACAACCTAGCAAAAAGTTTTAAATTTTGCTTTTCTCGCCTTCATATTTCTTCCAATTTTTGCACCAATTGTCTAAAATCATCAGGAAAATCCGAATCAAAATTCATTTGCCTTCCCGTACTAGGATGCACAAATCCTAAAGATTTGGCATGTAATGCCTGCCGTGGAAAATGATTGATATAATCCCTAATTTCATCACGAACAGACTTCTCTGTAATTTTTTTAGCTTTCACATATAGCTGATCACCAATCAAATGGCAGCCGCAGGAACTCAAATGAACCCTTATCTGGTGTGTTCGTCCCGTTTCAAGATTGCACTGCACGAGGCTTGCCAGATTTTTATATATTTTAAGCGTTTTATAATTTGTAACGGCATTTTTTCCGTTTTTATGAACAATAGCCATTTTCTTTCGATCATAAGGACTCCGACCAATAAGCGTTTCTATCCGCCCAGAAACCGGTGACATTGCACCAAAAACCGCCGCAACATAAGTTCTTTCAATAGAATGCTCAGCAAATTGTGCGCACAAATGCTTGTGAGTCGCATCATTCTTTGCCGCCACCAGCAAACCGGAAGTATCTTTATCAATTCTATGCACAATACCCGGACGTTTAACCCCGCCTATTCCGGACAAATTCCCTCTGCAATGAAATAACAAAGCATTAACCAGTGTTTGATCAGGCGCTCCCGGAGCTGGATGAACCGTCATTCCGGCCGGTTTATTGACAACAATCAAATCATTATCTTCATAAATCACACTCAAAGGAATATCCTGAGGCACGGGTATTGCATCAACCGGCTCCGGAATATTCAATAAATACACCTCATTTTCACGAACTTTAGCCGAACTATCCATAACAGGAGTTCCGTCACAAAAGACATTTTTCTCCTTCAGAAGCCTTTGTATCTGCGAACGGGAAATATCAGGAAAACTTATCGCCAAAAATTTATCAATCCGCCACCCGTTATAACTTTTATTAACTATTACCGTGTTAGAATGCTCATCATAAATCATTTTTTTACCTATAAGATTTTTAATTAATAATACGGATAAAAAGATAACTTGCAAGCAGGATAACACATGGACAAGCTGAAAATAGTAAAAACAATCGTTGGTGTGCTGACCTTTTTATTGATATTCGGAACTCTTGTACTTTTGGGAGGTATTTATAAAAAAACACAAAAGAACAAACTACCGAGCAACAGCAGCTATTCTCTTAACCAACCGGCAGGCAGCACGATTGCCGATTATAAAATCATCAATGAAAACATTTATTTTTTTGTTAAGGATGGCGGTCTGCCCGATCGTCTGCTTATTTACAACAGTTCTTTAGGAAAGACAAACCAAACAATTTATCTCTCTAAGGAGAATTGATATGACTGAAGATGACTTACTCTCTTTAGATAATTTATCAAATGATGATACCTTTAACAGCGACATTCTTGACGGTATAATAGACTTAGCCATTGAAACCGAACAAGAAAAGCCTTTAGAGGTGAAAAAGAAAGAAGCCGACGATTTTGATCGCCTGTTAGATGATTTCATATCCAGCCAATTGCAAGATATTGAAGATTCGCAAGAAGAAACCCAAGAGCTTCAAAAAAACAATAAAAAATCAATATTTCGCCCTGCACCGGAAGATGAGTTTTCACAGAATCTTTATCCGGAAGAGCGACGCTTGTACGATGCTTATAACAACTTTAAAGCATCAGTATGTGACGTTGCCGTTGCCGCAAATTTACCGGAACCGGAATTATCTTTTTCCGCCGAAAACATCTATCCCAGATTTCGCCCCAAGCGCAGTAAAGTTATTTCTGAGGATATTGTTACTTGTTGGAATCTTTTATTACAGGCGCAACCCATTCGTCTGTCTAACCTTCCGGAAAACGCTACCGACGAACAGTTTTTAGAATTTGCTGAAAAAACAACCGACGAAAATCTGCAAATGGCTGTTATCTCCTATGTGGAAACGCTTATTGAGCTTGAAGGGTGTGAAATAGCCTACAACATCAGAAAAGCCAAAGCTAAAAAACGTAAAATTGAAAAGAAAATCTATGAAGATCACCAAAAACGTATTGAAACAATGAAACGCTTTATCGAAAAAATAGAGGAACAAAAATTCCCGATTAATGCGGAAAAGTTGGTTTCCAATTATTTCAAAACAGCGCGTAAAGACCCTGATGGTGCTAAAAAGATTCTTGAAAACAACCCGGCAACCTATGCTCCCATAGACATCAGCAAACTTAAACCGCGCTTTTTTGGCATGATAAAACCCAAACCGGAAGACGGAATTAAAATTAACCGAGAAATCGGACAATTTTTGAAAACTTTGAAAGCTTAAACAAAATTATAAAAATATAGACAAAACAAAAAAATACTGATACAATATAAAGAAAATACTTTATTTAGCGAGGTTTACCATGAGCTTGGCCACAGATACAAGAAAAGATGTTGCAGCTAACATTAGCGAAAACAGAACACAACCAAAACAACAAGCCGCTCAACAAAAAACGCCAAAAAACCAAGAGCCGCAGGAGCGTCCTGCTCAACCTTTAGGAGAATCTGCAAACAAACCTCTCGGCAGAACCGAACCTCTCAACGAGCAACAAACTCCGACTGCTGAAGCTTTGCAAATAAACCAAGGTTCCTCAGAAGAACAAGCTGAAAACTTACAGATTAACCAAGAAGAGACTCATCAAGATGTTGATGATACTTTACATATGAACGCCCCCACTCTTAACGCTCCGGGGCTAAACCCTCCCGGAAAAAATGTAAAAAAAGAAGATATTGGAAAAATTACAGATCCCAAAAAAGAAAGGGATTTAGAAAGACCGGATTTAGATCCGATAAAAATAAAACAGGGAGACATCATTGATTATATGATGGAAGAATGGATTTTGGCCGGAGCCGGTTGGCTGGGCGGAAAAGCCGCCGGACTTGCCGGATACGGGATTTATCGAGGTGGTTTAGCTACATGGGATCTTCTCGAAAGTGGCGGAAGAAAAGTTAAAGAATGGCATTACGAAGGAAAAAGAAAAGTAGAAGCCGCAAATTCTCGAACTCAAAATGCCGCTAACGCTAATCCAAGCGAAATCGTCGGAAACGGTGATTTTTCTCCTCGCGAAACATGCCCGTCCGACACAAAATCTTTTTGTGACAGAATACAGGGGCTTTTGCAAAAAAGCTACGAACTGAACACCCCTTCTTACGATAAAGAAGCGCTGAAAAATCTTGCCGCAGTTGCCGCTCAAGGAAAGCTTAATGAACACAAAGCCGAAGTTTTGAAAATGAAAAACGGCAAAAAAATGTTCAAAGCTTTGGAAAGATTACAAAAAGATATAAAAGAAAAACCTGAAAAATCTAAAGAGCTTCAAGGATCTTTCCTACTTATGATGGAAACCGCCGAGGAAACGCAAAAGTCTCACAATTATTTCTGTGCAAACTATGCCGCCGCTCAAATGATGCATCAAAAACAAAAAAATCCCGAAACTTTTGCTAATATGAGTAATAAAGAACTCGTAAATACGTTCGGACAACTCCAAAATGACGGAAAAGCCCTCTATGCCGCGGAGCTTGGAAGAATTAACAAAGGAACAAGCGCCTACAATGACACAACAGATTTGCTGAATGAATCGACTGATGCCTTAGTAAAAGCCAATGAAAACAAGGAAAAAGGACTTTACGCGGAGAAAGGCAAACAACCTGAAAACAAAGCCTTAGACAACCTTAATAATATAGCCTCTAAAGACCGTGAAACTTCAGAGAAACCCAAAGAACAAACTATGGAAAATACTGTAAAAAAATTCAACCAAAATGATGCAGACCACCTCACGGAGCAAAAAGATGCTGACAACGAGCTCTACGCAGCCGAAGCGAGCGAGCAGGTCAATAACCAAAAAAGAGAAAAAACTCGTCATCAAAAAGAAAAGGCTAACCAAGGAACTCAAAACAACTTCAATTCAAAAACACCTCGTTCCAACTCGGGAGGGCGTTAAAACTGATGATTTCAAAAATTTTTCGTTTAGCCCGCAATTCCTTTATTGCCATTCTTTGGGGTCTTGTTTTTCTCTCTTTGGCAGATTCCGTTCTTATCCGTTTTTGGAACTTCAGCCTCTTATCTTCTCAGAGTTGGGACACTGTTAATTATTTTTGGCAAGCAGGTGGCGTTATCAAAGAAGCCAAAGACTATTTGTTTGTTTTTGTTTTATTTTCTGTCCCTATACTCTATTTTTTGGGGTGGAAATGTCTCATTAAGCAAAATTATTTAAATTTCTTGCTTTTTCCTTATAATTTATATTATAAGCGCTCGGCAAAAAAGCATAATACGAACTCAATATCCATTAAAGCAAAAAACCTTCCCGAAAACAATTTGGAAGCTATCAAAGAGCAGATAAATTCCATAAAACCTGAAAAAGCACAAGCCGTTAACAAAATAAGAAAACAAGTGCAAAAAAAGGTAAACAGTAGCAATAAAGCAGGGGGATAATCAGTTATTAACCTTTTACCAATATACTTAAGGAAACCAACAGGAGTTAAACTTTTTTGAAACCCATTGTAATAATAGCGCGAGTCATTCTGGTTGGCCTCTTCTGGAGCATTTTGTTTCTGGAAGGGATTCGTGTTATTATGCTGACAAACTGGCATTTTGATATTTTCAGCTCATATCATTGGGAATATGCTTGGCGCCTTTGGCTTTCCGGCTGGGTTATTGATGACATAAAAGAATGGGCTTTTATCCTCATTATACTGGCTTTTATTCCTTTGTGGTTAAGCGGTTGGGCTGCTTTAAGCATGATTCCTTGGGAGTTGCATTTTGCCAAATTAAGTGCCTCTCCTCTCAAAATTTTCAATAAACTTTTTGAAACTCAAATAAAAGAGATAACCAACAAAGCCAGTGTAAAAGTCGTAAAAAAGAAAAAGTCGTACAAAGAGATACGCCCCCGTAGTTTGCACCCCATGTCAGATGGCGGTTCTTACTCACCTAAACCAGCCACGCGTACAAAACAAACTCTTTCTTATCCGCCGGCAACTCCTTCTGCTCCGGCATCCAGACCGATAGCCGAACCATCAAAATTCAATCATTCTCTGTTTGATTTGGATGATACTCCTGACTTTGATTTTGATTTGTTTGATGAAAAATCAAATGACACACCGCACAGTCCTAAAAAAGAATCCTCCTCTTCCGACAAGAATGAACCCCGAACAAAAAACAATCCGTCATCTAAAAAAACAAACCATTCAGATGCTCCTCAATCCACACCCAAAGGATTCTCCAATTCTACTTTGGATGTTCTCAATCAAAAAGGATATGATGTTATCACCGGTGTAACAATAAAGAACACGCTCATAGACTTCATTGGTGTTTCTTCAACTCAAATTTGTCTTTGCTTAAATGACAAAGAACCCGGAGATTGGCTTGCTGATGAAGAGCGTTTTAATGATGAGGAACCTTTGTGGTTTTCTGAAAGTTCTCACCGCATTTCTCCCGTCAGAAAAATTGATATTGCCCGAACAATTCTTAACGATAAACTAATAGAAAGTGATTTAAATCTTAGCATAGAAGCTTTTGTTATTGAACAAATCGGCAACATTATTAATGCGGAAGATATGTTTGAAATATGGGATAATATGAAGATTAATGTCACCAGAATTGACCGAGGTACACCAAAAGAAATCAAGCTTTTTGCCAAAACTTTGGAACCGGCTGAAAGTAAAATTGCACCTGATAAATTTGAAAAAATAAAGAAATTAATTCGTAACTTAGCATAGTAAAGGATTTTATATTGAATAACAAAGGGGAAGAATGGGAAGAATATGACAACGCCGTCCGATGGATGGTTATAACGTTGATTATTTCCTTGGTTGTCACTCTAATTTTGGCTCTTGTAGGATTGCCTTTAGGTTATCTGATTGGCGTGGGAACATCTAAAGAATCTTTAAATGACGTCACCAAATATTTTTTACTAATTCTTGAGAATCCTTCATATCTTTTTGCCAGATATAATTCTTGGCTTAAACAGATTTTCAATCACCACGGTAATTTCTCTTTCAGTTTATGGATTCCTATTTTACCGTTTATCAGTTTTCCGGTCATCCTGATTGCCGGAATGATGTCGAATCCTTACCGTTTTCAAGAAAACATCCACGGTTCCGCCCGTTTGGCAACGGAAAGCGACATAAAAAAGATGGCTTTACTCGGGTTCGACGGTTTCTGTCAGGTTGTCGGAAAATTTAACGGTAAGCTGTTGTTTTTAAAAGAAACTCTATCAACACTTTGCTGTGCTCCTCCGGGTACTGGTAAAACAGCCGGTGTCGTCGTTCCGACATTATTTAACTCTCCGACTTTAAGTGTTATTGTAAACGACCCAAAACAGGAATTATGTTATTCAACTTCCGGAGCCAGAGCCAAAGTAGGTCCCGTGTTTATCATCAACTGGGGTATGGAAGACAATCCTGCTGAAGGCATTTACTACCCAAGCTGGAACCCTCTTTCCCCAGGGGCTGTTCCCGCCCCCGGTCCGGCACGAGATATGTATATCGATTCTATGTGTAATGTTTTGGTTGAAGATCCTAAAGGCGGTGCAGACCCGCACTGGTCAATCACCGGCCGAGCAGCTCTTACCGGTTTTATTCACTTTATTGTTTCAAAGTGTGAAAAAGCACGTGCCAACGACTACTTTATTGGACGTGTTTATGAAGGTAAGCTTGATGACGAGGATAAAAAAGTCCTTGAGGGTTATTATGAAGAAATGAATGATCCTATGGCCGCCCGTGCCATTCAAAATCTTCGCACGGGAAACCTCAATATAGACAACTATGTTCCCATAGGAACATGGGCTTTGCTTCCTGAAAAATGGATTGGGCACGAGTCTTGTATCGCTATGATTTTGGAATGGATTACAGAGGCTCAAATCAAACAGACTGAAGACATCAAACGCCGTCTGGAAGAAGGCGATCAAATGGCCGCCATGGCCGATCCCATGCGTGATTTGTTAGATGAGGCCATCACCGAGGCACGTAAGTTCGGCTACTCGCCCCGCTGCATCGTTGAATTGAGCCAGTTAAGCGCTATGCCGGATAAGGAACGAGGTTCCGTTATGTCCACCGGTTTTTCCGGAATTGGTATTTTCAAAAACTCGGCCGTTGTCGCCCGAACAAGCTTCAGTGATATTAATTTCAGAGATTTACGAGGCTTAAAAGACCCTGTGACAGGACAATTTAAGCCTATTTCCGTTTACTTGTCGGTTAACCAAGTTGATGCAAGAGCATTGAGTGTTATTTCGGGAACATTCATTGACCTTATGTCTTCTTACCTTATTGCAAACCCGCCGAAATTCAACAACCCTTCAGATGGTGTGATGGGTCCTTTTAGCGCTCTCTTTGTTCTGGACGAGTTTCCAACCATGCCAAAACTAAAAGCAATTATTGACGGTCCTGCGGTCGGACGTGGACAAAAGGTTTCATATCTTCTGATTGGACAAGACTTAGGGCAAATTTCAGGAAAATATGGTAAAGATGACTTGGAAACGGTTATCTCCACTACCGCTTGCAAAGTCATTTTATCACAAAACAACGAGGTAACGGCACAGCGTTTTTCTAAAATGATTGGTCAAAAAACCATTCAAACCTCTTCTTTCTCAAAACAAGAAGGCTTGAGCAAGAGTTCCAACCCGTTTGCCAAAAACGTTTCATACCAAATGACCGGTATTTCTGTTATCACAACAACTCAATTACTAAGCTTGCCAATGCTGAAACAAGTTGTTTTGATGCAAAGTTATATTGATCGCCCGATTATGGCTGATTCTCCTCGTTGGTATATGGATAAAAAAATGAAAGCTTTAGCAGCTCTGCCGCCGGCACCAAATGTTCCGGATTGGATTGTTGCTCAACGTGAAGATATTAATGACGACATGTTGTCAAAACTTGGTATTGATTATGATCCTAATGAAGAGTTTGACGATTCCGAATTTGAAGATGAGGATGAAGATACCGAAGAGTAAAAAAATCCCGGAAACATTTCCGGGATTTTTTTACTCCTCTTTCTGAACACAAGCCTCTTCAAGTTGTTTCAGGTCTTGCTCATCTATCTCAACCGCCTCAACCGTATATTTTTCATTAAACCAATTCCCCAAATCAATATCAGCGCAGCGTTTTGAACAAAATGGTCGATACTTGAGATCTTCCACATCTTTGTGGCAAATAGGACATTTCATAGCTTACTCCTGTTTTTCACAACGCCCCGTTCCGCGACAAACAGGACATTCTTCCGAAAAAACATCCAACAAAGTCGGACGACGGCGCGCGCGCACAATTTCAACATTTCCACCGCGACTAAGACCAAAAACCGTTGTTTTCAAGCTATCGTGTGACAATTGCTCTTCTAAAAAATCTATAACGTTTTTCAAATAACGATATTCAGAGATTCCGGCAAAATCAATTACTATTTTTCCCGATAAATTACGCAATCTTATCTGTCGAACAATTTCTTCAGCAGCTTCCATATTTAAACGACTCAGATGCCCGTTTCCTCTGTCTTCCCCGCTATCCACATCTATGGCAACCAAAGCTTTTGTTTCCTCAATACTTATGCGCCCACCACTTTTAAGGCGAACATCTCTTTGCAAAGCTTCTGTAATGGCTTCATCAACACCTTGGCTTTTAAATGGCGCTTTATCAATTTCAATCTCAAAAGAAGCTCCAAATCGCTCCGCTATCTCCTTCTCATCATTGCGCGCATTAAGTACTATTTTAGAGATATTATCCGCATGCTTTCCGATAAATTCTAAAAGAGGGTTGCTTTTTCCCTGAAGCAAAGCCGGCGCTTTAGCTTCTTTTGCTTTAATCAAAACCTCATCAAAAACTTTTCGTAAATACTCCATCTCACATAAAAGATTATCAAAAGAAGCCTTAACAGCTGATGTCCGCAAAATCCAACCTTCCTGACCGGTCATATTTTCCTTAACAAAAGCAACATACTCATCAGCCTTAATCTTATCGGTAATTTTAGAAGAGGCCTCCACAGACATTCTATAAGGACAATAAACCAGATTAACACCAACAATCTGAATAGCTCGAACCAAACGAGCCCCTTTTTCTGCTCGCTGCTCCTGACTAACCTGAACAATCAGACCTTCACCCTCGCAAGCATCTAAAACGGGCATGTCATATTCTTCTGCGTTTATAAAAGCCTCTCGACTATCGCCTATTTCAACAAAAAAACCTGTTTTACCATTAGCCAATTCAATTTTATGTGTCAATCGCCCCAAATAAATATTACCTTCAGCGGCCTTTTGCAAATTTACCACCTCTACATCCGCCAAACGTCCATCCTCAAAACCGGCCAGTTTCACACAAGCGCTGTTTCTTTCGCAGACAACAATATTCATAGCCATATCCCTCCCCTAAATTATTCCGGCAGAATTAAGCATATTTTTGGTATCATAGAGAGGTAATCCGATAACTCCGGACGTGGAACCTACGATTTTACGAATAAACGCTTCCATAACACCCTCTGAGCGATAACCGCTGCAACCGACCCAATCATGTCCGGCGACATAATCTTTTATCTCTTTTTCTGTTAATTTTTTCATTTGAATCTTAGTAACATTAAGCTTAACAGATTGAAGACCTTTCTTGTCAATAACACTCACAGCGCTCAAAACCCTATGCGTTCTGCCCGAAAGCAGGCGCATAACACCTTCCTGTTCTTCATCATTATGAGCTTTTTGTAAAATTTTTGTACCGGCAACCACAACCGTGTCGCAAGCCAAAACCACTTCTGCCGGATGTTTTTCCGCCACATGGCGAGCCTTCTCCAGCGCCATTCTTTTAACATAAGCAGAAGGTTTTTCCCCTTTTTTTGGGGTCTCATCAATATCGGCCGGTTCAATTAATTTTGGTATATAACCAAGCTGCTCCAAAAGTCGCCGCCGTTGCGGAGACCCGGAAGCCAGAATAAAATCTTTTTCTGTCATAAAAACCCCGAAAAAGGATTACGCTTCGTCGTCGTATGTTTTTTCCATACGCTCATGACGCTCTTGAGCTTCAAGCGATAATGTGGCGACAGGACGAACCTCCAAACGTTCAACACCTATTGGTTCTCCTGTTTCCTCACAATACCCGTAAACACCATCTTCTATTCTTTTCAACGCATCATCAATCTTAGAAATAAGCTTGCGCGCTCTATCGCGAGTTCTCAATTCTAAAGCCTTGTCAGACTCTAAAGAAGCTCTGTCAATCTGATCCGGCTGATTTAAGCCGCCTTGGCGTAAATCTTCCAAAGTATCCTTAGATTGTCCAAGCAAAGACTTCTTCCAATCAAGTAATTTCTGGCGGAAATATTCCAACTGCATTTCGTTCATATACTCTTCATCTGCAGAAGGTTTATAATCAGGGGAAAGAGTAACGGCTTTATCCATTTTAAAACTCCTAACAAAACTTTTATATATGCAAGCAAAATAGACAATTCACCGCAAAATTCAAGCAAAAAAAGCTATTTATCACCTTATGTTAGAATCAAAGCGTTAATTTAGCCAGCTCCACTTCCACACGCAGTTCTATTTCAGAAATAATCTCTTGCAAACGCTCATCAGAGCTGTCTGTTTTTTTCTCTCTGACCAAACGGGCAATTTCTATCAACTTATCTTTGGAAATTTCTCCCAACAACAGGCTATCTCTAATTTCCTCTAGTTTTTCAATCAGTTGATTTCCTCTTTTCACTAGTTTTTTGCGGATTTCTCTTTCTTCTTCATCGCTAACCATCTGTGTGGCAAAAATAGCATCAGCAACAGATATTCCCGAAACCCCCAACACTTGCTCTTGCCTGGAACGCATAGTCTCGCTCAGATAAGATGAAAAACTAGGTCCGTCAGATGTTTTCTTCACGCCTTTTCCGGAATTCAGCTCTGTGCTTTTATTAACATCATTGACCTTAATCATAAAAATCTCCGCTACTGGAACACCCAAATAATGGAACTGCCGTCTTTACAATAAGGAGCCGCTTTAGCATTAGTCATAGGTAAAGCGCTTTCCTCGCTTGAAGCACCCCCCCGTCCCTTACGCATAAATGAACCGCAAGAAGTGTCACCGTCGGTTAAAGAATTATAAGTATCATCACTCGTTGGACAAATAGTTATTGCAACAAGTTCTTTTCCCCAGTTTAATTGAGAAATATCAAAACAAGCCTTAGCCGAAAGTTTTCTAAAATCAATCTGGTAATAGATAACATTTTTAGCATCACTCTCGCTATCGCAATCAACGCAATTAACAAAAACCTCTCCCCCCAACCGGTGAAACAAACCTCCGTTTGCCAGCATCTGTGAAGGAGCTACACCTTCTTTAACCAAATCCTCGGCTGTCATGTCCTTAAGACCGTAAAAATTTCCTTCCGCAGCAAAACGCTCTGAAACTTTCTTTTGAATCTCTTGCAATTCAGATTTTATTACATGTTGCCTAAACATAGTGAAAAGATTACTTATCAAAGAAAAAGAGGATATAGCCAAAACACCGATAATAGCCATTATAGCCAAAACCTCCACCATTGACGAGCCCTGTTGATTGTTTTTTAAAAGCATCATTTTCTCCCCCTAATCGAAATAATATCATCAAAAAACAGACTAAACAATAACTTTGTAACATAAATTTACTTTATTTTCATAATTTATGAATTATAGTACTAAGTGTCTAAATCTTAAGTATTAGACTAAAATGTAACTTTATAAAGGATTTTATACATGAAAAGAACTATGAGTGCCTTGATGGCTGCTGCTTCTGTTGTTGCTTTTGCAGCTTCTGCTAACGCGTATGATTATAAACCTTATGCTGGTATTGATTATACATATACAGACGTAAAAAACTTAGACTTGAACTCTGCAACTGTTAATGTTGGTACCAACTACAACAAATATTTCGGTACAGAAGTTTTCTATCAGTTTTCTGATTCTGATAAAGCTGAAGGTGAAGAAGTTTCTTTGAGAGCATATGGTTTGGATTTGTATGGTTACCTGCCTTTGGGTTGTGAACAAAAAGTTTCTTTGTTGGGTACAGCTGGTATCGCCAACATCGATGTTAAATACAAAGAAGATGGTGAAAAAAGAGACAACGAGAACGGTTTAGGTTATCGTTTGGGTGCCGGTGTTCAATACAATGTTGATGAAAACTTGGCTCTGAGAGCTTTGGCTCGCTACACATTCACCGACAAAGTTGATGAAATGGATCACTTGATGGAATACACAGCAGGTGTTAGATACAGCTTCTAGTTTTAGGGCTTTTCATGAAAAAGGAAGAGAAAATTCTCTTCCTTTTTTGTTTTTAAACTGGTAATTGTTCCACAACTAATATATATAAAAACAAGAAAGTTCATTCTCTAATAAGGATCCGCTATGAAAAAATCTTTATATCTTATTTGCTTTCTAGCTCTTTTTTGCGCTTGTTCCGAACAACCGGAGCAGAAAAAAGAGCAATCCGGCCCTAAAACAGAATTCAGCACTGAAGATGTTTACTCTTTCAACATAGAAAATCTTCAAACCGGCTGTTCAGAAAACAGTGATGTGGTTTGTTCAATCAACAATTATGTTAAATGCACAATAGACCCACATTTTTCAGATTGTGCAAAAAATAAAGACTTTATGCCTCGTTTTGTTTTCATGGAAGATGAAAATCTCCAACGCCCCACAAATCAATCTTATAAAATTTTAAAATTAAAACCCCTGCCCAACGGAAACATAGAAGTTTACACGCAAAGCACCTGCAATGGAAATTGGTTCGGTTTATGTAACGGAAACATCATCTATGTTATGGAAAATAAAGAAAATCGATGGAATATTCTTGAGGTGTACGCCATAGAAAACTAATCTGTGGCTAAACTGTTTTCCAAAGCCTTATCAAATTGTTCCTTAACCGGCCGCGTTTGGTAAGGCTTTTTTTGAACAAGCACCCTATCCTCGGAGTTCATTTTATTCAAATCTTTTTGTAATGCCTTATTTTCAGGAATTTTTCCTGTTCTACTCATTTTTTTCAAATCATTCGTATATTCATCGTACTTGTGTTGATAAACAGGCTCTTCCGTAGTTGTTTCTTCAAAAGCCTCTTCCTTCTTATTTGCGGCAAAAACCTTAACTTCCGGCTGATGTCTGACAACTTTGACGGTTTCATCTTCTCCCTTATAATATTTTGGTGTCGGCAACCTTTCTTGTTGTTGCAGAGCGCTTTCAGGAATAAAAAAGTCCGGAGTTTTTTGTTTTCTCACATAAGAAAAATCTGAAGCTGTGGTCTCAACAACGATACCTACAACCAATATCACAGAGCCAAACAACAAAATTTTGCTCATTTATATTCTCCGTAACCATCCATTAATAAATATATTTTAGAATAATATACATGAAAAAGCTTTTTTTTATATTAATGTTTTTACAAATTCCGGATATTTCTCTGGCATTAGCTGGTTCTGTCGTTTGCGATAAACTAAAATCCGTTCCGGCAATTGAATTAAGCACTTCCTACGGCAAACTAAAATACGACTATACAAAAAGCAATAAACAACTAACAAAACTTGCGTCTAAACATGGCATAGCCGAAAAAGGATTATTTGCCTCCGGATTGGCTACTGTCAATGTAAGTTGGGAAATTTCGGTAAATACTACGGGAAAGGTCTATGACGAAGATAATATATGCATCGTCCCCACCTCTTTAAAGGTTTTTATTGGTTTCTCGGAGCCGACAATTTACATTTCCAAACAACTTCGCAAGAAAAGTTGCGAATACAACGTTGTTGTCCGTCATGAACAAACACACCAACAAATAAACAAAACCACGTTGGATTATTTTATCCCTCTTTTCGAAGATGCTTTAGAAAAAATAGCCGCTAATGTAAAACCTGAAAGAGTAAACCATATATCAGACATAGACCATGGGACATCTGTTTTAACTCAAAAATACAACAAAAAATTGGCTCCCTTAATAGAGATATTCAAAAAAGAGCTTATGATAGAACAAAGCAAATTAGACAACAAAGCTAATTATGAATACGAAAATAATCTATGCAAAAACTGATTTTATTTTTCAATTTTTCCGGAAATAACTTCTTCTAAAAAGCTTTCTACACCCTTATAAGCATGGTCTATAAAGGTTTTATCTTTGGCGGAATTGTTTTTATAATAAATTCTAACAGTTGTCATTCCAACCTCTTTGGCAAATTCCAAATTGGAATAACTATCATCAACAAAAACACAATCAGCAGGATCAACGTTTATTTTCTTACAATATTCTAAATAAACATCTTTACTTTCGTTCTTTTTAAAAACACCAAAATCTTCAACAGAATAAAATCTGCCTTTAAAAAACTCATGCAAACCGATATGCTTCAAAATTTTCTCAGAAGCATATCGGTCACTCGCTGTAAAAATATACTGTTCTGCCGGAACTTTTTTTATTTTATCAATCAAGTTAGGATATGCCGTGATTTTTTCAATAGGTTTTCTTTTGTGGTAGGCATAAAACAAATCAGCCGGATTAACCCCATATTCTCGATAAAAAATCTCTCCGCCGTTTCGATAAATGGAAAAAGATTCACTAACCTTTTCTTTAGCCTCAGCCAAACTCATCTTAACCCCTAAATCTTCAACCAACGCCTGAGCCATTGTCATATCAAGCAATTCAGCCCACTCATGAGTACGTAAATAAAGGGTGTCGTCCAAATCCCATATCAAATAATTCTTACCGAAAATCACAGCGAGAACTCCTTAATTAATCAAACTTTTACAGTTTAACGAAATAAGAACTTTCGTCAACCCCAAAACCCATCTTGAATCAAAAAAAATGTATCCTATATGATTAAATACAAACACAACATTTGTTTTTATATGAGGTTAACATGAAAAAGACAGTGGCTTTATTATCTCTTTCAACTTTCGTTTTTGTCGGTTGCAATGCAGGCGCTCACGCTCAAGATATGCAAGCAACCGTAGGAAATCCGAACTCTCAAAATGAAATGATTATAGAACAAGGATACATAGTTAGCGGACCGGCAGTCGTTGCACCCGAACAACCAGAAACAAATACCAATCAAAATACAGCTTCACCGACCCCTTCTGCCGAAAACACCATAGAAAGTGAAAGCATCAGCGAAACAATCGTACAGCCGGTCGATTAAAACAAAAAAGAGAGGCTTTGAGGCCTCTCTTTTTTAGTTGTTCCATAATGCATTTTTTATTTTTTTATCTAAAAATTCATTATGATCTTTAATTTCTTCCTCATCTAAAGCAAATAGACGCGGCTCTCTGTAATTTTTAACAATTTTTTCGTCCGATAAAACAGCTTTTTCTTTCTTGTTTTTAGAATCAAGCAATAAGCTGGGCTCTCTTCCACCAAGCAATTCCAAATAAACTTCTGCTAATAATTGAGCATCAAGCAAAGCTCCGTGCAGAGTACGACTGGTGTTATCAATTTCAAATCTTTTACATAAAGCGTCTAAATTACACCTCGCCCCGGGAAACAAAGAACGAGCAATTTCCAAAGTATCGACCACCCTATCCCATTCAAGCTGCTTACGACCTATCTGTTTAAGTTCATAATTCACAAAATTAATATCAAAAGAAGCGTTGTGAGCCACCAAAACAGCATCACCGACAAAATCCAGCCATTCATCGGCAACCTTATCAAAAGTCGGATAATCTTTCAAAAAATCATAAGATAAACCATGAACACGATAAGCTTCTTCAGGAACCTCTTTTTCAGGATTTATATATTGATGATATATAACCCCCGTCGGAATATGATTAACCAATTCCACTGCGCCTATTTCAACAAGTCTTTCACCTTTATCATATTCAAAACCGGTTGTTTCCGTATCAAAAACAATTTCTCTGCTCATAAAGAAACCTCCAACCCGTCAACAATATCTATCAGCTCAGCCTTAAGAAGATTCAAAGGCTTGTTTGTATCAACAACGACATCTGCCAATTTTATTTTATCTTTATTATTCATCTGAACCTTATTAATTTTAACAAAATCTTCTTCCGAAACCTTATCCCTGCGCATAACCCGCTGTTTTTGTATTTCATAATCAACGTCAGCCACAATGATAAAATCACAAAAACTATCCCAATGCATTTCAAACAACAAAGCAACATCAATAAAAAATATATCCGGACAAAACGCATATTTACGAATAGTTTGCTTTAAGTATTCACGCAAAAAAGGATGTATCAAACCTTCTAACTTTTTCAACATTTTATTGTCTGAAAAAACAATATTACGCAAAGCTCTCTTGTTAACCTGTCCCTCTGTAACAACGCCTGAGAAATTTTGATTAATAACCTCTATAAAGTCTTTTTTAAAATACAAACGACGCACCCAGCCATCAACATCAAAAACAGGGTACCCCATTTCATTAATCAAACGGGCAATTGTTGTTTTTCCACAACCGATAGAACCGGTAATAGCCACAAGTTTCATAAAAAATAACCTCATATCAAAAGGTTGAATCGCTTATACACAGTTTATTAACCTTTTGTGTATAAATCACTCTCCTGCAAAGTTTATATATTTTTATCACCACAATGTAAAATTTAATATTATAAATTACACACAGGCTTAAAAGTTTTCCCAAGCATGTGAATAAAACTTTTATAAACATCATCTTGAAAAAATCATTTGCAGAAATATATCAGCGATTCCGTAAACACTAAAAAAATCAAACAACAGGTTTATCAACAATCACAAAATCTATGGATAACTCTTTTGATAAAAACTTATCCCCAATAAACACTGGATACTACTATCTACTAATATATTTTTTAAATTTATATTGGTCCTGCGGAGCTGTATATAACTTTTGTTTGACAGAACTCAAAATACATAATATAAGAAGCACATAAACCTACCTAAAACAAATTTTTCACAGAGATATAAATGAATTTAAAAGATTTGAAGAAAAAATCTCCGACTGAGTTATTGACTCAGGCCGAAGAGCTAGGCATTGAAGATGCTTCATCTATGCGTGTTCAAGACCTTATGTTTGCCATTCTTAAAAAAGTTGCCGGTGAAGATCAAACTATTTATGGCGAAGGTACAATAGAGGTTATGCAAGACGGTTTCGGTTTTTTGCGTTCCGCTCAATCAAATTATCTTGCCGGACCTGACGATATTTATGTTTCACCGGCACAAGTTAAAAAATTTGGTCTTCGCACAGGTGATACAGTAGAAGGTGAAATCCGCGCTCCTAAGAGTAATGAACGTTATTTTGCCTTGTTGAAAGTCAATAAAATAAATTTTGAAGACCCTGAAAAATCAAAACTTAGGGTAAATTTTGATAATTTAACCCCTTTATATCCTACAAAAAAATTAGATTTTGACATTATTAACGGTGAAAAAGACTATACCACTCGTGTTATTGACCTTATATCCCCTCAAGGGAAAGGTCAGCGCGGGCTAATCGTTGCACCGCCGCGCACCGGAAAAACCGTTATGTTGCAAAATATAGCGCACGCCATTGCGACAAACCATCCGGAATGCTACCTTATTGTTTTGTTAATTGATGAACGCCCTGAAGAAGTTACGGATATGACACGCTCCGTTAAAGGTGAGGTTATATCGTCAACATTTGATGAACCGGCAACCAGACACGTTCAAGTTGCAGAAATGGTTATCGAAAAAGCAAAACGTTTGGTTGAAACCAAGAAAGATGTTGTAATTTTACTGGATTCAATCACTCGTTTGGGAAGAGCATATAACACGGTGATTCCTTCTTCCGGAAAAGTTTTAACCGGTGGTGTAGATGCAAATGCTTTACAACGTCCCAAAAGGCTTCTTGGAGCGGCTAGAAACGTCGAGGAAGGTGGTTCTTTGACAATTATAGCGACAGCTCTTATAGATACAGGTTCACGCATGGATGAGGTTATTTTCGAGGAATTTAAAGGAACAGGTAATTCGGAAATTATTCTTGACCGTAAATTGACGGATAAACGTTTATTTCCGACAATTGATATTACCCGCTCGGGAACACGTAAAGAAGAATTGTTGGTTGATAAAGATCGCCTATCCAAAATGTGGGTTTTACGCCGAGTTTTAATGCAAATGGGTATGACCGACGGTATGGAGTTTTTGCTTGATAAACTCAGATTAAGCAAAGATAATGATGATTTCTTTAATACCATGAACTCTTAAATAAAAACCCTGTTGTAATCGCAACAGGGTTTCTTTTTATGCTCTAATCTTTTGTGAAATCAATAATAAAATCTTTTACACTTTTCATATCATAAAAAATATTCTTTATTCCGAGATTGTTAACTTTTTCGGCGTATTGAGCGTTTTTATTCATTTCACACCCTAAAAAAGCAATAACTGTCATACCGGCTTTGATTCCGGCCGTCATTCCCGCAAGAGAATCTTCAATAACCAAGCAATCTTTAGGTAAATAACCCATTTTATCAGCTGCAAGTAAGAATAAATCCGGCTCCGGTTTTCCTTTCTCAACCATATCCGCCGTAAATAAGTGATTATCGGGAACATATTTAATCAATCCGGTTGATTCTAGTTTTATAAGAGTTTTATCTCGAACACCGCCTGTTGCAACGCATTGGTCAAAAGAATCTATTTTCAAAATATCTTCAACCCCGGGAACAGACATAATCCCCGCGCGCATTTTCTTTATATCACGATTAAGAGCCTCGTTCCAGAAACTATCATCTGTATATATTCCGGCAGAATCAAGAGATTCTCTTTTTGTCTTATCACTCATACCACCCATATAAAAATTGGCTTTATCAAAATCCCAATTCAAATTATATCTTTCGTTGAGTAAATCTAATCTTGTTTCCAGCCACAAATGCTCCGTATCTGCCAAAACTCCGTCAAAATCCCATATAACCAGCTTTCCAGACATTAACATCTTTCCTTCAGATATTTATGTAAATTAAGCATATCGTCAAAAATAACATTAAAGCCTAAATCGCTAATTTTCTTACGATAAGAGGGATTGTTATGAACTTTAGACCCAACAAAAGCAATTGTTTCAATACCGGCTTTTTTAGCTGCTGTAAGTCCGGCAATGGAATCCTCAATAACCAAACAATTTTCGGGTGTATACCCCATTTTATCAGCTGCAAGTAAGAATAAATCCGGCTCCGGTTTTCCTCTTTTAACCATATTAACGGTAAAAATATTATTTCTTTTGAAAACGTCTTCAAGACCCGCAATTTTTATTTTAATTCTTGTAGAGATAATATCTCCACCGGTTGCCAGGCATTGAGGAACATTTATATTTCTTACAACATTGACAATATTGGGGATTAAGGAAAACCCGTTTTTTAATATATTACGGTCCAAAATTCCAAGTTCGGTCCAATAATCATTATTAGTAAGAATACCGTGTTTTTTTAAATTTTCGTTAGCCGACTTATTATTTCTGCCGCCAACATACTCTTTTGTGGTCTCAAGAGACCAATTCAAATTAAAAAATTTATTCAAAAGCTTTTGACGATTTATAAGATAAAGCTCTTCAGTATCAGCAATAACTCCGTCAAAATCCCATATAACTAATTTTATTTTATTTTTTTTCATAAAAGCAACTTAAAGTTTAAAAACATCGAGTCCGTAGGAAGCTCATACAAACGAATCATCACAATAATATGATACAGTTGTTAAGAAGTCGTAAAATTACTCTCCAGAGTCAAAAAAACAGCGTTTTTAAAACTTGAAACAAATTTTCTTTGTGATAATAAAAAAATAAAGGAGAAAAAATGACTAATCAAACAATTTATGCCTTGTCAACCGTTTATGGAAAATCCGGAGTTGCTGTTATCCGTGTTTCAGGCGCTGATGCTTTGCAAGTATTTTCAAAAATGACATCTTTGGATGTAAGTACTTTAAAAGTCCGTTATGCTTATTTCACAAAAATAAAACACTCCGTATCACATCAAGATTTGGATAATAGTCTGGTACTTTATTTCAAAGCTCCTTATTCATTTACGGGAGAAGATACGGTAGAAATACAGTGTCATGGTTCAAGGGCTGTTATAGCCTCTGTTTTAGATAGTTTATCTCATTTACCGAATTTTCGTTTAGCAGAGGCGGGTGAGTTTTCAAAGCGAGCCTTTTATAACAATAAAATGGATCTGACAGAGGCAGAAGGGCTTGCAGATCTTATAGATGCGGAAACATCTGAACAACAAAAGTATGCTTTGCGCCAAATGGAAGGTGGTTTAAAAAACATATATGAAAGCTGGCGAGAAAAACTGCTGACGCTGCTGGCTCATCTGGAAGCCTACATAGATTTTCCTGATGAAGAAATACCGTCTTCTGTTATAGATAATATGGAGAACGATGTATTTAAACTTAAAAACGATATTTTTGAACATTTGAACAGTGATTCAATAGGTGAGCGATTGCGTGAAGGTTTCCGGGTTGTTATTGTTGGTCCGCCAAACGCCGGAAAATCCAGCTTGTTAAATGCCATTGCCAACAGAGAAGCTGTTATTGTTTCCGATATTGCAGGAACCACGAGGGATGCCATAGATATTCATCTGGATATAAACGGTTATCCGGTTATTTTTACCGACACGGCCGGACTCAGAGAAACCGAAGAGGAAATAGAAAAGAAGGGTATAGAGATAGCCTACAAAAAAGTTGAAAATGCTGATTTAGTTGTTTGTTTGTTTGATGCTTCAAAAGACTCTGTTCAACTGTTTGATAATATTGTAAAACAATTTAAAAATAAGGTGATACTTGTTGCGAATAAATGTGACAAATTAACAAATGAACAATGTTCTTTATTGAAAAATGAAGGATGTTTAACAATTTCGGCCAAGCAAAAACAAGGGATAAAAGAACTCTTTTCTAAAATAAGCGGTTTTATTGCAAATAATTTTACGGCCTCTTCTTCTGTTTTGATAACAAGACAACGTTACCGTCAGGCCTTAAAATCTTGTTTGGAAAACTTGGAGCGCTTTAGTTTTGATAAAGAAATTGAATTAACGGCAGAAGATATACGTTTATCTTCTCGTGAAATAGGAAAAATAACCGGACGTATAGAGGTTGATGAGATTTTAGATAAAATTTTCGGTAGTTTTTGCATTGGCAAATAAGAATGTTTTTATCGTAAAAATAAGGAAAAACCGCATCAATAAATTCTTGCAATCGGCTTAAAGGTATATTATACCCAAGTATATTTTAAGGGTTTGAATTTATGGAAAATACATCTTTTGACGTCATTGTCGTTGGCGGCGGTCATGCCGGTTGTGAAGCGTGTGCCGCATCTGCAAGAATAGGTGCAAAAACGGCATTGGTAACACACAAAATTTCAACAATAGGTGAAATGTCTTGTAATCCGGCCATAGGTGGTTTGGGTAAAGGGCATTTAGTGCGTGAAATAGACGCTCTCGATGGACTTATGGGAAAAGTCATCGATAAAGCGGGTATTCAATTTCGTATGTTAAATTCATCAAAAGGGCCGGCTGTTCGGGGGCCCCGCGCACAGGCGGATAGAGAGCTTTACAAAAAATATATGATGGAGGCTTTACAAAATCAGCCTAATTTAACACTGATTGAAGCGGCGGCAGAAGGTCTCGTTTTTGAAGAGAATGAAATAAGAGGTATTGTGTTAGCCGATGGAACCCGTTTGGAAGCTAAAAGTGTTGTTCTAACCTCGGGAACTTTTTTGAACGGTGTTATGTTTATCGGGCATAGCACGAGCATTGGTGGTAGAGTAAATGATGTTAGTTGTGAGGGAATAACACCGTATTTAAAGCAGGCAGGTCTAAAAGTCGGCCGATTAAAAACGGGAACCCCTGCCCGCTTGAACGGAAAAACCATTAATTGGGATATTCTGGAGCAGCAAACAGGTGACGAAAACCCCAAGCCTTTTTCTTACTTAACTAAGGAAATTACCAATCCGCAGATAAATTGCTTTATCACACACACAAATTTGGAAACGCACAAAATCATAAGAGATAATTTTTCAAAATGCGCGTTGTTTTCTGGATTAATAACCGGAGTAGGTCCTCGTTATTGTCCTAGTATTGAAGACAAATTGGTAAAATTTGCAGATAGGGAAAGCCATCAGATTTTTCTTGAGCCGGAAGGTCTGAATACAGATGTTGTTTATCCGAACGGAATTTCAACATCTTTGCCGGCTGATGTGCAGGAACAGTTTATTCACACAATGAAGGGGCTGGAAAAAGTTGAAATTTTGCGTCCGGCTTACGCCATAGAATACGATTATGTTGACCCGCAAGAACTAAACAATAAACTGGAATGTAAAAAAGTAAAAAGACTGTTTCTTGCCGGACAAATTAACGGAACGACAGGCTATGAGGAAGCGGCGGCTCAGGGATTGTTAGCGGGGGTTAATGCGGCTTTGTCGGCCATGAATAGAGATGAAACTTTCGTTATTAATCGTTCAGAGGCCTATATAGGCGTCATGGTTGATGATCTTATAACCAAGGGTGTTGATGAGCCTTATAGAATGTTCACCTCTCGTTCGGAATATCGCCTGTTTTTGCGAGCCGATAACGCAGATATTCGTTTAACGGAAAAAGGGTATCGTATAGGGTGTGTCGGTGATAAAAGATACACTGTATTTAAAGCTAAAAAAGAGAAGATTGATGAGTTTTTTAGTTCAGCAAACGAGCTAAAAATTTCTGTTGATGAAGTTACGCGATATGGAATAAACATAAAAAAAGAATCTCCTAAAAGAACCCTTTTTAACCTGTTATCGCACAATGATGTTTCACGTGAAACAGTGATTCAAATTTGGCCGGAGCTTCAAAAAATTTCTGAAGATGTTTTTGAGCAAGTGGAGATAGAAGCTAAATATGCCGGTTATATTAAAAGACAACTTTCTGATATTGAAGTTTTTAAGAAAGACGAAAATCTGCACATTAGAAGCGATATAGATTATGAAAAAATCGGAGGTTTATCCAGAGAAATGGTTGCTAAATTATCCACGGTTCGTCCGGATACGATTGGGGAGGCCTCTAGAATATCGGGAGTCACACCCGCGGCAATCACCGCTATTTTAGGGTATTTAAAAAAGTAAAGCCATGGATGATTCTATTCCTAACCGCTCACAAGCCGCCAAAATATTGTCTGAAGTCGTTGCTTTTCGGCAAAACGGAACCACACCATTTAGTAAAAAGTATCTGGATATTTTTATTTTGCACAGTTACAATGTTGCAAAAATAGCTGAAAAAATAGCTTCTCGGATTGATGAGCTTGATCAGGATAAAGCTTATGTTTTGGGGTTGTTACACGATTGCGGGCGCTATCGCGACGAATGGTCAGAGCCGGTGTTTCATGGTTTAGAAGGTTATAAATACCTAATGGCAAAAGGTTATCCCTCTGCCGCCAGGATAGCTTTAAGCCACAGTTTTTTTGATTTAGAAAGTAATTTTTCAGCCTATAAAATGGTAGAAGAAGATTCCAAATTGGTAATGCAAATTTTAAGAAATACAAAATTTGACGACTATGATTACTTAATTCAGTTGGCGGACATGCTTAACGATTGTGGAAACTTTTGCACCATAGAAGATCGTTTTAAAAGCATTTTGACAAGACACACTCTTTCTGAAGAATATGTGAAAAAATCTATTGAAAGCTTAACGAAGATTAAAGATTATTTTGATAAAAAAGCCCGATGTAATATTTATGAATTAATAGGGCTGATTTAGTTGATAGATAAAAAAACTCCGGACACTCCCAACCGAACTGAGGCTATAAATATATGGAAAAAAGGGATTGTTGCCAGAAGAAAAATAGATAACTTTCCTTTTGAGCTGGAATATCGTTTTCATACGCTTGGAGTGGCAGCTTGTTGTGAAAAGCTGGCTTATTGCTGTGGTTTGGACGAGGAAAAAGCCTTTGTTCTCGGATTATTGCATGATATTGGAAAAAGTCGGTCAGAAAGGCAGGAAAAAATCTTTCATGGTCTTGAGGGATATAACCAAATGATGAACATGGGATATTCAAAAGTTGCCCAAATTTGCATAACACACAGTTTTCCTTCTGCCGACTTTAATGATAATAATTATCTTTTTTATAAAAAAATGGGGATTCTTCCGCAAATTCACAAACTTATGAAACAAATGTCGCTGGATGACTATGATTATATGGTTCAGTTGTGTGATTTATTTTTTGAGGGATTAAACAAAACAAATTTTGAGAATCGATTTAAAGGGATAATGAACCGCTATAATTTAAGTTTGGAAAACATATCAGAGTTATACCAAAACGCCCTTAAAAATAAAAAACACTTCGATGAAAGAGCTTGTGTGGACGTTTATAAAGTTTTAAAAATATAAAATATGAATAAAAAGATTCATAAAACAGTGTTTAACTTGCTGTTTTTAGAATCTTTTTTCTTTTTCTATAAATATTGTGTTTATAACTGAATTTTTATCTTTTAAAATCAGTTGTAAAATAATAAAAATAAATTATGAAAAATTTTATGGAAATATACAATGTTTCACGTGAAACATTTGAGAAGTTAGAACTCTATAAATCTCTTTTGCTTGAATGGCAAAAAAGATTTAATTTGGTTGGCGGAAAAACGGTGGAAAATGTTTGGGAACGCCATTTTGAAGACTCTGCACAGTTGTTTGATTTTATCCCGCAAAAAGCTTCTTTGTTGTATGACTTTGGCTCTGGAGCTGGTTTTCCGGGAATGGTGCTTGCTATAATGGCTTCTGAAAAAACACCGTATTTAAAAATAAAGCTCGTTGAAAGTACGGGTAAAAAAACGATGTATTTAAACGAGGTGGCATCTCGGACAAACACGAACGTTGAAATCATCAACGACAGAATAGAAAAAATAAAAGTCGAAAAAGCAGATGTTATCACCTCTCGAGCAATGACCTCTCTAAATGAGCTTTTAGCTTATGCTTACCCTTTCTGCAAAAAAGAAACATTATGTATTTTTCCCAAAGGTAAAAAATATGCCGAAGAGATAAAAGAAGCTCAAAAAAACTGGAAGTTTGACTGCCAAATAAAAGACAGCGTTACCAGTAATGAAGGTAGAATTTTGTTAATCAATCATCTTTCAAAAAACAAAGGAGTTAAATAAATGCCCAGAATTTTTGCAATTGCAAACCGCAAGGGCGGAGTAGGAAAAACCACAACAACAGTCAATGTTGCAACAGCAATGGCGGCTGCCGGTAAAAAAGTTTTGGTTATTGATCTTGACCCTCAGGGGAATGCATCAACTTCCATGGGAGTCTGCAAAAAGGGAAGAATGGCTTCATCTTATGAGGTTTTGTTGGGTGATTGTCGTTTGTCGGAGGCCATTGTTTGGACAGAGATACCGAACTTTTCTCTTGTTCCTTCATCACAAGATTTGGCCGCTGCTGAAATCGAATTGGTTGAAATGGAGCATAGAGAGTTTGCGCTGAAAAAAGCCTTAGAGAAAGACGCCGTAAAATACGATTATGTGCTGATTGATTGTCCGCCGTCTTTAAGTTTGGTTACAATAAATGCTCTGGTTGCGGCAGATGCTGTTATTGTTCCTTTGCAATGCGAGTTTTTGGCGCTTGAAGGTATTACGGATTTGATTCGTAATATTAATCAGATAAAAAAGAACTTTAATCCTCGTTTGTCGTTGCATGGTGTTGTGCTTACAATGTATGACAAGCGCAACAACCTGACACAAATGGTTGAAGATGATGTTCGCCAGTTTTTTGGAAAAAAAGTATACGATACCGTAATTCCCAGAAATGTGAAAATATCAGAAGCACCGTCTCATGGAAAGCCTGTGTTGATTTATGACTTTAAATGTCCCGGTTCACAAGCATATATAAGTCTTGCCGGTGAAGTTTTGAAAAGAGAAAAGGAATTAATAGCATGTTAGATAATGAACTTGATGAGTTGTTAGACGTTAAAAATATTGAAGAAAACTCTTTTTCGCAACACAAGCGCAAAAGCAAAAGCCTTGGACGAGGACTGGATGCTCTTTTAGGTGGTGAAGATTTATCTTTTGACGGGGCGCCTGTGGCTTTAGATAATGTACCGTCGGATAAAATAGATATAAACAACCTTGTTGCCGGAAAATATCAGCCAAGAACAGAGTTTGATGCGGAAGCTTTACGCGCCCTATCCGATTCTATAAAAGAAAAAGGGGTTTTGCAGCCATTATTGGTTCGTAAAAAAGGAGATATTTACGAGATTATTGCCGGCGAACGTCGTTGGAGAGCCTCTAAAATGGCCGGATTAAAAGAAGTGCCGGTTATTATAAAAGATTTTGACGACAGAGAAGTTCTTGAAGTTGCTTTAGTTGAAAACTTGATGCGGGAAAACTTATCAGCAATTGAAGAAGCTGAAGGTTTTCAGCGATTGATTAATGAGTTTTCTCACACACAAGAGGCCTTAGCTCAAATTGTAGGAAAATCTCGTAGCCATGTTACAAACACCCTTCGTTTGCTGACTTTGCCGTCGTCTGTTCAAAATATGATTAAAGAAAACAAATTATCGGCCGGTCATGCCCGAGCTCTTGTCGGTTTGGCTAACGCTGAAGAAATGGCAAAGAAAATCATTTCCAAAGATTTAAGCGTCAGACAAGTGGAAGAGTTGGTTGCCAAACAAAAAGAACCCGCAAAAGAAAAAAACAACAAAGAAAAAAATGAAGATGTTGAAGAGATAGAGAAAGAACTGATTAAAAATCTGGGGTTAAGGTTGAAAATATCCCCGGATAAAAAAGGCGGCGGAAAGATTGTTTTACAATATTCTTCCATTGCCGAGTTGGATATGATTGTTAATACGTTAACGCGTCAAGAGACGACAAGATATGCTAAAAACAGTGTATTTAAAGAAGATGGAAAAAACGAAAAGTTTTCAATCAATATTATTGACTAGCTGATCAAAATAGCGCTTACGAAAAAGCAGGGTTTTCCCTGCTTTTTTATTTTGGTAACGATATTTTTACTAACAACGTCTAAAGTAACGGTATTGTTGATGAAATTAATAGGAAATGCCATGTTTTTCTTAAAAAAATTTATGTTGTGTACCGGAGCGCTTTTTCTTATCTTTCTTGGTGGAGCAGGTACACAATCAACCAATGCCCTGATGCAAGGTGGTGGGATGTTGGGGCTTGTAATAGGTTTAATCATTTTATACATATTTTCCAAAATGGCATGGCGAGCAATGGGGTGTTTGCCTTCCTTATTTGCAATAACAGCAATAGTCGTATTCATTTTATACGCAATTGGCGGTTTTAACGGCGGTATTGACAATGTCATTCCCAATCTGAAGTCTTTTATAGGTTTTAATTCTGCTTCAAACCCGAGCGATTCCGGGCCAAAAGAGCAAAGTGGAATAATAAACTTATTACAAGAAGAAGCTGAAGAGCCAATATCGGAGAGTTTTTCTGACGGAGAATTTGATGAGGAAACTCCAAAAACCGAAGAAAAGAAAGGTTTCTTAGAAATGTTGTTTGGCGGTTCTTCATCAAAAGATAAAGAGCAACAACCTCAGGAAGTTTATTCGGTTGTATATTCTTCTGCCGGAGTGATTAGTGGCGATACACTGAGTATCAAAGGACGAAAATTTCGTTTATTCGGAATAGATGCTCCGGAAATTAACCAAAACTGCGCCGATTCGACTGGGCGGGCATACAATTGCGGACAACAAGCCATATCATGGTTGTCCAGTTGGTTACAAGATCATCCTTTGCAGTGCCGGGTTATGGAAAGAGATGCTAAAGGCAACATGATAGGAACATGCTCCTTAGGGCCTTATGATATAGGAGCCGCTTTGGTTAATGCCGGTTGGGCGGTTGCTTATACAAAACATTCGAACGTTTACCTTCCCTATCAGGAACAAGCGCAGAAAAATTTAAGAGGTCTATGGCAAGGTGAGTTTTACATGCCTTGGGATTGGCGAAAAATTCAAGCCAGAAAACCCAAAGTTAAAATAATTCATAAAAAGTCAGGGCGCAAAAAAACATTTGGTCTGTTTGATTAAAAATGGAAAAAGTAAAAAAAATTAAGCTTTCTTGTGAAGAGGACACTGTTAACCTTGGGAAAAAGCTTGCAAAAATAGCAAAGGAGCGGGATGTTTTTGCGCTTTATGGAACGCTGGGTATGGGCAAGAGTGTTTTGGCAAGAGCTTTTATTCAGGCGTTAACAGACGCAAAAGATGTTCCCAGTCCGACCTTTACTCTGATGCAATTGTACGAAACGGCTGATTTTGATATTTACCATTTTGACCTGTATCGCTTGAAAAATCCGGAAGAAATATATGAGATAGGGGTTGAAGAAGCCATGTATACAGGTGTTTCTCTCATAGAATGGCCGGATAAAATGTCATCTTTGCTTCCCAGAGATGTTTTCAAAATAACCATAGAACAAGATGGTGAAGGTCGTTTAGCAACAATACAAGTCTCATCGGAAGATAAAATAACACGTTTGAACGGGATGGATTTATGAATTGGAATTGTCACGCATCAAGCATTTCTTGGCAAGGAAAGGGTGTTCTGATTTTCGGAGCTTCTAAATCCGGAAAATCTGACTTAACGCTGCGAATGATTTTTGATAAACAGGCGCAGCTCATCGCCGATGACAGAACGATAATAAGTGCAGAAAACGGAAAAATTTACGCGTCTGCGCCGGAGAACATCAGAGGTTTGCTGGAGATTCGCGGGCTTGGCATAAAAAAACTTGATGCCGTTGAAAAAGCTTCTATTGAATTAGTGGTGGAGTTGGTTGCTTCTCCCGAAGAAACGGAACGCTATCCCGAGCCGGATTATTGGCAATATGAAGATATTCAACTACCGCGAATAAAGCTCTATCCTTTTGAAGTTTCCGCCACTAACAAAATAATAGCGGCGTTAACACTCTAAACCTACTAAGTTGTGCGGATTTTGTGCATGACGGTTGATTCTTTGCGAATAACATTTTAAACTACCAGCAAAATTTTACACGGGAGAATAAAAACAAATGCTTTCAGATATTGAGAATTTTTTGCGTCGCCAAGGCAAACCTTTAACGGCCTTTGTGTCTCGTCTCGGCGAATTATCTATCTTTGTCGCACAATCTTTGTATAATTGCTTAACACCTCCTTTTTACGGGCGTAATTTGCTGCGACAAATAATTGACATGGGTTTCTATTCACTTCCGGTGGTTGGTTTAACGACTATTTTTGCCGGTATGGTAATTGCTTTGCAAAGTTATTCCGGTTTCATGCGCTATGGTGCTGAAGGTGCGGTTGCCGAGGTTGTTCTGATTTCCGTAACCCGAGAGTTGGCTCCTGTGCTGTCTGCCTTAATGGTTGCCGGCAGAATTGGCGCAGCTATGGCGGCAGAAATCGGAACAATGCGCGTTACGGAGCAAATAGACGCTTTAACAACTTTATCAACCAACCCCTTCAAATATCTGGTTACGCCGCGTATTTTAGCCGGCTTAATCGTTATGCCTTTATTGGTTTTGTTCGGTGATATTATCGGCATTTTCGGAGGGTATGTTGTCGGTGTTTATAAATTAGGTTTCAACCCTGCTAACTATATTAATTCCACACTGCAAAACTTACAGAGCATTGACATAACCACGGGTGTCGTAAAAGCGGCTGTTTTTGGTTTTATTATTTCGTTAATGGGTTGCTACAACGGTTATAAATCAAAAGGTGGTGCGCAAGGCGTTGGTACAGCAACAACAAACGCCGTTGTTTCAGCGTCAATATTGATTTTGATTTTCAACTATATCATCACTGAACTTTTCTTTTCAAAGTAATTTTATGGAGAATAACAAATGGCTGAAGTAAAAATAAAAATTACAAATCTTCATAAGGCTTTTGGAAAGAAAGTCGTTTTAGACGGTGCAAATTTGGAGATTCGCAAAGGTGAATCCCTCGTTGTTATCGGGGGTTCCGGAACGGGAAAATCTGTTTTGATAAAATGCATTCAAGGTTTGCTGCGTCCGGAAGAGGGGTCAATACTCGTTGATGATGAAGAGGTTGTTGGTATCAACGAAAAAGAAAAGGAGCGCTTGCACTCCAAAATGGGCATGCTTTTTCAAGGGGGCGCGCTGTTTGACAGTTTAAGCGTTTGGGAAAATGTTGCCTTTGATTTGCTCGAAAATCAAAAAATGAACAAAAAACAAGCAAAAACAGAGGCTATTCGCGTTTTACGACAAGTTGGTCTGGCTCCGGATGTGGCCGATTTATCCCCTTCTGAGCTTTCCGGCGGTATGCAGAAACGTGTCGGTTTGGCCAGAGCAATTGCCTCGAAACCTGAAATAATTTTCTTTGATGAGCCGACAACCGGTCTTGATCCGATTATGGCTGACGTTATTAATGATTTGATTATAGAATCTGTAAAAGGTTTGGGAGCCACAGCGTTAACCATCACGCATGATATGGCATCTGCCCGTAAAATAGCCGATAGAATAGCCATGCTCTATAAGGGTAAAATAATTTGGCAAGGAACAGTTAAAGAATTGGATAAAACCGATAATCCATACGTTTGCCAGTTTATAAACGGATGTTCTCAAGGCCCGATAAAAGTGGAGGTTTAGTTGGCGAAAAAAAGCGCTAAACAATATGTTTGCCAATCATGCGGTTCTGTTTATCCCAAATGGCAGGGCAAATGTGATGCCTGCGGCGAATGGAATACAATTGTTGAAGAGAACATAACCGGAGAGGGCTATACAAACCTTAATCTTAAACGTTCTAAAGGCAAAACATTGGAGTTTGTCGCTTTAAGCGGGGCTGAGCAAAAACTAAGCCGATTGTCAACAGGAAACAAAGAGTTAGACAGGGTCTGCGGTGGAGGTTTGGTTTCCGGTTCTGTTATTTTAGTTGGCGGTGATCCGGGGATAGGAAAATCGACTTTACTTTTGCAGGCTTGTGCCAAAGTCGCTGATTTAGAAGGAAGTCCTGAAGTTTATTATATTTCCGGAGAAGAAGCGATTGACCAAGTTCGCATTCGCGCTAAAAGATTGCAGCTGGATAAATCACCCGTAAAACTGGCCAGCAGTACAGATGTTAAAGATATTATCACAACTCTGGAAAAATCAGATGCAGCGGTAGTTGTCATCGATTCTATCCAAACAATGTACCTTGAAGAAGTGGAATCAACCCCGGGTAGTGTTGCGCAAGTGAGAGCTTGCTCTTATGAGTTGATAAAGTTGGCTAAAAGAAAAGGGTTTACGTTGTTTTTGGTTGGACACGTTACCAAACAAGGAGCCATAGCCGGTCCTCGAGTTTTAGAGCATATGGTTGATACGGTTCTTTATTTTGAAGGCGAAAGAGGGCATCATTTTCGTATTTTGCGCGCGGTAAAAAACCGCTATGGTGCCACGGATGAGATAGGTGTTTTCGAAATGCAGGACGATGGTCTTATAGAAGTTGAAAATCCGTCAGCTTTGTTTTTGGCCGAACGTCAGGGGAACATTTCAGGTTCTTGTGTCTTTGCCGGTATAGAAGGTTCCAGACCTGTTTTGGTTGAAATTCAAGCATTGGTCAGCCCAACGAGTTATGCCAGCCCCAAAAGAGCTGTTGTCGGTTGGGACAGTAACCGTTTATCCATGATTTTAGCCGTTTTGGAAGCGCGATGCGGCATGAACTTGAGCGCGCAAGATGTTTACTTAAATATTGCCGGCGGGTTAAGAATTTCAGAACCTGCAGCGGATTTAGCCGTTGCCATGGCCGTAATTTCATCTATGACAAACAAGCCGTTGCCGGCAGATATGGTTATTTTTGGTGAAATAGGGCTTTCCGGAGAAATTCGAGCCGTCAGTCAACCGAGTTTAAGACTAAAAGAAGCGTCAAAACTGGGTTTTGCCAATGCAATAACGCCACCGACACACAGCAAAGAAAAGAAAGTTAACGTAGACATCAACCGCAAAGAAATCGGCAATGTTCATCGTTTGATTAATTGGTTTAACTAAAGGTATCAAAATCATGCAACAGCTTAATAATCTGGATGTAATTATCTTAATCATTGTTGGTATTTCTGCCCTAATAGCCTTAAGCCGCGGTTTGGTTAAAGAGGTCTTATCCATTATCGGTTGGGTTCTGGGGGTTGCGGCAATTATTTACCTGCTGCCGGTTCTGACACCTTTTGCAAAATTATACATTGAAAGCGGCTGGCTGGCCGGTGTTGTAACTTCTTTATTTATTCTGATTTTGTTTCTTGTTTTTTGGATTCTCATAACAGGAAAAATTGTCGGCAAAATTCGCAACAGCAAATTAAGTAACGTTGACCGAGTTTTGGGGTTGTTTTTTGGCATTGCCAGAGCCTGTTTATTGGTTATTTTATTCTATATCTTGGTGAGTTGGATGATTCCGGAAGATAAACAATCTGATGTTTTGCGCGAGTCTAAATACTTCAAAATAGCCGGAAGCTTCGCCAAACCGATTGAAGATTTAATACCCGAAAGCACACTGGCCATCATCAGGGAAAAAGCAAAGGCAAACGGTGAAGAGGCAATGAAGAAAGAAGACGAGCGCCGTGAAAAAGAAAAAAATGATGAATTGTTTGAAAAACTAGCCAGCCCCCAAGTTAAAAAAAGCACTCCCGCCGTCAAAAAACAGCCGATAAAGGAAACTTTTGAGGGGTATAAGGAGGGGGAGCGTAACAACCTCGACAGACTGATAGAAAATGCTCTGTAATTTTTTACAAAAGGACGTTGAAAATAACGTCCTCTTTTTTTGACCACTGAAGGCATTAATCACAAAAAAATGATACATTAGTCACAAAATATAAAAAAGCCGTTGTACGAGTCTTAAAAGGGCTTGCTTTTAAAAATATTTCGTTTACGATTTTCTCCGGATATGTTTAACATATCTGGGGCGTCGAAAACCCTTTTATATAGCTAGTCGTGTGCACACGACTTTAAATTGTGCCGACTTCTGCCTGGGCGGATGTCGGTGAATAAGGCTCAGCCAAATAAGCCGAGCCATTTAGCTATATACGGTTTTCGAACATCCGCCCGCCTCTTTCTAAAGAGCGGGTTTTGTTTTTTTAATTTGTTGAGTGGGAAAAATGAAAAAAATTTTTTGTATTCTTTTTATCTTTTTAACAACAGGATGTTATTCGACAACCTGGAATTGTGCATATGAACAATGTGAGCCGTATTATATGGTTTCAAATAGATGCTTAGCTCAAGCGAATTCTGCTTTTTCAGAAAATCGTTCAACCATTTGGGAACAATGTATGAAGGGACACGGTTTTATGGAAAGAGAATGTATGGAAAATGAAAATACAGAGAACCCTTGTGTTCTTTGGGGACGGCACGCTTTTTAATAAAAGAAAACTCTCTTTTGAGGGTTTTTTATAACAACTTTCTGGAATCAAGGGCCAACTGAAGAGTGCCTTCATCCATATAATCAAGCTCAGCTCCAACGGGAATACCTTGAGCCAGCGTTGTAATCTTAACGTCAAACTCTTTCAAACGAGAAACAATATAATGCGATGTAATTTGCCCGTCTATGGTTGCCGGTAAAGCCAAAACAACTTCTTTTACCCCTTCGGAAACGATTCTCTTTATAAGCGATTCAATATTCAAGTCTTCAGGAACAACCCCTTCCATTGCCGATAAAACACCTCCAAGCACATGATATTTACCCTTAAACAGAGAAATTCTTTCCATAGCCCATAAATCAGCCACATCTTGTACCACACACAAAAGCTGAGAATCTCTGTTCGCCGAAGAGCAAATAGCGCAAGGCGATGTTGTATCAAAATTACCGCAAATTTCGCAAGGTTTAATATTTTCCGCAACTTGAGATAGAGCTTCAATCAAAGGTAAAAAGAGCGATTCTTTCTTTTTTATCAGCTGCAAAACAATACGTCTTGCCGAGCGACTTCCCAAAGAAGGCAGCTTAGACACAAGTTTAATTAACTTTTCAATGTCATTATTGGACGCAAACATAATTTATCAACTAAAAAGGAAGTTTCAACCCACCGAGATTAAGTCCTCCGGTCATATCGGCAACGCTGTTTTGCATTTTTGCATCAACTTTATTTTTAGCATCGTTATAAGCGGCCAAAATCAAGTCTTCCAAAATATCGGCCTCTTCAGCAACAATAAGTGAAGGGTCAATTTTCAGCGACTTCATTTCAAACTTACCGTTAAGCACAACCTTAACCATGCCGCCGCCGCTTGAACCTTCGACCTCTTCCATGGCCAGTTTTTCCTGCATTTCTTGCATTTTTTTCTGCATAGCTTGAGCTTGTTTCATAATTCCTTGCATATTAAGCATTTTTATAAATCCTCGTCAAAATAAGTTTCAGGTTCATCATAACTTTCAACATTTTCAGCTGTTTCTTCGTTAATCTTACGTGTAAGCGTTTCAATTTTAGCACCTTTAAATTCCGCTAAAATAGCTTTCACCAAAGGCAAATCAGAAACATTTTTTTTATTGGTTTCTTCAGTTGCCCGCTCTTTATCGGCTAAAGTTTCCCCCAAGGAGCCCCGAAGAATTTCAATTTCCCACTTCTTTCCCGTAACTTCAACCAGTAAATTTTGCAAACTTAACAAAAAATCGTTACCAACTTTTTCCGAAGTCGTTATTTTCATCATGCCGTTGGAAAAGCTGTTGAAAGAAATATCGTTCCTGATTGTATAAGCCATTAGCATTTTTTTATTTTGTTCTAAATATTCGGCTAAATCCTCCGGTTTGTTAAAAACAGCTTTTACCGCTTGCTCATCACTTTTTGTAAAAGGTTCTCTTTCAGGGGAAGAAGTTTCGCTCTTTATATCAACTTTTTTAGCAGCGTTTTCATCCGGTTGAGCAAAAACTAAACTACCTTTTTTTTTTACATCGTTGAGAAGCTCAAACGGTGTCGGTAAACTTGCGGAATAAGCGATTCTTATTAAAATCATTTCCAATGCGTCAATTTGCACCGGAGCAATAGCAAGTTCGCTAAGCCCTTTAAGCATCATTTGCCAAATTTTTGAAAGAACGGCAATTGAAACCGTTGGCGCCAAACGATTACAAAAATCTTTTTCTGTTTCTGATAAATCCTCTTTTTCCAAGCAAGAAGGAACAATTTTAACCTTGGCCAGCAAGTGAGTGATATTTATCAAATCTTGTAAAAGAGTAGTGGGATTGGCGCCGTTTTTATACTGTTCGGCTAACAAGGAAACGGTTTTATCCATATTACCGCTTAGCAGGTTTTCAAAAAGCTCAAATGTTTGGCCTCTGTCAGCCAAACCAATCATATTTTTAACAATATCCGTACAAACTTTTCCCGCGCCCAAAGAAATAGCCTGATCAAGCAAAGATAATCCGTCACGGCAAGACCCATCAGCCGCTTTAGCAATCAAGTGCAAGGCCTCATCTTCAGCTTCCAAGCTTTCTTTCTGGATAATGTTTTTAAAGTGTCCGATAAGCGTGTCAACGGTAAGTCTTTGCAAATCAAAACGTTGGCAACGAGAAAGAACCGTTATCGGCACTTTCCTAATTTCCGTTGTTGCAAAAATAAAGATGACGTGTGACGGCGGTTCTTCCAGAGTTTTCAGCAACGCGTTGAAAGCGTTTTTGGAAAGCATATGCACTTCGTCAATAATATAGATTTTATAACGAGCATTTGTCGGTTTATAACGCACCCCGTCCAAGATTTCTCTAATGTCGTCAACACCGGTACGAGATGCCGCGTCCAATTCCAAAACATCAATATGCCTGGAAGCAGCAATAGCTTTGCAGTTTTCACATTCATCACAAGGGGTGATTGAAGGGCCGCTGTTTCCGTCTTTTCCCGTACAGTTAAGGGCTTTGGCAATCAAACGAGCGGTGGTTGTCTTTCCCACACCGCGGATTCCCGTTAAAATATAGGCGTGGTGCAAACGATTGTTTTGAATGGCGTTAGTCAATGTACGAACCAACGCATCTTGCCCCAAAAGTTCGCTAAAACTCTGAGGGCGATATTTTCGCGCCAGAACGACATATTGTTTACCCTGATTTTCTTGTTTGTTTTCTGCCATATGATAAAACCACGTTAAAACGGTGGAGAGCACCGACCCTGACAACTCTCGTTACGGCTGCTTTCTTCCGAACCTGACCGGATTGGCGAGGCGCCAGCCCGAGCTCTCCTTCCCTTACAAATACCAGAAATATACCATTTTTCAAGAGGATTTTCGTCTGTTTCCCCTAGGGAATAAAAATATTCATCGGTTAAAGCTTTTTAACACTCTAATGTTCTAAATCAGCATCTGAAACAAAAGATGTCGGATTTTGTAAAATGGCGCCATAAATCATAATTTGTGCGGCAGAAGCATCTTTTCCGTAAATTGTCGGAACTTGGTAATATTCGTTAAAATCAATAGAATGCAAAATTTGATCTTGTCCATCATCGGTAAAATGTCGCGGCGCCGCGTCAACAACAACATCTCCTTCCGCCTTAATGGCCATAATATCAAGGCTATGTTGATTTGTCCCGTTTTCAAACAAGCGGAAACTTCCGTTAATACCGGAATAGCCCTCTGGGCTGGTAATCGCCTGATTTAAATTATCAGTGTTTTGTTTGGAAAGTTCATTCGCCAAAGCAACCGCGTCATAAGCAAAGGCGTAAAGGCTCATAGGCCTTTCATTAAATAAAGAACTGTATTTTTTTGCAAAATAGTTGCTGTAAGTACGAGAAATTGCAGGATACAAACTATTAACAATCATGGATTCGTTATTATAATGTCCGGCTTCCCACAAAGATGTTCCCAAAAACTGAACATCGGGGTAAGCCGCATCATAATAGGCAAACATTGATATGGCAGATGTTAATTTTGCACCGGATTCGGGAATAATGACAGCATCAAAACCAATATCGCCCAAGCCTTCCTTTGTTTTGAGTTTTTGCAAAGCGCTGGCGGCATTCTCATCTCCGGCAGAAGCTTGTTGTTGCAAAGAACTCTTCAAAGAGTTTAATCGTCCCTGTCTGGTGCTGTAATTGGTCATCTGTTTGATAATCTCAGAGAAATCAGATGTTTCCGGCGGATAAAATCCAATAACGGTTACTTTCACGTTATTTTTCTGAGCCGATTTAACGGCAGCCTTTGCCACAGCACTGCCCGTTGAGTTATCAGGAAGCAACAAAGCAAAACGCGAACGTCCTCTCTGCGCCGCATAGGTCATAATACGGTTAACCTGTTCTTCAACCAAAAGCCCCAGAGTATAAACAGTGGGTTGCAAAACCTCTTGAGCGGTGGAAAAAGCAATAACAGGAACACCTTGATAAATTGTTTCACTGGAAATCGCCTGAACTTCAGAACTCATAAGAGGACCGATAATCAGATTCGCTTTTTGACGAATGGCGTTTTCAACGGCTATACGAGCGCCGCTGGGAGTGCTTTTTGTGTCATAGTACTGCAAAATCAGATTGGGATTGCGAATATCTTCCATGGCTAACATTGTGGCATTGCGCAGCCCCTGACCTTGCTTAGCCGCCTGTCCGGTCAAAGGAAGCAGCACGCCGACACGAAAACTCCCGCCCATAGGAGCGATATTTATTTCGCTTATATCGGTATTAAACGCTTCAGTTCCGCCTTTAGAAGAAATAACGGCATCTCTCGAGGTTGAACAAGCAGCAATACCCAAACAAATAAATAAAAAGCCGATTTTTTTTAACACTTGCATTTTATCCCAAAATAGAAAACAATCTTGCTTAAAGTTAGTTTAAATTTTGAAGAATGTAAAGAGAGGTCTTGTTGAAAAGCGGTATTTATATTGTAGCCACGCCAATTGGCAATTTAGGGGACATCTCAAACAGAGCTCAAGAAGTCTTGCAAACAGCAGATATTATAGCTTGTGAAGACACCAGAGTGAGCAAAAAGCTCTTTTCCCTTTTAGGATTAAGCTTAAAAAAAGAGTTTATAACTTTTCAAGACCATAACGAAGGTTTGCAGGTTCAAAAGTTGGTGGATCTCGTGCATCAAGGATTTTCGGTTGCCCTTATCAGTGATGCGGGAAGTCCGTTAATTTCTGACCCGGGATACCATCTGATTCGTCAGTGCAAAGAACAAAATGTTCCCGTTTTCACAATCCCCGGAGCTTGTGCGCTGGTTTGCGCTCTGCAACTTTCCGGTTTGCCGACAGACAAATTTATGTTTGCCGGTTTTATTCCTAATAAAGATAAGGCTCGCAAAGATTTATTCAATAGCCTGAAAAGCATAAATGCCACACTGATTTTTTATGAAACAGCAAATCGTATTATCAAAACATTGCAAACGGCTGGAGAGGTTTTTAGCGGTAGAGAAATGTCGGTTGCCCGCGAAATAACAAAAATTTATGAAGAGTGCCGAAACGGCAGTGCCGCCGAGCTTATAGAATATTACACCATTAATGAGCCTAAAGGAGAAATAGTCTTTATGGTTTCTCCCCCGACAGAAGGAGAGAGCAGACAAGAAGTAAATCTGGAGGAAGTTTTAAGCGAAGAAATGCAAAAAAGCAGCTTAAAAAGCGCTGTCAAAACAGTTGTAGAAAAATACGGTTTTTCCAAGAACGAAGTTTATGAGACAGCGTTGAAAATAAAAGAAAAACAATGAGTAACTATGATAACGGTCATTTAGCAGAGTTTTTGGCTCTGAGTTTTTTAAAGTTAAAAGGATATAACCTGATTTGTCGCAATTATGTGACGGGGAGGGGAACCGGAGCCGGAGAAGTGGATATAATCCTTTCAAAAGGAAAAACAATTGTTTTTATAGAAGTAAAAAAGCGTTCTTCTCTGGAGCAAGCCGCTTACGCCGTTTTACCCAAACAACAAGAAAGAATACGCCGAGCGGCAGAGGCTTTTCTGGCAAAAAATCCGCAATACAATGGCTATGATGTTCGTTTTGATGTCGTTTTGGTTTCTTTTCCGCTACGAATAAAGCATATAGAAAACGCTTTTTAGAAAGAATATTTTATACCGGCATTGAAAGAGGCTGCCTCGTAATCGTCGCCGGTAGTATAAGCAGCGTTTCCATAAAAAGAGAGATTGTTATCAAGCTGAAAACTTCCGCCAACCTCGATTCTTTCGAGTAAAACGTCATCAACGGCAGATGTCTTTTTTAATCCGGCAATCTCAACATTTCCATCGCGCCAAGACTTTATTATTGAGGGTTTAATATATATTTTAGCTTTGTCTTCATCAATATGAAAAGTTTTTTCCGCTTTAAGGTAAATTTCAGCTTCTGTGTTGCGAATGGTATCATATTTAGCTTCATTTCTGTAAATGTCTTTGATGTCATCGTAAGAAACTTCAATATGTTGCAAGCTAACGCCTGATTCTAAATTTAGGTCTGTGGCAACATTAAACTTAAAACCGGTTTCAACGGCAGCACCATATTCCACACCGTTGGTTTTAGCTTTAACCGTGTTAGCTGTTTCTATTTCCGCTTTTTGAACACCGGCAAAAACGGTTGCTGTTGAATGGAAAAAGTCTTTATCATATCGGTAGTATAGGCCGCCTAAGTAGCTGTTAATATTAATTTCGCTGGCAAAATGACTGAGATAATAGTCATTTTTTCCGTTAAAATCATATTCACCCTGTCGCAAAGAAACAAAAATTCCCAAGCGATTGTAGGCGTCTGTTTGCATGTCATATCCGGCGTCAGTTCCCAAAATTTCAGCCTTAAAAAGGTAAGGGGCTTGGTTTTTAGACCCCGTATAAACAGGGCTTATCCAAAAACGATTGAGTGGCGAACCATCATAAATGCAGTCATAGGAATCTGTTCCGCGGCAGTAAGAATTAGCAAGCCTGTCTCCGTTAATATTAGAAACCAAAGAATGGAATAAATCACGAGTTTGCTCAATGGCTGCGCCGGCCAGACCGTTATAAGCGACAATTTCACCGGAAACCTCGGGAGTTGAATCCGGCGCAACATCAAGCAACACATAATTTTTATTTGTGGCAGAAAAAAGCTCTTTAGATGTCAGCGAATCATCAAAAAAGCTATTTTGTCCGGATAGTTTTATAATGTCGCCATTTTCAGATGTTTCTTTAAGCACAAAACCGGATGAATTTGCAGATATAACCGCAGAATTTTGAGCAACATACAAAACATTTTTTTGCGAGGGCAGGGCAGAGCTTTCGTTAAGTGTAATCAGAGTGCTGGCACCGGATTTTGAAATTTTGGATTTTACTTTACGCCACTCCATTCTTCCTGAAAAACCAGAAAAAATATAGATATTTTGTTCTTTTTTTTCAGTCAAAAGAGACTCTGTATTCTGAAAATATCTGTCAGAAGATAAGTGTTCTACCGGAGAAATATCTATAAGAACACCTTTTTGGAGGGAGATTTTTTGTAATCGTGCCTTTGTTTTTTCAGTCAAATGTGAATTTTTCAATAAAGAGGAGCTTGGTATTTCAGTGTTTAAAAAAGGGACAGAGGAGGAGTTCTCTGTGTCCGCAAAGACAACAGAAATTGTAAACATTAACAAAGCAAAAACAAATGTCGGCAAAAGCCTTTTCATAAAAAATTATTCTCCTGCGAACAGACTTTGTTCATTTCACCATTGCAAGATATTTTTAAGAAAGGGTTAAAACAAAAGTGAATCAAATCAACGATTCGCGGCAAATAAAGGGTGAGATTCGTTTTGCGGAGAAATAAATATTTTTCCTTTTTTTATAAAAAAACATTTATTTTATAAAAGTCAGAAACAGAATCCTTTTAGAATCCAAAATATTTCCTGAAAAACACAAGAAAAGCCTGCATTAAACAGGCCTGAAATGGTGGAGGTAAGGGGGATCGAACCCCTGACCTATTGATTGCGAACCAATCGCTCTCCCATCTGAGCTATACCCCCAAGACTAATGCGTTTCTACACCTAAAAAAAGTAAAACACAAGCAGTTTCTTAAATCCGTAGAAAATAACATATCGTTTTTATTTTAATGGAAAACACACTAACAATTTGATTTTTTAATAATTATTTAAAGTTTTTTGTTATTGATAGAGGTAGGTACTGTTTGGAGGAAATAAAGATGAATTTTGAAAAATTTAAAAAAGCAGCTTTGGATATTTTCAATAAATATTTTGTTGATTATCTGAAGAATTCTTATACAAAGTTTGATGGCAGAGCAAACCGCTCAATGTATTGGTATTTCACCTTGTGCGTTTTTGTTCTTTGCTTGCCGTTGATTTTGATTGATACTGTCATAGGAATGTTTTTATTAACAAAATTTTTCCTTTTGTCGGTTGCAATTCCAAGTGTTGGTTTGGGTGTTCGTCGTTTACATGATTTAGGAAAGCCGGGGTTCTGGTATTTCGTAATATTCGTTCCGGCACTCGGTCTGATTGCTTTGTGGGTATTCTTTTGTTTTCGCGGAGAAAACAAAACAAACGAGTACGGTGCTCCGGTTAAAGATTAATAAAAGCCCCGCTTTCAGAGCGGGGTTTTCTTTTAGGAATCTCCTTGAAAACGCTTTTGAAAACCGGTCAAGCAACCGGCCGACCAGCCCAGCAAGAGTTCTTTTTCTCCGGTCGAAACATCTGTTTGCTCGGCAACAATCTTAAATCCGTGTTTTTGGTAAAAACGAAGAGCCTGTTCATTTTTTGCAAACACTTTAAGACTAAGGTTGGGTCTGTGGCGACGAACAAATTTCAGTAACTTTGAACCTATTTTACATTGTTGCCATTTGGGCAAAACAAACAACCCTCCTGTGTAATTGTTTTCTTGAAGGCTGATAAATCCTTTTATTTTATGCTTGTCCTCAAATATATAGGTTTCTGAATTGGGTAAATAATCTTTCTGAACAGAGGAAACCATTTTTCTCCAGTATTCCGCAGAAACAAATCCGTGCGCCGCCAGACTGGTCTCCAACCATAAGGCGGCCAAAGTTTCATAATCTGTAAGAGAAGCTTTTCTGATCATCAAAAATCCAAATCATCTACAAATTTAGCACGCTCGACGATAAATTTAAATCGAGTTTCCGGATTCTTTCCCATCAACCTCTCAACTTGACGACGTGTTTCAAACGCTTCTTCTTTTCCTTCTTCAGTGTTTGTATTTGGTAACAAAACCCGAAGGAGCGTGCGATTTTTCTTATCCATGGTTGTTTCTTTAAGCTGTTGAGCGCTCATTTCGCCTAAACCTTTGAAACGGCTGATGTCAGGTTTAACGTTACCTTTAATTTCTTTAGTCAAGATTCTGTCTTTGTCATCATCGTCTAAAGCGTAATAATTTTTGCCGCCGGCGGCAATTTTATACAAAGGCGGAGTGGCAATATACAAATGACCGTTTTCAATCAGCTTAGGCATTTGCTGATAAAAGAAAGTCATCAGCAGAGAGGCAATATGCGCCCCGTCCACATCGGCATCGGTCATGATAATAATTTTTTCATAACGTAAATTATCTTCGTTATAATGCTCTTTAACACCGCAGCCCAAGGCCTCGCACATATCTTTAATTTCTTGATTTTGCATAATTTTATCAAGGCTGGCGCTGGCCACGTTAAGAATCTTCCCGCGCAAAGGCAAAATGGCTTGTGTAAAACGATCACGACCCTGCTTGGCAGAACCGCCGGCGGAATCTCCCTCAACAATAAAAATTTCAGTTCCGGCAGCTGCGGCTTGTGAACAATCGGCAAGTTTTCCGGGAAGACGCAAACGCTTTGTCGGTGTTTTTCTTGTTTGTATTTTTTCTTCTTTTTTCTTTTTACGCGCGTCGGCTCTTTCTATAACATACTCAAGCAAAGCCGCCGCGTTTTCCAAATCAGAAGAAAGCCAGTGATCAAACGAGTCCTTGACGGCGGTTTCTACTAAACGCAAGGCTTTAGAGGAGGTCAATTTATCTTTCGTTTGTCCTTGAAATTGAGGGTCTTTGATAAAAACGGAAAGCATAATGCAGGCATCACTCAAAAAGTCATCACCTGTAATAGATGAAGCTTTCTTTACATTAGCCATTTCGCCGTATTCTTTCAAACCGCGAATAAGCGCCGCCTTAAAACCTAACTCATGAGTTCCGCCTTGCGGAGTAACAACCGTATTGCAGTAAGAATGACAGAAACCGTTTTCATCTTCAGGCCAGGTAATTGCCCATTCAACTTTGCCTTCGTCATTGGCTAAGGCAGCATCGCCGGAAAAAGGTTTGCGGTTAATTGTCGTTCTGTTTCCAACTTGATAGTTTAAGAAGTCAAGCAAACCGTTTGGAAAACATAATTCAGCTTCTGCCGGCGTAATATCTCCTTCGCTTAAAAGTTCCGGAGCGCAAGCCCAATTGATGCGTATTCCCTTGAACAAAAAAGCCTTTGAACGAGCCATACGATAAATTCTGTTTGGCAACAGATTGGAGTTAACACCGAAAATCTCCGGATCAGGCTTAAAAGTGACCGACGTTCCTCGACGGTTAGGGGCGTTGCCGATTAGCTCTAAAGGCCCTAAAGGATAACCACGGCTATATTCCTGACGATAAAGCTTTTTATCGCGGGCAATTTCAACAACCAACTTTTCTGATAAAGCATTAACAACAGACAATCCCACGCCATGCAAACCGCCTGAAACTTTATAGGCACTCCCGCCGAACTTGCCGCCGGAATGCAAAATAGTCAAAATAACTTCAAGGGCTGATTTTCCGGGATATTTGGGATGCGGATCAACAGGGATACCGCGACCATTGTCGGTAATGGTAACGGAATAATCGGCATTCATTTGTACATCAATTTTGTTGGCATAACCGGCAACAGCCTCATCCATAGAGTTATCTAAAATCTCCGCAACTAAGTGGTGCAGAGCTGTTTCATCGGTACCACCGATATACATACCGGGGCGATGGCGCACAGGTTCCAACCCCTCCAAAACTTCGATACTGGAAGCGCCATAATCGTTGTTGGCTTTAATATTTTCTGATGATTCAAATAAGTCGGACATTTTATTCCCCAAATTACAGCAATTTGGCGTAAACATACAGGTTTTCCGCCGATTTTGCAAGCTTTAAGCGCCAAAAATAAACAAATTATTTAATTTTTTAACTTGTTTGGAAGTGTTTTTCATAGTATAATCAACCACGATCTTAAACTATTAGACTTATGAAAAAAGAAACTCTTATCTCAATTATTGTCGGTTTTGGTAAATGGCTGATATGTATGGCTATACTCGTTCTGGCTTCGGCATTGGGTGCGTCCCTTATCTTTGTCGCCTGCGGATGATTTACTTAAACGGCTAAAGCGCTCTTCGGAGTGCTTTTTTATTGTTTTTTTTATAAAACGTGCTAACGTTATCCGACAAATATCTTACTTAAAAACAATTGTGTTATGAAACAGAAAATAAAAGGTGATTTATTCGCCATTGGTTATGTGGCCTTTATTGTGCTGCTGGCAACAGGCTTTGCTTGGTGGCATAAATCCATTCAGGGAGATGTTGTACTTTTTGCCGGTATATTCTGCATTAACGGTTTAGGTCTGATGCTTTACACGCTATGTACCACAGAAAGCAAAGATCCGCTATGGATATTTCCGATAGATGCTCTTGTCTTGTTTTTACTGTTGCAAATATCGCTTAGCGCTGTGTATTGGGGGCCGGCTGTTTTAACAGTCTTGAATGCCTTGTTAGTTAGGCTTTTCGGAAAGGATTGGATTAAATTTAGTGCAACAGACAGTGTCATCGCCAACATTGTTGGTTTTGGCATGGGGTATGCGTTTTTCTTTTTTGTAAAGCTGTTTACGGGCTTTTGATAAAAAGCACTCTTCGGAGTGCTTTTTTATTGCTTTTTTCACAAAAAATGCTAACATAACTCCATAAATAGATTACTAAAAAATCATTATGTTATGAAACAGAAAACGAAAATTGATTTGTTCATTATAGGCTATGTAGCCTTGTTGGCGTTGTTGGCTGTGGGCTTCTTCTTATGGCACGAGTCAATTCATGGAGACAGCAAACTCTTTGCAGCTCTGTTCTGCATTTATGGTGTGGGATCAATCCTCTACATAGTCTCTTCTTGTAGCAGACACACCTTGTGGTTGGTTCCGTTAGATGCTCTCATCTTGTTCTTGCTGCTGCAAATATCGCTTAGCATCATATATTGGGCGGTGATAGTTCTAACAGTTGTAAACGCTTTGCTGGTCAAACTTTTTGTAAAGGATTCGAATTTTGATACAATAGATAGTGTTGTCGGCAATGTTGTAGGATACATCGTGGGGTATCTTTGTTTCTTTTTTGTAACGGCAGCAATGCCTTCCTGATAAAAAAGCACTCTTCGGAGTGCTTTTTTGTTGTAATTTTTATAAAATATGCTAGCCTAGCCCCATAAATATCTTACTTAAAAACAATTATATTATGGAAAAAGTTATTTTCAAACACTCAAAAGGTGTGACCTTCTTGGTGTTTTTTGTTTTGATGCTGGTATCGTCAGGAGTTTGCTATTTTTTTCCTCCGCGCATTCACGCTGAGCTTTGGAATATGAAGAGTTTCTGTAACATCTCCTTTTCCACGGCGTTGTTTGCCTTTCCTTGTGTTTACCTTTTGACAAATGTACAAAGGCTGAAATGGCTGGGATTGCTTGTTAGTTTTCTTGATGTTATCATCGTCTTATATCTGGTGATGTGGACACACAGTGCTGTATATTGGTCTCCCTGGGTGGTGTGCCTGTTTAACCACATTTTTGTAACGTGGGTATGCGGGGATGGTGATATCACCGAAAAATACGAAGACTTTCTTTCTGTACAGGTGGTATTCGCGTACATATGCGGAGGAATTTGCTCCTTCTTTTTGTGGGGCATATTCCTTTTCTCTTAAAAATCAGCAACGTTAGATGGTGAGACACTGTCTAACGTTTATTTTTTATCAAAAAATACTTGCAAAATCATAAAATTAGCTATAAAAAGACTCCCGAAAGAACCGCATGGTGCGGTTCTAAAACCACACGCAGATTATTGGGGCTGCTTTTAAGCCTCACTCCGGTGTCTTTTACAGACCAAGAATCTGCGGAGGTATAACCGGAAAATAAGGATTTAAATATGGCTATTCCTACATTTACTTTGCGCCAGATGATTGAAGCCGGCGTTCACTTTGGTCACCACGCTCGTCGTTGGAACCCGAAAATGGCTTCATACATTTATGGTAAAAAAGATAATATTCACATCATCGACTTGCAAAAAACTTACCCGATGCTTTACACAGCATTAGCAACAACGCGCGAAATCGCGGCCAACGGCGGTAAGGTTTTGTTTGTTGGAACAAAAAAACAGGCTCAAGACATTATCAAAGAAAATGCTGAGCGCTGTGGTCAGTATTATGTTAACCACCGTTGGTTAGGCGGTATGTTAACGAACTGGAAAACCGTTTATAAGTCAATTTCTCGCCTTGTTAAATTAAACGAAATGGAAGAGAAAAATTCTTATGAAGGCTACACCAAAAAAGAAATGTTGAACCTGAAAAAAGAACAGGAAAAATTGAACCAAAGCCTTGGCGGTATCATGAACATGGGCGGCCAACCGGATTTGGTTTTTGTCATCGATACTTGCAAAGAGTCTTTGGCAATCAAAGAAGCTAAGAAGTTAGGTATTCCCGTTATTGGTATTATTGATACCAACGCTAATCCTGAAGATGTTGATTTGCCTGTTCCGGGTAACGATGACGCTATCCGCGCCATTCAGTTCTACTGCGAAATGGTATCTGCCGCTGTCTTGGACGGTATGCAGGCTCAGATCGCTGCTCAGGGCGTTAAGGTTGAAGAAATGGTTGAGAACGCAGAAGAAGCTCCCAAAAAGAAAAGAGTTTCTAAGAAGGCAACTGCCGAGGCTGCTGCTGAATAGTTCTAAATCATTTTAGAAATATTATCAAGTTTGTGCGGCGGTATTCTTAAGTTTTTAAGGAATATCGCCGTATTTTAATTATCAAAGAAGGATTGAAAAATGACAGAAATTACAGCCGCTATGGTTAAAGATTTGCGCGAAACAACAAGCGCTGGTATGTTGGATTGCAAAAAAGCATTGGTTGAATGCAATGGTAACATGGAAGAAGCTGTTGACTGGTTGCGCAAAAAAGGCTTAGCCTCTGCTGCCAAAAAAGCCAGCCGTATCGCTGCCGAAGGTTTGGTTTCCGTTTATGTTGAAGGCAACAAGGGTGCTGTTGTTGAGGTTAACTCTGAAACAGACTTCGTTGCTAAAAACGACATTTTCCAAGAATATGTTGCTGATGCTGCTATCGTTGCTTTGAAGAGCAATGGTGAAGTTTGCGACATGAAGACATTTAACTGCCCGAAATGCGGTAAAACTTTTGAAGAACGCCTGACCGACATGATTGCTAAGATCGGTGAAAACATGAATCTTCGTCGTGCTAAAGTTGTGGAAGTTAACAACGGTGTTGTTGCCTCTTACATTCACAACGCTGCCGGCGCTAACATCGGTAAAATTGGTGTTTTGGTTGCCTTAGAATCAACAGCAGATAAAGCAAAATTAGCTGATTTGGGCAAACACATTGCCATGCACATTGCAGCAACTAACCCTGTTGCTTTGAATATTGCCGGTGTTGATCCTGCCGCTGTTGAGCATGAAAAATCTATTTATGCCGAACAGGCCAAAGCTTCCGGAAAACCGGAAAACATCATCGAAAAGATGGTCGAAGGTCGTGTTCGCAAATTCTATGATGAAGTTGTTTTGGAAGAACAAGCATACATTATGGATCCGGACAAAAAAGTTAAACAAGTTGTTGCTGATGCAGCCAAAGAGCTTGGCGCAGATGTCAAAATTGTTGACTATGCTTGCTTCAAACTGGGTGACGGTTTGCAAAAGAAAGAAGAAGATTTTGCTGCTGAAGTTGCTTCTCAGCTCAAGAAATAATCTTTTTTATTTTAGCAAAAACCCGTTCTTTCACAGAACGGGTTTTTTGTTATCTTATAACCGCTTAAAGTCAGGATACTTACAGCTAATTTTTAATTTTCAGATAAACATTCCTGTTTCAAATCATAATCCATAATCAGATTACAAAAAAGAGAATCCTGTTGCACAATGGCTAAGCAATAATTTTTCTTGTCGTTATCGTTAATTAGTTGACAAAAGGTCGAATCTTGCTGCTTTTTTGCCAGACACAAATTTTGAGCATTTCTGTTTCTTATCAGATAACAATTGGCATGAGCAGCGGTTGAAAGTAAAAGGGATAGAATAAAAACAAGTTTCTTCATGTTATCCTCTCAGGGTATTTTTTTTATAACACACCATCATAACATGTTTTACGTTGAAGACCACCTTTAAAAACAAAAAAAACAGGATAAACCTGTTTTTTTATCTAAACTGGTGGAGCTGAGGGGAATCGAACCCCTGACCTCTTGAATGCCATTCAAGCGCTCTCCCAACTGAGCTACAACCCCGAAGACGAGCAGACTATAAAAAATAGTTTGTGCTTTGTCAATAGTTTTATTCACCGCAAGCCATATTAAACTCTTTAAGCCGATCTAATAAATCATCTTTTTTTGCCACCAAACCGCTGTCGAGCCAAATCTTTTCAAGTTCTTTAATTGTTGCCCCGATTTGTTTAGGGTCAGCAATGCCATGGTCAATTAAATCTTTTCCGTGTAAAGGAAATTCGGGAAGTTCAGTTTGTTGTATATTCTCAATTTTTTCAGCCAAATTAGGAACACTTTGCTGTGTTTCAGCCAGTAAAAGCAAAAGCTTTTCCGCGCAAAAATCTTTTCCGTGCAAATACGCCAAACGCAGTAACTTCTTTTCATCATAAAAATCACCTAAGGAAGCGGAATATTGCGCCAAATCAATAAATAAATTTTTCTGTTTTTTGCTCAAACGCAGACGCAAAGATAAGTTTTTTGCCAAAGCCACATCAGGCTGATAAATAAGGAAAAGTCGCCGTAACGCATCGTGAGCAATACGCTCTTTTTCAACCAGCTGCGATAAAAAGTTTAGCTTATCCAAGTGCTTAGGGTCAGGCATAATATAACTTAAAATGCCATTATCCATCATAATTTGTAAAGTTTTAGCCGCATTCGGGGTTAAAAGGATTTTGAACATTTCGTCGCGAATTCTTTCCATAGACAAGGTTTTAAGACCTTCGCGGTTATCTACACAAGCCTGAAGAGCCTTTCGGTCAATATCTCCAACCCCAAAAATAGAATAAAAACGGAAAAACCGTAAAATTCGCAAATAATCTTCTCTAATCCGCTGAGAGGGAGAACCTATAAAACGAACTCGCCCTTTTTCCAAATCCTCAATTCCGTTATAATAATCGAAAACATTGCCTTTTTCGTCGGCATAGACGGCATTTATTGTCAGATCGCGCCTTGAAGCGTCTTCTTCCCAATTGTCGGTAAACTCAACTTCCGCATGGCGTCCGTCTGTCTTAATGTCTTTGCGTAAAGAGGTCACTTCCAAAACGGTGTCGTTAATAATAACACCGACAGTACCATACTTAATTCCGATAGGAATTGTGCGAATACCCTCTTCCTGACAAGCTTCAACCAATTCATCAGGAGATAAATCAGTCGCCAAGTCGAGGTCAAACCCCTTAATTCCCTTTAGAGCATCGCGAACGGCACCGCCAACAAAGCGAACGACCCCGCCGTGCCGCTCAACCAATTTAAATATTTTGAAAATATCCTTATTTCCGGACAGTTTTGAAACATCCAGAAAGTTGTCTCTCATCATAACTGTTGCCTTAAAATTTTTTCTTGAAGTTAACATTTTTTATATATTTTGCAATTACTATTATTTCAAAATCAACTAGATGTGGGTAGAAAAGTATGAAAAAAATTATATTTTTGCTGGGATTAGCTGTTTTGTGCCGCATTCCGGAAGCGTTTGCCGAAGCGCCGCAAATGATTGGAGAATATGACGACTGGGTTGCTTATTATTACAGAGATAAGGCGGGGCCCGTTTGCTACATGGCATCCACCCCTAAAAAAGATGAAGGAAAGTATACTCGACGCGGAGATATTTATGCCGTAATTACACATCGTCCGGCAGAAAAAAGCTACGACGTCGTTAATTTTAATGCAGGCTACACATTTAAATCCGATTCGAAATTTGTTGTAAAAATAGGCGCAAAAACATTTGATAGAATGTTTACCAATGGTGATAAAGCATGGTCTGTAAGCGAAAAAGTTGATAAAGAGATTGTTGAGGCTATGAAGCGGGGCTCCAGAATGGTTGTTCACGGAACCTCCAGTAAGGGAACGCAAACAAAAGATACTTATTCGCTGGCTGGTTTTAGCAGTGCTTATCGAGCCATAACCAACAAATGTAAAAGATAAAGATATGGAAAAGAAAGAGCTTATCGGCTTGTCAAAAGATGAGCTGTCAGCGGAAATAGAGGCTATCGGAGAAAAAGATTTCCGTGCGAAGCAATTATGGCAATGGATATACTTCAGAGGCGTAACAGATTTTGAACAGATGACCAATCTGTCAAAGGATTTGCGAGGAAAGCTGGCGGAAAATTTTACAATCACACGCCCAAAAATCATTACAGAGCAAATTTCTTCGGATAAAACCCATAAATGGCTTCTGGAATTTGCTGACGGACAGCGTATAGAAACCGTCTATATTCCGGAAGAAGACCGAGGAGCCGTTTGTATTTCTACTCAGGTCGGTTGCGCTATGGGGTGTAGGTTTTGCCATACCGGAAGCCAAAAAATCACACGTAATTTAACCGCTGGCGAAATTGTATCGCAGTTTATGGTTGCTCGAGATGCTTACGGTGAGTGGCCGAGCCCGACAAATGAAACACGATACCTGTCAAATATTGTTGTTATGGGAATGGGCGAGCCGTTGCAAAATACGGATAATGTCATCAAAGCGCTGAAAATTCTTTCCGATGGTGATGGTATAGCCATATCCAAGCGTCGAATTACCTTGTCAACATCGGGTATTGCTCCAAAAATCCCCTTAGTGGCGACAGAATTGGGTGTAAAGCTTGCAATAAGTCTGCATGCGCCAAATGATGAAAAACGCTCAAAAATCATGCCCGTAACCAACACATACAATATTGATAAGGTGTTGACTGCCTGTCAAAAATACCAAGATGTTATGGGTTTTAGTCGCATGATAACTTTTGAGTATTTAATGCTCAAAGATTTTAACGATTCTTTGGACGATGCCAAAGAATTAATAGCACTGATGAAGAAGTACAAGTTGGGGGCAAAATTCAACCTTATACCTTTTAACCCGTGGCCGGGATGTGGTTATGAACCGAGTTCCAACAATAAAGTCCACGCCTTTTCAAGGGAATTGGAATCAGCCGGATACGAGGCTCCGATACGGGTGGCTCGAGGACAAGACATCTTAGCGGCTTGCGGACAGTTAAAATCAAAAAAAGAAAAAGTTTAATGACGGCTGCGTTCGCCTCTGGTTAAAATACGAGAATCCATCATCATTTGGCGTTGCCTCATCATCTTATATTCTTTTTGTCGACGTTCGCGCTCTTTGGCCTCCTCAGGAGTTTCTCTATGATTAGCCTTTGCATCTCTTAAAGCCAGAATGTTTTTTATGATTTGCTGTTGAGACATGCCGTTGGTGTTCTTTTTTATGATACCGACAATATTAGCCGGGGTTAATAAAGCTTGAATTTCTTGCAAATCTAATTTATCGGCATCGGCCATTATTTTATTTAAGTCTACACTTAAAGCCGTATCAAATTCGCCATCGTCGTCATCATCTTCTTCTTTGATGATGTCAATAATCAATTTTTTATAAAACCGATTAACCAACTTTACAAAATTTGGTTTTGTAACCGTTTCATTAGCAGATGCGTTCATCAAGGAGAACAGCAACAGGTTTTTCAAATATTTTTTCTGCAAACCGGAAAGAGGAACATTGCTTTCGATTCCCTTTTTGGCGGCGGCCAAGACCAGATCTCTTTCTTTTTTGAATTTTAATTCTGCTGTCATACCCATGAAATCCTAAAAACACCGAACAATTCGTCGACATGTCATAATATACACTATTTTGCGGATGTTAACAATTGTTTTTGAAAAAACAGCGATAGAATTAACCTCTTCCTCTTGGAGTATATGCTTCTCTGATGAAATTATCCATCATTTGCTCTCGTTGCTGTTGCAGCTCATAATCAAAATCTTCTTTTTCTCTTTTCTTCTTCTTTTCTTCTTCTTCAATATCGTCTTTTTTCCGTGCTTTTTCATTGCGCAAAGATAAAAGCCTGTTCAGGAGTTGTCGTTGAGAAAAACCCTGTGTGTTTGTTTTTATAACGCCAATAATGCTGGAAGGCGTTATTTTTTCCTGAATTTTCTGAAAACTGATTTGTTTGTCATCCGCAATAATCTGATTAAGATCAATAGTCAAGGCGTTGTCATAATTCTCAACTTCCTCTCCGTCTTCATCTTTTAAAATATCAATAATCAGCTTCTTGAATAATCCGTTAACCAGTTTAATCAAATCGGATCCTTTGATTTCTTTGTCAGCAGATACCGTCATAAATGAAAATATCAAAAGATTTTTGAGATACTTCTTCTGCAAACTGGATAATAAAATATTAGTGTCAATTCCCTTATGGATAGCGGCCATAATGTCTTTTTTTTCTTTAATGGGCTTTTCCTCTTCCTGTTCTTTGTCAACCACCAAAGCATTCATATAAATCTTGAAACCGGAAGAAATTTCCTTATAAACATCTTTCTTAAAGTCAACAACTCTTAACGGGGCTTCGTCAATATCAACCCATCGATAATCTTTAAATTCAATCTCATCAGGATTCGTTTCAAAGTTTATCTCATCATCTTTGCCGTAAAAATACATCAACAGCCAAGCTTGTTCTTGACCGATATAGGCCGGGAATCCCGAATTTTTATTAGATGAAACCACTTCGGGAGGATATTTATATCGTAACAGCCTTGGAAACTGAAGCATCATTCTGACAGAGGTAATTCCTGTTTCTTCGCGCAATTCCCTCAATCCAGCGGTAATAATCTCCTCATCTTCCTCAATCCCTCCTTGGGGAAATTGCCAAGCGTTTTCTTGGTCTGCTCTGGCACACATTAAAACCTTTAAATCTCTTCTAAAAACAACAATTCCGACATTTTTTCTGTAAAAAAGACTCATTATTCCGTCACCAGATTAGATATTGGTACCAAGGCAAGGGGCATAGGAACCTCTTGATTTTTATTTTTATCATAACCGAGTTGAGGAGAAAATGTATCTACCCAACGGGCTATCTCAACCACAATAATCGGCTTATTTTCCGCCGCAATCAAGACTTGACCGTTTTCTAAAGCGATATTTTGTGCTTCCTGAAGTTTTTTTCGTATCTCTGCTCTGTCAAAAGTTTCAATAACAACATCGGCTTTTCGGCGAGAAAGCTGTTCAACTTTAATATCTTGCAGCTCATTGCTGCCAATCGCGTCAAGCATAAGTAAACCGCGATTTTTCAATATTGTAAAGATTTTTTCCATCAAAGCCTTGTTGCTGTCATCGGCAATGCCGTCATTAACAACAACACCACCAACAGGGGCTCCCACATTAAGCAGTTTCATAACGCGGCCGATGTTTTCGTCTTCGCCGACACTCATATTGATAGCCATCGGACCGCTGTCGGATTTAAGAAAATCTTTTGATGATAAAAGCAAGTCCATATAAGTTTCGTGCCCATGGAGGCGCGCTCTGGTTATTTTCTTATCCAGTTCCTGTCCGTAAGGCGAAAAACTCAAAGATATTTCAGAGGGAAGCCCTTTACTGATTTGATCAAGAGAGAAATCGTCAAACCCCATGTTTTTAATAACAATCCCCACCTTTTTAAATGTCGGTAGGATTGTAACCATTTTTCCATATTCCACCCAAGGTTTCTTTCCCTTATCCGATATACGCGGAAGTTTTGTCGTTTCGGTTGTTTCTGTTAAGGCTTCATCTAAATCGACAAATTTTAATTTTTGTGTTGCTTCTTTGGGTTTTAATGACACCAGCTTAGGAATGGCCTCCATCAAATCATCTAAAGTTATTTCTTTCTTCGGCTCTTTTCTGGGAAGTTCTTCTTCCTCCGGAGGAACATCATTAACCACAGGTGCCTTTTTTTTGTTTTTTTCAGGAACTTTAAAGTCCGGCAAAGTTAAAATAACCTTTGGCGGAGTATTCTTGCTGTTAAACATAAGTTTATCTATTTTCGACAGATATTCCGGTTCGCTTTTCTCTTGTGCAAAATAATACCCCGTCGCGGCGACAGCTGCCGATGCCGCTAAAATCATGAAAATCAATAAACGATATTGTTTAAGTTTTTTTAGCAAGAAACGCTCCTATTTGCCATTGTTGTAGATGCCCAAAGCCTTAACCAAATCAACAGCTCTGGAGAGTTGATAGTCTTTCTTCCATTCTTCATCTTTATCCGTTTTTTCCTTGCTCTTTTTCTTATCCTCACTAACAGTTTCATTTTTCAGAGCATTACTATACTCAGCTTCGCTGAAGCCATATTCGTTTTTAACTTCCTCTATTTTTGCGGGATGAACCTCCACATCAGGAACAATACCTGTTGCCTGAATAGAACGTCCGGATGGAGTATAGTAACGAGCCGTCGTTAGTCGCATAGCTCCGTGCTTATCTAAAGGAACCACCGTCTGAACAGAACCCTTACCGAAAGATTTTTCGCCCAGAATAACAGCCCTCTTATGATCTTGAAGTGCGCCGGCAACGATTTCAGAGGCAGAAGCGGAACCGTCGTTTATTAAGACAACAATGGGCAGACCGTCTAAAATATCTCCTTCTTTTGCATTGTATCGTACAGTGTCTTCTTCATTGCGAGAACGGGTCGAAACGATTTCGCCTTGGTTAAGAAACAGGTCGGAAACACCAACGGCCTGATCCAGTAATCCACCGGGATTGTTGCGCACGTCTAAAACAAGACCTTTCAGATGGCCTTTGTTTTCTTTTTTGATTTTTTCAACGGCCTTTTCAATGTTTTTATCTACATCTTCGCTGAAAGAACTGATTCGAATATAAACAACATCATCAGCTTTTATGTCATGTTTAACCGATTGTATTTTTATCTCTTCACGCTTTAGAGTGACGTCAAATGGCTTTTCATTAAGGCGACGTATGGTTAATTTTACCTTTGTTCCTATTTTTCCGCGCATTTTATCCACGGCATCGTTTAAGCTCATTCCGACAACCTGTTCACCATCAATATTTGTGATGTAATCGCCTGATTTTAAACCGGCTCTTGCCGCGGGAGTTTCATCAATAGGGGATACAATTTTAACAATTCCGTTTTCCTGTGTAACCTCAATACCCAAACCGCCGAATTTCCCTTTAGTTTGCTCATTCATATATTTAAAGCTTTGAGCATCTAAGTAGCTTGAATGGGGATCCAAAGCGACGAGCATACCGTTTATGGCGGATTCAATAAGTTTTTTATCATCAACTTCTTCAACATAAGAAGTCTTTGCCCGTTCCATCACTTCACCAAACAGATTTAACAGCTCATAGGTGTCAACCTCCGGCACGGTTTCTTTCGCACTAAGAGCTGCAGAACCTAAAAAGGTATAAAGAGCAGATAAAATGATAAGTCCTGTTTTTTTCAACATTTTTATTGTCCTTTGTTTGTTAAAGTGTCATCCATGCTAACGGGTCAATAGGTTGATTATCCTTCCGTAGCTCGACATAGAGCTTTGCATCTTCACCAACAGGCATTTGTCCGACAGGTTCACCCGCCAACAAAAGCTGCCCGAGTTCTACATCAAAAGTACTCAATCCCGCCAGCAAAGTCAAATATCCGTTGCCGTGTTCAACAATAATAAGGTTGCCATAACCACGAAAAGGTCCCGCAAAAATGACCGTGCCGTCAAAAGGCGAGATAACTTGCGCATTGTCACGGGTTTTTATTATAATTCCCTTAGAGGACACCCCTTTAACTTTTTGCTCCCCGTAAACGGTTAAGATTTTTCCCCTCGCCGGCAGAGGAAGAGTTCCTTTTGCTTTTGCAAAATCTCCACCTATTCCGGTTATAGCGCCAGAATGCGATTTTATCAAGTCAGCAGTTTGTTTTTCCTCGTTATTTTTTTGTTGTGCTTTTCGAGCCTCTTCTTTGATTTTTGCCAATCTTCTTTGTTCGGCTTCTTTGCGTTGTTTTTCTAACCGTTGTTGTTCCAATTTGCTCAATAAGTCCCGTAAATCCTGAGCTTGACCGGCCAACTTGTCAATATTGCGTTTTGTTTTTTCGCTTTTGATTTCCACGGCGTTGCGCATTTTAGATTTTTTCTGAACCAATTGTCGCATTCGCTCGTGTTCAGCTTCCAAAACTTTTTTCTGCTTTGAAATTTGTTGATATTGTTTTTCTATCAATTCTTTTTTCTTCTCAATATTTTCAAGCTCTTTACGAATTCTTTCGGCGTTTTCCTGCAAATAGGGAACCGTTTCGCGTAAAAGCATGGCGCTGCGAATAATATCAACGGGGGTCAGCGGTTGCACAAAAAGCGATTCCGTTGGCTTCATAGCTAATGTTTGTAAAGCGGAAAGTGTTTTTATTAAATTATCATCTTCTTCCGAGAAGCCTTCTTCAGCGTTTTTCAAATCTGTTTTCAGCTTTTCGAGCTGTGTTTCCATTAAGGAGAGCTTTTCTTCATTGTTTTGGATAAGGCGGGCGGCGCGTACCATTTCTTTGCTGACAGATGTAAGCTCCAAATTAATCTGCGTTGCTTGAGCCATAAGTTTCTTATGCTCTAAAGCCTCCGCCTCAACCTGTTTTTCCATTTTTTCCAGTTCAACTTTAGAAACTTTAACCGCCTCAACCGAAGAGGGCAAAACCATTCCGATTGTCAGGGGGATAAGAGTGTATTTCAAAGCGGTCTTGAGTTTCATAAGTTTCTTTCAAAATTATTTAGAACATTTAACCAGCAAGGATGTTCCAGTCATTTCCTTTGGTTGTTCAATATTCAATAAATCCAGCATGGTCGGTGCCAAATCTGCTAATTTTCCGTCTTTAAGCCGACATACGCCGCTCTGGTCGTTCACGAGAATAGCGGCAACTTTTCCTACGGTATGGGCTGTATAGGGCGCTCCGGTTTTTTCATCAACCATCTTTTCGGCATTACCGTGATCTGCCGTAACAATCATTACACCACCGGAATTTATAAGAGCTTTTTCAACACGTCCCAAGCACACATCCACAGCTTCAACCGCCTTGAGTGCAGCCTCCATAATGCCGGTATGTCCAACCATATCGCCATTAGCAAAATTGCAGATAATCGTATCAAACTTTTTAGATTCGATAGCTTCCACCAATTTGTCCGTTACTTCATAAACACTCATTTCCGGTTTGAGGTCATATGTTGCAACTTTAGGGCTGGGAATAAGGATTCTTTCTTCACCCTTAAATTCTTTTTCTTCGCCACCGTTAAAGAAAAACGTAACATGAGCATATTTTTCGGTTTCTGCGATTCTCAATTGGGTTAACCCGTGTTCGGAAACCACCTCTCCATAAATTTTGGTCAAGGCCTCCGGAGGGAACATGGTTGTCATAAAACGGTTATGGTCGACGGAATATTCAGTCATTCCCAGATGTTTGGCAAAGTTTACGATTTTTTTACGAGCAAAACCATTAAATTCAGCATCAGCCAAAGCATAAAGAATCTCCCGAGCACGATCGGCCCTGAAGTTAGCCATCAAAATAGCGTCTCCATCGCTCATTCCCTGATAATCTCCGACAACGGCAGGAACAACAAACTCGTCGGTAACTTTGTCTGTATAAGATGCCTCAATAGCTTCTTGGGCCGTTGAAAAACGTTTACCCGAAGCCAAAACCATGTTGTCATAAGCGGCTTCCACACGATCCCAGCGTTTATCGCGATCCATAGCATAAAAACGTCCTTCAAGAGTAGCGATTTTAACACCGTTCATATTCTGAATGTCTTTTTCAAATTCGGTAATATATTCTTTCGCGGATGCCGGAGGAGTGTCACGTCCGTCCAAAAAAGCGTGAACCTTAACGTTAATTTTGTTGTCAGATAAAATTTTGCACAAAGCAACAATATGCTTTTGTGATGAATGAACACCTCCCGGAGACATCAACCCCATAACATGAGCCGTTCCGCCGGAGGCTTTCAAAGCAGAAATCATTTCCTGTAAGGCTGTGTTTTGAGCCAAAGAGCCGTCTTTTATAGATTGGTCAATACGCGGTAAATCCTGCATAACAACGCGTCCGGCACCGATATTAGTATGCCCGACCTCCGAATTTCCCATCTGTCCTTCAGGCAAACCGACGGATAGACCGTATGTTTCCAACAGGCAATGCGGATTATCAGCATACACGCGATGCCAGTTCGGCGTGTTTCCCATTTCAATAGCATTGTCAGCCGATACGGGCTCTCTATATCCCCAACCGTCTAAAATCATCAGCAATACAGGTTTTTGAGTCATTATAATATCCTTTTCTATCCAAAAATTTGTTCATATTATATATAATAAATAACATTATGAAAGCAATTTTATTTGCCGGAAAGCATAACTTTTCTCCAAATTTCTGCCGGCAGATTTGCGCCTGAAACGCCTTTCATAGGACTGTTGTTGTCATTACCGAGCCAAACAGCTGTAACATACTTGTCATTAAAACCGACAAACCAAGCATCTCTGTTATCTTGGGATGTTCCGGTCTTTCCCGCGGCAAACCCCGGAATTTGTGCGCGTTTTCCCGTGCCGTAGTTAACAACGTTTGTCAGCATTTTTGTCAGTTCAGACACCGAGGTATCGTCCAAAATTTTCATTTTTTCTGCCCGATCACGTTGATAAATCTGGTAGCCGTCACGAGTGTAAATTTCTTTAATGGCATAAGGCCAAACACTAAAACCGCCATTGGCGAGAGAGGCATAAGCCGTCGCAAGGTCAATAACTTTGACTTCAAAAGTTCCGAGAGCCAAAGAAGGTGTATTTTGAATTGTTGTGGAGATGCCCATTTTTCGAGCATTTCGTATAATAGCATTGCCGGATATAGCCTGCGCCAGACGAATGGTTGCCAAGTTTAACGATTTTATTAAAGCATATTCCAATGATACGTCACCGTAATATTTTTTATCGGCGTTTTCAGGGTGCCACCCGTTAATGGAAATGGGAGTATCCGAAATTTTATCTTCACGAGAAAAACCTTTTTGTAAAGCCGTCAAATATACAAAAGGCTTAAAAGCGGAGCCTGGTTGACGTAAAGCTTGCGTTGCTCTGTTAAACTGGCTTTTGGAATAATTCGCGCCGCCCACCATCGCCTTTACGGCACCTTCGTAGTCTAAAACAACAATCGCCCCTTGCGACACATTTTTGTTTCTGTTTTCAGTCAGCGTGCGAGTTAAAATTTTCGCAGCTTCTTCTTGCATGTTTTGGTCGAGTGTTGTCATGACATAAACATCATCACCGCGCTCACCGACATAAGAATTAACATCATTATAGACCCAGTCGGCAAAATATCCGGCATTTTCAACAGTAAAACTTTTTTCCTGTCCCAACCTCATTTTAAGAGCCTTTTCTCTTTGAGTGTTTGTAATAGATTTTGTTTCCACCATGGTTTTAAGAACCACGGAGGCTCTGTCAAGGGCTCGTTTTTGTGAAGCAATAGGGTTATAGCGGGAAGGAGCTTTGAGCATGCCGGCAATAACGGCGGCTTCAAGCAAATTCATGTCTTGAGATGATTTTTGAAAATATCGCTGACTGGCAGCTTCAATGCCGTATGTTCCGGAACCCAGATAAACTCTGTTTAGATACAAGGTCAAAATCTGTTCTTTGCTGAATTTTTTTTCCAGCCAAAAAGCCAGTAACAATTCTTGAACTTTACGTTTCAGGTTTTTTTGATTTGTCAAAAATAAATTTTTTGCAACTTGTTGGGTAATGGTGCTGCCGCCTTGAGCGTAACGCCCGGCGCACAAATTAGCAATCATGGCTCTGGTAAAGGAAATAACATCAAACCCGAAATGGCTGTAAAAACGCCGGTCTTCAGTAGAAACAATGGCGTCAACAACATACTGCGGGAGTTGTTCCGATCGAATAACTTCGGAATAAACCGTTCCAAAACTTTTGATTTCGTTACCGTTTTCTGCGACAATGGTTGTAAACGGTTGTCTGGTGCGAGAAACAGCATCTTCAATATTGGGCATAGTAAGAGCGCAATATCCGATATATAACAGCAAAGTTATCACCAGAAAAGCAAATAATTTCAAGAGTCGCCGCCGTTTAACAACCCTTTGTTTTGACTCTCTTTTTTTTGATTTTTTCTTTTTTTTCTGAACTTTAGCCACTTTTTTACCCTTTTAACGCTTGTCTGGAGTCTCTGTCTGTTCTACAAATAAACTATGCAATAACATAAAGAAGTTAAGGAAGGTTTTATGAGACGTTTTTCCGTAGCAATCTCTGAAGATTTAAGGCAAAAAATCATGATATTGGCAGAACAAAAGAAACAAAGCTTTGAAGATTGCGTAAATCAGGCTCTTTATGAATATATTGAAACGAGTCAAGATAATTACAAAACAGATTTGTGTGCGGTTGACAGTTTAGAGCGTTCTTTCTTTTTATCTATTGGCGAATAGTTTTTTGTCGTTTATATTGAAAGTGTTTTCAGCTTCTGAGTTTTTAAAGGAGGCCCTTTATGGCGCAAAAGATTTGTTTGATTGATGGCTCCGGTTATATTTTTCGGGCTTTTTACGGTTTGCCGCCACTAACTTCTCCTGAAGGAACACCGGTTAATGCCGTTTTCGGCTTCACTAATATGTTTATGAAGCTGACAACTCAAATTCCGTGTGATTATTGTCTGGTTTTGTTTGATGCTAAGCGTCAAAATTTTCGTAACAATATTTTTCCGGATTATAAAGGAACTCGCAAAGAAACGCCGGAGGATTTGATTCCGCAGTTTTCTATCATTCGCGAGGCGGTTAAAGCACTAAACCTGAGTTACATGGAAATGGAAGGTTATGAAGCTGATGACCTGATAGCCACCTATGCCAAACAGGCAGAAGAACAGGGAATAGATGTTGTTGTCGTCTCAGGGGATAAAGACCTCATGCAACTGATTCGTCCGGGGGTGGAGCTTTATGATCCCATGAAAGATAAGTTTTTCACCCCGGAAGATGTTCGCGAAAAATTTGGCGTTTATCCGGATAAAGTTGTAGATGTTCAAGCCTTGTCCGGAGATAGCATAGATAACGTTCCCGGCGTGCCGGGGATTGGTCCCAAAACGGCGGCACAATTGATAAATGAATATGGTTCTTTAGAAGAAGTTTTGGCGCATGCCGGAGAAATCAAACAAAATAAGCGCCGAGAAGCATTGCTTGAGAATATTGAAAACGCCAAAATATCACTGCAATTAGTAACGCTAAAAACGGACGTTCCCGTTGAAAAAGCGATTTCTGATTTTGAATGTTGCTTGCCTGATGAAGAAATTTTGATGAGTTTCATAGAAAAATATGGTTTCCGTTCGTTGCGCTTAAGAGCTGATAAATGGCTGTATGAACGGTGTTCTAAAGTGTCAGAGATTATAGAGAAGAACGCTGTATTTAAATCAGAGGGCGTAAAAACGGAATATGAACTGGTACAGACGGCTTCTGCCCTAGAAAAATGGATTAAAAAAATAAAAGAACAAAGATTTTTTTCTCTGGCAGTGTTGACAACAGGACTCGATCCCGTTTTTGATAACATGATAGGTTTGTCTTTGGGGTGTTCGGCTGGAAAAGCTTGTTACATTCCTTTAGGCAGCGATTGTCAAACGCAAAATTTGGATCTTTTTGCCTTAAAAACAGCTTCATGTTTATCCGCAAAAGAGGTGGGAAAGTTTTTGCAGCCTTTACTGGCGGATAAGTCAATCTTGAAAATAGGTCATAATATCAAATCTGTTATGCATTTCTTGGGTAAAGCGGTAGAGCAAAGCGAGTTTTTCCCCATAGAAGACATCAGTGTTATGTCGTATGATTTAGACAGTTCTGAACACGGACATAATGTTGAAGATTTAATGGTAAAGTTCTTAGATGTTAAACCGCTGCATTTTGAAGACATCACCGGTTCAGGAAAAAATAAAACACCAATTGAAAATGTTGATGCCAAACAGGCGATGGAATATATGGCGCAGCGTGCAGATTATATTTTGCGACTGTGGCAAATTCTGAAACCCAGATTGTTAAGCGAAAAAAAAGTTGCCGTTTATGAAAATTTTGACCGCCCGTTAATTGCGACACTGCAAGCAATGGAAAAGAGAGGCATAAAAGTGAATGCAGAGGCGCTGAAAGGGTTAAGCGCTTATTTTGATAGTCGTTTGCGCGAGATTGAGCAAAGAGTGTTTGCTTTGGCCGGAGAGGAATTTAACATTGGTTCTCCGAAGCAAATCGGGGAAATATTGTTCAGCAAACAAGGCAGAAAAGGCAAAAAGACAGCGACGGGAGCGTGGCAGACAGGAGCTGATGTTTTAGAAAAATTAGCGGAAGATGGCGTTGAATTGGCGGCAGGAATTTTAGAATGGCGAGAATTTAGCAAGCTCAGGTCAACCTATACAGATTCCCTGTTTTCTCTAATGGATAAAGACCAGCGAGTTCACACAACCTACGCACAAATTGTAGCCAACACGGGGCGTTTGGCGTCTAATAATCCGAATTTGCAAAATATTCCAATTCGCAGTGAAGAGGGCAAAAAGATAAGAGCCTGTTTCATTGCTCGTCAGGGGTGGAAATTAATTTCTTGCGATTATTCCCAAGTAGAACTTCGTTTATTGGCTTCTGTCGCCGATGTCAAAAGATTGCAAAAGGCCTTTGCCGATGGCGTAGATGTCCATGCGGCAACAGCTTCTCATGTTTTTGGCATTCCCTTGGAACAGGTTGATGCTAACTTACGCCGCCAGGCTAAAGCTATTAATTTTGGGATTGTTTACGGCATATCCGCTTATGGCTTGTCCAAAAATATAGATGTCAGTACCGAAGAGGCAAAGGCCTATATAGACGCTTATTTTGCGCAAATGCCGGAAATCAAAGCCTATATGGAAGAAACGATAAAGTTTGCTCATGCGCATGGCTATGTGGAAACACCTTTTGGGCGAAAGTGTTCCATATTTGGGATTAATGACAGCAATAAAAGAGTAGTGTCTAATGCGGAACGAGCAGCAATCAACGCTCCAATTCAGGGCGGTGCAGCAGATATTATCAAATTGGCAATGAATAAAATTGAAAATGAATTAAAGCATCGCGGCATGCAAACACGTATGTTGCTGCAAGTTCACGATGAACTTGTTTTTGAAGCACCGGAGTCCGAGGCGGAAACAGCTCGGTTATTAATCAAAGAAACGATGGAAAATATTGTAAAACTCAAAGTGCCCTTTATCGCTGAAGCCGGAATAGGAGATAACTGGGCAGAAGCACACTAAGATAAAGCTTTTCACATAATAACCACAAAGATAATATGGAATGAGGTTTCAACCATGCTTGGTCATAGCGCAAAATTCTTTTGCCGGACGAATCCTACTTTCATCGGCTGCGACAACTCAACCGGTAAAAATAATGCCTTTTCAACCTCAATAATTTTTCATCAAGAAACAAAGCTTTGTCAAACAACAACCTGCAGAATTGCTGTTATGAGAGGATTCTAAAAAGATAAAAGTTAATATTTTATTACCGATTCTGTTGAATCAATCTGCCGATTCGCGCCAAAATCAAGTCCAGATTCACTTTGCGAAAAATAAAAAAATATGGATTCGTCCTTAAAATAAACGCCGAATTTCAACAAATTCGGCGCGAATCCAAAACGAATCCAAAGTTAGAAGTTAAGAATCTCGTTGCTTTTTCGGTAGCTGATTAAGAATCAACGGCTGTCCTACCGTTTGTTCTTTGTTTTGTAAGCTTCTAAGCTTTTGAGCGCTGTTTTTATCAAGACCGGCCAAGAATTCTTCGTTGATTTCCGGAGCGTTTTGCATTTTAACGGGCGGATTGCTTTCCATGCAGGCAATCAAAAGGCGTGCTTTAAATTCAGCATCTTGGATAGAGCCAAAAGAAATAGGCTTGTTTTCCGAAGCAGCTTTAGCCGCAAGTTCTTTAAATACTTTCAGCGGAGGAATAGCTTTTTCTCCGTTTTTATCTTTTGCACTGAGGGAAACATTCGTTTCGGAAGTTGCGGCAATTTGAACAAAAGAATTATCTCTGTTTTTGAGTTGTGCGCTAAAATGGTTGACCTCGGTATTTTCTTCATATTCTGCGCCAATTTTTTCTGCAACGGATTGAGCAAATTCCCGCCAGTGTTTCTTGTAAATAGGTACCTGTTTAGGAGAAACCGGTGGTAGATTTTCTTCCGTATCGCTAATGGTCAAGTCTGCAGGTCTTTGTTGTTTTTGCGTAAAACCGAGATGCTGCTCCATATTATGGCGCATATTATTCATGCATTCTTGAGAAAATAAAGGTTTTTCAGGAGAACTATGCCGATTAAGGAAGGCTTCTTTTGTGTAGGCCTTGTGGTACATTAAGCAATCAGGGTCTGTCGAATGCCAGCCTAAATCATCAATGGCGTTAGGGCTGTTAGAGTTTACGGCACCAAAATGGTGTCCCATCTCATGAAGAATAATATCCTTAAAATGACGTTCTCTGTGTTCCGGCATTATTTTATCAGCTTCCGGAGCGGAAATACAAACATTTCCCACAGCAGATGTTCTTCCGTAAGCAAAGGTGGTTTCTCTGTTTGATATGTAAATATTTAGAGGGTCTTTGGCGGTTTGACCGGAAGGATGAAGTGTTTCATCTACTGTGGGCCATTTTAACAAATCAAGTTTTTCGTCGGTGGAAGATTTTTGAAAAATATAATCTGCGCCCCATTTATACAGGTATGAACCGTCAGGCTGTTTTTCAATAAGGCTAGAAAGCTGAGCATCAGTTACGTTCGGATTTTTTCTTCTTATTTCGTTTAGAAATTCCTCTGCTTGTTCTTTTGTAAATCTGTTTTTTTCCTGACTGATTTCAAAACAGTCCTCATATTCGGGAAACAAAGCGATAAATTCCTTTACGGCTTCTTTCGCCCATTTTTTATGTTGTTCACTTAATCCGGACTCAAAATTCAAGATAAATTTTTTCTTATATTCAGCCATAAATACCTCCCATAAAGAATATAGAATCATTATATCGTAATTAAGCTTTTTCATCAAGAAAAATCGAGTCGTATATTTCATACGTTTTTATCCCCAAAACAGCAGAAAACAATGCTTTTTTGCTTGGTAAAAAAGACAAGTTGTTATATATTTGCGAAAGCAGATTTGTGTTAAAATTAAGGATATAAACAATATGAGTTCGGAAATGACAGAGGCTGAAATCCTCAAGGAAGAAAAAGAGTATGGAGCAGATCAGATTAAAGTCTTGAAAGGGCTTGATGCGGTTCGTAAACGTCCGGGAATGTACATCGGTGATACGGATGACGGTTCTGGTTTACATCACATGATTTATGAGGTTTTAGATAACGCGATTGACGAGGCGTTGGCCGGTTATTGTGACAAAACAGAAGTCATTTTAAATCCGGATGGTTCAGCCACTATTCGAGATAATGGCCGAGGAATCCCAGTCGGAATGCACAAGGAGGAAGGAATTTCGGCAGCCGAAGTTATTATGACTGAGCTTCACTCCGGTGGAAAGTTTGATAATAATTCCTACAAAGTTTCCGGCGGTTTGCACGGTGTGGGTGTGTCTGTTGTTAATGCTTTGTCTACATGGCTCAAACTGCGTATTTGGCGCGAAGGGCATGAACATATTGCAGAATTTGCAAACGGTAATGTTACTAAGCACTTGACCGTTGTCGGTGATGCGCCGGGGCGTCATGGTACGGAAGTAACATTCTTGCCGTCACCGGAAACATTTACACAAACAGAATTTAATTTTGAAACTTTGGAACGGGCTATCCGTGAAAAAGCCTTTTTGAACTCCGGTGTTTATTTGAAATTGATAGATCGCCGTGGTGCTGAACCTCGTGAGGCTGATTTTCATTATGAAGGCGGATTAAAGGCTTTTGTTAACCACATAAATAAATCTAAAGCCCCTTTGCATGAAGAGGTTATATCAATTGCCGGTGAAAATAACGATATTACGGTTGAAGCGGCTATCCAATGGACAAACGCCTACAACGAAAGCATGCTCTGCTTTACCAATAACATTCCTCAAAAAGACGGTGGAACGCACTTGGCCGGTTTCCGCGGGGCATTAACCCGTACAATCAACAATTATGTGACAGAAAACGGGTTGCTGAAGAAAGAAAAAGTTGCATTATCCGGTGACGATATGCGCGAAGGACTCACTTGTGTGTTGTCTGTAAAAGTTCCGGATCCGAAGTTTTCATCGCAAACCAAAGACAAGTTAGTCTCTTCAGAAGTTCGTCCCGTTGTTGAAAATATCATTGGTGACAAGTTAAAAGAATGGTTAGACGAACATCCGAACGAGGCGCGCACGATCGTTGGAAAGATTGTTGAAGCGGCCACGGCACGCGAGGCGGCGCGCAAGGCTCGTGAGTTAACTCGGCGTAAAGGTGTTTTAGATGTGGCTTCTCTTCCCGGAAAGCTCGCGGATTGTCAGGAAAAAGATCCTGCTTTGTCTGAGGTTTTCATTGTTGAGGGAGATTCCGCCGGTGGATCAGCCAAACAGGGGCGCCATCGTAAAAACCAAGCGATTATGCCTTTACGCGGTAAAATTTTGAATGTTGAACGCGCACGCTTTGATAAAATGTTGAATTCAGCTGAAATTGGCACAATCATCACAGCTTTGGGCACAGGTATCGGACGAGATGATTTTAATGCGGATAAGTGTCGTTACCACAAAATCATTATCATGGCCGATGCTGATGTGGACGGAAGCCACATTCGCACATTGTTGTTAACCTTTTTCTATCGTCAAATGCCGGAGCTTATTGAGCGTGGATATGTTTACATTGCTCAACCGCCTCTATATAAGGTAAAAAAAGGCAATTCCATTCTATACATTAAAAATGAACGTGAAATGGAAGATTATCTGATTCGCGGTGGTTGTGACGACGCAGCTTTATCCCTGAAAACAGGTGAGCAAATAGCCGGAAATGATTTGGTTGATTTGGTTGAGAAAAATCGTAAGGCCAGAAGTTTAATCGGCGCTTTAAGCAAAAATGTTCCTGAAAAGATCATTGAACAAATGGCTATTGAGGGGTTGTTTAATCAAGAATTGTTGAATGATAATGTTGCCTTGAAAAAAGCCTTATCTGATTTGGCAGATAGATTGAATGGTTTGGAGGCTGAGTACGATCGCGGTTGGACAGCGGAAGTTCAGGCGGACGGTTCTCTGCTGTTTAGCCGTACACTGCGCAGTGTGACAGAAAAGCACATTGTGGGCGCTTCGGTTTTAGACAGTCCGGAAGCGCAAGCATTGAATGGTTTGCGAGATTTGTTGCGCGAAAATTTCACTCTTGTAAGCACATTGATTTCTAAACAAGGGCTGGAAAAGAAAATCACCGGTCCGGTTACCTTTGTAGATGCCATCATGGCAGCAGGTAAGAAGGGGATAACAATTCAACGCTACAAAGGGTTGGGAGAAATGAATCCGGAACAATTGTGGGAAACAACTCTTGATCCGGAAGCTCGTTCTTTATTGCAAGTTAAAATAGATCGCATGGAAGAAGCGGATGAAACGTTTGCAACCTTGATGGGTGATGTGGTTGAGCCCAGAAAAGAGTTCATTCAAGATAATGCGCTCAATGTGGTCAATCTGGACATCTAGCCGGTAAAAAAGCCCTCTTCCAAAGAGGGCTTTTTCGTAAAAATATTAATGACGCTGTTGTTTTTGTTTTGCCAGCAGTTTATCTTGAATCTGTTTATTTTCGGCGCGAACTTTCATTTTCGTACCCTTATCCATATCTTTGGTTACAGGTTTCAGTTCTGACTTACCGGAGTGACCGATTACTTCGTCAAAAATCTCTCGGTGCTTGTTTTCTTTTTCTTTTATTTTCTTTAATTCTTGTTTTATAAGCAAGTCCCTCTCTTCATATTCCGCAATGTATCTCGCAGAGGGGTAGCCCGCACTGTAAAGAATCTCATTTTTTTTGTTTTTGCAATCGGAACGAAGGTCTTGCTTTGTTTTTTCTGCGTTGAAAATATCATTTCTTGTGCGATTAAAGACATCAGAAGACAAAACCTGTCCGAGATAAGGTTTAATGTCAATCCCGTCTGGTTGGATGTTTTTAAGCCCTTGATTAAATGTTTTTATGGCTCTTTCCAAATTATCTCTTCGTTCGGCTTCCGCCTTTCTTCCAAACAAAGGCAAACTTCCCTGTTCCGGAACGGAAAGTTGAAAATATCGTTCTCCGAGCTTTTCTTCAACAACAGAAGCAATCAAATCCGTTTCATGTTTGTTTGGCTTGCCGTCTTTGAAACAACCTTGGATATTGACATAGGCTCGATTTAATTCTTCAACAGCTTTTGCTGAGGTAATTTTATTATCTAAAATTTTTATTTGTTCATCGTAGCGTTTTTCAAGCGTTTGAACATCCGTTAAGGCTTTTTTACCGTTCTCATATTTTGCTCTGTCATTTTCTAATTCGGCGGCTTTTTCCTGAAGAAATTTCTTTCTCTTTTGCAAAGAAAGGCTGGCCGCATATACTCTTATGTCATTATTTTGTTCTTTATTACCTTTTTCTTGATATTTTCTTTGTTGCAATCCCAGTTCATAAGAATATCTTCCTGCAATCACGCGAGTTTCATCAGGGAGTTTTTCTATCAAAGAAGCATTTTCTTTCTTTACAAAAACAGCGTGTAAAGCTCTTTCACCGAGCTTTTCTCCGCGACCTTGCAAAACATCTATTTTGGCTGTATGCTCGAAAGTATCTTGAAGAAGACCGGGAACATAACTTTCCGGAATATCTTTAAATTCCTTAACAGAAAAAATTTCGCAGCAAAGTTCTTGGTATCGTTGGTTGAGAGTTTTTTCCTCTCCATGATTATTGCGATCATGGATTTCGCGTTTATCCGCCAATCTGACCAGAGCATCTCTCAGTTTCAGATAAGAGGGGTCAATAAGTTTAGCATTTTTCTCTTCCTGAGCTGTAATTTTTTCACCTTTCTTTTTCTTTTCTTTCAGCGCATCGGCAAGGGTGAGAACTCTTCGATAGTGAGAACTTTTAAAAGCCGCGGCCACAACATTTTGTGTGATTTTTTCAAGCGGAATATCTTTATAAAATTCAGAGAAACAACCCCGCTCCACAACAGCAGCAACAAGCGGTTCGCTGTAAAATTTGGGTTTCATGTTTTTAAGACGGGATTTAAATGCATTTCCTCTTTCCGCAAGAATAGAGGCATCAACTTTTTCGCGCAGAGTTTTTCCGGAAAAGCCTCCAAGCTCGCAGTTATCCAGACAAGAGGCCTTAATCAGATTTTCCATAATCTGTTGGGCAGCATATTGAGAAGCCTCTTTGCGCTGGATATATTCGTTATTTTGCTCGTTGTTTAATCTGGCTAAGAAGTTTTCGCCTAAAGAAATATCCAAAATTGTTTTAAGATTATTTTTTTCTGAAGATGATAAATTTAAAGGCACTCCTTTGTTTTTGTCGGGAACGGAATAGCCTATGTACCAAGGTGTTTTGGAATATTTCAACTGAGCAACCAAATTATCAAGCACTTCATCAGGGTCTGAATTTTCGTAGTCTTTAACACATCTACTAAAAATGGTTGCGCCGGAAAACGTCTCGTTACCGGAGCGATCCACAAGCCAAGCAAAAGCTTCCGGAGATTTAGGGGACATATCTGTAATGATAGAGTCAAGACAACGTGAAGAACCATTTTTGGCAGCTTGGTAAAAAACATATTTGGCGTTGTCGTTTAAGCGGTTGAAATTGGCGGCAACATCTAAGACGCAACTGTCTTCAAAGGAGTAAACACGCCCGACATTCTCTTTCGGGGGTAATGATAAAAGCCAATCACTAAAAGCCTCAACATTGCTTTTATTAATGTCAGTGATTATTTGTCCATTTGTATCTGTAAAGTCAACCATGATAAAATCATCCTTTAAATAGAGCCTCTCTGAGCAGGATAATATCATAATTTTAATATAATGTAAATGGAGTTTGGCAAAATTTGTCCAGCAATAAATTCCCGTAAACCTTTAATTTTTGAATGCATGATTTATATTGACACTATCGATTCGCATCGTAAAATGAAATAAAACTAACAAAAGGTGTTCTAAATGAAGTTAAAAGGAACTTTTCTGCTGTCGTGTTTTCTGTTGCTCTCTGGTTTCGCCCATGCCGGACAGTGGGATTTGGACGTTTCTGGACATGCGCAAGGATTGTATGGTAACGTAAATTCACCACATCGTTTTAACAGTCTTAATAAAAAGAATAAGAGCGTGGAAACGGCCGATATAAGCTTCACCGCCGGATACGATGTTAGTGATGATTACCGTGTAAGTTTTAATTTAGATATAAATGGCGGAGCGGATAAAGAGCTTAAAAACTATAATCAAGGCGCATGGGGTGAAGAGGCTTATGTTATAGCAGACAGTCCTTACGGACGTCTAATGCTGGGGCAGACATTTAACGTTGATGCGCAGTTTCATGAAGGTGCACCGTCCGCCGGAGTTTTATCATCAAACGATGATGTTGTTGATTTTTTGGCTAACCCAAATTGGAAACGTAACGGTAAGACCACAAAATTTGCAACACTAAACACTACTTACATAAACACAGACGGCGTTGCTCCGAAAATCAGTTATATTTCACCGGAAGTTTACAGCACAATCTTGGGTTTTTCATATGTTCCGGATGCCTATAACCGTCGAGGTTTGATTAACAAGTTTGCGGATTATCAGAAGGACGATGGTTATATCGCCTCTTTGTATAATTATCAGGATTTGGTTTTTGCGGAGCTGAAAACAACGGTTGGTTATGCAGAATTTCACGATGATGACAAAGAATATACGGCAAGCATGCAATTTGGTGTGGGCAATTGGAGCTTGGGCGGCGGATATCGCAAAACAGATATCGATGGCAAGCAGAGATATAAGACACCCGTAACGGCTCAAACACCGGAATTTTTTGACGGCTATCGAGAGGCAGAGGCCTGGAATGTCGGTATCGGTTATAAATTTGGTCCGTTTAAGTCTGCTTTAACATATTTTGAATCAAAGGCTGCACACGCTGAAAATCAAGATAAAATAATCACTTTTGCAAATCGCTACCAGTTTAACAAACATGCAGAGCTCTATTTGGCCGCCGCCCATGTTGATTTTGAGGGGCAAAAGGGCTTGACCGAAAATAATAATCAGGGGTATGCTCTCATTATCGGTGCTGGTTTTAACTTTTAGGACAGAAAATAATGCCGAACATCTTGTTTTACTCAACCAATGATGATTTTAAATCTGATTTGGTTAGCCAGATAGCGCAATACGCCAAAGAGTTTGAGGTTTTCTATCAGGAAGACGGGGTTGTGCCGGATATTTTAATGGTTGATGATGATTTGTCTGTTCTAAAAGCATGGCAAAAAAAATATGAGAATATTCCTTCTTTCTTATTTACATCTGTGACCGATCTTTCGAGTTGCTCTGCAAACCATCTAATTTTCAAACCCATGAAATTAACGACATTTTTAGATGAGTTGCATGCCTGCTTAAATCTTTTTGAAAACAGTACGGACGGTTATTTGTCTTTTAACGATTATGAGGTTCGTCCAATCAAGAAAGATATTATCAATCACCGAAATAATGAAGTGATAAAACTGACGGAAAAAGAAGTTGCCGTTATCAAATATCTTTTTAAAGCAAACGAAAGAGTTGTTTCAAAAAATGAGTTGTTGCAAGAAGTTTGGGGTTATGCTCCGGATGCAACAACCCACACAATAGAAACGCACATTTATCGACTGCGACAAAAAGTTGAGCACGATGACTCATCGGCTCAGCTTATCATAACTCTTGAAGGAGGCTACAAGCTTAAAGTTTAATCGTTGCCGTCACGGGAACGTGGTCGGAAGGGCGCTCCCAAAGGCGAGCTTCTTTCAATATCTGCACATCTAAAATGCGTGATTCCAAAGGTGGCGTCACCCAAATATGATCCAACCGCCGTCCTTTGTTGTTTGTTGCCCAGTTGGGGTTGCGATAGCTCCACCAAGAAAACATCTTCTCCGGTTCCGGATATATTTTACGAACCGCATCTACAAAATCTAATGAAGAAAACAGGCGATTTAGGCGGCTGATCTCAATGGGAGTGTGTGAAACAATTTTAAGTAGCTGCTTATGATTCCAAACATCATTTTCGGAAGGAGCTACATTAAAATCGCCGCAAAGCAACATTTTCTTTTTCACCAAAGCCTCTTTGTGTTGCTCAAAATGTTCGGCAACATCGTCCATAAAACATAATTTGTGAGCAAAAGAAAGATTCTCTATCGGATCGGGAATATCCCCTCCGGCGGGAATATACATATCATTAATTTCAATATCATCAAAAATCTTTGCTGAGATATGTCTGGCATCGTGTTTGCCGACCCAATCATGCGGTTTAATATCTTTAAGCAGAAATTTAGATAAGATAGCCACCCCGTTGTAAGAAGGCTGTCCGTAAAGGGCAATATATGGAAATCCGAGCTCTTTCACGGCCTCAAAAGGAAAGTCATCTTCTTTAGCTTTCACTTCCTGCAAGCAGACAATGTCCGGAGAAACTTCTGCAACAAGCTTTTTCAGTAATTCCAAGCGGATACGAACGGAGTTTACATTCCAAGTAGTTAGTTTAAAAAAATCCATATTACCGTTTCTTATAGTTCAAAGGACTGCTCTTTTTATTTTTAAACTTAAACAAGCGTTCGTCCAAAGCCACATCTTTTTTCGTTTGGTAAAGAGAAACAGAGACTTCCACACTTTGGGGGTCAACAATTTTCCATTGCTTCAACTCCATGGGATTGTTGGAAAAAACCAGAGTGATGGGACCCAAATCTCCTTTATTCATGTAATCAAGAGTAATGCTTGTCGTGCCTGAATCTTGGTAGAAATCGCTAACCTTTATTTTTTTGCCGTCAATCTTAATATCATTAGCCAAAATTAAAGTGGCAGGAATATCATCATAATCAATGTGGGTAACTTGGTCGAGATCTGTATCGTTATAAATGATGTACTTACCGTCGCCGACAATTAAAACGTTTGTGGGGTCAGCATATTCCATGCGTATTTTGTTAGGCTTTTCAATAAACAGGCGCCCTTCTGCGGTAGCACCATTGCTTGCGGTTTGTACAAAATCAGCTTCCATACTCTGAATATTGTTCAGATAAGTCTCAATCCTTCGTACATTTTCCGCGCTCTGTGCAAAAGCCGACGAACTACATAGCCCCAATCCCAAAAGCAACAGCCATTTATTCATATTCCAAAACCTTATTCCTAACCAATTTAACATTTTTAATATAATCAATAAAATAAAATAGTAAATACAAAATACCCCTCTGTAAACACGGGGTTAAACAGAGGGGTAAAAAGCTTAATTCGAAGGCTTAGTAGTTTCCGGAGCAACCGCAGCCACCGCTTTTAGGGGTTGAAGAAGCGGAACTACTGCTTGAGTGAGAAGATTTGCTGTTGCTTGAGTTCATTTCTTTATTTTCCTTTGATGTGTCAGAAGCTGACATTTTAGAATAAGAGTCTCTCATATCATTGCAAGTCATGTTTTTTCTCCTTAATCAATGGTTATAAAAACGGTAGAATTTCTCATTAGAATAACGTTCAATAATCAGTTCGATGAATAATTTAATTTGAAAAAAAAGAAAGACAATAGCACCTAGACAATGTTACAGTCTAAGATTAATTATTACGGGTTTTGAAAACGCCGTCGGAGAAACCTTGAATCTCCTTATCCGTATCAGCGAGATACAATCGTTTAAGAGCTAAAGCAACATATTCTTTTTCTCTTTCTATACCAATAAATCGTCGCATAAGTTTTTTAGCCGTAACAGCGGTGGTTCCGGAGCCCAAAAAGGGGTCAAACACAACATCGTTTTCGTTGCTGGAAGCCAAAATCAATTTAGCAATAAGTTTTTCGGGCTTTTGTGTCGGGTGCGGCGTGTTTTCGGGCATTGACCAAAAAGGCACGGAAATATCCGTCCATACATTGGAAGGGTGTGTTAAACGAAATTTTTGTTTACCGCTTTGTTTCCAATCTTTAGGCGCGCCGCATTCATCACGATAAGGAGCCAAAACAGGTCTTTGAATTTTAACGGCGTCTAAATTAAAAGTGTAGTCCTTGCCCTTTGTAAAAAACCAAATATCTTCCAAACAGTTTTTCCAGTTATTTTGAGCGCCTCTTCCTTTTTCCCTTTCCCAAGAGATACGGTTTTGCAGTAAAAAATATCGTCCGGCAATCTCAGGAATGGCAATAGAGGTTTTCCAGTCAGAGCAAATATAAACAGAGGCATTGTCTTTTAACAGACGCACGGTCTTGGAAAGCCAACTATCCAACCATTCTTTATAAGATTGAAGATCCATCTCCTTAAAAACGGATTTTCCAAAATTTTTTGTTAGATTATAAGGCGGGTCGGCAATCATCAAATCAACGCAGCCGTCAGGGAGATATTCCATGGCTTTAAAGCTGTCTTGGCAAATGACTTTGTTTAATACTTCAGATAAGTCAACCTTTCGCCCCAGCCTAACAGCTTCCGAAACATAACGTCGTGTCTCTGTTGCTGTCAGTTCAATGGTTTTGTTTCGGGGCGCTTTTCCTTTCATGAGGATTAATCTTCACCGAATTTGTTGTTAATTAGCGTTTCTAAAGCGGCTAAAGCCTGCTCAGCTTGTTTTCCGGAAGCCTTAACATGAATGGTTGTTCCTTTGGCTGCAGCCAGCATCATCAATCCCATGATAGAACTACCGCTTACACTTTGTCCGATTCTTTCAACCTCAACATCAGCATCAAAGGGTTCCAGAGTTTTAACAAAAGCAGCTGCAGCACGAGCATGCAGACCTTTGCGATTCTGAATTTCCAAATCCTTACTAAATTCACTCATTACGCCTAAACTCCCAACAACTTCGATGCAACCGTAATATATTTCTTTCCGGCCTCTTGTGCTCCTTCAACCGTTTGTTTCAGGTCGTGCTCTTTGCGCAAAGAGGCAATTTTAATTAACATTGGCAAATTTACGCCGGCGATAATCTCCACCGGAGCGTGATCCATCAAGGAAATTGCCAAATTGGAAGGTGTTCCGCCGAACATATCCGTTAGAACAACAACACCGTTTCCGCTGTTGACTTCCTCAACCTTTTTCATTATCTCAGAACGACGCATTTCCATATCATCTTCCGGCCCAATGCACACGGCGGCAATTTGTTCTTGCTTGCCGACAACATGCTGCATGGCAGATATAAACTCATTTGCCAAATTTCCATGCGTAACCAAAACCAAACCAATCATGTTCACATCCTATTTTATTTAGAGCTTCCGCCAACCCAAGATTTAACAGCGCCAAAGTTTTTGAGTAAATCATCTTTTGTTTTCGCTTTAACCAATTCATCGGCGCGAGTCTGGCGTCCTTCAAAAACAATTTCTTCCACATTTTCAACCGGACAGGCATAAACACGCTCAACCATCTTGCCTTTAAGTTCCACAATCATAACAAACTCGGCTTCCGCCAGCGGAGCGACAGAATCAGGATGAATCTCGTCCAAGCGAACAGCCAAACGTTCATCTCTTTTAAGCAAGGCTGTTTTTTTACTGTCAAACTCCAATACGGGATTTTCAGGGTGCCCGTCGCGTGCATCAATAAAGATTGCCAGCTCACCATACTTATTTTCGATAATCTCGTAAAAGTCTTGTTTTTCAATCAAAGTGTAATACTGTGTTTCCATAAAAGCTTCCTTTTGCTTGTGAAAGACCGAAAAATATGCTATAACAATAAGCAAAATGTGTCAATTTTACGTTAACAAAGTCCCTTATTATGAAAAAAACAGCCCTTCCGTTTATTATTGAATATCTTAAAAAGTTTGCTCTACGCATTTTCTTTTTATTGTTTTTCATTTTGGTCAGCCAATTTTGCGAACAAATGGCAACACTCTATTTGGCCAAAGTTTTTGATATGGCAGGGCGTTCAGCTCTGGGTAATCCGGAATGGAAACCGATGGCATACGCCTTATTAATCTCATTGGCCTTAGGGGCAATAACTGTAATATCAGGCTTTGGAGGGATGTTTTTAACATCAAAACTTCTACCGATAATTCGTTCAATGGTCGTTAAAGATGCCTTTGAATATGTTAATAAACACTCGATTTCTTACTTTTACAACGAAATGTCAGGAAACATATCCAACAAAGTCGGATTGCTTCATAGCGGAGTAACGGATATTTTGCGCGATTTAACAAATGTGGCATTCCACTTTTTATTCATATTTGTAAACATCGTAATATTAAGCACTGTAAACGGCTGGTTGGGTTTGGGAACTTTTATATGGTTTATTCTGACAGCATTGGTCGGGATTAAACTGGGAAAAACCAGAGCGGCTTATTCCAAAGAAAGTGGCAAAATGCAAAGTATGGCAAGTGCAATGGTTGTCGATTCTATTGCTAATTACAGTGAGATAAAAAGTTTTGCCAATTACAAATTTGAACGCCTGAACTTGTTGAAATATTTGCGGAAATATCGGTCTGCTGAAACAAAGGAGCGTCGTTTCAGCGCGATTGCACATTTATTTCTGGAGAGTATTTCTACTCTATCCTCTATCGGTTTTAGCTTTTTTGCTCTGGCTTTGTTGTATTTTAACAAGATTTCAACAGCTGAATTTATCTTCATTTGTACGGTCTTTTTGCGTTTGTCGGGAATGGTTTTTGGCATTTCGTGGATAACGAACAACATTTCAAGCAATGTTGGCAAAATTAATTCGGCCTTGTCAACTTTAGCAATAGAACCGGAAATTGTTGATAGCCCCAAAGCTATTGACCAAACATTTAAGACTGCACAAATCACGTTTGAAAATGTGAAATTTTCCTATGCCGACAAGGGAGATCTTTTTGAAAACCTGAGTTTGACCATAAAAGCAGGTGAAAAAATAGGTTTGGTTGGTGCTTCAGGCGCCGGAAAATCCACCTTTATTAAACTATTGTCCCGCTATTTTGACGTAACAGAGGGGGGCATCAAAATAAACGATATTGATATTCGCGACCTTAAGCAAGATTCGCTGCATCGTAATATTTCCGTTATGCCTCAAGATGTGTGCCTGTTTAATCGCACATTGGCTGAAAATATCCGTTACGGCAAAACCAATGCCTCTGATGCAGAAGTTGAAAATGCAGCCAAACAAGCCTTTGCAGATATATTCATCAATCAGTTTCCCAAAGGTTATGAAACGAAAGTCGGCGAGCGAGGAGTCGTTCTTTCCGGTGGAGAGAAACAGAGAGTTGCCATTGCGCGGGCGATATTGAAAAATGCTCCGATTCTAATTTTTGATGAGGCGACATCTGCACTGGACAGCGCCAGCGAAGCTTATATCCAAAAGTCTTTGAATAATTTGATGAAAGGAAAAACAGTTATAGCCATAGCTCATCGATTGAGCACGCTACGGGAGATGGATAGGATTCTGGTTTTTGAAAAAGGGCGTATTGTTGAAGAAGGAACCCATCGGAGTTTGCTTCGCCAAAAAGGGGTTTATGCCAAACTATATAAAATGCAGGCCGAAGGATTTGTCAAATGACTGAAGATGACAAAGAAATCGAATATGATGAAGAAGATGCTTTAAATTATGCCTTAGCTCGCCAAAAACAGGCAGAAGAAAAAGCAAGAGAGACAAACTCAGCTAAAGCGCAGCAAATGGCGGTAGCCGGTCGCGGAGGAAGAGGTGGCAACAGCGGACGCTGACCTTAAATCATGAACGAGATGTCACGGTGTTGTTCTTCACTTCCCAAAATTGCGCATAACCTCGCAAACTGGCAAACAAATCCTCATCAGTCGAAGTAATCCACGCCTGAGCGCCAAGATTACAAATTTTTTCGAGCAAAGCCTCTCTTTTCAGTTCGTCTAAGTGTGCCACAACTTCATCAAGCAACAAAACCGGAGCAAATCCTTTGTGCAGTGTCTGACATTTGCTTTGCGCTAAAATAACGCTGATAAGTAAAGATTTTTGTTCTCCGGTTGAACATAGCTCGGCAGGCATGCCTTTCTTTTTATAAAAAACTTTGAAATCTGTACGATTAACTCCATCCACCGAGTCGTTATACAGCACTCGCTTACGCTGGTTGTGCAACAAACTGCGGTATCTGTCTTCCGCTTCAATAGCCGGCATTGTATCCAGCCACTTTTCAACCAAGCCGTCTAATTCCAAACGAACAGAAGGGAAAACATCGTCAGGTTCATGCTCGATAAAAGTGTTCAATCGGGCAATTTGTTCACGTCTGGCCGCGGCAATCGCCACGCCGATGGCCGCCATGTTTTCCTCCAATCCGGAAAGCCAGTGAGGGTCGTTTTTTCCTTCTTTCAGCAAACGATACCATTCTTTGTACAAATGTTCAAAGTTTGCAGTTCTCTTGGCATGTTCCGTATCAAAGGCAAAAACCAATCGGTCTAAGAAACTGCGTCTGGGTTGAGCGCCGCCGCGAAACATTCTGTCCATCTGCGGAGTAAGCCAAATAGCGGAAATATATTTTCCAAGTTCGCCCTGAGAAGAAATTTTGTTGCCGTCTATCTTAACAATCCGCCTTTCAAAAGAGCGAGTCCCATCATCTTCTTCGATTTCTCGTGACGATCTTTCAACGGCAGTAGCTATGTTTATATAATCTCCGTTGCAACAAACTTCTGTGGAAACAGCCCAGCTGAAAGGATTTATAGCGGTTGGACGATATTCATCATTAAAGTTTTGAGGGGTGATTCTTTTTATGTCAGACAGCTTAGCGCCACGCAGCCCTCTCCCCGGAGTCAAAAACGAAATAGCTTCCAAGATATTTGTTTTTCCGCTTCCGTTTTCACCATAAATAACAACAGGCTCTAAGTCAGCTTCTATGCGTAAAAACTGATAATTCCTAAAGTCAGTTAAAGTCAGACGTGTAACGCCTGACTTTAACGAAGAAAAATCGGATAAATTATAAGCCAGATTGTCGCTCATTTCTTATCTGTTATACCCTCATCGGCATCAAAACATAAATAGCACTGGAATCAGATGTATCATGAATAACCGAAGGGGATGAGGCATCTGAGAACGAAATTCTGACGCTGTCACCTTTAACTTCTGATAAAATATCCAGCAAGTAACGGAAGTTGTAACCGATTTCCAGAGATTCGTTCTCATAAACAGCTTCCAAATCTTCTGAAGCGCTGCCTAAATCGGGGCTGGATGTCGTAATCGTAACCCGATTCTCGTGAGTGAGCATTTTAATGGCGCGAGTCCGTTCTGCAACAACTGAAACACGATCAACGGCAGAGGCTAAAGCTTTAACATTTAACTCAAGATTCTTGTCATTGTCTGTCGGAATAACTCTTTCGTAATCCGGATATGTTCCGTCAATCAGTTTAGATGTCAACGTAATATCTTCCATTGTAAAGCGAACTTTGTTTTCGGAAAATTCCACCATTACATTCTCAACACCGGTGTCATCTAAAAGTTTGCGAATTTCCGAAACCGTTTTTCTGGGAATGATAACGCCGGACATATTCTCTGCACCTTGCGGTAAAGGTGTTTCAACGCAAGCCAACCGATGGCCGTCTGTGGCTACCACGCGCAAAACATTAGAAGCTCCTTCTTTCTTGGCATGAACATAAAGGCCGTTCAGATAATAACGAGTCTCTTCCGTAGATACGGCAAATTGTGTCCGGTCAATAACATCTTTCAATTCATCTTTTGGCATAACAAAAGACGTCGGGAGTTTATCACCTGAGATAACCGGAAAATCTTCAACACCGATAGTGGATAAAGAGAATTTTGAACGTCCGGAGGCAATCGTCAATTGCCCTTTTTCATCGGGAAAAGTAATCTCAACCTGTGCACCGTCGGAAAGTTTGCGGACAATATCATAAAACATATGCGCAGGAGCAGTCGTTGCACCCGTCTCTGCGATTTTTGCATCAACAATCTCTGTAATTTCAGTGTCCATATCCGTCGCTTTAAAACTGATGCCGTCACCCAAAGCCTCAATTTTAACATTAGACAATACAGGAATTGTATTTCTCTTCTCAACAATGCTCTGAACATGGCTGAGAGTTTTTAATAAATTTGCGCGCTCAATAGTAAATTTCATTGTATCATCACCTAATTTAAGTATAAAAAAGCTTTTTCTGAGACCATAGTAGCACAATCAGTGCAAATCAAAAGGTGAAAGCTCTATTCTTCAACAATTTTTTGCGCCTTTGCACAAAAAAGCAGCCTTGTTTTCTAAGGCTGCTTCCAGAGATGCGAGAAAACCGTATTTTAGGCGTCTAAAGCCCTTCTCAGAGTATCAATGCTCTCAGCTAAAGAGGAATCCTCAAGAATCAACTCCTCTACTTTACGAACGGCATGCATAACTGTTGTGTGATCACGATCAAACTTGCGTCCGATTTCCGGTAATGAGCGAGAAGTCAATTGCTTTGCCAAATACATTGCAATCTGGCGAGGTCTGGCAACTGTGCGAGCTCTGCGAGAAGATTGCATTTCTTTAACCGATATATTGAAGTGTTCTGCAACTTTCTTTTGAATTTCATCAATTGTTGTGCGTTTGTCGTAAGAACGCAACATATCCTTCAAGACATCTTGGGTCATGTCCAGCGTAATCTCTTTGTCGGACAATAATTGAGAGTGAGCAATAACACGACGCAAAGCCCCTTCCAACTCACGAATATTAGATGTAATTTTCTGAGCCAAGAATTCGGCAACCTTGGTTGGCAATTCAATACCGAGCTGTTGTGCTTTGTTGTTAAGAATCCCCATTCTTAAGTCAAAATCTGTCGGGTGAATATCGGCAACCAGTCCGCAGCCCAAGCGTGATTTCAGACGGGCTTCAATGCCCTCCAAATCAGCAGGAGATTTATCGGCTGAGATAATAATCTGGCGGCCTTCTTCAATTAAGGAGTTAAAGGTATAGAAAAATTCCTCTTGGGTGTTGTCTTTCCCGCCCATGAATTGAACATCATCAACCATCAACACGTCAACGGAACGGAATTGCTCTTTGAAAGCTGTCGTGTCTTTGTAACGCAAAGCGCGAACAAACTTATACATAAACTTTTCAGCAGACAAATAAACAATGTTGCGGCTCGGATCCTGCTGTTTGATGTGCCATGCAATGGCGTGCATCAGGTGGGTTTTCCCCAATCCGACACCTGAATAAAGAAACAGAGGATTAAAAGAAACATTGCGAGATTCGGCAACCTTGCGAGCTGCCGCATAAGCAAACTCATTTGTTTTCCCGACAACAAAATTGTCAAACGTGTATTGCGGGTTAAGAGGAACAGATAAAGTGTCGTTCATAACGCCATTGTTGCTGTTGGCCACAAAGGCAGAAGATCCTGATTGGTAAATATTTTGAGGAACTGGAGTCGACGATATTTTTTTCAATAACGAACGGCATGTCGGATTGTAAAGACCGTGAGCCTCTTCTTGAACAGCTTGAACAATGAAGTTAACGTTCTTTATCGCCGGATTTTTCTTTTCCCAAATTTTGTGGATGCGGTCGCTGTAATGAGTGATGACCCAGTTTCTCATGAAGCGTGTCGGAACACAGATATTCATAACGCCGTCGTTAAAAGTTCCTAAAGTCAGAGGTTTTAACCAGCTTTCAAAAGCGGTTTCTCCAACCTCGTTTTTCAATTGGCTGCAAATTTGTCCCCATTGGTCTTGAACAGTGTTATTACTTATTGCTTCTTCAGCCATTTCCGCTCCCCAATCAAATAAATTAAATCCAAAAACATTCAAAATTATAAGGCAATCAAGCTTGCCGTTCTCTTAATTATCCGTCCTGTTCGGTCGACTAAAGCCCAAAGCCTGTTCCGGCGAACAATTCGTCAAATGTCAGACAATCCGATTCTTCCGGCGTTAACCTTCCAAATCAAAGGCTTACCTTTTTCCCAAAAAAATTGTCCCCACAACTTTTTCAGAAAACCTTCCGCAACATCAAACAGTAAATGTCTATCAACAAAACCGTTCCCCAATAAACTGCGGAGGCCTCAGTTAAGCCGCTTAAAGAGAAGTTGCGTTTCATCACGCTTTCCTATCAATCGAATATCTGGCCGTTGCCGACTGTCTTATCAGCCAACTCCAACCGTTTTACCAACTGAATGTTTCAACAATTTACCAATCAAACATTCTGATAATTACCGGCTGGTCTATCAACCAAACACTCTGATAATCACCCGTTAAATTTTAGGCAACCCCTCAGAAAGTGATTCGGATAGTAACGGTACAAAAACAAAAATACAACAGAACATTTCAAGAACATTGTAATTAAATTTCTTGACAAAGCTTTTTTACAGAGTCGCTTAGATTCTCTTGTTTTCCCAACAAAAAAACACAAACCCAAACACCCTTATAAATAAAAAGGGCGAAAGAATTTGTGTTTTGAAAAAAAGAAACTTTAAGCCGTTTTTTAGGCTAAAGCTTTAATCTTTTTTGACAAGCGAGAAACAGTGCGAGAAGCTTTGTTCAATGCGAAAATACCTTTACGGGCAGCAGACATCATTTCAGATTCTGCAACTTTGAAAGCCTCTGCGGCAGCTTCTTTGTTGCCGGCACTAATCAAAGCATCAACCTTTTTTACAAAAGTGCGAACACGATTTCTGCGAGCAGCGTTGATAACGTTGCGTTTGTCGTTTCTTATAATTCTATTTTTTGCCGATTTATGATTGGCCATATCTAAATTCCATTCTTAATCTAAGTTATACCAAATTTTTAAATGTAATGCTTTATAAACTCTAAAAGCCTTGAAAGTCAACATAATTTTATAAAAAAGGTCAAAAATCGGCTCTATCCGCCGATTTTTCCGATTTGTTGGTAAAATTCACGTGTATTCAGCGTTAATTTAGTTGTTTTTTGCTCCAAACTGATAGCGTTGGGAAGTGTCATGTTAGCGGCCTGTTTAATAGTGTCCTTGCATTGGATAACGGCCTGCGGCGGCAGAGCGACGATTCTGTCTGCAACTCTTAAGGCCTCGGCTTTGAGGTCGGACAAAGGAACAATCCGACTGACCAAACCGCTTCTCTCAGCCTCATCGGCGGTCAAACCTTTTCCTGTCAAAATCGTTTCCATCGTTTTGGCTCGTCCTATGGCGTGTGTCAACTTACTGCAAGCTCCAAATCCGGGGAGAGTCCCGAGACTGATTTCCGGATGCCCGAAACGAGCGTTGTCAGCAGCTAAGATAATATCACAAGCAAGAGCTAGTTCGCATCCGATTCCTAAAGCATAACCGGCAACAGCCGCGATAATCGGTTTTGTGCAGTTTTCTATTTTAACAAACTCTTCCCGCCACAAATCCAGCGCAAAACTTTGTTGAGAAATTTCTTCACTGAGCTGTTTCAGGTCGATTCCGGCGGCAAAAGCCTGATCTGTTCCCTGAATAACAATAGAGCGTATGTTTTCGTCATAATCAAAAGTCTGTACCTGACAAGCCAACTCATTAAGCATTTCAAGGGTTAGTGCATTCATTGTCTGGGGGTGGTTAAGTGTAATAACACCGATAGCGCCCATAGTTTCAACAGAAATTGTAGATTCGTTTGACATTTTTCATATCCTAAATTTTGCTTTTAACGGTAATTCGAACCAAAAGCGGTCCATCGGCTTCATGAGCAACCTCCAAAACTTCACCTTCACGTTCAAATACCAGAGTTTGTCCGCGCTTTCCCTGAAAAATCCACCCCATTTGAGGCATAGTGTTTTGGTAAAAAGTGCTGGCGGTTTTAAAAGATAGGACATCGCTGGTCAGCAAAACCTCTACCAAGCGGCTTTCCTCATTGCCAAAACTAATCGTATCACTGGGAAGTTGTTTCATTCCATCCAGCAAAGGCACATCTTCCAACCCTTCGATGAAGGAAGCGTGCGCGAAGGAAAAATTAAAAAAACATATTGCGGTCAATATCAAAATATATAGTTTTTTCATAATCTTGGCTCTAATGTTGTTTGCTCGGGCAATAAAAGGTCGAACGCCCCGCTTGGACAATTTTCTTAATGCCGCCTGTTTTACCGACATCACAATTGCAACAAGGACATCTTTGCCCAATTTTATTATAAACACAATGTAAATTTTGAAAATACCCCAGACTTCCGTCAGGTTTTTGATAATCTTTTAATGTTGAGCCGCCGGCCTCAATAGCTTGTTTTAAAACCTCTCTGACGGATTCGATAATTGTTTGGCATTCTTTGTGCGTGATTTTGTCGGCGGAGCGTTCAGGGGAAATATGAGCTCGAAAAAGACTTTCGGAAGCATAAATATTTCCGATTCCGGTGATAATTTCTTGGTCAAGCAAGACAACTTTGATAGGTGTTTTTCTTTTTTGCAGTTTTTCAAAAAGATATGTTGCGGTCAGTTGTTTATCAAAAGGATCCATGCCGATTTTACCAAACCAAGGACTACTGAAGATTTTGTCCGATTCCCACAAGCAAAACAAGCCAAAACGACGAGCATCATTAAAAATCAGCCACCCGTTTTCCGTCTGCATTAAGATGTGGTCATGTTTTTCCGGAGGATTCGGTTTTTGATTGCTGATTTTTACTTTGCCGCTCATACCCAAATGCCAAACAATACTTAGTCCGTTATCCAGTTTAATAACAATATATTTGGCGATTCTTGTATAATCCGAGATTTTGGCACCGATAATTTTCTGAGGCATATCATCAGGCACTTGCTGCCGCAAGTGTCCGTTTCGGATGATTAAGTCTTTAATAACACATTTTCCGATAGAATGGGAGATGGCGGTTTTGATTGTTTCAACTTCAGGAAGTTCGGGCATTTTTTCCTCCACAGATTCTCACTACCAACGAGTATAGATAAAAATGAATATTTTACAATTTTTTAATAAGTTAAATTTAGCGGCAAAGCTTGCAAAACAAGATTGTCTGTTCGTGCTCGAGAAACTAAAAAGCTTTTCTGCTGTGAATAAACTGGCGCGTTGGTATATCGTAAAAAACGAACTGCCCCCGATTCAAAGAATTCAGGAACTTATCAAGCAGGAAAAAAGCCCTCTGTTGCCCCACTTATTTAACGAGCTGGCCGGAGCACGAGTCGTTTTACATGATGAATTTTATTATTTGCAAACTCAAGATGAGCGATTGCTGGAGGAAGGACGATCCTTCAAGAAAGCGGTTTCTGAAAAAGACGATTCTTTTTTCTCATTCGTATGGAATGAAATTACTTCGGAATATCCGTCTTTAGCTTCTGCAAAATCAAATTTTTTCACGGTGGTTGGTTTGCAAAAAGACATGCGCTTTTACGGAGCAGAATTGGAAAGATTGGGAGAATATACGGCACTTTGTCCGGAGGCTTGTCCCGTTGCAGTGGATTGGAGCTTGACGGATAAACCGGAATTGTATCTGGATATATTATCTCCACTAACCTTTACTCAAATTTTATCTCAAGAGGCGGAAGAGAATCTGGCCAAATTGTACGCGTTTCTTTTTTTTGAAAAGTCGGTATTTGTTGCCAATTACTCCGGCGTAGCTGTTGATGAAAACAATAAAGTAAATTTTGTTGATTTTGATTATTTATATTCAGTCGATTCTTCATTGCGTCTGTATCTGAAAGAGTATATCCAAAACAAAGCCGTTCCGCAAAATTTAGCGGAAGAAAAATTGCGTCGAAGTGTTGAAACACTGCGTCTGTATTGTCCGCATCTGGATATAGATATGTTTTTGTTGGATAATATATCAAAAAATCCGTTAAATATTTCGGCTTCTTCATCTTCAGAGGGACTATCTATGGAACTTTTATCCAAACACGGTATGGTCTTACAGCCGCAAACCCATGTTCCGGCTCCGGATATGGATTCGCTTTCCAAACTTTTACAGCCGCCAAAACTGAAAAATGAAAAAATGTTTGCAAAGTCATCCATATTTTACTGGCTTCCGTTGCTTCTGATATTTATGATATTAATCTTGTTTTTTTAGAAATGCATTGCTCTAAAGTGCAAAACGTGTATACTCAAAAAGTTTCGTAAATTTTCGAGAAAGACATGGTCAAGTCCGTTAGACGAAAGAGTAAATATTACGCCCCCCAAAACGAAGGGGTGCACCATACCTGTGATTTTCCCGGTTGTCAGGAAAAAGGGGAGTTTCGCGCTCCCAAAAACAGAAATCTGAAAGATTATTACTGGTTCTGCCTGAAACATGTTCAGGAATACAACGCGCGTTGGAACTACTACGATGGTATGGATGCGGAGGAGGATGTCGGAAATGAAAAAAAACATCATTTTCGATTTAGCGCCGATGTTAAATATAACTTTGGTTTTGATTTTTACGGAAATTTTGATTTCTTTGATTATGGGACGGAATATTCTTCGGCAGAAAACAGGTTTAACGCTGAAGAGCTTAAAAGCTTAAAAATCATGGAACTGAATGCTGACGGCTTAACCATGGAATTGCTGAAGAAGCAATACAAAAAACTTGTAAAAAAATACCATCCCGACGTCAACAGAGGTGATGCCGAAGCGGAAGAAAAATTTAAGCAGTTAGGAAACGCCTACAAATGCCTTATGCAGAAGTTGTCAAAAGGCTAGTCTCGAAAAAAGTCCCTTTGTACATTGACGTCTGAGGCCTTATCTTTCGTTTTGCTTTTCTTTTGAACCATTTTGTTGATGGTTTTTTTATCTTTTTTGCGTCCTGATTTTTCTAATATTTTTTCCGCAATTTCTTTATCATTGGCAGATGTTTTTCCGGCATCTACAATTTCTGACAATTTCCAACCTTCAATAGCTTTTAGTTGTTTTTCATCTGCCGCCGCGGACAGCGCCTGAATCCTTTTTATTCCGCGCAAAAGGTCAATCGTTTCGCCCTCCGAAAGTTTTTTTGTTGCTATCTTAGATTTTTTCGCAACATCTTCCTTTATGGCAAACTCAAAAGTATAAGTGCTCTGAACGGCATTCAACATGTGGTCGTTTACTATTTTTTTATCCAAACCTTTAAGACCAAAGCTTTTAGCAACCTTGTCAGCTTCCAGTAAAGCCGCCGCCTTTCCGGCTTGCTGTTGCATGTTTTGATGATTTGTCGTTCTCTTCTGCATAAGCTGAAGCTTCTCATCTTCGTGCAAAGCTTCCATCAAAGAGTTGCTCAAATCAAGCGGAGCAATAAGGTAGTCGTTTTCGTCCTCTTCCTCATCATCGTAAATGTCGCGAATTTTTTTTCGAATTTTCTTCAGGTTTTTAGGCAACTCAGTCGGTTTTGCGCTAAAAGTCTTGGCAACGGATTTCTTTTCAAGAGCTTCTTGTTGAAGAGCTTTTTGGGGATCAATTTTGCGAGTCAAACGATCTTTGTTGCCAAATCCCTTATTTTTCTTCCATTCAATGTTCGGATTAGATGTTTCGTCGCTCATTTTGTTCTCTTCTTATCAACGAATAACTGTTTCAATGTTGACACAAAAAGCTCCAGTTGTCAATTAAAACCCCGTCAAAGCTTTTTGTAAGCAATCATAAGAGAGCCATCGGAAAGGTTAACAGAGGTTACTTCTATATCGTCAATCTCATTCCGGTTTAGAACAAAAGTTTTTGTTGTCATATCCAACAGATGTACCAGAATATCCTGTTTTAAGACAGTCCAATTGTTATCATGGCTGAAAAACTGTTTTTGCGATTCCAAAAGCTCATTCAGAGTCGGTTCGTTTTCCAAAAATCGCCGATTCCCTGTCCATAGCTTAACATAGGCCTGATTGTAAAATTTCAACCTGTTATCAGATCCGAAAACCACGACAGCGTCAAACAAATTGTCCAAAATTTCCTTTTGTACGGATAATAAGGCATTATAGGCGCTGGTGGCGGCCAATTTATCGGAAATATCTTCATAAGCAAAAATCAATCCGCCCATGTGGTGAGGGGCGCGAACTCTTCGCAGTGTTTTCCCGTTGGGAAGATGAAGCATATCTTCTTTAGGCTCAATAATTTTTGAAAAGTCTTGCTGTTCAGAGCCTTTAAAAACTTTAAAATCGGGAACTTCCGGCAATAATCTTTTTTCACGCAAGGCGTCTAAGAATAACGAATAGTTAGGGCTGCTTTCCAGCCAAGAAGCGTCTAAATTCCAAAGACGGGCAAAGGCTTGATTATAAAAAGCCAATTTCAAATGCTGGTCAAAAACGGCAAAAGCCGTTCCTAAAGATCCCCATATTTCTAATTGAGCGTTTTGATGTTGTTTCAGATTTCTTTTTAAGTCATCAAGCTCACTAATATCAATCAAAGCGCCGGCCGTGCAAATTGTTTCCAAATCAACATGGAAGGGCGTTTCAATCGCCTCCATGACAAGACGTTGTCCTCCTTTAACCACATTAACAACGCTTTTTTTCACTTTGTTTGTGGTATGTGCGATTCTGGCTAATTCATGAGAAATATTCTCGCCGCTGGCATTGGTTATTTCATTAGCGGCGATTTCAGGATTCTTTTTTTCCAAAAACTCTTCGTATTTTTTATTAAAAGCAGTGAGATTCAGCTTGTCATCTCTGAGCCAAACAGGGAAGGGTATGTTGTCAATCATATCTTCCATTTGTCTGAGCTTTTCAGATGTTTTTTCTTTTTCTTGTTCCAGACGAACAATTTTATTCGTTTCAAAATTAATATCCCGAAACCAAATCATATCGCAGTAAATATTGCCGTCACTTCCGCTTATTCTTGCACCGGAAAGTCTTAAATAACGGCTGTCGGTTTTCAATATAAATTCATCATCAAAAGAAACCCCGTCCTCATGCAACAGATTTACATACTTCACTATTTTTTTTATATCGTCTTTATAAAAGTTTTTTAAAATATCTTCAAAACCGGATTTTGTTCCATCAGGAAGATTTAACATAACAGCCAGACGACGCGAACATCTTTCAACAATGTTTTTCCTTGGGTCATTGACTTTTTGATCAGGGTAAATAAAAGCAAAATAACCATCTCTGGAAGCGTAAAGGGTTTCGGCATATCGCTCACGGTCACGGTTAAGAAAATAGTTCACGCGTTTAAGATGCAAAAGCCTAAAAAACTGCCAAAAAAGCAAGGAAGTTAAAACGATAAAAACACCCCCGACACAAAACCAAAGCTCGGGTGCTGCGTAATACATGTCAATTAAGAGGTCTTCGTTAAACAACATCATTTCAAAATATGCAAAAATTATTGTTTCTTTCCGGATTTTAGTATATAAAAAGCATTAATCAAACCGAATTTTTTAGCAAGTGGAAAAGATGTACAGTTTAACTTATGACACAACAGCGGCTCAGTGTGCTTTACTTTTGCAAAAAGATGGCAAGAGCATAAGTCGTTATTCGGAATATATGGATTTCGGTCAGGCAGAAGTCCTCATTCCGCAGATGAAAAACATGCTTGAAGAAGCAAAACTTAATTTCAAAGATATCGACTTGCTGACTGTTTGTACGGGTCCTGGATCCTTTACCGGAGTGCGCGCGGGAATTGCCGCCGCCAGAGCATTTTCCATTGCCAACGAAGATTTAAAAGTTTGTGGAGTATCGGCTTTTGAGGCTTATGTATTGAGTTTTTCTGCAGATGAGTTGGCTGAATTAAATGCGGTGATTATAGAAACCAAACGTGACGACTTTTATGTTCAACTGTTTGATCAAAAACTGACGGCGCAAATCCAACCCACAGCCGCCACGTATGATGACATAAAGACGATTCTCACGCACAAACACAAAAAAGTTTCACTAATCGGAGATGGGGTTGAGCGTTTTTTGAGTCGCCCGAGCGGATTGAGGTTGCATTCTGTAAAAATGCCTTCCGCGTTGTCGGTTGATTTCTTGGCTGAAGCGGGGCTTACCCGCCTTAAGGATAAACATTTAGACTTCCCCAAGCCCTTGTATCTGCGTGCTCCTGACGTCAGCCTTCCCAAAAACAGATAGCCTAAAAATTATAAACGGCAGAGTTTTTCTGTTGGAGAATGGTTAAAATTGTCTGCTTAATGTCTTCACTTTGGCGAGATTCGATAATCTCAATGATGTCCATTTCCTGTTTGTCAAGCTGGCGGTTTATTCCCAAAGCATCATAGTATTGCTTACTGCTGTTGTAGAGCTTTGCCGCTTGCAAACTGTTGCCTTGGTCATAAAGATATTGCGACATCTTTTTATTGGCGTTGGCAACTTGTCGGGCATAAATATCTTCATCAGCCTGATTCAAAACATTTTGATAAGCCCAAATGGCTTTGTTATTTGTCTCAGCCAGAGCAAACATGTCGCCCAACCGACTCCACGCGTTAATATTGTTGGGGTTTAGTTCAATGGCCATTTCAAAAGCGCTGGTTGCCAAGCGAACATCGTTAATAGATGCCATTGTCCCAAAAATACTGGCTTGATTTGAAATGTCTTTGAAAAGGTCTTCTTTTTTAGAGGCAGAAACCATGTTGCTCCGGTCAATATTATAGTCCATAAGAGCCTCAATCATGGCCAATGCTAAAGAAGGGTCACCCTGAGCCAAATGATAAAGAGCATCTTCTTCCTTAGGAATAGAAACATATTGAGCTATTTTTTCAAAATTTCCGTAAATACATAAGTTTATGAAGTCTTTTATTGACTCTATCAGCTGCAAAACATCATCTTCGCTATAAGATCCTTGAGTGCGAAACATAACGGTTTGCGCAATTTTAAGGTCGTCTACACCACGGCCGATCATGTCGATAATAAGACCTGTTAAATCGATCAGTTTTTTATGAGCTTGCTTATAAGACAAAAGGTCGCTATCAAGAGGTGATGACAATACTTCTTGTTTTCTGCTTTTACCTTTTGCCCAGTCAAGATCTATTACCGCTTCTGTTTTTTTAGTCGCTGCTGCCTGTGAAAGACTTTTTTCTTCCTCTTCCTGTTCTTCTTTTTTGCGTTTTTTTTCTTCCTCATTAGCGCGACGCATCTCAGCCATGGCAAACATCTCTTTTTCCGCCATAGCAATTTCTAGTTCTTTTTGTAATTCCTTTTCAAGCTCTCTTTCTCTTTCCCGTTCTTCAATAGAACGATTCCGTTGCTCTGTTGAATCTTCAAACAGGGCGTCACCTTCGTCGCTATCATTATCCTCGTCATCATCAAAACTGTCGTCATAGTCATCTTCGGAGGGTCTGTTTTCGTTTTTTACAAAGGCGACAATAGATTTAACATAGACGATTGCAATAACAACCAAAAACAGCAATATAGCGAAGATTATAAGCCCGAAAGAGAGTATGCGTAAACCGTTAGCATCGGAAAGATAGTTACCGACAATGTTAACCAGTTCATCAAGAGAACTGGAAACGGAACTGAAAACGCTTTCACTTGCTAAAAATGCTACAATTTGTTTATGCATATTTTGTTCAAACCATTTACAAATATAAAAAAGCACACTAAGATGTCGCTAATCGAATGATACACTAGACAACACGCAAAAACAATATTCAAAATAGATTAAAAATGGGTTACTTCAGTCAAAGAAAACGTCGTGAGCGGGAAAAAATATTTTTAAGTCTTATAACGATTGTTTTAGGATTTTATACATTTTTCCTGTTTTTTCAGTCTGAAGATATTCCTTTTTTGTCGGAGATTCGGCAATACCTCTTTCAGGCTTATGTAATCAATATCATTGCCTTTGTTTTCGCTTTGCTTTTAGGGCGTGTACTTTGTGCTTTGTTTTTATCGGTATATGGGATTATAGCTTTTTTTATCCTATCAGCTCAGGCCGATATATTTTTTTCCCCTCAGATTAAAACATCTGAACATTTTCGACTGGAATATCAAAAAACAACCCCATTGGTCATAAAAGCAAAAGGGCAAACAGTTCTGCGTTCGGGGCATCTGAACCTGTTGCCCACTGTTCAGGCTAATTTTGTTACGTTTGATAAAAACAAACACATCTTCACGGCTATTGATGTTAACTTTGCAGGGTTAGGCGAGAAGGAGCGTCGCAAAGCTTTTCGTCAATTAAAGACTTTTATCACCATGCAGGACAATCCGGTGATTGTTGTGGGTGACTTTGGAGAAACCCCGTGGTCACGGAGTTTTAATCGTTTTTTACAACAAACAAATTTACGAGTAAAAAATAAGATAATGCTTATGGATGACGAACGGCGTTTTAATCCCTTTGCCTTGCCGTCGTTTTATGTTTTGGCGTTTTCAAACACCATGGTTGAAAATATAGATGTCCGAACAGGTGATACTCGCCCGTATCTGCAAATTGATGTAGATCTCAGTTTCTACTAAGATAAGTTGTTTTTCAATAAATCATAAAGTTCTGTTTCACCGGCTTCTTGCGCAAATTCAAGAGCTTTTTCTTTGTTCTGCGCGGCTTCTGAAGAATGATTACAGCAGCTTTCCAGCCAAGAGATATTAGCATAGTCAATAGCTGCACCGCTAAATCGGTTGAGTCTCATTTCCTGATTGGCTGATTGCAACAACAAAGCTTTAGCCCTGGCAAAATCTTTTTTCTGAACGTAAATCAGTGCTAACAGGCTGTAAACATTGGCAATATAGAAGTAACAAGTTTTTTTGTTGTAAAAGTCGATAAGTGTTCGGCAGGCCTTTTCAGCTTTATCAAGCTCACATTTTTTGTAAAAAGCTTGCGCTTGCAAAAAAAGAGTCTCCGCATAGCCGGAAAAATTTTTTGTTTTAGCATAAAATGTGGCTGCTTTTTGTGCAGCAGATAATGAAGCTGTCCATTTTTTTTGCAACGCCAGAACTTGACTTTCCAGCTCCAAATTTAATCCGGAAAATAAATTATAGCGAAACCCTTTTCCCTTAAATCTGTTTTTTCTAATAAATGAAAGGGCTTCTTTATACTTGCCGCTACCGATAAGCATAATAGCATACTGATTACCAATTTCTGCGGATTCCAATTTGCGACCGAGCGAGTTAAAAATATCTTTTGCTTCAGAAAAATAAGCCCGAGCCTCTTCTTCCCTGTTTTGGGCGGCAGTTAACATTCCCAGATAACCGAGAACAGCCGCTTTCCCGTGAAGAGAACCCAAATTTGAAAATATTTTTTTCGCATTTTCAAACATCAATTGCGCAACATCGTACCCCGCGGAAACTCGATAAATATTGCCCATAAGCAGATAAGTTTCCGCTATTTCGTGATAAGCGTTCTCTTTCCCGAACAACCGCAGGGCGATTCCGCAATTTTGTGAAGCGGTAAGCAAGTCTCCTTCTCTTAGGCAAAATATCGCTTCCCATACGAGCGTTTGAGCTTTATGATAAGTGGAAAAACGATTCTTTTTCAAAGAAACGAAAAGTTTTTTTGCCTCGTTTTCTTTCCCCGAAAGCATTTCCAGAGCAATAGTTAAAACAGTTGCGTCATCATTTTTTTTATTGAGTTTTTTTAGGCTGCTAAGAGCTTTTTCAGGATTAAAAAGAGCCTCCCATTCCAAGGCGGAAACAGAGTGTTTCGGGAAGGGGTTTTTCCGAAGGTCAAAAGATGAAATATTATTAATTCGACCAAGGGCTTTTCTTAATAGAAGCGTTGAAAAATAAGTTGTTTTTTTCTGAAGGGCTTGTTGTTTTAAAATTTTTTTCCCTAGCATTTTAAGTACAAAATCCTGTTTCAGGTGCTGCCAAAAATGCCAGAACCCCAATAATCCAGCAGCAAAAAAGCCCAAGCAGGCGAGAAAATAAAAATAATTCATAATTTTTCTGCTTCTTTACGCAATGTTAGTTTTTTACTATCTATAATCAGCCTATCTTATTACGAGCATAATGTATAGGGGTTTTTTACAATGACAATCAGTAAGCTGCAATCAAGTGATTTATATACTAAATGCGACCCAAAAAAGTTTAATTTCACAACCACGGCGGAGTTGGAGGAACGCTTGTCAGAGTTAGGGCAGGATAGAGCCTTAAGCGCCGTTGAAATCGGTATCAATATCCAGTCAAAAGGCTACAATTTGTTTTGCCTTGGTCCCGAAGGAACAGGGAAGACCAGTTTGGTAAAGAGAGTCTTGCAGCGAGAGGCTTGCAATCGCCCCACTCCGGAAGATTGGGCTTACATATATAATTTTGAAGAACCCTATAAACCGCGAGCAATCAGCTTTCCCGCCGGCACGGCAACAGAGTTTGCTAAAGATGTTGATAAACTTACCGAGACATTATCCGGTGCCATTCCGGCTGTTTTAGAAAGCGATGAATATAAAGCCGGTATCAGTATTATTCATGAAAAATATAAGCAGCGTAAAGAAGAGTATATAAAAATTCTGCAAAAGAAAGCAAAAGGGAAGAGCGTTTCCTTGCTTCATATGCCGGTTGGATTAGTTGTCGCCCCCGTAAAAAATGGTGAAGTTCTGAGTCCGGAGGCGTTTGATGAGCTTCCTGAAGATGAGAAAAAACAACTTCTGGACGACCTTAACGCCATGCAGGAAGAAATTGAAAACACGGCGCAGGATTTGCCGCAGTGGGAAGATAAACAACGCAAGGAAATCAATGACTTGCGCGAAAAATTCCTTAAAATAGCGGTTAAAAATCCCATTGATGAACTGCATAAAAAATACAAGGGTCACAAAGCCTCTAATGATTTTTTGAAAAACATTCAAAAATATATAATTAATAACGTTGATGAATTTCTTCCTAACCAAGATGTTCCCCCTGTCGGGGATGAAGGTGGGGAAGGTGCGCTAAGCCAGCTTTTTTCCAGAATGAAACAACCTGAAGAGGATAAGTTTGCAAAGTTTAAGGTTAATGTTATTGTTAAAAACGAGCCAAATTCAGGAGCGCCGATTATTCATCTGGATCATCCGACACAAGGCAATTTGGTGGGCAAGGTGGAAAGAATTCAACAATACGGGGCCTTGTTGACTGATTTCAGCTTAATCAAGGCTGGTGCGCTACATCAAGCAAATGGCGGTTTCTTGCTGATAGATGCCCGAAAAATGCTGATGCAACCGTATGCATGGGATTCACTAAAACGCGCTCTGGCTTCCAAATGTGTTAAGATTGAGGCTCCGAGTGAAGAAACGACCTTTACCACGATTTCGCTTGATCCTGAACCGATTCCCTTAAATGTAAAAATCATTTTAACGGGAGATGAAGAACTGTATGAGATTTTGAGTGAAAAAGATTCTGATTTTTCAGATTACTTCAAAGTTGAAGCTGATTTTGGCGTTTTGATGGATAGAACCCCTGAAAATGAGGTTGAATATGCCAAGCTTATCGGCTCTTTGTCTAAAAAGAAAAAACTCCGTTCTCTGAATAAGCAGGCGGTGGCAAAAGTAATCGAATACTCATCTCGTTTGGCTGAAGATTCCGAGAAATTGACGGCGCATATTGCATCTATCGGCGATTTGCTTCGTGAGGCAGATTATTGGGCGCGTAAGTCCAAAGCCAATCAAATCGGCAAAAACCATATAGAACAAGCTATTCAAGCTCAAATCTATCGCAGTGATCGCATTAAGCAAGCGATGCTGGAACAAATTGATAAGGGTACAATTCTTATGGATGTTGAAGGAACTCGTGTCGGACAAATTAATGGCTTGGTCGTTTATAATTTCTCACGCACGAGTTTTGGTAAGCCGGCAAGAATTACAACCCAAGTTCGCATAGGTCGCGGAGAGTTTGTAAATATTGAACGAGAAGTGGAAATGAGCGGCCCGATTCATACCAAAGGAGTGCTCATCCTTTCAAGTCTGTTGGCCAACCGCTTTGCCAAAGACACACCTCTTTCATTAAGTGCTTCCATAGTTTTTGAACAGTCATACGGCGGTGTTGACGGAGACAGCGCGTCATCAACAGAGTATTATTGCCTGCTGTCAGCTATTTCGGGTATCCCGATTAAGCAAAGCATTGCTGTAACCGGTTCGGTTAACCAGTTTGGGGAAATACAGCCCATCGGTGGTGTAAACGAAAAAATAGAAGGTTTCTTTGATGTTTGCAATCATCGTGGTTTAACCGGAAATCAAGGTGTTATGATTCCAAGAACCAACGTAAAAGACTTAATGCTGCGAGAGGATATCTTAACGGCGGTTGAGAATGGTCAATTCCACGTCTGGGCCGTAGATACGGTTGATGATGGGATAGAGATTTTAACCGGTGTTAAAGCTGGAAAACCGGATAAAAACGGACGCTTCAGAAGAGGAACGGTAAATTATGCCGTACAGAAGGAGCTGGAAAGGTTGTATAAGCGTTACGCACACTTTGCCAAAGAAACTCACGGCAGTATGTGTTAATAAAGAAAGCCCCAATATTCGGGGCTTTCTCGCACATCAACCAAGATTATTTAGTTGTTCTTTTTCATTTTATCAAAAGTCCGCAATGCCGCTCCGATAAGAGCGGCATTGTTGCCGAATTTGGCTCTTTTCAACTTAAACGGATTGGTGATAATTTCTTTATTTGCTTCTTTTTCCATTTTTTCCGTATCAATAAATTCAACCAAAGAGCCAAACAGAACCACCATCTCAGGGTCAAACAATGTTGCCAGACCGCGAATGCCGACGATAATATCACTGCACCAGCGGTTAAAAACAGACGTTGCCAGAGGATTTCCTTTTTCTAAGAGCTTAATCAATTCATAGCTGGTCATTTGAGGGTCATTAAAAGCCTCTTGCGCATCTAGAGCAAGAGCTTTTCCGGAGGCGTAAATTTCAAAGCAGTCATAAGCGCCGCACCCACATTTTCTTTTACGCCCCAGATTGATGGGGTAGTGAGCCTCTCCGGCGACACCTGATTTCCCCTTCAATAAAACTCCGTCAACAATAATGCCCAAACCGAGTCCGGTACCTATTGCGACGACAACCACGTGTCGGCAACCTTCTCCGGCTCCTTTTCTGTACTCGGCCCAAGCAACGGCGTTGGCATCGTTTTCCAAAAAAACAGGTTTAGATGAAAGATTTTGAAAATCTAAAGCATCATACCCTTGTGGCAGATTTGAAACCGGAGAAACAATTTTCGAATTTTCCGGATTAACGCCTCCTGCCGTGGCAATCGCCACCGCATCAATCTCTGCTTCATATTGTTGAATGTTTTTTTTGAGAAGTTTTTCAATTTCTTGCACTGTATCAGGCGTCTTTTCTTTGACGGGTTCCGCCAATAGTTGCCCGTCTTCGTTAACAAGAGCATGAGCAATCTTAGTGCCTCCGATGTCAAAAGCCAGAACCTTTTTCATTCCAATCCTTTCAAATGGTTTACCGAGTTAAGTCTGAAGATAACTTCTCTAAGAATTTTATTTGAATATCGGCTATTTTCAAAACCGAGTCGATTTCCACATATTCTCCTGCCGCATGCATGCCTTCTCCTGTTCCGGAATGCATAATAACCGTGGAGCCCTTAACGGCAAACTCTCGAGAATCTGTTGCTCCGCCAATATGCTCAAATTCAAGAGAGTGTCCCAAAAGATCTTCTGCAAATTTTTTATAACTCAAAATATAGGGATTGTTCTCATCCATAACCACGGGTGTACTGTCAGAAACAACTTCGTAAGAAACGCCCTCAATCATACACTTATCAAGATTGTTTTTCAGATTTTCAACACTGGAAGTTTCCGTCAATCGAAAATCGCAGAGCGTTTCGCAGTGGTTGCTAATGATATTAGAAACATCGCCGCCGCAAATTTTGGCAAAATGCACGGTGTCTATCCATTTATCCTCGGGGTTAACCCCGTTTTTTGCATAATAAGGGTAAAAACGACGGATATTTTGCAAAACATGAAGCATGTTTTCATTAGCATCGATTCCCTCCCAAGGAGTAGAGCCGTGCGCTTCCAAGCCCTTGGAGATGATTTTGACAAAGACGGGGTTTTTACATTTGGTAACAATTTTCAAAATATCGCCACCAACATCGTTATCAAGGACGATTTTAGCGCTGATTTGCGAATGTTGTGCCAAAAAAGCTTCTGTTCCTTTGCTGCCTTTTTCTTCATCGGTTGAAAGGATAACGCCGAATTTTAAGGGTAATTTATTCTCCAAAACATATTCCATTGAATTCAGGGCGACAGCAGCGAAAGATTTCATATCTAAGGTCCCGCGGCCAAACATTTTTCCGTCTTTCACATAAGGGGAAAACATATCATCTCCGGCCGGCACAACGTCTACATGCCCTAAAACCAACACATCAAAACTTTCAACATCAGTGTTGCGGAGGAAAATAACCGGTGCCGTTTCCTCATTGGCGCGAAAAATATCAATTTTTGCGGAAGAGCCGTCAAACAGTTTTTTAATATAGGCTAAACAAGAGTTAATTTCTTGTTTGTTTCCCGTTTCCGTTCTAAAACGAATAAGGTCCTGCGCTGTTTTTAAAATATCCATAAAATTTTCCTCCGGATTTTGTTTTTTTACGTTTTATTCATACAATGCCGTCATAATATGCGCAAAGTGAATAACAAAGAATTAAGAAGGTGAAAAAATGCGGATATTTTTGGGACTTGTTGCAGGTATGCTTTTCTCTCTCAATCTGGCTCTCGCACAGGAAACCGCAGTAGATGAGGGGGAAACGGGGTTAACCCTTCCTCGTTTTGTTTCACTGCGTTCCAATCATATCAATGCCCGTTCCGGTCCGGGAGCACGTTATCCCATAGACTGGGTCTATATGCAAAAATCGGCGCCGGTGGAGATTATCGCCGAATTTGAATTGTGGCGCAAAATAAAAGACTGGCAAGGGTCTGAATCTTGGGTTCATAAGTCAATGTTGGCCGGCAAGCGTTTTGCAAAGGTGGTAACACCGGGGGAGAATAATATTTACGACAAGGCGGATTATAAGTCTAAAGTTATTGCCCGTGTGGAAGACGAGGTTGTGGGCGAAGTCAGTAAATGTCCGGCAGTGAACGCCTTTTGTAAAATAAAATTTGGAAATATTGAGGGCTGGGTTCCTCGCCAAAATATTTACGGCGTCTATCCGAATGAAGTGATAGATTAAGCTCTCTGTAAAAATTGACTCTTTTTGACAAAAAGTGAAAGAAATTGGTTTTATTTGTTGAAAAACCGGTGATTGTTTGCTATACTGAGACAATTGAGTTAATAGACAAAATAAAAAAGAGAAAATAATGTCTGATAAAAATAAAGAAAACAGCAACCAAAGAGCGGATCAATTTGATAAAGGTGTTTCTTTTCCTTTAGTTGATGTTGATTATTCCAAATCTCGCGAACAAATTAACAGCGAACAGCATGAAAAAGATGCCATCTGCATGGAAATGATTGATGAGGCCGTTTTAAATGAGAAAACGGGAGAGGATTATACTCTTGAAACGATGACACTTGAGGCGGTGCGCCAAGGGAAAATAGATAAAGATTATGCTGAGTTGTTGCGTTTTTATTATCATGACGGAATGGAAACCTACAAAGAGGTTTTTTTCTCCATCAGTAATAAATTAGGCATTAAACAAAAAATAAAAATCGTAGACCCGTCCAGCGGAGCTGTTAAGGTTGACGATGCACGCCTGGGGCAAATAACACCGAATAACTGTGCAATCTTAGAATTTATGGACCGCTTGGAGTATGAAGCGCATTTAAGTCTGGGAAGTAACAGGAACAGGGATTTTTTTGATATTCCTGAAACGCTTAATCCTGTTTATTTGACGATGCCGGGGCTGAAAAGCATAAAGCGTGCATTGGCTAAGTATGAAAAATATTGGAGCGCTTACGAAGCAAAAAAGGAGAACTGTATCAAGAAATATGGGGAAGATACGCAAGCCTGCCGAGATGCCATAAGCGCACTGGTCACACCAACAGAGGCTTTGGGAGATATTGCACGTTGCTCCATTAGTGTTAAGCGGTTGCAAAATATTCGTATGTGGGCAAACTTTTTCGAACAATCACCGGATATACGGGTTGATCCGCAAAAAACTAAAGACAAGTTCTGTGCAAATAATGTTCGCAATGCGCATAAGTTTACGGCGAATAACTTCCGCAACTATGTCTGCTATGCAGAGTTGCCCAATGGGATAAAGATAGAAATCCAGCTCAAAATTACAGCATTGGATGAGGTTGATAAATTAACGCATCCGCTTTATGAGAAGTTACGAGATCTCCAGCGGGAAATCAAATCTGAGAAAGATAAAAAAGAAAAACTCAAAATGCAGATGGAAATCTATAAGCTGAACACGTTAATTCAGGCAATCTATCGCACAGGAATCGAAAAACATAACCAAAATGAGGTTTTTGATAAGGTTTACCGAGTCGAAGAACAGAACCGCATTTCAGGAAATCAACGTCTTAACAGTGAAGGCTTAGATATGGACGCTTTGCAGATTTTAGAGCGTAATTTTCTTGCTCGTCCCAAACAGGCGTTTGTTTGTGAAGATCCTATCTGGAATATTCCAGTCTCCATAAAAAGGGAATTTCTCCGGTTCAAGAGGAATCCTGAAGATAAAACAATTTCTGAGGATATGAAAAAAGTCTACGAGATATATGATAATTCACCGTATCTGCAAAAATTGTTCAAAAATTGTCCTAAGCATGTCAGAGAAACAATGCATCGCTATATGCATTGTATTACGGGGCGATATATGGGCACGGTTTACGGCGATAGAAAAGAGTTGCTGTCAGATGATAGTTTGTTTGAGGGGCGCTCAAAGGAAGAAGATGAGATGCTTTCAAATGTGGATAAAAAACATTTGAATTTACAGGCGGTAAAAAAACAAAAAGACCGTTAAAAATATTGTCAAAAATTTAATAAAAGCCTGTTATGATATACCTACGTTTTAATCTAATGATGGGACTGGGTATGAAGAATATTTGTGTGTTAATGATTCTTTTTCTAGGTTTTCCAGCATGGGCTGCCGATGATGGGGCTTATGTTTCTCTGTTTGAAGGCACCGCTGCCGCCAAACCGGAGAGTAAGACGATAAAAAAAGATAAAAAAGAAGATGATGGCGGGTTGTTTTCTTTTTTGAATTTCAAATTTGGTATAAAAAAAGAAGATATACCGGTTTCTGAAGATGGAAAATCTCTTTCCCAAATGGAGCAGGCAATCAGATTGGCCGACAAAGGAAATGTTAATGCGCAATTAGCCTTGGGCTATTTATATTTGTATGGTAATAAAGATGTCACCCCCGATCATGACAAAGCTTTTGAATATTATGCTAAAGCAGCCATGCAAAATGACCCTGTCGGATTAAATAATTTAGGAAGTTTATATTATAATGGCATAGGAATAAAGCGAAATACCGCTAAAGCCGCCGTTTTATTTGAAAAATCTGCAGTGCAGGGCAACGCTGAAGCCGCTGTAAATTTGGGATTTATTCTGATTAGCGGTAATGGGGTTAAAACAGACGCCGAATTAGCCATGAAAATGTTTAAACAGGCGGCCGCCGCTAAAAATCCGACGGCTCAGTTTATGGTCGGATATGCCCAATATAGAGGGAAACTCCAGCCTTTAGATTATGATAAAGCGGCAAAGAATATCAGAGCTGCCGCCAATGCGAAATATGACGAGGCACAATATATATTGGCGCTGATGTATTTAAATGGTTTAGGACTGCCGCAAAACTACGGAAATGCCGTAAAAAATCTTAAATTGGCTGCCGCTCAGGGGCATGTGGGCGCCATGTTGTCTTTGGGGGAGATTTTGACCCGAGGTGAAAAATATGGTAAAGATCCCTACACAGCGCATATCATGCTAAACTTAGCAGCGGTCAGAGGTTCAAAAGATGCCGCGGTAAAACGTAATCAGTTAGGAGAAAAACTGAAGATTGAAGAGCTTTTGCAAGCCCAGTCTGATGCGGAGCATTTCAAAGAAACACCTTCAGAGTTGACATCATATATTCGCCAAACTTTCGGACGAGATACCCGAGGTTATATTGATAACACCAAGTAGTAAAAAGCCGGAATTTGATTTCCGGCTTTTTACTATTTTTGTTCAATAGACAAAGTGCTTGTTTGCGGTTTACGGTGGGTTAGAATGCTCAACACCTTGACCAACTCGTTCTTCAATTCGGAGCGCCGAACAACAATATCAACCATTCCATGTTCTTTAAGATATTCCGCTCTCTGGAAATCTTCAGGAAGCTTTTCTCGGATTGTTTGTTCAATAACGCGTGCGCCGGCAAAACCGATAACACACCCTTGTTCGGCAATGTGAATATCGCCGAGCATAGCAAAAGAGGCCGAAACACCGCCGGTAGTGGGATCTGTCAGAACAGATATAAAAGGGAGTCCCTTTTCTTTAACCATATTAACGGCGACTGTTGTGCGCGCCATTTGCATCAAGGACAAAATTCCTTCCTGCATACGCGCTCCGCCGGAAGCTGATATTGTGATAAGCGGATAGTTTCCTCTGGAAGCAATTTCTGCAGCTTTGACAATTCCTTCTCCGACAGTTGTGCCCATGGATCCCCCCATAAAAGAAAAGTCCAAGGCTGCGATTACGCAATTTATACCGCCGATCTCCCCTTGAGCAACCTGTATAGCGTCGTCGTGTCCCGTAGCTTTACGGTAGGTACGCAAACGCTCACTGTATTTTTTAGAATCTTTAAAATTCAAAGGATCTTCCTGCAACTTCGGAAGGGTAATGTTCTTATATTCGCCATTATCGAACAAAAGCTCAAAACGCTTTTTTAAAGGCATGCGTAAATGGTGATCACAAGAGGAGCAAACAAAGTTGTTTTTTTCCAGTTCCTTTGTAAATAGCATTTGACCGCAGACAGGGCATTTGGTCCATAGATTGTCCGCTATTTCTTTTGTTGTTATCTTTTTCAGTTTCGGACGAACAAAGTCAGAAAGCCAGTTCATGTTTTTTCCTTATAAATTTAATTTTTAGCAACAGGGTGATAACCGGCGTCATCTTCTTGAGCGGTTTGTACTTTAAAAAATCTCTTAATTTTATCTTGCAAAGACAGCTTTTGAGGTTTAGGTGTTTTTTCCTTCAGAATTTCCAAATCCCCATGCAGGTTCTCAACTTCCTTAACAAGTTTCATCTGTTCTTTGTTCAACTTTTTGTTTTGTTTTTTCTGCTGACGCAAAGCCTTTCTAACAGGAGCGTACGAAAGCCAAGAAAAGAGCTTTCCCCACAAAAAACCGATTAAGATAAAGAAAATTATAGCCACGCTGAGAGAAACCGTGATTTCAATATAAAAAGGCCATAGATTAAAAGTAGCCAAATCGTTATTAACGAAGGCAAACACCGTAATAACAACAATCAACGGCAAACCTATCAGCAATTTTATAAAGCCCATAAATGCTCTCCTGCAAAAAACAAGTTATTACTTATTTAACAGTTCAAACAATTGTTTTCCAGTTTTAAAATGAGGTATTTTTCGCTCATCAACCTTAACAGGCTCTCCCGTGCGAGGGTTTTTTGCCACCCGAGGAGTTCTTGTCCTGACAGAAAATGCTCCAAAACCGCGAAACTCAACACGGTCTCCGGCTGCAAGCGAAGACACGATTTTATCAAAAATAACCGCTACAATCTTTTCAACATCTTTCAAGAGTAAATGCGGATTTTTACTTGCAATTCGTTCAATTAATTCTGATCTTGTCACTTTAACCACCTCTTTATTATCATTTTTGTTCTAAGTTATCTTTTTTTACTTTATTTATCAATATTACAATTTAAAAAAAAGCCAAAATTTAAATATTTACTTATCCAAGGAATTTTAATCATCATTTGCCAGTTGGGGAAGATGAGCCGCAGAGGGAACCTCCTCCAGCTCAATGTTTTCAATACGTTGGATTCTTTTCCCGATTTTTCCCGATGAAATCTTTATGCCGTCAACGTCTTCACAGGCTTGTTTGAAGTGCTTTTCCAGACTTTCGATGCGGTTGTCTAAGCGCCCGATATCTTCGGTCAAAACCCCGACTTCTCTTTGGATGACGCCGGCTTGTTCACGCATTTTCGCATCTTTCAATATGGCGCGTATTGTGTTTAAGGTTGCCATCAAGGTTGTTGGCGATACAATCCAGACTTTTGAACGGTAAGAAGCCTCAACCACATCGGTGAAGTTGGCATGTAACTCAGCATATACGGCTTCGCTCGGCAAAAACATCAGAGCCGATTCGGCGGTCTCCCCTGAAATAATATATTTTTCAGAAATATCTTTTATGTGTTTGAGCATAGAAGCCCTGAAAAAACGCTCGGCATCTCCCCTCTCTCTTTCGGAAAAGGCTTGCCGCAAAGCCTGATAACTTTCCAACGGAAACTTTGCGTCAACCACAATTGTTCCCGGAGGATTCGGTAGCTTTAAAACGCAGTCTGCTCTTTTGCCGTTAGTTAAAACAGCTTGAAATTCATAAACATTGGGAGGGAGAATAGAGGAAACTAAATCGTTAAGTTGAATCTCGCCGAATGCGCCTCGAGCTTGCTTGTTAGACAGAACTTCTTGCAAAGACACAACCTGCTCCGAAAGAGACGAGATTTTTTGCTGGGCAATATCAATTTTAGCCAGCCGTTCTCGCAAATCCATCAGTGTTTCGGTTGTTTTTGCCGTATTTTTTTGCAATCCCTCTCCCACGCTCTTGGTAACAGCCAGTAACTTTTCGTCCATAATCTTTAACACGGCCATTTTTTGCTCGTTCATCGCCTGAGAAATTTGGTTTTGTTCGCGTAAGCTGTGTTCGCCGAATTGGGTTAGGCGTCCGGCCAGTTCAGCCTGTCCTCTCAACAAAAGGTCGCTAAACCCGGCCAAATCTTTACGATTCCGCTGAAAAATCAACAGAACCAAGTTCAGCAACAACAAAACAACCGCCGTCACCGCAAAAATAAAAGAATACTCCGCGAAAAATTTATTTAGAGTCTGCAAAGCGACGCCCCATCCTTAAAAATTTCTCATTGCGGCGTTTTTTTAGTTCATCACCGCTCAAGGGAAGCAGCTCTTTTAAATGCTTGAGAATAGCATCTCCAACACGTTCAATAGCTACCGACTGATCTCGGTGTGCACCGCCCAAAGGTTCCGCGATAATTTCATCAATAACTCCAAGCTGGCGCAAATCTTGAGCTGTCAGTTTTAAGGCCTCTGTCGCCTCCTTAACCTTATCGGCAGAGCGCCACAAAATGGAAGCGCACCCTTCCGGAGAAATGACAGAATATATGGAATGTTCGAGCATCAAAACCCTGTTTGCCGCGGCAATGGCGATAGCTCCGCCGGAGCCGCCTTCGCCGATAACAACAGAGATAATAGGAGTTTTGATTTGCAAACATTTTTGTATGGATGATGCAATGGCTTCGGCCTGTCCGCGAGCCTCAGCTTCAACACCGGGGAATGCGCCCGAGGTGTCAACAAAAGCCAAAACCGGCATATTAAATTTATCTGCCAAATCCATTAATCTTTGCGCCTTGCGATAACCTTCCGGTTTGGCCATGCCGAAATTATATTTAACGCGAGACTCGATGTCATGTCCCTTTTCCTGTCCCAGAACCACAACGGAAATATTTTTGAATCTTCCGATTCCGCCAATCATAGCCTCATCATCGCCAAACAAACGATCACCGCATAACGGAGTAAAGTCTTCAATCAGTGCGCGAACATAGTCTAGGCAGTGAGGGCGCTGAGGGTGGCGGGCAACTTGAGATTTCTGCCACGGGGTTAAATTGGAATAAGATGATTTCATTTGCTTTTCGAGCTTTTGTTGCAAGCGTGTGATTTCTTGTGAAATATCAACATCTTCATTCTGTGCCAAAAGCTTTAAACTTTCAATTTTGGATTCTATTTCAAAAATATTCTTTTCAAAGTCCAAAACAAGGGGACTGGATGTATTACTCATAAACTTCCTCTTTCATAAATCTCTGAATGTTACGCCACACTTAGCATATTTTTTTGCAAAATTCGACTCTTAATTTTAGTTTTTGTGCAAGAAGTAGGATTTTTTATTGGAAAAAGCATTTAATTGAATAAAATAAATTAACTAAATCAAAAATCAGGAGTTTTAACTGTGGTTGCGGTGTCGTTTTTCGCCTTAATATTTTCATCATTAGTCTGGCTGATTTACGCTTTTCGTTTTGTGGCGGAAAGTCTTGGCGGACAGTCATTTTTTTCTGCGGGTTCAGAGGTCGTTGTCGGCGCTTTGTTGGTTTTGTTTTTGCCGGTGTTTGTAATGTGGGTTGTGTTTGGTGGTGTTAACCAATATCTACAAAACCGTCGGACAGAGGGGTTGTTCCATAAACTGTTCTCTCAGATGAAGAAAAACCAAGACTATTCAGACCTGTTGGCTCGGGTCCTTATCGAAACGGAACAACAGGTGAAAGAAGGATTTATGATGGGGCGTTTTGATCTGTTGATTGCGGATTTGAATGAACTGTTGTCCGAGATTATCCGTTGTTGCAAAATAGCCTCTAAAGAACAAATTGAGCACTTGTGGCAACAGGTGCGCGATGGCGGAAAATGGACGTTTGGAAAGGTGATTATAGAGGTGAATAACGCGCAGGCAAATTTCCAGATGCGTGTTTATGAAAAAGCTTGCCACGATGTTGTTTTAGCGGGAACGATTATGGAATTTTGTGCTCGCTACCAATCAGTAGTTGGACTTTTAGAAAAATATGACAGAGAGAAAATCTTTTTGAATATGATAGAAACAGGCGTAATGGGAAAAGTTTTCTCAATCTTTGCTCCCGTGTCTGATGAGGTAAGAAAAGTTCGGGAAAGTACCAATGCTTTTGTTCGTCCGAGAAGTTTTGGTGTTGAGGCTCAATCTGCGCCGATTACGGTTCGTCAAGAAACCTCGGCACCGATAGATGCTTATAGGGAACAAAAGACACCCGAATCATTAATGAGCAAGATAAATCCGTTCAAAAAGAAACCTGAGATTGAAGAGCCGGTTTCGAAAGAGAGAGACCCTTTCTCCATCGCGTTGGAGCGTAGTTTTGGCGCGGTTGATGATCCTGAACCGCAACTGAACACGGAAAATGAAGTGTTTTTTGATGCTGTTCCGCAAAATGAGCCTGTTTTAGAAAAGGAAGAGCCGCATTTTGAAATATCCCTGCCGGAGGAAACATCTTTGACAAACCCGGAAGTTTCAATGCCGGAAGTCGATATGTCTCAAACACAAAAACAGCTCAACAATCTAAAAGAGGAGTGGAACGGTTTTAAGGAATCGCCACGGGTATCTGACGAAGATGAAAACTTTGCATATCCGTTTGGCGGGTGGATGGACGAAGAAAAATATAGTCGTTAATCGGAAAATGCCTTGCTGAAGATAATTAGCTTTTTTTGTTTCGCTTTTCTGGGAATGGTGCATGCGGTGCACGCTGAGATAGTACCGTCTTTGGCTTTGTATGGCGAGGCCTTGTACAAAGATTCGTTTAATAATTTCTCCTATGTGAATCCAAACGCACCCAAGGGCGGTCGCGTGGTGATGCCTGCATACGGCGGTTTTGATAATTTTAATCCGTATATTTTTAAGGGCATAGCCTCTCCCGAACACGCTTTATTGAGCTTGGATAGTCTGGGAGTTGTCCCCATAGACGATCCGACAACGGTTTATCCTCTGCTGGCGGAAAAATTTGAAGTTTCACCGGATAATTCGTACGTCGGATTTATCCTGAATAAAAAAGCCAGATTTAGCAATGGAGAACCTGTAACCGCAGATGATGTTTTGTTCAGCTACAATGCTTTGATAGAGAAGGGGAGCCCTTTTTATAAGGTCTATTATGGAGATGTGGATCGGGCTGAAAAAGTGAATAAATATCACGTCCGTTTTCATTTTAAGGCCGGAGTGCGTAACAAGGAATTGCCGCTTATTTTGGCCCAACTTAAAATTTATTCCGCCAAAGATTGGGAAGGAAGAGATTTTTCCAAGCCGGAGCTTCGAGTTCCCTTAGGCAGCGGACCTTATATTTTGGAGGGATTTGAGGTTGGAAAGAATCTCGTGTTTCGCAGAAATCCGAATTATTGGGCAAAAGATTTACCCTCGCGCAAAGGTTTCTTCAATTTTGACGAAGTGCGATACGACTATTATCAGGATACAACAGTCACCTTGCAAGCTTTGTTTGCCGGAAATATTGATGTAAGGGAAGAGTATATAGCCAAAATCTGGGTAACAGGCTATGATAATGATTTGGTCAAATCAGGAGAGATAATTCAAGAGAATTTAGAGCATAACCAACCGGCAACATTGCAGTTCTTCGGTTTCAACAGCAGGCTTCCCAAATTTTCAGACCGTCGAGTGCGAGAGGCCATCGGTTTGGCATTTAATTTCGAATGGGCGGCGGATAAGTTGTTTTATAACCAATATAAAAGACTTTACAGTCATTTTACCAATACGGGCATGGAAGCCACAGGCTTGCCGCAAGGTAGAGAATTGAGCCTTTTGAACAAGTATAAAGCCAATCTTCCTTCGGAGGTTTTCACCCGAGAACCCGAGTTCCCCGTTCATGCTGATTATCTGCAAACCAGACAAAATTTACGGCGAGCGGTAGAATTGTTGAACGAGGCGGGTTATGATTTCAAAGATGGTGTTATGACCCATTTAAAAAGCAGTGAGCCCCTGACAATAGAGGTTTTGAGCAATGCGGCAAATGGCTCTGCCTTCACCAGAGTAATGCTCCCGTTTATTGAAAATCTTAAAAAAATCGGAATTAAAATGGTTTTCAGAAACTTGGAGGTTAACGTCTATAAAAATCGTATGGACAATTTTGATTATGAAATGGCAATTCTTTCAATAGGCGTCAGTAATCTTCCCGGAAATGAGCAAAAAGAAATATGGGGTTCTCAGGCCGCAGATGTCAGAGGAAGCTATAATTTATTAGGCGTAAAAAACCCCGTGGTGGATGATTTAGTCCAAAAGTTGGTTTCTGCTCATAAAAAATCCGATTATGTTGCTGCGGTTAAGGCTTTGGATAGAGTTTTGTTGAATGAGCATTATCTAATTCCGCAATGGTACTCTCCTCATAGCAGGGTTGCCTACAAAAAAGGGCTTAAACACCCTCAAACAAGAAGCAAGTCTGGTTTTAATATTTTTACATGGTGGAGGGAAATATGAGGGATTATATTATCAAGCGATTACTCTTAATTCCCGTAACGTTGTTGGGAATTCTAGCAGTGAATTTCGCTATAATTCAATTTGCCCCCGGCGGTCCGATAGAACATACTCTGGCAAAATATCAAGGAATGAATGTTGACAGCAAGGGGCAATTTTCCGGTACGGCCACGATGAATAACGCGGTATCCTCTTCTCAATCCCAATATCAGGGAGCCCGTGGAGTTCCGGAAGAATTGGTTAAAGAGCTGGAAAAGCAGTTTGGCTTTGATAAGCCGGCGCTTGTTCGATTTTTTAAGATGATAACCGACTATGCCCGTTTCGATTTCGGTAAAAGTTTTTATCAGGATAAGACTGTGTGGCAATTGATAAAAGAGCGTATGCCGGTTTCCGTTTCTTTGGGTTTGTGGTCAACACTGATAATTTATCTGGTTTCTATTCCTTTGGGCATAAAAAAAGCCACCCGTGACGGAGATGCTTTTGATATATGGACATCTTTTTTTGTCATTTTGGGGTCTGCCATACCGGTTTTTTTGTTGGCCGTATTCTTGATAGTCTTTTTTGCCGGCGGAACATATTTGCACTGGTTTCCTCTACACGGACTAACGTCGGATAATTGGGAAAATTTGAGTATTTTAGGAAAAATCGGAGATTATTTTTGGCATATTGCTTTGCCCGTAACAGCCATGACCATAGGTGGATTTGCCAGTTTAACAATGCTGACAAAAAATTCATTTTTAGATGAAATCAACAAACCTTACGTTTTAACGGCACGAGCTAAAGGGTTGAGTGAAAGACGTGTCCTGTATGGCCATGTTTTTCGAAATGCAATGCTGATTGTTATTGCCGGATTTCCAACATTGCTAATAAAAATGTTGTTTACCGGTTCATTGCTTATTGAAGTTATTTTTTCTCTAAATGGTCTGGGGTTGTTGGGGTATGAGGCTATAATGACGCGCGATTATCCTGTGATTTTTGGTACGATGTATATTTTTGCATTGCTGGGTTTGATTCTCAAATTGGTATCGGATGTAACATATTCATTAATTGATCCCCGCATAAATTTTGATTAGATTTTTCAAGGTTTGTTTTTTGACAAAATTGTCGAAATTTGTTGAATCCCCCTCTTTTTTGTGTTAATCTGATATTAATGATTAATCTTTAAACTTGTCTCCAAAGGAGAATACCCATGGCTGATGATACAATTTTTACTTCCGAACAAGAGTTGACAATTATAAATAGTCCGGAATTTGAGGACTTTTTGAAAAAACAAAGAGCAGCGGGAAGCGACAGAATAGGAATTGAGGACTTTTTAAATATTGCCGGCAATCGTGAAAAATGGGCAAAGCGCTTTCAGGACGAGGCTAAAAAGAGCAACCGAGGGTTTATGGGTTAGCCGATATAGAAACATATCTTAACAAACAAGATGAATATCTGAACGATCCGGAAAAGGCTGATGCTTTTGAGGATATTCATGAAGTCGGCGTAGAAGATTTGCAAGGATTTGTTAACGGTTCTGTGGAAATTGAACCGGCAGCATATGAAAAAATGGAAGAGTTTATAAGTGTTTTTGCGGGGTATCAAAACACGCCGGAAATGCAATCTCTTGAAAAAGCGGCCAGAGAAAAGTTAGCAACGCTGAAAGCGGCCCGACAAGCGGAGCAAGAACAGAAAACCCAGCTTGTCGAAGATAAAGAAGGTGATTTGGAATATCTGGATCTGACGGAAAAAGAAAGAGATGAGCTCCGTGAACAATATCGCGGCAAAGAAGAAGTGTTGGATTACATCAGAAGAATGAACCCGACCGAGAGAGATGAAGATTCCTCAATAGATCAATACTTGATGGAATTTTGGAAAGGAAAACGAGTTGCCGCAGAGGAAGAAAAACAAGTGTTGCAGGAGGTTCCTGCTCAGGAAATTCAAACACATATGGAAGAACGAGATGTTCCGAATATGCTAATGGTTGTGACGGACAATCGCGAAGCCGGAGCTAATCATACGGTAGCAGAATTGATGTCTCAGCTTGATAATATTAATGCCACCACGGAAAATCTGGATGCAGATCGCTTGAAAAGAATGGTTTTGGCGATTAAACAGTCTCAAGCAGAATTATCCAATCAAGATGTTTTAGATTCTTTTGCAAGTACAGATTTTCAAGAAATTTATAACAATGTTCAAAATATGCCGGCGGAAGAACGCAATAGACGTTTAGAGACAACAGGGTTTAGAAATTTTGAAAATAAAATCAACGGAGAAGATAGTACTTTCGCTCGGGATAGATTATTGGCTCTTTACATGCTGTCAGAAGCCAGAAAATATACAAATACCAAATATTCTTTGAATGATATTATTCAAAACGAGGCGGATGTTAAGGTTGGTGATTTTATCGCTAAGAATGTCTATGGATATGATGATCCGGTTAATCCAACTTCAAATGGTGTTAAAGAACCGTATTCTACGAGAAGAAAATCTATTGAAGTTATTGGAGCAAAACAAGAGAACCAAGACAACAGGCTGGACTCAGCTCTTAGACGGGCTGAAGAAGTTGCCAGAAGTGGGCAGCCGATAATTGTTAATCAGAGTGAAGATAACGATGTTGTAGAGAATGTTCTTGAAATCAATCAAGATGAAAATGAAGAGACACCTCAACATATTCACCCCAATCAGGAAAATAAAGGAAGAGGAAATGTTCCCGTAGAGGAGGAATATGATGGTCTTTACCGTGAAAGAAGCGACAATTCCGATAAAAATGAAGAAAAATTAGATAAAGTAAAAGTTGTGGTTTTGTATGAAATGGGCGTTATTAATGATGAAGTAATGCAAGCCGCGCTTAAAGATCCGGAAAAAGCTATGGAGGCCATAGCCAAAAGAGATTTGCTGAAGGAAAAACAACAAAAAGAGTTTGGAACAAGAGTGTCTGAAAAGCTGTTGTCTTTGGATAATGCCTATACAGAAGTAAAAGATGCTGAAGGCAATGTTGTTAAAGATGAAAACGGTAATGATGTCAGGATAGAAGTGCGGTTTGATGATTTGCCGCCGCAGGTGTTGGCAGACCTTTACACGTATGTTAAAACCAAACAAGAGAATGCCACTGATGATACCTCGGATGAAGAAAAGCAAAAAATCAATAGAGATTATCACAAGGTTGCCGACAGAATAGATGACCTGACAAATCAGTATCACAGCGGAACGGCAATGCCCATAGCCTTACAGGCTTATAACTACGATACAGAAACGAATATTGCTGATATTTATGACGGCTATACAAACATGTTTAATGTTCGTAAACCTGATGTCGATGAAGAACGGCAAAGCGTGATAGATAGTTGCCAAGAAAAATTAGATAGAGAAATTGGGCAATATGATGAGGTTTATGGCTTGACTTCCATTAAGGAAGGCGATGCAACCAGATTAAGCGATAATGCAGATAAACTTTCCAAGCGAATGGAAAATATGTCGCTTAGTCCGGAGCTTATTTCCAATTTGGGTAATCTGCAATTTCTTGATGAAAACGGACAAGAAATCCCGCAATTTGATGCTGATGGAAAAATTTTACCGGATAGTAAACTTCAGACATTAGTTGACTTTGCAAAGAACAATGCACGAATAGAACATATCGGTGATGACAATGTTTCTAAAGACGCCCTCAGTGATGAGGAGTTGCAAGATAATATTGACAGCCGTTTCTATGCTGTTTTGCGTGCGGCGGCTGATGAAAAAGACATTTTCAAAACACTGGATGAAACACAAAGGAATTTTCAGGACGATATAAACACAGCGGCCTTAATGGCGCAGCTGAATGATCCTAATCGTCCGATTAAAATTACTCCGGAAGAATTTGAAACGATTAAACAAGATCAAGTCAATCAGACGATGGCTTGCATTAATCGTATAGATAAAAAAGTTGGTGCAAAAGGGAACAGCTATTTACTGCCTAAGTTGCATGAGCCGATTAAAAAGCATGATGCCCGCGCATCAGAAAGGTTCTCAATAGCTGATCCGGGTAAACCGACAGTTAAAAGCTGGCTCAAAACTTTCGGCTTAACAACAGCTGCATCTGTTGGAATGAAAGCAATTGCTTGGGGTGGCGCAAAACTTGCTGCCAAGGGGGTCGCTCACACAACAGGAGCAACTTCCAGCTTTTGGGCAGCGTTGGAATGAGCCAAGTAGCAGGTCTTGCTGCAGTAGGTTTAACCAGCTTTGCCATGTATAAAAACATAAAGAACTTCAAGGCCAATAATCCTGGTGTTTCAGGGTGGAAAGCCTTTACAACAGCGCCATACGCTTCACAAATGTTAGCGTCCGGTTTAGGTTGTGCCGCCGGTGTTTGTTTGATGAGTGGTAACGCGCCCGCAGCGGCGATTTGTGGTGGTGCTGCGTTGACGGTTCTTGGGGTTTCAGAATATAAAAATGCTCGTAAATTAGGACTGAGCAAATGGAATTCTTTCAAACGTTCGGCGCACAAACTGTCAGCCGTGGCTGCCGGAGCTTTCACCGGAAATTGGTTGTCACAGCAATTTGGTATGACACCGGACAGCATTAAACAGGGTGAGAAACAGGAAGATGCTAAACCGGGGAAAGAATATCACAATTATAGCAAAGAAGAACATTCTCATGCCGATTTACGCCAAGGAGCCGCCGAAAATCATCCTAATGATCCTCATACGGAAGGCAGCCGTTATAGTGAAAATCTTGGACATGATTGGACTGAAAGCTCATATGCTCAAGATCCTCAAAATATACATGCGACAATGCAAAGTAATATTAATAACGGAATCCAAGGGCATTCTCAATTCTTCACTCTGGGAGATAACGGTCAGGAAATATCCAACGCCGATGTGTTGGAATATAAGCTGTATCAGCTTAATATATTGGCTCAAAACGGAGATGTTGCAACAGTTAACGGAAGTCCTGTATCAGAGGTGTTCTCAGCAACAGATGCCAATGGAAATGTTACAACGTATCAGGATTTATACCATAATTTGCAACAGCCGGGGTATCAAATGACAACATCTGACCTTGAGTTGTTAGGAAAGATTGAAAACGGCGTCGGTGGTCAAATAGGCGATGGCGTCAATGATATGGGTAAGATTTCCATCTTTGGTGAGATTGCAAACAAAGATGGTCAGGTCCTGTCATATGTTAACAAAATGGATGCGGGATATGATGTTGTACATAGCGGAGGTCAGGAGGCTGTATATGCGCCCGATGAAGTCATCAAAGGGGAAAATCCGTCCTCAGTAGCTTACATTGGTTGGGTTGGTAAAGCCAAGAAAGCTTTGCAAAGGGTAGGAGCTCTTGCGGATAAGATAAATCCGTTTAAGAAGACAAAAGACGCTGAGCCGTTACCGCCTCAACTAATACCGGAAGATAAGATGCCGGAAAATAAGATACCGGAAGATAAAAAGGAACAATCCGTTGAGCCGATAGTTATATTGCCGAATAACTCAAAGCAAGATGAGATAAAAGAGCAACCAAAGCCACAGCCGCAACCGGCTCCACAACCGCGGATTCAGGAGGAACCGGAAGTCAAACCGCAACCGGAACCGCAAGTTCAAAAAGATAAGCTGCTCATGGATGAGTATAAAATTGTCCATGGTATTGAACCGTCGGATAAAGAATATATGAGGTATGAGTGTCTTGTCCGTAGGGAGTTTAATGAAGATCGTAAGAGCGGAGAAACCGGAAGGACAGAGTTCTCTGACTATCTGCGCGATCGTCAGGTAGATTTTGAAAACCAGATTTTCTCTCCGGGGAATAAGCTTGTTCAAAGTGGTGTGTCGACGATAGAAGATAGGAAAGAGCTGTTATCTGAACGTCAGGATGCCACAAAAGCGGAAAAAGAAACCAGAAACGATACAATCAATACCACTAGACAGGCTATATGGCAAGCAAAGAGCGTTGAAGAAAGAGATGCTGACGGCAAGGTCAAGGAGGTAATTGGTGGTTCGAAAGAAATTATCGGAGGAAAAGAAGTCAAGAACATGACCTTGAAAGACTTCAAAGAAGCCATGAAACACGGCCCTGCTTTCCGACAGGATAATCAGGGTAACAGACACAGCGCCGGAAGCGCATATGGTCCAGTCATCTCAAAAAGAAATGAAAAAGGTCGCTAACTGATACCTAAAAAGCCCCTTGTCAGCAAAAGCAAGGGGCTTTTGTTTTGTAAGTTTCAAAAACTAAAAAGAAGCGTTTGTCCAGATAATTTAACTTAATAGTTTGATTCGCTTGACTTTGCGTGTTTAAAATCCTAAATAAAAACTAATTCGAATCAAAACAAAAGTACACGATAATGAGTGAAGAGAACGGTTATTACGAGATTTTGGAAGTTGATAAAAACGCCAGCGCTGAAGATATAAAAAAATCTTTCCGCCGTCTGGCCATGAAATATCATCCGGATCGCAATGCGGGAAATAAAGAGGCTGAGGCCAAATTTAAGGAAATTAACGAAGCCTATGAGGTTTTGAAAGATGATCAAAAACGCGCAGCCTATGATCGCTATGGCAAACAGGCTTTTGCCGGCGGAAATGGCGGCGGAAGCCCGTTTGGAGGGTTTGAATTTAATTTCGGCGCAGGTGGGTTTTCAGATATTTTTTCAGAAGTGTTTTCCGATTTTATGGGGGGCGGTTCCAGACGTTCGTCTTATGCTCAAAGGGGGGCTGATGTCCGCTACAATCTTGAAATAACGCTGGAAGAAGCTTTTAGCGGCATAGAAAAGGAAATAACCATTCCGTCAACAGAAACTTGCGAAGAATGCCATGGGCATGGTACAAAGGATGGCAAAGAAGCTCCTGTCTGCGAATATTGTAAGGGAACAGGCAAAGTTCGTATGCAAAGAGGGGGCTTTTTTATTGTTGAACAAGCCTGTCCGAAGTGTCAGGGGACGGGGCGTGCAGTGAAAGAGGCTTGCGCAAAATGCAAAGGTGCCGGCGTTGTTCATCAAGATAAAACCATTAAAATTAAAATTCCTGAAGGGATTGAGGATGATACGCGTATGCGTATTGCAGGAGCCGGACAAGCTGGGATTCGTGGCGGAGAAAATGGGGATTTATATGTTTTCATTTCCATTAAGCCACACAAACTCTACACCAGAGAAGGAGCAAGCTTGTTCACGCGTGTTCCCATTTCAATGTGCTGCGCAGCCTTGGGCGGAAAGATAGAAATTCCCGGAATAAATGGTGAAAAGATAGAAATTTCGGTAGATGCGGGAGCACAAACAGATAGTGTCATAAAAATTAAAGGTCAAGGCATGACGATTATGCGTTCTTCCAAACGCGGTGATTTATTCGTGACATTAAGGGTTGAAACACCGGTCAATTTATCGCCTCGACAAAAGGAACTGTTGGAGGAATTTCGCTCTGTCAGTAAAGACGATTCTTGCCAGCCGGAATCTAAAAGCTTTTTTGAGAAGATAAAAGACCTTTTCGTTGCATGATTTTTCTTGATTATCCCGACGTTTCCGCAAGGCGCTTTTTTGTTTTAAACGGAGCGTCTATGGATTGCGCACAATAAAACAAAACCTCCGCTGTTAGTGCGGAGGTTTTAAAGAATTTATTTGGAAATCACTATTTCACGTAAATATGAACTTCAGAGGCTGTTGCCGAGGCATCAGTTCTTGCTGATAAGCTGATTCTCTCTGCTCCAATGCCCATGTCAACCATATCCTGAAAAATCTGCGTTGCATTGTTTTTTGCATTAGCGCCGGACAATTGGCTTCCACCGGAAGGGCTGACGGCAACAATGTCAAACAGAACGTTAGGCTTTCTTGAAACAGCACTGTTAACGGCTTGCTTCAAACCATCTTTATAGTTAACGCCTGATTTATTAAACTTTGCTACAAAGAGAGGTTTACCGGAAACAGCCGCTGATTTAGTTGAGGTAAAAGCACTGTTCGCAGACATTTCTGAAGAAGCTAACGGAACATTATTAACCCCATAGCTACCGGCTTTAATGGCACCGTCTAAATCAGTCATGTAGTTCTTGGCGGTTTCGATATATTGTTGTTGACGGGCAATATCACTATTGATTTCAGCAAGCAAACTGCTGGTTACGATAGAAGATTGGTTAGCCTCATTCTCCAAAATGCGCAGCTGGCGATGGTCTTCATCAACAGCGCCGGAGATTCCGTAAGCCGCGCGAATAGATTCGACCAAATATTTAGTGTTAGCAACATCAGAAGAAACCTTACTGGCCAATTGGCTCAAAGCATTGCTGTTAACATTCATGATTTGAATGTTGTTTTGAGCATTTTGTAACATTGCAAACATCTGCGGGTTTCCCGGAGTTGTTCCGACCTGCAGTTTAGCTTCAATCATACCGATAACCTTGTGGTATTGCAAGGCATTGCTGACAACAGAACCACGAATTTGTTGCAACACGGCATTGTTATTTTGGATAGAATTTTGCAACTGAGAAAGCTCATTGCGGAAGGTTACAACCTTCTGTCCGACAAAAGTGCCGGTGTTGTTGCCTTCAGAAATATCCAGCGGTTCAAAATTTCCAGAACCGACAAGAGAATCATCATCGGAAGAAAGGGCGGAAATAGCCATTTCCTCTTGCGTATCAGAACCAAATAATGAAGGAAACAATGCATCAGAAGAATAAGCGCAGCCACCCATAAACAGCATTGAAACCAAAGACAAAGACAGTTTGCCAGATAAGTTTGTCATTGAATAAAGCACCTTTAAAAAAATACACACACTTTTTTTTTACACCATTCACTTCTTTTGTAAAGGAAATTCTGTAAAAAAGTCGTAACGTTGTTAATCTTGACCAAGATTAAATTCTACACGGTATTTAACGATATTCTATAAGACATAAATTAAAATTCTTTTAAATTATATGAAAAAATTGCTTGCAAATATATTTTAAAAGCTGTAAGAAGGTGTTGTTTTGAATAACAGATGCGCCCGTAGCTCAATTGGATAGAGCATCTGACTACGGATCAGAAGGTTGTGAGTTCGAATCCCGCCGGGCGCGCCAGTTTCTGAAAGATATAAAAAAACCTGCATTATGCAGGTTTTTTTAGTTTCGGGAATGTAAAATTTCCTTCAGGTCGGAGATAAACTCATGTGCTTCCGGCGCCTCTTTTTGAACGAAATTAATGAGTTCGGTCAACGGAGCATTTTCAAGTCGATGCATATAGCGCCAGAAAATACGCTCATCGTCCATATCAAACTCATCAATACTGCAAGGAATAAGCAAAATACGTTCATCAGTCAGAACTATCGTTTTTAAGTAAATGTCCCGAAGAGACAATTCATCGTTGACAGCATCAAGCTTGCTCTCAATAATTTTACTGTAAATAGACTGTTTGCCGTCAGCCTCAAAACAAGCAAGGATCTCATAGCCGAGTAGAACGGCGGTGATAAGTTCGTGATTTTTCGCTTCGCTTGTATCAAGTGATAAGAGATGGTAGATTTTGTTCTCCAACGTTTCTTGATGGTTATTCATAATTGTAGAGAGTTAGATTGTTTTACAATGATAATTAATTAGTATAAGCATAATCAGAGGTTGACCAAAAATCAACAAACTTTTAAAGAGCAAGAAAAAACCGTCGGGATTCCCGACGGTTTTTAGTTGTTTGAAGAAAAAAGCTAAAATTAAGCGTTTTTCTTCAAAGCTTCTGACAAGGCATCGCCCAAAGATGAAGATCCTTCGTTTGCACTGGAAGAATATTCTTCCAAAGCTTTCTTCTCTTCTTCAATCTCAAGAGCTTTTACAGACAAGCCAAACTTGTTGTTCTTCTTATCAACAGAAGTAACTTTGGCTTCAATAATGTCACCTTCTTTGAAGTTTTCAGGGTTTTGTCCTGCTTTGTCTTTAGATAAATCAGCTTTCTTAATCAAAGCAGACACACCGTTAACTTCAACATTAACACCTTTGTCTTCGATTCCGGTAACGGTTGCTTTAACAACATCACCTTTCTTCAAGCTCTCCAAAACAGTAGCAACAGTGTTTTCTGTCAACTGTTTGATACCGAGGCTGATGCGTTCTTTTTCAACATCAACATCAATAATCTTAGCTTGAATATCCTGACCCTTTGTATAGTCTTTAACAGCTTCTTCACCGCTCTTATCCCAAGAGATGTCAGAAAGGTGAATCATGCCGTCGATTTCATCAGATAATCCGACAAACAAACCAAATTCGGTAATGTTTTTGATTTTTCCTTCAATAACAGATCCGGCAGGATGTTCTTCAACATAAGCAGCCCAAGGATTCGGAGTGCATTGTTTGATACCGAGGCTGATGCGGCGCTTGTCAGCATCAACTTCCAAAACCTTAACTTCAACTTCTTGAGAAGTAGAAACGATTTTGCCCGGGTGAACATTCTTGCGTGTCCAGCTCATTTCAGAAACGTGAACCAAACCTTCGATTCCGTCTTCAAGCTCAACAAATGCACCATAATCAGTGATGTTTGTAACTTTTCCTGAATAAATTTCGCCAACCTGATATTTGTTAGCAACATTTTGCCATGGATCAGATTCAAGCTGTTTCATACCCAAAGAAATTCTCTGGTTATCTTCGTTGAATTTGATAACCTGAACTTTAACAGTCTGTCCGACAGAAAGAACTTCGGCAGGATGGTTGATTCTCTTCCAAGAAATGTCTGTAACGTGCAACAATCCGTCAACACCGCCCAAATCAATGAATGCACCGTAATCGGTAATGTTTTTAACAACACCGTCCAGAATAGAACCTTCCTTGAGGTCATTAATAAGTTCAGCACGAGCTTCAGCACGAGTCTCTTCCAAAACAACGCGGCGAGAAACAACGATGTTGCCTCTGACCTTGTCCATCTTCAAAATCTGGAAGGGTTGAGTAATCCCCATCAGAGGTGTGATGTCGCGAATAGGACGAATGTCAATTTGAGAACCCGGCAAGAAAGCAATAGCGCCGTTCAAATCAACAGTGAAGCCGCCTTTAACACGACCAAAAATGACACCGTTGACGCGTTCGCCGGAGTTCAAGCATTTTTCCAAATCTTGCCATGCTTCTTCACGACGAGCTTTTTCACGAGACAATACAATGTTGCCATCTCTGTCTTCGTAGCGGTCAACATAAACTTCAACCTGGTCACCGACTTTTAATTCAGCGTTTTGACCAAATTCACGCAAAGGAATGCGTCCTTCAGATTTCAAGCCGACATCAACAATGGCGAAATCCGGAGTAACTCTGATGATTGTTCCTTTAACAACAGAACCCGTGATGTTTTTCTCGCCAAGTTGTTCGTTCAACAAAGCTTCAAAGTTTTCTGTCATTTCAGGGATTTTAATTTCTGTAGTATTCATAAATAAAATTTCAAACATGCCGGCCCCAAAAAACAAAATGGAAAGGGCGGTCTTGTGCGAGGTTAAAACAAAACTTTCAGCGCGGCGCACCCCGCAACCGAAAGTGATATACTTATACACTTAAATATTTATTTTTCAAGAACTTTATTGTCTTTCGGCAATTATTTCGCGTGCTTTTCGATAAACTTCTTCAATAGAAAGAGCAGATGTGTCAAAAACAACGGCATCATCGGCGGGTTTCATAGGGGCTGTTGCACGTTCGCTGTCCCGTTTATCGCGCGCTTTAACATCATTCAAAACCTCATCAAAAGATGTGGCGATTCCTTTTTGCAAAAACTCTTTGTAGCGCCTTTCCGCTCGAACTTCGGGGGATGCGGTGATAAACAATTTAATATCCGCATGAGGACACACAACCGTCCCCGTGTCTCGACCGTCATAAACCACTCCTTGAGCCGCAGAACCGTCAGCAAAAACAGGATTCTTTGAAAAATCTTGTTGCATTTTAAGCAAAGCGGAACGAACCGACGGATAAGCCGAAACAACAGAGGCGTTTTTACCGCCCTGCGGACTGCGAAAATCTTTATGCAAAGAGAGCTCCATCATTCTTTGGAAGGTTAATTTACGAGCAAATTCCGCGGCTTTTTCTTCATCAGACACATTAAAACCGGACAAAAGCATCTCTAACCCGACAGCACGATAAACCATTCCGGTATCAAAATACGCCAAATGGTAAGTTTCTGCCAATCTGGAAGCCAATGTCCCTTTTCCGGCCGCCGCCGGCCCGTCAATCGTAATAATCATCTCAAATTCCGCAAAATCAAGTATTTTGTAACGAAAAGTTTACTTTATGTCTGCTAAGATAACGTATAAGACAGATAAGTGTTATTACTATTTGCGTTTTATACAGAGATAAATTGAAAGAAATACGATGAGTTTTTGCAAAAAAATATTTTGGGTAATATTACTTTTCTTATATGCGGGAAGTGTTAAGGCGTTTGTGATACAAGATCCTTCACAGGCGTTTTCCTTTCAAAACTACGCACGAGGCGACGGTTCGAGTACTCCTCCCAAAGGGAGCGTTTCATCGGGGAAGGATATGCCGTCCGGTATATACAGTTTTGATGGCGAAATTAAGGTGGACAATAAAAGCATCGCAGACAAAATTATACCGACGGTAAATCATTCTTTTGAAATTAGCTTTTCTTCAGGAGAAAAACAAAAGAAAATAAGAATTTTGCCTAATCGTATTTTCAAGGTTATTCTTGATGAGCCCGAGGGAAGTCGCTGGGTAATAGATTGTGATAAAAAAGTGGCAAAGCAACTAAGTTCTCAACTTTTAAAAAACAAGCGCATTTTAGAGTTTCAGTCCCAAAGTTCGGGGTTGGGTATAATTTATTTTGATAACATAACGGAAACGCAACTGATAAAGTCACTTGCCAGCAAGCTTTTACGCGTAAGGATTGAAAATGAGTGAATCCGAAGGAGCAAAGATACGTTTATATGTGGAACAGCCTTTAGTAAAAGGCGGTAGGATTGTGCTGGATGAAAAGCAGTCGCACTATTTGAGCCGTGTAATGCGTTTACCGATTGGTCATGTGGTTTCCTGTTTTAACGGACAAGACGGAGAGTTTAAGTGCCGTTTGGAGAGTATTGAGAAAAAGAATGTTATCCTCTCGGTGGAGGAACAAACGCGCACAATGTGCAAAGTTCCCGATATATGGCTGATGTTTGCTCCGGTCAAAAAAGATTGCACGGATTTTATTATTGCTAAGGCCGTGGAACTCGGAGCAGACAAAATAGTGCCTGTTATAACACGTTTCACACAGAGCGGAGCAGTACGGGAGGATCGCTTCAGGGCTCAAGCTGCTGAGGCTGCGGAGCAGTGCCGTAGACTTGATGTTCCTGAAATTTTGCCGGCAATATCTTTCCGTAAGTTGCTGGATACATGGGATGAAGGGCGTCATTTGTTTTTTATGGATGAAAGCGGCGGTGGTGTTTCGGCAATACAGGCGTTTAGTAAAAAACAAAAATCGGCGGCATTGTTAATCGGTCCGGAAGGTGGTTTTTCTCAGGAAGAATTGGCAATATTACGTCAAAGCCCGTTTGCCTCCGGAGTGTCATTAGGACCTCGAATTTTGCGGGCAGAAACAGCGGTAGCGGCATCGTTAAGCGTTTGGCAATCGGTTGCCGGCGATTGGAAATAAAAGGATGAACAAATGAAAATATTGATTGCAGATGATCATGAACTGTTTTTGAAAGGTTTGGAACTTATTCTTAAGGATATGAATCCGGATGCGGAATTGGTTTTTGCCAAAAGTTATTCGGATATTTTTAATATCTTGAATAATGGAAAAGACTTTAACCTCGTGTTGACGGATTTGGCAATGCCGGGAGCAAATTGGTTAGATGCCATATCAAAAATTCATGAGCTTTTACCGGAAACTCCGATTATTATTTTATCGGCTGTTTTCGATAAAGAGATTGTTCAAAAAACAATAGAAATCGGCGCGGCGGGGTATATTCCGAAAACATCTTCCAATTCGGTCATATTGAGCGCTGTTAATTTAGTTTTATCCGGCGGCGTTTATATTCCCGCTGAACTTCTTCACAATACGTCGCAAAATGAGTTTGAAGTGTTGAAAAAAGTGGAAGTCTTGCCGGAAAACCAAGGTGTGGAAGAAAAGGTTAAAATACTGTCTCCTCGTCAAATAGACGTAATTCAGCTTATCTCAAAAGGAAAATCAAACAAGCAGATAGCCTACGAATTGGGTCTGACGGAAGGGACGGTAAAATTGCACGTGACGGCTATATTGAAGTTATTAAACGTATATAACCGTACCGGTGCTGTGGTTGAGGCTACTCGTTTGAGGTTGATAAAAGACAATGGTTGAGAGATATATAAATAGTCAGCATTTACAGGAATATATAGACATTTTTCCTCATGAAAAAATGATGAGGTTGTGGCAAGAATTTGTTCAAAGTTCTGCGGAATCATGGAGTAATCTTCCTAAAATGCGCTCGGAGCAGATGCGTCTGGTTTTTCATAACTGGAAATCCAACAGTCAAGTGTTTGGAATGGACGTTTTTGCCCAACAATGTGCAACGCTTGAGGAAAAATTGTTAAAGCGCCAATCGATTGATTCTTTATCAGAAGATATTGAAGATTGTATGTACTGTTACAAACTGAGTGTAGACGAAGTAAAACGCTATTTTTTTAGCAAGTGAATGGATGTGAAAATGTCAGAAAAATCCCAAAACACAAAAGTCAAAATTCCAGCATATAGCGAGTTTGTGTATGGTGACATCTATAACGATGAAAGCAGAACCAAAGAGCTGGACAGTAACTTCAGAACCAATATACGCCAGTGGGGATACCGAGGTAAAATATTAAACTCTTTGCTCAGAGAAATCAGCGGAGGGCAACGTGTTTTGCAAATGGGGGTGTCTTTTGGCGACGAGTTGGAACAGCTTCTTTGCCGTGTCGGTATTTACGGCGAGGTTGATGTAATAGATGTTAATCCTCTTCAAAATAAGCTAAAAGAGGAAAAAATAAAAAAATCCGGTATTAATTCCGGAATTAGCTTTTATGTTGATGACGCGACAACCTACAAAACAGATCAGCCGTATGATGTTGTTGTTTGTTATTTTTTGTTGTCTGAATTGCCGATTGTTAGCAAAATGAAAGCCGTCAACGCTGCGCTTGAGGCAGCTAAAGAAGGGGGAAAGATAATTTTTGTTGATGCGCATAATCCTTTTCCATGGCATCCGCTCCGTTACTTTGTTCGCATGTACAATCGCCTGTATCATCCGTTTGTTGAAAAACTGTGGGATAGGGAGGTTGAAACATATGCGCAAAACAGAACCAACTACATATGGCGAACCAACACGTTTTTCGGAGGCATGTTTCAAAAAACGGTTGCTATCCGTAAATATGCTCTGACGGAAGATGAACTGAGAGCCTCAACAGGAAGCTTTAAGAGCGGTGCACCTAGAAGAGGCGGCGTATTTTCTCAATAACATCACTGCACGGGTTAAGTGTTTTTTCCGGAACAAAATCTAGGCAGAGCGCATCTTCAATAGAGACGGCGTATTTTCCGTTGTATAGAGATTGAACAAAACGTTGGTGTTTAGGCGTCAGCCAATTTTTTCCGCAAAAAATAATCACGGGTTTCCCTGCGCCACACGCCTCACAGCACATAGAAACAGAGTCTCCCGTAACGATAATTTTATCGGCACAGGCCCAAAATCCCATAATGGGATTGTCTTTTTTTTCACCCCAAAGATAAGTATAAGCCGGAATATCTTGCAACTCCTTCATAAGTGCGGTTTGCGCCTCATCTCCGGTGCGTCTTGAGGTCGTAATCAACAAAGAACCCCCGGTTTTATTGATAAGTTGGCGTATTTCACGCCCCAGCATGACGGCGTTATCAACTGTAAATGTTTTTTTCTTGATGGCACCGCCAACGGCAACACAGTACCATGGACGAGGCAAGTGTTCAAAGCTCGGTTCCCATTTCAATTTTGCTTCAGCCATGTTTTGCGGAGTAATCCTGTGCGGACATCCGGTAATATAAAAAATATTTTTAGGAGGATTATTCTTTCGGTCGTGCTCTGGAACAATAACAAGATCAAGGTCTTGTAAACCGCATTTTCCGGGATATATTAATTGAATAATTTTAGTTTTGTTTTGGGACAACTTCTTAATGCGTCGGGCAATAGGTGTTGTTCGACGACTGATAGACAACACCGCGTCAGGATAAGGGGGTTGCAAAACAGAACTTTTTTTGCTGTTTACTCCGCAAAAAGACGCCCCCAAAAGGCAGTTGGGCAAAGAAGCCAAACGGTTGTAGACAATGTTTTTTTCGACAATTTCAAAGTCGTCGCCTAAGGACTGCAAAATGCCTCTGGCTTGCCCAACACTTCCCATGCGGTTGTCCAGCAAAGCCCAAATAATTTTTTTCATGTTTGATAACTCTCAAAAAGTCATAGTCAAGCGATTCTAATACTTATAGTATATATTTTATTAAAGTGAACACAACGATTTATTTGCAAAGGAATAACAATATGCGATTGGCAGCCGTTTTGTTTCTGGGAATGTTTGTTTTTTCACAGCCTGCTTCAGCTCAGTACACAGCTCAAAGAGATGCTCAGTATATGGCCACACTGAAAGCTGTTGTTAATTATAAAATTAACGATGAAGAAAATATAAAAGACATTGAAAAGTTACGAGAAAATGATGCTTTTAATCGTAAGATGACCCGCATGATGAATAAGTTACAAAACACACGAAACAAAGACGCCACCAATCGCAGAATATATGAAATTTTATTGCGTGCCGGTCGAGATATTTACAAACAGCTTGATTAAAGATTGTTTAACCTAACGAGGCTATACTTGATTGCAAAAGGAGATATTTCATGGAATATGATTACGAACAAGCCGCAAAACGCCTTTCCCTTTTGCACGATAAAATTCGCCAGATAAAGAAAAATGATGGTCTGGAAGTTATTTTCCCGAAACCGGAAAATGAGAATGTTAAAAGGGCAAAAAACAAGCACTCAAAGCGGAAAGAAAGGGAAATAAACTGATGAAACGTTGGTTGTTTTGCTTGCTGGGAACACTGTTGGTGTCTGCTTGTTCTTCTGGAACGTATGAGGAACGCGCTTTTAATCCGGATTATAACTATATTGCGAGAAACGTGACGGTTGTAAGTAAATCCTCTGCCTATGTGACCTATGAGTACAAAAATGTCAGAGTGGATGAACTTGCTGCTGTTGCTGCGCAGTATTGCTATGATAGAGGAGGACGTCATGCCTCTTTATATGAGATAACTTTGCATCAAAATAATTCGCGTCGCGCTACGTTTGTTTGCAAGAAAAACGGTGAGGAGTAGCGGCTACGGCTTGCAAAGCTCTTTGCCTCTTCCTATATAAAGCACATAGGGCAGATTTTTTGTAAGAGCAAAATTATGAATAAGAATTTATATCAGGTCTTGGGAGTTGATAAATCGGCAACAGAAGCCGAGGTAAAGTCGGCATACCGCAAGTTGGCGCGCAAGTATCACCCCGATTTGAATAAGGACAATAAAGAGGCAGCGGAAAAGTTCAAGGAAGTTTCTTGCGCCTACGATATTCTTGGCGATAAAGAAAAACGCAAAAAATATGATAATAATGAGATAGACTCTGATGGAAAACCCACGGGATTCGGCGCTGGTATGGGCGGTGGATACGGAAATTACAGCTACGGCGGTAACCCTTTTGGTGGACAAGGTGCTGATTTTGATTTTTCATCAATCTTTGGTGATGATATTTTTTCGGCTTTTGGCGGACGGCAAAGCGGTTTTCAGGGCTTCAGCGGTGCGTCATCCAGACGTCCGCGTAAAGGGGATGATATTAATTACAGCATGTCAATAGATTTCCTTTCTGCGGCTAAAGGGAGCGAAAAGACTGTTAATATAAACGGAAAGAACATAAATGTTAAGATTCCGGCCGGCACGCAAGATAAACAAACACTGCGCTTAAAAGGACTGGGGCAGCCGGGAACAAACGGAGGTGCCTCAGGTGATGTTCTGATTACTCTGAATGTTGATAAGCATCCCTATTTTACGGCAGAAGGACAAAACATCTTTTTAGAACTTCCCATCAGTCTTAAAGAAGCGATTTTGGGAGCTAAAATAACTGTGCCGACAATTACGGGGAAAGTTTCCGTGACAATTCCTCCCTACGCTTCCAGCGGAGAAAAACTACGCCTGAAGGGACAGGGAATAAAAAACAAAACGACATCAGGTGATGAGATTATCACATTAAAAATTGTATCTCCCAAAAAGGCAGATGCTTCTCTGGAAAAAGCTTTGGCGGAAATGCCCGAGGATATAGTCAGGAACTTTTAATGCTGTTGGACGCTCTTAAAGATTTTAACTGGTATAATGAGCCGTTGAACGTTCGTTTTAACGAGCAGGGAATGATTGTCGAGGTAAAATCAGGAACGGATTTTTGGCAAAATTCAGCGCATAGAGTGAGTAAGGACGATGGACACTTCTTTTATTCTTCTCAAGCCGGAGATTTTGACCTAAGCGTTAAGTGGCATGCCTCATCGCCGATAGCTTTTGCCCAAAGCGGTCTTATGCTTCGGCAAGATAGCCAGAACTGGGCGAAATTCAGCTTTTTATCGCAGGGGGTGGATAATCCTCAAATCGGCAGTGTCGTTGCGATGGAAGGCTTTTGTGATTGGGCAGTAACCGGATTGCCCAAATATCAAGATGTGCTTTGGTATCGTGCGCGTAGGCGGGCAGGAGATATCAGCTTTTCATATTCTCTGGACGGGGAAACATTTACCCAAATCAGGCTGTTCCGCTTTATAACCAACCCGCTGGTTTTAAAGGTTGGTGCTTACGCATGCAGTCCTCAAAGGGGGGATTTCAGATGTGTCTTAGAGAGCCTTGACTTGATTGAAGTTCTCCCCAAAGAAGCGCAGAGATAAAAAGAAACTGGATTCATTGTGCCTTTTTGCTCAAATCCCTAACAGACAGCATATATTAAACAAGGGAACTTATTTCAGCTCGAAGCTGTTCGATTCCAATCCTTTTTTCCGAACTGGTATCTAATATCTTTACATAAGCCGCAGCATGCTGAGCCGTAATAGCTTGCGTTTCTTCGCGAACCTTACCAAGAGCGGCGCTACTGATTTTATCAGTTTTGGTTAAAACAATCTGATATGTAACCGCAGCCTTATCCAACAGCTCCATAATTTTTAAATCTTCTTTTTTTATACCGTGTCTGGAGTCTATCAGCAGAAAAACGCGTTTGAGATTGGCTCTCCCCTGAAGATAAGTTAAAATAATCTTTTGCCATTGTTTTACAACAGACTCCGGTGCTTTTGCGTAACCATATCCCGGCATGTCAACCATATGCAGCTTTCCTGCTAAATTAAAATAGTTAAGTTGCTGTGTTCGTCCCGGAGTGTTTGAGGTTTTCGCCAAATCTTTCTTTCCGGTGAGAGCATTTATTAAACTGGATTTTCCAACGTTAGATCTTCCGGCAAAAGCGATTTCCGGCAAATTATCCGGAGGGAGCTGCTCCAGCCGCGCCACTCCCAAAACAAAATCAGTTCCTTGCCGAAAAAGGCTGTTAGCATCCTTAATTTGCTCCGGGGTGAACTCCTGCAGCTCAAAACTCATCGGTTAAACTCCGACTTTCTTCATGATGACCCGTTGTTGGATAATCGACAAGATGTTGGTCAACGTCCAATAAATAACCAAACCGGAGGCAAAATGTCCGAGCATAAACGTAAAGATTAGCGGCATAAAAGCTAAAGCTCTGGCTTGGTCTTTGTTGGCGGGTTTGGGGTTGAGTTTTTGTTGAATATACATAGTCAATCCCATAACAATCGGCCAAATTCCAATATCAATGAACGCCGGAACAGAAAGATGAGACCATGTCGAGATGGTTAGGGGATCCGGCGCTGACAGGTCTTTAATCCAGCCGATAAATGGTGCATGGCGTATTTCAATGGAAATATTCAAAACTTTGTACAAAGAAAAGAAAATCGGGATTTGAATAAGCATCGGCAAACAACCGGATGCCGGATTAATTTTCTCCTTGCGATAAAGGTTCATCATCTCTTGCTGCAGCTTAACTCGGTCATCTTTGTAGCGTGCCTGAAGTTCTTGAATTTTAGGCTGAACTTTTTTCATTTTAGACATGTTCTCATAAGATTTGTTCGCAATAGGGAACATTGCTGCGCGCAACAATGCGGCAAACAATAAAATAGCCCATCCCATATTTCCGATAAAGTGGTATAAAAAGTCTAAAATATAGAAAAACGGCTTAGTCAGGAAATAATACCAACCAAAGTCAACCGCTAAATCAAATTTTGAAATGCTTAACTGGCGAGTATATTTATCCAACAATTTTATTTCCTTCGCTCCTGCATAAAAACGATTCGAGGCGCTTCCGACAGAGCCGCTGTCAATCACAACAGGTTCTCCGACAAAATCAGCCTGATATTTGTTTTTACCGGCTTTAGCCACCTTCACAAGGTTTTCCTGATTATCGTTAAGAATAAGCGCTGTAAACCAATATCTGTCAGAGAAGCCAACCCAGCCGCCGTCAGTTTTAAAGTTCTTTCTACTGTTCTTTTCCGTTAAAGACTTAAGTTTTACTTCTTCCAATGTTCCGTTAATAACGCCAGTTATTCCTTCATGAACAACGCTTGAGGCCAAATTATCGGCATCTAGTCCACGGCTGATTAACCCGTAGGGATACAAAGAAACATTTTTACCGCTGTTATTCTCAACAATCTGCTCGATAGTAAACATGTAGTTATCGTCAATGCTGATTTTGCGAGAAAATTTAAGCCCTTGTCCGTTTGACCATTCCAGCATAACAGGTGTTTGCGGTGTTAAAGAGCCGCCTTTAACCTTCCACATAGTGTTCTCATCGGGAAGACGCATGCCTTTATCCGTGCTAAGCCAGCCAAATTCAGCATAGTAAGGTGCATCTGTCTTGGCAGGGGTTAACAAATTAACGTCAGGACTGGAGTTCTCAAGAGTTTGTTTATATTTTGAAAGAGATAGTTGGTCAAAACGAGCACCTTTGACTCGGATAGAACCTTCAACATTGTCGTTAACAATCTGGATTCTTTCGTCAGCCGATAAAGCGGTTTCAAGAGATAAGGTTTGTTCAACTTTTTCAGGCATAAGTTCTTCGTCAGTAGCCATTTTCACCGATTCTTTTGGGGCAACAACTTCAGCTTGTTGTTCGGTCTTTTGTTCAAGAGGAACATTTTTCTTAGGGAAGAACCAGTTTGTTGCAAAAATAACAACAATAGAAAGAATAACTGCCGCATAAAGGGCTTTAACTTCATCTTTCATAGATAAAAAACTCCATAAATCAACATACTCTGCTTATATTTAGTATACTTTAAAAGAGGGTGCAAGCTTTTACTTTGTTTTGTTGGCTTCTTTTTGCTCTTTTAAGGGAACGGGGTCATAACCTGAACCACCCCACGGATGACAACGCAAAATTCGGCGCAATCCCAAATAAACACCCCTGAACACACCGTGTATTTGCAAAGCCTCAATAAAATATTGCGAACAGGTTGGTCGATAGCGACAAACCCCGGGAAACAAAGGTGATAAAAATTTTTGATATGCTTTAATAAGCAAAATAAAAAGCTTTTTAATCATTTGACAGTGTTTCGTTTGAAGAAGACTTTTTATCCTGCAACATAACCTTATTGACACGTTTTAGGGCATTTTCCATGTCAAATTTAAGTTGCTCAAAAGGCACGTCTTTTGTGTTGTAACGCCCAATCAGAACATAATCGGTACATGGTAGTGCTAAAGAGGGGAATATTTCTCTTGCGGCAGCCCGTAAACGCCGTTTTGTTCGATTTCTTATAAAAGCCTTGCCCAGTTTTTTAGTTGCCGTATATCCTAAAAAACAACTCTCATTATCCGGCTTGCGATAGGTCGCGGGTAAACTTCGAGCCGCTTGCAAAATCAAGGTGGTTGAAACCATTTTGACTCCTTGGGCGGCTCTCAGAAAATCTTTTCTTTTTTTTAAGGTAAAAACCTTCACCATGACATAAATCTTATGCAGAAAGTTTTTTACGACCTCTTAAACGGCGGGCTGCCAAAACTTTACGACCGCCGGCAGTAGCCATGCGTGTGCGAAAACCATGACGACGAGCTCTTACCAACTTACTTGGCTGATATGTACGTTTCATTTTATTTCTCCGGTTTTATTGGTTAATTATTTAAAGTCGGCACCATTGCCAAACTCTCGGACACTCTGCTTATAAAAGCAAAAACCAACTCTGTCAACAAAAATTTGATGTTAAAATAAAACCTTATCGAGAGATTCTCCCTCGTATAAAATTCTTTTTGCCGCTTCGCTGTATTCTCCTGAAGTGTTGTGAATAGTCAGGAAAGGGTGTATTTTTAAGGGTGTTTTGCAGTCTTTCCGAGCCCGAACAATAACGCGTTTAGCGGAATGCCCGAGTTTGGATTGCAACGGAAATATTTCAATCCCTCCCAAACGTCCGTGCAAAACGGACAATATTTCATCAAGAGCCTCGGCGCGGTTAACCATATAAAAAGCCCCTTGGGGTCGAATCATCTTAATCATTTGCAAGATCCACTCTTTAGCGCCAAGCCATGAATAGTTATGAGCCATTGCTTTGCTCGGATTGGGCGAGGGCATATCGTGGTCGGAGTATGGCGGGTTGGATAAAACATGCGTGAAACTGCAATTAGGTAGGTCGTTATGAAAAAAATTCTTGTTTTCAAACCTTAAAAAAGGTGAAAAACCATTCGCCGCGGCGCTTTTATTCGAGAGTTCTGATAAATTTTCCTGAAGCTCAAGTCCGGTAAAGACAGCTTTTAGATTTTTGAAACGTTCGGCCAAACACAAAGAAACCGCACCTGTACCGGAGCCGACGTCTAAAATCGTGTCTCCATTTTTTAAGGAATCCACCGCGGCTGCCAAAAACACGGCATCAATGGATGCGCGATAACCGTCTTCGGGTTGGTAAATTCTGACTTTTTTGTTTAATAAATAATCTTCGCTGTAACTTGTCATTGTTTTTTCCTTGCGCATAGGAATAAATCCGAGTACAAAATCAATACCATGCCTGATTTATGTTTTCCATATAAATTTGTGCGAATAAATGTCAATTTGCAAATAAAATGAACAAGAAAGAAGATAAATGGACTTTATAGATGTTTTTTTCCTTGCGCTGGCTTTGTCCGCAGATGCCTTCGTCGTGTCTTTTTCTTATGGACTTGTTGTGAAAAAGAAAAAGGGTGTTTCGATACTAAAAATTGCATCGGCAACAGGATTAGGGCAATTTGTAATGCCCATTGTCGGTTGGTTTGCTGCACACGTTGTTTATAAACAAATAGAACAGATAGACCATTGGATTGCTTTTTTTGTTTTTCTGGCTTTGGGAAGTAAGATAATTTCTGACGCATTGCGAGCGAAAAAGTGCGAAGAAAAACTTTCGCCTAAATTGACATTTAAAATTTTGTTTGCGATTGGTGTTGCCACTTCAATAGATGCGCTTGTCAGCGGTTCAATGCTTTACTTTGTGCAAATACCCATATGGCCGGCGGCAACGCTTATCGGTGCAGTAACATTCATAGCCTCAGTCATCGGGGGGAATTTTTGTCGTTTGTTCAAAAAACTGCCATCTAACGTTTTGGAAATTTTATCCGGTTTAATATTAATCGGACTGGGATGTAAAGTTTTGTACGAACATCTGGGCTAGTCGTCAGAATTTACCACCCATTCAATTTGCGCTTTCGCCAATTCTCTGTTGTTACCGTCATAAGTTTGAATACTGTGTGTGGTTTGCAAACCGTTGTATTCGGTACTTACTCTGATTTTCTCACCAACAAGCCCTTCTTTTTTGAAGTTTATTTCAATTTTATGCGGTGTGTGAGACAGACGAAATTGTGGATCGACAGCCTCGCATGCCCATAAAACATAAACGGCGTTGTTAACATGTTTGTTCAAATCAATATCATCAAAACGGACGCGAAACTTGGTTTCTTCATCTATGCGCGAAACGTCCGGAATTTTGTTGGTAAATTCAGTTTCCAAAGCTCTCTCTTCTAAAGCCTGATATTGGGGAAGATTTTCATCTAACGAAACAGGGCGTTTGCGGGCAAGGTCAATCAACACCCATTGACTGGAGGCCGCAATGATTTTTTCTCCGTTTTCACCAAAAACTTCAAAATCGCGAATGGCGGCAACTTTTTTCTTAAGTGCGGGCCAGGTGACGATAGTTATTTTTTCATGCATTTTGGGAAGTCTGTTGATAACGATTTCATAATTGGATCCTACCCAAGAGAAGCCCTGCGAAATGCAAAAATCTAAACCCAAACCAAGAGCCGCCGCGTTTCCGTCGGCAATATCCTGAAAAATATTGAGCAAAGTAACCAATCTCAAATTGTTATTACGATCGCACTCATAGCTCCTTACCACATATTCTCGGCTATATTTTGAAGCTTTCATACTTTGTTCCTTTCATCTTTCTCTGATGTAAATATATTCTGAATTTGTTTTCGCAACGTCTGCGGCTGATCGTTCTTTTCAAAAATCCCTCACCGGAAGTGGGTTGTTGCCAAACAACGGTAAAATAAGCAATATCCTTTTCCCGAACGGCGGCCAACCAAGAAGCTGGAGAACTGTTGATTTTGACAGCTTGATTCCCTTGAAGTCTAAACAATTCATTGTTATGCGGTGTATCGGATAATCGTATTCCCATATAATCCGCCAATTTGCGAAAGCTGTCAATAACATAAACGGGGCAATGCGTTGGCAGAAAGATAGGGCTTTGAAGAAGGAAATTCAGATATTCATAATCCTTCAAAAAACCATGCCCGTATCCTTGAAGTTCTGGATAATCCTGCACAGATACATACTTGATGTTGCGGACATTCATTTGTCCTTTAAGCGGATTAAAATAGGAGCGGGCGGTAATAATTCCAAAACTGTCTTCGGCTGAAGCGTCAAAACAATTTTCCAGTTCATTAAATGTGCCGATAACCATATAATCGCCGTTTAATTCGTCTAAATCGTTTCTTTCCGGCTTATAAACAATTTTAATCCTGTTTTTACTCAGTTCATCAAAAGAAATGCCATATTCCTGTACAAGTTCAAGATAAGTGTAAAAATCCCGATTGCCGCAAAACACAATGTTTTTTTTCAGCTTAAGGGCCACCAAAAAAGCAATGATATACATTTCCGGATGGGTGGGGTAAACAGGAATAAAAATCTTAGGTTTGCGCGCTTTGATTATCTGAGAGACCAAACGCTTAAAAGTGTCAACTTCTTTGTAAGCATAACCGTCTTCCGTTATGGCGCAAAAATCGGCCACAACATGGGTGATTTGTCCGGATAATTCCCGTAGCCTTTTAAGGTTCGTTGATTTACGAAAATAAATGCTGCGGTCTATTTTCATATCTCCGGTATGATAAACGGTTGCGTCCGCTGATTTTATAATCAGCCCGAAACTGTCAAAACAAGTGTGTGATGAGGCTAAAACCTCAATATCAAGACTGCCAATGCGAATTTTATCGCCGTCAACAATGATCTGAAAGGCAGGTCTTTGGTTTTGAGAGACATTAAATTCATCCAACAGTTCATCCAATATCATCTTTGTGTAGCGGCCTCCATAGAGTTTGGGGAGTTTATAACCGCTCTTTAAGTAGTGGACGATACCGTTAATGTGGTCAGGGTGAGAATGGGTTAGAAAAAGAGCCTTGGGCATCAAATCCGTATCGCTGAGCAAATCCCTGATGTCGGGAACAGCCGCGATTGCGTTTTTTACGCCCAAGGCCTGATAATTGTCGTATTTTCCTAAATCAACAACAATTGTTGTCTTAAATTCTCTTATGTCGGTATATTGGTAGCAATGTCCGCTAAACTGGTCAATATTATTACCGCCCAACGGTTTCCAATAGAAACCTTTTTCCGTAAAAAGTTCCGACATAATCCTCTGTAATCTACTTCAGCTTGTTTTTTCTATACTCGGCAAGCTTTGCTTCACGCCAAGCATTTGCCTTTTTAGCGATGTTCTGTTCAATTTTCTTCTTGTTTATAGCATGAACATCTTTGGTTGCAAGCTTTTTGGTTTTAATATGCTCAATATTTCCATATAGAGTTAAAGATTTGTCGTTATAAGCAGCTTTTATCTTTTCAAAAGCACTTACCAACTTTCTTTGATACTTTTGAGCTTTATGCGGAACCGTAGAATGATAAGCCGCCGCTGCCTTCAACCAATCTTTATCTTTAGATTCATAGAGGTTTTTCAAATACTTTGCGCCGTATTCCACATTTTTATAAGGGTCAAACGCTTCTTCCACATTTTTGAAAGCATCAGGGTGATAAGCAAGGTTAATCTGCATACAACCCACGTCAATGCTTTTGACTCCAGCTTTCTGCAACCGTTTTACCTCGGCAACGGCTTTGGCTTTTGAGTCAAAAAACAACCCTTTTCCTTGGGCATTAACGGTCCAAGGCCAAGCAATACTCTGTTTTTCAGAAGAGTTCCAACGCCCGGTTTCTACACTGGCGATGGTTGTTAGGAGGTGTTTTTTTATGTGGTATTTCTTTTCAAATTTTTGTGTAGCTTCCATACAAACCAAGGTGTCGTCGTTTCTTTCAGAGTAAGCCTGAGCTTGTACTGGCTGAATTAACATCAGCAATATTAACAAAAACATCAAATTTTTTGATACGAAATCTCGCATCCCTCTGTTCCCCCAAAACGGCCACAAATATCCCTCATGCAACAAATATGCCAATTTCAATCTGCTTAAGGCCAAAAGTCCAATAAAAATAAATTTTGGGGTTGGTTATAAAAAATTATAAACGCCCTAATTGTTAACAAAAACAACTATTGTGTATAATCACATAAGAGCCTGTGCCTGATATATATAGGTCTCAGACTCAAAAACAAGGGGGTTATAGCATAGCTATTTTTTAAAATCCAGCAAAAATTTACCCAATTGCAGGATAATCTGGTTTATATCTTGGCTAACGTGCTGAAAATCATTGTTTTTTTGAAGGGCGGTTTCGTCCATGTAAAGGCTTCGATTAATTTCCAGTTGCAAGGTATGAATATTTCTGCGAGGTTGGCAATAGTTAAATGAAATATAGGCACCGGCATAGGGGCGATTAAATTCAACCCGATAACCTTTGTTTTCAAGCTTTCCGGACAGAAAACGGGATATTTCAATCGGGCAACTCTCATCAAACAGGGTGCATAAACAAAAATCCAAGGGTTTTGTTTCGTTCATGATGTTGCAGATGAGTGAGGGCATAGAGTGACAATCCAGCACCAAGCAGAAACCAAACTTGCGAACACATTTGTCAACAAGCTGTTTCAGGCGTTTATGGTACGGTTCGTAAACACGAGATATACGCTCCATAACTTCTTCGTAAGAAAGTTTTCCGTCATAAATGTTTTTGTTTTGGGAAACAATGCGATGGACAACGCCCAATCCCACGCGACAACGACGAGTTCCTTGAACGGTTGAGGTTTCGGGCGCGTCAAAAAACATCGATTCGTCCAACTCAATTTTGTCACGATTAACATCGACAAAAGTTCGAGGGATATTCATGGAAATCAACGGGATTCCACCATCAGAAGCCCCTTTAACAATCTCATCGACAAAGCAATCTTCCGACGACCGCAGTTCTTTTTCGGTAAGTGCGCTGTTTGCCAAAAACTCCGGAGGAAAGCATCTCCCGCTGTGAGGAGATGACATAACAATAGGAAAGTTTAATTCCTGGGTGTTAAACTCTTCAAAAATTTTGAGCTTTGAATAATCAACTCTGAAATCAAGTTTTTTTTCAGTCACAGATACTATCCTTTCCTAAGCGGATAAAGGATATTCCATAAATATTAAATATTCGCTAAAACGAGCAAAACAGTGCTGTAAAAAATGCTTGCAATAATAAAAAAAATACGCTACACATAGCTCACGTCAATAATATGGGTGTGTAGCTCAGTGGTATGAGCACTACGTTGACATCGTAGGGGTCGCTGGTTCGATCCCAGCCACACCCACCAATCAAAAAAGCCGCCGTCAGGGCGGTTTTTTTGTATAATTTTTTTGTATATTTTTTCTTGACAGGCGATGCTGTTTTTGGTACCATGCAATCCTATTCACTAATTTAGGGTAAGACAATTATGCAGAAATGCAGTTCTAAATACTTGCGTATTTTGCTGGAAAGCCGTAAGGGGTTCGCCGGAGGTTTTGTCTTGTCCGTTTCTTATATTTTTATCCTCATTATCAACCTCTAGATGCTTTTTTGAAAAAACAAGTTTTAGCATTTAGAGGATTAGGTAACAAACTTTGAAACACGGCAATAGAGGGTAAAAATATTTCATGTCATCGTATCGGTCATTTTTAAGGATTCTTCAGGGATTTGTTTTGCGAGCAAAACAGATAGAGGTGTTTTGAAATATTGGGTTACTCGTTGGCAGGTGTTTGGGGTAGTAAATAGAAAAATTTAATAACAAAAATAAATAAAGAGAAATAAAAATGGAAAACGTACATCAAATAAATACAGAATTAAACAATGTTTTAGAACAAGTTGCCGAGCAGTTCAGACAAAACAACATAAGTGTTGTCATGCCGACATATATTCCGCAGCGAGGCGAGATTTTGCAAGAGTTTGCCTCCAGAGGTGTTGATGTGGTCATTTCTGGTGGAATCCGCGGAGCTCAATGCTTTAAAAGTATTCCTCAATATGGAATGGAAGAAGACACGCTTCCCTATGTTGATGGTTTTCCTGAATACATCACTCGCAAAATTACGGGACTTTTGCCGGAAGATAGCCTGAAAAATCGTCAGGCAGCAGTGTTTTCTTATGTAAATAACTTGGGATGGAGCCGACACATCGAAGAGCGCGGTCTCAACACAGAGATTATTGCCACTGTGGAGCAAAATCTTCGTGGTTATTTTGAGGAAAAAGGGAATTTATTGAAGATTCTTGATACGGCAGGGTTGTCCGCTTACAAAATTCCGACACAGCACGTTAGCAATGAAACCCCGATAGATGAGCTGATGGAAATATATGATGCCGTCAAGAATGAAGATGGTCGCGTTGTTGTACAGGATTGTTGTTCTGAAAATGGCAATGCCGGAGGCAAAGGAACATTTTTCATAGATTCTTGTGAAGATTTTATCAAAAACATAAAAAATCATAAGGGAAACCGCAAAGTTGCCCGTTTCATCAACGGATATGAGAGTAATTTATCGTTTTTTGCCGGAAACACGAAGGCTGAGGAAACGATGTTAGGGGCTAAAAAGATGAATTTAACCCCGCAGATGAATCCGTTTAATCCGGACACCTTGGATGAGTTGCTGGAACAAGCCGCAGCAGCGGGTATTAATGAAGAAAACGTGGTTGCCGTTGTTGGGCGAGGAACGCTTAAAGCTGTTGGTGACGAATACTTAACCAGTGGCGAAAGCAACGGGGTTGGCAACGATGTAGGTTATGTATATCCGAAAGAAATAAGGGAACAAATCTCCGAAATCGGAACAAAATTAGCGCGCTTAATGGCCTTGAGCGGAAAAGTCGGTATCGCCGGAGCTGATTTGATTATTGATAAATCAGGAAAAGTTTGGATTAATGAAATCAATGATCGTCAACAAGGTCCAACAGCTCAAATGTCTAAAGATGCAGAAGCAAACGACATTCCCTCTTTGCTGAAAATATCTTTGGTCAGCAGTTTTGCTGATTTGCATAATCCGGAGGTGGCAAATTTCTTTGAAAATCTGCGAGCAAATTCAGTGGCTGTTCATGAAGCCTATTCATCAAATTCCGGAGAATTTTATTTGAAAGTGCATTCAACACACCCGAGCGGAACATACGAAGAGGTCAAACGCAATTTAACTCCGGGGTTTTATGAGGTAACAAGGCAAGAAGACGGCCGGTGGAAGTTTAACTTTGCTTCATACAAACGTCCCGACAGTCAAACCCCATATCAAACAAACCCGGAAGACGGAAAAGTTGTTGTTAAATTTGTCGGAGGGGATTGGAAAGTCGGCGATAGAGTAAGCAACGGTTCTCAACTGTTTCGTTTAACCGGTGTAACAGATCAGGCAAACCCGCCGTTTGTAATCGAAAACGGCAAGACAAAGCTGAATGATGCATGGCGTCCGGTGGTGGAAGCTTGCTATGACCACTTGTTCGGAGAAGGGTATATCCGCAAGAATAAACTTTGGCAACAACGCAACACAAGCAACGTGGCCAATGTCGGTTGGCAACCTGTGGCTAACAAAAAGCAACTGTTTACAGCGGCGAACCAAGATTATATGATGATCGCCGGAAAAGCTGCAGGAGGAAGGTAATAAACTATGAAAGTGACAAAAAACGCAAACTTCGTCGGAACAACCCCCATGGGGACGGAGTTGAACATTCTTAACTATGAACTGGATTCTGAAAAACCAGGGAAGAACATATATATTCAAAGCGGTATTCATGGCGGGGAAGTAACGCAATGGATAATTCATGAATTATATGCTTTTTTGAAAGATAATTTGTTAAGCGGAAAAGTCACGTTAGTTCCATGTGCCAATCCGGTATCATGGACGCAACGCATATATTATTCAACCAATGGCAAGTTTGACCTGTATATGGGCAAGGATTGGAACCGCAATTTTCCCGGAAATCCGGAAGGATCTTTAGGGGAACGAATTGCCGCCGTTTTGTTTGAAAACGCAAAAAAGAATGATTTTGTTCTGGATCTGCACACTTCCAGAGAATCTGTTCCGTTTGGTATTTTTTCCCGCAAAGAATATGAGTGCTTTGTTCAAACAATCGGTATGAAATACAATCAGTTTATTGATATGAGCGCGACCGCTTATGCAAACACGATGAACGGCAGTTTGGATAAAGAAGGAGTGGCCAATATGTGTATAGAGTGCGGAAGCCACGATTCGTACGAGCCGCAAAATGTCCGAGATGTTGTCAACGGCATAAAACGCTTGTTGGCCTCCCAAGGAATGATTGATGTTAAGCAGACAGAGCTCGCTCCCGAGACAGTTAAAGTTTTTGCCAAAACAGTTAAATATACAGCTCCCAAAGGCGGATTAATTAAGTTAGCCAAACCGCTGGGAGCAAAAGTACAAAAAGGTGATGAGCTTTTTTACTGTTATGATAATAACGAATTGGGCGAAAAGATCGTGGTTGTGTCTAATCATGATGGCGTTTTGTTCAAAACCTCTCCGACCCATATTTACTGGAGCGGAGATGATGTCGTGCAACTGCTGCTGGATGAGGAAACAAAAACCTTGACTAAAGCATGCTAGTTTTGGTACTATTAGACATCAATTGAACGGGAATGACATGAGAAACAGGAATTTAACATATCGGAAGATTGTGTCAGCTAGGGCATATGCTTTAGCTGCCGCGCCTGTTTTTTATGCTTGGTATTACTTCTTTATCGGCTTCCAGATGTTTTAACCATTTTTTGCGGACTTGGCATCTGGAAGGTTTGATTGACAAGTCTGCGTTGGTAAAATGGAAAAATCAGATAAAGAAGAAAAATAATGTTAAAAGAAATAAATCAGCTTAATGACGGTCTCAATTCTCTTATGGGAAATGTTTTTGCCGATTTCCGGCAAAATGATGTTTGCGTGGTAATGCCCACCTATGTTCCGCAACGTGGAGAGATTTTGCGCGAATTTGCAAATAACGGAGTAAAAACATTCATCTCCGGAGGTTACCAAAATGCGCAAACTTTTCCGGAAGTTCCTCAAAAAGGTTTGCCGGAAGATACGATGGAATATGTTTCATCTTTCCCGCAGCATATAACGCAGCAAATTGCAGACACAATACCCGAAGCCCTTCTGCGGGAACAAAAAGTTGCAATTTTTACGTATGAGGTCGATTTCGGCTGGAAGGAGCTGATTTTGGCCAGAAATCTGGATACGAAAGTAGTCAGTACCATAGAGCAAAGCCAGCGCGGCTATTTTGAAGAAAAAGGAAATTTGAGCTATATTTTGGATAAAGCCGGCCTTTCAGCCTACAAAATACCGGTAGAAAGGGTTGACGGAAAAACTTCCATAGATGAATTGGTTGATGTTTATGATCGTCTCAAAGATGAAAAGGGGCGCGTTGTTGTTCAGGATTGCTGTTCTGAAAACGGCAATACGGCCGGCAAGGGTACTTTGTTTTTTGAGGATTGCGCCAGTTTTGTAAAAAATATAAAAGAAACCGGAACCAAAAGAAAAGTTGCTAAATACATCAGCGGTTATGAAAGTAACTTGTCGTTTTTTGCCGGCAATCTGTTAGCGGCGGAAAATATTTTAGGCGCTAAAAAAATAGACTTATCTCCTGAGATGAATGCGTTTGACCCGCAAACGTTGGACGTGTTGACGGCGAAAGCGGCCGCCCAAGGCATTAACGAAGAAAATATTGTCACGGTCGTCGGCAGAGGAACGCTTAAAGCTGTCGGTGACGAGCATTTGACCAGCAGCAAGAGTAATGGTGTCGGGAATGATGTCGGATATGTTTACCCTGAGGATATTCAGCAACAAATATCGGAAATAGGCTTTAAATTGTCAAAAACATTGGCATTAGCCGGCCATGTAGGACTGGCCGGTGCCGATTTAATGATAGATAAAAACGGAAAAATATGGATAAATGAAATCAATGATCGCCAACAAGGTCCAACCGCTCAAATGTCTAAAGATGCTGAAAACAGCGGAATACCTTCGTTGTTAAAAATATCATTGTTAAGCAGTTATGCAGATTTTAATGATACGGAGGTACAAAACGTTTTCCGCCGGTTGCGTGAAAAGTCTGCGGATATTCATAGGGCTTATGCTTTCAATTCCGGTGAGTTTTACCTCAAGGTTCACTCAACTCAGGCTAAGGGGCATAAAGCTGAGATTCAGAGAAATCTAAAACCCGGTTTTTACGAGATTAAGAAACAAGAAAGCGGGGAGTGGAAGCTTGACTTCTCTTCCTACAAGAGTCTGAACAGCCAAACACCCTACGCTACAAACCCCAGAGAAGACCGTGTTGTTGTTAAGATTTCCGGTGGGGATTGGAAAGTGGGCGATAAGGTGGATAACGGTTGCCAACTGTTTCGTTTGAGTGGAATAACCGATACCGACACACCGCCACTGATTGTAGATGAAGGTAAAACTCGCCTAAATCCGGAGTGGCGCCCGGTTATTGAGGCTTGTTATGATTATGTCTTCGGAAAAGGTTATATGCGGCAAAATGAGCTGTATAAACAACGGAATCAGGATAAGAATCAAATGATAATTTCTATCCTTCAGGGGTTGAAACGGCAAAGGCAATAAAATATCTTGCCACAACAAACCAGCGTTGTTGTAACATTGTATCTTGATAAAAACATAGGCTGTATAATTTCTTATACAGCCTATTCTCATGAAAAAAACTACTTGCTTCAATAAATAAAATTAGAAGCTATATCTTGCACCGAGTAGGAATTCATGCATAGTAGTTTCTGTTTTGATGCTGGGTTTGTCATCTCCTGTGAAGGAAGCTGTGCCATTTACTTTTCCTGCATCTGTATATCTGTATCCGACATCAACAGATACGTTGTCCGTCAAAGCATAAGCGGCACCGGCACCGAGTTGCCAAGCAAAATTGTTTTTAGATTTGCTGAAGTCAGAAACTCTTTCACCGTCGAAATCAACATTTCCTCTGGCTTTAAGGCGAGCAACACCCATACCGGCTCCAACATAAGGAGTAAATTTAGTTCCTGTGTCAATATCATAATAGGCGTTCAACATATATGTATTAATATCGCCTTTCATCTTAGCTCTACCGCCGGCCTTTGCTGTTTCAGCATCTGTAAAATCAGCTTTAAATGTTTGAGAGAAAGCATATTCCAATTCGGTTCTTACAGCACCATGTGGAACAGGAGTTGCAACGCCGACAGCAAGTTTAGCACCCCAAACTTTATCATCTAAATCTGATGAACGGTATGTTTTGCCATGCATTTGTGAATAATCTACATCAGTTTTTGCATAACTTACCTTTGCTGAAACATAAGGAGTATATTCAATTGCGTTGGCATTGGCAGCAAATAATACTGTGGCAACACCGGCTAACAATAAAGCTTTATTCATAAGTATTTCCTTTTATAAAAAGTTTTAAGACACAAATTGCTCTATTTACCCTATATGCGGAAAACCGAACAATTCTTTTCCATAGTATTATAACTTGTTTTTAAAATCAAACGAGATACGCGCGCCTGGCACATTAGCATTGATAGATGAAAACTTTATTGACTTTTAGGATATACAAGATACTATGGAAAAGAATTGTTCATTTATTTTCAATATGTTATATATCTTTTTAGCCTACCCTTTTTAGCAAACAAATGGAAAGGAGTAGTCATGATTTATGGTTATATTAGAATATCAACCGATTTACAGCATCAAGAAAATCAAAAATTTGAAATAGAAAATTTTGCCAGAGAAAATAATATTTGTGTTAGCCAATGGATTGAGGAAACAATTTCATCAAAAAAAGATTTGAAAGATAGAAAATTAGGCAAACTATTAAAAAAATTAAAACCGGATGATATTGTTATTGCAAGTGAATTAAGCCGACTGGGGCGCAATCTCTTACAAGTAATGAGCATTTTACATTATTGCATGAACATAAATTGTCAGGTATGGACAATTAAAGATAATTATAAATTAGGTTCAGATATTCAAAGTAAAGTTTTGGCGTTTGCCTTTGGTTTGTCTGCAGAAATAGAACGCAACTTAATATCTCAGCGCACCAAACAAAGTTTGGCCAGATTAAAAGCCGAAAACAAACCTATCGGAAGGCCGAAAGGAAGAAAAAATAAAGTCACCAAGCTATCTGGAAAAGAGGCGTTGATTGATAAAATGTTGTTACAAAATATACCTAAAACAAAGATAGCTTGTATGCTAAAAGTGGATTATAAAACATTATATACATACCTAAAAACGAAGGCGGGATAAAATCCCCCTTTGTTTTATGCAAAATCGCCTTCTTTCTCATGGCAAAATCTTAACGCTCTCATCATCAACAAAAAAAGCACCGCAAGGGTGCTCTTTTGTTAATGGCGGATAGACAGGGATTCGAACCCTGGATACCCTTTGGAGGTATACACGATTTCCAATCGTGCGCCTTCGACCACTCGGCCATCTATCCATTTACGAAAGTATTCATATATCAAAAAAAATTTTTTGCAAGCTTTATTTTAAGGGGCAATCTGTATAGTTAATAAGCATATGAAAAAGGGGCTTTAAGCCCCTTTCTGACTAATCACCTGATTTTATACGATCTATAAGCTCCTTAACAGAAGGAATCCCGTTTCTGTAAAGAGGATCTGTCGCAAAACGATAAACCTGATGTCCGGCAAACAGCAAATTATCTTTAATATTACCATTGTGACTAACATCATAAAGCGTTTTGTGAATGCAGTAAGAACGCGGATCAGGTAAGCGTCCGGAATGCCCTTTTGCCTGAGACCATGAAGAAAACTGACATTGCGACAAGCAACCGACACAATTCTTGCGGTCTTCTTTCATTTGTTTCCATTCTTCGGGAGACAAGAAAACAACGGTTTCATCAGGGGTTTCTTTAATCTCTGTATAACCGGCGTTAATTTGATTAACAGCTTTCTCGGCGTCTTCCTGTTTGATGAAAATCATTTTTGTTTTTGAAACATTCAGCGGGTGGCAAAAAACATCGTCAGCTTCAACCTTAAAGGCTACCTCGCCTTGTTTTCTACGCATTAAATTTTCCAAAAAGGTATTCTTAATTGCTGAAGAAAAGAACCCTGTGGGGCTAAATCGCTGTAAAATAACATCGCCCTTTTTGAGTTGAAGCATAAGACGCTTCCAAGCATCGCTAACAGGACTTTCCTTTGTAATCATAGGTCTTGTCCCAAATTGGAAAGCCACTTTCCCAACATCAGGATTATCAATATATTCGTCCCATTCTTTCAAGCTCCACACGCCACCGGCCAGAATAATCGGCAAATTGTTCAGCCCGAGCTCATTCATTGCCTTGCGAAGGGCAACAACGCGCAAATACGGCGTTTGGGGCTGTGTGGGGTCTTCCGCATTGGACAACCCGTTGTGTCCGCCGGCCAACCAAGGGTCTTCATAAACAACGCCGCCCAAAAAATCAACAAAGCGATTATATGCGCGCTTCCACAAAATTTGGAAAGCTCTGGCAGACGATACGATAGGGTAGTAATAAACGCCGAACTTAGAGGCTAATTCACCCAAACGATAAGGCATTCCGGCACCACAAGTAATACCGTTAATCAAACCCTTGGCACGCTCCAAAACGCCATTAAGTATCTGCTCTGAACCGGCAAGTTCCCAGAGCATATTCATATGAATACGTCCCTTCCCGCCGGATATTTCGTGTGCAATCTGTGCCTGAGCAACCCCGCCTTTAATAGATTGCTCTATCATTTCCATGTGGCGTTCTTTACGGTCTCTGTTAAAATATTTTTCCAAAATGACATTGCCTAGGCTGTCATAGTAGTCCGGACTAACACCGGAAAAAGTACCCACACAGTCTTCGTGTGCCCAAGCACCGCTGCTGCGACCATCACTGGCATTAATGCCTTTGCCGCCTTCAATAAGAGGGTAAACTTCTTTTCCCGAAATCATAATCGGATTAAGTTTTTTCACGAGTTTGTTCCTTATAAAACATAGTTAAAAACAAAAAATTTATATCAGGATTATTGCGCCAAATCAAGAAGATTCTGTGGAATATCATTAATGGAAATTAAGGCGATAAACACGCAGAAAAAAGCATAAACCAACAACATATTGGTTAATGTTTTGTTCTTAAAAAGAGTTAATTTATCTTCAGCGCATTGAAAACCCTTGTGAATGCCAAACAAGGTCAATGTAATCAAAAAAGCCTGAAAACCAACACCTGTTTGGATAATGGTTGTGGAAAAATACTGTAAAAGCTTGAAGAGGAAAGCAAAAAACAAGACAAAGGCTGCCAGAACCGCAATTCCGATTTTTTGCATTTTGGTATCATGTGCTAATTGAACCTTTTTATTTTGTTCATTTTTTTCAGCAGAAAGTTCGCTGACTTCAATACCTCGAATTTTTTCAGGCTTATAGAACTTGCTTTTTCGTTCTTTCATATCAGCCAAAAATCTGTCTTCGCTCACGCAAAGACCGCACCCCTTAGATGTGAAATACACATGGTTTGCATCTTTTTTACACTGGCGCAAATGGTGCATAAGTTTCCACAAATGTTCTTGCCATTCATAGGCCGTTGGGCGATTCCCCTCTTGTGCAAACGAACGCTCAAAAAGTTCCAGAGTTTCTTTATCAAAGTATTCATGAATACTGTAAGGGTGAGGGGATTGATAATTATCGGGCCACAAGCCATAGGCATAATGATGTTTTTCGATTCTGTTCTGAATAGTCAGCCGTTCCCCGTCATTTTTGCGAGGCATTCCGGAAAAAGGATGTATTCCGTTGTTTAAGAGCTTAAAGATAATAACGGCAAGAGCAAATTTATCCTGCTCTTCTCCCATTTCTTCACATGATTTATCCATACCTTCGGGATAGATATATTCTTCGCTGACAAATTCCGCCGGATATCGGGCATTTTCACCGCAAATGGAAAATCCGTCACAATCTACCATGGCAATAAGCATATTTTCTTTATAAACGGATACATTTGAAGGTTTCAGGTCAACAATATAGTGTCCGCATTTGTGCAATGATGTTACCATAGAGGCCAGATTATAAGCTGCAAAAATGCGATAAGCGTATTTTTCCGGCAAATACAGTTTTTGCCGAATGGCTTTTTGCATCAAATGGTCCAAAGATACGGCTTCTTCCATTTTGATGAGGGGCATCAAATACCCCGTGCAAAACCCTTTTTCATCTTCTAAAATAGCCTCCGGCCAAGCGATTTGAATATACTTTGTACCGTTGCTTTCAACCGGTTCAAAATTGGGTTTGTTCAAAAGCATGGCTTCCAGTTTTTTACGATTGGTTTTGCTTTTATTCAGGTTATGAAAAATCTTTGCCACAAAACCGGGTTTGTTGCCAACCAAATATATTTTTCCTGAAGCTCCGCCTCTGTTAATGAGTTCTCCGAGAACAATTTTGTCAGCAGAGCCGTCGGCATAGACGGCATTATACACCGAATTTTCCAATGTGTCGGTCACGGCCAAACCTCCGCCCAAACCAATGTTTTGTCATCAGAATTTATTTTTTGTGCTTTGGGCATGTTTAAGGTGTTAATCAGAGCCCGCTCAGCTTTTGTTTTAAGTTTTTCTTCTTTTAAAAAGTCATTAATCGGTAAAACAAAGTTTTTTTCAATATCGCGATAATCATTCGCAAAGGAAAATGTTGTTAATCCGTCGCTCATCAAAAAAACGGTGTTGGCGTTTTCAAAAGCCGTAAAGCGCAGATTTTTGCGCCAATCACTTTGCGTAAAGAAAAATGTTTCACACGAAAAAGAACCGTTTGCCGGTCGAGAAGCTGTAAAATTCTTCCCCGTAATACCTTCTAAGGCAATAGCGGCTCCATCACCAATATGGAAGAAGATACCGCGTTTTTTATAATGAACCAGTCCGACAATCGTCGCTGCGAAATCCGCCAAACCTTTTTCGTCTTTTGTTTTGTTAAGGCGGTGGCGCATCAACTTCCTGCGAGCCACGTCAATAGCCTGAGGTACAACGTGTTCCACATTTTGAAAAGCGGCGTTTTTTAGCAAATCGCATAAAGTTGAACAGATTGTTCGTGCGCCGATTTTCCCATATTTTGCGGAACCGGCTCCGTCAGACACCACAGCCACAAAGTTACGCCCGAAGGTGTGCTGAAAAAAATCCTGACACGGTAATTCCTTGTGTCGGTGCAAAGCACCGGTTACACTGGCTGCCACAACTTTAATATTTTGCCGTTTAATCTTCATTCCACTCGCCAATATCTTCCAAAAGATCCGGAATGTTGGGTGCAGCCTTCGAAATGCAAGAAACACTGCGGCTCAGCCACAAGAAAAATTCCGTAAATTTAAGACCGGTTAAACGCTTGGGGGACATAAGCGAAAATTTTGCCAGCTTTTCCAAATTAGCATCTTGCGTACCGACCGCGTGTACCACAACCTTTTTGTTTTGTTGAGCATAACGGCACTTTTCTGCAATAATCTCCCAATCATAATCCGTGGGTTCTCCATCGCTTATAAGGAAAATCCAAGGGCGTTTAGACGTAATACCGCAACTGTCATACAAACATTTCTGGTCCTCAATTTTCTTCAAAGCCAGTTCCATCGCTTTGCCCAAGGGGGTTAAGCCGCCGGCCTCCATTGTCGGAGCCGTAAAGTTCATGGCATCAATCCAGTCGGAAGAGACAACCGCTTCATCTTTTCCAAAAGCCTTAATAATAAGGAGTTGCACGCGCGAACTGGCATCAATGTCCTCTTTTAGCTCACGTTCCAAAGCCTTTAATCCGGCATTAAGCTGTTTTATGGGTTCTCCTCGCATAGAGCCTGAACAATCTAAAACCAAAACGCAAGGTGTGCGCTCGTTTGCATTATCTGCAAATTCCACATAGGGAATCATCTCATTTCCAAAATCTTTATCCGCAATCATTCCAAATCTCCAAAAACAGATTATTTTCTAGGGTAAGAGTGGGGATACCCACTGTCGGGATAGGGTTCGGGAGCGGAAAGTTTGCCGCAGGCGCAAACGCCTAAAAGAGCAAACAACGTAACCAGAAGAAAAAATTTTTTCATATACCATTCCTTTACTTGTTGATGAATATAGTATAACTATATCCGGCAAGGGTTAAGTAAAATTTAAGTTTATACAGAGGGAAAATGTTAAAAAAAATCGGGATTCTTGTTTTGTTCGGCGTAATGCTTTTTCCAGCGACATCAGTGAGTTCAAAAGGCTTAAACATATTCGCTTACCCGCGGAAAGCGCCGCAGCGCGAGTTTTATGATTCATTTGGCCATGGTGTAACATTTGATAAGTTTAAGGGCGAATTTTTGTTGGTAAACTTCTGGTCAAAACATTGTATTCCATGCATTAAAGAGCTGCAAAGCCTGAATGAGTTTTCAAACAAAACCCGCTCAAACGGCATCAGGACGATTCTCGTATCCAAAGCGGAAGAATGGAACAATATGGAAGAGCAAGAACGTTTTTTGAAAAAGTTTAAAGGGCAAGATTTAGAATTTTACGTTGATAAAAAAGGAAAATTAACAGAGGACTTTGGAATTTTTTCTTCACCGCATACGGTTATTATAAACAAAAAGGGTGAAGAGATTGGACGGATTCGCGGTTCTGCTCAATGGGATAATGAAGACGTCATTGAATATATTTATAAAATCAAATCCCAACATGGAGAAGGAATGCCGGAAAATGACTAATAAACTGTACCTGACGTGGAATGAATTTCATCAAGATGTAAAAAATTTGGTCAAAGAGATTAAAAAGAAAGGGGAGTTTAACCGTATCATTGCCATAAGCCGCGGAGGGTTGATTCCGGCGGGTATTGTCGCCTATGAGCTGGGCATTCGACATTGTGAAACGGTTAACATGGTGAGTTATGACGAAAACGGCAGATTGGGAGATAAAGACGTCAAAATTGAAAGCGATGTGCAGAAAGCCGATTCTCAAACTCTGATTATCGATGACTTGTCCGATACAGGGCGGAGTTTTCAGCTTTTGCGCAAAATGTTTCCGTCGGCTTGCTTGGCATCTGTCTATGCTAAACCTCAGGGTAAAAAAGAGGCGGACATTTTCGCCCGCGCTCTTCCTGATGAATGGATTGTCTTTCCTTGGGATATAGAATAACAGTTATTCATCTGTGAATAACGGCATTCCCTGAGCCATACGAATCATTTGCGTTTCGATAGCTGTACCCAAATTAAGTTTTCCGCTTTTAATGATTCCGCGCACTTGGTCACCTTTTGATGTGTTGGGGTTGGCAAACAAGTAAGTTGTCTTAGGTCTTTTAACGCTGGTTCCTGTCATTGTCTGGTGCAAAACGGCCAGCATACTGCGAGAGAACAGGTCATAAGCCAATTCTTCAGACATATTCGCAGCAGAAGCGTATTTAACAACAGAACTGATAGCATCAGTAACATTATTAGCGTGAATGGTTGAAAGAACCAAGTGTCCTGAAGTTGCCGCGCGTAGCACTTCGCTGGCTGTTTCCGGAGTACGAATCTCACCAACCAAAATAAAACGAGGTTTTGAGCGCAAAGCAGATTTCAGCGAAGCGCCCCAATCACCATTGTGCGGAATAGTTTGCTTGCACAAACCGAGACTGCCGGTAACAGATTTGTAAACACCGTCCAGCGGTTGTTCTGTCGGATCTTCAATTGTATAGGCAAAACCACCTTCCATGAGCAAATATTCACGCAACAAAGCCGAAATAGAAGTCGTTTTGCCGGCTCCGGTCGGACCGGACCACAAGATTAATCCCGATGTTTTAGCCAGCCGCAGCATATAAGTTTCCAACTCATGTCCAAAGCCAAGAGTTCTAAAAGGAGGTGTTTGCTCGGGCATCTTTCTGGCGCAATATTGAATGCCGTATAAAGCCTCCGTTCGCTCCACACGATAAAAAATATTGTGATAGATGACTGAATAACTGGGATTATCTCCCGGCCAGCCTTTTTCAATCAATTGAAAAAACTCTTCAAAGTCATCAGGGTGAAATTCCATCAATCCGCTACTGGTGGTGCCGTCCGGAATATAAGCCGTTTTATCCGGTGCAATGTAAATATCTGAAAATTTTGTTTCTGTAATTGTCGCCATTTTTAAACCTCTTTATAAATCTCTTCCCCAAACTCTACCTCAAATATCTTAATAAATAATAAAGTAAGTTATGCTAAACAACTGCTTAGGGGGAGAACATGATAAAAAATCTGTTATTTTTATTTTTTTGCAGTATAGAAGCAGTTATCATGCAGAGGCTGTTCTTCTCTAGTGAACTTGTATTTCTTGGAGATATAATACTTCTTTTGATGAGCTTTTGTTTCTGGGGTGCAATCATGACTCTGCCGCGTTGGATAATGGCCGGCATGCTGACTTTGCAATGGCTTGTCAATTCTTTACTACTTATTTGGCATTCGCATTTTGAGAGTCCTTTTTCCATCATGATGGGAGTATTGCAATACAAAGAAGGATTTGAGTTTGTTAAAAATTCAGGATTACAGATACTTGAATCTGAACAGGTGATTGCCTTGCTCTTTTTTATTGTGCAATTATGGCTTTTAGGAGGGGTGAAAACACAAAAAGATTGGCGTTGGCGGTCAATATTTTATATTCCGTTACTGGTGCTGTTAGGAATAACGTTCAAAACATTTAATAACCAGCCTTTTCTCCAAATGGATTTTAATGCCTATACCAAAACACTGGGGTATATGCAAGGATGGATATATGAGGGCATGACCAGTTATGACAGAAAACGCATTGCCAAAGAAACGCTGGATAACATTAATCTGCCGACCCTACCGCTTCCTAAAGAGCTGGCAAAGGTGTCACTTCCCGATAATGTTTACCTGATTCAGGTTGAAAGTCTGGATTATGCCGCTTTTACGGGAGAAGTAAAAGGCAAAAAGATAATGCCGTTTTTACAGTCCATTGCGCCGCAAAGTGCTGTTTATCAGGTTAAGCCGTTGTCACATTACTGTTCGGCAAATGCCGATTTTTCATTAATGAGCAAATTAACCAATAATGAGGATTTGTTCGCGGCAATGTATATTGTTTTACCCAATTCGTTCTTCAAGAAATTTGTTTCTCTTCCTGAGAAATTTAATAAACTTGGATACCATACTTCTTTTTTCCACGGTTATATCAGAAATTTTTACCACCGAGGAGATGCTTACCGACAATTCCCCTTTTCCGAAGTGTTTTTTCTAGAGAATATGCCGAAAGATATTAATCAGGGTGAGATGGGAATAGATGACGAGGATGTTGTTGATTTTATGTTGGCGCAAAACAAAAAAGTTAATGCACCCAAACAGTTTAATTTCTTCATCACGCTCAGTTCTCATGTCTATTATCAGATAGGTGAAAAAAACAGGTATCCGTTTGAAAATCCGAAAAACATAGAAGAAAAATATGTCAATTCAATTAATTATGTGGATAAGGCATTGCAAAAGTTGATTGAACAATCGCCCAAAGACAGTTTATTTATCATTTATTCGGATCATCCGAGCGAAACGGGCTTTTTGTTCTCGGAAGAAGGAAAGAAACAGGGATTGGGGCCGCGAACAAATGAGACGCTGTTATTAGTTTATGATAAAAATAAAAATTTAGCGCACGAGGGAAGAATATCATTTCCTCAGATAACAGGCTTTGTCCATGGTATTGTTGAGCGGGCGATGAGGTAGCTAAACATCTCAGTATCACGAGTTCAATAGCTTATTACTCACGAAAAAAACACCCTAATTGGGGTGTTTTTTTATTTTGGCGTCAGCGGCGGGACTCGAACCCACTACCCACAGTTTAGGAAACTGTTGCTCTATCCTGATGAGCTACGCCGACGGCCTATCTATGAATTAACGTTAAACGCAACAAAAAGCAAGATGTTTTTTTAATAGATTTAAGATTGCCGAAACCAATATAAACCCGAGTAAATGTGGCTTGACTTTAAATGATTTTCGACTGTTTTAGCATTAAATGATAAAATAGTCGGGGTTTGCAGATGTATATTCAAAAAAACTATTGAAAAAGCCGGACTTCAAGTAGGAGAAGGGGCGGTTGTTTGTTTGGCGCAAACTCATCTGCCGCTGACGGAAAATGTAAATATTATCCCTGTTTTTTACCTGTGATGTTTAGGAAACCGGTGCTTTGTTCTGATGCGCTGATGCCACAATAAAAAAGGCTATGTTTCCATAGCCTTTTTTGAGAAGAATATTTCCTTGAGATTAGTAGTAGTCCCAGCGAACCTCATTACCTCCATCCGCTGTATTTTGACACTCAACAGCCGCTTTGGCCAAGGAAACTGGCAATGCATCAATAGGATGGCAACCAGCGCCAGCCGCACTACTATCCGCCGAACCACAAACCTCAGCAGTAGATAAAGTCACTGTCTTGTCCTTGTTACTTGCTGTTCCCTTAATTTGAATAGCTTGCAAGCCTGAACCAGCTTGAGAACCCCAATCTGCCGTTGCAATAGCTACGCAAGCTTCACGGGTTAAACCGGAATAGGTAACAAAGAAAGAACGATTAGCGCCGCCAACATTTGCCGCTCCGACCTTAACCTCTCCCTGATACGCATTAATAATCTTAGATGCCGTTGCCTCAGTTGTTCCTGAAGGGAGCATGTCTCTCGGAATAATACCCATCTGAATAGCCACTTTATCATTCAACCCATCATAGTTAACGTTACCCGAATACAATGTACGGATGTTCATAACCAACATTGAAATCTGATCCATCGTTTTGTTAACTCTGAACTTAGCCATCGCTTTAGAATATCCGGAAATACCACCGATAGACAATACCCCGATAATCGCTAAAACACCGAGCATTTCAACCATCGAACGGCCGGCCTGCTCATTTTTATATAAAGTACTCATTTTAATTCTCCTCATTTATCTGTTGCTCATAGTATAAATATAACAGATTAACAAATAATGAACAATCTTATCCTTGGTCATATTTCATTGCTCATTCGATATATCCGTTATAACTTTAGCTATAACCAACACCCTTCCAGGGACAATTATCAGAGTATGCCCTCAAGCACCACTCCATTTCTAAACATTTTTATAGAAAAATAATTAACAAAAAGCAAATATTTTTACAAAACAATCCAACAGTAAAAGTAAAGGAACTTTCTATTCAAAATGCCATAAAATATTATTGTTTGTACCGCAAAATTCTTTAGCCATCGCCGCCGTAATCGGAAGTTTTTTCACCGGATTGTCCCAAGAAAACGTTTCTTGAGTATTATCCTTGATAAGTATCATATAAGACAATCCCATAAAAAACGTCTCATCAAACTTGTAGGGCGCCAAAGCCATACATTGTTTGCGATCCAAATTTTTATAAACAATGTCAAACGTCCGACTTCCGGGCATAAGCATTGTACCTTCTGATCCATTCCCGACGGAAACCGGATTGCCCCAAAATCCTTGCAGCCCCTTTTGATGAGACATACTTTTAGGAGAAATACCCTTTTCCACAACCGTTTGCGTATCCAGACCCCAAAAGTCAGGGCGATTTTGATAATAGTGCCGAATGTTTGCTGATAATTGCTGCACTTCTTGTGCTGTTTCTGTTAAACCGGAAACCGAGCCAAGACGTGCGAGGATAATCGTGGCGACAATTCCGATTAAGCCTGCACCAAGCAACAGGAATGCCGTTTTTTTCTCCTTTTTTGTCAGGCAAAACCGCTTAATCAGCATAACCTCAAAGTCGGTCAGCTTTCTTTTTATCGCCAAGCCGTATTCATTTTTCAATTTTTCTTGCCAATCTTTCATCTTAACCTCCCATACCGCTGGTGATTTGATCTTGCATTTCAAAAGTTCCCATAACTGCCCAAGCAATAACGGCACCGATACTGAGTAGGGCGACCATGTTCAAAATGCCGGCTCTCTCCTCAATCATATAGACGGATTCTTCCAGCCATTCATTAGCCAAATTATCCAAAGCCTCTTCAAAATTATCCAATTCGGAATAAATCTTCAAATCACCGATAATTTCTTTATCAGGAAAATCCAATTTCGTTTTAGCCAGAGCCTGTCCCAAGTTGTCACCGTTATTAATATAGACAAGGGTCTTGTCAATTCGCTCTTTCAAATATTTACTGGCATCGCGCCGCAAAGCTCTCAGCGCCGTGGAAACTGGGGTGCCTCCCTTAACCAGTGCCGAAAGAGCCAACAACCAGCTGATACCTGTAAAGATTTTATAAAGTGACCAAGGGGGCATATGGTCAAAAAAAGCGCGAATAGAGCCGGTCCAAATTCCGATGGTGAAGTAAATAATAGCCATGGTTATGGGCAAAGAGGCAAAAGCCACCAGCCAGTTATCTTTAATCCAAGCCGATAAACCCACCAAGTCGGCAGCCATTCCGTGCCAAACAACGTTTGGCGCAGCATCAATCATGGGTGGCACCATGTAAACACCGATAGCATAAATAATCAAAACAGACATCATAATCAAAAATGACGGATAGGTAACGGCGCCAATAATCGGACGAACCATCTTAGTTGAGCCTTCCGTAACTTTAATCAGGTTTAGCAAGGCGCTTTCCAAGTCAGAAACGTCACCCACGGAAAGCATCAGCCTTTCGCGGTCAGGTGCCCACCCCTTTAAAGCATCGGAAAAAGGTAAACCGTTGTTTAATGCCATCGCCCATGCGGCAATCGCAATAGCTAACGGTTCACTGGGGTTTTTACCGCCGTTGCTTGCACCATCATGCAACATGTCTAAGGCATCCATTAAGGAAAAGCGGTTTTTCATCAAAGAGGCAATCTTTCTATAAATTTTCAAACGCGTTTTGTTGGAAAATATCATTATCATTTTGGCATAATATTCCTCAACAGCGTTAAACTTGTTCATCGCTTTTTGAATAGATTGTTTTCTCTTGTTTACTTCATCAACCATTTCTTTCTATCCTTCGGTTCTAGTATGCAGGTCTTTGATCAAGCAGGCCGCACCAACGTTCAACCTCGTCCAGGTCAATAAGCCCCTGAAGCATTCGCTCAATAGCCGCCTCTTTCAATGTTCGTCCGTTCAAATCACTTGTCCAGTAATCAATAGCCTTACGAGTTTCCCCGTCAATCATTAGTTTTAAGAATGTTGCATCAGGCAGAATAATTTCAGGTACGCACATACGTCCTTTAACTCCTGTTCCGCCGCAATAGGGGCAACCGGGGCCGCGAATATAAGTTTTTTCCACGCCAAAATCCCCCAGAGCAGAACGGAGCCGCTGGAAAGAAGCGTCTTTTTGCCTTTCTTTAACCGGAACACGGCAGTGCGGGCAAATTTTTCTAAACAGACGCTGCGCAATCAACCCCTTAATAAGCTCAGGATCAAGCAGTTTAAACGTTTCAACCCCCATGTCGCGAAAACGGTTAAGAATGGCCGGAGCCGAGTTGGCGTGTAGGGTTGACCACATACCGTGTCCGGACAATGCTCCTTGGAATGTTAGTTGTGCGGCCGCCAAAGCACGAATCTCACCCACCATAATAACATCAGGGTCAGAACGCAATGCCGCCGAAAGCGCTTTGGTAAATTCTTCAGCTTTTTTCTCTTCCGTATTGGCGTTGGTAACCGGCATTTGCCTTGCCCCTGGGATAGGATATTCAGGAGGGTCTTCCACTGTCAGCAAATTCAGCTCAGAGTTCTTCTCCATGAGCAGTTTAATCATATTACGTTGCAGCGTGGTGGATTTTCCGGAACCCGTCGGCCCCGAAACAATGCTCAACCCGACCGGAACTGCGCGCAGACGATAAAACAAGTCCTGTTCATATTCATTAAAGCCCAGAGCGCCCAAATCTCCGTTTCCGTCAGGGTTTTCATCAGCGTACAACAAACGCATAACCAAATATTGCGAACCGAAAGCAATAGGGTTAAATTGCAAGCGGATAGCGCGCACATTATGCGGAAGCATGAGCTTTCCTTTAGAACCTCGCAAGGGCGTATCACCGGATTTTTGCGCTCCCTGAAACTCGTTTTGAGCATAGTTTGAATCGGAAATATCAGCGGAAGCAAACACCGCGCGAACAAACAATTCGCCCCATTCTTTGTTATATTCTTGCTCAATCGCCATCATACCGTTAACGCGAAAGATAATCTGCGTGTTATTTGCCACAACAACGTGCACGTCAGACACATGCTTGGCGGCTGCCACTTCCACCAACTTAACAAAGTCTTTTTGCATCTGCAATTGATCAAGATCGTGGTCTTCATTAATCTCTGCGGCCGCTTGAATACGTTCGCCGATGGCATAGATGGCGTTTAATTCATTCTGTGAAACATAGGTGGGTTGTTTGATATTGAGTTTTTTTCTATTGGCAAGGGTTATAAAGCTGAGAACACGTCCATCGTATTGATGTTTCTCAACAACCAGAAAACGCCCGTCAGAAAACAACGCGAGCAAACGTCTGGTGTCATCATTAATAACTAATGTTGTCGAACCCGGAAGAGTAAGGAGTTTGTTCCCGTTAGAGAAATAAAGCCCCGTAATCGAATCATCTTCTTTATCAGACGCACCAGAAGCGGCATCTTTCTCAGGTGCCGCTTCAGTAACCTCTTCTAACTCTTCTTCCTCTTCATTTGCCATTTGAGTTCAGACTGCGCTCCTTATCTGGCCATCATATCTCTTCCCATTCCAGGAACACCATCACTTGTAATAAACGATACTCCGGCCTGAGGTTCTTCTTGTATCAAGGGGACTGTATCATCTTTTATACTTAAGTTGCTTTTTTCCGGTTCCAACGGCAAAATGCCACCCGCTGCAAAATACAGATAATCCTTAACACCGTTTTTATCCGCTCGAACATAAGTCGATGTAATCTCATCAACAATATGCCCGCTCTGAAGGCTGGTGCCGTTCTTTACATAGAAAGGATTTCCGTCTTGATTAAGGAGCTTGGCTATAAGTTCCCCGTTTTGTCCGCGAATTTCCATAACCGCATATAAGTTAGATAATTTAACTTCAGGAGCGGCAATTTCATCTTTAGCAAGCTGTGCGTGCGCCGCAGAGCTATCTGCCTGGTCAGCAAACGGGTTCTGTTTTTCAAGCAACTCCTGCTCCTGTGCTTCAATTCGTGCTTTCAAAACAGAAATCTGTGTCTGATAGTCTGCAATTTCTCTCATGTAAGAACGTTTCATCTCTTCAGCTTTATTCACAGAACCCTGAATGGCATCTTTTAAGCTGTCCAAGTAGCCTTTTGTAGATGCCAACATGCTTTTGTTTTCTTGTTTCAATGTTGCAATTTGTTCATAAAGTTCCGTTTGGCCGGAAATCCACTTCTGCTGCATTTCCAGCATTTTGTTTTTGTAAGCATTCAGCAGTTTTTCCTGACGAATACTTTCAAAGTGAATATCCAACTCACGAAGCTTTTGCTGTTCTTGCACAACTTTCGCCTCTTGGGTTTTTTCCCACTCAATTTTCTGGCGCTTTTTGTTTTCCTGTTTTTCCTCTTCTTGTTCTATTGCCAAACGGCGTTGATTTTTCAAAGCGTCAATCTCATTCTTAACTTTTTCTTTGCGCAGTTCCAAATCCAAAATAGCCGTCTGTTTCTCCAAGTTAGACATTGCAGAAAAAACATTGTCGTCCACAGCGGTAAATTCGTTATTTCCAAAACCTCCGACCCCGCCGATGGTTGCTGCCGAAAAACTTAAAGGATTAGATGTTTGCGGCGCAGAACCGGATGGTGACTTTGCGGAAACCAGTGGCGCGGGAGAAGGCGTTGATGCATGGCTTTCTTCTTTCACCACGGGAATCTCAGGCTCTTTTTTAGGTGCCGGTGCGGCAACAGGTTTGTCATTTTCATCATCAAACAAAGAAAGCTCATCTGGAACTTCACTCAAAGTTGGATCATTGCCTTTAGCGTCATCAGCCAAGGTGACGATTCCCTGTGCTCTGGCGTATTCTGCTTGCGGAAGCCCTAAAAGCAGAGCCAGCGCCGTCAAACAGACCATATTTCTGATTTTATAAGACATAGATAATCCCCTCGTATTTCCAGATTTTTTCGTGTGATTTATACGTTATAGTTTTAATCTCAAGTCCTGAATATTTTGTTAACAACTTCGCCCATGTCAAAGGATTGTATTTGGAGGTAATGTTAAACTGCATCATTCTGAAGACAGTGCCTCTGTCAGACGTAACCGATGTCATATTCATTGAAATTGAGTAGCCTATACTTTGAAATACATCATTAAGCTCATTCTGTAAGTCAACAACATTCATTTTGGGCGGTGAAGAAACCTCAGGTATTTTAGCCAAAGGCAACGTTGCCGATAAAGTATTTCCATCGGGAGAAAATGAATATCCCGATAAATGAATACCCGATTCATCAAGAGCCTTACGAGCAATAGACATATACCCGACCTGCCGTCTCCAAGATGTGGCAACTCCTCCCGAAGTACATGTCAGCTCTCCGATAACCCATCCCGGAGGCATGATTTTCAACATGTCAAACACACCGGTATAGCATTCTCTCATCATGGGTTCGGGGCTGACCAATTTTTCCCACGGCTTAATCTCCGGAGGAAGCTCTTGCTGTTTGGGTACAACCTTGGGCTTAACCGGAACAATAACCGGACGCACCGTAGGAGTCAGAAATATATGGTCAACCAAACTGGAAATCAGCCAAATACCGATTACCGCCGATATAACAACAACAGCCAAAAGTTTAGTGCCTCGAAGAGCCTTAATCTTTTGAAGCTTAACACGAGCACCTCGAGACAAAACCTCGCCGAGATCCAGCTCTTCTGTCTCTTCAAACCCCCATTCCTTAGGTGCAATTTTTTTGCCCCAATCAGGAACGGCGAGCATAGACATAAATTGGTTTTTAGCATCTTCTTCGCTCAAAAACAGCATATCACCGTCAGAAAGGAGAATGTCATTTCTGACGCAAGTGTACCACCAACCCTGACGTGTTTTGAAAACGGCGATGAAAGAGGAAATATTAGACATCGCTGTCGCCAAAGCGACAGCGGCGACCGCCTCTCCGCTGTGGTACCCCTCATGAGATACGCAAATACCAAACTGAGGCGCTTTTCCGTTTTTTATACAGAAAAGGTCCGCGCCTTCCAAAACACCGGCAGAAGCATCTTCAACCTCTTGAAACGGATCGCTGGAGTTTTGTAACGGTTGCCAAAACAGGCTGGTAGCGTAGCGAGTACCGTCAACATCTATGGAAATACCCCACGAACGTCTGTCGGACCCGCCGTCATAGTCATTATCAACCAGTTTTGCTTCTTCAAGCACTTGCTTATCTCCTTACAAAGGTTAGTTCATTGACATTCTTGTCTCAGGAATCAATGGTGATTCCAAAACGACCGGCGTCAAGATAATAACCAATACACTGCGTTGCTTTCCGGCTGAGGCGTTGCCACCGAACAAAGAATTGGTCGCTGATCCCGTACCCTCTTTACTTGTTTCGTTTTTAACTTTTTCGTACCCCGTCAAAATTAAGGATTCTCCGGAGGTCAAAGCCACTTCCTGACTAAATCCGCGTGTTTCGATTTTCGGGTTTTGAATGTACTGACCGTCGTCTTTAGCACCAAAGTTAACTGTTTGCATCTCAACCAAATCAGACAATGTCATGTTAAACATAACCAGCATACGACCATGTTCCAAAATTCTGGGAAGAACATCCATCGTGAAGCCGTACTCAACTTCTTCTGTCGTAACGGATATGTCGTAGTTATCTCCATCCGTGCCGCTGTTTGTTTTGGTCATTTCAGCGATATAGTTCTCTTTGGTGGTAACTTGAATAGGTGCGGGCTTATTGTTCATTGTTGTCACCGTACCGCTGGTCACCAATGTTGTTGTGTTTTGTGTCGATAAAGCCTGAACAGCAGCATCTGCCGTCCATTTATCTTTCAAAACACCCCAGGAAATACCGTTTGTCAGCGGAGAACTGGTAGTCAAGCCTTGCGAGCCCACAACAGAAACACTATGCACATCATTCTTAAATGTTGCTTGCAAATCCAAACCGTATTTATCTTCATCACTTAGAGAAACCTGCAGAATTTTCACACTAATGGCAACCTGACGAGATAATCTCATGTTTTGCTCGTGAACATAGGCGGCCACTTTCTTAATATCAGAAGGTGTCGCTGTTAAGGTCAATGTTCCGTCAGCAGGAGATGTAGTCAACTTAGCATCGGAGCCGATCATGGAGGTAATACTCTTTTCTATATTTCCCCACAATTCTACTTCAGCACTGTTTGATTGAGAAACAGAGGAGCTTGCGCCGCCGCTGGATTGGCTTCCGCCCACAGAAACATTGACACTCGGTTTGGTCGGAAGACTATAAAGAACAAAAGTCTTTGTTATATATTTATAGAAGTGAATTTCCTTCTTTTCATATTTCCACCAAACACCAAAACGAGAGGAAATTTCATCAAGAAGCCCGCTTAACGGTCCTTGATAAGAAACCAGCATTTTATCCGGTGTGGCCCAGTCTGCGTTAACATTTTGAGGCGACGGCTGATTCTCTGAAGCCTGAGACTTAACATCTTCTTCCATTTGTGAAGCATAACGCACACCCAAAGAGGTTGTTTTATTAATCATGTCTCCGATTTCAAAGAGTGTAATCGGGCGATTACTGATAAGAGTAATGCCGTCTTTGCTCTCCAAATACGAAGGAAGGGGTTCTCCCTCATGCTCAATTTCACTCGTGTCGCCAAGCCAAATATCATCTTTAACCTTAATTAGGTTATCATTAGCTTTCTGAGTCGGAACTTTGGCCTCCTCTTTTAATCGAGTAGCGGCCTTAATTTCACGGTCAATAGTGGCATCCATATGCGTTGAGATGGAACATGAGGCAACCAAAGCAGCCATGGATAATCCCAGGCCAAATTTTTTCCAATTAATTGTATGCATTTTCATCCTCCATCGTTTCTACAACTAAAACGCGGTTACCTTTATAGAATGTCGCTATCGGAGCAGGTCTGGCGCGTGCGAAAGAGCGTATAAGAGCAGAACTCACGTCGGCAAAACGCCCTCTAAACATAGCTCCGGCCGATAAAGTATAATTGCGATTTGTGTTCCAAATCAGACGCCAGCCGGAACGTTGGCACCAATCCGTTAACAGACCTTTAAGAGTATTGCCTTCTTCAGCCAACCAATCCTCAACCGGATCATCACCGGCGTAACTTCTGCCGGAGTTATCTTCGTCATCATCGCTGGCGTTAATGGCTGCGTTAACCTCGGATTCATAATCACCGACTTCTTCTTCGATTGTTGGCGGAATAGAGGCGGATAAGCTACTGCCGGCTCCGGCTCCGACAACCCGCTGGTCACGCGGAGTGCGCTCACCAAACTCTCTATAATTGGCGTTTGTCTGAGTATAATTAATAAAATCCTCGCTGTTTTCGACCGTAATCTTTTCTGCCGGAACGGAACGAGCCGCAGGGGCTGATGCAGGGACGACAACCGTCTCGGTAACGGTTTCTGTTTCGGCATAAGTGTTTCCGGCACCCCAGCGGTCAAAACAGGAACACCCTGCAACAGACCCTAAAGCCGATAAGAAAAATACCGTTTGCAAGATCTTTCTATCCATTTTTGTCATCCTCAAAGTCAATTTTTTCATATTCTTCCCTATCATACATATTGAAAATTAAATAATCAAGCGCCACATCCGACTTATTACCATTGCAAATGCGTTCCTCCGCCGCCTGAACCGAAATAACCGGACGATGTGTCTTTGCTCGCAGAATTTAAAGTGATTGTCCTGATGATAAACGAATTAGGCTCTCTGTTCGTGAAGACAGTGTTTATTTTATTAAATTCCACGCCTCGACTGGTTAGTATATTATGCAAGAGGTTTAGTCTTTTCTGTTGCAAATCCATGCTGCTTGTTCCGTCAATCCTAATCTCAAGACCTGTTGTGTCACTATCCGCGGCTCGTCCGGCAAAAGCTTGTATCCAACGTAACGTTTGTCCTGATATTTCAGCTCTGTTGGACTGGAAGGATAGTCGCATCTCCGTAGGCATGATTTTTGCCTTGGGGCGTTTGGGTCTGTTTATAACACGCTGAACAGCTTTCTTTATCTTATTTTGTTTAGGAGCCTCTTTAACGCGGGTTTCAGACTTGAAAATGCTTCCTAAAGACGACAAAATAGAAGTTTTGCTGTCCTCTTGCGGTACGGGGGTTTGATTAGAGTTGGTTTGTGCGTCCTCAATCGGAAGTGTTGTCTTCGAAGCTCCTTTCTCGGCTTTTGAATCTTTTTTTCCTTTATCATTTTCTTCCATTTCTTTTAGAATTTCAGCTTTGATAATAGCTTCTTTTTCAAGTTCTTCTTGTTTGGAAGATGAAACAAGTTGAGGGGTGAGGTTTTCTTCTTTAAGAATGTCTTCCGGAATAGGAATGAGCAGGTTTCTGGCTGTTTCCGCAGCAAGAAGCACCTCTTTTGCAGAGGAAGTGTCTTTTTCGTTATTCAAAAGCTTTGCAATTTCTTTGTTGTCTGTTTTATAAAAATCTTCGCTTTTCAGCAGGGAGTTTTGCTTTGCTCCCGCGCTTTGAGCAACCACCCAGGGGTTGGAAGAGGGAGATTGAGCTTGTTTTTCTTTCATGCTGTTCCATGGTCGCACCTCCTTATCCTGAGCCCTGCTGTCAGAAGAAGAATTTTCCGATTGCATGCTTTTGATAGGGATGGTTTTATCCGCCAAAGCAACTTGGTTTTCGGAAGCTTCTTGGTCTGCCCGAACAATGTAATTGCTTCGATTTGCCGTGTTAACATCTCTTAGCAACGGGATAGGCGCATCAAGCTTTGCGTGCAAAACCGGAGCTTCTTTGTTTTTAAGAGGGAGTGATGCTGATACTTGCGCTTTTGAGGGAATAGAAATTTTCTCCGGTTCGCTTGTTTTCTCAGCGTATATCCGAGGTGACGGAAGACTATTTTCTTTAGAAGGAAGAGGCTCCAAGGTTTCTTTCGGCAAAGGCTCCGATAAAGATGTCTCGTAAATAACGGCTTTGGGCGCATTCAAGGATAAATCCGCCGTTTTCAGCGGAGGGACGACGTTTCCTTCTTCATCGCCATCAGAAAGTAAACGCACATCAGCCATAATAACTTCATTATCAGGCTCGTAGACGATGTTACTGTTAGAATTCCTGTCCGTTGTAGCAGAATCAAGAGTTTTAACATCATCCAGCTTGGTAAGGGCAATTTTTTTAACAGGAGCTGAGCGCGTAGAGGGGTTCTGTGCGGAGCCTTGTAAAAAAAGCACAATGTTTTTACCAGGGATTTTAATCTCTTGTTCCTGAGGAGTTTGCGCACAATCAAACGCCCTGCTTATGCTGAAAATCACAAACAGAGATGTACAAAAACTGTAAGCAAACGCTTTAAAGTTTGTTTTTGACATAACTAAACCCCTCTAACGATTAGATAAATCAAAATGCGAATCTTGGCAAGACTCCATAAAAATATGGCAAAAATCTGTGGATTCTTTTAAATAAAGGGTTTCTGTTGAGACCTTTTATAAAAAAGGAAAGAATCAAGAAACGGTATATAGCGTTTAATGACAGATTTTAAAAAGCAACCAAGATGATGATTTGTGACAAAAATGTTACCAAATCAATCGGTTGTAGAGGTTTAAGTTCTGTGAATTTTTTGTTACAGCCTGTTTTTTGAAGTGTAAACAATATGTTAACTATTTTGAGCTATAACCTATTTTGCTGGTAATCATTTTAAAAATTGGTTATTCTAAAAGAGTATAGAAAAGTTTTAAAACTATTTGAAGGAGAACGATTATGCGATTTATTAAAAATAATGCTTGGACATTTTGCTTGGTTGCTGTTGCAACATTAATGTCCCTCTGCGGAACAGCACACGCTGATATTGCCGATGTAGCTACAACGAAGGCTGCAAACGCATTTGTTGCGGTAAAACAGATTATGTTCATTGTTGGTGGTTTCGGTTTGGTTGGTGTGGCCTTTTCAGCCATTGCCGGAAAAATCAGCTGGAAGTGGTTCGCAGGTTTAGCTGTTGGTTTGGCCATCTTGGCTGCTGCCGGTTCTATTGTTGACTACGCAACAAGTACTGGCGACGGTGATGGCTTTGCCCAAGGAAAACTGAGTGATTCTTTAAGATAATATTCTCCTTCATTTTGCCGAGTGGTTGCTTCTGCAACCGCTTCGGCAAATAAGGACTATCGGACGAGGGTTCTTGGGAATTTAGTATCAAACGTCCAGACCCTCTTTTTTTTAACGCTAGTGTGATTTTAGTTATTCGGCTTGCGGGCTGCGTAACCAAATTCATAAAAGAGAGTGAGCAAACGGGAGGGTGCTATGTCATGTTTTAAAAAGATAAGCTTGCTACTGCTGGTCGCGGCCTTCTGTTGTTTCATATTATCGGATTTTGCAATGGCTCAAGGGGTAGTCGCGGGGAATAGTTCATCTGCAGCAAGTGGTAGTGGGGGTGTTTTTTCTGAGTTAGTTAATGCTGGAAAAGACATTTTCTATGGAATGCGTGATTTAATATATCTGGTAGCAGGTTTTGGTATCATCGGTGTCGGTTTAACGGGTTTTTTTGGTAATCTTAATTGGAAATGGTTGGGTGCTATCTTAATCAGTCTCTTTATTATAGCTGGTGCAGGAGGCTTTTTGGAGCTGATTGCCGGAGAGGGTTCTGGTAGTGAGATAAGTGATACAATCAAATAGAGCTTTTCTGCTACGGATGAAAAAGAGGAGGACGACATGAAAAAAAATCAGGTAAATAAAGTTCTTTTAATGATGGTGACATTTGTTGTTTTCTTCTCTTTTGTTTTGTTCGTTCCGGAGGCTATGGCTGAAGAGGTTGTTTTAGCAAAAATTAGAGCCCGAGCAAGTGCAATCTTAATGGGTTTTATTCCGGTAGTGTACCTTTTTGCAGGTTTTGGGCTGGTTGGTTTCGCCTTTATGGCTGTGTTCAATAAAATAAGTTGGACATGGTTTGGTAATATTGCCATGGGACTTTTATTAATTTTTCAGATGAAATCTCTTATAAATTTTGCTACACGTCCAGGATATCTCCATGTACACGGTAGAGTTGAGCCTCAGTATATTGATGACTACAAAGCTAATACTCAAGCGGAGAGAGAAAATGAAGCAGTGATGGACTGTTTGGGAAAAACAGATAAGGATGGAAAACCTACAAAGGAGTGCACTCAATTACCTAAAGATATAGAAGAGAGGATCGATGACAAAATAAGAGAAATACAAAAAGCAGAATGTCAAAAGTTGGAAGAGTCGGAGCGAAACAAGTGTCTGAGCAATATAAATCCAGGTGGTAAAAATAAAGAAGGAAGTGGAAATGGAAGTGGAAATGGAAATGGAAATGGAAGTGGAGGTGGAAATGACACAAGAGGCTTTTGCAAAAAAGATGCAAAGACCAAAGAAAAAGGGATTGCTGGTAGCGGTTTTGCCAGTTGCGTTAAAGATATCATAAAGACAGGTAAATCGGCAGCCAAGACACTAAGAGATGTTAAAAACACCGCTCAAACAATTAAAAATGGTGTGGAAACTATTAAGAATTCGGCACAAAATATAGGTAACGCATTTAAGAATATTAACAGCTTGGAGAGTGTATTTAATGCCGTGGGTAGTATTGGTAGCAACCTTAATAATATCGTGGGCACTACGGGCAACATTATTACCACCACGCAAAATAATATCATAGATGCGGCTCAGAATATCCAAAATATGGGTAAAACTGAGGAGCAAATCAAAGAAATGAATAAACAGCGAGAGGAAGCTAAAGCGGCTCAAGATAGAGCTAGACGTATCTGCAATGCAGATCCTAAATCTGATGCTTGTACAAAGGCTAAAGAAGAAGCTGATAAAGCAAGCTCAGGAAATAAAGTGGTAGACTTTATGACTAAAGGAGTAGTTGGTGATGTTGTTAATGAAACTAAAAATATTAAAAAGGAAGTCAGTACGGTTAACGGCATGCTTCAGGATGGAATGAATACAGGTGCCGATATTGCGGGAACGATTGGTAACACTTCGCTGGCAAGTCTGGGGCTGGGTAAGAATAACGAAACCATAAATGGTAATATCCAGCAGAAACAGCAAGAAAAGCGCAAGAAAGAACGTGAAGAGCAAAAGCAGCTTGACGACTGGGAAAAACAACAGGAAAAAGAGCGGAAAGCGGCTGATGAAGCGGCAGCCAGAAACACTCCGAAACAAGATGAGGCCAGACAGCTGGTCAGCGATGCCAATGCTTTGGAGAATGAGGCTAGAAATGCAAAATCAGATATGGACAATAAAGAAAAAGCTAAAGATGCTGCTGAAAAAGACTACGACGCAAAAAATCAAAAAGCGAGTAATCTGGAAGATGAAGCCAGAAAAGCGCGAGATGAAGCAAATCGTACAGGGTCTGAGGAGGATAAGCGCAAAGCAGATCTTGCTGAAGCTCAAGCTAAAAAAGCCAGAGCAGAAGCCAATCAGGCAGAAACGAAGAAAAATCAGGCAGATAAAGCTTATAACGAGGCCAAAAGTAACTATGACAGTAATAATTACGATGAGCGAGTTAAGGAGGCGAAGTCGAAAGCTTTGGATGCTTCTATTGAAGCCGCTGATGAGGCTCGGAAAAAAGCACAAGAGGCTGTTGATGAGGCTGATAAAAATATTGAAGCTTATACCACAGAGCTGAACCAAAAAGAGTCAGCCAGAGATGAGGCTCAGAAGGCTTATGACGAAGCTGTTAAGAAGGCTAAAGAAAGTGGTAATAAGAAAGATATTCTTGCTGCTCAAGCCGCGGAAAAGGCTCTGAAAGATGCGGAAGATGAGTATAAACAACAGCAAAGGAAGCTTGAAGACGAGAAAAAACATAAAACAGAATCAGAAAACAGAAGAGACAATGCCTATATCTATATGATAGAAAAGCAAAATGAAAAAGCCGGTCTGACAGATGATAGTGCTTCAAAAGGTGGAACCGGTAATAAAGATGATAAATCCGGAGACGGAAAAGGTTCCGGAGGTAACAACCAAGGTGGAAACGGGAATAAATCCGGAGACGGAAAAGGTTCCGGTGACAATAATCAAGGCGGAAACGACAATGACTCCGGAAAAAACAACGGATCCGACGATAATGGGAATAAGAACAGTGGTTCTGACACCAGAGGCGGCGGTGACGACAATACGAATTCTGGAAGCAATAATAATGATAACACAGGCAAAAACGATGGTTCCAGTAGTTCAGGAAACGGCAATGGTTCCGGTAATTCGGGAAGCGGTAATTCAAATACCAGAAGCGGTGGCAATAATGCAAATACCGGAAACAATACAAACGGTGGAAGCGTAACACCTCCGGTGGCTGGAAATGCCCCACAGACAGGTTCTTCTCGCTCTTCAGTATATTCAGGGTCATCTACCGGTGGCAATGAAACGAAGACAGGAAGCAATACAACGAATAATAACGGTGGTGCAACATCAGATTCAAATAAAAAAACGACAACGTCGTCAATAGATAAAAGTTCGTGGATTGCCAGTGCTGATACTGCCACTACTACGGAGACATCTGATAATGTCGAAGAGACTGGTGTAACAGCTTCAGGCAATAACTCTGACAGTGGTTGGAGGTTGCCTAGCGTATCCGGTTCATCCGGCCATAGAAGCAGTGGCACAAGATCCGCTTCCAGAGCAGTTCATTCATACAGAGGAACGACAGGTGGATTTGGATATCGCGGCAGCTCGTCTTATGCGGCTAAGGGTAATAACGGTGCTGTAAGTACAGGCGGAGCCAGACCGTCATCAGAGGGTAGAGCTGCGGCGTTCCGCGCCAGACAAGAAGCTTTGCTCCAGCAACAAGAGGCGGTTAACAGCATGACGGCTGACGAGCCTGCGGTTCAGGCTAATGAAGGTGATGTTGTCCAAGGCATCAGCATCAAGACAATCAGCTGTGTAAATGCAGACGGTAAAATCGTGGGTTATGTTGATGAAGACAGCAAAGTCAAAGACCTTAAAGGAAGATTCTTAGGTGATTTGATGGAAGACGGAACTGTTATCAACAAAGACGGTGAGATTGTCGCCACGGCTGGTGATGAAATTGAGCTGATCTTGGATGAAAATGGAGAAGTTCTCAGCGGTGTTGACGAACTCTAAGATTAGAAAGCTTAGAGCCTCAACCAAAGTTGAGTAATAAAAATTAACTCATTATTCATAAAAAAGAGGTACTCTTTACAAAAGGGTATCTCTTTTTTTTGGGGGGATAGATGAATAACCAAAGCTATTCTCTTGCGTAAAAGAAAATAAGAGGTATCATCAAAATGTAGAATTTTTGAGATTGAAAATGCAGGAAGTTATCTTAAAAGCCGTTGCAAATCCGCCCAGAATTTTGTGGGGGCCGTTTCTCCCCACGATGTTAAACATCGGCGTGCAGTTTCCTCTGATGTTTATGTTCATCGGAACTTTTGACATCAATCCGTTGCTTTTCTTGATAAGTATTGCTATCGGCCATATTGTTTGTGTATATATTGGGGTGAAAGAACCTCACGCTTCGGCAATGCTTCAGGCATATGGGCAAACAGCCGTAACATCTCACAATCTTTATAAGCAGAAAGGTAATAAATTTGCGCCCTGATTTTGACTTTTACAGTATATTCGTGCAGGGGCTTTCCTCAATGGAAGTCGCTGTTGCGGTCATTGGCTTTATATCGGCCGCAGCCTTTGCCGGATTCTGGGTAACTAAATTTGGACACTATGTTTTGCCGCAGCCGAGAGAGTCTCGGGTGTCTGACTTTTTGCCTTTTAATAAACTTCTCTCAGACGGAATGACGATTCGTTGTACAAACGGGTCTTTGGTTCGGGTGTTCAGAGTAACCGGCGTCGATTTGGCTTTTGTAACGGATGAAAAAGTGGCTTCTATGCTGGAAGCGCGGAAAAAGTGGATAGACGATATGTCGGATTTGCAGGTTATCTGTCGCGTCATTACTTTGCGTGAGCGGATGGCCTTGGAAGCCGATGTCGGTGATTTTGGTGTTCCCATTTTGGAAACGGTATCTCATATTTGGCATGATACGTTGGATCGGGTGTATAGTAACGCGCACTACATAGTTTTGACGGTTGTCGACCGCTCAGACGCTCTTAAAGATTTAAACTATGCTTCGCAGTCGCTGGTTGCAACATTGAGTGAATATGGGGTAACAGTCTTGTATGAGACCGAAAAAAGCCCTGCGGAAGACAGCCCCTTGTCTGTATATTCGAAAATATGCAGCCCTGTTTCTAAGCCGATGCCTAAGATTAATGGTGCAGAAGGTGCTCATCTCAATGAACTTTTAACCGCTGATCATATACATTTTACGGGAGAAGACGGGCTGATTCGTTTCTTCTCCGGTGAAAAAGAAATGTATGAAATTTGTATGGGGATTCGTTCGTCCGGTGATTATATGGACGAGGCTATGGTGGCTTCTTTGCTGACGATAGATTGTGAACTGATTTTGTTGCACAACATTCGTCCTATTTATAGGGCTGAGGCGAGAACGGTATTAATGCAACAAAGGAGAATGGCCGGTGTAACCAGCTTTTCTCCGGATATTGTAGAACAATATAGTGAAGCGTTGTCCTCTATTGAAGATAGTGACGTAAATCACCAGTCTTTGACAGAATATGCCATGGCCATTATTTTGCAGGGAGCGACAAAAGAAGAAATAGAGTTCGGAGAAAGTGAAGTTCAACGTGTTTGCCGTACATTTGGCGTCACTCCTGTGCGTGAAGGATGGGTGACTCAGGCAACGTTCTTCAATCAGTTTCCCGGCTACGAATCTTTACCCAGAACCTATCGTTATTTGTCAAGGGTGGTGGCTACGGCGATTTCGTTTGACAGGCCCTCCGACGGCTTTTCAAAGAGTGACTGGGGGCAGGGAGCCATAAGTATATTCAAAACGACTTCGGGTTCGGCCTATCGTTTCCAGTTTCACGTTTCGGCAGAAGATGCCGCGGTGGCACACTGTTGTATTATCGGTCCGACCGGACAAGGAAAAACAACTTTATTTACTTTTTTGGCCGGACAAGCTATGCGGCACAGAGATTTGAAAGTGTTTTTCTTCGACCGTTTCCGCGGTGCCGAGATTTTTACGCGTGCCATCGGCGGTGCGTATGTCGGGTTTGATGGTGATGAAAAAAATGTGTCGTTAAATCCGTTTGACTGCAGCGATACTAAGTTTAACAGAACATTTTTGCAAACGTGGTTACGCGCTATTACCATGGCAACGGACGAAGCCTCCGGAACTGAAATTTCACGAGCCATCACCACGGCGTTTGAGTATTTGCGTCCGGACGAGCGTATTCTGCGTAATTTGCACACCAGTTGCTTTTCTCCGACAGGAAAAGTTCGCAGTGAGCTCACTCGTTGGGTTTCACCGGATCAATACGGTAATATTTTTAACGCAACAAATGATGACTTGGATTTAAAATCCAAACGTTTCATGGCTTTTGACTTTACACATATTTTTGATGACGAAGTTTTAGCTCCGGCCGTAATCAGCTACATCATGCACCGTATTGAAGCCGAAACGGATGAAACGGGCGCTCCGTCACTGATTATGATTGATGAAACGGCGCCAATGTTGAAACACCCGATGTTCCGAAAGTTCTTTGAAATAGGTTTGCGTGAAGGACGTAAAAAACGTCAAGCGTTTTTGTGTGCGTTCCAACAGCCGGATATTGTTGATAAATTGGGCGTGGGTGAAACTATTCGCGGTCAATGTCAAACAGTTCTGTTTTTCAGAAACCCTCAATCAACTCCGGAAGACTATGCAAACTGGAATCTTACAAACGCAGAGTTGGATTTTATTGCCGGTAAAACATATCGTGATTTTCCGTATGCAATTTTATTATCTCGTCCGGCAACGGGTGAATCTGTAATTATGGATGTTAATTTAGGCGGATTAGGGCCTTATTTGCGGCTGTACAATTCAAGTCGTAAGAATGTGCTTTTAGTTGAGCAATTAATCAAGGAATACGGCGAAGAAAACTTTGTTACAAAATATTTAAATCTTAAGTAGAAAGCGTCAATTTCGTTTATTATGAAGGAAAAATCTGTTATAATAAATGAAGCGGCAGAAGACAGGACGGGAGGTTATTATGGAAAAAGCAAATTATTGCAAGTGGATTGCGGCCGGAGTTGTCGCATTCGGTTTTGCCTCCGGTTCTGCTTGGGCACAAATTCCCTCCATAGACCCGGGTTCTGTTTCCAGTACGGTTCAGAAAGTTACGGATACCGTAAAGCAGTCTAAGTTCATTACAGATTCTACAACATTTCTTAATAAAACGATGTCAACGGTTGGAACATATACCAAGACCGTTACGGAGTTTGCGGCCAATGCTAAAGAAAAAGTGGCTGAAGGCATGGAAAAGGTAAATAAATATAAGAGCGACGTTGAAAAATATCAGAAAGACCTCAAAGAATATAAAGAGTTTGTTGAACAAAAGAAGAAGGCCATAACGGATGCATATGGAGATGCTAAAGGTATAGCCTCCGGCGTGAAAGATGCCGGAGCCGGATTAAAGGGCGCCGTGCAAGATAAAATATCCTCAGTTTCCGGAGTAAATGTGAGAGGATTGGTCGGAAATTCAGAGGGAAGTTCTGACGCCTTGTTAACAGATGATGGAGCGGCTTTGTACGACGAAGAGATGTCTTTAGCTGAAGAAAATGATGATGAGTATTCTCGGGAGGAATTAATAAGTTCAAGCAGACGAGCTTTTCGAAGTGAAAATTTGGCCACAGCGGCAAAAATCAGAGACATCGGCCAGAATAAAGCCGCTCTAAGGGCGGATACGCAAATGCAGATGCAAAATGCTGCTCTCGGGGCGAATGCGAATATGGCAACAGCCGCAACACAAGTTCGATTGGAAAAGGCTAAACTCAACACAAGAGCAATGGAGTTAGAGAAAGCTCAATTAGAACAAGTCGAGAGAGCGAGAATAGAGCAAGCGGCGCAAGCAACGAAAGCTGTACAAGAAAAAGTATCTGCTGCAAAAATAGAAAACCAATATAATAAAGCGGCAGTAGCGACAAGTGTCGGTAGTGTTGAGAAAGTATCAACAATGAACCCCTCAACGGTTGCTTTGGCAAAAGAGGCTAAAAATGCCGTTGTTGATGCCCAAAGAAAAGAAATCTTGCAAGCCTCTGATGCGGTTGAAAAAGTTTCGCTCGCTAAAGATATTTCAGCCGTAAAATTGGAAGGGGCTAAACTCAAGAGAGCGGTGGCTTCTGAGGCGGTATCTGCTCAAAAGGTCGGTGATAAGGATGAAATTCAAAGAAATATTGTCTCTGATAACGCCGTTAAGAGCAAGGTATTGTCTGTGCAAGACAAGCTTAACACGGTGGTAAAGAAACAACTTCCGCAGGATAGGCAACGCTCGATTTCCCCTCTTCGTAAGAGTTTTAATCGAGGCAAAGTAAATGCGCCAAGCATTGAGGTTCAGCCCCAAAAGCTACAAGATGCCGCCTTTAAAAGTTCAGCTAAAATGAGCGGGAATGAGCCGTTAATGTTTGCATCGTTGCTGGGGCTTGGGGATAACGGAACAAATGAAAACGGCACGGTTATTGTTCCTCCGACCATAGGGTTGATTTGTGAATTAAGCTCCTCCAAGGCATTGAAGCAAGACGCTTTAAATAAATGCCTTTCGGATTTAAATGCTTCAGCAAAAAGGGCTCAAGCCACGGAGGTGGTGGAGGCGGCTGCGGTCTATCATCAGGGGAAAAAGGAGCTAATTGCCGCTTACATAGCCACCGGATATAAGAACCAAAAAGAGATGGAAGATTTTATTGAGAAAGAAATTGACCCTTTGGAAACAGCCGCCGATGTTGATGTCCAGAGCCTTTACGGGAATATTGTTGAGACCGACAAGGCCATTGCTAAGGTTATAAATAATTTGGCGATGTTGCAAAGTTCTCGTCTGGCGCTCAATGCCTACAACAATTACGGTGTGTATAAATTCTCAACGCCGGAAGAAGATGAGTGAGGTTGAGAATGATTTGTTGCGCGGAAAAATATATTACAGTCTTAATGATAACCGGTTTGATTCTGCTTGCTCCTGTGGAAAGCAAAGCTCTTTCGTTGGATAGTGGAACGGCAACAGATGGTTCTTTGATATTTCCAAAACAAATGGCAATGTTTTGTGAAATCAGCTCTCATGATGCGAATGAAGGACAGAAAATTGAGGATTGCTTGAATAAGACATTAGCATTAAAAACAGGTTCACAAAGGGATAAAGTTCCTTATCAGGAGCATATGCACAAAGTTTTATGGCAATTAAGTGCTGATGCGCTGGATGTGTCTGCGCAAAAAAAATCATTGGCCGGAGATGCAGAAAATGAAATAGACGACGCGGTAGGGGAAAGTTCTCTCTTGGGAGCGAGCTTTAGTGCGGATGATAATATTCATAAAAAACAGGAACAAAGCTCAAGTCTTACCAAAAAAGCCGCAGAAGATATGTTAAATGTGATTGAGATTTTATCGGTACAAATGTCGTTAAATGCAATGGAAAATATGAATTTATACGAATTTTCCAATGATTCTGCTCCGGTGGAGGACGTTGAGTAATATGACAAAACGGGTAATGACATATTTTCTTGTTTTGGCGGGGATTGTTTTCCGGCCGGTTCTTTCGTGGGCGCTTATTACCGACCCTGTTAATAATGTTTTGAAAAATATTCAGGTACAAGAGAAAAAAATAGGAACTTTTCAAGAAGATTATGTAAACCAATATACCCAGCTCCGTTCAGGAAAAATTGGTTCTTTGGGCGATGTGTCTATGATAGAAAAAGCAACCAAAAAAATTGAACAAGCCCAAAAAGCGATGGAGCGCTTACAAAAGGAAAAAGAATCGTTAGAAAAAAAAGTTGCTAAAGTTCAGGAGTTTAAAGATAACAACTTAGGAAAATTAAAAGAGTATTCTGAACAAGTTTCGGGGCTCCGAGAACGAATAAATAAAGAAAGAGAAAAAATTAATAAAATCAGTGAACAAGTGAAAGATAAAAAGCAACAATTGGAAGAAGCCAAAGGCATGTTCATAAATAAGGAAGCAAATCAAAACACGGACACGGCTTCTGAAGACTTGGAATTGATTGTCGGAGATGCTGACTTATCCCTTGCCGAAGGGGACATGCAAATGGAAATATTGCAAGAAGAAACCGTTATTGTTCGTCCGGCGGTTGTGCAGAATCAGTTTATAAAATACGAATTACCTGCTATGGCGCAAGATGGAGCACTAATCTCTTCAGCCACAGCTCAACCACAAATGACAATGCTGCCCAAAGCGAGCGAAGAAGCTGTCGCGTTTGATCGTTTGGGACAGTTGACAACAGGTATTACCAACTTAAATACCGCTTTACCTCAAATGCCGGAAGTTACAGTGCTAAAACAGCTGCCACAGCTTTCAGCAGAAGAGTTTAAACAGGGATTAACATCGCCGATGACGGTTCAGGCTGTCGCCTCTCAAGAACAAGTTCAGCGAAGTTTGGTGCCGGTTGAGGAGCAGTTGATTTCTTCTGATGATATTTCGGATACTACGGTTGAAAATCCGGCAGTGTTAGATGAAACTCAAGATGCCCGACCGATACTCAAAGCAAAAAGGTCTTTTACGAAAGATGTTGCAGAGGTCAAAGCGAAAATGGATGCCTCAAATGCTGTTTTGCCATATCAAGGTGAAAAGGCTGTTTTTCAAGATGTTGAGGCCAAAGCCGCGTTACCGGAGAAAATGGATGCCGTATCGGCAAAGATTAGGCAAATTACTGAAAAAACAGGCGCAAATAAGGAGAAATTTGCGAAACTTCCTGTCAAAGCAGATAAAAAGGCTAAAATAAACCAAGTAAAAACTGAACGCCAAAGTTTTAAGAAAAATATTGCGCAGGCTAAACGCCAAATAAGGGCAAAGGGAGATAACAATGAATAAGCTCAAACATTTTTCTATTTTGTTTTTAGCGGCTGTTTGTTGTACTCCGACATCAACGCTTGCACTAGAAATTCCGGATTACATCGTCAGCAAGAATGGTAAACCGATTAATGTTGCAGATAATATATGTCCGATTATAAAAGCGTTGAGTTCTGAGGCTGTTAACTCAACGGAGGCGGAAGCGGAAGCTTCAAAAGAAAATGAATTACTTCGTGATTTGGCCTCAAAAGTATATGCAGAAGCGATAAGTACCCGTGTGGTTCTGATGAATGAAAAAGACAGAGAGTTTGATTTGGACAGTTTGTGTGCGGACAAAGGAAATGGAGAAGCTGAAGAACAAAAGGAAATTATGACTAAAGCCACAAGACCTTTATTGATAAGTATAGCGCGCAGATTACAGTCAATTGCCGCATTAGAAGCGGGGATAGCCTCCCTGGAAGGAACTCAAATGTTTAAGAGTATTCCTAAAGGGGAAAGTGATGTCTTAAACCGTTGTAGTTCAGAGGAGAAAAATTGATGAAAAAGAAGCTTTTCTCCATAGCATTTGTAACAATAAGTTGCTTGATCGCTTTTATCTTGTCTTTTGAGGTTAAGGCGGTGACACTTGATGGGGCGCAAACAGCCGGAGGTGTGTCTGATATTACGACTTCTGCATCAGAAGATGCACAGCAGGTCAGCAAACTGACAAAGCTGAAGGTGATGGCGGAAAAAGCTCAAGGATATGCCCGAGACGGCATGGCTAAGGGTATGGAATATGCCGGAAAAGCTCAAGAGAGAATAATGAACGTCTACAACCAAGGGATGAAGATTAAAGATGATGTTTTAAACAGTCCGGCTGTTCAGGCGGCTAAATTAGGTAAAGAAGTTGTCGCGCTGAAGGACGAAGTCAGCCGCTTGCAGGAGGTTAAGGAAAATCTCAAAGCTTCATACAATGAAAAAATAGAGCTGGCGGAAAGTGAGGCAGATTCCAAGGTTAAAGCTTTGGAAAACAACATAAATAATGCCAAATTTTTAGCTGTTAGTGATGCCTCGCAACAGAAAGTAATAGCGCAATACCAAAATCAAATCCAAGCGGTTAAAGCAGATTTGGCAAGGACTGTTGAGAGCTATAAAGCTCAGATGAATGAGAATGTAACCGCAAATGAAGAATTTTTAGAGGAAAGTGAAGCGCAACTGGCTCAAACAGGAACGTCTTTGGATGAGTGGGTTCTTAAAGAACGTGAGAGCGAGGAAATTCGCAAAACGGCTCTGGCTAACACAAAAGCGCTAAGGGAAGAAAAAGCAAAAGCTTTGAAATTAGGTGCTTCCAGAGGAATAGCCGTAAAAGATGTTGTCTTGAGTGAGGATATGATGCAGGCGGTGGCTGCAAAACAGGCAATTGCTGATGTTAAGACAAATTTGGTTGCGACCAAAGGTGAGTTGGCCTCAAAAATGTCTTTAGATGTTTCTGAAAAGCTGTCTTTGCCGAATGCGGAAGAGGAACCGGCTGTTGAAGAGGCTTTAAAGATTGGCGAAGAGGACATGGTTTCGGATGATAAAATTTCTCTTCAGAAGCTGAAAAATATAAAAGAAAATAATCCAAGCAGGATTTTAAATAATTCTAAACAGCTTAATCGCTCAGAATTAAAGACAAATCTGCAAAGTGTGAGCAAGGTTGAAACGATAACCCCGAAGGATAAAGTGCAAGCTGTTCGCCGGGGGCAAAAAAGTAAAGTAGAATCCCTGAAAATTAAAGATTTATCGAAAAAAATTAAAGAAAACAGTTTGAAAAGTTCTTCTCGTATTGGCGGGAAAGAAGAATTGATGTTTGCCTTTTTGGGAATGAGTGAAGAGGATATAGAAAAAACGATAAACGAAGAAAACATAAAAGCGGTAGAAGGAGCAATTAAAAATCTTGTTAAAAAAATAACTCAAATTACCCAAAAAACGAAAAAACTTCTAGGAAAAGATAAAAAGAAGGAGGAAAAACCTCAAGAGGCTGTGGAAGAAACGCAGGCCGCATTTTTCTTGGATCAGGATGCTGAAGAAACATCTTCAAATGTAGAGGCAACACAACAGTCCCGATACGGTGTTCGTCGAGAGGCTATTTATGAGGCGTATAAATTAGCTGTAAGCAGCAGATTCTATATAAAAGAACCTCGGAGTGATATTGATTTGACAAACAATTTGGCGGGAACCGCCTCGGGAGAGTCCGATGCCACGGTTGTCCAAACAGAAGGCTCAACCAAGGAAATAGACGCTTTTGTTCGTTATATAGATTTAGTGCTGGCTGATTTAAAAATGGCGGCAGCGGTAGAGGCCTCTCAGTTAAAAGCAATTAAAAACACTCCCGTAGATTTAACAAATTTTGATTTATGTGCTTATGCAACCCAGAAGCCAAAAGATATTTTGGGTGATTTGCAGAATTTAGGAGGAGATATGGCTGCGGCAGTCGGCGAGGGTATGTCTACTGTCCAAGAGGGTATAGGCCAAGTCAACAGTGCAGCTCAGAATCTTCCGGGCTTATCCAATGCAACCGGAGGTAATTCGACACCGGCGCAAGAAACAGAGGATGATTCGAGTTCAACAGAGATACCGGAAGAAGAGAGTGTTCCCGAAGAAGTTCCGGAGCCTGAAGTTGACGTAATAGGAGGAATGGGATAATGAAAAAGCGTAAAAGTTTATTCAGTCTTATAGCTTTTTTGAGTGTGGCAGTTTCATTCGCTCCTGAAGGAAATGCAATAGACCCCGTGGAATTGGTGATAGTTCCCAGTCCTGCGGGAGTTTTCCCTGAAATGGATCCGATACAAGCTCCGATGAATGGTTTTCGAGTTGGGCAAGAAACCTTTAATAGCTTAACAGAAACGGCCGGCACAGCTCAAAATATATTAAACGACAGTCTTTCCGGTATTCAAAAAGCGGTGGGTACCGTAAAAGGTGCCATAAATGATCTTTCTAATCCTCTGGCTTTTGTAAATAAGCTCGCTTCATCAGCATTTCAGACTTGCCAAATTAAAGATAAAAACGGCAACACGATAAAAGTAGATGTCTCTCAAAAAGAAACGGTGGCAGAGGGCGTATATGCCGTAATTATGACCAGACCGGAATTTGATCTTCGATATGATTTTGAGAACAATGTCAATCGTTTTCAAGCCGATAGCATTACGGAAATTTATACGGCAGTTGATATGCTCCAAAGTAAAATGGAAAGTGAGATAAAACCCGCCATAGAAAAAACAAAGAGCTCTCTTGAGAGTAATGGAACTCAGGGAGCAATCTGTGACCGCACAAAAGCTTTGGACGCCTTGGATGACGCGTTGAAAGTTCTTCAAAACGCAACAGCTTTGCGGGCACAGTTGGCCGCCGTTAAAGCCATGAATACAATAGAACCTCTCAAATTTGACAGTCGCTTTGACGGTAAGGAGAATAAGTCTGAAACGCATGATGAGGCCTTTTTGTTTGAAATTCCCAATACGCATAGCATTTCAGGAAAAACGCCTCTGGCTTTTGCACAACTGAAAGAAAAGCGAGAACTTCAGAAAGCCGTTGCCAAAATAAAAGACAGTGCCACAGGGCAATTTATAAATATGACGGCGGACGGAGCCTCTAAAGATGCCGTCTTAAAGACGATGGAGCGCTCGGCCAGGATAAAGGATACCTTAGAGTTTCAGGCTAAAGAGCTGCAAAACAAATCAACAAAAGTAGAGTTGAGCGAAAAAGATGTTGAAGATTTATCTCCCGCAGTTAAAGTTCAAGCATTTTTCAGAACCAAAGGGGTCAGCTATTCAACGGCTCCGGCATCGGGAATAATGCATCCGTATGTTGCCGCCGAAGAAAAAATGAATGAGCTGAACAAAGTAGATGATTTAGCGGCTGAGGTTGATGATGCATCATCAGCGCATAATACAATAAATGGTTTGCCGTCATATAAAAAAGCCGCTCAAAGACTTCAGGAAGTCATAAAAAGGCATGAAAAAACAATTGAAGAATTAAAATCGGAACAACAAAGTGTTTTAGAATTTTTAGGACGTCGTTACGATAACCCGTTAAAAGTTATGCAAGGGCAGACACCGCCGACAGACATCACGGCATATGATCAGATGAAAGGGCTCGGTGGTTGGGCTGTGGCAGCGTTTGAGGCCGCTAAAGCCGCGCAGGCGACCACAGACGTTACCGGAGATATTGTTATGGCCGATGTGGAAACGGATTTTGACAGCAATAACGATAATTATGCGGGGCAGATAGAAAAGAACGAGATTGCGGACAATATTTCTAAGCGTTCAACATCAATAGGGAGCCCGTCAAAAGAAGAGGCAATTGCGGAGGAAAATCGGGCAACAATCATGATACCGTGGACAATCGGTGCCGAAGTATCAAAAATGATGGCGGCCGCACCGCAAGAGTGGGGAATTGTTAAACAAAAATTCCCAATATGGAACGATACTAAAAAGTTTTATGACCAATATCTGGATGGAAAATATAAAAATATTCGCACTGTTTTGCATGGCTTTTCCGTAAACGATGTAAAGGCCGTTGTGGTTGCTCATTTACAGGGGAAGAAGAATTCTCCGTCAGACACGTTAAAACAGCAAGAATTCTCTCGTTTGGATGGAGAGCTTAACAAAAGCCGTATAAAATACCAAGAAGAATACGATGCCAAGCACAAAGAGCATGCACAAGAGATAAAAAGGACAGAAACATCTTTGCAGAAGCAACGCGCTCAAGTGGCGGAAGAACTTGAAAAAGCCTCTGAAACCTTCAAGAATCTCAATGATGAAATATATGACACCAGAGAAGAAATCAGAACAGATTCAATAAAGAAGATAGAAAAGAATTTGTTATATAAAGAAGAGTTTCCTGATGTCTTTCAAGAGGTTAGAGCCACGGTACTTCCGGCCGCCGGAGGTTCATATTATGCAATGAAAATCAAATCAGGATTCTCGTTGGCAATGGCATATTTGAAGAGTGACGGGGGGAAGGCGTTAAAAGCGGATATTTCTTCAGCAATCAAAAGAGATAAAAGAACATCAGATGTCAAGGTTCTTCAGCAAAAGAGTTCTGAGGCGGATAAAAAAATATCAGAGCTGAAAGCAAAACTGTCAGCTTTAGATGCTCAGGTTGCCAGAGAAAAGTTAAATTCGCAAAAAGGCAGTGCCAACATTAATGCCTCGTTGGTTCAGAAGAGCGCTTCAGCCATAGAACAAATAAAAAAGGCGAAGTCGGAATATGAGGAGAAATTCTCTAAAGATGTCAATCAGGGGCTTAGTGTTATAGCTTCCAACATGGTGTCCAAGCTTGTTGATGTGGAAGATCCTGTGGGGCTGAAGGCATCATTACTGGGTGGATTAAACGCGGCTATTGAAAAAGCTTTATCTGATTTATACACTTTGGTTGATGCCAGAATAGATATGGCTCAAAGCCAGTTGAAAGGAATGGGAGATAATTTGTATGATCCCGATTATCACGGACAAGTCGTGCAGATTCACCAGCAGATGATTGATGACATAAAGAAGATGCCGTTAGTGGTTAAGCATGGCGGCATGAAGGTTGCTTTAGATATTCTTTTATATGAGACAATGCTTTCTGCCGATGTTTCTCCTGAGGGGGAGGATTACTTTGTGGGAAATCCCGCAAAAACCAGAGATTTAAAGGCGCCGATGGTTGTTCCTGGTTTGAAGTTGCCTCCATTGCGTGAAATTGTACGTTTTGATGATGTTGATTTTCAGAATATCAAACCATATGATAAAGACAGGAAAGACAGTGAACCGATTACACGGAATGACTTTTTGAATTATGGTCAGGAGATTCCCGCTATATGGCAGATGCTTTTGAAAGAAAGAGCTTTTGTCGAAACGGATATTAATCTGAAAGAACTTTTGAAATCAGAGGGGGAGTGTCCGACGGTGGCATTGTTCCGAGGCGGGTATATGCCTTGTAAGGTTAAAAATTCATCTGTTGTGGTTGATGTAAATGCCAAGGGTGATTTCATTGAAGGAAATTCCACGGTAAAAGATTTGCGAGAATGTCCGTATTTGGAGATTAGAAAAGGCAAGGTATATGATGTCCTTCGTTCTGCCGAGATTTCGTTCTTAAAACCAACTTTGTGGAATAAAGATGATGCAAAACCTGTGTCGGAAAATTGCGTTTATAGTGAGCTGGGCACATTGTTAGATGCCGATTCGAACGGAACAATCTTTTTCAGGCAAGAAACTTATGACGCTTTTCAAAACCTTATCGCAAGGCAGGCGGAAGATGTTTCAGGAGACAGCAACAAAGATCAGCCTCCGTTGAAAAAAGCATATGATAACGCGGTTATGACTCGAAATAAAATTGGTGAATATCTGCAATTTGTGGAAAATGAGCAAAATGCTCGCAGACACAAAGAAGAGGTTCAAAAAGAGTATGATGAGTTAATGAAGACACTGAAAGAAGTTTTGGCAAAGCACGGCTTAGCAATATCTGGAAATTTGGATATGGCCAAAGACAGTGATTATGAAAAAGTTCGTGGCAAGCTAGAGCGATTGAAAAATACCAAAGTGGCGGAATCATTGAAAAAAATGGATAATATTCAGATTAAGGAAAATGAGGTTGCTGCCGAACGTGTTGATTATTACAAAAACATCGTCAGAGGGCTGCAAAAGGATAAAGATGAGCTCACCCCCGTAACCGCAGCCGTTGTGGATAACAATAACCTTGATGCAGACATAAAAACTGCAAAAGTTAATGATGAAGTTGTTGATAAATATAGTAAGCATCTTGAAGAATTAGGTGCTAAAAGTAACTTTAAAGCAATGCCCTATTACGTAAGGTATTAGAAGGAAACCGATGGATAACAGACAAATAGGAAGTGAAAACGCTCGAATAGCCATAGGAACCGACGGCGCGGAAAACTACGCGTTTATAGAACATGTAGAAAATGAGAAAGAGGGTCTGCGTTATTTTTACTATATCTGGATGTCTCGTTTTTTCATTTTTGTGGCGTGCGTTTCTTTATTGGTGATGATTAGCTCTTCTTTAGCGCTGTTTTCTTTGGCGCCAATGGTTAGAGTCGAACCGTTTTTAATAATCAAACAAGACAGTTCTGAGGGTATCGTGCGTAACGAACCCATCACCGAGACTATGGCTTCTAAAGAAAAGCTGATGAAAACCTTTATTAAGCAGTATGTTATTTATCGCAATACGGTTATAAATGACCAAAGCGAGATGAAATCTCGTTGGTGGTACGGTGGAATTGTAAGCTTTATGTCTTCGTTAGAAGTATACGAACCTTTTGAGGAAACTGTCCATAAAGGATGGGTGGATATGATTAATCAGGTTCTTGTGCGAGAAGTGGAGATTATTTCGGTCAATCGACAAGGCGGTGCAAAAAGCCCTATTTGGAAAGTGGATTTTAAAACATATGATCTGTATAACGACAGTAATGGTCAAGCCGTGTTAAGGACACGTTATTGGACGGCTTCGCTTTCCGCACGTTTTATCAAGGAGCGTCAATTTTTTGGGCGCCGTTTATTAAATCCTCTGGGCTTTACCGTAACGCGCTATTCCCAAACAGAGGTTGATATTCTCTAATTTGTTGATAAGTATATTCAAGCTGTTAGACTTTTAAACGAAAAGAGTTTAACTTCATAATAACTGAAGTTGTATTTAAATCTGACGAAAGGTTCGTGGATGAATAAGTGTTTGAAAGTCGTAGCTGTTTTGGGTGTTTTGTTGCTTTCAGGTTGTTTTGGTTCGTATTACGAGCCTGAGCCGGTTGGTATCGGTAAAGGGAGCGATGAGCTGAAGTTGTCGCCCTGCGCATGTATGGAAATAGAGCTTCCGAAGAATTTGCCGGATTGGTTTGTTGCGACAATTTAGAGGCGGAATAGGTAATGGCTGAAAGAATAGAGGGAAATTCCGGCGGGCGACGCTTGTTGGGGGAAGGAATGGGACAGCGTCCGGCGTCTTCCTCGGTTTCGCAAAAAAATAGCATGATGGTGTCTAATGCCGGAGAAAAGCGTTATCTGTGGACGGCGCGTGCCTTTGCTATCATCAGCGCCTTGAGTATTTGCTGTAATATTGTTTTGATTTTGGCGGTTTACCAAGTGATGCCGCTCTATCGGGTAGAGCCGTATCTGCTGACTTTTCAAAACAGATCGGAGCAGGTTTATGATATTCAGCCGGTTAAAGACGGTTTGCAGAATATAAAATCAGTTATAGAGGTCTTTGTCAGGGAATATGTGTTGCTGCGGAGTACATTCAGCACGGATATTCCTGAAATGGAAGCCAGGTGGATGCCGGGTGGTCCGATTCAGGAGATGTCTGCCGGAGATGTTTATCAGGATTTCTTGGATAACACGGCTAACAAAGCGCTTACTATTATCCGGAACAGAGGTCTGGTTCGTAATGTTAAGATACTTTCGGTAAATGAATTGGCTGATGGTATTTGGCAGGTGGAATATGAAACGACGGATATGTATCCGGAATCTGATCAGCCGTCTATTAATTATTGGACAGCTTCTTTAGGTGTGAATTTTCGTAAAAAAATCGTAAAATATGGGGATAGGCTTACAAATCCTACCGGGTTTACGGTAAACAAATATTCTTTGACTTTGAACAAATCGTGATGGGTGGGTAAATTGATGACTCGCAAACTAGTAAAATTTTTATTCTTGGCTTTACTTTTCGGTGTGACGGGAGGTGTTCACGTATATGCGCAGGTTGATCAGGGAATGCTGGACGCCAGCGCGGAACAAGCTCAGGGTAATTATCAGCCGATGAATATCGGTTATGCGGGTTTCAACTCGTTGGGTATGACGCAAGAGGCGTGGCTTGATCCTTTGCAAAATTTAGGCGAAGGTCAGAGCCGTCCGGCATATTCTCGTTATTATTGGTCACCGGATTTGATTTTGCCGATACGTCTGCGTGAAGGAATGATTACATTGGTGAATTTTCCGACATGGGAAATGATTGAGGACGTCTTTATCGGCGACAGTGCCACTTTTGATGGACAGATTTCCGGGCCGAGCAGTTTACTTTTGTATCCGCGCAAAGGGGCAAATGTCGGTGTTGACACAAACATCATTGTTTTTGGGCGCTCGGGAAACCGTTATGTCTTTTATGTAAAGAGTGAGGCCGTTAATACGGAGCGTCTGACGAATTCCATTATTGATATTGACGTCATTGGGGGGCAAGAAGGCGGAAACGGCGGCGGAAGCTTCGGATCGCTCCGCGGAGGTGGCGCCGGTGGCGGTGCGACGTCTGGCGGAAAATCTGTGGATTCGACATATACGCGACGTTTTCAAAAGAGCGATTGGTTGAAAGAAATTCCTTTGGATCCTTCGAAGTTTCGGTTTGATTTGGAGGTTTATGTACCTAACCCTGATGATGTTGTGATTGCTCCTGAACGTGTTTGGAGAGATGACATCTTTACATATATTGATTTGGGCAAAAAATCCCTGAACATGTTACAACGCCCTGTTGTCAGTATGATTGTTGAGCGTGTGGAGGTTCCGGTTGGTTTCCGTACAAAGGGACCCGATAATCGTTTGATTATCGTTGAAGGTGTCGGTGACATGGTTTTAAGAAACGGCAAACGTATCATTTGTATAAAACTGCGCCGTTCAGATGAGAGCGGGCTCGAATTTGCGATTGATTCTGCTGACTATCTGCCGCCGCAATGGGAGGTTCCGGCACCTCTTCCGGAGCAGCAAAGAACCCAAGGTAGTGCAGCATCTCCGTATGGTGCAGGTGCTGGAACGGGTGCCGGAGGCAGTTGGGGTGGCGCCGGAATCGGAAATGATGCTGTCCGTGGTCAGTATGATGTTCAAGTCGGACAAAGCCAGATTGTTGTCCCACAGTACCAGCAAGGCAACGGCGGCGTCGGAATGTCTATGATGCCGCAAGGCGGAATGAATAGCATGCAAAATGCCGGTGCCAATTTTGATTACAGCAAAATGCAACGGATAAGTAATAATCAAGGCGGTTCGGCCTCGGCCAATCCGTATGCTCAACAATATAGTTACGGCACGGGTTTCTCTGACGGCGGAAGCGCCAACATATCTATTGAGTTGGGCACAGATAGCAATGTAAGCAACTTGGAGGATTTGTGGGATACTCTGTCACGCAAATATAAGGCAGACCTTGGGCGTTATGAGCCGTTTTTCTCGGTTGATGCGCCGGCCGATGGTCAAGGAAAGGAACTGTTCCATTTGCGTGTCGGTCCGATTAGAAGTTTGGATGAAGGGGATAAAACTTGTGGTCTCCTCGGTCGTAACGGCGTATTTTGCAGTGTAGTCAGGACGCAGTAAGAGGCAATGGCTAAAGATAATTTAACACGTTCCGAAAAATATGTAAAAAAAACCAATCGCATAATTCTGGCGATTGGTATTGCCTCGATGATTATCTTTATTGCCGGTGTTGTTCTGCTTATAAAGAGTAATAATCAGGATAATGAGTTTGAAGATCCTGTGTTTACGGATAATGCCGATGTTTTAGGCGAGGTAACGGAAGCGCCTTTAACCAGAAATATTGAATTTAGCACTATGGAAGGTGAAATTCCTCTAACGGCGACACCTGATCCGGTGGAGATGGGGCAGGTTGTTTTAGGTACAGATGCCAAAAATGTTCTAACCTTAGGAACAAACGGAAAAGCTTCCGTTCGTATATTAAAGGTTGAGTTAGCAGAGCCGCCGGCAGATGGTTTTTCTTTTGAAGACGGTTGTTCGGGAAAGACGCTTAATGGTGAAGGAACATGCCATATTTCAATGGGATGGACGCCGGTTATTGCCGGAAATGTTCAGAATAATTTCGTTATATCGTGGCATGAATTAAATCTGGGGCAAGAAAACTCTAAATCAGCCAAAATACCCGTTACGGGAACAGCTTACGTTAAAGATGATTGTAAAATTTGTGAAGGTGCTATTGCTTCCGGCGGTGCAGACAAAGATGCTAAAGCGCTCAGGTATGCAATAGGTCCTGATGGTAAGGTTATCGGGGTTATTGATGAAGACGGTTTTGTTCGAGATGCCAGTGGAAATATTATAGGGCGTGTCGGTGAGAACGGGCTGATTGTTGATGATGAAGGCAATGTTATCGGTGTTGCTGAAAATCGTCGAGCGGTATACGATGAATTTGGAAATCTGATAGGCTACGTGAATCCGGACGGTACGGTTGTAGATAAAGATGGTAAGGTTGTCGGACATGTGTTGCCGGATGGTACTGTTGTTGATGCAAACGGCAATGTTATAGGTAAAGCGGTAGAAACGGGTTTTGTTTACGACAAAGATGGTAATATCATCGGTAAGATTATGCCCGACGGAACGGTTGTCGATGCAAACGGTAATGTTATCGGCCGAGTTTTGGCTGATGGCACGGTTGTCGATGCAAACGGTAATGTTATCGGTTCGGTTACCCAACCGGGACGTGTTGCGGTTGATGAAAACGGTAATGTTCTCGGTGTGACAATGCCTGACGGCAGTGTTGTTGATAGTAATGGCAATATCATTGGTTATATTGATGAAAATGGCAATGTTATTACTAAAGGCGCTATCGGAAGTACTGGGCAAAAGGTTCGTTTGGCGTATGATGAAAACGGCAATGTTATCGGTTATGTTGATGAAAGCGGCAATGTTCGCGATTTTGACGGTAATGTCATCGGAAAGATGCAAGAAGATGGTTCTATTGTCGATTTGAGCGGTAATGTTATAGGGAAAGCCGGAGATTATGTAAATTTAGCACTGGACAAGAACGGAAAAATACTGGGATATGTCGATAAAGACGGCAAGGTTTACGATTTTAACGGCAATGTTATAGGGTATGTCGATGAAAACGGCAATGTTTATGACCGTGACGGTAATGTTTTAGGTTCTATTGTTGCTGTAAGCCGTCTGCCGATTACGCCTTCGGGGAATTTATTGGGAACACTGCAAAATGATGGTTCGATAGAAAATAACATGCATCAAATTGTGGGACGCGTCACGTCAAGCGGTTTGGTTCGTGAACCTAACGGAGCAAAAATCGTGGCCAAGCTCGTTCCGGGAGGCTTTGTTGTTGGCTACGGTTGCAAGCAAATCGGCTATTTAGACAGAGACGGAAAAATAAAAAAAGGCAACGAGGAGACTTCTTATCGTATCAACTATGAAGGCGTTGTAACGGATAATGAAGGAAAATATATCGGAGAAATTGTAAAATCAGGTCGCGTTTTTGATAATAACTGCCGTTTTTTAGGAACAGCAGACAATAACGGAATTGTTAAAGACAAGTCCAACAGGTATGTGGGGTGTGTTAATCCGGATGGAACGGTTCTCGATGAAAAAGGCGATTTAATCGGTGCTGTGCAAAAGAGCGGTGTCGCCGTTGATTTTGACGGTGATTACATTGGTAAAATCAATGATGATAATCTCGTGGTAAATGATGCTAAGCTTCCTGTGGGTTGCGTTAGTATTTGGGGTGACGTTTTTAACAATAAGGGTGTGTATATTGGTCGTGCGGTTGGTTCGAAATATGCTTTTGATTTAAATGGTAATTATTTGAATCAGGTTGATAATAAAGCAGAAGTTAAAATCTATGGTAAGCCTTCAGCACGATTAACCGCGAATAATTTGTTGGTTAATGAAAAAAATGAAATAATAGGTGTTGCACTGGATGCCAAATCAACAATTGTCGATTCTTCGGGAAATTTAATCGGAACGGTTTTCCCAGACGGGCATGTTTATAACACTCAAGGTATCAGCCAGGGACAGCTGAAGGGAGACGGTTTAAGTTTTTACGGAAACGTTTTGGGGCATTTGGCACCCCGTGGCGAAGTGGTCAGCACAACGGGGGATATTATAGGTGTTGCTGATTATGACGGCAGCATTTTCAGTCGCTACGGTGATCAACTTGGAAAATTAAACGCTAAAGGAGTGTATATTGACCGAAAAGGTGCTTATGGCGGGGCGGTAATTAAAACCGGGCCGGCAATTGGTTATGATGGTTCATTCATCGGATATGCCACATCTAACGGACGCTTGGTTGATTTGGAAGGAGCGATTGTCGGAAACAGCAGCTTTGATGGAAAGGCGATTAATAAAGATAATCAAGTGGTCGGTGATATTTTGCCCGAAGACATTATGATTGATATTTGGGGGAATTACAGGGGACATCTGAATTCTCTCGGTGATGTTGTTGATCTGAAAGGCGATACTGTAACGGCCGTCTTACCCGGCGGGGCGACAGATATGAATATGAGTTTGCTGCACAGAGGTGGTGTTATAGACTTTGGAGGTAATGTTATAGGTGCTGTTTTGCCAAACGGGAGCGTTATAAATAACGCTAACGTTGTCATCGGTAGAGTTTTATCTGACGGAAAAGTCTTGAGCCTGGGCGGAAAATTAATCGGTGAAATTGCTGGCGGAGATATTGTTATCGATAACACAGATAAAGTTGTGGGTTATGTAAATTTTGATGGAAAAATCATGGGCATTGATGGTAGTATCATAGGAAAGAGCTTGTCAGGCGGTTTGGCTGTTGATTCTAACGATAAGATATTAGGAAAAGTCTTTAAAATTGGTAGCACCATACTCGGGAATGACGGGCAGTACAAAGGAAGACTGTTGTCTGACGGGAGTGTCGTTGATGCCGGTGGAACAATGGTCGGACGAATTAAAAGCAACGGTATATTCGTTGATTTGGATAGAAAGATTGCGGGTTATGTTTTGCAGGAAGTTGCAAAGAACCGGAGGAATTAAAGTTGAAATTTTGGTATAGCTGCCGAAAATTTTTGCGAAAAGTAAGTGTATTGAGGTGGGCTGTCGGAATGATGGCTGTTCTAACCTCTACTCAAGTATTCGCGCAAGAAATTACAGCTATTGATTTTAATGGTGATTTACTCGGAAAAGTAATCCCGGACGGTAAAGTTGTCGGGTTTGATAACCAGTTAATCGGAAACGTGACGGCGGACAGCTTAATCGTTAATTTTGACGGAAAGCTTATAGGTGGTGTTATTCCTCAGGGTGTTGCAATCGGTAATGATGCAAAACTTTTAGGTAAGGTGAATAATGACGGTTCTGTTCGTCTGGCGTCCGGACAAGTTGTCGGTAAGGTTTTGCCTAATGGTTTGGTGGTAAACGACTATTTTGATATTATCGGTGCTGTGTTGTTCCCCGGTTTGGTTTATTCAGATGACGGAAGTACGGTCGGTCGTGTAACGGGTGACGGAAATTACACAAACCTTCAGGGGCAGTCGATAGGTGTGGTAACCCCTGACGGATACGCTTATCGCAATGTGGGAAATGAATATATTTTAGACGGCCGTCTGATTTCATCAAAGATGGTTGTATCACTTGATGGGGATTTTATCGGAAGTGTTGTTCCGGGAGGAAGCGTTTCGGATTTCGATTCTCAGATTATCGGGCATATCAAGGCGAACGGTTATGCTTATGACAGCCAAAATAAAGTTATCGGAAGAATTGTTAAATCGGGATACGCTTTTGATAATGACGGCTATTATATGGGGTTTGTGACGTATAATGGCGAAGTTATTGAAAATGAAAATCTGATAGGTCATATGCGGGCTGATGGTGCCATTGTTTCTTTAGATGGTGAGATAATAGGATATGGTGAAGAAATATCCGCAACAGCAACAAATCTGGAAGGAAAATATATCGGCCGCCTGATGCCGGAAGGGAACTTGGCGCGCGCAAAAGAGATAACGGCTCTGGTGGGGGCTCGTGGCGTCATCGTTTCTGCTAATGGGAGCGTTATCGGACAATTGAGTCGTTCCGGTCCTGTCTTCGATTATAAAGGAAGTTTACGCGGTCACGCTTTACCAAACGGTACGGTGATAGCCTTGTCGGGCACTCCTATCGGATACATGATTAGTAACTATGCTTATGATCTGTCCGGTCGCATTATTGGGGCCGTGATGGATAGTTTTATTGCCTATGGGAATCAAAATAATGTTTTGGGAATAACAGGAATAGGCAGTAATTTCTCTGACAATGGCGGAAAAAGGGTTGTTTCTCCGTTCGGATATGTTTTTGATTTAGATGGGAACGTTTCGGGGAGTTCGTTTGCATTGGCCGCTCTATACAATGCATACGGCAATCCCTTGGGCAGACTTGATTTTGAGGGAATGGTGCAAGCCGGAGCAGGTAATGTTATCGGTCGAGTTTTGGCTTCCGGTTACATGGTGTCTGATCCGGGAGTTTTGACAGGCGGATTAATAAAAGCTTTTTTGGCAATTGCAGATAAAGGCGGAAATCTCGGGCACTTAACACAACAAAATCTTGTTGTTGATAAAAGTATGAATACCGTAGGAAAAATTCTTCCTGATATGTCCATATACAAAACGAATAAGCCCAATAGTCAAGGGTTTATGCCTGTTAATGGCTGGGGATATGCCTCCAATATTGTTAATTCATTAAACGGGAATCTCCTTGGTTATGCTGATGTAAACGGTGATGTCAAAGATTTAAGTGGTGCGAAAATAGGACGTATCGCTGAACATGGTTGGTCTGTGGATAATAACAATATTTTGAATGGTCATTTACAAGGATTTGGCACAGTAAGTAATGATGGTTGTGAGATAATAGGTGTGATTGGACCGCAAGGTAATGTTCAAAATTATCGGGGTATATATTTAGGGCGGCTGTTGGCAAACGGACAAGCCCTGAGTGATAGCGGAAGTATAATCGGTTTTTCTGTTCAAACACTCCCCATAATTGATTATAATGGGAAAGTTATAGGTTTTGTAAATGCCGACGGTAAAGTTCGTGATTTCGAAAATCGCCAGTTGGGGTGCGTAAACCGTTTTGGAGAAGTAAAAAATAATGACGGCGTTGTTGTCGGTGCAACGGTTAATTATACACCGGTAATAGACTTCAAAGGGAAAATTATCGGACGAACGGTGTTAGATGGTGTGGTTGTTGATGAGGATAGTGATGTTATCGGGTATCAGCAACCGAACGGTAACGTTAACTCTGAAGTCGGAAAGCCGATAGGTAATCTGTTTAAGTATAAAATAGCGTTTGATTTAGAAAATAAATTTATCGGACGCGTTATGGATGATGGCTCCGTTATGTCCTCGGATAACCGTAAGCTGGGTAATGTTGATTACGACGGTTATGTTGCCGATGGTAGCCGAAAAATAGGGTACGCGCTTTACGATTTCTATATGTATGATGCAGAAGGTAAGGCTATCGGTATCATTAGCAGAAAAGGCGATGTCGTTAACTTTAATAACCAAAATATGGGCACTTTGGATAGAGGCTTTTTGGTAGATAAAAAGTTGAACGTTTTAGCCAGAGGAAACAGAGATTATAATATTAGGGATAAGGACAATGTTGTTATCGGATGGTTGTCCTTTGATGGTGTGGTTATAGATTCTAAAGGGGCTAAAGTCGGCGATTTAGGTGAGGACGGAAGAGTTAAAAATTCAAATGGAGAGTGGATTGCTCAGGCTTCGCCGTTGCAGTATTACAGCCGCATTTCTCCGCAGGCAAAACGCAAAATGATATTTGATAAAGATGGAAACTTAGTTGGTTATTTGGATGAGAACGGGAATGTTGTTGATAAAGATGGAAATATCATTGGCAGTGTGGACGAAAACGGAAATTTTGTAGATGGTAAAGGCAATGTTTTAGGCGATTCACTTAATAAAAAAGAAATATACGATAAAGACGGAAATCTTATCGGTTATGCCACAGACAATGGTACGGTTTTGGATAAAGACGGTAACGTTATTGGGCGAATAGGCGAAAATGGTGATGCCGTTGATGCAAATGGAAATATTATTGGCGGAATAGGCTCTAATTGGTATGAAAAAGCTCCTCAGCCGGAACCTCTTGAGGATGAAGAAGATATATCCCCCGCTTTGGAGTTTTTGGAGAATGGCGAATATCGTAAGTCATTGGGAATTGCGCTGACGCCGGATGGTGATTATTTAGGTGAGATATTAGAAGACGGAACCGTTGTTGATGAAAACGGTAATTATCTCGGACGAAAAATGCCCGATGGTTTGATTATTGATGATGAAGGAAGCTTGATCGGTATTGAAGAGGTTAAAAAAGCAGACACCAGTGGCATGTTTGTTCCTCCTGGAACTTTCGGTAACGGTGGCGCTTATGGAACAGGTGCCGGTCCTACGGGGAATTTGGGGCCGGGAGGCGGTTTTGGTCCCGGAGAGAGGTATGACCCCGTAAGACAAGCTGCTCTGAATACCGCTATGGGTGAACGTAGAAAAAATATGAGTGTCGGTAAGATAAGTAACGGAACCCGTAAAGAAGCTTTTGACGGAATGCAAAAGGATTGGAGCGAACAAGGGGTTAATAAGGTTATTTCTTCATGGAGAGTTGACTTAAGCTCAATGATTTTTGCGGATAAACCAATTCCGGCGGTTATTGCCCGCGCTATTGACAGTAATAACCCTGCTCCCATTACAGCGTTTGTTGAGCGGAATGTTTACGCCGAAGAAGGTCGTAACGTAATTATTCCCGCGGGAAGCCGTTTAATGGGAAGTTTAGGCGGTTTGTCTGCCAGTGCCGAAGCAACTTCTGAGTCGGCTCGTGTTCAAATTTCATGGGAAAGACTAATTCGTCCGGATGGCTCATTGTTTATGTTAAACGGTTTGACCGCAGACGCCCAAGGTCGAGCCGGTGCCTTAGGATATGTAGATCAGCAATTATTCAAAAAATATACTTTACCGGTTATGACAACAACCTTAACCAGCGCCACCTCCTATTTTATGGCGCCTAAAAAAGACAGTGACAGTAGCACGGAAACGCCTCGTCAGGAAGCGGCGAATGATGCGCGTCAAAACTTCTTAAATGAAATGAATAAGGTGTTTGATGAGATTTTGGCGGATAAATCCAATATTCGTCCTATGACCTATATCCCGGCCGGAACAAGAATTATCGTTTACCCGATGTCTGACTTGTGGTTGCGTACCATTGATAACGATGAAGAAGCTAGAGTACAGGGCGAATTAGCTAAGGGTGGTGTCTTGATAGATGATGAGGAAAAGGCCGCGGAAAGAAAACAGGCTGAAATAAAAAAATACCAAAGCGCTGGAACTGCCGGGGATGTTGTGTATGATGCCGAAGGTGAAGATGTTAACGCTGTAAAATCGACACCTCTTATTGATGGTGGAAAATCAAAATCAGATAACTCGTCCGCGGGAACTAACTTTATCGCTCCGCCGCCTCCGCCATCCTCTTCGTCAGCAGGAATGGGCGCCCCGACAGGAGCACAAACGCAATCAGACAGTAATGTTCCGGCATTGTTTTAAAGGAGATAAAAATGGCATTTACAATTCTTGAATCTGTTTTACGTCCTTTATCTTATTGGTATAATCAGGAAAATATAGAAGAAGTCGCAATCAATCACGCAGGGCAGGTATGGCTGCGTTTGCGCGGTAAACGGGCTTATCCGTGGGTTATGCACGAAGATGAGAAGCTGTCCAAGGAATATCTGACGAATTTGTTTTATATTATTTCCAATGTTTACGAACTGCCGTTTGATCCGTTATTGGGGAATCCGACCTTATACGCAACATTGCCGGGCGGGCACCGTTTTTCTGCTATTTGTGGACGTAATGTTGAGTATGATTCGGAAGATGCTCAACGAGGCGGAATAGCGCTGACCATTCGTGTCCATGCGGATGATGTGGCTTTTGGTTTGGGTGATTATGGTTTGGCACAAGGTCAAACGTTGCATAAAATCAACCCTCTAAAAGATATAAAAGATCCGGAAGATCCTTATGAGCGCTTGCTGTTAAGTATTAAACGAGGTGACCACATACTTGTTTCAGGCGCTACGGCAACGGGTAAAACAACTTTTTTGAACAATCTGTTGAAGATATTGGACATTCACAAGCGCATATTAACGATTGAAGATGCCAGAGAATTGATTGTTCCTCACCCCAATCGTGTTCACTTGGTGTTATCTCGTACGGAGCAAACGAACAAAATGGACTACGCCGGAGTTATTAACTTGGTTGTTCGTTTTACACCGGACGCTATTTTAGGGGGAGAGATTTCAACAGACAATGCCGGAACTATTTGGGAATTGATGGGGTCAGGTCACGATAACTGTTTTGCGACCATCCACGCCGAAAGCTCCGAAGCCGCATATCAGGCTTTTGTTGATCGTATTCTGCATACAAACCCGTCAATGGATCGTTATAAAACGATTGAAGAGATGCGTAAGAAGTTAAGGGTTGTCCAAATTAATCGAGATGGAAACCTACGCGCCGTTACCGAAGTTACATAAAATAAAAAGCTGGAGAAATCCAGCTTTTTACTTTATCACAAAGGCGGTATATTTAATTGAACAATATCTCCCGGCCGTATCTTAGTATTAGAATAACGCATGTTTCCCGTTTCAATAATAAAACGCTGGCGACCGGTTAATTGTGAAGCCAAATCATAAAAATCTCTGGCGTTAAGTTCCTGCCGTTGCGGATTCATCATATACAAAACACAGCCTTGCATTTTTTCGGCAACACCACAGCGCGGCCGTCCCTTAGGAACTTCGGGATTAATAACAACCCCTTGCAAACCGTTTCTGACAACCTTTGCCTCGCTAAAGAAAACTTTAGAAGTTACAAATCCCAAGAAAAACAGAACCACACCCATTAAAACTAATACTTTTTTATTCAAAAATTCCGGTAACGGAGATTGTGTATCTCCTGAAATTTCTTTTTCATATTCTTCTTCATTAATGAAGCGTAGTTGCTCTTGAGAGGAAGTCTTCGTGTTCGAATAATTAGCGGGAAGATTTATTTCTTCATCAAGAAAGCTGTTAACATCAAAAGTCGGCGCACTATCGGATTGAGATGTCATCTGTTGAACAAAAGGGTTGTTCGTTGGCATCATTGGTTTGGATGAAGGCGCCGAAGCCGGTTGTTCAACATACTGCTCTTGGGTATTAAAAGACGGTGTTTCCGAACGCTCAAACCCCTGAGAAGGCTGAGATGGTGCTGATGCAGAACTCATAGGTTGCATCTTATTGATAGGACGCTTAACCTTTCTTAAAAGAGGGCGACCGGCAGAAGAATTAGAGTTATCCGTATTTTGCATATCCATTACAATCACCATACTAAAAATTATAAATGCTTTTCAAGATGTTTCGATGTTTTCAGTGTCCTGATAATGCGAGGCACCATGAAAACAACAGTCTCCGATTTTGGTGTCTTAACTCCAAAAATTTCGTTAGGAATACCAATGATTAAGAAGTTTTCGCCAAGACGACTTCGAATATCAAATTGAGTAATTTCTCCGTTTTGAGCTTCTAAAGTAATATTGCTGAATATTTTATCATTCTGTTCAAAAGATGCTTTCGCCAAAATAGAAAGTCCCGCCTCCATGGATGTTCTTTGAGCACATTTCCCGATGTCAAATCTGGAAAACCACAAGTTAGGGACAACAAACTTCCCTTCGGCAATAGAATCTACTCGTGCCTGTCCGCCGATAAAGCCTCTCAGAGTATCAACATTTATATCGCTCGATGTCGTTAATATCCGTCCAAGAACACCTGTCTTGGCGCTTTTTATAACCCCATAATCAAAGACATTGAACATTTGCTGCCATTCAACATCTTGTCCGTTGTAAGGATAAATCGTAAAAACTTTGACATCAAAAGCTACCAATATCGGATTTTCCTCGAAATAATTAATAAGATTCAATATTTGGTTTTTCAACTCGTAATCAGCGTCAAAGGTGATGGAATAGTCATCAAAGTCAGCCGTAAAATCAGTGATTCCGGCTCCGCGAAGAACGTCTAAAATAGCCAACAAAATAGGGCGGGATTGCGGAACATACAGACTAAAGTTCGCCTTTCGACTAATCCGTAAAGTTTTGTTGTTTGCATTATATGTGTAATAAATTTCAGCCGCTTCGGTAATCATATCGACAACTTCAGAAAGCTCTCCGCGCAAATTATCCGCAGAAATACTGGCATAAGGAGCATCTTTGGCAACCAATTTTATATCAGCCTCTTTAGTGAGCTTAAGTAGTGCTTTTTCTGCCGGCATTGTTCCGAATGAGAAACCCGTTACTTCAAAACGAGGCAAAATATCATTAGGACCGTTACGGACGAGGTTAAATGCCTTAATATTGTAGGGAATGCTGGAAATCATTTGTTGCGATTTCCAGTTTACAAAACAACGCAAAGGTGTTTCCAAATCAAGACTGCTGGCTCCTTTAGGTGTTCGAATAGAAGGATATTCAAGCTTTTTCACTTCAGCGGAATAAACAGGCTCCTGCGGAACGACGATTTCCTGCTCATCATTCCAAGAACATCCTAAAAGTGTCCAAAGGAAAGAACATATACAAACTTTTTTGAACAGCGAAGCTTTAGTCATCGTTTTATTGGTTATCCTCATTTTTAACAGGAGTGGAATTTGCGGTATTTACTTGTTGAAAAGCCGGCGGTTTCATGGCACCCGGATTGTTGGGAGATGTCGATTGTACCTGAGGTTGCTGTCCGGACTGTGGTTGTGGACGCTGTTGCTGAGGAGCTGGTTTTTGTTGAGCTTGGGTCGGTTGAGCAACAGGTTGTTGAGCCTGAAGCTGATTTGCCTGCGAAGTTTGAGAAGCCGATTGAGCTTCAGGCTGCGACGCGGATTGATTTTGGTTCATCAACTTATTAATAACCTCATCCATAGACATTCCGGCACCAACCGTAGGATCTACGGCCTTATCTTCAACCTTAAGCGCTTCTTTCATTTTATCCAATTCATTTTTATCCGGCTTAATCATCTCCGGAGTAGCATTGTTTCGAAGCTCTGTTTTAAATTCCTTCAGTGTCTTTCTCAAATTTCCCATGCCGCCAGCTATTTTTTTCTCAACATAATCGTGTAACTCGGGGTGTTCGACAATATAAGTGCCTGTATCCGAGATTTCTTCAAGGACATCAAGGATGTACCCATAATGTTCGTAGTCTTCAATCGGAATATTTCCCGTACGAATGCAGCGAGCGGAAACGCGAGATATAGTCCTGTCATAATAGTCTTTTAGCAAAATATAATTATCAACATACCACAACTTCTCGCCAGAAGGGTAATTGCTGCCGTCGCTGAATTTTTCGTTTTCTTCCATATCTTGCTCCTTAACCAATACTTATAATTTAGTTTAGCTTAAGTGCTTTGTAAATTATTATTTTAATGTTTGGGATGACTATTTTGATAGGGGTCTTCCTTCTTTTCACTCGTAAGAGAATCTTTAATCGCAATGTTTCGGGGCTCAATCTCCGGCAAGCTGTCCGTTTGCGGAAGAGAAGTATTTGTTCTCGTAGATTTATGAAAATAAAGATCTCCGCTGTAAATAGCGGAATTATTGTTGATAGGTTTCAGAGTTTCATTGCTGGAAGTCGATTCGTCTTCAACATATTCCCATTCCCAATCTTGTGTGTCGCCATCTCCTTCGCCTTCTTTTTCTTCTTCTTCTTCAACATATTCCCATTCCCAGTCGTTGGTGTCTGACGGTGCGGAAACTTGTTTTTCGGAAGGCTCATCTTCCGTTTTAAATCCCCAAAGCGCCGGATCATCAAAATCTTCTCCCGAGTCAGAAGCGTTATCCTCTTCAACAAAAAAATCTTCCGTTGGAGAAGGTGCCATCTGAAAATCCTCAGGTTCTTCTTCCGCAAAGATTTCTTCTTTTTCAAAGACTTCCTCCGCAGGTGGAACGTCCGACCAAACATCATCAAATACAGGAGTTTCAGTCAGAGAAGAGAGGGGGGTGTCTTCTAATCCTAACCCGAAATCGTCCGCTTCAGGCATTGTCTGTGGTTCAACGTTTTCGTGGTTATCCTTTTTTTTCCTCTTCTTTTTTTTCTTTTTCTTTGTAGACGAAGGTTCTTCTTCAAAAGGCGCTATATCAGGAACAACGGCTTCCTCTGCGGCGACATTTTCCGGTTCTGAAGATGTGTCAACGTAAGTTTCCATAACAACGGGCTGTTCTGGTAAACTCATTTCCTCATTATTGAAAGCAATCGGAGCTTGATAGTTTTCAAGGGGTTGCTCCATAAAGGTTTGATTGGAGAGAGATTCTGTCGGTATAAAAGTTGTCGTTTTAAGAATACGTTCTAGAGCGGTCAAAAATTGTTCAGTCGACAATTGTTGGCTTTCTTTTAGGGCTTGGCTGATGGTCGCACCCAGTTCTTTTGTCTGTAAGAGCACTGTTTCTCGATAGAGGTCTGATTGAGCTTTCAGTATTTGCTCGACACCGTTCTCCAAAAGTTGCTCGTAGCGTTGCCCGTTTTCCGGGGTTGGTGTTGAAGAATGCTCTTCCAAAACAATAGGAGCCTGGTGAAGAGTCGGTGCCGAAACAGCGGGATGGAGATTAGCCAAGCGTTCCGCAATAAGATTGAGCTGAGCCGAATAGTCTACGGTGTTTACTTGAATATTATTTGCTGTTTGATTGGTTGCCGTAGATGAATTATTGTTTTGCAGCAATATCTGAGCCAGTTCTTTTTGCGAGGCGCTGAACATTTGGGCCAGTTCTGTATGACTTTGCTTTCTTTCTTGACTGAATTGATCAAGAGCCGTGTTAAATTGTTTTTGAGCGGTTTCAAATAAAAGAGCTGTCTGTTGTTGGTTGTTTTTGTTGCCGTCTCCCAAGGCGTAAAGCATTTTCGACATCTGTTGCTGTGATGCGGCTATGAGTTTTAGCAATTGTGCCAATTGTTCAACATTCTCGCCGGAGGAACTTTTTTCCGCCCCAAAACGTTTGTTCAGGGTTTCGGACAGTTGAACTTGCGAAGCAGCCAATTGATTAAGTAATTCCGAATTATCTGTTGATTGAAAGGTTTGCCCTTGTGCTGTTGTCTCGACAGTGACAGGACGATTTTGCACGGATTCGGTAAGTTTTTTTTGAGCGTCCAAAAATAATTGAAGCAATGCTTGAGTTTCTTCTTTTCGCCCGTTACTTTCTGTTTGCAGTGTCTTAATCATTTCCATCTGTGTTTTTTCAAGCGTCTGAATAACGGCCTGAAGCTCTTTTTGTTGCGTTGTCGCATTGTCTTTCAGGGCACTGGCGAGTTCCTGCGCAAAAGATGCCCCAAGTTCAACTTTAGAAGATATGGTCGCCGATTGAGGAATGGTCTGAACAACGGGTTGAACAATTTGTGGTTGAACCGCAGGAGAATCTTGTTTTTGTGTTTCCGCCAAAGCCGTTGCTAAAATAGTAGTGTCTGAAGGGTTTCTTTCAGACGATGCATCGTCTGATACAATCTGCTCATCTTTAGGATTTCCTTCTAACTCCTCAATATAATCCTGAAGAACAATTCCCCCGGGCAAAGTCGAAAACAGAGCTTTAATCTCCGGGCGAAGTTCCATAAGCATCTGGTTGAAAGAAACTTTTTTTGATTCGTCAAAGATATGCAGTTGCCTGTATATATTTAAAAAACGTTGTGCAACGAGAACCGGATCTTCTTCACCTTCTCGTTGTTTTTTCGTTTTTCTAAGTTCTTTTGCTAATTTTTCATCTAGCAAAACAAATCTCCGCACATCAAATCAGGGCACAAATCACCCATACTACTAATTCTATGCTCAATGTTGTAAATTTCCGGTTAACAAAGCCTAAGCAACAAAAAAAACCGCCCTGTCAGGCGGTTTAAGAAAAAGCAAAAATTTTACAAACTTATCAGAACAACTTTATGTATTTGAGGCAAATCATTATCCGTCAAAACAATCTTTTCATCAGGATTCCAACGAATGCCATACAAATTGCCGTCATCATCTTCTCTAATGCTGACAATCTTTGCCTCATGCTCATTGACATAGAACAGAGCAATATCACCAATGCTGACAACATCTTGCGGGTCAACATACAAAATAGAGCGAGTCGGAAGCAAAGAGCCCAAGCGACGTGTGCACAAATTAACGGCATAGGCATCTTTTTTATTGTAAAGTTGAATCGGACGTTGAACTTTTTTGATTTCCTCTTCAAAATCAAGCTCAATATTACCGTCTTTTCCGGCAGTCCCGTAAACAGAAATTTTCATTCCGTCAGGAGAAGCGTTTCCAAAGGAAGCAATAGCCCCCCGAGGATTAGATAATAGCTTGTACTTAGCATCATTGCGCTGGATAATTTCTTCCAACATGCCTTTCTCATCAAGGCTCTTAATCTCGTCACGCAACTCTTCGGAGCTAATTTTCAAAGCTTTAGCAATATTTTTAAATTCCTTATCGGAAACTTCCCTCTGTCCCATTTCAATACGGTGATATACGGAAAGAGTCATGTCGGCGCTCTCGGCGACCTCAATCAAGGTCAAATTCTTTTCATTACGAATTTGCCGTAGACCGGCGCCAAGCGTCTTAAGACCTGTTTTTTCATTAATTTTATTGCGGCGTTCCTGCTCTCTGCGCCAAGCTTGAACAATTTCTTGTTGAGAGTTTTGTTCATTGACAAAAAGTTCCTGCAAAGGACAATCCAAAAACTCGGCAACACGCACCAACTGTTCTTGATCCACACGACGATAGCCTTTTTCAATTTTGGAAATAGCTGACAAACTAACGTTCAAATGGTCAGCCAACTCCTGCATGGAACGACCTCTCAGGCGGCGATACATTCTTATCTGGTTGGGGAAAATAATCTCTTCCATATTATAAACCTCATAAAAATTAGAACACCAATTAATTATCTGCATATTAATAGATGCAAAATATTAATCAAGAAAATAGTACAAAAAAAGACGATTTGTGTACAAATATTCAAAAAACAATCACGGCAAAACAACAGATTCCGAAAAAATTATGTCAAAATATTTAATCGTTGTTATTAGTCAGATGTCTGAATTTATTATCCTGATTTATAATGCGGGCATTGAGATCGCTTGCCTTGGATTTTGAAGTGTTTCCGCCGATTTGGTTTTTATATCTGTTTATATTGGTCAGTATGTCTCTGCGGTCTTTATCTAAAGCTTTGAATTCGTTAGTTTCCTGAAGCTTTCTGAATTCTCCTTTAGACATCTGCTTCGCCCCGGTCAAAAGGTTGAGAGCTTGCTGTTTAGTGACAGCAACAGGAGCCGCAGATTGCTTCTGAGAAAGAGCTGGAGCGGCATTTTGTTGAAGTAAAGAACTCCTGTTGGCGTCATTTTGTAAGATTTTTCTGGCGGCGAAACCACGCCCCTTGGTAACGAAGGCAATAGCAGCACTGCGTTCTTCACTTGAAAAGGCGGAATCACTCAGAGAAATTTTATGAAAACGTCGATCTTCCATATATTTCTGATTTGCCCCATTTAAGATGTAAGAAGTTTTCTTTGCCGGACCATTAATGGAAATGCTTCCATCAGAAGATCTTGATGCATCAAATGTTTCCGTTTTGCGTATAATTCCGTCTGTTGTTATTGTCTGAGCCTTTTTCCCGTTTTTATCCAAAGTTGTAAAGTTAAGCATTGTTTTATCGGAAACTTTTCCATTTTTGCCAATGACTTGTTTAGTCGAGAAACCCATCTCCTGAATACTGCCGTCTTTCATTGTCGCACGATATCCGACAACCTTGCCGCTAGCATCTTTAAGAAGTGCCTGATTAGAGATTCTTCCTCCGCTACCGGGAACCTGACGCTCCATAACATTTTTCATAATAGCCATTTTTTGTGCGTCTCCGGTGCTACTAGTCATCATTTGATTAAATGCAGCCGTGTTTATCGTTCCGTCTTTTTTCACAAGTTTATTAACTGCGTTGCTGTTAAAACGCACAGTCTCACTGCCCACTCTGTGCATTGTTCCATCTTTGCCCTTACGTTCTTTATGTGAAACGCTGATGTTCTTGTCTTTTTCTTTAACCCATTGTTTTTTACCGCTTTTAGAAGATTTTACGCTTTTCAGGCTAGCCGTTCCGTCAGCACCAATAGTAACGTTAGTTGTCTTTGTTCGCCCCAAAAGGGTGCGGCTGGTTCGTGTGTAAGTGGTCGACCCGTCAGCATTTCTTGTTGCCGTTCCTAATCTTTGAGCCTTGGCTACTTGCCTGTTAAATACAGCTCGCCGTCCGGCTTGTCCAACTTCTGTTCCAACTGATTTTGCGGCACTCCATGAGAGCTTTCCCACTTTACCCGCGGCCCCTTTAGCGGCAGAAGCGCCCATAGCCCCGATAGAAGAGCCTATGCCCTCCGTTCCAATCTTGCCACCGGAGAAATCTCCGGCCAGTTCACCGGCTTTTCCCATCATGGTCCAAGCCAACATAAGCGCAAACACAACTTTCAAAAAGGCGGAAGACCACCAATGCATTTGCGATGTAAAGGCGGCAATATTAAAATCAGCGCTTAAAATAAGAGAGCTGAGTTTTGCTCCGTTTGCCGGTTTATAAGAAGAGTCAAGCACCTGAATATATGCCGTGGTCAACATCAGCACCAGAACAGCGACAAACATAAAGGAAAACGCCGAATGCAAGAAAGTTTGCCAGATTTTGATGGAGTATCCTCTGGTTGGTTTGAAGGCAAAAGCACCCACTGCGACAGGTAACAATCCTCCCGCAATAGCCAATTCTGCTACATAGTCAATCATAACAAAAGGCACGGCAATAATCAGAACCATTCCGCCAATCCATAGTCCGAGCCCGACAAGTAAATATCCCAAATGCGGAACGAACCAAGCCCATTCTTCAAAAGATTGACATATAGATGCTGAGCCTAAAGCCGTTACGGCAGCCGCTTGATTTTGCACCATTTCCATAACGCAAAGAATACCGTTTTTCATTGATTCAGGAAGGGCGCCGGTTGAAAAATCAGCCTTTGCGTTTCCTCCGGATTTTGAGCAGGACTGGGGTTGGGCGACATCTTTCGTGCCGGAAATACTTATTGCCGCCTGAGCAACATTAACGCTGGTGGAAAAGATGGGCTCTAAAGCTGTTTTGAAAAAGGAGGAAAGATTAGTGTTCAGCAAAATAGTGACAATAGCCACGATAAAACTTTGCTTAAAGATAGCCTTAAATAAGTCTTTGATGTCTCGTTTTTCAATGGAGGAAACAAACATCAAGACTTGCAGAGACAGCCATGCGGCAAAGGCAACCAAAACCGCGGTAAAAACAGAACCGGAAAGTCTGCTGATAGCAAGATTGGTGACCTTACTGGATGTATCAAACACAATTCCAAATAAGCTGCAAAGCCAACATCCCTTAAGATTTTTGTAATATTTCAGAGGTGTGCAGGGTATTTGCTCCAACATAGGATTAGATTCATATTCTATTGTTGTGTTTTCCTTAATTTTATCAGCTAACTCATCGGCTCCAGCAGCTCTGGCCATTCCTTCAGCTGCAACATTTGAGCCGGCCTGAACTCCACCACTAGGTTTTTCCACCATAATATATGCTTCGCTGCCATCAATTCCCCAAACGACACTATTTTGCATTCCGACAGCAAACAGAACAAACAAGAATATAAAAAGATTATATCTTTTGTGTATCTTAAATATGTCAAGTACCTTTTTCATCTTTATAATCCTTAATATTTCTTGTTCGCCAGTCTTTACTTACTCAGTCGTGATGAAATATTCTTAACAACATTTTTAGCACCGGAGACCGCTCGTGTGGCAGAGCGTATGGGGTGTGCCACAACGCCGACCGCTGTTTTTCCCGCCCATCGGGCTGTTTTTCCGGCGGCTTTTGAGCCGTAATTTACAGCAACGTCACCCGCCCACTTTGCCGCGCTGCGTACAGGTTTTGTTACCAAATCGGTGGCAGCCGTTGCTGAGTGGTGCATAGGATTCTGGTCGCCGAAAGCCTCATCACTAAAGAATTTATTGACGATATCATTCGCCGTTTGTTGCACGAGCTTGAAGGCGTACAAAAATGCAAAGACAATTAAAGTAAAGTTGATGCCAAACAACTGCAACCTTGCTTCTACATAGGCCAGATTTTCACCTAATTTTTCATCAAGATCTTCATCATTTGTCGCTCCGACTTCTCGCATCATACGTTCTTTTTCGCTCTTTTTCCGATCCTCATATTCTTTCTCAGTAAGAATCTCTATATCTTTGGTAGATGAAGAGAATACGGGGTTCATTCTATCCAGCAACTCCTTTATTCCGCCTTTATTTTGGGTCCTGCTGTTGTCTTGCTTCCTTGCTTCGTTTTGAACTCCGTCTTTGCCTTCTAAGACCACGTCTATCATTTTCACCCCGTAAGACACGCCGATGGCTAAGAACACGAGCAATGCCGCTGATTTAAGGATAATGCTCACACAGGCGGCCAACCTTTTGGAGGTTAACTTAAAGGGCCACAATCCAACCACAATCGGAAGGGCGATAGCCGCAAACCCGAGCTTGAAACAGATGTCCAAAAGGTAATAAGCCACGGCCAAAACAAACATAAAACTGAAAAGCCAGATGATAGCGCCTTCTATCCACATAATACCGTTTGTAAAGTGCCAAGTCCAAACATGCCAAGCTCCACCTTTATCCAGAGTAGCGTAACACATAATCGCATCACCCAAAATCATTGTGTCAGAGGCTTTGTTTGTAATGGCTTGAATGGTTTTCAGCAGTTTATCCATAACCGTTTGGGATAAAAGTCCGGTCTCATCCGTATACACCACATCGGGAATCCATACCGCCAAAGAAACGCGCCGCATAACATCACCACCATTTATAGGTCCGTTTATGATATAAACATTCTGTCCTGCCGCCAACTCGTTTATTCGCGCCATATTAAGGGTTGATAAATTTTCTGGTTTTTCTTTTATTCTTTTCTTCAAAACACAAGCCAAATCAGTGGCAATCCACTTCATGGAAGAGTGTCCACCTTTTGCTTGAGCTGTTCCGTCATCCAACTTACTCATATCGTCAATACCGTCACTGTTAAAGCTTATCATACCACACCCTCCTGTAGAAGTCATGGCATGCATTCTGGATCCGGCAGTATTTCCGGCACTAAACATATGGACCAAGGAGCCATAGGGAGGGGTAAGTTTATCTGTTGTACAAGCACAGCTTTGGTGGAAAACATTTACTGCGTCCGCATCTGTCGCTTGACCTGTGGAAAAGTTGGGAGTTCTGTGGGCGTAAATACAGTCTGGATATTTGCCGGCCAGATTATTTGCCGTATATGCACATTGAGCAGCACCATTTAAAAACTCAAACAAATCACCGCCACCGGCCTGTTTTTTCAATTGGTTAACCATCGCACTGATAGAAGCTTGACAATAGGCATTGTTATATGGACCGTTACCCGCGTTGACATGTATCTGTTTAACATATTCAACGTGTCCTTTGTGTGCAGCCGCTTTACAGGAATTAACGCTCCTACAATTTCCTTTTGCTTTACAGTCGCCGTCACAACTGCTGCGAATTTCGTTGTTTTGTTGGATGAGAAGGTTCACTAAGGCGTCAATCATTTTGCCAACCATAACATCTTCTTCAGGCGTACCCTCCGCATATTCTCTGGTCAAGAAAGGATACTTTTTGGCATCTCCTGTTCCGGCAACGGTTTTAACCTCACCTCTGACAGCAGCATCTTGCGGAGCATCGGATTGGTTGATAGCTTTTCCAAGCTGCTCAAGCTGCTCCCTTGTTACCTTTTCATCTTCAAAACCAGTGAAAACCGTCTCTTCATCCAAGTAAGCCAGCGCCATATCCGCTCCGGTACCCATTATGGGGTTGATGAAATAGTAACCGATAACATTTTTTCCGGAAACGATAAAGAAATAGGCCAGCATAATCTTAAAGCTCATTTTTATCAGTTCGTTAAGAATATTTCCGGGATCTATCTGGGCAAGAGATGAAACATTTTTCAAAGCCCAAAAAGCCAGCCAGAGAAATGTCCCCAGCAACAACAGCGTTTTTCCTGCCCCTTGAGATGTCTCATAGGCCGCATCGGCAACTTTCAGAAAAGCTGAAACCAGCGCTTTCACAATAAAGCAAGACCAGCAACCGGCCTTGTATCTCAACTTAAGCTCATCAACGTCAGGACAGGTGTCTTCTTCCAGTTTAATAGAAGAATCTATCTCCGCAACCATATCCTCTCCGTCTCGAGTTTGTGCTCCGATAGACGCTTGTTCTTCAGAACCGGTCCCCTCAACAATCTTAACATCCCCTTCAACTGCTGATGATGTGGCGACAGCCAGAGCAGAGAAAGAAAAACCTAGACAAAAAATACTCACCAACAAAAAGAGAGGCGCTTTTTTCAAGAATTTATTTTTTATGTCGTTTATATGTAACATGTCAACCTCATCTCTTACTATTTTCGCCCGGCCATTTTGTTTAATGTACTTTTCATTTCACCAATTCCTTTAGTAACTTGACCCACAGGAGTAAAGTTTTTGAAAACAGCGCCAATTCCGCCGGAAACAATCGAAAAGACAGTTTGCAAAGCGGCTTTGGCTTTTTGTTGGAATTCGGTTGACGGCTGGGCGCCGATAACCATTTGTGTGAGCTGAGAGGCAACTTTGGTACTACCATAAACCAAGAAACCGATACACAAAAGGCAAAGTGACGGCACGGAAAGCTCTGATAAAAATTGTCGTACAACATTGTCATCGGCCGAAGGGCTGAAGATATTATAATTTTCCGTAATGGTAACAACCATAGCCATCAATGCCGTAGAAACCATAATGGAAAATGCCATCATAAATGCGGCGGAAACCATAATTCCTTTAAATCCTTTATTGGTCCACTCTCGGGTTTGTTCAAAGGGGTAGGCCGCAATAAGTATCGGAAGCAGCAACACCATAATTCCAAAACGGAAAATACTGTCAACCAGATAAAACACAAAACAACAACCAACAATTATAAAAATGATCCAAAGCGCAAAACCGACGACAAACGCTAAAATTCCGCCCATAGCCATAGCCACAAAAGCCACTTCGCGTCCGAGTTGCAAACGCGTGGCCACGGCACAAACCATACATCCCATCGCATCCCTAAAACCCTCAGGAAAACCCTTCATGGTTGCAGAGGCTGTTCCGGCTTTTACCGCACACTCAAAAGTAGCTTTAGGAAATTTAGCGGTCTCTCCCATAATGACGACTTCCTTAACCTCCTTAATCCCCCCGGTAGCCAAACCTAAAATTTGAGCGCCAAAATCAAGAAAAGCATGATAAATAGGGAAGATGAAAAAATTAAGCGTGTATAAGAGCATTTCCGGAGATGAAGCCAGTGTAGCACAAATAGCACAGACAAAAGCCTTGTGAAAAATCGCATTCCATAATTCTCCGGAGTTTTCTTCAGCCATGGAACTGACAAATTTTATAATTTGGAATGAAAGCCAAATGGCAAATCCGACCCAAACAACTGAACTTGCTCCCTGAGACAACTGTTTGAACATACTCATAGTTGTTGTACTGATAACATCAAAAACAGGCTTTAAAACATCCTCTTGCCAACAGGAAAGTGTTTCTCCTGAAGTTCCCGCTCCTTTATGCGGATCGGAAGTGTCTTTTGTGCAGGACGGCAAAAAGCAGATGATTCCTACAAGGAGAAACATCACTCTGAGATATTTTGCTATGTCCGACTTTATTTTCATTTCCACGTTATCCCATTTGATTATTCACATCACTTCTTCAGGGCCGATTTTGCAGCATCTATGGCGCCGGTAACACCTTTTTTGGCAGCGCCTCCAACTTTTTTAGCCGCGCCTTTAACCGCGCTGGCAGCCATTCCTCCAACTTTATTGCCAATGCCACTAATAGCTCCTCCAGACATTTGTCCGGCCAATTCAGTCGATTTACCGATGAATTTAAATCCGAAAATACAGGCAACAATCAAGAGCAGAAAATTAAGGCTCGTAACATCTGTCATAGCAACCAATTGTCCGTAACATTGCATGTTGATGGCGTTCCAAAAAATATCCAAGCCATCGCTAGCCCCTGCCGCAGCATTGAACTCTTCACGGGCTTTTGCAGCTTCATCTTGTTGTTTATGACGATCCCTGGCAGCCTTACTTAATAAATCTTCAAGACCTCTGAAGAAAGCATCAATCGTTTTATATCTCCTTAATTGATCAGCAATGTTTTTCAGAGGACTTACGGCGGAAAGAACCTTTTTTCTACATTTCTCTTTATCCGTTTCCGTTTTGCACTCTTCTAAGGCTCGTTCAAGAGGGCCGCCATTTAAAAGGTCAATAACCGAGTTTACAGCATTTTCTCGCATGCTTCTATCTACATCACACTTAACATCGGCCAAATTCACATCGTCAGCAGTATGTTTAACGGCCTCACCAACCAATAATAAGGCAACAGAAACCGTTAACCCGACAAACACAAAAACAAAAAAGCTGTTCATCAGGAAGGTAACCCCCTGTTTAGTGTATCCCCGTGTGGGGCCAAAAGCAAAAGATGCCACCAGAAAAGGCATCAAAGCGCCGAGAATACCCAATTGTAAAACAGCATCTATGATGTAAAAACCGAAAGCAAGCGATAAAAGAAGCCCAAATACTGCAAATGTCGCACCCTGAATTATCATTTTAAAACCACGTGCAAAATCATAGGTTCCGCTGAGGCCCTTTATTTCATTAACGCCGACACAGATAAGTGACGTTCCTATGGCGGTCATGGTGGCAATGTTTTCTTGAACTTTTTTTATAAAATTTTCTAATTGTTGGTACGTGTTTTGTGAAAAATATTCCCCACCTGCAGCCGCTGCGCTGCCAACGCTAATTGAACCATACGAAGTGTTAGGGAGAAGCTCTTGCGCCATCTTAAGTCCGCTAACCAAAACAGGGTTAATAAAAATTCGATAAATTTCTGTCGGATTCGTTAATAGTAGGTACGCAGCCAGAAAGATAAACGTCTTAGTCATTATATTAACGAGAAATTTAGGCGCATCTTGCTTGGTTAAGGCACTGACATGAGTCAGAACCTGCAAAGACAGCCATAAAGCCATGGCAACAATAATGAGTTTAGCGAAGGCAGAACCCAATGCTTCAAAAGATCGTTTGGCCATGCTTTCTACCGCGTTAAAAATGACCTCAAAAAGAGGACAAAAGAAACATTCCTTGTGTTCATAAAGTTTAACCGGCAACACGGTACAACCATAGAAACTGCTTAAAAAAACATCTCCTTTGTTGGCATAAACAACAGTTCTCCCAGCATCTGTATCCCTGATACAATAACGTTGTTTGTTTTGTCCGACAAAGCACTTATCCTTATTCTCGGCATCATCTCCCTGCTTATTTCCGGAAATAAAGTCATTCGCACTTTGGCTTGAAGCAGCCCATGACAAAGAGGGCAGCAGAACAGCTGCAAGCAAAAAAGCTAAAGCAAATAATTTAGTTTTGCTCAAAGTCATATCCGTCCTCGTCCATCAGTTTTGCCAATCCTTCGGCCTCTTATTCTATCTTAGCATATAATTCCTTCACAAAGTGTTACACTTTCTTTATTTTTTAGCATGTCTCGATTTTCTTGCTTTTTTTCGGTTTTCTTTTTCCGCATTTCGTTTTATATCAAATCGACTTTCTTTAACAGTCATACGCTCCAAAAAGCTTCTGTTGCTTTGTTTTGAAGTTTCCGAAGGAGTAACACGACCGACAGTTTTCTTAGAGTTGTCTTTGAAGGTACCGTCCTTCATCAGCTGTCCGATAACCTCTTCGCCGTCTTTTACGGCGCCCTTCTTGGTGGCTCTTCCGATAACTTGTCCTTCTTTGTCAATGATGGTGCCGTCCCCTTGGATAATGGCGTCAATATTTTCCAGTTTTCTCCGGGCAGGTGCATCTACAGTCTTTTTCAGATTCTGCCGGCGAGCTTCATTATGCTCATTTCTGGTTTCGGTAGAATATGATGGGGCACTCTCTTGAGTTGCGGCTGTGACTGAGCCTGTATTGCCACTATCAACGCCATCACTGGCACGAACCTCATCAACAGACGCACTGCCAGAGGATACATCATCGGCAGAGGCATCACCATAATTATCAGGCGAGGTTGTTTGTGCCGTGTCATCGCTTCTCTCACTGCTGTCGGAAGAATCTTGCACAACTTCATCGATTCGCTCATCGCTACTCAAAGAATCTGTTGTTTCTGCTTGTTCTTCCGTATAGGGCGCTTCCTGTAAGGTTGTTTCAACTCTTTCATTTTCATTCAAACTATCGGCTGAAACGTTTGCCTCAACAGCTTGAGATTCAGCGCTTGTATTGTTGATGTTTTCATCCAAACGACTATCGCCGGAAACATTCCCTCCGATTGATATGCCATTATCAGCAGCTATTTGTTCTATAACAGAATCATCAACATCTAAAATGCTGCTGTCTCCCAACTCTGAACTCAAAGCCTCCTTAAAGGCTCTGGCAGAGGCCATAGGATGAGACACGGCAAACTTAGCAACACTGCCGATAGTTTTTGCATTTTGAATTTTTTGTTCCAGAATCTCTTTAGCCTGGCGCGCTGGTATTTGAACAGCATCACTTTTCAGTGCAGAATTGACTTTCTGTGCGGCTGACTGTGTTGCATTCTGTGCAATATCGCGCATATCGCGACCGACCTCTCCCAGTTGTTGACCAAATTCATTCAAACCTTGACCAACATTGTTGATAGTCTTTGAAACACCTTGTATCTTACCCTTTACACCGTCAGCAATATCTTTTCCAACTTCTTTTCCGAATTCTTTTCCGAATTTCGCCCCTTCAACCGCAGCATTTCCTGTCCATTTAGCCGCGGCAGCAGTGGCTTTAAAGGCAGCATTCTCAGCTGATCTGATACCCTTATCAACAGCCTGAGCTCCCTTGAGCGTGGCATCGGCAGCCTTAACAGCTCCGCTCTTAATAGCCTGACCTGTGGCTCTGAGAGCCTCTTTCGGATTATTGTAAGCAGCTCGTGCACCTCTTAAAGTTTTAATATAGGCTTGTCGGGTTTTTTTAGCCGTCGTTGTTGCGGCACCCAAAACAGCATTTTCAGCGGACCTGATACCATTATCCACGGTTTTCAAGCCATTTACCGCCTTAACAGAGGCATCACGAACGGCATTCTTGGCGGCGACAGCTCCCCTACCAACGGCTTTAAATCCTTTTACTGTACCGTTAGCCACGCTCTTTACCGCTTTTGCAGACGCATCAAAAGCACGATTTTCGGCAGAAACAATTGCGTTATCAATTTTAGAAGGGGCATACTTCAGATTCTGTCCCAACACCTTTGTTTCTTGAGCCATATCTTTTGTTTCGCCTTTCAAGGCTTGCCAATCGGATTTTACGGAGCTTACTTTATTGTTCCAAGCCTGTTTAGCCGCTCCGCCAACGGTATTTGCAGCAGTTCTGGTTGCTCTTACAGGGTGGGCGACAGCGTGGCCGGTTGCCCGAATCCCTTGACCAATCTGTCGTGTAGCAGACTTTACTTGCCCCCATGTTCTGCGGGGATTAGCAATGGCGCCAACCGTGCCTCGAACAGCTCCGGACGCTCCTCCGACGATGTTGTCGACGGCGGCTGTGGCAACCCCGCCAAGAACAGCTTTATTTCCCAAAATTTTCTTCGCCATTCCTGTCGCGGCGCTGGCTCCCATTGTTGCAATTGAAGGTGCAATTCCTGTAACTCCACTTCCGCCGGCCATTTTCTGGGCAAGTTTGGTGGCTTGTCCGCAAAGCTTAAACCCTATCACGCAACAAATAATCAAAATCAAGAAACCGACGGCCGAAATATCAGTCATTTCAACCAAGGCGTCATTGTCTTGAGTATTAATAGCCTTCCAGATAGCATTTAAAGTTTCTTCCCCTTTTGCACCAGTGTTCCCTTTTAAAGCGGCGCTAACCAGATCCAAATTTAATCCGACAACAATACCGATAAAAACAAAGACAAAAAAGCTGTGCATGAGTATTTCAACACCCGGCTTAACCTTTCCGCGGGTTATTTCAAACGGCCAACAGGCAATTAAAAATGGAGCCAAAGCGCCCAAAATTCCGAGTTGTACAACGGCATCAACAACATAAAAAGCAAAAGCCAAAGAAAGCAAAAGACTGAACAGTAAAAGTACGATTCCCTGAATGGCCATCTGAAAACCATTTCCGATGTCAAATCCGCCGATACCAATCATTTTATGTCCGCCGATGCAAAGCAAAGATTCTCCGACAGCGCCCATAAAGGCGATGTTTTCGTGAACTTGAAGAATAAAAGTTTCTAATTTCAGATAAAGAGTACTGGTAAAATAGTCTCCGCTCAATCCCTTTGGATCCTGAGGAGAATTAGTGGGAGATGCCGGTTTTGGTAAAACTTGTCCTCCAAATTCCAGTCCGGCGCTAAGAACCGGATTTATAAAATGAGTGTAAATTTCTTGAGAGTACATCAACAAGAAATAAGCGATGGCAAACTTGTAGCTCTGCTTCATGAGTTTTACAAGAAACTGAGGGGCATCTTGCCGGGTTAAAGAGGTGACATGCGCAAGCGTCTGAACGGAAATCCATAGAACGAGTCCCACTGCAAGGACCAAAGCAAAAGGATGCCCAAGTTTATCAAAAGCGGTCTTCGCCATACTGTCTGCCGCCCTATAAACAACGCGGAAAATAGGGCAAACATAACAGTCGATTTTATTATGCAGCTTAACCGGCAAAACTTCACATCTTTTAAAAGAAGTACCATCGTTTCCATATGAAACAATGGCTCCTTCGGAATCGACACAATAGGTTTTACCATCATTACCTGAGCTGCATTTACCGGCTGAAAGTCCTTTAGAACTGATAAAACTTTTTGCCTCTTGGGCTCCCAAGTCATCAGCCCATGACGGAGAGGGCAACAAAACAGTTGCCAGTAAAAGGATTAAAGCAAGTAAATTATTTTTGCTTAAAGTCATGCTCGTCCTCGTCCGTCCGTTTGGCCAACCCCTTAAGGGGATTCCCTAAAACAATAACCGCCGCCGTCAACGCCGCACCCACCATAACAAAAGCCGCAATCCTAAAACCACTGCTGGCGAAAAAGGCAAATAAATTTATTTTATAAGCCACCACCAGCAAAAATAATACAACAAATGTTATCAGCCAGCTTTTCAACATATTCAGCGCCCTTTCTCGGCTCCTAATCTCATCTTAACACATAATTTCTTCACAAAGTGTTACATTTTCTTTATTTTTTTGAACTGTTAAAATGAGCCTTTGGTTATAAATTTTATTGTTCGGTCCACAATCTTGTAGTTTTTAAAGATGTTTAACCGATGGCAAGACAAGCGAATAGCGTCTGTCGCACCGGTAAGTTCCTTTTCTTCGGTAGGGTTTTTCAGCGGCATCTTGGTTCTGGTTATAAATTCAAAAAATCTAACAAATGACGATTCGCACAAGATAATTCCGGTTTCATACTTCTTGGGCATAAGAGGGATTCGGCAAATATTTTGCGGATCCATTTCCTCACCCATGGGGCCGATAATAAAACGCAAAATTTTATTCTGACACATCTTTTTTATCAAACGGCTTCCGTAGTTAAGCGGTGCAACTTCTACGATTCGCCCAACTTTGATTCTTGATTGCCAAGCCGATTCTTTTTCAAAGAGTTTGCGCAAAATCAAACAACTGACCCCTTTGGTTACAAAAGAAACAGTATCGACATCTTCCAAATGGTTTAGAAAAAACTCTATCTGTCGAACATGGCTGTCCAAACTCTTTTGAGATGAAGGATAGTTTATTGCCGCAGCCATAAAATTAGCTCTTAAAGCGGCTCTCCACAGAGGTTTGAAAATATTTTTGGTTTCACTCCAACCGGGAAGCATAACAATCATGTGCCCTTTTTGCCGCACAATTTCAAAGGTCTCTATGTATTTAAGGAACGCGTGATAGCACTCATCAAAATCTCCTTCCTGTCTGCAAATATCCCAGTTATCAAGTAAACGACATTTTTTGCTGACAAAATTACGCTGAATGCGCCACTTTTGATAAAAGAATATATCTTCCCAAAAATGTCCGCCCCCCATTGTGTAAAAATCATCTTGCATCATGGTCGTTGCCCTTATAACTTACCGACTCCGCTTGTGTTTGGAATCGCAGTGATTGTTACCCGCGCAGATTCGCCGGAGTCTATTTCAATCAGAATTTGCAACGCACGATTCTGCCGCACATAAGTCATTTGGCTTATCTTAGCGCGAACCGTCGCAACTTCTATCCAGTTTAATTTAGGCATTTCAGAAACATAGAAATCAAAAACACTGCTCGCATTGTAAGGAGTCGTGTAGACAAGGCTGCCAATCCAGTTCTCACCGCTTCCCAAAGCTCTGGTTTCATCAAGGTCAACATAGGCCTCCGTTGGGAACGGTACGTCAGGGAAGTGTGCAAAAGCAGGGGGAATCGCAGAGCCGTCGACACCGCTCAAAGTCGGTTTTTCACTGGCGCACGACGAAAGGATTAACACTAAGGTTAATATTAATATATTGTTTTTTAACATAATTACTATCTTGTCGCCTTTCTTGTTTTTGGTATATTACACATCATGCTAACGTAGTAAGGTTAAAAAAAAGGAAATAAACATCTGATTTCAACCATATAAAATGTGTCACAAAAAAATATGTAAATTCAGATTATTAGAATAAATGTAAAAAAAAGATAAATTTTTTGTGCTTTTTGTGTTGACAAGAATAGAAGTGTGATTTATAAACCACTTCGCCGACGGGTTAAGG